>NZ_PGSG01000057.1 GCF_002843305.1 Streptomyces barkulensis
CAGGTTCCGGGTCAGGGCGAGCAGCTGGGCCAGGGCGAACTCCGCGACCGCGTTCGCGTTGGAGCCCGGGGTGTGGGTGACCGCCACGCCGTGGCGGTCGGCGGCGGCCAGGTCCACGTGGTCGGTGCCCGCCCCGGCCCGCCCGATCACCCTCAGCCGGCTGGCCACCGCCGGGCCGGTCGCCGCCGCCAGGAAGGCGGCGCGCAGCGGGACACCGGCCCGGGACTTGAGCGCGTGGTAACCGAGCCCGTCGCGGACGGTCTCGGCGACAAGCACCGACTCGTCGAAGGCGTCGAAGTCGGCGAAGGCCACCCGGCCCGCCCACGCCGCCCGCACGCCCGCCGGGTCGGTCACCCGCCGGAGGTTCAGCGTGACGGCCAGACCGTGCCCGAGCAGACGCTCCAGCTCACGGTCGAGCAGCTCCCCGGGAGCCGCGTCCAGCAGCAGCACTCGCATCCGCCCCATGGATCCCCCTTCCCGGCGGCTGGACCGTACACGCTCCCAGCGACCGACGGCGAGAGCCCCGGCCCTTATACCGGCAGGAGGTCCTACACCCCCAGTTCCTCCAGTACGGCGGCGTGTTCGGCGTCCAGTCGGTGTCGTCGTTGGCGTTGGTTGTTGATCCATACTCCGAGTCGGATGGGGTGCTGGTGCCCGGCTTGGTCGTGGATGGTTTCGGTCCATTTGCGGGGCACCCGCGTGTGTCCTTCCCGCGCTTGGTATTGGTGGAGTGCGGCGAGTGCGCGGTCCCAGGCAGAAGCGCCGGCGGGCACCACTACTGTCCCCGCCGCCTGGTCTCCGGCACCGGCTTCACGACCCGGCGCTACCGCGGTCGGATGAACGCCCAGCGCCTCCAGGCGCTCGCGCTGCCCGTCGGCCAATCGCGCCCACTGGGAGCGCTGCCGGGCCAGCCACAGTCCGACATCCTCCCCGCCGACGGTGACGCCGGGCCGGATCTCCTCCAGGGAGGCGCCGCCGTCGACGCAGGACCGCACGGCCGCGTACTGCCGCTGCCAGTCGACCGTCCAGCCCTTCTCCGCGGGGTTCCAGTCGGGGTCGATCTCCGCTAGCCGGGCGGCCCGCTGCGCCGCCCGCTCCGGGTCTTTGCCCAGCCCTTGGGGTCGGCGGCAGTTGGTGAGCCACTGGCCGATGGGCCGGCCGTGTGCGACGGCGGTCCGGGGTGCGCACAGCGTCCCGTGCACGGCGTAGTAGGCGCGGGCGGCGGCGAGGTTTTCCTCGAAGGCGGCGTCGGGCACCGACCACACCATGCCGGCTTCCTCCAGCAACTCCACCCGCCATGTCGCCAGTGTTCCGGCGCGGTAGGCGCGGCGTTGTTCGCTGATCCACTGCCCGAGGGGGAAGGTGCCGACGCGGACATCGAGCGGTACTGCTACCGGTGTGTGGGCCGTGGTGGCGGCGCGGCTCTTTCCGGTTTCCTCGTCCTTTCCGTGGTCGTGGTGTTCGTGGTTGCTGTTGTCGTCGTTGTGCTTCCGCGGTGCGGTCTGGTGGTCGCCGTGCTCCTGGCGTTCTCGTACGCTGTCCTGTCCCTGCTCGTGCTCGCGCCCGCCGTGCTCGTGGCCGTGTTCCTCGTGCTTGTCGTCGTGCTCCTTGAGCTCGTGGTCCTGGTCCTCGTTCCCGTCCCTGTCTCCGTTCTGTTGCTGGTGCCATTTCCGTAGGGCGTTGAGGCCGGTCAGCCAGAGGTGGGTTTCGGGCCGGATGACGCGGGTGCGGACGAACTGTGCGACCAGGTGGGGGTCGCGGGGGGTGGCGAACCGCAGCAGCGGCACCACCTTCCGCGAGACTCCCTCACTCCTGTCCTCGCCTCCGCCACCACCGCCGCTGCCGTGTGCGGGGTCGAGGTCGGTGACGGAGGTGGGCCGGCCGCGGCTGGGCGCGGTGGCGACCGCGAGCTGCTCCACGACCGCCTCGGAGTGGCTGCGCAGCCCCTGCAGCACGGCCACCAGCGGCTTGTAGGAGGCGGAGGCGAGCATGTCGTCGGGCGCCTCGCCCGGTTCCAGGAAGACCGGCACGATCAGCCGTGCGACCTTGCCCTGGCCGGGTTTTTGGCGTAGCGCCCGTCCGACGGCTTGGACGATGTCGACGGCTGATCCGCGTACGTCGGCGAAGAGGACGCCGTGGACATCACGGCGGCCGGTGATGTCCACGCCTTCGCCCAGGACGCGTACGTTCGCCAGCACCGCCAGCTCGGTCTCCCACCCCTGCTCATCAACCCCGTCGGCGAACCGGCCCAGCACGGCTCGCCGACGCTGTGGCTCGTGTTCTCCGCACAGCCAGTCCGCCCACACCCGTCGCGGATAGGTCGCCGGATCCTCCTCATGCAACCGCGCCGCGGTACCCGGCAGAGCTCGCGCGAAGGCCATCGCTTCCACGGTGCGGTGGTGGAAGCTGATCAGTGACCGCACGCCCGTCTCGGCTGCGTGTTTGACCAGCGCGGCCTGCAAGGCGGCGAGCCGCCGGCCGCGCCGTTCCTCCTCGCTCCCGCCGTCGCCCAGATCCGGCGGGCGGATCTCCAGCACATCGATCTCGAACCGGGCGAGGATGTCCCGGTCGATGGCTTCGGTGAGGGAGAACGTGAAGACGTGCGGCCCGTAGAGGCGTTCGTCGTCCATGCTCGCGACCACCTGCCCGGGGAGAGCCGCAACGGCCTCCGAGGCGCCTTCTGCTGCCTTTCCGGTGCTCTTCGGGGTTGTGGTCTCCTGAGTCCCGCCCCGGTCCTCTGGGGCCTTCCGCGTCCCGTTCCTGCCCTCTGTGGCCTCTGCCTCGTCCGGCCGCCCAGGGGTGGCTGGTTCCCAGATGCGTGGTGTGGCGGTCAGGTACAGCCGCCGTGCCGCCGGGATGCGGCGGTTGTCGTGGATGGCGGCCCAGGGCTTGGCCAGAGCCCCGCTGGTGCGGTGGGCCTCGTCGACCACCGCGAGCCTGAACGGTGCCAGTTGCTGCCCGTAGGCACCCTGGAGGGCGGCCTCCAGTGGTCCGGGCACCTGGACCATCGCCTCGTCCGGGTCGGCCGGGCCGGGCTTTTGGCGGGGCGCGAGGGAGGCGTAGGTGGCGAACACCGTGACCGGCCCGTTCCCGGCCCACAGCGCCAGCCGGATCGCGTTGGTGGTGCACCGCACCCCCAACGCCTCCAGGACGGTGTCTCCTTCCAGGGAGCACACCGCGACGGCGGGGCCGGTGTGGCCGGCCTTCCGCCACGCCTGAACGGTCTGGGTGAGCAGGTCCAGGGTGGGCACCATGACCAGCACCCGCCCCCGCGGCTCCAGGCGACGCGCGGCCTCGGCGGCGATCAGGGTCTTGCCCGCGCCGGTGGCGGCCACCGCCGTGACCCGCAGCCCCTCGGCCGGCACATCGCGTCCTGCACGGTATTCCAGCGCGCGGACAATCGCGTCCACCGCTTCCACCTGATGTGGCCGAAGCCTGATACTCCCCATGTTTCATCTCCCGGTTCTGTTTCTCTCAACGTCTTTTCGCAGCGCATGTATGGCCATGCTTTTCCGCGCCGCTCTCGGCGCGGAAAATGGGTGTCTGCGCTGTTTGCGCGACTGCTTTTCCGCGGTGCTGCCTGTATCGGTTCCGGTCCTCTTTCCGGGATGTGTTCCGGGGACCGGACCGCCGCTGTGGTGGGGTGGCTGCTGCCGAGCTGGCACCGGCGCCCGGGGCAGCTCGGCAGCTAGGGTGGGCCGGTGTCTGGACGGAGCGGGTTGTGATCACTGGATTCGATCAGGTCGTTGTGGTGTCCGGACCTGCGCCCGTGGTGATCGAACGCTTCCTCGGGCGCTGGCGGGTGCGCTGGCCCGGCCTCCGGGTCGCCGTTGACACCGACGAAGCAGAAGCGGATTTCTCGCCGTGGCTCCCCGGCCGGCACCGGCTCCCGGCCGGGCAAGCGGAGGTGCTGCTGTCCCGAGACGAAGACATGGAGTCGCTCTGGGACACGGAGGGGTACTCCTTGGATAGAAGAGGAGAGGGCCCTGTGGCCTTCTTCTACCAACCCGCGCGGTGGCACTCCCTGAAACTGAAGACCCTGGAGGACCCCTACCCGCATGTGGGACTCAAGCATCAGCCCTACCCCGTCACGCTGGCCGGAGCGGGATTCTCCTTGGTGACCATCGTGACACCAGATGAGGAAAGCGACTTCTCACGATCCGTTTCCGACGCTTTCCTGGAGTGCTGCGCAGCAACGAAAGACAGGGAAAACCCCTGAACCAATGCGAAACCTAGAAAACCCCTCGCTCCAACACCCGCGTCTCGTCCGTGTCACCCGACCTGCTCCGGCGCCATACCCGTAGATCTGCGCCGCACCGCTGCGCGTGCGCGGATTTTCAGGGCCTCCCACTCGTCATGCACGGGCCGGTTCCTCGTTCTCCGGGGGTGGTGTGTTTTCCCAGACTCTACACACTGATGCATCCCCGCGCATTGGGAACCCGCCACCCCAACCCGCCCAACTCCTCGCCCCGTGACCACCCGTCACCCACACCACCGCCCCGCACCCCCTCCCATAGTCGGCCCAACCCCCGCCCCCCACTCACCCGCTGACAGCCGCCCACCCCAGCCACCCGCCTGGGTGGGTGCCGAGGGGTGGAGCACAGCGGAACCCCTTCGGCCCGCATCGCGGGCCGCTCCCGGCCGCCGGGAAGCGCAGCGGCAGCGGCCGGCCCCGAGCGCAGCGAGGGCCTCCGGCGCGCAGCGCCGGCTTTCGGCTCCCGCAGCGAAGCGGAGGGAGCCACCCGTGCGCAGCACGGGGCCGAAGCGCAGCGAAGGCCCGACGCGAAGCGTCGAACGGCGAGCGCAGCGAGCCGCAACCGCGGCGCGCAGCGCCGCGGTTTGCTGCTCCGCGCGCCAGCGCGGAGGTACCC
>NZ_PGSG01000058.1 GCF_002843305.1 Streptomyces barkulensis
CCTGGCGGCCCGCCGCCCCGGCCGTGCCGGATGCGGATGAGCGGCCGTCGCTGGTCAAACCGGCCCCGGTCACCGACTAACCCCCTCTCTCCTCATCGGTGGGCGCGGCCGTCTTCGCGCCACGTCCCTACCCCCGCCATGCCTGAAAGGCCGTGATCGCCATGCCCGCACGCAGGACCACCGCTCGCGGCAAGCGCACCGCCCCGGCCGCCGAGCCCGCCTGCCCCGTCTGCCGGGGCTCGGGCTGGGAGACCGAGTCCGTCTGCGTCGGCCGCAGTCAGCGCCGGGTCGGCACCTCTGAGGTGATCTGCCCGCGCTGCCTGGGCTCGGGCATCGACCCCACCCCCGACCGCTACTGACCCCCTGCCCCTTCGACCTCCCCGGAAAGGAGGTGCTCCCCGTGCGCACCAAACTCCGCCTCGACGCCGTGCTGATCCAGGCCGTCATCGCCGGTGCCCTGTCCTTCGCCCACCTGCACGACCTGGCGGCCGCGGCCGGTCAGGACGGCTGGAAAGCCTGGGCATACCCCATCAGCGTGGACCTGCTGCTGGTCGCCGCCTGGCACCGCATCCGCACCCTGCAAGCCGCCGACCTCCCGGCGGGCCCGGCCTGGTGCTGGTTCGTCATCGCCCTGGCCGCCTCGCTCGGCGCGAACGTCGCCACCGCCGGACTCCTCGACCTCGGTGACGTGCCCGCCTGGCTGCGCATCCTCGTCGCTGGCTGGCCCGCGCTGGCCTTCTTCGGCGGCACCCTGCTGGCCCACACCACCCCCGACACCACCCCGGAGCCGGAGCCGGATGCGCCGGCCACTGCACCGGAGCCCTCGGCTGCCCCGGTCGTCGAACGCGTACCGGAACCGGCCGCCCCGGCCGTCGAGCCGGACCCGGTCCCCGAACTCGACCCCGCCCCGGCCCCGGTTGCGCCCGAACCGGCCCCGGTTGCCGACCCGGCTCCGGCTCCGGCTGCTGCTCCGCCGGTTCCGGCCGCGCTGGTCGAGCACGCCCGCAAGGTCGCCGACGCCCACCGCGCCCGCACCGGCACACCCATCGACCCCGACACCCTGCGCGCCCGCCTCGGGGTGCCCGCCCCGATGGCCGACGCCATCGCCGCCCAACTCGCCTAACAAGGAGGACTGCTCATGGCTCGCCCGAACCGCTTCCGCGACGTGACCCGTATCGGCCCGGTCCAGGTCGGCACCTACTACGACGGCCGGGGCCGCGACAAGCACACCGCCGCCTGCACCGCCCCGCGCTGCGGCTTCTCCGCCGACTACGACAGCCGCTCGGCCGCCGAGCTGGCCGCCCGCACCCACCGCTGCACCGCCTGACCTCCAGAAGGGAGAACCTCACGATGTCGATGTTCCGCCCCACCTACCCGCCGCCCGACACCTACACGGCCCCGGCCACGCCCGCGGCCCCGTCCCCGGCCGTGGCCGGGGCCGTGTGCGCGGTCGTCCTGCGCTCCCTGCTCAACAACCAGCACCGCCGCTGAACGGCCTCCGGGGCGGCCTCAACCGCCAAGTTTCCGCCGCCCCGGACGCCTCCTTTCCCTTCCAGATCCGCAGATCCGAAAGAGAGGACCTCATCATGCCCCAGCACGCTCCGCACCGGCCGATCTGCCGCGACTGCGACGGCTTCCCGGCCGTGGCCATCACCACCGGCACCCGCCACCGCGACGGCACCCGCGTGACCGTCCGCGTGGTCTGCCCGGCCTGCCGAGGCACCGGCCACGCCCCCCGCGCCACCGTCCTGATCCGCGCCGGGCGGTGACCGCGCCCATGACCGACGCCGCCACGCTGGCGGGAGTGGACCCGATCACCTGGCAGGACTTCCTGCGGGTGGCCGGGTCCCCCGGCTTTGACCGCTGGCAAGAGCAGGTGCGCCGCACCGGCGGCTGCGCCGACCCCATCCACCTGACCGGCTCCACCAAGACCCTCGACCGCACCACCGGCACCGTCCTGCACGCCTACTCCACCGACGGTGAGCCCGGCGGACGCCTGCGGGTGGCCTGCGGCAACCGCCGCGCCTCGCGCTGCCCGTCCTGCGCCTGGACCTACGCCGGAGACACCTTTCACCTCATCCGCGCCGGACTGACCGGCGACCGCTCCAAGGGCGTGGCCGAGGCCGTCCGCGACCACCCCCGCGTCTTCGCCACCCTCACCGCACCGTCCTTCGGCCCGGTGCACAACCGTCCCGCCCGCGGCCGGTGCCGCTGCGGTGCCCGCCACCGCGAGAACGCGCCCGAGCTGGGCACCCCGCTCGACCCCGACACCTACGACTACGCGGGCGCGGTGCTGTGGAACAACCACGCCTCCGAGCTGTGGCGGTACTTCACCATCTACCTGCGCCGGGAAGTCGCCCGCCAGACCGGACGGACCCAGAAAGCCTGCCACCAGGTGCTCCGGGTGGCCTTCGGCAAGGTCGCCGAGTACCAGCGCCGGGGCGCGGTCCACTTCCACGCCGTCATCCGCTTCGACGGCCCCGACGGACCCGACTCCGCCCCGCCCCAGTGGGCCACCGTGGAGCTGCTGACCAACGCCATCCGCGCCGCCGCCGCCCGCGTCGCCGTCACCGTGCCCGCCGCCGGCACCCAGCCCGCCCGAACCTTGCGCTGGGGCACCCAGCTCGACATCCAGCCCATCAGCGCCTTCGACGGCGGGGAGATCACCGAACAGGCCGTCGCCTCCTACGTCGCCAAGTACGCCACCAAAGCCGCCGAGACCACCGGCACGGTAGACCACCGGATCGGCAACACCGAAGCCCTCGATCTGCTGGACATTCCCGAGCATCCCAAGCGGCTGATCGCGGCCTGCCTCGACCTGCACCGGCTCTACCCGGACCGCAAGCTGCGCCAGTGGGCGCACATGCTCGGCTTCCGCGGCCACTTCTCCACCAAATCCCGCCGCTACTCCACCACCCTCGGCGCGCTGCGCCAAGTCCGCGCCGACTACCGCGCCGCCGAACAACGCGCCGCCCTCGGCCTGCCCGACCCCGACGCCCACCCCGAGGCGACCGTGCTGACCGTCGCCCACTGGGCCTACGCCGGGCACGGCCACACCGC
>NZ_PGSG01000059.1 GCF_002843305.1 Streptomyces barkulensis
TGTCGCAGACGCCGCAGGTGTGGCTGGACCACCAGGTGATCGAGCAGGACGGCGGCCTGCTGCTGGTGTGGGACGCGGTCGAGGAACTCTTCCCGCCCGGCGTCCTGGACGCCATGTTCACCACCTACACCCGCCTGCTCGACCACCTCGGCGACCACGACTGGAACACCCCCCTGCCCCCACTGCTCCCACCCGAGCAGCGCCTCGTCCGCGCCACCGCCAACGACACCACCGGCCCCCTGCCCGACACCCTCCTGCACGACGGCTTCTTCACCCACGCCGCCCGCACCCCCCACCGCACCGCCCTGCTCACCCCCGACGGCCACACCA
The DNA here is from genome assembly GCF_002843305.1 of Streptomyces barkulensis. Classification (GTDB taxonomy): domain Bacteria; phylum Actinomycetota; class Actinomycetes; order Streptomycetales; family Streptomycetaceae; genus Streptomyces; species Streptomyces barkulensis. Next base: position 331 of record NZ_PGSG01000059.1, read on the forward strand.
CCTACCACGACCTCGCCGACCAGGCCCTGCGCATCGCCACAACCCTGCTGGACCGCGGCACCACCCCGGGCGAACCGATCGCCGTCACCCTCCCCAAGGGACCCGACCAGATCGCCGCCGTCCTCGGCATCCTGGCCGCCGGAGCCGCCTACGTCCCCGTCGGCGTCGACCAGCCACCCGAACGCCGCAAACGGATCTACCAACGCGCCGGAGTACGCACCGTGCTGACGGGAGAGACCGCGGACGAACAGCCCGGAGAACCGGCGACGGTGCCCCTGGCCGACTGCGCCGCCTCCGCCCCGCTGGACGCACCCCTGCCCCAGGACCCCGACACCCTGGCCTATGTGATCTTCACATCGGGATCCACCGGCGAACCCAAGGGCGTGGCCGTCTCCCACCGCGCCGCCATGAACACCATCACCGACCTCAACGACCGCTGCCACGTCACCGCCGACGACCGCGTCCTGGCCCTGTCCGCCCTGGACTTCGACCTCTCCGTCTACGACACCTTCGGCCTGCTCACCGCCGGCGGCACCCTCATCCTCCCCCACCACGACCACCGCACCGACCCCGACCACTGGCACCACCTCGCCCACACCCACCACCCCACCATCTGGAACACCGTCCCAGCCCTGCTGGACATGCTCCTGACCACCACCACCGACGACCACCCCCTACCCCCCACCCTCCGCCTCGCCCTCGTCTCCGGCGACTGGGTCCCCCTCGACCTCCACCCCCGCCTCACCCACCACCTCCCCCACTGCACCCTCATCGCCCTCGGCGGCGCCACCGAAGCCGGCATCTGGTCCAACCACCACCACATCACCACCATCCCCCCGCACTGGACCTCCATCCCCTACGGCCGCCCCCTGCGCAACCAGCACTACCGCGTCGTCAACCACCACGGACACGACGCCCCCGACTGGGTCCCCGGCGAACTGTGGATCGGCGGCCACAGCCTCGCCCTCGGCTACCACAACGACCCCCACACCACCGACCGCAAATTCCCCCACACCCACCACACCCGCTGGTACCGCACCGGAGACCTCGGACGCTACTGGCCCGACGGCACCCTCGAATTCCTCGGCCGCACCGACCACCAAATCAAGATCAACGGCCACCGCATCGAACTCGGCGAAATCGAAACCGCCCTCACCCAACACCCCCACATCACCACCGCCACCGCCCTCAAAACCCCCCACACCCACCAACTCGCAGCCGCCGTCACCCCGGACCCGGAGGCGGCCGGGGACGACTCAGTGCTCGAGGACCTGGAGGACTTCCTCGCCCAGAGGCTGCCCTCCTACGCCATCCCGCAGGTCTGCCTCGTCCTGGACGCCATGCCGCTGACCCCCAACGGCAAGATCGACCGGCGGACGGTGGCCGACCTGTTCTCCGAGGAGCGGTCCGGCGGCGGTTCGCAGCCGCCGCGGGGTCCCGCCGAGGAGGCCGTGGCGGCCGTGTGGGAGGAACTGCTGAACGTCTCCGGCATCCACCGGGACGACAACTTCTTCTCCCTCGGCGGCGACAGCCTCATCGCCACCCGCATGGCCCAGGCGCTGCGTGAGCGCCACGGCGTCGAGGTCACTCTCCGGCAACTCTTCTCGGCTCCGACCGTCGCCGAGACCGCCGCACTGATCGACAGCTTCGAGGAGGGCTCCCTGTGACCCTGTCAGCAGACACTGCCCGTACACCGGAGACCCTGGTGGCGGATCTGCGCGAACGCGGAGTCCAGTTGTGGGAGGACGGGGGACGGCTGAGGTTCAGGGCCCCCCGCGGCGTTCTCACCGACGAGTGGCGCGAGGCGCTGGCCGCCCGCAAGGAGGCCGTCCTGGCGTGCCTGCGGGCGGAGTCGCCGCCGGTCGTCCGCGATCTTGAGCACCGGTACGACCCGTTCCCCCTCACCGACGTGCAGTCCGCGTACCTGCTGGGCCGGCGCGAGGCCTTCGCCTACGGAGGGGTGGGCTGCCAGGTCTACGCGGAGATGGAGTACGCCGAACTCGACCCCGCACGGCTGGAGTCGGCCTGGAACCGGCTCGTCGAGCGGCACGACATGCTGCGCGCGGTGATCTCCCTGGACGGCCACCAACGGGTCCTCCCGGAGGTGCCCGACTACCGGATCGAGGTGACGGACGTACGCGGCGCCTCCCCCGCGGAAGCCCACAGGGCCAGGGCCGAGGTGCGTGCCGCGATGGACCACAGCGTCCACGACCCCGAGCGGTGGCCGCTGTTCGCGCTGCGCGTGACCCTGACCGACGCCTGCGCGGTGCTGCACGTGTCGGTCGACTTCCTGATCGCGGACTACCTCAGCGTGCGGACGCTGATGCGCGAGCTGCGGATGCTCTACGACGGCCTGACGCCGCCCCCGCTCGACATCACCTTCCGCGACTACCTGAGCGCGGCCGCGCGCCGCCGGGAGAGCCCCGCCTACGAGCGTGACCGCCAGTACTGGACACGCCGGCTGGACGAGCTGCCCACCGCCCCGGAACTCCCCGTGCGCGAGGGGGCCGAGTACCTGCCCGGGCGCTTTCACCGGCTGTCCTCGGCCCTCTCCCCGGAGCAGTGGCAGGCGGTCCGCCGGGCCTCCGCCCGGTGGAACCTCACACCGTCCGCGACGGTACTGGCCGCGCTCGCCGAGGTGATCGGCCGGTGGAGCGCGAAGCCGCGGTTCTGCCTCAACCTCACCCTGCTCAACCGGGAGCCGCTGCACCCGCAGGTGGACCGGCTCGTCGGCGACTTCACCACCGTCAGCCCGCTGGCGGTGGACACCGCCCCCCTCTCGCCGTTCGGGGAGCGCGCCCGCGCGCTGCAGCAGCGGATGTGGGAGGACATGGACCACCGGCTCCACAGCGGGGTGGAGGTGATGCGGGAGCTGGCGCGGCGGCGCGGATCCGCCGCGGCGCTGCTGCCCGTGGTCTTCACCAGTACCCTCGGGGCCGCCGGGGACGCCGGCGGCTCCGGGGAGGCCGCCGCGCAGGACGACCCGGCCGAGCGCCCCGTCCACGGGATCAGCCAGACGCCGCAGGTGTGGATCGACGCGCAGGCGGTGGAGTCGGACGGCTGCCTGGACCTGCGCTGGGACGTGCGCGAGGGGGTCCTGCTCCCGGGCGTGGCGGAGGAGATGTTCGACGCGCTGGTGGCACTGCTGCGCCGGCTGGGCGACGACGCGGCCGTCTGGGAGGAGCCCTCCCCGGTCCCGCTGCCGCAGGATCAGCAGCGGCGCCGGGACGCGGCGAACGACACCGCGGCCCCCCTGCCGGACGCGCTGCTCCACGACGACCTGGTGGCCGCCGCGCGGGCGTACCCCGACCGGCCGGCGGTCGTCTCCCGCGGGCGGACCCTGAGTTACGGCGAACTGCTCGACCGGGCGGAGGCGGTGGCCGCACGGCTGCGGGAGGCCGGGTGCACGCCCGGGGAGGTGGTCGGCCTGGTCATGGACAAGGGCTGGGAACAGGTGGCCGGGGCCCTGGGAACCCTGCTGGCCGGCTGCGCCTACCTGCCGCTCGACGCCTCCCAGCCGCGGCTGCGCCGCGACCGGATCCTCGACGACGCCGCGGTCCGCCACGTGCTGGTCCAGTCGTGGTCCCTGCCGGTGGACGACTGCGGTCGGCACGCCGTCGCGGTGGACACACTCGACGTCCGCGGACGGGACGGCGAAGGCGCCGGGGCCCCGCCCGCCGGCCCGGACGACCTGGCGTACGTCGTCTACACCTCCGGATCGACCGGTGCGCCCAAGGGGGTGATGGTCTCGCACCGGGCGGCCCTCAACACGCTGCGGGACGTCAACCGGCGGTTCGACGTCACCGCGGAGGACCGTGTGCTCGGCCTGGCGGGCATGGGCTTCGACCTGTCGGTGTACGACGTGTTCGGCGTGCTGGGCGCCGGCGGCACCCTCGTGCTGCCCGACCCGGAGCGGCGCGCCGACCCCTCGCACTGGGCGCAGCTGCTCGCCGAGCACCGGGTGACCGTGTGGAACTCCGTCCCCGCCCAGCTCCAGTTGCTGGAGGACTACCTCGCCGTCGAGCCCGTCGCCGGTCTGGACGCACTGCGGCTGGCCCTGCTCAGCGGCGACTGGATCCCCGTGACCCTGCCCGACCGGGTCCGCCGCCGCCTGCCCGGCCTGCGGCCGGTGAGTCTCGGCGGCGCGACCGAGGCGGCCGTGTGGTCCATCGCCCACCCCGTCGGCGAGGTGGATCCGGCCTGGCGCAGCATCCCGTACGGCAAGCCGCTGGCCAACCAGACCTTCCACGTCCTGGACCCGTGGCTGCGGCCCTGCCCGGAGCACGTGCCCGGCGAGCTGTACATCGGCGGGGCCGGCCTCGCCCTGGGATACCTGGGCGACGCGGAGAGGACCGCCGAGCGGTTCGTGCACCACCCCCGCACCGGTGAGCGGCTGTACCGCACCGGGGACAGGGGGGTGTACGGCGATGACGGCGTCATCGAGTTCCTCGGCCGGCAGGACCGCCAGGTCAAGATCCGGGGTCACCGGATCGAGCTGGCCGAGACCGAGGCGGCCCTCTCCTCCCACCCGGCCGTGGTGTCGGCCCACGCGCTGGTCGACGGCGACGGGCCGCTGGAGCGCCGCCTGCTGGCGTACGCCCGGCTGGCCACCGGGGCGCGGCCGGTACCGGACCGCGGCACCGAGCGGTTCCTGGCGGCGGCCTCGGCCCGCGGGGACGCCGCGGTCCGGGACGTCGACCCCGCCGAGCTGGCGGAGTTCATGCGGCGGCTGGACCGGGCCGGCCTGCTGGCCATGCTGCACGCCTTCAACCGGCAGGGCCTGTTCCGGTCGCCCGGCGACCGCCACACCGTGCCCGAGGTGCTGGAGGCGACGGCGGCGGCGCCCTGCCACCACCGGCTGGTGCGCCGCTGGCTGAAGTCCCTCACCGAGGAGGGCCTGCTCACCCGCCACGGCGACGCCTACGCGGCGGCCGGGCCCGTCGGCGGGGAGGACCTGGACGCGGCGTGGCGCGAGGTGGACGCGCTCCAGCGCGAGGAGTGGTACAAGGCCGACCTCATCGGCTACTTCCGCACCTGCGCCGAGCGACTGCCCGAACTGCTGCGCGACGAGATCGATCCGCTGCCGCTGCTCTTCCCCGAGGGAGGGCTGGACCTCTCCTACGCCGCCTACCGCGACAACGTCCTCAGCCGCTACGTCAACCACGCCGTCGTCGGGCTGGTCCGCGAGCTGGCCGCGTCGCACGAGGGGCCACTGCGGCTGCTGGAGGTGGGCGCGGGCGTCGGCGGGACCAGCACCGTGCTCGTCCCGGAGATCGCCGACACCGATGTGCGCTACCTCTTCACCGACGTGTCGCAGTTCTTCCTGGGCGAGGCCCGGCGACGTTTCGGCGACCGTGTCGACTACGGCCTGTTCGACATCAACGGCGACGCGCGGGAGCAGGGCCGGCTCCCGAACTCGCAGGACGTGGTGCTGTGCGCCAACGTCCTGCACAACGCCCGGCATGTGGGCACCGTCCTGGCGCGGCTGCGCGAACTGCTGGCTCCCGGGGGGTGGCTGGTCTTCATCGAGACCACGCGGGAGAACGTGCAGATCATGACCTCGATGGAGTTCATGATGCCCGACAGGGATCCGGCCAAGTGGGACTACGAGGACCTGCGCCGGGGGCGGGACCAGACCTTCCTCGACTCCGGGCAGTGGCGGCGCCTGCTCCGGGAGGCCGGCGCGGACACCGTCCTGGAACTGCCGCACGCCGACGGCGTGACGGCACCGCTGGGGCAGCGCGTCTTCGCGGCCCGTTTCAAGGCGGACCGGATCCCCGTGCGCCCCGAGGACGTGCTGGAGCACGCCGCCCGGCGCGTCCCGGAGTACATGCTGCCCGCACGGCTCGAACTCCTCGACGACCTGCCGCTGACCGCCAACGGCAAGACCGACACCGCGGTGCTGCGCGGCTGGGCACAACGGCACCGCGCCCCCGACGGCACCGAACTGCCCGGCGGAGCGGAGCACCTGGACGACCTGGAGCGGCGCGTCGCCGCCGTGTGGGCCGACCTGCTGCGGCTGCCCCGGGTGGGGCGCGACGACGACTTCTACCGGCTGGGCGGGGACTCGCTGCTGGTGGCGCGGCTGGCGGGGCGTGTCCGCGAGGAGATCCCCGAGGCGGCCGGGCTGCTGTACGACACGGTGCTGCGCGCCGTGCTGAGCCGTCCGACGGTGGCCGCCCTGGCGGAGTTCCTGCGCGACTCCCGCGAGCACACCGAAGGCGCCGGCGGGGACGGCCCGGCCGACTCGCCGCTGGTCCCGCTCGGCGGCGCCGGTCCCTCCGGGTCCGGCGCGGAGGGACCGGAGGGAGCCGGGGACGCGGCGATGCGCGTGCTGGTCCACGACGGGATGGGCACGCTGGCCGCCTACCGGCCGCTGATACCGCTGCTGGACGGACCGGGCCCGCTGGTGGGGCTCGCCGTCCCCGCGCACGAGCCGTACGCGCGGGAGGATCCCGAGGACCTCATCGTGCGGCGTGCGGCCCACTACACGCGCTGCCTGCTGGAGACCGGGCACACCCGCTTCCAGGTCGTCGGCTACTGCATGGGCGGGCTGCTGGCCACGGAGGTCGCCCGGCAGCTGGCCGAGTCGGGGGCGCTGGTGGAGAACCTGACCATCGTGAGCAGTTACGCACTGCCCCACACCATTGAGGACGAACTGGTGCTGGAGTACGTCTTCGCGCGGCTGCTGAACGCCGACACCGAGGAGCTCGGCTATCCCGACGACGCCGCGACCGCGCACGTCTTCCGGGCGGTGCTGGAGCGCACGCCCGGCCGGGTGCCCTCCGGATCCCCGGACTCCCTGACCGGGGGCCTCGTGGTGGAGGAGGCGGCACGCAGGTTCGCCGCGCTGCGGAAGGTGCCGCAGCGGGAGCGGCTCGCCGCGATCGGCCGCGCGGCACGCGGCGACGGCGAGAGCGGGGGCGGCGAGAGCGGGGGCGACGGATTCCCGATGGACCTGGAGGCGGTCTACTCCCTGTACCGCACGAGCATGACGGCGGTCACCCGGCACCGGGCCATGCCGTACGCGGGCGATGTCGTCCTGCTGCGCGAGGACGAGGCGACCGGCTTCCTGCCCTGGCTGCGTGCGGACATGACGGAGTTCTGGGGGGAACTGTGCCTGGGTGAGCTCGAGATCGTCGACGTGCCCGGCGACCACTTCTCCTGTATGCGCCCGCCGCACGTCGGCCGTGTCGCGCGCGAGCTGGACCGGCTGCACCGGGGAGGCGGCCGGTGACCGCCGTGCTCGGTCTGCTCGGCTCCGGTGGTGCCGTCGGAGGACATCTCGCCCCTCTGCTGGTGGACAGTGGCGCCCGGGTGCTGCTGGGCGGCCGCGACCGGGCGCGGCTGGAGCGGTCGCCCGGTCATGAGCGGGTGGTGGTCGACGTGGACGACCCGCACGGTCTGGAACGGTTCGCCAGGAGGTGCGACGTGGTCGTGGACTGCACGGGGCCCGCCCGGCGCACGGCGCCCCGGGTGCTGCGCGCCGCGCTGGCCGGGGGCGCGCACTACGTGGGCGCGTCGGGCGAGGAACTGCTCGACGCGCCGGAGTCCGAGGAGTTCGGGGAACCGGACGGAGGGCTGTGCGCGGTGCTGGGCGCGGGGATGGTGCCCGGTCTCTCGGCACTGCTGCCCCGCGCGCTGGCCACCGGCCTCGACCGGCCGAAGCGGCTGGTCGCGTACGTCGGCGGCCGGGACCGCTTCACCTGGGCATCGGCACAGGACTACGTGGCCGGCGCCCGGGACGGCGGCGGGCGCTCCCTCGGCGCGTGGTCCGGCGGGCGCCGGGTGCCCGGCGCCCTGGCCCCGCTCACCGACGCGGAGCTGCCCTTCTTCCCCGGGCCCGTCACGGCGTACCCGTTCCTCAGCGCCGAGACGGAGCGGCTGGCCCGGGACCTGGGGCTGGCCGAGGCCCACTGGTACAACGTCTTCGACGGCGGGCACGCGCTGCGCGCGCTGTCCTCCCCCTCGGACGGAGACCTGCGGGAGGCGGCCGGGCGGCTGGTCCGCGCCGCGGAACTGGACCTGTTCGGCCGCACGCCGTACCAGCTCATGGTCTTCCGGCTGGAGGGGGAGCGCGACGGCCGCCCCCACCGCCGGACCCTGGTGCTGCGGGCCGACGACAGCTACGCGCTCACCGCCGCGTTCACCGCGTTCGTCGTCCGGTGTGTGCTGGCCGGGGAGGTGACGCCCGGTCCGCTTCCGGCGGACGAGGCCGTCGACGCCCGTACGGCTTTGGACCGGCTGGCCGCCATGCCGGGGATCGGCCGCCCGCGGATCATCGAGGACACCCCGTCGGCGGAGGAAGAGGAAGAGGACGCCCCGCCGGTGGAGGAGGGAGTGCTGTGACGGCGAACGTGGTGGTCTGCGGGACCGGGTTCGGCCGGGTCTACCTGCGTGCGCTGGAGGCCGGCGGCCCGGACGCGCCGCGGGGAGCCGGGGACCTGCGGCTGACCGGTGTCCTCGCCCGCGGCAGCGAGCGGTCGCGGGCCTGCGCCGAACGCGCGGGCGTGCCCCTGTACACCGATCCCGGGCAGTTGCCGGCCGACACCGACATCGCCGTGGTCGCGGTGTACGCCGGAGTGAACGGCGGGCCCGGGAGCGAGCTGGCCCGGCAGTTGATGGAGCGGGGCGTCCACGTCCTGCAGGAGGGGCCGCTGCACCACGACGAGTTGGCGCAGTCGCTGCGTGTGGCGCGCCGGGCGGGGGTGGTCTTCCGGGTCAGTACCCACTACGTGCGGGTCGAGCCGGTGCGGAGGTTCATCGCCGCGGCCCGCAGGCTCGCCGCCCGCCGGCCGGTGCTCTACGCCGACGCGGCCTGCGGACTCCAGGTCTTCTACCACCTGTTCGACATCCTGCGGCTGGCCCTGGGCGGACTGCGGCCGTGGTCCTTCGACGACGCGCGGCCCACCCCGGTGTTCCACACCCTGACCGGGACGGTGCGCGACGTACCGCTGACCCTGCGCGTGCAGAACCAGCTGAACCCGTCGGATCCGGACAACCACGCCCATCTGCTGCACCGGATCACGCTCGGTACGGACGGCGGCAGTCTGACGTTGTCCGACACCCACGGGCCGCTGCTGTGGAGCCCGCGCCCCCACTTCCCGTCCGGGGAGCGGTCGCTGACGCGGCTGGAGGAGGCGGCGGCCGACCATCTCGACCATGCCGCGACCACCCCGCTGGGCGATGCCGCGGCCCCCAGCTACCGGGAGGTCGTGGGGAGACTGTGGCCGGACGCCGCGCTGCGCGCGCTGACGGAACTGCACGAGGCCGTGCGCGAGGGGCGCCATCCGCTGGCCGAGGGGCACGCCCAACTCGCCGTCTCGCACGCCTGGCGGGACGCCGCCGTGCGGCTGGGCCCGCCGGAACTGACCGACGGGGCGGCCGTGAGGCCGATCGGCGCCGGGGAACTGGCCGGGGAACCGGAGGTGCCGCGATGCGCCTGAACCGGACGACGCGGATCGTCACCGGCCCCGACCGGGGCGAGGAGGAGCGGCGGCGCTGGCTGCGCCCGCTGGACGGACAGGGTTCCGGCTCCCGGTCCGGTTCCGGTTCCGGTTCCGGACAGCGGATCAGGCTGGTCTGCTTCCCCCACGCGGGGGGCGCCGCGGGCTCCTTCCGGCCCTTCGCGCCGCTGCTCCCCGGCGGCGTCGAGCTGCTGGCGGTGCAGTACCCCGGACGCCACGACCGCACCGGGGAGCCGTGCGCGACCCGGATGGAGGAGTTGGCGGGTCCCCTCGCCGCGGCCCTGGCCCCCGTCTCCGGGGACGGTCTGGTGCTGCTGGGGCACAGCATGGGGGCCGCGGTCGCGGCGGAGGTCGCCGCACGGCTGGAGGAGCACACCGGAAGGCCGTTGCTGCGGCTGTTCGTTTCCGGTCGCCCCGCCCCGGGGACCCGTGACCCCGTGTCGGTGCACGAGGGAGGGGACGAAGCCCTGCTGGCGGATCTGAGGCGACTGGGCGGCACGGACGAGGCGCTGTTCTCGGACCCGGCGCTGCGGAGTCTCGTCCTGCCGTCGCTGCGGGCGGACTACCGGCTGATCGAGACCTACCGGCCGCCGGAGGGCCGCCGGCTGCGCACCCCGCTCACCGCGCTGACCGGGGACAGTGACCCCGAGGTGACTCCCGAGGAGGCACAGGCGTGGCGGTCCCGCTCGTCGGGCCCGTTCCGTCTGCACGTCTTCCCCGGAGGCCACTTCTACCTGCTGGAGCGCCCTGTGGCGGTGCTGGGAGCCGTACTGGCGGACCTGGGCCGCGGAGCCCCGGCGGGTCTGGAGTGGCCGTCCACCCCCTGAGAACGGCGCCGTGGCCGCCGCGAGTCGGTGGGGACGGCGAGGGGCCGGGGGGGAACAATGAAAAGAAGCGGGACAGAAGCGAAGAAGAAAGGAACAAGCCAAAAATGACCGAAATCGACCGAAACACCATGGAGAAGGAACTCTTCGCCCTGGAGGAAGCGGGCTGGGAGGCCATCTCCTCCGCGAACGGCGACTTCTACCGGCGACTCGTCACCCCGGAAACCCTCGTGGTCGAGCACGACGGAGTGGCCACGGGCGACGACCTGGTGGCCGAGATCGACGGCAACGAGTCACCGTTCGAGAACTTCAGGCTGGACGACCGCCGCCTCGTCCCGCTGTCGCCGGACTCCGCCGTCGTCACCTACCGGGCCACCGCCGACGTCACCGGAAGGGGCACCTTCAGGTTGTACATGTCCAGCGTCTGGGTACGCCGGGAGGAAGGCTGGAAGCTGATGTTCCATCAGCAGACCCCCGCCTCCCAGCAGGAGGGGTGAGAAAGGCCGGCGGACTCGCGAGGGAAATGACCGACGGGCGGGAGGAAGACGATTGCCTGGGGCCGGAATCGAGGTCGAGGGACTCCGCAAACGCTACGGGGAGAAGACCGCGCTGGAGGATGTGACGTTCTCGGTGGCCCCGGGCACCCTGCTCGGTCTGCTGGGGCACAACGGTGCGGGGAAGACCACCGCCATCGACTGCCTGACCACCCTGCTGCGTCCCGACGGCGGGCACGCGCGGGTGGCGGGGCACGACGTGGTGGCCGAGCCGGAGGAGGTGCGCCGTTCCATCGCGCTCACCGGCCAGTTCGCCGCGCTGGACGAGGTGCTGACCGGGCGGGAGAACCTGGTCCTCTTCGGGCGCCTGCTGCGGCTCGGCTCCCGGAACGCCGCCCGGCGGGCCGACGAGCTCCTGGAGCGGTTCCGCCTGTCGGACGCCGGCGGCCGGCCGGTCAGGGAGTACTCCGGCGGCATGCGCAGGCGGCTGGACCTGGCGGCCGGCCTCGTCGTCGACCGCCCCGTGCTCTTCCTCGACGAGCCCACCACCGGACTCGACCCCCGCAGCCGCGAGGAGGTGTGGAGCGTCGTGGAGGAACTCCGGCAGGGAGGCACCACGACACTGCTGACCACCCAGTACCTGGAGGAGGCCGACCGGCTGGCGGACCGGGTGGTGGTGCTCGGATCGGGGCGGGTCACGGCCGAGGGCACACCCGGCGAGCTCAAGGACCGGGTCGGCGGCCGGGTCTGCGAGGTGAAGGTGGCTCCGGAACGGCACGAGGAGGCCGCGGCGGCGCTGCGGAGGTCCCTGGAGGAGGTGTCGGGGCAGAACGGCACCCTGGTGGTACCGGCGCCTCGCACCTCGGTGGTGACGCAGGTGCTCGGCCTCCTGGAGCGCGAGGGCGTGGACCCGGAGAACGTCACCCTCCGCAAGCCGAGTCTGAACGAGGTGTTCTTCGCCCTCACCGACCCCGGGGCCGTCCCCGGCCCTGCGGAGGAAAGCCGTACATGACGACGACGAAGGAACGCCCCCGTGCCGGGGCGTCGACCGAACACGGCGCCGGCAACCTCGCCGCACAGGGCCTGGTGCTGGCCGCACGGAACCTGCGGCGCGGCGCGAACGCGCAGTCGGTGGTGGTCTACGCGGTCTTCCCGCTGGTCTTCGTCTTCGGCTTCCTGATGCTCTTCGGCAGGGTCTTCGAGGAGCGGGGGCTGGACTACGCCCAGTTCCTCACCCCCGCGATCGTCGTCCAGTGGATGTTCACCGTCGCCAACACCTCGGGGGTGGCCACGGCCTCCGACCGGGAATCGGGGATGCTGTCCCGGTGCCGGTGGATGCCCGTCAACCGGGGCGCGTTCGTCGCGGGGCGGCTGGTCTCGGACGTCGTCTGGGTGCTGGTGGCCGTCGTGGTCATCGGCGCGGCGGGCCATCTGGCGGGCTTCCGCTTCCAGGGCCCGGTCCTCGCGGTCGCCGGCTTCGTAGCACTGGCCGTCGCGTTCGCCCTGACCCTGACGGCGGCCACCACGGCCGTCGGCCTGGTCTCGGCGGGTCCCGAGGCGGCCTCGGCGACGCTGAACCTGCCGTATCTGGTCCTGATCCTGCTGTCGACGGCCTTCGTGCCCGCCTCGGCCTTCCCGGACTGGCTGGAGCCCGCCGTCAGGGCGTCACCGGTCTCCTCGGTCATCGACGCCCTTCGATCACTGGCGTCCGCCTCGCCGTCGGCCGGGGAGGTGTGGCCGGCCCTGGCCTGGATCGCCGGTCTGCTGGCCGTCGGCGTGTGGGCGGCCACCAAGGCGTTCGGGAGGGCGCGATGACGGTCGTGTTCGAAGCGTCGGTGCTCGCCGGGCGCAACATCAGGCGGTTCCTGCGCAGCCCGCAACTGCTGGGCGATGCGCTGGCGTTCCCCCTGATCCTGCTGGTGGCGCTGTACGTGATGTTCCAGGAGGTGGTCGGCGGCGCCGGGGACGAGCCCTACATCGCCCGGCTGACCCCGGGGATCGCCCTGTTCAGCGTGGCGTACAGCTGCACCGGGACGGCGGTCGGGTTCTACGGCGACCTGCGCGGCGGCTTCCAGGACCGGCTGCGCACTCTGCCCATCGGGCGCTCCGCGGGGCTGCTGGGCCGTGTCACCGGCGATCTGGTCAAGTTCGTCCTGGTGACGGCGGTCACGGTACTGGTGGGCTTTCTGCTCGGTTTCCGTTTCGAACGCGGCGCGGTGGCCGCGGTGGGCTTCCTGCTCGTGGTGCTGGCGTTCGCCTCGATCTTCCTGTGGCTCGCGGTGGTGACCGCTCTGTCGGCCGGCAGCCGGGAGACGGCCTCGGGGCTGCTGAACGCCCCGGTCACACTGCTGCTGCTGCTGTCGACGACGCTGGTGCCGGCCGAGGCGTTCCCCGGGTTCGTGCAGCCGGTGGTGCGCGCGAACCCGCTGTCGTGCGCCCACGGCGCGCTGATGGGACTGTCCTCGGGCGGACCGGTGCTGGTGCCCGTGCTGCAGACGCTGGCCTGGGTCGTCGCGGCCACCGCCGTGCTGGTGCCGCTGGCGGTACGGCTCGGCAGGAGATGACGGCGCGGGCCGCCCCCGCCGCTCCCCCGGGCGCCGGCCCGCCGGGCCGGGAGGGAGCGGCGGAGGCGCCGGACGTCAGACGGGGAGGAGTTCGAGCAGTTCGTACCGCAGCTCCCCGTCCGGGTAGACGCCGACGGCACGGCGGCGCGGCACCGGCGACCATCCGTGCTCCCGGGCCACCCGTTCCAGCAGCTCGTCGTCGCCGAGGTCGGTGAAGCCCAGCAGCACTCTTCCGCCGGGATTGAGGTGATCGCGGACCCCGTCGAAGAACTTCCGGTGCGTGGCGTAACCGGGATCGCAGAACGCTAGGTCGAGCATGGCGTCCCGGTCCGTCTCCGGCCCCTGCGGGGCCGCCGGATCCCCGAAGGAGGCCTCCACGAAATTCGAATTCCAGAAGACCACGTCATAGCGGTCGTTCTCGGTGAGCGGCTCGAACATGTCGCCGCACAACACGGTGACCCGGTCGGAAACCCCGTGCCGTTCGGCGTTCTTCCGGGTGTTCTCGGCGGATACCGGACCGATGTCGATCGCGGTCACACGGTCACATCCCCGATGTGCGGCGGTCACCGCTATATATCCGGTACCGCTGCCGATCTCGCAGAGGGAGCCGCCGACGGGATAGGGAACCCATTCCGCGTAGAGCAGGGCGGACGGTGTCAGATTCGGGGCGTACACACCGGGAAGGAGGTCCCATTCCTGGCCACCGAGACGGAATGTCCGGGGCTCGGTGATCTCCCGGTGGCGTTCCCTGAGACGGAGCACTCGTTCACGATCACGCGTTTCCACAGTCTTCCTCCTCCTTCTTTTCCGAAGGAAGCATACGCAAGAAGGGATGTCACGTTGAGAGTGGAAAGGATCCGGGAGAAGAATCCCGTTCAGGAGGGCACGGAGCAGCGGCGCGACCGGCTGATGAGGGAGGGAATGGGCGACGCGGACGCGGTGGGCGATCCGCTGGTCCGGTTCCGCGACTGGCACCGGGAGTGGGCCCGGACACGTCCCTACGACGCGGCGGCCGCGGTTCTGGCGACGGCGGACGCCGAGGGCAGGCCGACGGCGCGTTTCGTCGATCTCGCCCGCACCGACCACGGATTCGTCTTCTTCACCGGCCACCGCAGCCGCAAGGCCCTGGACCTGGCGGTGAACCCGTGTGCGCAACTGTGCTTCGGCTGGCTCGAACTGGGCCGCCAGGTCCGTGCGGCGGGCCCGGTGGAGCGCCTGGACCCACTGGCCTGCGACGACCACTACACCCGGCTGCCGCGTACCGTGCAGCTCCTGGCCTGGGCCACCGACCAGCGGGCCGTGGTGTCCGGCTCCGATGCGGTGCGGGACGCCGTCGCGTCCGCCGCCGAGCGGTTCGCGGGTCAGGAGGTACCGCGGCCCGAGGGGTGGGGTGGTTTCCGCCTGGTCCCCGAGAACGTCGAGTTCTGGCAGGACCGCGCCGACCACGTACCCGACCGACTGCGCTATCAGCTCACCGACGGCGGCTGGTCGCGGCAGTGGATAGCGCCGTGACCCCCACGGCGCCGGCCGGGGTCAGGAGGGCACGGCAGCAGCCGCCGTGGCCCGATGGGGACGAACTCGCTCAGGTGGAGGACGAGTTGGCCGCCCGTCCCGGTCTGGTCACCGAGGGCGAGTGCACGGCGCTGCTGGCCGCTCTGGCGCGTGCCGCGCGTGGTGAGGCACTGGTGCTGCAGGCCGGCGACTGCGCCGAGCGGTTCGCGGACGCGGCGCCGGCCGCCGTCGACCGGCGCGCGGAGTACCTCTACTCGCTGGCCGACGCGATGAGCACGGCGTCGGGGCTGCCGGTGGTGCCGCTGGGCCGGATGGCGGGCCAGTACGCCAAACCCCGCTCCGCCGATTCCGAGACCCGCGCGGACGGCGTACGGCTGCCCGTCTACCGGGGCGACGCCGTGAACGGGCCCGAGGCCGAGCCGCCGGCCCGCTCCTGCGATCCGCGGCGGCTGCTCGCCGCGTACGACCATGCCGCCGCCGTCCTCGGCCGGGTGCGCGCCACCTGGCACGGCCGGCCGGCGGGCAGGCGGCTGTACGTCTCGCACGAAGGGCTGCTGTGCGCCTACGAGTCCCCCCTGGAGCGCCGGGGAGCGGGCGGGGTCCACGCCTCCTCGGCGCACTCGGTGTGGATCGGTGACCGTACCCGGGCCCTGGACGGCTGGCACGTGGAGTGGGCGGCGGGACTGGGCAATCCCGTCGGCGTCAAGCTCGGGCCCTCGGTCACCCCGGCCGAGGCGGTACGGCTCAGCCGTGCCCTCAACCCGGCGGGCGTGGAGGGGAAACTGCTGTTCATCGTCCGCCTGGGCGCCGGTCCCGCGCGCAGGCTGCTGCCCGGCCTGGTCGCCGAGGTGGCCCGCCGGGGCGCACCGGTGGTGTGGCTGTGCGATCCCCTGCACGGCAACACCTGGCGGCTGCGCTCGGGGCGGAAGACCCGGCCCATGGAGGCGGTACGGGACGAGGTCTCGGTGTTCACCCGGATCGTGCGCGCCCACCGGCAGTGGCCCGCCGGACTGCATCTGGAGACGACCCCCGAGGACGTCACCGAGTGCGTCTCCGCACAGGACCACACGCCCGTTCCGTCCTTGCGTGTCGCCTTCCCCCGCTACACCAGCGCTTGCGACCCTCGGCTCAATCCCGGGCAGACGGCCGATGTCCTGGCCCGGTTCGCCCAATCGCTGTGAAGCACCCGCCCGAGGAGACGATGTGAAGTTCCAGGGTTTCCCCGACCGCGCGTTCGAGTTCTACGCCGGTCTGGAGAAGGACAACTCGAAGGAGTACTGGCACAGCCTCAAGGACGTCTACGACACGTGTGTGCGCACGCCCGTGGAGGCCCTGGCCGAGGCACTCGAGGAACGGTACGGCCCCGTGAAGGTGTGGCGGCCCCAGCGCGACGTCCGCTTCTCGAACGACAAGTCGCCGTACAAGACCTACCAGGGGATCACCGCCGGCTCGGCGGACAGCATCGGGTACTACGCGCAGCTGTCCGCGGAGGGGCTGCGGCTGGGCGCCGGGTTCCACGGCGGCACCGAGCAGCTCGGCCGCTACCGGGAGGCGCTGGACGACGACCGGCACGGACCGGAGCTGGAGCGGATCGTGCGGAAGCTGGAGCGGAACGGCTGGAGCCTGGTGGGGGAACGGCTCAAGACGCGGCCCCGCGGCTTCCCCGCCGACCACCCCCGGCTGGAGCTGCTGCGGTACCGCTCGCTCGGCGCGGAGCGGCTGCATCCGCCGGCCGAACTGCACGACCCAAAGGCGCTGGACCTGGTGAGGAAGGGCTGGTCCGGGCTCAAACCGCTGACCGACTGGCTGGAGACCCGGGTGTCCGGGGAAGGGAGGCCGTGATGCTGGAGGGATGTGTGCCCTGGCCCGAGGAGTTCGCGCACCGGTACCGGGAGGCGGGCCACTGGCGCGGTGAGCTGCTGGGGGACCTGGTGCGCCCGTGGGCACGGCGCGATCCGGCGCGCACCGCGCTGGTCGGCGGCGGGGTGCGGTGGTCCTACGCCGAACTGGACCGGCGCGCGGACCGGCTGGCCGCCGGGCTGGCCGCCCGGGGGATGGCTCCGCGGGAGCGGGTGGTGGTGCAGCTTCCCAACGTGCCGGAACTCGTGGTGCTGTGCCTGGCTCTCTTCCGGCTCGGCGCGCTGCCGGTGTTCGCGCTGCCCGCGCACCGCGAGAGCGAACTGCGCCATCTGCTGGAGGCGTCCGCCGCCTCCTGGCTGGTGGTTCCGGACCGCTACCTCGGCGAGGACCACCGGGTCCTGGCGCGGCGGGTCGAAGAGGTCGGAGGAGTCGGGCGCGAACGGGTGCTGGTGGCCGGGGACGCCGAGGAGTTCACGGCCCTGGGCGACGCCGACGCGGACCCGGCCCCCCTGCCTCCCCCGGACCCCGGCGACGTGGCGCTGTTCCTGCTGTCGGGCGGGACCACCGGGCTGCCCAAACTCATTCCGCGCACACACCAGGACTACGTCTACAACCTGCGCGTCACCGCCCAGAACGCCCGGCTCGGCCCCGGCGACGTGTACCTGGCGGTGCTGCCCGTGGCGCACAACTACGCCCTGGGCTGCCCCGGTGCGCTGGGCACCCTGCACACGGGCGGCAAGGTGGTCCTCGCTCCCACCCCGAGCATCGACGACACCTTCCCTCTCGTCGAGCGCGAACGGGTCACCGTCACCGGCCTCGTGCCCCCGCTGGCCCTGCTGTGGAAGGACGCCGCCGCGGCCCTGTCCGCCGACCTGTCCAGCCTGCGCCTGGTCCAGGTCGGCGGTGCGAAGTTCGGCGCCGAGGCGGCACGGGCCTTCGGGCCGGCGCTGGGATGCTCGCTGCAGCAGTCCTTCGGCATGGCCGAGGGGCTGCTGTGCCAGTCCGCCCCGGACGATCCGCCGGAGGTCGTCGCCACGACACAGGGCAGGCCGCTCTCGCCCGCCGACGAGATACGTGTCGTGGACTCCCGGGGGGCGGACGTCGCGCCCGGCGAGCCGGGCGAGTTGCTGACCCGCGGCCCCTACACCATCCGCGGCTACTACCGGGCCGAGGAGCACAACGCGGTCGCCTTCACCCCGGACGGCTTCTTCCGGACCGGCGACCTCGTCCGGCTCCTGCCCGGGGGACACCTGGTGGTCGAGGGCCGGATCAAGGACCAGATCAACCGGGGCGGCGACAAGATAGCCGCCGAGGAGTTGGAGAACCATCTGCTCGCCCACCCGCGGATCCACGACTGCGCGGTGGTGGCGACGCCGGACGCGCTGCTCGGCGAGCGGGTGTGCGCCTTCGTCGTGCCGCGCGGGGAACACGCCCCCGACCGTGCGGAGGTGACGCGGTTCCTGCGGGAGCGGGGGGTGGCCGCCTTCAAGCTGCCGGACCGGGTGGAGCGGGCCGGCTCACTGCCCCGTACCGCCGTCGGCAAGGTGGACAAGAACACGCTGCGGTCGGCGGCGCGGCGGACGTCCGAAGCGGGAGGCGCCGCGTGATCGTGGTGGGTGCGGGGCCGGTCGGGCTGACGGCGGCGCTCGCGCTGCGTGCCCGCGGCCGGGAGGTGACGCTGCTGGAGGCCGATCCCGAGGACAGGCGGCGGCCGGGCAGCAGGGCGCTGTTCGTGCACGGCGGGACCCTGCGTCTGCTGGACCGCGTCGCGCCGGGCCTGGGGGCCCGCATCGCCGCGTACGGCGTGGTGTGGCCGGAGCGCAGGACCCTCTACCGCGGCCGGGAGGTCTACGCCCGGACCTACCCCCCGCGTCCGGCGGGCGGGAGGCTCCCGCCGTTCACCAGCCTGCGCCAGGTGGACACCGAGCGGTTCCTGCTGGAGGCCTGCGCGGCGGCCGGGGTGCGCATCGTGTGGGACGCGCCCGTCCGCGACGTCCGTTCCGCGTCCGGCGGTGTGACCGTCTCGGCGGAGGACGGGAGGTCCTGGCGGGCCCCGTACGTGATCGCCGCCGACGGGGCGCGGTCGGCGGTACGCAGATCCCTGGGCATCGCCATGGAGGGGCCGAGGCCGCCGGGGTTCCACGTCGTGGTGGACCTCGCGGACGGCGGCCGGGCCCCGTTGCCGTCGGCCAGGATCTTCCACTACGAGCATCCCGGGGCGGCGGGGCGCAGCGTGATGCTGGTGCCGTTCGCCGGCGGCCTCCAGGTGGACCTGCAGTGCCGTGAGCGCGACGACCCCGACTTCTTCGCCACGCCCGAGGGGGTGCGGGAGTGGCTGCCGCACGTGCTGCCCGCGCCGTGCTCCGAGCATCTGCTGTGGGTCGCGCGCTACCGGTTCCGTCTGGTGGTGGCCGACGCCTTCACCGACGTGCGGCGGCGGGTGCTCCTGGCCGGAGAGGCCGCCCACCTGTTCCCGCCCTTCGGCGCCCGCGGCATGAACAGCGGCATGGCCGACGCCGTGGCAGCGGCCGACGCCGTGGCCGACGCGGAGGCCGCACGGGATCGGGACCCGGTGCAACGGTTCGCCGAGGAGCGACGGGCCGCCGCGCTCCACAACCGGGCCGCCGCGGGCGAGGCGCTGCGGCACCTGCGTCCGGGAGGGGCACGGCGGCTGCGCCAGCGGGTGTCCGCCGCGCTGGCGCCCCGGGTGCCCTCCCTCGGGCGGTGGCTGGAGACGGCTCCCTACGGGCCGAGGTCCGGGCCGACGGCGAGGAGCAGGTACTGAACCCCCGTCCGGCCCGCTCCGGCGCGGTGGCCCGGGATCACGGCACGAGCCGGGCCGCCCACGCCAGGCCGCCGAGCAGATGGCCCCGGAAGGCGGGATCGGCGTAGGCCTCGGGGCTGTGGCCGAGGGCGGTGTAGAACGAGCGCCCCCCGGTGTTCTCGTGGCACCACGCCAGCGGGTGGTCCTCCCCCATCCCGCCGCCCTCGTAGGTGGACTCGTCGGCGCGGACCAGCACCCGCACCCGGCCGCGCGGACTGGCCCGGAAGTCGTACCACTCGTCGGTGAACGGCCAGGCGGCGCCCAGGTGCGCGGTGGCCGGGTGGTCGCGGTCCTCCACCACCGCCACGCCCGGCTGGAGTTCGGGATGCCGCTCGAAACGGGCGCCGAGCAGTTCGCCGTACCAGGGCCAGTCGTACTCGGTGGTGGCCGCGGCGTGCACACCGACGAAGGCGCCGCCGGCGGCCGCGTACTCCCGCAGCGCCTCGCGGCTTTCGGGGGTCAGCACCTCGCCGCTGGTGGAGAGGAAGACCACCGCGCGGCAGCCGTCCAGCGCGGCGGTGAGGACACCGGGGTCCTCGGTGGCCTCGACGGTGAGGCCCAGGCCGCCGCCGAGATCGCGGAAGGCCTCGACCCCGTGCGGGATGGAGTCGTGCCGGTAGCCGGTGGTCCGGGTGAAGACGAGGATCCGTTCAGCGTTCATGGCTCCATGATCCCCCGCCCCGGTACCGCGCCGGACTACGCTCGTCGGCATGCCAGCACGTATCAAGGACCTGGTCGTGGACGCCGCGGACCACCAGGCGCTCGCCGACTGGTGGTGTGCCGCGCTGGGGTACGAGCGCCGCAGGCCGCTGGGCCAGCCTCCCCCGCCGGCGGAGTGGGCGGTGGCCATCCACCATCCGCAGGACGCCGGGCCGGTGATCTGGTTCACCCCGGTGCCGGATCCCGCGGCCGGCCGGAACCGGGTGCGCTTCGACGTGTGGGGCGACACCGGCGAGTTCCTCGCACTGGGGGCCACCATGGTGCGGCGGCATGACGAGGACACCGGGTGGGACGTCCTGGCCGACCCGGAGGGCAACGAGTTCGGCGTGTTCGCCCCGCGTTCCCCGGGGCTCCATCTCTCGGGCGGGAGGACCACCCTGTGACGGGCGCCGCCGACTCCATACCCGGTTCGCCCGGCCCCGTACGAAGGCTCATCGACACGGTGGCGTGGGTGCATCTGCGCGACGGCGTGATCCTGGGCGCCCGTACGCGCGGCAAGGATCTCTTCTACATCCCGGGCGGCAAGCGCCATGCCGGGGAGAGCGACGAGCAGACCCTGCTGCGGGAGGTCGAGGAGGAGTTGACCGTGGCGATCGTGCCGGGCACGGTCGCCCATGTGGGCACGTACGAGGCCCCGGTGGACGCGGACAGCCCTCAGGTGGTGGTGCGGATGGCCTGCTACACCGGCGACTACCGCGGCACGCTCGCCGCCGCCGGCGAGATCGAGGAGATCCGCCTGCTGTCGTACGCCGACCGCGATCTGGTACCGCCGGTGGACCAGCTGGTCTTCGACGAACTGCACGCCGCGGGGAGGCTGTCGTGACCGCTCCCGCCGCGGAACCGCGCGAGACCGTGCCCGGCGACCTGCCCCCCTCTTCCGCTTCCGGCTCGCCCCGGAGGCCAACACGCGCTGGTGCTGCGCTGACGGTGGCTCAGGCGGGGGCGGTCTCGACCGCTCCGGGGCCGGATCCGGCCGGACCCGCCGTCTTGGGGCCCGCCGTCTCCGGTCCGGCCGGATCGGGCCCCGCCGCCCGGGACCCCGCCGAATCGGGGAGGACGGCGTCGCGCCGCAGCAGGGCCGCGTAGCGCCCGTCGCGCGCGATGAGCTCGTCGTGGGTGCCGCGCTCGGCGATCCGGCCGCCGTCGAGGACGACGATCTGGTCGGCGTCGCGGATGGTCGACAGACGGTGGGCGATCGTCAGCGTGGTGCGGCCCGCGGCCAGCGCGTCGACGGCCCGCTGGACCGCCTGCTCGGTGCGGGTGTCCAGGGCGCTGGTGGCCTCGTCGAGGATGAGGACGGGCGGGTCGCGCAGAATGGTGCGGGCGAGGGCCAGGCGCTGCTTCTCGCCTCCGGAGAAGCGGTATCCGCGCTCGCCGACGAGGGTGTCGTAGCCCTCGGGCAGCGAGGCGATGTGCTCGTGGATCTGGGCGGCGCGGGCCGCGGCCTCGATCTCGGCGTCGGTGGCGCCGGGGCGGGCGAAGCGGAGGTTGTCGGCGACGGACGCGTGGAAGAGGTAGGTCTCCTGCGACACCACGCCCACCGTCCGGGCCAGGGAGTCGAAGTCCAGCTCCCGTACGTCGACGCCGTCGATGGTGACCCGGCCTCCGGTGACGTCGTACAGCCGGGGCACCAGATAGCTCAGTGTGCTCTTGCCGGATCCGGTGGCGCCGACGACGGCGAGGCTGCTGCCCGCCGGGACGGTCAGATCGATGCCGCCGAGCGTGGGGGTGGCCGAGTCGGGGTCGTAGGAGAAGCTGACGTCCTCGAAGCGGACCTCGCCGCGTGCCCGCCCCAGCCTCACGGGCCGGGCGGGCTCGGTGATGTCCACCGGCAGGTCCAGGTACTCGAAGATGCGCTGGAAGAGCGCGAGCGAGGTCTGCACCTGCACGCCGGTGCTCAGCAGGGAGACGGTCGGGCGCAGCAGGCCCTGCTGGAGGGTGACGAAGGCGACCAGGGTGCCGATGGAGAAGGCCGGGCCGCCGAGGTGGAGGAGCAGCCCGGCCGCCCAGTACAGCAGCGCCGGGATGGCCGCCATGATGATGCCGATGACCGACATGCGCCAGCGTCCGGCCATGTTGGAGCGGATCTCCAGGTCCGCCAGCCGTTCCGACTCCTCGGAGAAGGAGCGGGTGAGGGAGTCGGCGCGGCCCATGGTGCGGCCCAGCAGGATGCCGCTGACCGACAGCGACTCGGTCACCATCGCCGACATCGCCGCCATCTGCTTCTGCCGCCGGGTGGCGATCTTCTTGCGCTCCCGGCCCACCCTGCGGCTTATCCAGACGAACAACGGCATCAGCAGCAGGGAGACGAGGGTGAGCCGCCAGTCCAGCACCAGCATCGCCACGATCGTCGCCACCACGCTGGTGAGGTTGGAGACCAGGGAGGTCGCGGTGGAGGTGACCGTGGCCTGCATTCCCCCGATGTCGTTGGCGATGCGGGACTGGACCTCGCCGGTGCGGGTGCGGGTGAAGAACGCCAGGGGCATCCGCTGGAGCTTGGCGTAGACCCCGGTGCGCAGGTCGTGCATGACGTGCTGGCCGACGGTGGTGCTGATCAGCGTCTGGAGGACGTTGAATACGCTGGTCAGCACCGCCGTGGCGATCATGCCGAGGGCGAGCAGGGACAGCAGGCCGGTGCGCTGCTCGGGGATGGCCACGTCGAGGATCTCGCGCAGCAGGAACGGCGAGGCCACCGACACCAGCGAGGAGGCGCCGACCAGCAGTCCGACCACGGCCAGCCGCCCGCGGTAGGGGCGGAAGAGGCGCAGGATGCGGCGGATCTGGGCGGGCGGCTGCGGCTCGTCCTTCCCCCTCCGCGGTGGGGTCCAGTCGGGTTCGTCGCGGTGCAATGCGCTCCTTCGGCGGTCGGCGGGGGGCGGTGCCGGCCGCCCGGCGGGCGGCCGGCCCCGGCTCACCAGCCTACGGTCGCCCGCACGCCGGGTGCCCGTCCGCGCCGTCCGGGCGGGCGGCGCCGTGCCCGGACGGCGGCCTCCCGGACAGCGGTCCCCCGTCCGGTGGGCTTCCGGTCCGAACCGTGTACCGGACCTGCTCATGCCGTACCTCGTCCCATCCCCGCGCGGAAAACCCTTTGCCCTCCCGCCGGAGATGACGGAAGGCTTGCACGGCCTCCTCCGCTTGTCCGACATCGAGACCGTTTCCGGGACGTCATGCGCATTCGCGATCTTCCATATCCCGATCCCGGCGACCCCGACGTACGGTCCGGGGCCCGCCTCATGCTCTGGCTGTGGCGCGCGCAGCTGGGCGGCCAGCTGAAGGCGCTGGCCTGGGGGACGCTCCACATGGCGGCGGTCGCCTCCTTCCCCCTGGCCGTGGGCATGGCCGTGCAGGCCGCCACCGAGCGCTCCGGGAACCGGCTGGTCCTCGCGGGCGCCCTGACCGTGGCGCTGGGTCTGGCGGTCACCGTCGGCGACACCATGCTGCACCGTGCCGCCGTCACCAACTGGATCACCGCCGCGGCCCGGGTGCAGCAGCTGCTGGCCCGGCGGACCGCCGAGCTGGGGGCCGCACTGACCCGGCGGGTGGCGGCGGGCGAGGTGGTGGCCGTCTCCACCGGGGACATCGAGAAGATCGGCTGGTTCGTCGAGGCCGTCTCCCGCTTCGGCGCCGCTTCGCTGACCACGGCCGGAGTGTGCGCGGCCCTGGTGGTGTACGAGCCACTGCTGGGCACCGTGGTGGCGTTGGGCGTGCTGGCGCTGGTGGCGGCCGTACTGCCGCTGCTGCCGCCGGCGACCCGCCGGGCGGACGCGCAGCGGGCGAAGGCCGGGCGGGCCACCGAGCTGGCCGCCGACACCGTGGCCGGGCTGCGGGTGCTGCGCGGCATCGGAGGCGAGGAGCTGTTCCTCGGCAGGTACCGAAGGGCCTCGCAGGAGGTGCGGCGGGCGGCGGTGCGGACCGCGCGGATGTGGTCGCTGATCGACGCCGTGCAGGTGGTGCTGCCGGGGGTGCTGCTGATCGCGGTGGTCTGGCTGGGGGCGCGGCTGGCGCTGGAGGGCACGGTCGCCGTGGGTGAACTGGTGACGGTGTACGGCGCGGTGACCTTCCTGCTCTTCCCGCTGCGGCTCTTCCAGGAGATCGCCATGGCCTACTCCTTCTCCCGCCCCTCGGCCGAGCGGGCCGCCCGGGTCCTGGCGCTGAGCCGCGGGACGCGGACGGACGCCGCGGTGGCGCGCGACGGCGCGCGGGTGCTGCCGGACGGCGACCTGTACGACCCGGTGAGCGGGCTGCTCGCCCCGGCCGGAAGCCTGACCGCGGTGGTGTGCGGCGACCCCGACGAGGCCGGCCGGCTCGCCGAACGTCTGGGCGGACACGGCACCGGATCCGGAACCGGGGCGCCGTCGGTGCTGCTGGGCGGGGTCGCCCTGGACGAGGTGCCGCTGGAGACGGCCCGTACCGCCGTACTGGTCCAGGACAAGGACCCGGTGCTGCTGTCGGGCACCCTGGAGGAACTGCTCGACGTGCCGTCGTCCGGCGCGGTCGCGCCCGGGCGGGCGCTGGAGGCGGCCCGGTGCGGCGATGTGCTCGCCGCACTGGCGCGCGCCGGGGGCGCCCCGGGCGGCGACCCGATGCGGGCCCGGATCACCGAGCGCGGCAGGTCGCTGTCGGGCGGCCAGCGCCAGCGACTGGCACTGGCCCGGTCGCTGGTCGCCGATCCGCGGGTGCTGGTGCTGGACGAGCCGACCAGCGCCGTCGACTCGCACACCGAGGCACGTGTCGCCGACGCGCTGCGCAGGCTGCGGGCCGGCCGCACCACGGTGGTGTTCTCCTCCAGCCCGCTGCTGCTGGACCGGGCCGACCGGGTGGTGTTCGTCTCCGGCGGCGAGGCCGCCGCGGTGGGCACCCACCGGGAGCTGCTGGCGGACGAGCCGGGGTACCGCGCGGTGGTCACCCGTGAGGCCGGCGGCGATGACGACGGCGCCGACATCGCCGACACGGCCGGCGAGGACGAACTCGCGGCCGACGCGGCCGGGAGCCGGGGGCCGCGGCACGAGTGGATGGAGGAGAGCGCATGATCGGCGTCGCACCGCCCGCCCATGATCCCGCCGCGTCCGAGGCGGCCGCGACTCTGCCGGTCGGCGCGCCGGGTACCGTGCGCGCCTACGTCGGCGAACTGGTCCGCCGGCACCGCCGGGCCTTCGCCGTGCTGGTGTCGGTGAACGCCGTCGCGGTGCTGGCCTCCATGGCCGGCCCCTATCTGCTGGGGCGGGTGGTGGAGGACCTCGCGGCGGGGACCCGCGATCTGCGCCTGGAGCGCACCGTCGTCCTGTTCGCCGTGGCCCTGGTCGTCCAGACGGTCTTCGTCCAGCAGGTACGGCTGCGCGGGGCGGTGCTGGGTGAGCGGATGCTGGCGGATCTGCGCGAGGACTTCCTGGTCCGCTCGGTGCGGCTGCCGCCGGGTGTGCTGGAGCGGGCCGGTACGGGTGACCTGCTGTCCAGGATCACCACCGACATCGACCGGCTGGCGGGCGCCATGCGCGAGGCGGTGCCCCAGCTGTCGATCGGCGTCGTCTGGGCCGCGCTGCTGCTGGGCGCGCTCACGGCCACCGCGCCGCCGCTGGCGCTGTCCGTCGTGATCGCCCTGCCGCTGCTGCTGGCGGGCTGCCGCTGGTACTACCGGCGGGCGCCCGGCGCCTACCGCTGTGAGGCGGCGGGCTACGCCGCCGTCGCCGCCGCCCTGGCCGAGACCGTGGACGCCGGGCGGACGGTGGAGGCCCACCGGCTGGGCCCGCGCCGGATCGCCCTGTCCGAGCACCGCATCGGCCGGTGGACGGCGTGGGAGCGGTACACGCTGTGGTTGCGCACCGTCCTCTTCCCCGTCGTCAACGGCACCCATGTGCTGATCCTCGGCTCGGTGCTGATGCTCGGCGGCTTCTTCGTGCTGCGGGGCTGGATCTCGGTCGGCGAGCTGACGACGGGCGCGCTGCTGGCACAGATGCTGGTCGAACCGATCGGCCTGATCCTGCGCTGGTACGACGAGCTCCAGACCGCCCAGGTGTCCCTGGCCCGGCTGGTCGGGGTACGGGAGATCGAGCCGGAGTCCGGCGACGGCACGCTGCTCCCGGACGGCCGCGAGGTGCGGGCCGGCCAGGTGCGGTTCGGCTACGGCGCGGGCGGCGACGTACTGCACGGGGTGTCGCTGGACGTCGCGCCCGGTACGCGGGTCGCGCTGGTGGGGCCGTCGGGGGCGGGCAAGTCCACGCTGGGCCGGCTGCTGGCGGGGATCTACGCGCCGCGGGCGGGCGAGGTCACGCTCGGCGGGGCCGAGCTGTCCCGGATGCCCGCGGAACGTGTACGCGAACACGTGGCGCTGGTCAATCAGGAGCACCACGTCTTCGTCGGTTCGCTGCGCGACAACCTGCTGCTGGCGAACGCGGGCGCCGGCGACGCCGAGCTGTGGGCCGCCCTCGCCGCGGTGGACGCCGACGGCTGGGCCCGGAAGCTGGCCGACGGCCTGGACAGCGAGGTCGGCTCGGGCGGGGAGGCGATCACCCCGGCCCAGGCCCAGCAGATCGCACTGGCCCGGCTGGTGCTGGCCGATCCGCACACCCTGGTGCTGGACGAGGCGACGTCCCTGCTGGACCCGCGTGCCGCACGGCATCTGGAGCACTCCCTGGCGCGGGTGCTCAGGGGGCGCACCGTGGTGGCGATCGCGCACCGGCTGCACACCGCGCATGACGCGGATGTGATCGCGGTCGTGGAGGACGGCCGGATCAGCGAGCTGGGAAGCCACGGTGAGCTGGTCGCCGCCGACGGCGCCTACGCCGCGCTGTGGCGGTCCTGGCACGGCTGATCCGGGCCCCCTTCCTCCTCTTCCTCCTCTTCCTCCTCCGCGTCCCGGAGCGCTCCGGGACGCGGAGGAGGAAGGGGGCGGGGCGTGCGGCCGGGGGCGGCTCGGCCGAGGGTGGCTCAGCCCAGGAAGCCCACGGCCCACAGCCCGCTCAGCCCACCGGCCAGCATGAAGCCGGGCATCAGGACCTGCACCTCGACCCAGCTGCCCGCCTTGAACCGCATGGGCTTGGGCGTGCCCAGCGGGTACCAGCGCTTGCTTCCCACGGGTATCGGCCACAGGACCGGGCAGCCGGAGACGGTGATGGCGTCGCCGAGGTCGTGGACCAGGGCGCCCAGCACGATCGGCAGTCCCAGCCACAGGTACTCCTGGCCGGGTGCGGTGAACAGCCAGTCCGCCCCGTTCCCGGGCTTGTTCAGGATGTCCGCCAGGATCCAGGCGCTGGTCGCCCCCAGCAGCCACACCAGAACGTCGCTGGAGACCCGCGCCGCCCGCCACAGCAGGCCCTCGACGGCCAGCACCATGTGGACGA
The DNA here is from genome assembly GCF_002843305.1 of Streptomyces barkulensis. Lineage (GTDB taxonomy): Bacteria > Actinomycetota > Actinomycetes > Streptomycetales > Streptomycetaceae > Streptomyces > Streptomyces barkulensis. The sequence continues at coordinate 27,933 of NZ_PGSG01000059.1, forward strand.
AGAGGATGCCCAGCACCGCCCAGCGTCCGCCCAGTATCGCGAAGGCCGAGAAACCGGCGCCCATCGCCACCGCCCACAGCCAGGTGTGGGTGAGGGTGCGGTGGCCTCCCGCGCGGCGCGGGTCGCCGGACTTGCGGGTGGCCTTGTAGACCGCGCACGAGAGTTTCTCGATCACCATGCACAGCCATCTGGAGAGCGGGCCGAAGGCACGGGAGATCGTCGCCGACTTGTGGTCCAGATCGGGCGCGAGGGCCGCGCCCGCGCAGATCAGGGCACCGACCACCAGGACCGGCCACGGCATCGGCCGGCCCAGGGCGTCCGCCGCCGCTCCCACCCCCAGCCACGCCGCCGCCCCCGACAGTGAATGCGCCGGTCCCATCATGTGCGTCCCCACCCCATCGCGCTCGCTCCTGCGTTGTGCCGGTGGCACAGCGTAGTGCCGATGATCTTCGTGCGGTCGGCCGGTTCCCACCGCAGGCGCCGCGGCAGGCAGTATGGAGGGCGTGACCCTTATCGATCAGATGCCGAGCACCGCAGATCCCGACACTCTCTACGAAGCCTTCTCCGGCTGGGCCGAGGGACGGGGCATCACGCTCTATCCCGCCCAGGAGGAGGCGCTGATCGAAGTGGTCTCCGGGGCGAACGTCATCCTGTCCACGCCGACCGGGTCCGGCAAGAGCCTGGTCGCGGCCGGGGCGCACTTCGCCGCGCTCGCCCAGGACAAGGTCACCTTCTACACCGCCCCCATCAAGGCCCTGGTGTCGGAGAAGTTCTTCGACCTGTGCAAGATCTTCGGCACCGAGAACGTCGGCATGCTCACCGGCGACGCCTCGGTCAACGCCGACGCGCCCGTCATCTGCTGCACCGCCGAGGTGCTCGCCTCCATCGCGCTGCGCGACGGCGCGGACGCCGACATCGGCCAGGTCGTGATGGACGAGTTCCACTTCTACGCCGAACCGGACCGCGGCTGGGCCTGGCAGATCCCGCTGCTGGAACTGCCCCAGGCGCAGTTCGTCCTGATGTCGGCGACGCTCGGCGACGTGAGCAGGTTCGAGAAGGACCTGACGCGGCGCACCGGGCGCCCCACCGCCGTGGTGCGCTCCGCCACCCGGCCGGTGCCGCTGAGCTACGAGTACCGCACGACCGGCCTGACCGAGACGCTGACCGAACTGCTCGAAACCCACCAGGCTCCGGTCTACATCGTGCACTTCACCCAGGCCCAGGCGGTGGAGCGCGCCCAGGCGCTGATGAGCATCAACATGTGCTCGCGCGCCGAGAAGGACGAGATCGCCAAGCTGATCGGCAACTTCCGTTTCACCACCAAGTTCGGGCGGAACCTCTCGCGCTACGTCCGGCACGGCATCGGGGTGCACCACGCCGGAATGCTGCCGAAGTACCGGCGGCTGGTGGAGAGGCTGGCCCAGGCGGGCCTGCTGAAGGTGATCTGCGGTACCGACACCCTCGGGGTGGGCGTCAACGTGCCCATCCGCACGGTGCTGTTCACCGCGCTGACCAAGTACGACGGCAACCGGGTGCGGGTGTTGCGGGCACGGGAGTTCCACCAGATCGCGGGCCGCGCCGGCCGGGCCGGTTTCGACACCGCGGGCCTGGTCGTGGCCCAGGCTCCCGAGCACGTCGTCGAGAACGAGAAGGCCCTGGCCAAGGCGGGTGACGACCCGAAGAAGCGCCGCAAGGTGGTGCGGAAGAAGGCCCCGGAGGGCTTCGTCAACTGGAGCGAGCAGACCTTCGAGAAGCTGATCGCCTCCGATCCGGAGCCGCTCACCTCCCGCTTCAGGGTGACCCACGCGATGCTGCTGTCCGTCATCGCCCGGCCCGGTGACGCCTTCGCCGCGATGCGCAAGCTGCTGGAGGACAACCACGAGGACCGGCGCAGCCAGCTGCGCCACATCCGGCGGGCGATCGCCATCTACCGCTCTCTCCTGGACGGCGGGGTCGTCGAGCGGCTGGACGCACCCGACGCCGAGGGGCGCCGCATCCGGCTGACCGTGGACCTCCAGCAGGACTTCGCGCTCAACCAGCCGCTGTCGACCTTCGCTCTCGCCGCGTTCGAGCTGCTGGACCCCGAGTCCCCCTCGTACGCGCTGGACATGGTCTCCGTGGTGGAGTCCACGCTGGACGACCCGCGGCAGATCCTGGCCGCCCAGCAGAACAAGGCCAGGGGCGAGGCCGTCGCACAGATGAAGGCCGACGGCGTCGAGTACGAGGAACGCATGGAGCGGCTGGCGGACATCGGCTACCCCAAGCCGCTGGAGGAACTGCTCTTCCACGCCTACGGCGTCTACCGCAAGAGTCATCCGTGGGTCGGCGACCATCCTCTGTCCCCCAAATCCGTGATCCGTGACATGTACGAACGGGCCATGACCTTCGGGGAGTTCGTCTCCCACTACGAGCTGGCCCGCACCGAGGGCATCGTGCTGCGCTACCTGGCCAGCGCCTACAAGGCGCTGGAGCACAACGTGCCCGACGACCGGAAGTCCGAGGACTTCCAGGACATCGTCGAGTGGCTGGGCGAGATGGTGCGCCAGGTCGACTCCAGCCTGCTGGACGAGTGGGAGCAGCTGGCCAATCCCGAGGACGAGACCGCCGAGGAGGCCCAGGACCGCGCCGACCAGGTCAAGCCCGTCACCGCCAACGCCCGTGCCTTCCGCGTGCTGGTGCGCAACGCGATGTTCCGGCGGGTGGAGCTGGCCGCCCTGGACAAGGTCGAGGAGCTGGGCGAGCTGGACGCCGAGGCCGGCTGGGACGCCGATGCCTGGGCCGAGGCCATGGACGCGTACTGGGATGAGTACGACGACCTGGGCACCGGTCCGGACGCCCGCGGCCCGAAGCTGCTGCGGATCGAGGAGCGTCCCGAGGACGGCCTGTGGCGGGTGCGGCAGACGTTCGCCGACCCCGGCGGCGACCACGACTGGGGGATCACCGCGGAGGTCGACCTCACCGCCTCCGACGAGGAGGGCCGAGCGGTGCTCAAGGTCATCGACGTGGGACAGCTCTGACGGCGGCCGCGGGCTCGCGCGGGGACGGGTCCGCGGCCGGCGGAGGCGACTGCCGGGTTCCGTGACGCGGGAGGAAGTCTCCCCGGGGGAGCGGAACCGGTCCCCCTCGACCGGCTCCCCCGGCTCCTCCGGCTTCCGCGTTCCCGGCCGGCCGGTGCTCCCGCTCCGGCCGGCACAGGGGACGGGCCGACCGCGCCGTGCTCAGCGCCAGCGTCAGGCCCAGCCGGTGCCGGAGAACCTCGTCCTCGCCGTCGGCGGTGAGCAACCCCCGCACGACCCTCCTGGCCGCGAGGGACTCCGGCCGGGCGGTGGTCAGCTCCGGCCGCAGTTCCGCCAGGCGGGCCCGCTCGGCCGGATCCGGTACGGCCTCCTCCAGTACCTCTGGTGTGAGCACCGCGGCGTGGGCGGCGGCCGCCGCCCACGGATCGTCCGTCCGGCGGACCGCCTGGGCGATCCGCCGGTCCCGCCAGTGGCGCGGACGCCAGTCCTCGCCCTCGGCCAGAACGCGCAGCAGCCCCTCGGGCAGCGGACCGCGCAGCAGCGCCGGCCGGTACTCGGCGACGTCTCGCAGCTCGCTGGCGAGGTAGAGCCAGACCACCGCCCGGTACCGGTTGAGGGAGAAACGCACCGGCCCGAAGCAGCCGGCCCGGGCCAGCCGCGTGAAGCGCACCGCGGTGACACCCAGCAGCCCGGCGCCCTCCCGTGCACCGACCAGACGCAACCGCTCACGCAAAGTGGCCGGAAACCCCTCCTCGGCTCGCACCCGGGCCAGTTCGGCCACCGGCACCCGGCGGCGACGGCTCTCGCGCCGCGACGCCACCGTCGCCAGCGCGCCCAGCTCCACGGCCAGTTCCAGCTCCCTCGGCCTGATCCCCAGCATCCGGTGCGCCTCACCCATCGGCACGGCCTCCACCGCGTCCGTCTCCCGTGTAACGGTTTTCTCCGCCCGTACCAGTCCGACCGGCATGGCGATCCCCCTGTGCATCTCGACGACTACCGTGTGCGACGAAGGTAGTCCGCTGTCGATCCGCTCCGGGGAGCCTGTGGAAAACCTGGAGAAAGCCCTGATGGGGCTGTGTCCGGGGTAAGGCCTGCGACGGCCCGGCGGGGTGGTCGGCCCCGGGCCGCCGCTCAGTGGTCGTTGCGCATGGCCACTCCCAGGTGCTCGCCGACCCGGTTCACCAGCAGGGTCGTCTCGTAGGCGATCTGGCCCAGGTCGGCCTCCGCCTCGGCGAGCACGCACAGACAGCTGCCGTCTCCGGCGGCCGTCACGAAGAGCATCCCCTCGTCGAACTCGATCATCGTCTGCCGCGCCCGGCCCACGTGGAAGTGCTCCCCCGTGCCTCTGGCCAGGCTGTGCAGCCCGGACGCGACGGCGGCCAGGTGTTCGGCCTCGCTCCGCTCCAGGCTCTGGGCGGCTCCGGTGACCAGCCCGTCGTTCGAGAGCACCAGCGCATGTCGTACCGAAGGCATCCGCTGCGTCAGATCGTCCAGCAGCCAGTCCAGCTCACTGCTCAGGGCCATCCCCGATTCCCCCTTCTCATGGTCACGCGGTGCCAGCCTTACCCACGACGGGCCCCGGGGCAACCACCGATCTCGGCCGCCCGCCGCCCGGTCGGAACAGGAAGGAAACCGGAAGCAGGGGTACCGGGATCGGTCAACGGGAAAGGCACCGGCAGTGGACGATGACGACCGTATGACGAAGTACGACGGGACAGGTGTGCTGGAGTTCTTCACCGAGCGGGCCGCCGGCTGGGACGCCCGCTTCCCCGACGACGGCCCCGCCTACGACGCAGCCGTGGCCGAGCTGGGGCTGTTCCCCGGCGACACGGTGCTGGACGCCGGCTGCGGCACCGGGCGCGCGCTGCCCGCGCTGCGCGCGGCGGTGGGCAGACAGGGCACGGTGATGGGCGTCGATCTCACCCCGGCGATGCTGGAGGTCGCCGTCCTGGCCGGACGGCACCGCGGCGCGCTGCTGACCGTCGCCGACGCCGCCCGGCTGCCGCTGCGCGGCGCAGTGCTCGACGCGGTGTTCGCGGCCGGTCTGGTGTCGCACCTGCCCGACCCGGCCGCCGGCCTGCGGGAACTGGCCCGGGTGGTCCGGCCCGGCGGCCGTCTCGCGCTGTTCCATCCGGTCGGGCGCGCCGCTCTCGCCGCCCGGCACGGACGCTCGCTCGGGCCCGACGACCCGCGGGCCGAGCCGAACCTCCGCCCCCTGCTGGCGGCCGCGGGCTGGCGCCTGGTCTCCTGCGCCGACGAGGACCACCGCTACTTCGCGCTGGCCGTGCGCGACTGAGCGCCGCGCGCGGTCCCCCGGGCTCACGGGCCGAGGAGGGTGCCTTGGTGTGTCCCCGGTCTCTCGACGCCGCCCCCCTGACATGGCTAGGGTGCGCGGACGATGTCCGGAGAGTCCGGAGAGGAGGCCGACGTGGCAGAGGCACAGGACGCGCGCGGCGGGAGCGACGACGCGCTGTACGTGCTGACCGCGGCGCTGCTCACCCCCGCGCAGTTCCCGAGCGTCCTCGGCGACGACTACCCCGAGGCGTGCGCCGCCCTGGGGCTGGAGCCGTACGCGGAGGGCCACGGCCTCGTCCTCGGTCAGGACGGGCAGGGCGCGCGCTGGACCGTCGTCACGGAGGACGTGTCCCTCGTGGCGTGCGCGATCGCCGCCTGGGACTGCGGTATGGAGTACGACCTGTCCCCGGACGAGCGGACGATCGCCGCCGTGCTGCCCGGCTGGCCGCTGGCACTGGCGGTCGCCGCGCCCGGCGTCCCCGCCCCCCACGACCCGGAGCCCGATCCGGAACTGGACGGCGGCCGGGCACCGCTGTCCCCGCCGGACACCTCGCGCTGGGGCCCGGCGCAGCGGCGGCTGGGCGCTGACGAGATCGCGTTGCAGTGGGCGGACTGGCGCGCCCGGGTCGAGGCGGACGTGACGTTCGTCGAGCCGGGTGAGAACCCCGACAGCAGGGTCCGGCACGTTCTGGAGGAGGCCCGCGGTTACGTGCACTCCCCGCCGCCGCCCGGCCGGATCCGTTCCGCCTTCGCCACCGAGGAGGCCCGGACTCTGCGTGCGGACGGGCCCGGCTGGAGCCTGGTGGCGCGGACCGACGACATCGCGTTCGTCCTGCTGGACGACGAGCCCGGCGAGGTGCTCCCGGTGGGCCGCGGTTCGGAGCTGCCGGGGCTGCTCAAGGCTCTGGACGAGCTGGCGGTGCGGCCTGACGCGGCGGCCTGAGTTCCGGCCGGTCCGCGCGGGCCACCGGCCGCGCCCGGGTCAGCGCCCGAGCTCCTTGCGGCCCACTCGCCGCACCCTGCGCCGCTGCGAGGGGTCGAGGGCCAGGTAGGCGATCGCCGGCACACCGACCACCACCGCCAGTGCTATCAGGAAACTGCCGGTCAGCGCCCACAGCAGCAGCCCCACCGCCACACCGCCGACGGCGGCCTTTCCACGGTTGGTCATCTTCCACGCCTCCTCCGGCGACGGTACGACCGCCGCTCACTTGGGAGAACGTACGTACGGGCCGCCTGGTTCCACACCTCTGCCGCGGTACCGGAGAACGAGGAGCGGCGCCGGTGGCTGCCCACGGTTTCCGCGGGCAGCCACCGGCCACCGTTCCGGCCGGGCTCCGGCCGGGTTGTGTCAGGAGTGGATCAGGAGTGGATCAGGCGAGGCTCTCCATCACGGGGTAGTAGCCCCCGGACTGGCCGGCCGCCTTGGGGTGGTACGAGTTGGTGATGTTGAGCCAGTCGACGCTGTGCAGCCACGAGTCGCCGGAGCAGATCTCGTGCCCGGTGAACCTGCCGCGGACGTCGCCGAAGGTGAAGCCGTGGTTGGCGACGCGCTTGGCGATGGTGTCGCTCAGGTGGTCGGACGCGTCGTTGATGGCCGCGCGCGAGGTCTCGCTGAGTCCCACCCAGCAGCTGCCGTTGAGCTTGTAGAAGCGGGGGTAGTTGAGGACGACGACCCGGGCGTTGGGCGCCTTGCTGCGGATGGCGCTGTAGACCGCGTCGAGCTTCCCGGGCAGGGTGTTGGAGATGTAGGTGCGCGCCTCGTTGATCCGCGCGACGCACGCGTTGGTGCCCTGCAGGACACAGGTGGTCATGGCGTCGGCGAAGCCGGCGTCGTTGCCGCCGATGGAGATGCTCACCAGGGTGGTACCCGACGACAGGGGGCCGAGCTGGTTGTTGATGACGTCGCCGGTCTTGGCGCCGGAGCAGGCGGTGAAGTGGAAGGAGGCGGGTGCGTTCGCGTTCTTCCACAGCACCGGGTACGCCTTGGTGCTGCGCTTGCAGGAGCCGCTGGAACTGTCGTAGCTGCCGGCGCCGACTCCGGAGGAGTAGGAGTCGCCGAGCGCGACGTAGGAGGTGGCCGCGGCTTCCTGGGCGGATGCCACGCCCGCGCCGCCGAGTCCGAGTCCGACCAGGGCGGCGAGGGTGGCCGCCACGGACGCGAGACGGGACAACTTCATGAAGTCTCCTGGGTGTGGAGGGAAGAGGGGGGAAGTGCGCCTACTACGTAGTAGCAGCGCGGAGCGCTTTCAGGAAGTGTCCATGCCAAAACTGATCCAACATTCGGTTGAACAACCGCCCCGCGTCGCCGCAGGTAACGGCCTTTTCCCGACAAACAATCAAGTGCGCCCCCCGGGGGCGGCGAGGGCCTGCCGGCCGCCGGAGGGTGCGCCCCCGGGCGGCTCCCGTCTCACCGGAAGCGGACCGTCAGGTCTGCGTCTCCGGCTCGTACGCGTCGGGATGCAGGCCGAACGTCCAGGCGACGCCCTCGCGGGCGGTCCGTGTGGACGGCGGCACCCTCAGCCAGTACGTGCGGTGCGTACCGTCCGGCTCGGGAGTGGAGTTGACCACCTCGACCGTCAGCACGGGCTCGTCGCCCTCCAGGTCGATCCGCCACAGCACGCCGGTGGAGTCCCGGTGGACCGGCCGGGCGCCGGACTCGGACAGGTAGCGGTCGTAACCGTAGTGCTCCAGCATCACGCGGCGCAGTTCGGCGTTCTCCTCCGCACGGATGCGTTCGGGGGTGAGGGCGTCCAGCCCGGCGAGGAAACCCGCCGGGACCGGCATGCCCTTCCAGGCGTACAGGGCGAAGCCGTCGGGGAAGAGCAGTGCGGGGCCGTCGCTCCGGTCGAGCCGTCCGGCCTCGTCGCGGTGGAGCTCCACCGGGCGCTCGGCGACGACCGCCACCCGCTCGTAGGGCCACCACCAGCCCGCGGCGCGGGCGACCGCCGCAAGCCCTCCCAGCGGACCGGTCCCCTCCCCGCCGCCGAGAGCGGCCAGCCAGGGTGCGTCGTGCTGGCCGAGCACCGCGTCCAGCAGGGCCAGCCGCACCGCGGGCTCGTCCGCGGGCGAGGGCGAGGGCGAGGCATCCTCGACGACGCCGGTGCGTACGCGCTCCACCAGGAGTGTGGTGGTGTCCCACAGCGGTGCGCCGGTGCGCGCCCAGTGCTCCGCCCACCCCACCGGGCCCAGCCTCCCGTGCAGCCGCTGCCGCTCCGCCGCCCACGGCAGGGTGCGGACCTCCCGCCGTACGCCGCGCCCCGCTCCCCGCAGGGTTCGTACGGCGGCCACGGCCGCGCGCGGCGAGCCGGCCCACACGATGCGCTCGGGCTCGGCGAGCCCGGCCGTGCGGTACGCCAGGCGCACCCCGGCCTCCGCGGCGGGCCGGTCGGCCGGGCCGGTCCGTGCCGCGACCTGGCGCCACCGCTCCACCTCCCCCACCGTGCCCACCAGTTCACTCGTCCGGGTGTTCGTCACCGTCACCGTCACCACTCCTTCTCCGCTCTTCCCCGGCCGGCCCACGACGCTCAGTCGGCGACGATCCGCACGGCGCCCGGGACGTACTCGCGTTGCCGGACCACCCGGTACCAGCCCCTGGGCAGCGGTATCGCGGCGTGCTCCTCGTGCACCACCCGCCCGCCGTCGGGGAGGTGGAGCAGCAGCGGTCCGAACGGCCCCGCCTCCCGCACGAGCCGGCCCGGTCCCACCACGGCGTGCGCGTGCCCGGTGACCTCGCCCAGGGCCAGCACCATCCGCCCCCGGGCGTCCCGCGGCAGTCCGGTCCGCCCCGTGGCGCCGTCCGGCACGGCCTCCTCGTCCACCGGCACGATCAGCACGTCTCCCTGGCGGTACACAGAGCTCTCCCCTCGACGTCCGCACCGGTCGGTCCGGCGGCGGTGAACGGAAAGCTAGGGCAGGGGTCTGACAGAGCACCCCGAAGGACCCGGGCCGCGCAGCGGGCTGTCAGAGGCGGTTGATAGAACGTTCCGTACTGTCGGCACGCGTTCGGGGGAGCCCCATGACCGTCAACGAGCACCTGCGGGAGCTGTACGCCCTGCCCGCCCACACCTACGTGCCGCCCGGCACGGACGGCGGCCCGGCGGACCCCCTGCCCGCGGCAGCGTCCGTGGCGTGGCGCCTGTCCTACGACCCCTACGACGACGACTTCCCGGCCGAGGACTTCGAGGACGTCTGGCGCGGCTTCCTGGCGGCCGTGGACACCACGGCCGTCCGCGCCCTGATCATCGGCCAGTGGGGCGAGGCCTACGAATCGGACTCCGGTCTCGCCGTCGAACTGCTCACCTCGAACGCGGACCGGTTCCCCGCCCTGGAGGCCGTGTTCATCGGCGACATCGTGGCGGAGGAGTCGGAGATCTCCTGGATCGAGCAGACCGACGTCACCCCGGTCCTGGAGGCCTATCCCCGGCTGCGCGAGTTCGGGGTGCGCGGTGGTTCCGGCCTGACGCTCCGCCCTCTGCGCCACGAGCACCTGCGCACCCTGGTGTTCGAGGCGGGCGGACTGCCCGGCGGCGTCGTGCGCGCGGTCGCCGAAAGCGACCTGCCCGCGCTGGGCCGGCTCGAACTGTGGCTCGGCGTCAGCGAGTACGGGGGCGACGCCACCGTGGAGGACCTGGCTCCGATCCTGACCGGGGAACGCCTGCCCGCACTGCGCGGCCTGGGGCTGAAGAACAGCGAACTGCAGGACGAGATCGCCGCCGCCGTGGCCGGAGCGCCCGTGGTGGCGCGGCTGCGCGCCCTGGATCTGTCCATGGGCACCCTCACCGACCGCGGTGCCGAGTCGCTGCTGAGCGGGCAGCCTCTCACCCACCTGGCACGACTCGACCTCGCCCACCACTTCCTGAGCGACGCCGTGATGGAGCGGCTGCGCGAGGAACTGGAGAGCGCCGGAGTCGATGTGGACCTCTCCGACCAGGAGAAGCCGGACGAGTACCGCGGCGAGGTCTGGCGCTATGTCGCCGTCTCCGAGTGATCCCGGCGGCAGCGGCCCCGGCGGCGGGGCGCCGCGGTTCGCCGTCGTCGGCAACCCCGGAAACCGCCGGGTGGAGTCGTTCACGGCGGCCGTCGCCGGTGCGGGGCTGCCCGCGCCCCGCGTACTGCCGTGGGCCGAGGTGCTGACCGGCGGCGTGCGGTTCGCGGCGGGCGAGACCGTGCGGATCGACTCGCCCGGCGAGGATCCGCGGGTCGAGCGTCTGCTGCGCGGGGTGGACGATCCGGCGCGCGTGGAGGGCACGGCCCGCTGGTACGCGGGCTTCACCACGGCCGTACGCCGTGTCGCCGGGGCCGCCCGGGCCGCCGGGTGCGCGCTGCTGGACGGCCCGGACGATCTGGCGGTGCTCTTCGACAAGCGGCTGTGCCACGGAGCGCTGTCCGGGGCTGGTGTCCCGGTGCCCCCCTCACCGACCTCCGGCCCCCGCGCCGCGCCGGTGACGGGCTGGGAGGACGTGCGCGCGGCGATGCGTGACACGGGGATGCGCCGGGTCTTCGTCAAACTCGCCCACGCGTCCTCCGCCTCCGGGGTGCTGGCCGTCGAGTCGGGCGGGCGCGGCCGGTGGCGCGCCACCACATCCGTCGAACGCACCCCGGACGGGAGTCTGTTCAACTCCCTGCGGGTGCGGCGCTACGACGGCGAGTCCGGCATCGCCGCCGTGGTCGACGCCCTGGCGCCGGACGGCCTGCACATCGAGCGCTGGCTGCCCAAGGCCTCCCAGCACGGCAGGGCGGCCGACCTGCGGGTGGTCGTGGTGGCCGGGGAGGCGACCCATGCCCTGGTGCGCACCGGCCACTCCCCCATGACCAACCTCCACCTCGGCGGTGCCCGCGGCGATCTGGCCGCGGCCCGCGCCGCGGCGGAGGCGGCCGGAGTGTCCTGGACGCGGGTGCTGGAGGTGTGCGAACGTGCCGCGGCCTGCTTCCCCGCCACCCTGTGCGTCGGTGTGGACCTGCTGCCAGCCGCCGGATGGCGGCGTTTCACCGTCGGAGAGGTGAACGCCTTCGGCGACCTGCTGCCCCGGCTGACCGGACTGGCCGGCGGCCGGGCCGAGGGGCGGGACACCTACGCGGCACAGGTCGACGCCGTTCTGCGCGGTGCGGTACCGGGCGGACCGGCTGCCGGCCGGCCGGCAGCCGGAGGACGGGAGGAGGCCCGCCGTGCGGCCCGGTGACGTCGAAGCCCGCGCGGGCATCCCGGACATGAACCGGATCGTGGGCAGCCACGACCTGCTGCTGGTCACTCTGGACACCCTGCGCCACGACGTGGCCCGCGATCTGGCGGCCGAGGGCGCCATCCCCAACCTGGCACGGCACCTGCCGGACGGGCGATGGGAGGAGAGGCACTCCCCCGCCAGTTTCACCTACGCCTCCCACCAGGCGTTCTTCGCCGGTTTCCTGCCCACTCCCACCGCTCCGGGGCCGCATCCGCGACTGTTCGCGGCGCGTTTCGAGGGCAGTGAGAGCACCGCGGGGAGCACCTGGGTCTTCGACGCGCCGGATCTGGTGACCGGGCTGGCACAGGCCGGCTACCACACGGCGTGCATCGGAGGCGTGGGCTTCTTCAACAAGCGCGGCGCACTCGGTTCGGTGCTGCCCGGCCTGTTCGCCGAGAGCCACTGGGAGCCGGAGTTCTCCGTCGCCTCCCCCACCTCCTTCGAGGCTCAGGTCGCCCGTGCCGAGGAGGTGGTGGCCGCGCTCCCGGCCGGGAAGCGGCTGTTCCTGTTCGTCAACGTCTCGGCGCTGCACCAGCCCAACTGGTTCCACCTGCCCGGTGCCACGGCCGGGGCCGGGGACTCCCTCGCCACCCACGCGGCGGCGCTGCGCTATGTGGACCGGCACATCGGGCGCCTGTTCGCCGCCGCGAGCAGCCGCCGCCCGTGCTTCACCGTCGTCTGCTCCGACCACGGCACGGCCTACGGGGAGGACGGCCACACCGGCCACCGGATCGGCCACGAGGTGGTCTGGACGGTGCCGTACGCCCATTTCACCCTCGACGCCTGCGAGCCGCGATGAGCACCACGACCGTTTCCGCCGCCGTTCCGTTCCCGGACGGCGCCCCGGGCCCGCACCGGGACCCGTACCGGAGCCCGTACCAGAGCTATGTGTACGCCTATCCGCACAAGACGGCCTACCGGCGGCTTCCGGAGCGGCCTGCGCTGCGCGGGCTGTGGGCGCGGGAGAGGACCGACGCGCTCTCGCTCTATCTGCACATCCCCTTCTGCGAGGTGCGCTGCGGCTTCTGCAACCTCTTCACCCGCATCGGCGCGCCCGACGGGCTGACCGGCGCCTACCTCGACGCGCTGGAGCGGCAGGCGGGTCCGGTGCGCGAGGCGCTGGGCGAGGGCGCCCGGTTCGCCACCGCGGCCTTCGGCGGCGGCACCCCCACCTTCCTGACCGCCGCCGAGCTGGAGCGGCTCTGCGACATCGCCGAGGAGCGGATGGGAGCGGATCTGCGCGCGGTGCCCCTGTCGGTGGAGGCGTCCCCGTCGACCGCCACCGCCGACCGGCTGGCCGTCCTGGCCGGGCGCGGCACCACACGGCTGAGCCTCGGGGTGCAGAGCTTCGTCGACGCCGAGGCACGGGCCGCGGTGCGCCCCCAGCGGCGCTCGGACGTCGAGGCCGCGCTGGGCCGCGTCCGGGACGCGGGCATCCCGGTGCTCAACATCGACCTGATCTACGGGATCGAGGGGCAGACCACCGCCACCTGGCAGCGCTCCCTGGACGCCGCGCTCGCCTGGGAGCCGGAGGAGTTCTACCTCTACCCGCTCTACGTCCGCCCGCTGACCGGTCTGGGACGCGCCGTCGCGGCCCCCGACGCCCCCGACGCCTCCGGTGTACCCGACCCCCGGTGGGACGCGCAGCGGCTGGCCCTGTACCGCCACGGCCGCGACCATCTGCTGGCACACGGCTACGAGCAGGTGTCGATGCGGATGTTCCGCCGCACCGGGACGGCGGCCGCCGCAAGGACGGGCGGGGGCCCGGCCGACCACGCCTGCCAGACCGACGGCATGGTGGGGCTGGGTTGCGGCGCCCGGTCCTACACCTCCGCCCTGCACTACTCCTTCGACTACGCCGTGGGGATGCGCCGGATACGTTCCATCATCGACGACTACGTCTCCCGCCCGGCCGAGTCCTTCGCCCACGCGGAGGTCGGCCGGTGGATGGACACCGACGAGGCCCGCCGCAGGCACCTGCTCCAGTCGCTGCTCCGGGCCGAGGGGATGGAGACGGCGGAGTACACGGACCGGTTCGGTGCGCCGCCCGCCGAGCACTTCCCCGCCGAACTGGCCGGCTTCGCCGAGCGCGGCTGGCTGGACGAGGGCGGGGCCCCCGGGCGGCTGCGGCTGTCGGCGGAGGGCCTGGCCCACTCCGACGCGGTCGGCCCGGCCCTGTTCTCCCCGTCCGTGCGCGCCGCGATGGCCGCGTACGACCCGAGGTGACGGAGATTGCCGTGGACCTGACCCTGCTCTACCGCGGGCCGCTGGCCTCGTGCGACTACGACTGCCCGTACTGCCCGTTCGCCAAGCGGCGCGACTCCCGCGAGCAGCTGCGCGCCGACCGGGAGGCGTTGGAGCGCTTCTCCGGCTGGGTGGCGGAGCAGCGCGAGGACCGGCTCTCGGTGCTGTTCACCCCGTGGGGCGAGGGCCTGGTGCGGTCGTGGTACCGGCACACCCTGGCCGGGCTGAGCCGGCTGCCGCACGTGGCACGGGTGGCGATCCAGACCAACCTGAGCTGCCGCACCGACTGGCTGGACGACGCCGACACCGGCACCCTCGCCCTGTGGTGCACCTACCATCCCGGCCAGACTCCCTACGGGCGTTTCCTGGCCAGGTGCCGCGAGCTGGCGGACAAGGGCGTGCGCCACAGCGTCGGAATCGTCGGCCTGCCCGGCCATCTGCACCACGCCCGGCGGCTCCGCGCCGATCTGCCCGAGCACGTCTACCTGTGGGTCAACGCCGCCGAGGGCCATGCATACACGGACGAGGAGGCCGACCGGTGGACGGCGATCGACCCCCTCTTCCCGTACAGCCGCCACCCCCACCGCAGTGCCGGGCTCCCCTGCCGCACCGGTGAGTCCGTGGTCTCGGTGGACGGTGCCGGTACGGTGCGGCGCTGCCACTTCGTCCCGGCACCGCTGGGCAACCTCTACGACGGCTCCTGGCGCGCGGCACTGCGGCCCAGGCCCTGTCCGCTGGCCGTCTGCGACTGCCACATCGGATACGTCCACCTGGAGTCGCTGCCGCTGTACGACGTCTTCGCGGGCGGTGTCCTGGAGCGGATACCGGCCTCCTGGCCGGTATCCGGGGCGCGGACTCAGCGCTTGACGCCGACCCCGCCGTAGAGCGCCACGCGGCGCAGTTCGCCGGGCTCGGGCACCGGTCCGTCCGGCCGCCACAGCGGAAGCTGCACCAGCCCGGGGTCGGTGAGGTCCCAGCCGTCGAAGAACGACAGGATCTCGGCATGGCTGCGCAGGCTGACCTGGGCGGTGGCGTTCCGGTAGACGTCGGTGCCCTCCTCCACCCGCCGCTTCTCGTGGAAGTCCGAGGTGCCGTGGGTGAGGACGAGGCAGCTTCCGGGGGGCAGCGCGCCGCCGAGCGCGGCCACGAGTGCGGCGGGGTCCTCCTCGTCCTTGACGAAGTGCAGGACCGCGATGAGGAGGAGGGCCACCGGACGGTCGAAGTCGATCAGTTCCCGGACGGCCGGATGCCCGATGACGGCCTCGGGCCTGCGGGCGTCGGCCAGGACGAACTCGGCGTTGCCCGCGCCGGTGAGCTTGGCGCCGGCGTGGACGGAGACGATGGGGTCGTTGTCGACGTACACCACACGGGTGTCGGGAGCCGCGGCCCGGGCGAGTTCGTGGGTGTTGGGCGAGGTGGGGATGCCGGTGCCGACGTCGATGATCTGACGGATGCCCAGCTCCTCCACCACCGTCCGCACCGCGCGGCCGAGGAAGTCCCGGTTGGCCCGGGCGCTCACCCGCACGTCGGGGGCCAACTTCATCAGGCGCTCGGCGGCCTCGCGGTCCACCTCGTAGTTGTCGCTTCCGCCGAGGTAGTAGTCGTACATGCGGGCCGGGTGCGGCCTGCTGGTGTCGATCTGCTCGGGCGTGAAGCCCTCGTGCGCCTGGTGGATCAGGTGGGGCTGGTCGGTCATGCCGTCGCCGTCCTCGTCATCGTCATCGTCATCGTCTCGTCGGTTCTCAACACGTGCTCTGCGCGGGATGTGCGGAGTGTGCGGGGCGCGGGGGCCGCGGTGCGGGGCCCGCGCTCTCCTGGACGAGCAGGAAGTCGGCCTCCCCCGCCTTGACGCCCCTGATGAACCCGGCCATCGCGTGGTGGGCGTATATCAGAGCGGGTCCGTCGGGGTCGGTGGACTGGCGCAGCGCCACCCTTCCGTCCGCGAGCCGCATGGCCTCCACACAGCTCCCCCCGTTGCCGCCGCTCCACGGCTTGCGCCAGCCCTCGCTCCCCAACTGCCGGGCGGGCATGCCGTTGTAGACGCGTTTTCCCATGGGGTGGTTCACAGCTCCTTGCGCAGGCCGTCCAGGACGGCCTCGGTCCGTCGCACCGGCGCCGCCTGTGCGCACATCCGGTCCAGCGCCTCCTGGAACGCCGAGACGTCGTCGCGCTGGTCGAAGTAGACGGCGCCCACCAGGCTCTCGCTGTAGGCGACGTCGGGCAGTTCCGGGATGGGGAACCGGAAGATGTGGAAGGGCCCGTACATGGCCGGGTGCGGTCCGGCGTCGAAGGGCATGACCTGCAGGCGCACCGTCGGCATCGAGCACGCCTCGATCAGGCGGGAGATCTGCCCGCGCATGACCTCGGGCCCGCCGATGGGCCTGCGCAGCACGGTCTCGTCCATCACCACCCACAGCAGGGGCGGTTCGTCGCGCGTGAGCAGCCGCTGGCGTTCCAGCCGCAGTGCGATGCCGCGCTCGATCTCCTCCTCGGCGGCGTGCGGCATGCCCGCGCGCAGCACGGCGCGGGCGTACTCCTCGGTCTGGAGGAGTCCGGGCACGTAGTGCGGCTCATAGGCGCGGATGACGTGGGATTCGCTCTCCAGGCTGACGAAGGCGCTGAACCAGTCGGGCAGCACGTCGCGGTAGCGGTGCCACCAGCCGGGCCGGTTGGCCTCGCGGGCGAGGGAGAGGAAGCTGTCGATCTCCGTCTGCTCGGTGATGCCGTAGGTGCGCAGCAGCTTCTCGACGTAGGGGATCTTCAGACCGACCTCGGCCCGCTCCATCCGGCGGATCGTGGCGTGTGTGACGTCGAGCGCCTCGGCGGCCCGCTCGTAGGTCAGTCCCGCCCGCCGCCGCAGATCGCCCAGCCGCCGGCCGAGCACCACCCGCAGAACCGTGGGGGCGCCGCCCGCCCTGGTGTCAGCCACCGCACCCCTCCCGCACTCCAACTCGCTTGCCTGTAGCGGCAGTTTGTCATGCCATCGGATCTTCTCGACAGGGTGGCATGCACGTTTGTGCAAACAACAGATTGGTCCTTGCCAGATGTTGCTCACGCCCTTCACACTGAGGACGTGGCTTACTTTTCCGATGTTCGCCCGCTGGAGCGCGCCGGGGGGTCCGTCGAGAGACCCCTGCGAGACGTGTTCCGCCTCCCGGCCATAGGCGCCTCCGTGGCCGAGGCCCGCAGAAGGGTCCTCGCCCGGCTGACGGAGTGGGACATCGGGGCGGTGGTCCGCGACGACGCTCAACTGGTCGTCTCCGAGCTCTTCACCAACGCCGTGCGTCACACCGACAGCGAGAGGGTCGACTGCGAGCTGCGCGTCACGGGCGTACGACTGCGGCTGGCGGTCACCGACCAGGGATCCGGCCCCGCCCGGTACGCCGGGGGCGCGTCGGGGCTCTGTCCGGAGACCGGCGGCGCGGAGGGGGAGAACGGACGCGGACTGCTGCTGGTCAGCGCCCTCGCCGAGGCCTGGGGGGTACGGCCGGGCGCCGGCGGCATGGGCCACACGGTCTGGGCGGAACTGGGCTTCGGCACCTCCGCCCCGTGACGCGGGACCGCCCGGCCTTGGCGGGGGAGGCCGGGCGGTCCCGCGTCGGACACGGCGCCGTCGGGCGGGAGAACGCGCTGCGCCCCGCGGGCGGCCGCGGATAGCGTGGCCGTATGACCACCGTGTCCGACGGCGAACTGATCGCCTCCGCCGAGGCGGTACTCCATCCGCACCCCGTCGGCGGCCGGCTCTTCGGCAACGTGGCCTCGACCCTGGTGACGGAGACGGGCCGCCTCCACTCGGGCGTGTGTATCGACACCGGCTCGGGGACGGGTTTCTGTGCCGAGCACGCGGCCATCGCCGCCATGGTCACGGCGCGCGAGTACCGGATCGCGAGGATCGTCGCCGTATGGCGGGACGAGGAGGGCACGCTGCGCGTGGTACCGCCGTGCGGACGGTGCCGGGAGTTCATCCGGCAGATCGATCCGGGCAACCTCGACACCGAGGTGGTGCTCGGGCCGCGGCACTCGCTCCGGCTGCGGGAGCTGCTGCCGTATCAGGAGTGGCCGAGCGCGTACGGCTGAGCCCGTCCGCGCGCCAGTCCCGAACCGCCTCGAACCACCCCGGACCGGCAGGGGCCGGCGAGCAGCGGCAGGGACCGGCGAGGAGCGCCGCAGACGGTCGTGTCCCGCCCCCCAGGTGTACGGTAAGCGCTTGCCAGACCGCGCCCGTCCCGCCTCCCCTGGAGCCGCAAGTGAGCACGGACCACCGCCCCGCCCGCCCCGGCAGCCCGGCCTCCGGCGAGCTCCGCCTGTGGTATCCCCGCCCCGCCGCCGAATGGCTCCAGGCTCTGCCGGTGGGCAACGGCCGTCTGGGAGCCATGGTGTTCGGCGGCACGGACGGCGAGCGTCTCCAGCTCAACGAGGACACCCTGTGGGCCGGCGGCCCGCACGACTACGACAACCCCCGGGCCCTCGCCTCCCTCCCCGAGGTCCGCCGGCTGGTGTTCGAGGGGCGGTGGGACGAGGCACAGGCCCTGGCCGACTCCGATCTGATGGGCGTCCCCGTCAAGCAGCTCCAGTACCAGACCGTCGGTGATCTGCGTGTGTCCTTCCCCGAAGGCGGCGGGACCACCGGCTACCGGCGCGAGCTCGATCTGGCCACCGCCGTCGCCTCGGTGGAGTACACGCGTGGCGGGGTGCGCCACCGCCGTGAGGTGTTCGCCAGCGCGCCGGACCAGGTGATCGTGGTCCGGCTGACCGCCGACTCCCCCGGCGCGGTCTCCTTCACGGCCCGCCTCGACAGCCCGCTGCGCTCCGCCTCCCGCTCCCCCGCCCCGCACACCATCGCCCTGGACGGCGCCGGCGACGACGCCCAGGGCATCGCGGGCGTGCTGCGCTTTCGCTGCCTGGTGCGGGCGGTCGCCGAGGGAGGCGCCGTGCACTCGGTGGACGGTGAGCTGCACGTCGAGGGGGCCGACGCCGTCACCCTGCTGGTCTCGGCCGCCACCAACCACCGCGACTGGCGCGGTGTGGAGGAGGATCCCGGGGTGGCCGCCCGCCGCGCCGCCGCCCCGGTGGACGCGGCGGCCGCCCGGCCCTGCGCCGAGCTGCGTGCCCGTCATATCCGGGACCATGCGGCGCTGTTCGACCGGGTACGGCTGGAAGTGCCGCCCACACCCGCCGCCGCGCTGCCGACCGACGAGCGGGTGGCGCGCTTCGCGCGCGGTGAGGATCCGCACCTGGTGGCGCTGTACTTCGCCTACGGCCGCTACCTGCTCATCGCCTGTTCCCGTCCCGGCACCCAGCCCGCGAACCTCCAGGGGCTGTGGAACGACCTGACCGACCCGCCGTGGGGCGGCAAGTACACCATCAACATCAACACCGAGATGAACTACTGGCCGGCCGCCCCCGCCAACCTCCTGGAGTGCTGGGAGCCGCTGTTCGGCCTGCTGGAGGATCTGGCCGCCGCCGGCGCCCGTACCGCCCGGGCCGTGTACGGCGCGCGCGGCTGGGTCGCCCACCACAACACCGACCTGTGGCGCGGCACCGCTCCGGTGGACGGGGCGTTCTGGGGGATGTGGCCCACCGGCGGCGCCTGGCTGGCGCTGTCGGTCTGGGAGCACCACCGCTTCACCAAAGACGAGGCGAAGCTGCGGGAGCGCTATCCGGTGCTGGCCGGCGCGGCGCGCTTCTTCCTGGACGCCTTGGTGGAGGACCCCGCGACGGGGGAGCTGGTCACCTGTCCGTCGCTCTCCCCCGAGAACGCCCACCACCTTGGCCCCGGCGGCTCGCTGTGCGCGGGGCCTGCCATGGACAACCAGATCCTGCGCGATCTGTTCGACGCCACCGTCGCGAGCGCCGAACTGCTCGGCGTGGACGAGGAACTGGCGAAGGAGGCGCGGGCGGCGCGCGAGCGGCTGGCTCCGCCCCGGATCGGGGAGCTGGGGCAGCTCCAGGAGTGGCGCGAGGACTGGGACGCGATCGCGCCCGAGCGCGGCCACCGGCATGTCTCGCATCTGTACGCGCTGCACCCGGGCGGCCGGATCACCCGGCGCGGCACCCCCGGGCTGTTCGAGGCGGCGCGCACCACGCTGGAGCTGCGGGGCGACGCGGGCACGGGCTGGTCGCTCGGCTGGAAGATCAACTTCTGGGCGCGGCTGGAGGACGGCGCCCGCTCCCACAAACTGCTGACCGACCAGCTCACCCCCGGGCGCACCGCCCCGAACCTCTTCGATCTGCACCCGCCCTTCCAGATCGACGGCAACTTCGGCGCCACCGCGGGGATCTGCGAGTGGCTGGTGCACAGCCACGCCGGTGAGATCCATCTGCTGCCCGCCCTGCCGCCCGCGCTGCCCGAGGGCTCGGTGCGCGGGCTGCTGGCGCGCGGCGGTTTCGAGGTGGACCTCACCTGGCGCGGCGGCGCGCTGGCCGGAGCCGAGCTGTTCTCCCGGGCCGGACGCCGGGCGCGGGTGCGCACGGCCGGCGAGGTCGCGGTGTCCTGTGAGGGGCGGCCGGTGGAGACCGTACGGCCGGAGGCCGGTGTCGTGGAGTTCGGGACGGCTTCCGGGCGCGTCTACCGGCTCTCCCCGGGCTGAGAAGCACCCACGCGGCGGGAACCCCACGGGGGCCGCCGTCCGTTCTCCGTGACCAGGAGGTGCGCCGTGGGTACTGGACACGCACGACGGGGAGAGGGCGACGGCGACGACGCCGGAAGAGGCGCCTGGGACGACGTCGTACTCGACGAGGACTTCATACGCGGCGCCGAGGTGAGCGAGCCGGCCGCGCGTACGCGCATGCTGCGGGCCCGCTGGCGGGACGATCCGCCCGAGCCGCAGCCGTGGCGGGCGGACGAGCCCCCGGCGGGGTGGTTCTGGAGCAGGGGCCGGCGCAAGGGGCGCCGGTGGCGCCGCCGCCGCAATGACGGCTGACGCCCCCGGCCGCGCCTCTCGCGGCGGAGGCGGACCGTGCGGGGGCGCGGGCCGCCACCCGCGCCCCCGCACGGGGCCTCACCGGCCCGGGCCGTCCGCGGCTGGAACGGCCGGCCCGGGTCGGCCGTTTCAGCCGCGGACGCCCAGCAGGTGCTCCAGCGCCAGCTGGTCCAGCCGCTCGAAGGCCATGCCGCGCCCGGCCGCGGCGTCCACGTCGAACTCCTCGAAGGCGGCGGTGTCGGCCAGCAGGCCGGCGGCGGTCTCGCCCTCGTTCAGGGTCGGCCGGGCCAGCTCGTCCAGGCGCGAGGCGCGCAGCGCCTCCTGGACCTCGGGGTCGGCGCGGAAGGCGGCGGCCTTCTCCTTGAGGATCAGGTAGTTGCGCATGCAGCCGGCCGCCGACGCCCACACTCCGTCGAAGTCCTCGGTGCGCGGCGGCTTGAAGTCGAAGTGCCGCGGGCCCTCGTAGCCGGCCGACTCCAGCAGGTCCACCAGCCAGAACGCCTGGCGCAGGTCGCCGGCGCCGAAGCGGAAGTCCTGGTCGTACTTGATGCCGGACTGGCCGTTGAGGTCGATGTGGAAGAGCTTGCCGTGCCACAGCGCCTGGGCGATGCCGTGCGGGAAGTTCAGTCCGGCCATCTGCTCGTGGCCGACCTCGGGGTTGAGGCCGACGCGGTCGGCGTGCTCCAGCTCGTTGATGAACGCCAGCGCGTGGCCGACGGTCGGCAGCAGGATGTCGCCGCGCGGCTCGTTGGGCTTGGGCTCGATGGCGAAGCGCAGGTCGTAGCCCTGGGAGACGACGTAGTCGCCCAGGAGGTCGAAGGCCTCCTTGAGGCGGTCCAGCGCGACCCGCACGTCCTTGGCGCCGCCCGACTCCGCGCCCTCGCGGCCGCCCCAGGCGACGTAGGTGGTGGCGCCCAGTTCGGCGGCCAGGTCGATGTTGCGCAGGGTCTTGCGCAGCGCGTAGCGGCGCACGTCCCGGTCGTTGGCGGTGAAGGCGCCGTCCTTGAACACCGGGTGCTTGAAGAGGTTGGTGGTGGCCATCGGCACTTTCATGCCGGTGGCGTCCAGCGCCTGGCGGAAGCGCTTGACGATGCCCTCGCGCTCGGCCTCGGAGGAGCCGAAGGGGATCAGGTCGTCGTCGTGGAAGGTGACGCCGTGTGCGCCCAGCTCGGAGAGCTTCTGGACGGTCTCGACCGGGTCGAGGGCGGGGCGGGTGGCGTCGCCGAAGGGGTCGCCGCCCTGCCAGCCCACGGTCCACAGACCGAAGGTGAACTTGTGCTCGGGTGTCGGCTCGTAGCTCATGTCATGCCTCTCGGGTATTTCGTCAGGCCCGTTGACAAATTAGTATGCGCCCAGAAGCCCCAGAGAGGAAGAGGCGACATGGCCGCACCCGAAGGTCCGCTCGTTGTCGGTGTGGACAGCTCGACGCAGTCCACCAAAGCGCTGGTCGTCGACGCCGCCACCGGCGAGGTGGTCGCGCGCGGCCAGGCACCCCACACCGTCTCGCCCGACCACGAGAGCGATCCGGAGCAGTGGTGGCAGGCGCTGCGGCAGGCGCTGGACCAGTGCGGGCCGGCCGTCCACCGGGCCGCCGCGGTCTCGGTCGGCGGCCAGCAGCACGGGCTGGTGACGCTGGACGGCCAGGGCCGCCCCGTCCGCCCCGCCCTGCTGTGGAACGACGTGCGCTCCGCCCCGCAGCGCGACCGCCTGGTGGCCGAGCTGGGCGGGCCCGAGGCCTGGGCCGAACGCTTCGGCAGCGTCCCGGCGGCCTCCTTCACCGTCACCAAGTGGCAGTGGCTGCGCGAGAACGAGCCCGAGGCCGCCGCCGCGGTGAAGGCGGTGCGGCTGCCGCACGACTACCTCACCGAGCGCCTGACCGGCCAGGGCACCACCGACCGGGGCGACGCCTCGGGCACCGGCTGGTGGTCGACGGCCGATGAGGCCTACGACCAGGAGATCCTGGGGAAGGTCGGCCTCTCCCCCGAGCTGCTGCCCCGCGTACTGGGCCACGGCGAGGCGGCCGGTACGGTACGGCCTCAGGAGGGGCTGCCACTGCCCCAGGGCACGCTGGTGGCCACCGGCACCGGCGACAACATGGCCGCCGCCCTCGGCCTCGGTCTGCGGCCGGGCCGGCCGGTGCTGAGCCTGGGCACCTCCGGCACCGTCTACGCCGTCTCCACCCGCCGCCCCGCCGACCCCACCGGCACCGTCGCCGGCTTCGCCGACGCCCGCACCGACTGGCTGCCGCTGGCCTGCACCCTCAACTGCACCCTGGCCGTGGACCGCGTCGCGGCCCTGTTCGGCCTGGACCGCGAGGCCGTCGAGCCGGGCGGCGGCGTGACCGTCCTGCCGTTCCTGGACGGCGAGCGCACCCCCAACCTCCCCTACGCCTCCGGCACCCTGACCGGCCTGCGGCACGACACGAGCGCGGGCCAGATCCTCCAGGCCACCTACGACGGCGCGGTCTACGCCCTGCTGGCCGCCCTGGGCCTGGTCCTGGACGAGGACGCCGAGCCGGACGCCCCGATCCTGCTGATCGGCGGCGGCGCGAAGGGCACCGCGTGGCGTGAGACGGTACGACGCCTGTCGGGGCGGCCGGTGGTCGTGCCGCGCGCGCAGGAGCTGGTCGCGCTCGGCGCCGCGGCGCAGGCCGCGGCCCTGGTGCTGGGCGAGGACGCGGCGGCGGTCGCCCGCCGCTGGTCCACCGCCGAGGGCCCCTCCTACGAGGCGGTGGAGCGCGACGAGGAGGCGCTGACCCGCCTGGCGGCCACCCTGAGCGACGCCGATACGCTGCTGCGGCGGCACTGACCGGCGGCGCCGTCCCACAACCCGCCCGGCACAGCCTTGCCGCGCAAGCCCCGCCGCGCAGGTCCCGTCCCGTGTCACCACCGTCCGCGGCACCGTCCGCACAGCCCTTGAGGAGTACGCCACCGATGGCAGCACCCGCGCCCAACACCCAGCAGGAGATGCGGCGGCGGAACCTGGCGCGCGTACTGCACGCGGTGGCCGACGGCGGCCCCCAGTCGCGGGCCGCCGTCGCGGCGCGGATCGGGCTCACCCGCACCGCCGTCTCCACCCTCGTGGACGAACTCCTGGGCGCCGGGCTGCTGGTGGAGCTGGGGCCGGGCCGCTCCGGCGCGGTGGGGCGGCCGGGCACCGCGCTGGCGCTCAGCGACGGCGGCCCCTGCGGGATCGGCGCCGAGATCGGCGTCGACCACCTCGCCGTGTGCGCCGTCGACCTGCGCGGCGAGGTCCGCGCCCGCACCGCGATGGACGCGGCCAACCGCGACAGCGATCCCGGCCCGGTGCTGGAACAGCTGGCCGGTCTGGTCGGGGAGGTCGCGCACGAGGCCCGCGGGCTGGGACTGCGCCCGGCCGGGCTGGCCGTGGCCGTGCCCGGCCTGGTCGCCCGCGGCACCACCACCATCGTCCAGGCCCCCAACCTCGGCTGGACGGACCTCGACCTGGGCCCCCGCCTGGCCGAGAAGGCCCTCGGCGGCGGCAATGCTGGCGGCAGTGGCAGTGGCAGTGGCGGTGTTGGCGCCGGTGGCACGGCCGTGTGCTCCATCGACAACGAGGCCAACCTCGGCGCCCTGGCCGAGCTGTGGCTGGGCGGCCACACCCCGCCGCCCGACGACTTCGTGCACGTCTCGGCCGAGATCGGCATCGGTGCCGCGATCGTGGTGGACGGGGAACTCCTGCGCGGCACCCGCGGGTTCGCCGGCGAACTGGGCCATGTGCCGGTGCGCCCGGAGGGCCGCCCGTGCGCCTGCGGCGGGATCGGCTGCCTGGAGCAGTACGCGGGTGAGGAGGCCGTCCTGCGGGCCGCCGGGCTCGACCCGCGCGCCACCGCCGCACAGCACCCCGGTCCCGGCGCCCGCATCGACCTGCTCGCCACTCGCGCCGAGGGCGGCGACCGCGCGGTGCTGGGAGCGCTGGCCGAGGCCGGAAGCGCGCTGGGCACCGCCCTGACCGGCGCGGTCAACCTGCTCGACCCGCAGACCGTGGTCCTGGGCGGTGCCCTCGCCCGGCTGGCGCCCTGGCTGCTGCCCTCCCTGGAGCACGAACTGGGCCGCCGTCTGGCCGGCCCCCCGCCGGTGTCGGTCTCCCGCCTCGGCGCGGACGGGCCGCTGCTGGGCGCGGCCCACTCCGTCGTCCGCGCGGTCCTGGACGACCCGATGGCCCACCGCGCCTGACGGGCCGCGGCGCAGGAGGGCGGGCAGAGACGGCGGCGCCCCCGTACACGGTGGTCCACCCCCGCAGACGTCAACACCAGCGCCCATCGTTCATCACTCCGGGGCATTCGGTGTCCGTTTCACCATGACGGCGGTCCCGCCTGCGCAGAGAACCCTCCGTGTACCGAAGGCACAGCAGGTGGGGAGCGGGAGCGGGAGCGGTCGCCCTGGTGCTCGCCGCGGCGGGCGGGGCCCGCGCCGACGGGACGGCCGTTCCACGGCCCTCCCCGGCCCTCGTCCCGGGCATCGAGATCCGAACCGACGGCGGGACCGGGACACGGCCGGCCGACGGTGACACGTCGGTGGTGGTCGTGGAGCGCCCCGGCTGCCCGAGCCTGTCCGTGGTGATCACGGCCGGCGGCGAGGACGGCATGAGGCTCGACGCGTTCCTGGGGCGCCCTTGCCCGCCCGCGCATCCCCCGACACCCGCGCCCACGCCCGCACCCGCACCGCCACCTCGGGCGTCGCCGTCGCCCGTACCGTCCGCGACTTCCGAACCACCGTCCGTCCGGCCCACCGCGAAACCGCGCCCGACGGCCGGGGCCGTCGCCGCGCCGACCGCCCCCGTGCCCGGCGGACCGGTTTCTGCGCCGCCCGCGCGGGAGAGCACGCCGCCGAAGCGCCCCTCCCCGCCGCCGAGCGCCTCCTCCCTGCCCGCACCCCGCCCCGGGGCCGGGCGCCACCGGTCCGACGCGGGGCTGCCGCTGACCGGACGCGCCCTGCTGATCGTCGCCCCGGCGGTGCTGGCCGCCGCCGCGCTGCGCCCGCGATCCGGTTCCCGATCCCGCTGACCCCGAGGCCCAAGGCCCGAAGGAGCCCCCCGTGACCGAATGGCTCTTCCTGTTCCTCGCCGTCGCCGCCTCCTGCGCCACCGTCGTGACCGTCATCCTGCTGCGGCGGCGCCGGGCGGGCGAGGACGACGACCCGTCCGAGACGCCCGACGTCATCGAGTACATGACGATGATGATCGGCGTGGTGTACGCGATCGTCCTCGGTCTGGCCATCGCGGGCGTCTGGGAGGGACGCTCCGCCGCACAGGAGTGGACGCGCCAGGAGGCTCAGGCGCTGTACGAGGTGCGCGAGCGCGCCCAGGCCTACCCCGCCGCGGTCCGCGACCGCGTTCGCGAGGACGTCGACGCGTATGTCCGCCACACGGTCGCGGTGGAGTGGTCCCACATGGCCGAGCACGGCGAGACGACCGAACGTGGCACGGTGCTCCTGGCGGACCTGCGGCGGACCGTCACCGGCCACGAGCCGGTCACCGTGCGCGAGACGCAGACGTACCAGGCCCTGGTGGACCAGGTGGCCCTGGCCGACGAGGCACGTGCCGCCAGGTCGCAGGGCGCCGAGCCGACGCTGCCCGGTGTGGTGTGGCTCGGCCTGGTGTCGGGCGCCGTGATCGCGGTGGGCATGGTGTTCGCCCTGCAGATCCGGCGCTCGGGCCGGGAACTGGCGCTGGCCGGCCTGTTCACCGCGCTGATCGCGTTCCTGCTCTTCCTGGTCTGGTACTTCGACTCGCCGTTCACCCGCGGGTTCGCGGACTCGGCCGAGTCGTTCACCGCGCTCTTCCCCGGCACCGCGGGCGACTGAGATCACACCGCGCACCCCGGGCTGCGCGCGACCGGATGGGTAGGCACTCTGGAGACCGACCGCACGGCCGTGAACCAGACGAGGAGCCCCGGGTGCCCGCACTCTTCCCCAGCCTGTACCAGGCGCCGGACAAACCCGCGCTGCACTTCGGAGACCGGGTGATCGACTACGGCCGGCTGGCCGGGGCCGCGCACGCGCTCGCCCTGGAGATCGCCGACACCGGGCGGGTGGCGGTGTGGGCGACCCCCTCGCCGCACACCTGCGTCGGCGTTCTGGCCGCCCTGCTGGCCGGGGTCCCCGCCGTCCCCGTCAACCCGCGCATCGGCGAGGAGGAACTGGCCCACATCCTCGGCGACAGCACGCCCACCCGGGTACTGGCCGCCTCCGGCGACGAGCTGCCCCCGGCACTGGACGCGCTGCCGCGCACCGACGTCGCGCTGGAGCCGGAGGCGGATCCCAGCCCCGACGGCACCACGGCCGCGCCCGACGAGAACGGCCCGGCGCTGATCGTCTACACCTCCGGCACCACCGGACCGCCCAAGGGCGTGGTGGTACCGCGCCGCGCGATCGCGAGCACGCTGGACGACCTGGCCGACGTCTGGCGGTGGACCGGTGACGACGTGCTGGTGCACGCGCTGCCGCTGTTCCATGTGCACGGGCTGGTCCTGGGCGTGCTGGGCCCGCTGCGGCGCGGCGGCACGCTGCGCCATCTGGGCCGCTTCTCGCCCGAGGCCGTCGCGGCGGCGCTGGAGGAGGGCGGCACCATGGTGTTCGGGGTGCCGACGATGTACCACCGGCTGGCCGAGGCCCTGGAGACCGGCGGCGGGGCGGGCGGCGAGGGGGACGGCGAGGACGGCGGCCGGCTGGCCGCGGCCCTGCGCGGGGCCCGGCTGCTGGTGTCCGGCTCGGCCGCGCTGCCCCTGCACGACCACGAGCGGATCACGGCCGCGACCGGGCAGCGCGTCGTCGAGCGCTACGGGATGACCGAGACACTGATGATCACCAGCGTCCGGGCGGACGGCGAGCGCCGCGCCGGCACCGTGGGCGTCCCCCTGCCCAGCGTGGACGTACGGCTGGTGGACGACGAGGGGCGGCGCATCGAGGGCGGCGACGGCGAGACCGTGGGCGAGGTCCAGGTGCGCGGACCCAACCTGTTCACCGAGTACCTGCACCGGCCGGACGCCACCGCGCAGGCCTTCGCGGGCGGCTGGTTCCGCACCGGCGACATGGCCACCCGGGACGCCGACGGCTTCTACCGGATCGTGGGCCGCAGGGCGACGGACCTGATCAAGAGCGGCGGCTACCGGATCGGCGCCGGGGAGATCGAGAACTGCCTGCTGGGCCATCCCGGCGTCGCCGAGGCGGCGGTCGTCGGCGAGCCCGACCCGGACCTGGGCGAGCGGATCGTGGCGTGGGTGGTGCCGGCCGGCGGGCAGGCGCCCACCGGGCAGGAGCTGGTCGACCATGTGGCGCGGCGGCTCACGCCGCACAAGCGGCCCCGGGCCGTGCGGTTCACCGACGCCCTGCCCCGCAACGACATGGGCAAGGTCATGAAGCGGGAGCTGGGCCGTGGCTGAGCGGCCGGCCGGAGAGGGGCCGAAGCCGACGGGGCCGGGCGGGCGGCTGCCGGCCCGTGCGGTGATCGGCGCGGTGGCCGACGGCTTCACCGAGCTGCCCGGTACCGACGGCGGCGGGGGCGTAGGTGCCGGTGCCGGCGCTTACGGGGACGGGCCGATCGCCTGGGAGGGCTACGGCCGGGCGCTGGCCCGCGCGCACGAGCGCACCGGCGAGCACGAGTCGGTGGTGTGCGGCACCGGCACGGTCGGCGGTGTCCCCGCGGTCCTGATCGTCTTCGAGTTCGCCTTCCTCGGCGGCTCCCTCGGGCAGCGCACCGGCGACCGGATCGAGGCCGCCCACCAGCACGCCCGCGAGGCTCGGCTGCCGGTGGTGTCCCTGACCGCGACCGGCGGCAGCCGTATGCAGGAGGGCATGCGGGCCCTGGTCCAGCTCCAGCGCGTGGCGCGGCAGTCGGCGCTGACCCGGGCGGCGGGTCTGCCGCAGATCGCCGTCGTACGGGACCCGACGACCGGCGGCGGCTGGGCGACGCTGGGTGCGGGCTCCGACGTGGTGCTGGCCCTGCCGGGCGCCCAGGTCGCCTTCGCCGGTTCCCGGGTGCGCCCGCCGGACGCCGACCCCGCCGCGTACGGCGCCGAGGAGAAGCTGGCGGCCGGGCAGGTCGACCGGGTCGTGGCGCCGAAGGAGCTGCCCGGTGTCCTGGGCCGCTGGCTGTCCCTGCTCTCCTCCCCCGACGGCTCCCCCGGTGCCGCTGGCGGTCCCGCCGAACCACCTCGCGCGCTGGGCGGCGCGGGCGCGCCGGGCCTGCCGGGCCTGCCGGGCCTGCCGGGCCTGCCGGGCCTGCCGGAGACGGGCTGGGAGGCGGTGGAGCGGGCCCGCTCCGCCCGCCGGCCGCGCGCGGACGCCTATCTGGACGCGCACTTCGAGGTCCGCGAGGAGATATCGGGCGACCGCTGCGGCGGCACCGACCCGGGGGTGCGCTGCGGTTTCGGGCGCAGGGACGGCCGCACCATCGCCTACGCCGCCCAGTGCGGCACGCCGACCCTGCCGGCGGGCTTCCGCACCGCCACCCGGCTGATCCGGCTGGCCGACCGGCTGGGCATCCCGGTGCTCACCCTGGTGGACACCCCGGGCGCGGCCAACGACGAGGCGGCCGAGCGCTCCGGCGCGGGCGCGGCCATCGCGGACCTCTTCGCGGCGGTGGCCGAGGCCCGGGTCCCGGTGACGACCCTGGTGGTCGGCGAGGGCGGTTCGGGCGGAGCGCTGGCGCTGGCGGCGCCGGAGAACACCTGGGTCACCCCGGACTGCTACTTCTCCGTCATCGCCCCGGAGTCGGCCGCTGCCATCCTCAAGCGCGGCCCGGAGCACGTCCGCGAGACGGCCGGCGAGCTGCGGCTGCGCCCGCAGGACCTGGTGGATCTGGGCGTGGCGCGCGGCATCGTGCGGCCGTAGCGCCGCCGTGCCGGAGCGCCGGAGCGGTCGGCATCGCGCCGTGCGGACGTGGCGCCGTCCCTGCCATGGCCCGGCCACCGGCCCCGCCGTTCCCGGGCACGGCCGGCGCCACGCCCCCGGTCACCGGCCGGCGGGGCTCAGGCCCGCCGACCGGGCCAGCCGGCGGTAGGAGTCCAGCCGCCGCCCGTGGTCGTGGGTGCCCAGGGTGAGCAGCAGTTCGTCGGCGCCGCTGCGCCGGGCGAGTCCGGCGAGCGCTTCGGCCGTCTCCTGCCCGGTTCCGCCGATCCGGGAATCGAGTGCCTCGGCGAACAGGGCGCGCTCACGGTCGGTCATCTCCCGCTCCAGCACCTTCCGCGCCGGCTCCAGCGGCGGGAAGACCCCCCGGGTGCGGGAGACGACCGTCGCCCATACCTCCGGGACGTGCAGCGCCTCCGCCTCAGCGGTGGTGGCGCCCGCCGCCGCGCTCACCGAGACGACCACGTACGGCCTGCGGTACCGCTCCGGGGCCGAGGCGGAGGGCCGGAAGGCCGCGCGGTAGCCGTCGATCGCGCGCAGCATCCGCTCCTCGCCGCGCACCGGGGCGATCACCAGCGGCAGCCCGCGCTCGGCGGCCGCCCGAGCCCCCGAGCCCGTGGCCAGCACGAACACCGGCACCCTCAACCCCTGGGAGGGCACGGCCCGCATGCCCCGCGCGCCGTCGCCGGTGAACCAGTCCAGCAGCTCGTCCAGGTCGCCGCCGAACCGGTCGGCGGCCTCCTTCTCCGCTCCCAGCGCCCGCCGCACCACGCCGGTGAAGCCGACCGAGCGGCCCAGGCCCGCGTCGATCCGTCCCGGGAACAGTGACTCCAGCACCCCGAACTGCTCGGCGACCACCAGCGGCCGGTGGTTGGGCAGCATCACCCCGCCCGTCCCGACCCGGATACGGCCGGTGGCCGAGGCGACGGCGGCGGCTAGCACGGTCGGCGCGGACCCGGCCACGCCGGGGACGCCGTGGTGCTCGGCCACCCAGAAGCGGTGGTAGCCCAGCGCCTCGATCTCCCGGGCGAAACGCACGGTGGCGCGCAGGGCCTCGTCCGCGCCCTCCCCCTCCCGGACCAGGGAGCGGTCCAGGACCGACAGGCGGACGGTGCGCAGCGCTTCATCGACCATGTACGTCCCAACAAGCGCGGCGGTGGGGGATTCCCGCGCCGCGCCCGCCGCCTGTGAGCGTTCAGCCCTCCCGGACGCCGTCCTCCAGCAGCCCGGCGTCGTGGACGAGCAGAGCGATCTGGACCCGGTTGTTCAGGCCCAGCCTGGCCAGAACGCGCGAGACGTGCGCCTTGACGGTGGGCACGCTCAGATACAGCTCGGCGGCGATCTCGGCGTTGGAGCCCCCGCGCCCCACCGCGACCGCGATCTCCCGTTCCCGCCCGGCCAGCTCCGCAAGCCTGTGCCGGGCCCGTTCGCGCCGCTCGTCACGGCCGGAGGTGACGGCGCGGGCGATCAGCCGTCGGGTGACGGCCGGGGAGAGCACCGGCTGCCCGGCGGCCACCCGCCGCACCGCCTCGACGATCTCGGCGGGCGGGGTGTCCTTGAGGACGAAGCCGGCGGCACCGGCCCGCAGAGCGCGCAGCACATGGTCGTCGGCGTCGAAGGTGGTGAGGACGATCACCTCGGGCGGATCGGGCCTGCGGCGCAGCGCCTCGGTGGCGGCCAGCCCGTCCACGTCCGGCATCCGGATGTCCATCAGCACCACGTCCGGCCGGTGGCGCTCCACCAGCGGTGGCACCTCGGATCCGTCGGACGCCTCGCCGGCGATCTCGATGCCGGGCGCGCCGCCGAGCATCAGCTTCAGGCCGGCGCGTACGAGGGGGTCGTCGTCGACGAGGAGGACGCGGGCGGTCCGGTCGGCAAAGGTGTGGCCGTCGGTCATGCCCGCCACGGTAGCCAGGCACGCAACCTGAAGTCACAGCCGTCCCGGCCGTGTTCCAGCCGCCCCCCGGCGAGCGCGACACGTTCGGCCAGGCCCACCAGCCCCACGCCCGCCCCGGGAACGGCCGGCCCGGACGTGCTCCGGGCTGTGTTCTGGGTGGTGTTCTGGGTGGTGTTCTGGGTGGTGCCTCCCAGCCGGTTGCGGACCTCCACGGTCAGCCCGCGGCGGGGCCCCCCGGCGACCACCACCTCGATCTCACAACCGGCCGCGTGCTTACGGGCGTTGGTGAGCCCCTCCTGCACCACGCGGTAGGCGGTGCGCCCCACCGCCCGCGGTACGTCCGCCGCCCCGCCGGTCTCCTGCCGCAGGTCGACGGGGGTTCCGGCGCGACGGGTCTCCTCCACCAGCCGGGGCAGATCCGCCAGGGTCGGCTGGGGGTGCTCGGCGCCGTCCCGCGTACCGTTCCCCGCGTCGCTGCGCAGTACGCCGATGACCTCGCGCAGTTCCTCCAGTGCCTGGTGGGCGCTCTCCCGGATCACTCCCGCGGCCTGCCGCACGTCCCCCAGTGGCACGTCGGGCCGGTACTCCAGGGCACCGGCGTGGACGCTCAGCAGCGACAGCCGGTGGGCGAGCACGTCGTGCATCTCCCGGGCCATGGCCTCGCGGGTGTCGCGCCGGGCCCTGTCGTAGAGCGAGGCGAGCAGTTGCCGCCGGGAGCGGACGTACAGGCCCCAGCCGACCACCCCGCCGATCAGCACCAGGCCGATGAACACGTCCAGTTCCGGGGGCGTGTGCGGGTCCGGCCGGACCAGTACCGTCGCGACGAGGCAGACGAGCGCGAGGGCGGTCACCCAGACGACCGTGCGCGGCCGGCGGTGCACGGCGACGGTGAACAGGGCGACCTCCAGCGGCCCCGCGACGAAGTGCGAGAAGACGCCGACCGGCAGGATCGCCAGCGCGACGCCCACCGGCCACCTCCGCCGCAGCCACAGCGCGGCGCAGGCCAGGGCGCCAGCGATCTGGTCGGCCGCCAGCCGGGCGTCGGAGACGGCCGGGTTGTCGACGACCGGCTCCGAGGTGACCACGCTGAAGACGGCGGCCAGCACGAAGGCACCGGCGTCGACGGCCCATTCGCGTCTGCCGCGCCGGACGGGTTCACCGGGTATGAGACGGAGCATGGCGCGAACCTACCGGCGGCCCCAGCCGTCCGCGTCGGTCGCGGTCCGGCCGTATACCGAAGTCGCGCGGCCGGATACCTTCGTCGGTCGTTTTGGCCGGAGGCGGTTCATAGCCTGCGGGCATGAGAGGTCTTCTGGGATTCGTGTCCTTCGTGCTGATAACGCAGGGAGTGGGCGGACTGGCCCACCACTTCGGCTGGTTCGAGCTGTGGGGGCTCGTCCACCGGGCCGGTTTCCTGGACGGCCACGAGGTCTACGCGAGCATCGTGCTGATCGTGCTCGGCCTGGCCGCGGGCGGCCTCGCGGAGCGGGCCGGGAGCTGAGCCCCCGCCGTACGCGGCTCACCGTCCGCGCCCTTGCCCTCCTCCGGCCGAGCCGGTCCCCCGTCCGGCCGTTGCGGGTTCGCCGCGCCGTACGGAGCAGCCGCGCATGCGCGTGGACGCGTCCTTCACCCAAAGGACCTGTGCGGAGAGTCGACGGAGAGAGCGGGGGGCCGCCGGTGGGTGTCACGCTGGGCGAGGAGATCATGCTGCTGTCGCTGGACGACGCCTCCGGTGCGACGAAGGCCCTGTCCTCCACGGGCTGGGGCGTGGCGGGCGGCATCCTGCTGGATCTGGTCATGGCCGGGCGGGTGGCCGTCGAGGGCGGGCGGCTGGAGGTCGCCGATCGCACTCCGACCGGTATCCCCCTGCTCGACGGGCGCCTGGATCGGATCGCCGGCTGGACAGGTGGCGGAAAGCGGAAGAAGGCCTCCGACTGGCTGGCCGAGGACCAGGCCAAGTCCGTCCGGGCGGCGGTGGAGAGCCTGTGCGAGCGCGGCCTGGTCGCCGAGGAGCGGGTCCGCGTCCTCGGCCTCTTCCCCGTGCGGCGCTATCCGGAGGCGGACGGCTCGGTGGAGCGGGAGGTGCGCGAGCGGCTGGCCTCCGTGGTCACCGGCGGCGCGGACCCCGACGACCGTACCGCCGGCCTGGTCGCCCTGCTGCACGCGGCGGGGCTGCACCGGCAGGCGTTCCCCGGTCTGCCCCGCAAGCGGGTCGAGCCGCGTATGGCCGGGATCGCCGAGGGCGACCGGGCGGGCGACAGCGTCCGCCGGGCGATCCGCGATGTGCGGGCCGCGGTCGCGGTGGCCACGACGATCACCGTGGTCGCGGCCACCTCCTGAGCCCGGTGCCGGAACGGGCCCGTGCCGGGTGCGCCGGCGGTCACGGCCTTCCCGGCGTGGTCCTCCGGTCGTCCTGCCGGGCGGTGCGCAACCGCCGCCGGCTGGCCGCGTGGACGGCCGCGGTGATGCGGTTCAGCCGTTCGGACTCCAGCGACCAGGTCTGCCAGTGGAGGGCGACGTCGCGGTGGGCCCGGTCCTCGAGCAGGATCAGCCTCCCGTCGGCGAGGTCCGTGTCCAGCTGGAGCTCCGGGATCATGCCCCATCCCAGGCCCGCCCTCAGGGCCGCGAGGAATCCCTCGGACGACGGGATGGTGTGGGTGGGCGGGGTCCGGTCGACGCCTCGGGAGCGGAGCACCTGGCGCTGCAGGTCGTCCTTGGCGTTGAACTCCAGCATGGGCATGCCCGCCCAGTCGACGTCGGCTCCGTTGGTGAACCGCCGGTGCAGCGCGGGGGCGGCCACGGGCACGTAGCGCATGAAGCCCAGCCGCTCGACCCGGCATCCGTTGACCGGCGCGGGGTCGGCGGTGACGGCTGCGATGACGTCCCCCTGGCGCAGGAGCCGGCTGCTGTGGTCCTGGTCCTCCACGTGCAGGTCCAGTGTGGTGTCCGTCCAGCCGGCGGCCTCGTGGAGGACGGGCACGAACCAGGTGATCAGGGAGTCGGCGTTGACGGCCACCGGTGTCACCGCCCGGGAGGAGACCCCGTTGCCCAGCGCGTGCCGGGTCTCCGTCTCCAGCACCTGCACCTGGCGTGCCATGCGCAGCAGCACCGCTCCGGCCTCGGTGGGGGCGCACGGCACGCCCCGGCGCACCACCGTCTGGCCCACGGAGTTCTCCAGGGCCTTGATGCGCTGGCTGACGGCCGAGGGGCTGATCCCGAGCAGGTCCGCCGCGGCCTCGAAGGTCCCCTCGTCGATGATCGCGGCCAGGGCGCGCAGATGCTCGAAGTTCATGAAGAAAATCTAATGCATACATCATTCTTTTCATTTGTCTGTAGTCAGCAGGCTGGCTAGCGTCAGGGCCATGTGGGGTACCTGGGGTGCCGGGCTGGCGGCCGGCCTGGCTTTGATCATCGCCATCGGCGCGCAGAACGCGTTCGTGCTGCGGCAGGGCATCCGCCGGGAGCATGTCGGGGCTGTGGTGGCGCTGTGCACGGCCGGCGATGTCGTGCTGATCCTCGGCGGCACCGCGGGGATCGGGGCGCTGGTGTCCCGGTTCCCCGGCGCCCTGGAGGTGCTGCGGTGGGCGGGAGCCGCCTATCTGGCGTGGTGGGCGGTGCGCTCCTTCGTCTCCGCGGTGAGACCCGCCTCGCTGAAAGCCGACGCCGCCCGGTCGCGGAGGTCGGTGATCACCACCACCCTGGCCCTGACCTTCCTGAACCCCCATGTCTACCTCGACACCGTGGTGCTGCTGGGCAGCCTCGCCAACCAGCAGGGCCCTGACGCCCGGTGGGTCTTCGCCGCCGGGGCGGTGACGGGGAGCGTGATGTGGTTCTCCGCTCTCGGCTACGGCGCCAGGGGGCTGTCGGGCGTGCTCAACAGTCCGCGCACCTGGCGGGTGGTGGATCTGGTGATCGGCGTCGTGATGCTCGTCCTGGCGGCCGGCCTGGTCCTGGGGTGACGGCCCGGGGGTGACGGCCCGGGGGTGACCCGCCCGCGGTGCGTCACCGCGGCAGGAGGGCCTCGAAGTCCACCGTCCTGTCGCACCAGCGCTCCAGCAGCATCCGGTCGTGGCCGACCGCGAGCAGCGCCGCGCCGTGTTCGCGGCGGTACTCCTCCACGGCGGCGACGAGGGCGGCGGTGGTGGAGGCGTCGAGCATGGCGGTCATCTCGTCGCAGACCAGCAGCCGGGGGCGCAGGACGAGCGCGCGGGCCAGGCAGGCGCGCTGGAGCTGGCCGTCGCTGACCTCGTGGGGGCGGCGGGCGAGCAGGTCGCCGCCGAGGCCGACGGAGGCGGCCAGCGCGGGCAGCCGGCCGGGGACCTCGGCCCGGCGGCCGGTGGCGCGCAGGGGTTCGGCGATCAGGTCGGCGAGGGTCAGGCGCGGGTCGGCGGCGAGGCGGGGCTGCTGGAAGACGACACCGACGGTCGTGCGCAGCTCGCGGGGGGCGCGGTGGCGGAAGCCGTACGCCGTCCGTCCGGCCAGCCGTACGGTGCCCGCCCGCGGCCGGTGGAGCAGGGCGGCGACGCGGGCCAGGGTGGATTTGCCGCATCCGCTGGGGCCGAGCAGCCCGACGGCCTCGCCGTCGCCCACGGTCAGGGACGCCCCGTGCAGTACGGGGGCGCGGCGGTCGTATCCGGCGGTGACGCCGCGCAGTTCCAGCGCGGGTCCGGGCGCCGGCTCAGGCGTCGGTCCGGATGTCGGTTCAGGCATCGGCGGTCTCCGGGGCGTGGGAGTGCGCGTGGTGGCAGGCCACCGCTCCGGCGCGGGATCCGGCCAGGGCGGGCACGGCGGCGCAGGCGTCGGTGGCCCGGTCGCAGCGCGGGGCGAAGGCGCAGCCGGCGGGCAGGCCGTCCAGCTCGGGCGGCATGCCGGGGATGGGGGTGAAGGACCGCTCGGGCAGCGCCTCCAGCAGCCCGCGGGCGTACGGGTGCCGGGGGCCGGGTGCGCCGAAGAAGTCCGTGGCGTCGGCGAGTTCGACGATGCGTCCGGCGTACATCACCGCGACCCGGTCGGCGATGCGCTCGGCGGCGGCCAGGTCGTGGGTGATGAGCAGCAGGCCCCGTCCGGCGTCCACGTGGCGGCGCAGTTCGTCCGCGGTGCGGTCCACCAGGTCGCGGTCCAGGCCAGTGGTCGGTTCGTCGGCGATCAGCAGCGGGGCCTCGCCGACGAGGGCGAGGGCGGTGGCGGCTCGCTGGGCGAGACCGCCGGAGAGCTGGTGCGGGTACCGGTCGAGGTGGTCGGCGGGGAACGCCGCGCGCTCGGCGGCCGCCTCGGCGGCCCCGCGCGGCTTCGGCCCGGTTGCGCCGGTCAGCTCCCGCACCGTCTCCTCCAGCTGGGAGCGGACGGTGCGCACGGGGGTGAGGTGTGAGGCGGGACTCTGCGGCACCAGGGCGATACGGCGGCCCCTCACGCGCCGGGCCAGCTCCTTCTCCCCGGCGGTGAGCAGGTCCAGGCCGTCCAGCAGGGCCGCACCGCCCACCCGGGCGTTGCCGGGCAGCAGCCCCAGCAGCGCGGAGGCCAGCACCGACTTGCCGCAGCCGCTCTCCCCCACCATCGCCAGGCACTCGCCGGGGGCCAGGTCGAAGGAGACCCCCGTCACGGCGGCGACGGTGCGCCCGCCGCGCAGCGGGAAGCGTACGGACAGCTCACGTACGGACAGCTCACGTACGGACAGTTCGGCCGTCACAGCGTCAGCTCCGATCGGACGCGCGGGTTGATCCGCTCACGCCAGGCGCCGGCGAGTCCGGCGATGGCGAGGGTGGGGACGACGATGAACAGGCCCGGCCAGAGGGTGGGCCACCAGGCTCCGGCGAGCAGCGAGCCGCGCGCGGCCTCGGCCATGGTGCCGAGGCTGGCCTGGTGGGCGGGGATGCCCAGGCCCAGGAAGGACAGCGCGGACTCGTGCCAGATGGCGTGCGGCACCATCAGCACCGCCGCGAGCCCGGCCTGCGGCAGGACGCCGGGCAGCAGGTGGCGTACGGCCACCCGCCACCGCGAGGCGCCGCCGGAGATCGCGGCGTCCACGTACGGGCGGTTGCGCAGGGAGTGGGTCTCGGCCCGGACGATGCGGGCGGTGGACAGCCAGTGAGTGAGGCCGACGGAGGCGATGACCGGCCAGATCCCGGGCCGGAACATGGCCACCACGAAGATGCCCAGGAGCAGGTGGGGCACGGAGGCGAAGACGTCCACGATCCGCATCACCAGCCGGTCGGTGCGCCCGCCCAGTGCCCCGGCCAGGCCGCCGACGGCGATGCCGACGACCGTGGCCGCAAGGGCCGCGACCACGCCGACCAGCAGCGAGACGCGCAGCCCGTGGACGCAGCGCAGCAGCAGGTCGCGGCCCAGTTCGTCGGTGCCGAAGGGGTGTTCCCAGGAGGGGGGCCGGAGCTTGGCCGCGAGGTCGACGGCCTGCTGGTCCAGGGGGAAGGCCGCCGGCGCCAGCAGCGCGGCCAGGACGGCGGCGGCGGTCAGGACGGCCGAGACGCGGGCGCGCCGGGCACGGGCGCCCGGCGGACGTCCGGGGCCGCGCCGCGCGGCGGCGGGGACAGGGGCTTCGGCGGGGGTTTCGGCGGGGGCCGGTGCGGGGGCGGTCACATCTCCTCCGGGTCGATCCGGGGGTCGGCCAGCACGTAGAGCAGGTCGGCCAGCAGGTTCCCGGCGAGTACGGCGGCGGTGGCCAGTACGGTCACGGCGGCCAGGAGCGGGAAGTCGGTGGCGGTGGCGGCGCGGACGGTGGCCGAGGCGATGCCGGGCCAGCTGAAGACGGTCTCCACCAGCAGGGCGCCGGTGATCAGTTCGGGTATGCGGGTGCCGATGAGGGTGAGCACCGGCAGCAGCCCCGACCGCAGGGCGTGGCCGAGCAGTACGGTGCGCTCGCGCAGGCCGCGGGCGCGGGCGCCGCGCACCGGGTCCTCGTGGAGCGCGTCGGCCACTCCCTGCCGTACGTACAGGGCGAACCACGGCAGCTGGGAGAGGGCGAGCACGGTCACCGGCAGCGTCAGATGGCGGGCCAGCGAGCCGGCGGTGACGGTGTCCTCGCCGCTGTCGGTGAGTCCTCCGGCGGGCAGCACGCCGAGCTGGAGGGCGAAGAACCAGACGGCCAGCAGTCCGAGCCAGAACGGCGGGGCGGCCTGGAGGACGTAGGAGCCGCCGGTGACGCAGCGGTCGAGCCGGCCGCCCCGGCGGCGCGCGGCGGCGACGCCGAGCACGGTGCCGAGCACCACCGCGAGGAGGAACGCGAGCGCGCACAGCAACACGGACCAGCCCAGGTGTTCGCCGACGACCTGGGCGACCGGCCGGCGCAGGGAGACCGACTGGCCCAGGTCGCCGGTCGCGGCGGAGGCGAGCCAGCGCCACCACTGCTCGGCGAACGGGCCGTCCAGGGCGAGGTTCTCGCGCAGCCGGTCGAGGGTGTCCTGGGAGGCGCGCAGCCCGGCGCTCCCGGCGTACTGGCGCACCGGGTCGAAGGGGGAGGCCGCGGCGAGCGCGAAGACGCCGAGGGTCACGGCGGCCAGGACGGGGACGGCGGCCAGCGCCCGCCGTCCCGCCAGGCGCGCCATCGGGGCCCAGGGCGGGCCCGTGCGCGGTTGCGTCCTCACTTCTTCGGCCGCCATTCCTCGACGTTCCACCAGGGGCCGGTGCCCAGACCGTGGTCGTGGGGCTCGACCTGGGTGGTGACCTCCTGCCAGGCGTCGTCCATCACGTACACGTGGTCGATGTGGGTGAGGAAGGTGTAGCCGGGGTTCCGCGCCAGTTCGCGCTGGACGGTGGCGTACGCCTCGGTGCGGGCGGCGCGGTCGTCGGTGCGGCGCGCCTCCTCCAGCGCCCGGTCGACGTCCGCGTTGTCGTAGGCGGCCATGTTGTTGAAGCCGTCCAGGGCGAGGGAGGAGTGCAGCAGGGGGTAGAGGTCGAAGTCGGGGTCGGCCGGGCTGCCGCCGCCGGAGAGCACGGCGTCGTCCTTCATGCGCGGCTCGATGACCTCCCAGGTGCCGGACTCGACGGTGATGTCGATGCCGATCTCCTTGGCGTCGGCCGCGTAGGCCAGGGCGTGCTCCTGGCGCAGCCGGTCGCCGGAGGGGTACCAGAGGGTGAAGGCGGCGCGGCGGCCGTCCCTGCGGCGCACCCCGTCCTCGCCGGCCTTCCAGCCGGCGTCGTCCAGGATCTCCCGTGCCCCGTCCGGGTCGTGGCGGCGTTCGGTGCCTTCCGCGAACCAGGGGCTGCCGGTGGGCACGGGGCCGTACGCGGCCCGGCCGGCGCCGCTGAGCACGCTGTCGACGATCGCCTGCCGGTCGACGGCGGTGTCCAGGGCGCGGCGTACCGCGCGGTCGCCGGTGACGGGGTTCGCGGTGGGGAGGGTGACGGCGCGGAAGTCCGCGGTCCTCGCCCGGATCACGCGCCGGCCGTCGTCGCCGGCGAAGGTGTCGGCGAGGGCGGGCGGCAGGACCGCGGCGTCGAGGTCGCCGGAGCGCAGCCGGGTGGCGCGTATGTCGTCGTCCTCGATGACGGCCATGGTGAGCTTCTCCACCTCCGGCGCGCCGCCCCAGTAGTCGGGGTTGGCCTCGAAGGTGAGCTTCTCGCCGCGGCTCCAGCCGGTGAGGACGTAGGGGCCGGTGCCGACCGGCTCGGTGTTGTAGGGGCCGGTGTTGACGTCCTGTCCGGCGGCGGTCTCCTTGGAGGCGATGGGCAGCACGGTGCGCTCGGCGAAGGCGGCGTAGGGGTACTTGAGGCGGAAGACGACGGTGTCCTCGCCCTCGGCGGTGACGCTGTCGAGGGCGTCCAGCTCGCCCCGGGAGGGGTTGTTGGTCCTCTCGTCGAGGATGGTCTCGTAGGTGAAGACCACGTCCTCGGCGTCGAAGGGCGTGCCGTCGCTGAAGGTCACCCCCTCGCGCAGGGTGTAGGTGTAGGTCCGGCCACCGTCGCCGGTCTCGGGGAGCTTCGCGGCGAGGGCGGGCCGCAGTTCCATGCCGGTGTCGTGCCGCAGCAGCCCGTCGAAGATCTTGGAGTTGCCGTCCTTGCCGTAGCCGAGCAGGGGGCTGAGGGTGTCCGGTTCCTGGGCGATGCCGACGACCAGGGAGTCGCCCGTACCGCCGCCCGCGCCGTTTTTCCCGCCGGCCGGCGCGGAGCAGGCCGCCGTTCCGGCCAGCACCGCGCCGGCCGTCATGGCGGCGGCCGTCCGTGTCATCCGCAGTCCCATGGTCCACACCCCTGCTGCTTATAAGTCGTTGTTGCAAACAGCTTGCAATTAAACCGCAGGAGCGCGCCACCCCACCCCCTCCCCCTCTCCGGCCGGACCCGGCGTCCGGCGCTTCGATCACTCTTCGGTCACCCCGTGATCACGAAAGATCTTCCGAACCGGTTTATCCGAGGCTTCTGTGGACTAGACCTTGACTCCCTGATTGGTCTGCGCCAAAGCTGTGCAGACCCCACGCTCGTTCCCCCCACGCCCGTACCGTCGGCAACCTCCCAGGGGACAGCCATGCCCGTCCGTCGCCCTTTCCGCCTCCTCGCGTCCGCCCTGTCCGCCGCACTGCTGCTGAGCGGCTGCGGTGCCTTCGCCGACACCGGCGACCAGGAGCAGGACCGGACCCTCGACGTCTGGCTGATGCGGGGCAGCCTCTCCGGCGAACTCACCGACGCCGCCGTCCGGGACTTCGAGCGGCGCAACCCCGGTGTGGAGGTGAAGGTCACCGTCCAGGACTGGCCGGGGATCGACAAGAAGGTCACAGCGGCCCTCGGCTCCGGCGACGCGCCCGACGTGATCGAGGTGGGCAACACCCAGGTCGCCCAGTACGTGGAGGCCGGCGGGGTCTCCAACCTCACCATCAAGGTCTTCGACCTCGGCGGCGACCACTGGGTCCCGGGCCTGGAGGAGCCGGGGAAGATCGACGGCTATCAGTACGGCGTCCCCTTCTACGCCGCCAACCGCGTCGTCATCTACCGCAAGGACCTCTTCGAGCACGCCGGGATCACCCAGCCGCCCACCACCCGCGAGGAGTGGATCGAGACCACCTCCCAGCTCAACCAGCCCGGACGGCAGGGCATCTACCTGCCGGGGCAGAACTGGTACGTGCTGGCGGGCTTCATCTGGGACGAGGGCGGCGACCTCGCCGTCGAGCGCAGCGGCCGGTGGGCCGGCACGCTCGACACCCCCGAGGCGCTGCGCGGCATGGAGTTCTACAAGGAGCTCCAGTCCTACGGCCGGGGCCCCGTCGACTCCGACGAGTCCAGCCCGGAGCAGCGCGAGTTCTTCGCCGGGAACGAGATCGCCCAGATCATCGACGTGCCCGGCGCCGCGGAGCTGATCGTCGAGAAGAACCCGGAACTGGCGGGCAAGCTCGGCTTCTTCCCGATCCCCGGAAAGGAAGCGAAGGAGCCGGGCGCGGTCTTCACCGGCGGTTCGGTGCTGATCATCCCCGAGCGGGCCGCCGAGCCGGACGCGGCGTACTCCTTCGTCAAGCTGCTGACCGGCGAGAAGTGGCAGCGGAAGCTGGCCCAGACGATGAGCGTGGTACCCAACAGCACCGAGCTGGCCGACGCGCTGGAGGACGACCCCGGTGCCGCGGCGATGGCCGAGGGCGCCCGTAACGGGCGCGCCACCCCCAACTCCCCGCGGTGGGGCCGCCTGGAGGCGGACAACCCGATCAAGGCGTACCAGACGCAGGTGCTGCGCGGCGCCGACCCGAAGGCGGCGGCGCGCGAGGCGTCCCGGCGGATCACCGCGATCCTGAGCGGGCGCGGCTGACGCACGGCCGGCCGCGCACCGAACGCCAACCGCGGTCCGCCGACGCCCCGGCGCCCCCGCTCCGCACCGGAGCCGGGTGCCGGAACGGGGGCGCCGGGCCCGTGACACCGGCGGCGCGGCACCGGGGTCACGGCACCGCGGCCATGTCGCCGGCCGTCACGGGGCGCCGGGCTCGCCGCCCGGGGTCACAGGCCGGGCGGGGTCACGGGGCCGGGGAGGCGGACGGCCCGGGGTCAGGCGGACGCCAGACCGCGCCCGCGCAGCCACAGAAGCTGCTCGCGCTGCTGCGAGGAGCGGCCCCCGGCGTGGTCGCCGAAGTGCCACACCCTGATGTCCTTGTCCTCCCCCGCGTAGCGGTGGTAGGCGGCGAAGACGGTCGACGGCGGGCAGACCGG
The DNA here is from genome assembly GCF_002843305.1 of Streptomyces barkulensis. Taxonomy (GTDB): domain Bacteria; phylum Actinomycetota; class Actinomycetes; order Streptomycetales; family Streptomycetaceae; genus Streptomyces; species Streptomyces barkulensis. The sequence goes on from NZ_PGSG01000059.1 coordinate 70,533, forward strand.
GTCCATCAGCCCCACGCTGAACAGCGCGGGAGTGGTGGCGCGGCGCGCGAAGTGCAGGCCGTCGAAGTAGTTCAGCGTGGCGAAGACGGCCTCGGGGTCGATGCGCTGGTGCACCCCGAGGTAGTGGGCGATCTCCGGGTACGGGCCGGCCGCGGCCAGTTCGGCGCCGCGCCGGAAATGGCACAGGAAGGGCACGTCCACCAGCGCCGCCGCCACCTTCTTTGGCGCCAGCCCGGCCACGGCCAGGGCCAGTCCGCCCCCCTGGCTGCCGCCCACGACCACCACCCGGTCCGGGTCCACCACCGGGTGCTCGCGCACGGCGTCCACGGCGCGCACGCAGTCGGCCATCAGCCGCCGGTAGTAGTGGTGGGCGGGGTCGTCCAGGCCGCGGGTCATGAAACCGCCGACGTACTGCGGGGTGGTGTCCGGATCCGGGTCGGGGGTGTCGTGGCCCTGCCCCCGGCTGTCGACGACGAGGGTGGCGTAACCGGCCGCGCTCCACAGCAGGTGCTCGATGTACAGGCCCCGGCCGCCGCTGTAGCCGATGTAGTTGACCACCGCCGGCAGCGGCCCGTCCGCACCGCGCGGCAGGATCAGCCAGGCCGCGACGGGCTGGCCGTCCCAGCCGGGGAAACGGACGTCGAACACCTCCACGGTGCTCAGCGGCGCGTCCTCGACCCGCCGGTACTCCGCCGGTCCGGACGCCGCCGCGCGGGCGGCCGTCAGCGTCTTGGACCAGAAGGCGTCGAAGTCCGCGGGCTCGGCCACCTCGGGCCGGTAGGCGCGCAGTTCCTCCAGCGGAAGATCGGTCAGCGGCATGCGGGTGTCCGTCCCCTCGTAGCGGCAGGCGATAGAAAGCGCTTTCCCCGGAAGAACCTACGTCCCGCCGGGGCCCCGGTCAACGCTATCCGCCCCGCCGTGGGCCGGACGGGTCCGGCAGCCCGGTGACATCCGGCCGCGACACGGCCCCGGGCAACCGGCCCCGGCCTAGCGTGGCCCGGATGAGCACCCCTCCCACCCGCCCGGAAAGCGCTCCTGCACCTGATGCCCCGGTTCCGGCTCCCCACCCGGAACCACCACCGCCCCCGTCCCCGCGCCCCGGAGCACACGGCCCGCGCCGGGACCTGTACGCGGCGGGCGCCGCCGCGGCCCTGTTCGCCCTGGCCGCGCTCGTGGGCCACCTCCTGTACGACTTCGAGGTCCTGCGGCTGCGGTGGCCTCCGCTGTACGCGCGCCGGCTGCCCCACACCGGTCCGGGCACGCCCGCCGCCCTCTGCCTCGCCGTCCTCACCGTCGCGTACGGCCCGCCGCTGGCGCGCCGACTGCCCTGGCGGCGCCTGCTGCCGGCCGCCTGGGGCGGTGCGATGGCCTGGGCGTGGTCGCTGGCGCTGGTCGACGGCTGGGACCGGGGGGCGGCCGGGCGGCTGACGACGAAGTACGAGTACCTCCGATCCGTCGGCGACGTCCACGACATCGGTATGACGCTGCGCACCTTCACCGACCGCATCCTGATGGACTCCCCCGACAACTGGCCCGCCCATGTCGCCGGCCATCCCCCGGGCGCGCTGCTGACCTTCGTCGGGCTGGACCGGATCGGGCTCGGCGGCGGCGCCTGGGCGGCGCTGTGGTGCGTCACACTCGGCACGTCGGCCGCGGTGGCGGTGCTGGTGACGCTGCGGGCGCTGTGCGGGGAGGGGACGGCCCGGCGTGCGGCGCCCTTCCTGGTGCTCGCCCCGTCCGCCGTGTGGACGGCCGTCTCGGCGGACGGCTACTTCGCCGCCGTCGCCGCCTGGGCCGTCGCCCTGCTGGCCCTGTCGGCCACCGGCGCCTCCCGCGCGCCGCGCGCCGCCGCGCTGGGCTCGGGCGCGCTGTTCGGCTGGCTGCTCTACCTCTCCTACGGGCTGACGCTGATGGCGGCGGTCGCGCTGACCGTACTGATCGCGGCCCGCACCGCGCGGCCCGTGCCGTACGTCCTGCTGGGCATGGTCCCCTGCGCGGTCGTCTTCACCGCCGCCGGCTTCTGGTGGTACGAGGGCTACACCACCCTGGTCGAGCGCTACTACCAGGGCGCGGCGGGGGTGCGGCCGTACGCCTACTACGTGTGGGCCAATCTCGCGGCGCAGGTTCCGGTGGTGGGGCTCGCCGTGGTGGCCGGGCTGCGGCGAGCCGCCGAGCTGCGGCGCGGCGCGCTGGTGGTGCTGCTGGCGGGCGCGGTGTGCGCGGTGCTGGCGGCGGACCTGTCGGGGATGAGCAAGGCCGAGACCGAGCGCATCTGGCTGCCGTTCACACTGTGGCTGCTGCCGGCCGCGGCCCTGCTGCCCGCCTCGGGCCGCCGCCGGTGGCTGGCGGCCCAGGCGGCCGTGGCCCTGTCCGTCAACCACCTGCTGTTCACCGGCTGGTGACGCGGCGGGGCCTTCGCCACGGCCCGCCCTGCATCGGCCCGCCCTCCGCCCCGCCGCCCGGCCCCGGGCGCTCGCGGCCGGGCGGCGGGGCGGAGACGGGGCCGGCGGCGGAGACGGGGAACCGGGCGGTGGCACGCAGACCGAGGAAGACACGGCCGCCTGCGCTCCACTCCTCCTCCACCGTCCAGCCCTCCTCCTCCGCGCGGGCCCGCAGGGCGCTCGGGCCCAGCCGGGCCCAGGGGAAGGAGGGCACGGACCGTTCGGGGTGCGTCCGCCTCCCGTCGTCCAGTCTCGCCCGGAACCGCTCCTCGACGTCCGCCGACGCCGCCTCGGCCAGCAGCAGCCCGCCGGGAACCAGCAGTTCACGCACCCGGGCCAGGAGGACGGCCGGTTCCCCGCCCACGCCGATGTTGCCGTCCATCAGCAGGGCACTGCCCCAGCGCCCCTCGTCCGGCAGCGGGTCGAACACCGAGCGGCACAGCGCGGCCCCGCCCCGCTCGCGGGTGCGGCCGACGGCGGCCGGCGCGGTGTCGACGCCCAGGGCCGGGCGGCCCAGCCCGGCCAGGGCGGCGACCAGCCTCCCCGGCCCGCAGCCGATGTCGAGCACGGCGCCGGTGCAGCGCCGCAGCACCGTCCAGTCGGCCTCGTCCGCGCGGGCGCACCAGCGCTCGACGTCCAGCGGCAGCCGACGGCTCCCGGGACCGCGCAGGAAGAGAGGACCGCGTCCGGTGCGCAGCGCCCGGGTGTACGGGTCGGCGCGCCAGGGGTGCCGGAGCGGCACGGCCCCGGCGGGATCGGCGGGATCGGCGGACACAGCGGGATCGGCGGACACGGCGGCTTCCGCGGCCCGCACGGCCGCCGGCCCGGCTCGCGGATGCGAGACCGGGGAGACCGGAGGGGTCGGGGAGGCGGTCACCGGGCCACCGCCTGCCGCAGCCGGGCGTGTTCGGCGGCGAAGCGGCCCCGGGTGAGAGCCGCGACCTCGGCTGCGTCCTCCGCGGTGTCCACGTCCCGCAGCACCGGCAGGTCGCGTACGGCCAGCCCGGCCTCCAGCAGCCGCCGCCGCTGGAGCGCACCGGTGCGACCGGTGGACATCGGCACGCCGCGCACCAGTCCGGGATCGGGATCGGCCAGACCCAGCGCCCAGAAACCGCCGTCGGCGGCCGGGCCGAACCAGGCGGCGCGGCCCTCCCAGGCGTCCGGCGCGAGCGCCGGGGCCAGCAGGCCGGCGGTGAGCTGCGGGGTGTCCATGCCCACCAGCAGGGCGGGGCCGCGGCATGCGCCGAAGGCCGCAGCGATCCGTTCGTCCAGCCCGCCCTCGCACTGCGGCAGCACCTCGTAGCCGTCCGGCAGCCAGGGGCCGGTGCGGCCCTCCAGCACCAGCACCCGGCGGCGGGCGGGCAGCGCCGCCACCACCGCCAGGGTGTCGGCGAGCGCCGCCTCGGCAAGCCGGGCCGCCTCGGCGGGGGTGAAGGGCGGGGTGAGCCGGGTCTTGACCCGGCCCGGCACCGGCTCCTTCGCGATCACCAGCAGCGTCGTCCCCGCCTCCGGGGCGCGGCGGGGAGGGCTCACCGGGCCCGCCGGGGGCGTGGGGGGCGTGGGGAACGTCGGGCTCACCGCAGCACCTTCCGCATGTCGTGGACGGCCTGCCAGGTGCCGCGCCAGGTGCCGGTGACCTTCGAGCGGCCCGTGCGCGGGCGGTAGGGGACCTCCGTCTCCCGCACCCGCCATCCGGCGTCGGCCGCGTGCACCACCATCTGCAGGGGGTAGCCGCTGCGCCGGTCGGTCAGGTCCAGTTCCAGCAGGGCGTGGCGCCGGGCCGCCCGCAGCGGGCCCAGATCGCGGAGCCGCAGTCCCGTGCGCCTGTGCACCATCCGGGCCAGCGCCAGGTTCCCGGCCCGGGCGTGCAGCGGCCAGGCACCGCGTCCGACGGGTCTGCGGCGGGCCAGGACGAGGTCGGCCTCGCCCTTGCGCACGGGTGCGGCGATCCGCTCGGCCGCGCCGGGATCGAGGGAGGCGTCGCAGTCGCAGAAGGCGACGATCTCGGCCTCGGCGGCGAGCAGTCCGGTGTGGCAGGCGGCGCCGAAGCCGCGGCGCGGCTCGTGCACCACGCGGGCCCCGAGCTCATGGGCGATGCCGGCCGAGCCGTCCGTCGAGCCGTTGTCGACGACGACGGCCCGCCAGCCGTCGGGAATCCGGGACAGCACCCAGGGCAGTGCCCGGGCCTCGTTCAGACAGGGCAGCACGATCTCCCCGCGAAGGGCTGTGGGGTGGGTCACCCACCTCACCTTACGAGAGCAAAGCAGTCATTTCGGTCATCACGCCCGTCGAAACGCGGCCACCGCCCACCACCGCACCACCCGCCCGCCGGCGGCCGGCGATCACCGCATCAGGGGATCACCGTGCCGACCGCGGCCGCACCCGGCACCGGCTCCGGCGGCTCCCCGGGCGGCCCTTCCGACCGCCCTCGCAGCGGCTCCTTCGCGAAGCGCGCCATCCCCTCGGCGAAACCCACCTCCGGCTTCCAGCCCAGCTCCCGGCGCAGCCGCTCGGAGGAGGCGGTGATGTGCCGTACGTCCCCCAGCCGGTACTCCCCCGTCACCACCGGCTCGGGCCCGCCGAAGGCCGCCGCCAGCGCCCGGGCGGCCTCGCCGACGGTGTGCGGCTGACCGCTGCCGGTGTTGTACGCGCGCAACGACCCCCCGGGCCGCTCGCCGAGCGCCTCCAGGGCCGCGACGTTGGCCGCCGCGACGTCGCCGACGTGGACGAAGTCCCGGCGCTGCGCACCGTCCTCGTACACCCTGGGCGGCTCGCCGCGCTCGAGCGCGGAGCGGAAGAAGGAGGCCACCCCCGCGTAGGGGGTGTCGCGGGGCATCCCGTCCCCGTAGACGTTGTGGTAGCGCAGGCTGACGGCCCGTCCGCCGGTGGCGCGGGCCCACACCGCCGCCAGGTGCTCCTGTGCCAGTTTGGTGGCGGCGTAGACGTTGCGCGGGTCGGCGGGGGCGTCCTCCCCGACCAGGCCGGGCTCCAGGGCGGCTCCGCACTCCGGACAGGGCGGCTCGAAGCGGCCGGCCTCCAGGTCGCGCGGCGGGCGGGGCCCGGGCCGCACCTCCCCGTGGCGGGGACAGAGGTACCGCCCCTCCCCGTACACCACCATCGACCCGGCCAGCACCAGGCGCCCCACCCCGGCGCGGGCCATCTGCGCCAGCAGGACGGCGGTGCCCAGGTCGTTGGCGCCCACGTACGCGGGGGCGTCCGCGAAGTCCCTGCCCAGGCCGACCATCGCGGCCTGGTGGCAGACCGCGTCCACCCCGCGCAGGGCCCGCGCCACCGCCTCGGCGTCGCGGACGTCCGCCCTCACCCCGCTCTCGCCGACCGTGATGCCGCCGGCGGTGTCGGCGGCGGTGTCGGCGGCGGTGTCGAGCACCACGGGCTCGTGGCCCGCGTCCCGCAGGGCCTCGACGACATGCGAGCCGATGAAGCCGGCTCCTCCGGTGACCAGTACGCGCATGAGGGCACGCTAGGACCGCTTCCGGCGCGGCGCCCGTCACCGGCCGGGCGCGTCAGCGATCCGCGGGAGAGGCGGTGCCCATGCCCACCCGTCCGGACCAACGGGTGTGTGATCGACCATGCCCGCCGGCCGCTTCTGGCCATCCGGGTGCGGTCCTGCCAGGATCCCTGCCATGGCCAACGATCTCCTGCGTGATGTGTATGTCGTCGATGCGGTGCGCACCCCGATCGGCCGGTACGGCGGAGCACTGGCCCGGGTCCGCCCCGACGACCTGGCCGCCCATGTCATCCGCACCCTGGTCGACCGCACCCCCGACCTCGACCCCGCCCGAATCGACGACGTCGTCTTCGGCAACGCCAACGGCGCCGGCGAGGAGAACCGCAACGTCGCCCGCATGGCCGCCCTCCTGGCCGGCCTCCCCGTCACCGTCCCCGGTGTGACCGTCAACCGGCTGTGCGCCTCCGGTCTGGAGGCCGTCCTCCACGCGGCCCGCGCCATCGCCTGCGGCGACGCCTCCGTCGCCATCGCCGGCGGCGTGGAGTCCATGTCCCGGGCCCCCTGGGTGCTGCCCAAACCCGAACGCGGCTTCCCGGCCGGGCACCAGCAGATGTACTCCACCACCCTGGGCTGGCGCATGACCAACCCCGCCATGCCCCCCGAGTGGACCGTCTCCCTGGGGGAGGGCGCCGAGCAGGTCGCGGACAAGCACGCCATCACCCGCGAGGCCCAGGACGCCTACGCGCTGGCCGGCCACCGCAAGGCCGCCGCGGCCTGGGCCGAGGGCGCCCACGACGCCCAGACCGTGCCCGTTCCCGGCACCGACCTGGCCCGCGACGAGTCCATCCGCGAGGCCACCTCGATGGAGGCGCTGGCCAAGCTCAAGCCTGCCTTCCGCGCCGACGGCGGCACCGTCACCGCCGGCAACTCCTCCCCCCTCAACGACGGCGCCGCCGCCCTCCTGCTCACCGACGAGGCCGGCCTGAAGGCCACCGGCCGCACTCCCCTGGCCCGCATCGGCGCCTCCGCCACCACCGCCGTCGAACCCAACCTCTTCGGCCTCGGCCCCGTCCAGGCCGTGACCCGCGCACTGGACAGGGCCGGCCGCGCCTTCTCCGACCTGGACGTCGTCGAGCTCAACGAGGCCTTCGCCGCCCAGGTCCTGGGCTGCCTGGCCGAATGGCCCGACCTCGACCCCGCCGTCGTCAACCCCCACGGCGGCGCCATCGCCCTCGGCCACCCGCTGGGCGCCTCCGGCGCCCGCCTGGCCGGGGCCGTCGCCCACCACCTGGCCGCCACCGGCGCCCGCACCGGCCTCGCCGCCCTGTGCATCGGCGTCGGCCAGGGGCAGGCCCTCGTGCTGGAGCGCTGAGCGGACCCGTACGGCCGACCCGCGCCCGCCCCTGCGCCCCACCCGTACACCCACCCGCGCGACCGCGTGTACGGCCACCGGGGCCCGCCGCATGACGGCGGGCCCCGGTGGTACACGTGGCCGCCATGGAGTGGGAATGGTTCGCGGCACCCGACTACTGGCTGAGCCGCCTGGTCCTCCAGCGGGGCCTGGCCGCCGTCTACCTCGTCGCCTTCGTCTCGGCGGCGCTGCAGTTCCGGGCTCTGCTCGGCGAGCGGGGTCTGACCCCGGCCCCCGACTTCCTGCGCCGGGTGCCCTTCCGCGACTCCCCCAGCCTGTTCCACCTGCGCTACTCCGACCGCCTCTTCGCCTCCGCGGCCTGGCTGGGCGCGGCGCTGTCGGCGGCGGTGCTGCTGGGCGCCGCCGACCGGGTGCCGCTGGCGGTGTCCATGGCGATGTGGGCGCTGCTGTGGGTGCTGTACCTGTCGATCGTGAACGTCGGCCAGACCTGGTACGCGTTCGGCTGGGAGTCGCTGCTGCTGGAGGCCGGCTTCCTGGCCGTCTTCCTCGGCAACGCCGACGTCGCCCCGCCGCTGCTCACCCTCGTCCTGCTGCGCTGGCTGCTGTTCCGGGTGGAGTTCGGCGCGGGGCTGATCAAGTGGCGCGGCGATGCTTGCTGGCGCAGGCTGACCTGCCTGGACTACCACCACGAGACCCAGCCGATGCCGGGCCCGCTGAGCTGGTTCTTCCACCGGCTGCCACGCCCGCTGCACCGGGTGGAGGCGGCCGCCAACCACGTCACCCAGCTCGTCGTCCCCTTCCTGCTGTTCCTCCCCCAGCCGGTGGCGGGCGCCGCCGGGCTGGCCGTGGTCGTCACCCAGCTGTGGCTGGTGGCGTCCGGCAACTTCGCCTGGCTCAACTGGCTGACGGTTGTGCTGGCCTTCTCCGCGATCGACGGCTCCGCCGTCGCCGACGCCCCCGCCCACGGCCCCACGCCCATGTGGTTCGGCGCCGCCGTCATCGCCGTGACCGCGCTGGTGGCGGTGCTCAGCTACCGGCCCGCCCGCAATCTGCTCTCGCGCCGCCAGCGGATGAACGCCTCCTTCGACCGGCTCCACCTGGTCAACACCTACGGCGCCTTCGGCAGCGTGACGCGCGTGCGGCACGAGGTGGTGATCGAGGGCACCGACGAGGAGCGGATCACCGATGCCACGCGCTGGCGGGAGTACTGCTTCAGGGGCAAGCCGGGGGACGTGCGCCGGCTGCCGCGCCAGTACGCGCCGTACCACCTGAGGCTGGACTGGCTGATGTGGTTCGCCGCCCTCTCGCCCTCCTACGCGGCGCCCTGGTTCACCCGGCTGCTGCACAGGCTGCTGGAGAACGATCCCGACACCCTGCGCCTGCTGCGCGCCAACCCCTTCCCCGGCGCCCCGCCCGTCCATGTACGGGCCCTGCTGTACCGCTACCGCTTCACCACCTGGCGGGAGCTGCGCTCCACCGGGGCGTGGTGGGACCGCGAGCTGATCGGCCCCTACGGGCCGCCGGTCTCCCGGCGGCCCTTAGACACGGACGCGGACACGGACGCGGACACGGACGCGGACACGGACGCGGACGCGGGCACGGACGCGGGCACGGACGCGCCGTGAGGGCGGTCGTCAGCCGCGCAGCCGGGCCGTCTCGGGCGAGGCGGTGTCCAGCGGCACCGACCAGGCGTCCAGCACGCCGAGCTGGACGGCCTGCCGCCGCAGTACGGCGTCCAGCGCCCAGTCGGCGGCCACCCGGATCCGGTTGCCCGGCATCGCGGCGAGGTGGTAGCCGCGGGTGACGAGGTTGGCGACCGGGCCGGACAGCGGAATGCCGAAGGGGTTGGCCGCGGCCTGCACCCCGCCGAGGTCCACGACGAAGCCGAGGTCGCTGTGCTTGTAAGGGCGGCGGGCGCCGACCCCGTACGAGGCCATGACGTTGTTCGCGGCCGTCCTGCCCTGCCGGTGCGCGTGCTGAGCGGTCATCGCCGTGTACTGGCCGGGGTTGGTCAGATCCGGCACCGCCGCGGCGTCGCCGCAGGCGAACACCTCAGGGCGGCCGGGGACGTTCAGGTACTCGTCGACGATCAGCCGCCCCTTCTCGGTCGGCAGGCCGAGCTGCTCCACCAGAGGGTCGGGCCGCACCCCGACGCACCAGATCAGCGACCGGGTGGGGACGAACTCCCCGGTGTCCAGGAGGACGCCGTCCTCGGTGGCCTCCTTCACCGAGGTCCCCGTGCGCACCTCCACCCCGCGTTTGCGCAGCACCCGGTCGGCGGTCCGCGCCAGTTTCTCGTCCAGGCCCGGCAGCACCCGGTCCGCGATGTCCAGCAGCATCCAGCGGGGCCGGGCGTCGGCCCGCATCCCCGTGGCGCTGCGGGCGTGCTGGCGGGCCAGGGAGTCGGTGAACATCTTGCCGTGGGCGGCCACCTCGGTACCGGTGTAGCCCGCGCCGACGACCACGAAGGTGGTGCGCGCCCGGCACTCCTGCGGGTCCTCGGCGTTGGCGGCGAGGGCGACCTGCCGGCTGATGTGGTCGCGCAGGTACAGCGCCTCCGGCATGCCCCGGAACCCGACCGCGTGCTCGGCCACCCCGGGGATGGGCAGCAGCTTGTTCACGCTTCCGACGGTGAGGACGAGCCGGTCGTAGCCCAGACTCTTCTCGGCCCCCTCGGGATCGGTGTAGGTGATCGAACGCCCGTCGAGGTCCACGCCGTGGACCTCTCCCAGCACCAGCCGCACCTTCGGCAGCGTCCCGGCCAGCGACACCGAGACCCGGCGGGCCTCCAGGAGCCCGGCCGACACCTCGGGCAGCAGCGGCAGGTACAGGAAGTAGTCGTTCGGGTTCACCAGCACGATCTCGGCCGCCCCGCGGAGCTTCCGCGACAGCGTCCTGGCGGTCTGGTAACCGGCGAACCCGGCTCCGACGATCACAATCCGGGAACGGCTCACGTGCGACTCCAGCCCTCGGGACCAACGACCAGGGCAACCGCGTTTCCCGCCTGCGTCCCGGCAAACCCGCCCCGGCTCCGGCCCCCGCCACGGCCTTCCGCCGACGCCCGCCCCTCCCCCACCACCGACAGGGCCGCCCCCTCGTACGCACCCGTCGTCCCGGCCGACGGGGCACACCGCCGCACACGGTGGGTGACGAAGCCGGCTTCCCAGGGCCCGGCCGGGAACGAAGTTGATCTTCCGGCCCCGGCCCCCGAGGGGTGAGCGAGCACTCCCCGGAATGCGGTATGGTTTCTGTGCGCGAACGGCGAGGGACAAGATCCCGGACCGGGAGAGCATCGGGACGTGGCGCAGCTTGGTAGCGCACTTGACTGGGGGTCAAGGGGTCGCAGGTTCAAATCCTGTCGTCCCGACAGGGCAGAAGGCCCGCCGACTTGGAGGAAAGATCCAGGTCAGCGGGCCTTTTCTCGTGCTCGGAGCCGGGCTACCGCACCAGGCGGAGGTGCCTCCGAGGCCGGTTTTCTGGGACCACTTTGGGACCACTGGGAGCAGATGAGGAGTCGGCGTCCGAGCGACTTCCCGACAGGTGCGCGCTGAGCGCGGCCCCAGCCAGCTCCACTGATCTCTTGTCGGGGTGCAGGTAGCGCTGTGTGGTGGTGAGTGACCCGTGCCCAGCGATCTTCCGCAGCACATGAAGCGGGACCCCCGCGTCAGCCATCCACGTCAGGCCTGTGTGCCGCAGATCGTGCCGCCGCAGGTGCTCGTATCCGAGTCGGACGACTACCTCATCCCAGTGGGTCGCGTCCCGTAGCACGGCCGTGCTGATCCGCCCGCCACGTGGACCGGTGAACAGCCGGGCATCGGGCTTGCCGCGAAGCACATCGAGCCGACGAGCGACCATGGGACGGATCTCAGGGATGATCGGCACCGTCCGGCGGCGCTTGCCCTTGGTGCCCTTGTCGAGCAGCCCGCCCGGCCCTGAAGTCGTCTGGCGGCACAGGTCCCACGTCCATGCCTCACGGTCGATGTCCCGCACCCGCACACCGGAGACCTCCCCGATGCGCGCCGCGGTACAGGCCGCGAACTTCACCACATCGCCCCAGCCCTCGAAAGCGCCGGCCGAGCGTGCGACGAGAGCAGTCGCCAACCGTTCGAGCGCGTCCCAGTCGGGTAGGGCCAGGGAGCGAGGATCGTCCAGCTCGTCCGCAGCCCTCTTGTATTCCTGCTGCCAGCCGGTCACCCGAGCGGGGTTCACATCGATGATGCCGTCCCTCACCGCCTGCTCCATAACCCGCACCAGAACGGCGAGACTGTTCTTCACTGTAGACCGGCTGCACTCGTCGGCGATCCAGCCGTGGACAGCCCGGTCTACGATGCCGTTGGTGATCGTCCTCACGGGGAGATGACCAAGGGTGGGCACCACCCGCAGCCGCCAACCTGCCCGATACGGGTCCAGGGTCTTAGCCTCCAAGCCGCGCATCGCCAGTGGCCAGACCTCGGCGTCCTCCGCCCCGTACTCGGCCAAGGACATGGTCGCCACGACAGGCGTGACCCCGCGGCTGGCCAGGCGCTCCATACGCTTGATCCACGCCCGCGCGTCATCGTCGGTCGGCAGCATCTCCGAGCACGAACGGCGCTTCCTGGTCTGCGGATCAAACCAGCGCACCCGAGCGCGGTACGGGTTGGGATTGCCCGGCCGGTACTCGACATCGGTGGACAGCCGAACACCGACCGGAGGCCTCTGCCGCTCCATCAAGCCGCCTTTGCTGGGTCAACGCGCCGGGAGGCAAGCCACGCCTGCACGTCCGGGACGCTGTACATAGTCACGCGCGAGGTCAGCCGGACGAACGGCGGCCCCTGCACCGGGTTGGAGGTACGCCATCGCCGCAACGTCGAGGCATCCACGCCCAGCAGCTCGGCCACCTCGTCCGTGGTGTACCAGCCACTGTGCAAGAGGTCAGGTGTCTCATCCTTCCCTGCATCGGTGACAGGTACAGCACCGAGCAATCCGGCGAGCTGAGTTACCGTCAGCGTTCTCTTCATAGTCACCACTCCCCTTGTGCTTCGAGGTCTGCGCGTGCTTCGCGTGCTGCGTCGCGGGATGCGCGGAGGTCGCGGGCGATCTGGGAGGCGAGCCAGGACTCGCCGGCGGTGTGGCCGTGCCCGGCGTAGGCCCAGTGGGCGACGGTCAGCACGGTCGCCTCGGGGTGGGCGTCGGGGTCGGGCAGGCCGAGGGCGGCGCGTTGTTCGGCGGCGCGGTAGTCGGCGCGGACTTGGCGCAGCGCGCCGAGGGTGGTGGAGTAGCGGCGGGATTTGGTGGAGAAGTGGCCGCGGAAGCCGAGCATGTGCGCCCACTGGCGCAGCTTGCGGTCCGGGTAGAGCCGGTGCAGGTCGAGGCAGGCCGCGATCAGCCGCTTGGGATGCTCGGGAATGTCCAGCAGATCGAGGGCTTCGGTGTTGCCGATCCGGTGGTCTACCGTGCCGGTGGTCTCGGCGGCTTTGGTGGCGTACTTGGCGACGTAGGAGGCGACGGCCTGTTCGGTGATCTCCCCGCCGTCGAAGGCGCTGATGGGCTGGATGTCGAGCTGGGTGCCCCAGCGCAAGGTTCGGGCGGGCTGGGTGCCGGCGGCGGGCACGGTGACGGCGACGCGGGCGGCGGCGGCGCGGATGGCGTTGGTCAGCAGCTCCACGGTGGCCCACTGGGGCGGGGCGGAGTCGGGTCCGTCGGGGCCGTCGAAGCGGATGACGGCGTGGAAGTGGACCGCGCCCCGGCGCTGGTACTCGGCGACCTTGCCGAAGGCCACCCGGAGCACCTGGTGGCAGGCTTTCTGGGTCCGTCCGGTCTGGCGGGCGACTTCCCGGCGCAGGTAGATGGTGAAGTACCGCCACAGCTCGGAGGCGTGGTTGTTCCACAGCACCGCGCCCGCGTAGTCGTAGGTGTCGGGGTCGAGCGGGGTGCCCAGCTCGGGCGCGTTCTCGCGGTGGCGGGCACCGCAGCGGCACCGGCCGCGGGCGGGACGGTTGTGCACCGGGCCGAAGGACGGTGCGGTGAGGGTGGCGAAGACGCGGGGGTGGTCGCGGACGGCCTCGGCCACGCCCTTGGAGCGGTCGCCGGTCAGTCCGGCGCGGATGAGGTGAAAGGTGTCTCCGGCGTAGGTCCAGGCGCAGGACGGGCAGCGCGAGGCGCGGCGGTTGCCGCAGGCCACCCGCAGGCGTCCGCCGGGCTCACCGTCGGTGGAGTAGGCGTGCAGGACGGTGCCGGTGGTGCGGTCGAGGGTCTTGGTGGAGCCGGTCAGGTGGATGGGGTCGGCGCAGCCGCCGGTGCGGCGCACCTGCTCTTGCCAGCGGTCAAAGCCGGGGGACCCGGCCACCCGCAGGAAGTCCTGCCAGGTGATCGGGTCCACTCCCGCCAGCGTGGCGGCGTCGGTCATGGGCGCGGTCACCGCCCGGCGCGGATCAGGACGGTGGCGCGGGGGGCGTGGCCGGTGCCTCGGCAGGCCGGGCAGACCACGCGGACGGTCACGCGGGTGCCGTCGCGGTGGCGGGTGCCGGTGGTGATGGCCACGGCCGGGAAGCCGTCGCAGTCGCGGCAGATCGGCCGGTGCGGAGCGTGCTGGGGCATGATGAGGTCCTCTCTTTCGGATCTGCGGATCTGGAAGGGAAAGGAGGCGTCCGGGGCGGCGGAAACTTGGCGGTTGAGGCCGCCCCGGAGGCCGTTCAGCGGCGGTGCTGGTTGTTGAGCAGGGAGCGCAGGACGACCGCGCACAC
>NZ_PGSG01000060.1 GCF_002843305.1 Streptomyces barkulensis
TGTCGCAGACGCCGCAGGTGTGGCTGGACCACCAGGTGATCGAGCAGGACGGCGGCCTGCTGCTGGTGTGGGACGCGGTCGAGGAACTCTTCCCGCCCGGCGTCCTGGACGCCATGTTCACCACCTACACCCGCCTGCTCGACCACCTCGGCGACCACGACTGGAACACCCCCCTGCCCCCACTGCTCCCACCCGAGCAGCGCCTCGTCCGCGCCACCGCCAACGACACCACCGGCCCCCTGCCCGACACCCTCCTGCACGACGGCTTCTTCACCCACGCCGCCCGCACCCCCCACCGCACCGCCCTGCTCACCCCCGACGGCCACACCACCTACCACGACCTCGCCGACCAGGCCCTGCGCATCGCCACAACCCTGCTGGACCGCGGCACCACCCCGGGCGAACCGATCGCCGTCACCCTCCCCAAGGGACCCGACCAGATCGCCGCCGTCCTCGGCATCCTGGCCGCCGGAGCCGCCTACGTCCCCGTCGGCGTCGACCAGCCACCCGAACGCCGCAAACGGATCTACCAACGCGCCGGAGTACGCACCGTGCTGACGGGAGAGACCGCGGACGAACAGCCCGGAGAACCGGCGACGGTGCCCCTGGCCGACTGCGCCGCCTCCGCCCCGCTGGACGCACCCCTGCCCCAGGACCCCGACACCCTGGCCTATGTGATCTTCACATCGGGATCCACCGGCGAACCCAAGGGCGTGGCCGTCTCCCACCGCGCCGCCATGAACACCATCACCGACCTCAACGACCGCTGCCACGTCACCGCCGACGACCGCGTCCTGGCCCTGTCCGCCCTGGACTTCGACCTCTCCGTCTACGACACCTTCGGCCTGCTCACCGCCGGCGGCACCCTCATCCTCCCCCACCACGACCACCGCACCGACCCCGACCACTGGCACCACCTCGCCCACACCCACCACCCCACCATCTGGAACACCGTCCCAGCCCTGCTGGACATGCTCCTGACCACCACCACCGACGACCACCCCCTACCCCCCACCCTCCGCCTCGCCCTCGTCTCCGGCGACTGGGTCCCCCTCGACCTCCACCCCCGCCTCACCCACCACCTCCCCCACTGCACCCTCATCGCCCTCGGCGGCGCCACCGAAGCCGGCATCTGGTCCAACCACCACCACATCACCACCATCCCCCCGCACTGGACCTCCATCCCCTACGGCCGCCCCCTGCGCAACCAGCACTACCGCGTCGTCAACCACCACGGACACGACGCCCCCGACTGGGTCCCCGGCGAACTGTGGATCGGCGGCCACAGCCTCGCCCTCGGCTACCACAACGACCCCCACACCACCGACCGCAAATTCCCCCACACCCACCACACCCGCTGGTACCGCACCGGAGACCTCGGACGCTACTGGCCCGACGGCACCCTCGAATTCCTCGGCCGCACCGACCACCAAATCAAGATCAACGGCCACCGCATCGAACTCGGCGAAATCGAAACCGCCCTCACCCAACACCCCCACATCACCACCGCCACCGCCCTCAAAACCCCCCACACCCACCAACTCGCAGCCGCCGTCACCCCGGCCGGAACCGACGATCCGCCCAGCGAGGAGGAGCTGCTGGCCCACCTCTCCGACTGGCTGCCCCCTTACGCCGTCCCCGTCCACTGCGTGTTCCTGGACGCCATGCCGCTGACCCCCAACGGCAAGATCGACCGGCGGACGGTGGCCGACCTGGTCGAGCGGGCCCTGGAGGACATACGCCGGGGCACGTCCGCGCAGCCGCCGCGGGGCCCCGCCGAGGAGGCCGTGGCGGCCGTGTGGGAGGAACTGCTGAACGTCTCCGGCATCCACCGGGACGACAACTTCTTCTCCCTCGGCGGCGACAGCCTCATCGCCACCCGGGTCGTCTCCCGGCTCCGCGCCGCGGGCTGGGAGGGCGCCGAGCTGGGCGACCTGTTCAAGACACCGGAACTGGCGGCCTTCAGCACGGGACTGCGCTCGCGCGGCTCCGCCGCCGGGCCCGCGGTCCCCGTCCTGCGCCCGGCCCCCGAGCACCGGTACGAGCCGTTCGACCCGACCGATGTGCAGCGCGCCTACTGGATGGGCCGCACCGACGACTTCGAACTGGGCGGAGTGGGCTGCCACTTCTACACGGAGTACGACGGCGAGCACATCGATCTGCACCGGCTGGAGGACGCCTGGAACACACTGATCACCCGGCACGACATGCTGCGCGCGGTCTTCCTGCCCGACGGGCGGCAGCAGGTCCGGCCCGAGGTCCCGCCCTTCACGATCCCGGTTTCCGAGGCCGGCCCGGACCCGGAGGAGGCCGAGGCAGCCCTTGCCGAGCTGCGGTCAAAGATGTCGCACCAGGTGCTCGACCCCTGCCGCTGGCCCCTGTTCGACGTGCGGGCGGTGCGGTACGGCCGGGGCCGGGTGCGGCTGGGGGTCAGCTTCGACAGCATCCTGATCGACGCGCTCAGTGTGATGACCCTGCTGCGGGAACTCGACACGCTCTACCACGCCCCGGACGCCGAACTGCCCCCGGTAGAGGTGACGTTCCGGGACTACGTGACGAGCGTCCGGCCCTCGCCCGAGGAGCTGGAATCCTCGGAGGCGTACTGGTCGGAGCGGGTGCTGGAGCTTCCGGACGGACCGCAGCTTCCGCTGGCCAAGGACCCGTCCGCCGTCGGCACCCCCCGCTTCGTCCGGCGTGAGGACCGGCTGCCGGCCGAGAGGTGGCAGCGGCTGCGCGAACGGGCCCGGGCCTGCGGCGTCACCGGATCGACGCTGCTGGTGACCGCCTTCTCCGAGGTGCTCTCCAACTGGAGCGCCCGGCAGGAGCTCACCGTCAACCTCACTCTCTTCGACCGGCGGGAGGCGCACCCCCACATCGGGCGGGTGCTGGGCGACTTCACCTCGCTACTGCTGCTCGGCTACCGGCCCGAGGCGGATGAGACCTGGCGGGACGCCCTGCTGCGGACGCAGCGGCAGATGGGCCGGGACCTGGCGCACAGCGACGTCTCGGCCCTGTGGGTGATGCGGGAGCTGGCCCGCCGCAGGGGCGCGCACGGCGTGACGATGCCGGTGGTGTTCACCAGTACGCTCGGCGTCTTCGACGAGGACGGGAACCCGGGCGAGCCGTCCTTCGCCGAGCGCGTGTGGGGTGTGTCGCAGACGCCGCAGGTGTGGCTGGACCACCAGGTGATCGAGCAGGACGGCGGCCTGCTGCTGGTGTGGGACGCGGTCGAGGAACTCTTCCCGCCCGGCGTCCTGGACGCCATGTTCACCACCTACACCCGCCTGCTCGACCACCTCGGCGACCACGACTGGAACACCCCCCTGCCCCCACTGCTCCCACCCGAGCAGCGCCTCGTCCGCGCCACCGCCAACGACACCACCGGCCCCCTGCCCGACACCCTCCTGCACGACGGCTTCTTCACCCACGCCGCCCGCACCCCCCACCGCACCGCCCTGCTCACCCCCGACGGCCACACCACCTACCACGACCTCGCCGACCAGGCCCTGCGCATCGCCACAACCCTGCTGGACCGCGGCACCACCCCGGGCGAACCGATCGCCGTCACCCTCCCCAAGGGACCCGACCAGATCGCCGCCGTCCTCGGCATCCTGGCCGCCGGAGCCGCCTACGTCCCCGTCGGCGTCGACCAGCCACCCGAACGCCGCAAACGGATCTACCAACGCGCCGGAGTACGCACCGTGCTGACGGGAGAGACCGCGGACGAACAGCCCGGAGAACCGGCGACGGTGCCCCTGGCCGACTGCGCCGCCTCCGCCCCGCTGGACGCACCCCTGCCCCAGGACCCCGACACCCTGGCCTATGTGATCTTCACATCGGGATCCACCGGCGAACCCAAGGGCGTGGCCGTCTCCCACCGCGCCGCCATGAACACCATCACCGACCTCAACGACCGCTGCCACGTCACCGCCGACGACCGCGTCCTGGCCCTGTCCGCCCTGGACTTCGACCTCTCCGTCTACGACACCTTCGGCCTGCTCACCGCCGGCGGCACCCTCATCCTCCCCCACCACGACCACCGCACCGACCCCGACCACTGGCACCACCTCGCCCACACCCACCACCCCACCATCTGGAACACCGTCCCAGCCCTGCTGGACATGCTCCTGACCACCACCACCGACGACCACCCCCTACCCCCCACCCTCCGCCTCGCCCTCGTCTCCGGCGACTGGGTCCCCCTCGACCTCCACCCCCGCCTCACCCACCACCTCCCCCACTGCACCCTCATCGCCCTCGGCGGCGCCACCGAAGCCGGCATCTGGTCCAACCACCACCACATCACCACCATCCCCCCGCACTGGACCTCCATCCCCTACGGCCGCCCCCTGCGCAACCAGCACTACCGCGTCGTCAACCACCACGGACACGACGCCCCCGACTGGGTCCCCGGCGAACTGTGGATCGGCGGCCACAGCCTCGCCCTCGGCTACCACAACGACCCCCACACCACCGACCGCAAATTCCCCCACACCCACCACACCCGCTGGTACCGCACCGGAGACCTCGGACGCTACTGGCCCGACGGCACCCTCGAATTCCTCGGCCGCACCGACCACCAAATCAAGATCAACGGCCACCGCATCGAACTCGGCGAAATCGAAACCGCCCTCACCCAACACCCCCACATCACCACCGCCACCGCCCTCAAAACCCCCCACACCCACCAACTCGCAGCCGCCGTCACCCCGG
>NZ_PGSG01000061.1 GCF_002843305.1 Streptomyces barkulensis
TGTTGAGTTCTCAAGGAACGGACGCTTCCTTCGGCACCCCTTCCGGGGCCCCTCCGGGCGCTTCCCTTCGGTGTCTCCGACACTATCAGCCTCTCCTCCGAATTCTGAAATCCGGTCTTCTCTGCGAGCGTGCAGAACCGAACCGGATTCTCGGGAGAGATGAAGGTCGGACGTCACTGGCGCCACTGGCGCCGGACGGAGGTACGAGAGTACAGGCGGGTGGGTACGGAGGCAAATCGCTTCGGCTGCTCCGGACAGGCCGCCACGCGCGCGCTCACCGGAACCGGCGGTTCCCATGTCATACGCTTCAGACCAGCTCGCCGATTCAGGACAACTCAGGACACAAGACGACGGTGACCACTCGGTCTCCGCGCCTGGGAGGCTTTCCATGACCACCGTGACGTCCCCGCTGGCCGGACGTGCCATCGGCCTCGCGGCCGTGCCGGATCCGGTGTTCTCCGGAGTGATGGTGGGGCCCGGTACCGCCGTCGACCCGGCCCGTGGACCGTCCGTCGCCGTGGCCCCGGTCGACGGCATCGTCGTCTCACTGCACGCGCACGCCTTCGTCGTCGTGGACGCTGAGGGACACGGGGTGCTGACGCATCTGGGTATCGACACCGTGCAGCTGAACGGCCAGGGCTTCGAACTGCTGGCCGCCAAGGGCGACACCGTGCGGCGCGGTGACCCGATCGTCCGCTGGAATCCGGTCGAGGTGGAAGCCGCGGGGAAGTCTCCGGTGTGTCCGGTCGTAGCGCTGGAGGCCACCCCGGACGCACTCGCCGACGTGGCCGAGAGCATCGACGTACCCTCCGGCGGCACGCTGTTCACCTGGCGGTGACCCACCGCCCTCCCGCCGGCCGCGGGATCTTCGCGGGCGGCGGGCAGGAGGCGGGTGCGTCCCGCCCACAAGACGGAACCGGCCGGAGATCCGGAGACGGGTGAGGGTGAGATGGAGACAACGCTTCGAGGGATCGGGGTCAGCCACGGGGTGGTGATCGGCGAGGTGCGGCACATGGGCACCGCCGAGCTGGAGCCGCCGACCCGGCAGACCACCCGGGACGAGGTGCCGCACGAACGGAGGAGGGCGCGTCAGGCGGTGGAGGCCGTGGCCGCCGATCTGACCGCGCGGGGAAACCTGGCGGGCGGTGAGGCCCAGGCCGTGCTCGAGGCACAGGCCATGATGGCCCGGGATCCGGAGCTGATCGCCGATGTCGAACGGCGCATCGCCGTGGGCAGCACCGCCGAGCGTGCGGTGTACGACGCCCTTGCCGCCTACCGGGCGCTGCTCGCGGGGGCCGGCGACTATCTCGCCGGGCGGGTCGCGGATCTGGACGACGTGCGGAACCGGATCGTCGCCCGGCTGCTCGGTGTCCCGATGCCGGGGGTGCCGAACAGCGACAGGCCCTATGTGCTGGTCGCACGTGATCTGGCGCCCGCGGACACCGCGCTGCTGGATCCGTCGCTCGTTCTCGGTTTCGTGACCGAGGAGGGCGGCCCCACCAGCCACAGCGCCATTCTGGCCCGGTCGCTGGGGGTGCCCGCGGTGGTGGCTCTGCGGGGCGCCGTCGAACTGGCCGAGGGGACGGTCGTCGCGGTGGACGGCAGTACGGGTGTGGTCACCGTGGACCCGGACCCGGAGCAGCGGGAGGAGATGCTCAGGATCGCCGGGGAGCGCAGGGCCGCGCTCGCTTCCGCCACCGGCCCGGGCGCGACCTCCGACGGGCACAAGGTGCCGCTGCTGGCGAACATCGGCGGCCCGGCGGATGTGGCGGCCGCGGTGGAGGCGGGCGCGGAGGGGGTCGGGCTGTTCCGCACCGAGTTCCTGTTCCTGGACTCCGGTGGGAAGGCACCGTCGGAGAAGAAGCAGGTCGAGGCGTACCGGCAGGTGCTGGAGGCGTTCCCGGAGGGGCGTGTCGTGGTGCGGGTGCTGGACGCGGGCGCGGACAAGCCGCTGGAGTTCCTCACTCCCGCCGAGGAGCCCAACCCCGCGCTGGGCGTGCGCGGGCTGCGCACGCTGCTCGGCCATCCCGAGGTACTGCGCACCCAGTTGCGGGCGCTTGCCAGGGCCGCCGAGGGGCTGCCGGTGTATCTGGAGGTCATGGCGCCGATGGTCTCCGACCGGGCTGACGCCGGGGCGTTCGCCGACGCCTGCCGGGACGCGGGACTGCGGGCGAAGTTCGGCGTGATGGTGGAGGTCCCCTCGGCCGCGCTGAGGGCCCGGTCGGTGCTGCAGGAGGTGGAGTTTTTGTCTCTGGGCACCAATGACCTGGCGCAGTACACCTTCGCCGCCGACCGGCAGGTGGGCGCGCTGGCCCGCTACCAGGATCCGTGGCAGCCGGCGCTGCTGGATCTGGTGGCCATGGCCGCGGAGGCGGCCGGGGCCGAGGGCAAGGGCTGCGGTGTCTGTGGTGAGGCCGCCGCCGATCCGCTGCTGGCGTGTGTGCTGGTCGGGCTGGGTGTCACAAGCCTGTCCATGGGTGCGAAGGCCATTCCCTACGTGCGTGCGGAGCTGTCCAGGCGGACCATGGCCCAGTGCGAGCGCGCGGCGTCCGCCGCGCGCGCCTCGGACGGCGGTGAGCAGGCGCGGGCGGCCGCGCAGTCGGTGCTCTTCGGAGAGTGAGCGTTGCTGTCCGCCTGCGTGTGGGGTTCCGGCCGCCCCGCGGCGGGACGGCCGGAACCGGAGAGCGGGAGTCAGTGGTCGTCCTTCCGCCGCTTGTGCCGTCGGTCCTCCGTCGTGTGCTCCGGCAGCGGGAAACCGGCCCGGTGGACGAGACCGGGCTCGGGTGGGACCGGGTCTCCCGTACGGGCGTCGGTGCAGTAGGCGGAGAAGACCTCCGCCTCGGTGAGGGGGCGGAGGCGGCCGTCGTTCAGGCTCCAGCCGCGCACCTGCTCGTTCCCGTCGCGGATGGTGCGCATCACCACTCCCCCGGGCCGTCCGGTGGCCAGCCCCGCGGCGAGGACCGCGCGGAAGGCCGACTCCTCGGCTGTGGCCGGCTCCTTACCGCCGCGTGGTGTGCGCCCGGTGTGGAGGACGGCGACCAGGGGCCCGGTGGCGCCGGTGACGCTGCACACCAGATGGTGGGTGCCCGGGCCGGCTCCGGCGGTGAGCCGGTCCAGGATGTCGGTCGCGGCGTCGAGGGTCTCCTGCCCGAGATCCTTTCCGCAGCCGGGGCAGGGGCCGAGGCCGGCGAGGGTGTCGGCGGCGCGTTCCCCGGCCTCCCGGCGCTCCCAGCCGTCGAGCAGCAGGGGCAGCAGCCGGTCCAGGGGCTGGCCCCGGTAGCGGACGGTGGCGCCGGTCGCGGCGATCTCGGCCACGTAGCGCGCACGGCTGTCGGAGGTGTCGGGGTCGATCCGCTCCTGGGCGCAGAAGTGCGCGTAGTCGTCCGGTTCGAAGAGACCGACACGGGTGTGGACGCCCTGGGCGGTGAGCGAGCGCAGCAGTCCTTCCGTCTGCCGCAGGTAGTGGTGGTGGTCGTCGAAGGTGAACGTGGTGTAGCGGCGCATGGCCGCGAAGCCGGCCGGGTCGGCCACGACTGCGACCGTGCTGGGCGCCTCTCGGCGCAGGGCCCGTCGCGCCGTCTCCGGCCCGCGGCGGTCGCGCCTTTTGTGGTGTGTCATGTCGCCAGCCCCCTCGATTGCGTGTTCGCTTGGTGACTCAACGTAATCGATGGGGCTGACAACGGGCCTCGGAAAGGCTCAGGAGGCGCTGCGCTCCTGGGCCAGGCGTTCGTAGAAGCGCAGGAGTGCGACGTCGTCGACCGAGCCGGGGTTGACCGCCTTGTCGAGTTCGGCGCCCTGGAGGAGGCGTTTGACCGGGACCTCCAGTCGCTTGCCGGTGAGGGTGTGGGGGACACCCTCGACCTCGATGATCTCGTCGGGGACGTGCCGGGGTGAGAGCTGTTCGCGGATGGCCCGCCTGATCCGGTCGCGCAGGGCGTCGTCGAGGCGGGCGCCCTGGGCGAGGTGGACGAAAAGGGGCATCCAGTAGCCGCCGTCGGGCTGTTCCGCACCGATGACGAGGGACTCTCGGATCTCCGGGAGGCGTTCGACGACCTCGTAGATGTCGGCCGAGCCCATGCGGACGCCCTGCCGGTTGAGGGTGGAGTCGGAGCGGCCGTGGATGACGACGGTGCCGCGCGAGGTGAGGGTGGTCCAGTCGCCGTGCCGCCATACGTCGGGGAACATCTCGAAGTAGCTGTCACGGTAGCGGGAGCCGTCCGGGTCGTTCCAGAAGCGGATCGGCATGGACGGCATGGGGCGGGTGACGACCAGTTCGCCGACCTCGTCGACCAGCGGCCTGCCGTGCGGGTCCCAGGACTGCAGGTCGGTGCCCAGGCCGGGGGCCTGGAGTTCGCCGATGTGGACGGGGAGGGTGGGGACGGCGCCGGCGAAGCAGCTGCACACGTCGGTGCCGCCGCTGACGGAGGCGATCCACATCTCCTGGGCGACCTCGTCGTGGATCCACCGGAACCCGTCGGGCGGGAGGGGGGAGCCGGTGGTGGCGACGCACCTGACGCGGGAGAGGTCGAGGTCACGGCCGGGGTGGACGCCGGCCTTGCGGCAGGCCATGACGTAGGCGGCGGAGGTGCCGTAGAAGGTGGCGCCGGTGCGTTCGGCCACGCGCCACTGGGCGTCGGTGCCGGGGTGGCCGGGGCTGCCGTCGTAGAGGACGACGGTGGTGCCGGTGAGCAGGCCGGAGACGAGGAAGTTCCACATCATCCAGCCGGTGGAGGTGTACCAGAAGAAGCGGTCGCCGGGACCGAGGTCGCAGTGGAGGCCGAGCTGCTTGAGGTGTTCGACCAGGATGCCGCCCTGGGACTGGACGATGGCCTTGGGCAGTCCGGTGGTGCCGGAGGAGTACAGCACCCACAGCGGGTGGTCGAAGGGGACGGGGTCGAAGACCGGTTCGGCCTGCGTGCCGTCGGCGGTGGTCAGGGCGTCCCACTCCAGGGCGCCCTCGGGGGCCGGGGTGCCGAGCAGGGGGATGTGGACGACGGCGCGCAGGGAGGGCAGTTCGCGGCGCAGTTCGGCGACGGTGTCGGTGCGGTCGTGCTGCTTGCCGCCGTAACGGTAGCCGTCGACGGTGAACAGGACGACCGGTTCGACCTGCTGGAAGCGGTCCAGGACGCTGCGGGCGCCGAAGTCGGGGGCGCAGGAGGTCCACACGCCGCCGACGGCGGCGGTGGCCAGCAGGGCGACGGCGGCCTGGGGGATGTTGGGCAGGTAGCCGCTGACGCGGTCGCCTGGGCGCACCCCGAGGCGGCGCAGTTCGGCGGCGAGCGAGCCGACCTGGCGGCGCAGCTCCGCCCAGGTGACGGGGACCGGATCGTGGGTCTCGTCGACGTACAGCAGGGCGGGGGTGTCGGCGCGGTCCGGGTCCTCGCCGGCGCGCAGGGCGTGCTCGGCGTAGTTGAGGGTGGCGCCGGGGAACCAGCGGGCGCCGGGCATGGCGGGGTCGGCGAGGACGGTCTCGTACGGGGTGGTGAGGCGTACGTCGAACCACTCGGCGACCGCCTGCCAGAAGGCCGCGAGTTCCTCGACGGACCAGCGGTGCAGTGCGGCGTAGCTCGCGGCCGGGTCGCCGGGGGTGGCGGCCGGGGCTCCGAAGCGTTCGGCGGCCCACGCCTGGAAGCGGGTGATCCGGGCGCCCTCGATCCGGTCGGGGCCGGGGCTCCACAGGGGCTCCGGCTGGTCTGCGGTCGTCGGTGCGGCGCTGTGCGCGGCGGTCATGGCGGCTCCCGGGCTGTTTTCACGCTTCGTGTGCGTTCGCCTCCCCGCACCGCTCGGCCCCTGGGATGGTGGCCGGGGGCGTGCGGGTGCGCGGCGGCTGTGCAGGACTGTGCCATGTGATCGGTTTCCGCACCAGGGCCGCTCCCCCATACCGGGGGGCCGGACGGTGTGGTGCAACCACGGGGGGACGTCCGGTGAACGGCGGTTGAACGCGGCACCGGCCGCTCACCGGTGATGGCACTCTGATCAGCATGGATGCACGTGACCTGGTGCGGTCGGTGAGGTTGGTCGGTGCGGCGCGGGGGTTGCGTGCGGCCCGGGCCGCGTGGCGGGTGCGGCGTACGGACGCCCGGGCGCTGCCGCGCGGTGGTCGGGAGCGGGCGCGGGTGCCGGGTCCGGCGCGGGGGGCCGAGCCGCGGCCGGGCGGTGGCGTGGTGCACTTCGAGCGGTCGTCGCTGCGGGTCCGGGTGACGGCGGGCGGGATGGTGTTCTGCGGCTGGGACGGCGCGGCGCCCGAGCCGTCGTACGCGCTGGCGGGCGCGTATCCGCAGGCGGATCCGCGGGCGGTGCTGGAGCCGGACAAGGACGGCGGCTGGCGGGTGGTGTCCGAGCGGGTGCTGGTGACGGTGACCCGGATGGGTGCGGTGGAGGTGCGCACCCCGGGCGGTGTGGTGCTGCGCCGTGATCTGCCGCCGCGCTGGTGGGAGCCGGTGGACGGCGCGGAAGGCGGTGCGCGGGGCGGTGCGGGAAGCCGCTGGACGCAGCGCTCGGAGGTGCCTGCGGACGCACGGTTCTTCGGCCTGGGCGGGCGGGCCCCGGGGCCGAGGCTGCGCGGCGGCCCGTACCGGTTGTGGAACGCGGGGCCGGTTCCGTTCGGGGCGGGGCGCGATGCGCGGTCGCTGACGATGCCGGTGCTGTGGGTGGTGGCGGACGCGGGCGGCCATCTGGTCTTCCACGACAACTCCTGGGACGGCCTGGTGACGCTGCGCGAGGGCTTGGAGGGCGCGGGTTCCGGTCACGACCGGCCGGGCCGGTGCGAGGTGCGGATGTCGGGCGGTCCGCTGCGCTACTGGGTGCTGACGGGTGCGCCTTCGCGGGTGCTGCACGGCTGGCGGGCGCTGACGGGGGCGCCCGTACTGCCGCCCCGGTGGGCGCTGGGCCACCAGGCGGGCCTGTGGGGGACGGGGGGCGAGCGCGAGGTGCGGCGGGTGGTGGCGGGGTACGCCGAGCGGGGACTGCCGCTGAGCGCCGTGCATCTGGGGGCGGGCCACCACCGGGGGAGGCGGGGGTTCACGGTGGACTCCGGGCGGTTTCCGGATCTGCCGGCCCTGGCGGCCTCGCTGCGCGGGCCGGACGGGAGCGGGGTGCGGCTGGTGTCGTGCGTCGACCCCGCGGTGCGGGCGGAGCCGGGGGAGGCGGTGTACGACGGCGGGCTCGGCGAGGACGCCTTCGTCCGGGACCCGCTGGGCGGGCCGGTGCGCGGGCTGGGTCCGGCGGGCGAGGCGGTGTACCCGGACTTCACCGATCCGCGGGTGCGCAAATGGTGGGGAGGTCTGTACTCCGAGCGGCTGGCGCGGGGGTTCGCCGGGTTCTGCCACGAGATGAACGATCCGGTCTCCCTGGCGGCCTTCGGTGACGCGACGCTGCCGCGGTCGGCCGGGCACTGCCTGGAGTCGCGCGGCGGCGACCACCGGGAGGCGCACAACGTCTACGCCCTGACGATGGCCCGTGCGGGGTTCGAGGGGTTGCGGGGTCTGCGGCCCCACGAGCGGCCGCTGCTGCTGTCGCGCTCGGGCTGGGCGGGTCTGCAGCGCTACGGCGGCACCTGGACGGATCAGACGTCGGCCGGCTGGGAGGGGCTGCGGGACGCGCTCGCCCAGGTGATCGGCCTGGGGCTGTGCGGGGTGCCGTACTGCGGTGCGGACGTCGGGGGCCCGGCGGGGTCGCCGCGGCTGTCGCCGGAGCTGTATCTGCGCTGGTTCCAGCTGGCCGCGTACCTGCCGCTGTTCCGCACCCGGGCCGTGCCGGGTTCCGGGCGGCTGGAGCCGTGGGAGTTCGGTCCGGAGGTGCTGGAGCACGCGCGGGCGGCGCTGCGCGAGCGGGAGCGGCTGCTGCCGTACTTCGCGACGCTGGCCCGGCTGGCGCACCGCTCGGGGGCTCCGTATGTGCGCCCGCTGTGGTGGGCCGCGCCGAAGGACCGGGCGCTGCGGGAGTGCGAGGACGCGTTCCTGCTGGGGGACGCGCTGCTGGTGGCGCCGGTGCTGGAGCCGGGGGTGGTGCGCCGTACCGTGCGGCTGCCGCGCGGGTGGTGGTACGACACGGCGTCGGGGCGGTTGCACAGGGGCCCGGGCCGGGTGGTCGTCGAGGCTCCGCGGGCGCGTATCCCGGTGCTGGCCCGGGCGGGATCGGTGGTGCCGGTGGCCGGGCCGGAGGGCGGGATCGAGCTGGAGGTGTGGGCTCCGCCGCCCGGGCGTACGGGCGGCGGGGTGGTGGCCGCGGATCCGGGGGACGGTTTCGGGCGGGTGGAGCTGGAGCGGTTCTCGGTGCGGGTGCTGGGCCGGGAGGTGGTGGTGGCGCGGGAGGGAACTTCGGAAGTGGGGTACCCGGTGCGGGTGCGCGGCTCGGGGGCGTGAGCGGACGGGGCGCGGGCGTACCCGCGGGGCGCGCGGGCGGTCTTCCGCGACGCACCGGGCACCTGGTAGACGGAGGGGTCATGCCGATCAGGGAACCGATCACTTCGCCGTCCGCGCGGCCGGACGGGAAATCCTCCGGGCGAAGGCCCGGGGCGCGTGTGCCGGTGGCCGCGGTCCTCCTCGCGCTCACCGTGCTCCTCGCTCCGGCCGTCCTCGTCGCCGCGGCGCCGTCCGCGCGGGCCGAGCCGGAGCCGAAGGCGCCGCCGGAGTTCGTGGCCCTCTCCGAGGTGGATCCGACGATCCTCCAGGAGATCCGCTACACCACGGCGCACAACTTCGTCGGCGATCCCGTGGACGGGTACCGCAAGCCGATGTGCCTGCTGACCCGCGACGCCGCCGAGGCACTGCGCCGGGCGCAGTGGAAGCTGCTGTGGCGGGGGTACTCGCTGAAGGTCTACGACTGCTACCGCCCGCAGCGGGCCGTGGACCACTTCGTGGCGTGGGCCCAGGACCTCGGCGACCAGCGGATGAAGGGGGAGTTCTACCCACGGGTGGACAAGACGCGGCTGTTCTCCGACGGATACATCGCCGAACGCTCCGGGCACAGCCGGGGCAGCACCGTCGATCTGACCCTGGTGCGGCTGCCCGCCTGGCCGACCCGGCCGTACACACCGGGCGAGCCGCTGACGCCCTGCTTCGCGCCCCGGGAGGAGCGCTTCCCGGACAACTCGGTGGACATGGGGACGGGCTACGACTGCTTCGACACCCTCTCGCACACGCTGGACCCGCGGATCACCGGCGAGCAGCGGGCCAACCGGCTGCTGCTGAAGGAGTCGCTGGAGGAGGTGGGCTTCGTGAACTACGAGGCCGAGTGGTGGCACTACTCCTTCCGGCGGGAACCGTTCCCCGACACCTACTTCGACTTCCCCGTGCATCCCAGGTCGCTCACCGGGCGCTGAGCGGCATCCACCGCGGCCTCGTGTGCCGCCCGGTGCCGGTGTGCCGGGCGGAGCGGGGCGGGGCGGAGCCGGGCGGGGCGGAGCGGAGCGGCGGTACGGCACCACCCCCGTGGGTCCCGTACCGCCGTCGTCCGGTGATGGGGACGCGGCCCGCCCCAGGACGGTTCTGGATTCGGTGCGCTGTCACCCGTTCGCCACGTTTCCCGAGCCTTCCGCCGTCGCCCGGGGCGGCGGGCCCGGGCGCGGAAGTGCTCGTGAACTCTGCGCGAACACCCCCTCCCGGCGCCTTCGGTGGCAGCATGCTGGTGTCGTGCATGCCTGGACGAGCCAACTCCGATTCGCCTACCAGCCGGTCGTGGACCTCGGGACCGGTTCCGTGACGGCCCTGGAGGTCCTGGCCCGCTGCGGGCGAGGCGATGTCGTGGCCGAGGCGTGCCGTGATCCGGAGCTGGACGCCGAGCTGGCCGCACTGGCCCTGCGGTCCGCCGCGCGCCGGGAAGGACTGCTGCCCCTCCACGTCAACGTCTTCGCCGCCACCCTCGCCGGCCTCGGCGACCTCGCCGCGCTGCGCCGGGCCGTGCGGGAGGCCGGCCGCCGGCCGTGGGAGGTGACGCTCGACATCACCCCGCGGCCGACACCAGCGCCTCGTGGGGCGTCGGCGCCCCGGGAGGCGCTGGTGTCGGCGGTCGGCGCGTTACGCGAGGACGGCTTCCGGATCTGCGTGGACGGGATCGGCGCCGGGGACCCTCCGCTGCTGCTGCTCGCCGACCTCTCCCCCGATCTGGTCAAGGTGGACGCCGCCGTCGTGGCCGGGCTGCCGCACCGGCCCGCCTACCGTGCGGCGGTCGCCGGGCTGCGGCGGTTCTGCGACGGCGTCGGGGCGCTGCTGGCCGTGGAGGGGGTGGAGACCGAGCTGCAGTACGCGTCCGCGCGGGCGGCCGGCGCGCATCTGGCACAGGGGCATCTGTTCGCCCCGCCCGCGCGCCGTCCGGTCACCGAGGTCCGTGTGCCGGTCTGCCCGCCCGCCGCTCCGCCGGAGGGGAGGGGCTCGCAGGGGCCGCCGGTCTCGGAGTTCCTGCACCCCGCGGCCCTGCTGCCGCTGTCGGCCTCCGCCTCCCAGGTGCGGGCGCTGCTGACCGGCTCGCCGGAGTTGACCGGGGTGATGCTGGTGGATCCCGACGGGGTGCCGGTGCGCGCGGTGGACCGGGACCGCTTCCTGCTGGCCATGTCGGGCCGGTACGGCCACGCCCTGTACGCCGACCGCCCTGCGGTCCGGCTGGCGGACCGGCCGCGCACGGTCCGGGTGGGCGCCACCGCCTGGGAGGTGCTCGACGTGGTGGCCGCCGGGGACAGCGGCCGTACGGCCGACGACGTGGCGGTCGTGGACGAGGCGGGACGCTGCGTGGGAGTGGTGCGGCTGGCCGAGGTGGTCAGGGCACTGGCCGACAGCCGTATGGAGGACGCCCCGGAGTTGGACCGGCTCACCCGGGTGCCCCGTCCGGGCGCGGGCTGAGCCCCGACGGGCTGGACGCCGGGCCGTCGGACCGCCCGGCCGGGAAGGCCGGTGACCCGCCCCGTCCGCCTCTGAGACGTGCCGCGGGGCGCGGGACGGGAACGGGCCGCCTCGCCCTGCGGGTTGCCTTGACGGTCCTTCTCACCGGGGGAACACTTCCGATTATCAGACGGTATCGCCGCACGTCGGTCTCCGTGACCGGATGCTCCCCGGGGCGGTTCCGCCGGACACGCACGCTCGTCGCGGACGCCGGGCAGGGCGCGGTCGCGCCCTGCCGCCGGGTCCGCCCGCACCGCACAACGCACCCCGCAGGGACACCCGGGGCCGCTGCCCGGGGTGAGGGCACGGAGGAGCGGCAATGAACCTTCCCAACAGCGACATCTTCATCGGCGAGATCATCGGAACGGCACTCCTGATCCTCTTCGGAGCGGGGGTCAACGCCGCCATCACGCTCAACCGCTCCAAGGCGCAGAACGCGGGCTGGATCGTCATCGCCTTCGGATGGGGCCTCGGGGTACTCACGGGCGCCTACACCGCGGCGCCCCTGTCCGGGGGGCACATCAATCCCGCCGTGACCATCGGCATCGCCACCCAGACGGGTGAGAACTGGGACAAGGTCCCGGTCTACATCGCGGGGCAGATCATCGGTGCGATCCTCGGCGCCGTGCTGGCCTGGCTGGTCTACTACGCGCAGTTCGCGCTGAACCGCGACAAGGAGACCGCGATGCCGACCCTCGGCATCTTCTCGACGATTCCGGAGATCCGCAGCCCGGTGGCCAACCTGGTCACCGAGATCATCGCGACCGTCGCCCTGGTACTGCCGATCCTGGCCTTCGGCCTGACCAAGGGGCTGGGCGAGTCCGGCACCGCGCTCCTCATCGTCGCGCTGCTGGTCGTCGGGATCGGCCTGTCCCTCGGCGGCCCCACCGGTTACGCCATCAACCCGGCCCGCGACCTGGGCCCCCGCATCGCCCACGCGCTGCTGCCCATCCCCAACAAGGGCACCTCCGACTGGGGGTACTCCTGGGTTCCGGTGGTGGGGCCGGTCATCGGCGGCGTCCTCGGGGCACTCGTCTACAACCTCGCCTTCTGATCCGGGCCGCGAGGACCGGGAACAAGGCCGGAGAACAAGGCCGGAGAAGGACCGGGAAGAGCGGGAAGTACCGAGGACGACCAGCACAAGGGGACCGGAGGAACCGCCATGACGGACACCGCAGCCACCTACGTCGCCGCGATCGACCAGGGCACCACGTCGAGCCGCTGCATCATCTTCGACCACGACGGCGCGATCGTCGCCGTCGACCAGCGCGAGCACCGGCAGATCTTCCCCAAGCCCGGCTGGGTGGAGCACGACGCCACCGAGATCTGGTCCAAGGTCCAGGCCGTGGTCGCGGGAGCGCTCGCCAAGGCGGGACTGCGCGGCCGCGACCTGAGCGCACTGGGCATCACCAACCAGCGCGAGACGACCGTGCTGTGGGACCGTGCCACCGGCAAGCCGGTCCACAACGCCATCGTCTGGCAGGACACCCGCACCTCCGCGCTCTGCCGGGAGCTGGGCGGCGACGTGGGGCAGGACCGGTTCCGGGACCGGACCGGGCTCCCGCTGGCCAGTTACTTCTCCGGACCGAAGGCCGCCTGGCTGCTGGAGCACGTGCCCGGGCTGCGCGAGCGCGCCGCCGCGGGCGAGATCGCCTTCGGCACCATGGACTCCTGGCTGATCTGGAACCTCACCGGCGGTACCGAGGGCGGTGTGCACGTCACCGACGTCACCAACGCCAGCCGGACCATGCTGATGAATCTGGAGACCCTCCAGTGGGACTCCTCGATCCTGGAGGCCATGGGCATCCCCGAGGCGATGCTGCCGGAGATCCGCTCCTCGGCCGAGGTGTACGGAACGACCTCGGTGGGGACGAGCACCGGGGTGCCGGTGGCCTCCGCGCTCGGCGACCAGCAGGCGGCCATCTTCGGCCAGACCTGCTACGAGGTCGGCGACGCCAAGAACACCTACGGCACCGGTTCGTTCCTGCTGCTGAACACCGGCCACCGCCCGGTGGCGTCCAAGAGCGGACTGGTGACCACGGTGGGCTACCAGCTCGGCGGCGAGCGGCCCGTCTACTGCCTGGAGGGGTCGATCGCCATCACCGGCGCCCTGGTGCAGTGGTTCCGCGACCAGCTCGGGATCATCCGGGAGGCCTCCGAGATCGAGCCCCTGGCCGCGAGCGTGGAGGACAACGGCGGCGCGTACATCGTCCCGGCCTTCTCCGGCCTGTTCGCCCCGTACTGGCGCTCCGACGCACGCGGCGTCGTCACCGGTCTGACCCGCTACGTCACCAAGGCGCACCTGGCACGGGCCGTGCTGGAGGCGACGAGCTGGCAGACACGTGAGGTCGTCGACGCGATGTACCAGGACTCCGGGGTGGAGATCACCAGCCTCAAGGTGGACGGGGGCATGACCGCCAACGGGCTGCTGATGCAGCACCAGGCGGATGTGCTCGGGGTGCCGGTGATCCGGCCGGTGATCTCCGAGACCACCTGTCTGGGCGCGGCGTACGCGGCCGGTCTGGCCACCGGGGTCTGGTCGGACCTGGAGGAGCTCAAGGCGCACTGGAGGAAGGACGCCGAGTGGACCCCGCGGATGGACGCGGAGGTCCGTGAGCGGGAGCACCGCAACTGGCGCAAGGCCGTCGAGCGCAGCTTCGGCTGGGAGGAGGACGGCGACTGAGCGGCCCTCCGCGGCGGGCCCGGCTCCGGGCCGGGCCGGACCCGCCGGACCCGCCGGACGCCGGGGCGCGTGAGGTCAGGGGCGCGTGAGGTCAGGGGCGCTCCCGCGGCGCCCGGGGGCGCCGGCGGCCATGGCGTGCTCGACGACCGAGGCCAGCACCTCGCGCACGGAGCCGCGGTCACGCGCGTCGCACCGCAGGACCGGCACCGCCGCCTCCAGCCCCAGCGTGGCGCGCACCACCTCCGTCGGAGGCCGGCGGGCGCCGTCGGAGCGGTTCACGGCCACGGCGTACGGAACGGCGTGCCGCCGAAGGCGGTCGAGTGCGCCGAGGCAGTCCCGCGGGCGGCGGGGGTCGGCGAGGACCACCGCGCCGAGCGCCCCCTGCGCCAGCTCGTCCCACAGTGACCCGAACCGCTCCTGCCCCGGAGCCGCGAGGAGGCAGAGGGTCAGCCGTCCGCTCAGGGTGATGCGGCCGAAATCCATGGCGACGGTGGCGGCTTTCCGCTCGCCGGGGCCTTCCGCTTCCGCCGCTCCCCGCCCCTGCCCGGGTCCGCCGGACGGGGGAGGGGACCCGGCCAGGAACTCCTCGGTGCGCAGCGGCCCGACCTCGCTGGCGGAGCCGACCAGGGTGGTCTTGCCCGCTCCCGGACCGCCCGCCACCAGCACCTTCAGCGCCACCGGCGAGGCGACGGGAACGCTTTTCCGGTGCTTCCGGCAGGCGCCGGAGTCCGCGAAGACCATCGGTTCTTCCTCCGCATCTCGCAGTGCGGCCCGCGCTGTGCGGTGCCGCCCGTCGGAGCAAGAGATCGTTCCGTACCCGCGCGGTGACGACAAGTCCCCGAAGCGGCCGGGACGTGATCAGGCCAAGTACCGCCCAAGGCCGCCCAGTACATCCCCGCGCCACCTCCGCGGGTCGTTTATGGCCGGTATCGCCAGGGAACTGGGCGGTATGCCTGTTTCTCAGAACGTCCGCACAGCATTCTCAGCCGCCCGGTCCGCCGCCCGGTCCGCGCTTCCGGATTCCGAGCGTCCGGGGCGGATCCTGACCGCGGTGGAGAAGCTGGAGAGCACTCCGCGTCTCGACGCCGCACTCGGGCCACTGCGGCGCGCCGTACACGCGCTTCCGCTGGGCGGTGCGCGCGACGCCCTGCACGGCCGCTGGCTGGGCCACGCGGTGCACCCGCTGATGGTGCAGGTCCCCATCGGGACCTGGATGTCCGCCGCCGTGCTCGACCTGCTGCCCGGACAGCGCCGCGGCGCCGACGTCCTGGTGGGAGTCGGCCTGGCGGCCGCCGCCCCGGCCGCCCTGACGGGCTGGGTGGACTGGGCCGAGCTGCGCAAGCCGCAGATGCGGGTCGGCCTGGTGCACGCCGCGGCGAACGCCGCGGCCGTCGGCCTGTACTCGGCCTCGCTGGGCGCCCGGCTGCGCGGCAGGCGGGCCCGGGGCCGCCTGCTGGGGTTCGCGGGGCTGGCCGTGGTGAGCGCTGGTGGGGCTCTGGGCGGCCATCTGGCCTACCGGCAGGCCGCCGCCGTCAACCACGCCGAGCAGGTGCCCGCCGTGGTCGAGCCCGGCTGGCATCCCATCGGCGACATGGCCGACCTGCCGGTCGGCGAGCCGGTCCGGCGGTACGTGGGCGAGACGCCGGTGGTCGTCGTCCGCGAGACCGGCGGGCAGGTGCACGCCCTGGCCGACCGGTGCAGCCACATGGCCGGACCGCTGTCGCAGGGCACGGTCGCCGACGGGTGCGTACGGTGCCCCTGGCACGGCAGCGTCTTCCGCCTGGCGGACGGCTGGAACGTACGGGGCCCCGCGACCTCCCCCCAGCCGGTCTTCGAGACCCGGCTGGTGGACGGCCGGGTGGAGGCGCGCCTGATCCAGGATCCGGACCGGGCGCACCGCGCCGTGGCCGGATCGGCCGGGCCGGCCGGCCCGGCCTGAGCGGGCTGAGCGGGCTGAGCGGGCACCCCGAGGCCGCTTCGAGACGCCCGGGGTGTCCGGGGTGTCCGGGGTGTCCGGAAGGAGTTCAGAGCGCCCGCAGACCGTTGATCACGTCGCGCAGGATACGCTCGTCCGGCAGCTCGGCCGGGGGCACGGGACGGCTCACGCGGACCAGCTCGGCCTCGACGAGATCCCCGACCAGAACGCGTACGACGCCCACCGGCAGATCCAGTACGGCCGCCAGTTCGGCGACCGGCTGAGGGGCCCGGCGGCACCGGGCGACGATGTCGAGATGCTCCGGGCCGAGCACGCCGGTGCCGCCCGCGGTGCCGGCGGTGCCGGGGAAGGCCGGGGGCCGGGCTTCCCCGGCGGCGTCGGCCGGCGTCTCGGCGACCACCAGCGCGACCGGGTCGATACGGCTTCCGGTCGCACTGCGGGTGCGGCCGCGCGTCATGGCGTACGGCCGTACCACCGGCCCTGCGGCGTCGTCGAACCAGCGGTCCGTCATGGCGGGCTCACCCCGCGCCGGTCACGTCGTGCCGGATCTGCCCCTCCGGGGCGGCGCCGATCCGGCCGGACCGCGGCGTCCTGTCACCGGCCGGGCCCACCGAACCGTCCGGGAGCCGGTCCGGCTCACCCGTCGCCCGGATGGCGCCCTCCCCTGTGCCGTGCACTGCGGTCATCGGCCGTCCCCCTCCAGTGTGTCGGTCGCGGTGCCGTGTCCTCCGAACCGGTCCCACCGTCCGAGCCGTTCCCGTCCTTCGGGCCGTCCACACCCGTGCCGCCGGGGGAGTTCACGCTCTGCTGTCGGCCGCGCCGCAGTCCGTGCTGGAACGAGGCCATCCGGGCGCGCGCCCGGTCGGCGTCCGCTCCCCGCTCCCGGTTCCCGCCCTGGATCCGGTCCTGGCCCTGGATCCGGTCCTGGCCCTGGATCTGGTTCTGGCCCTGGTCCCGCTCCGGGGTCCGGGTAGCGCCGGGCCGGAGTTCCCGCACGAGCCCGGTGCCGCCGCCGGGCGGGCGGCGGGAAGGGGACCGCGGCACCGGATCGCCGCGGTGGCCAGCGGTCTGCCCGCGCAGCAGGGTCCCGACGTCCGCGCCGGTGCCCCTGGCCTCCTCGGCGGGCGGTTCTGGTTCCGGCCCGTCCGGGCCGCTCCGGCCCGCTGCTATGGCGGGCCGGGCGCCGCGCAGTGGGAGTCCCGCGGCGGTCCGGACGTGGTCGCCGGCGCGGTGCTCCCCGGTGTCCGCCTCCTCCCCCGGCGCCACGGCGCTTGGGGAAGCGCCGGGGATCTCGGTGAGCAGCGCGCCGGGGACGAGCACGACGGCGGTGGTGCCCCCGTAGGGCGAGGGCTGCAGGGAGACGCGGACGTTCTGGCGCCGGGCGAGCCGGGAGACGACGAACAGACCGAGCCTGTCGGTGTCGGAGAGCCGGAAGTCGGGCTTCTCGGAGAGCCGGAGGTTGGCCTCCAGCAGCGCGTCGGGGGACATGCCCAGGCCCCGGTCGTGGATCTCCAGGGCGAAGCCGCTGGGGACCCGCTCGCCGAGCACCTGGACCGCGGTGTGCGGTGGTGAGAACACCGTCGCGTTCTCCAGGAGTTCGGCGACGAGGTGGGTCAGGTCGGCGATGGCGGTGCCGTCGACCGCGAGCGGGGGCATCGGCCGCACCTCGATGCGCTCGTAGTCCTCCACCTCGGAGACGGCGGCACGGACGACGTCCATCAGGGGGATGGGCTTGCGCCACTGGCGGGAGGGCGTGGCGCCGGAGAGGATGACCAGGCCCTCCGCGTGACGGCGCATACGGGTGGTGAGGTGGTCGAGCCGGAAGAGGTCGGCCAGTTCCCCGGGGTCCTCGGTACGCCGCTCCATCGCGTCCAGCAGGGTGAGCTGGCGGTGGAGCAGCACCTGGCTGCGGCGGGCGAGGTTGACGAAGACCTCGGAGACGCCGCGGCGCATGTCCGCCTGTCTGACGGCGGCCTCGACGGCGGCCCGCTGGAGGGTGTTGAGGGCCTGTCCGACCTGCCCGATCTCGTCGCGTCCGTACTCCAGACGCGGCGCCTCGGTCTCCACGTCGACCTGCTCGCCCGCGGCGAGCCGCCGCATGACCCCGGGCAGCCGTACGCCCGCCGCCTCCCCCGCCTCCCTGCGCAGGGTGCCGAGGTCGCGGACCAGACCGCGGCCGATGCGCAGGGAGACGGCCACGGAGACGAGGACGGCCGCGAAGCCCAGGATCCCGACGACGGCGGCGCGCAGCAGCACGGAGGCGGCCTCCGGTTCGACTCGCCGGTGGTAGCGCTCGCCGGTCTCCCGGTCCATGCGTCGCAACTCCTCCAGGACGGTGCCGGAGGTCTTCTGCCAGCGCTCCGCGTCGAAGGCCTTCACCGCTCCCGCGGCGCCGGCGGCGATGATCTCGTCCTCGGCCGCGCGCAGGGCCCGGCCGTCGGTGCCGGACCAGAACGCCTGATATCTCTCCCGGTCCTCGGCGGGAAGCACCGACAGGTGCGTGCGGTAGGTGAGTTCGCGTTCGGCCACCCGGTCGGAGACGGCCCGCAACTGGTCCCCGGTCATCCGGCCGGCGGTGAACGCGGCGGCCAGCAGGGCATCCTGGCGGGAGAGGTGCTCGCGGGCGCGGGAGAGGCCGATGAGGGCGCGGCCCTCCCTCTCCAGCCGGACGTCGTCGACACCGCGCATGCCGGTGAGGAAGGCGTGGCACGGGTCGATGAGGGCGTTGTACGCGTCGTAGGCGTCCTGGCGTTCGACGGCGTTGTCCGTGACCCGGGCACGCACTTTCTCCAGCCGGTCGAGCGCGGCGAGGAGTTCGTCCAGGCGCCTGCGGGGATCGTCGTCCAGCTCGCCGCGGATCCCCTCGCCCCCGGCCCGGGCGCGCAGGGCCGCCACCGCCTCGTCGGTGGCCTGCCGGCCGTCGTGCAGGGCGGTCAGGGAGTCGGAGCGGCGCGGGTCGGCGAGGTGGACGAGGGTGTGGCGGCGCTCGGTCTGGAGGGCGCGGACGGTTTCCTGGACCGGTTCGCCGAGCTCGCCCATGACGGTCGCGGCGTCCAGCAGCCGGTCCGCCTCACGGCCGGTGATCACAGTGGCGAACGCCCAGATCGAGGTGAGCGCCACCAGAGGGACCAGCAGCAGCGCCACGATCTTCCGCCGGATCGACTTGCCGCGAAAGCGCATGGCCTCCCCTGTGTCCGTCCCGTCGAACGGGAGCATGGGTCCCCTCAGCAAACGGCGCGAGCCTACTACTGGCAACGGGCCGGCCGTGGGCGCGTCCGGGACATCGGGTACCCGTACGGCGCCTGTCGGGCGCTGTTGTGACGCTGTGTTGTGATACGCCGGATGCCGCACGGTGCGCGGGGAACGCGCGCACGGCAGGGCACGGGGAGACCGCATGGAGCTGAGCAGGGCCGACTGGGGACCGGGTGGATTCGATCAGTTCCGATCGGACCGGGATGAGGATGTGATGTACGAGGAGAGTGGAGATCCCGTGGGCGCCGGGCCGGGGCTGCCCGACCCGGTGCGGGCGGCGGCCGTGCGCGCGGTCGTTCTCGTGGCCGTGACCCTGGTGCTGGTGATGGTCGCCGTCCTGTGCTCCCTGGCGCAGGTGTGGCTGGCCCTGCCCATGGTGCTCGCGGCGGTGGCGGGCACGGTGGTCACCACCTGGGGGGTGCTGGACGTGTGGGTCACCCGGCAGATGTGGAACCAGCGCAACGGGGTGGTCTCCACACCGAGCAGCGTGGCGCGCGAGCGCGGCGCCTCCCGCCGAAGACACGGCTGAGGCCCCGGCCCGGGGCCTCAGCCGGAGGCGCCGGGGACGCTCGCCGTGGTGGGCTCCTCGCCGGGGGTGGCGGGCGCCGGGACGGAGGGCGCCGCCTCCTGCGCCCGGCCGGCGACGTCGGGGCGGCGGAACATCCGGGTGGCGGTGATCTCCCCGTGGACCGGTTCGGATTCCGGATCCCTCCTGGGCAGCCCGGGCCGCAGGTGTTCCTCGACGCTGATGTACTTCAGCCCCGCCCTCAGGTCGGCGTCGTTGCGCAGCCGGATCACCAGGGGGAACTCCGCCAGCGCCGTGGTGTCGAACAGACCGGTGGTGTAGAGGAGCTGGACGCCCAGCGCGTCGGCCACCGCACGCTGGAGCTCCAGCAGATAGGTGGCGTTGGCCCGGCCGATGGGGTTGTCGAGGAAGAGCGTGCCCGCGTGCCGGTGCCGGTCGCGGCCCCGGTCGTTGCTGCGCAGCGCGGCCATCGTGCAGTACAGGGCGATGGCCGCGGTCAGCAGCTGGCCGCCGGAGAAGACGTCCCCCATCTGCCCGACCGGCACCCGCTCGGCGCGCAGCACCGCATCGGGCTTGAGGATCTCCACCGACACCCCGCGCGGCCCAAGGGCGGCGTGCACGCCGCGCAGCAGCAGCGTCATGCCGTCCCGGCGCAGGTCTGAGTTGCGGCGCACGGCCGCCCGGGTGGCCTCGTCGATGACCTCTCCCAGCCACTCGGTGAGGGCGGCCTGGTCGGGATCTTCGAAGCGGATGCGCAGGAACTCCTGGCCGGACCACTCCCCCAGCCCGCCGGGGAGCCTGGACAGGCGCTGCGCGGAGCG
This sequence comes from Streptomyces barkulensis, assembly GCF_002843305.1. GTDB lineage: Bacteria > Actinomycetota > Actinomycetes > Streptomycetales > Streptomycetaceae > Streptomyces > Streptomyces barkulensis. The sequence goes on from NZ_PGSG01000061.1 coordinate 20,093, forward strand.
GAGGGTGGCCAGTGAGGACTCCACCAGGCCGCGCAGCCGGTCCACGATGCTGTCCCGGTTGCGTTCCAGTTGCTCCAGCTCGTCGGTCAGGACGCGCAGCCGGGGCTCGAAGGCGGCGGCCCAGGAGGCGGCGTGGTCGGGCAGGGCGGCGGCCGGGAGTTCGCGGATCTGCTGGCGGGCGGGGGTGTGCACCTGCTCGTAGCGGGTGGAGTTGGCGTGCCGCACCAGGATGTCGCTCGCCTCGCGCACGGCCGACTCGGCGGCGGTGAGGTCGGCGGCGCAGCCGCGCAGGGAGCGGCGGGCCTCGGCGGCAGCCTGCCGGGCCTGGTCGAGGGCGCCGGCGTACGGCTCGGGACGCTCTCCGCCCTCCTCCGGGCCCGTGCCGCCCGCGCCGGACGTGCCGTGCGGGTCGCGCAGCAGGTCGCGGAGCATGGCGGCCAGCTCGTCGAAGGCCCCGGCGGCGTCCTCGGCGGCGCGCTGGGCGCGCAGCAGCTCGGCGTGGGCGGCGCGGGCGGCCTCCAGTTCGCCGGTGCGGGCGGCCAGTTCGGTGTTGGCGCCGCGCAGCAGGGTCTGGGCCTGCTCGGCGTCGGCGGGGACCAGTTCCTGCGGCAGGTCGGTGTAGGCGTCCCGGTCCTCGCCGGGGGCCAGGCGTTCGGCCTCGCCGCGCAGCCGGCCGAGCTGCTCGCTGGCGGCCGAGGCACGGGACTCCAGCATCTGGACCAGGGTCTCGGCGCGGGCCGCGGCGGCCTGCCGGGAGGGGCCGTCGGCGCCGTCGGGGCCTTCCAGGAGCTGGGCGGCTCGGGTGCGGACCTTGTTGGTGAGCCGGTCCAGGGCGGCGCGCGCGGCGCTCTCGTCGCCTTCGGCACGCGCCTGCTCGGCGCGCAGGTCGGCGCCGACCCCGACCTTCTCGTAGAGCTGGGAGGCCGCGCGGTACGCCTCGCGCAGGGCGGGCAGGGAGGCGGGGGGACCGGCGGACGGTGCGTCGGTGTCCGGGCCGTCGGCCGTGTCGAGCGTGTCGGGGGCGCCCGCGATCTCGGCGCGCTCGGCGCGCAGCGCGCGGGCGGTACGGCGCGCGTCGTCGGCGGCGCGCTGGGCCGCGCGCCGGTCCTCGTCGGCGGCGCGGGCCCGCTCCAGACAGGCGCCGGCCCGGGCCTCGGCCTCGGCCGCCTCGTCGGCCAGTTCCCGCAGCCGGGCCTGCCACTTGGCGCGCTCGCGCAGCCGGAAGGCGAGTCCGGCCAGGGCGTCGGCGGAACGGCGGGCCCGCTGGGCCCGTTCCTGCCTCTCCTCGCGTACGCGGGCGGCCTCGGCGGCGCTCTCCTCTGCCTCGGCGGCGGCGGCGCGCATCTCCTCCAGGTGCTGCCGGGCGGTCTCGGCGGCCTCGGCCGCGGCCCGGGCCCCGGCGGCCAGCTCGGCCAGGCGGCCGGGCGGGCAGCCGGTGCGCCAGGAGGCGATCCGCGCGGCCAGGGAGCGGTCGGCGGACAGCCTCGCGGCCAGGGAGCGGATCTCCTCGTCGCGGGCGGTGGCGCGCTCGCGCAGCCGGCGGCGCTCGTCGTCGGCCGCGTACTCGTCGTGCATGGCCGGGTTGGGCGGTACGAGGAACACGCCGGAGTCGTCCAGGGCTCCGGCGCTCTCACCGCCGGGCGCGGGGACGGGTGCCAGCAGCGCGGCGGCGGTGCCGACGGCGACGGCCGAGCGGGGCAGCAGGGCCGCGCCCGCCAGGACCTCCCGGGCGCGGGTGTGGCTTTCGGGGTCGGTGATGACGACACCGTCGACCAGCTCGGGCCGGGCGGCCAGGACGGCGGCGTGGTCGGCCGGGTCCACGGACTGGGCGAGGTAGCGCCAGCCGGGCAGGGCGGGAATGCCGTGCTCGCCCAGGTACTCGACGGTGGCCAGGACGTCGGGGCCGGGGGGCAGCAGTCCGCCGTCGCCGAGGGCGCCGAGGATGCGGGAGTCGTCGGCGGCGGCCGTGCGCAGGTCGAACAGCTGGCGCTCGGCGGTGGCGACCGACTCCTCCAGCAGCTCGCGCAGGGTTTCGGCGTTGCGGTCCAGTTCCTCGGCGTCCAGCGCGCCGGAGGGGCCGGGGTCGGCGGGACCGGGCTCCGGGGAGGCCGCCGACCGCTGTCCGCCGGGCAGTCCCAGCAGTTCGGCCGGCCGTTCCTCGGCGCCCAGGGCCTCGGCGGCGCGCCGCTCGGCGGCGTACGCGCTCCCGGCCGCCTCGGCGGCGTCCGCGGCGCGGGCCGCGGCCAGTTCGGCGCGGGAGCGGGCCGCGGCCGTCTCCCGGGCGCGGTCGGCGGCGCGCCGGGCGCTCTCGCGCGCGGTCTCCCACGCGGCGACGGCGGCCTTCTCGGCGTCGCTGGCGGCCAGGGCGGCGCGGGCCGGGTCGGCGTCGGGCGAGGAGCCGTCCAGCCAGCCGGCGCGTACGGCCTGGGCCGTCTCCTGCTCGACCTCGGCCAGGCGCTGTCGCAGATGCTCGCCCTCGCTGCGGGCTCGCTGGGCCTCGGTGGCGGCGGCGGTGGCGTCGCGGTGGGCGGCCTCCCCCTCGCCCTGCAGGGCGGTGGAGCGCTCCTCCTCCTCGGCCGCGAGGTGCTCGGCCTTCTCCGCGGCGGCGTGCAGGGCGCGTACCAGGTCGGTGGCGGCCCGGGCGCGGGCGGCCAGCGCGGGGGCGGCGTCGCGCTCGGCCTCCCGGATGGCCGCGGCGACCCGGGCGGCGCGGTCGGCCGCGGCGCGGTGCGCCAGCACCGTCTCGGCCGCCTGCCAGGCGGCGTGCAGAGTACGGGCGTCGCTCAGCTCCCGGCGCTGGGCGGAGGCGCTCCTCTCGCCGGCGGCCAGCGCCAGACAGGCGTGGCGGTAGGCGAGTTCGGCCGCGATGAGCCCGGCGCGCTCGCGTTCGCGTTCGGCGGAGGCGGCGGACCGGGCTGCGTGGTCGGCCCGCTCGGCGAGTTCGGCGGCTCGGCCGCGCTCCTCGGTGCCGCGGGCGGACAGCCGCCGGGCCAGGGTGCGGGTGCGCTGCTCGGCTCCGGCGTGGACGGCGCGGGCCTGCTCCCGGTGCCGGGCGGCCTCCTCGATGCGGCGCAGCAGGTCCAGCGACCCGGCGGTGAAGTCCTTCTCGGCGGTGAGTTCGGCGCGGCGGCCGAGCTTGTGGGCGAAGCCGTGCACCAGGTCGGCCAGCCCGTCGGTGTCGCGGGTGTCGGTGACGGCGCGCAGCAGCAGATCGGTGAAGTCGGAGTCGTTCTTGACGGCGAACAGGCCGGCGGCCTCTCCCTCGTCGGCGTTCATCTCCCGCTGATAGCGGAAGAGTTCGGGGTCCAGGCCCAGATGGCCCAGGTGCTCGTTCCAGCGCTCGTGGACCTCCTCCCAGACCACGTCGAGGTTCGGGTAGGTCTTGCCCGTCTCCACCAGGACGTCCCGGAAGCCCTTCATGGTGCGGCGCCGGCCGCGGGCGGCGGAGGCGCCCTCGGCGACGGGCCGCAGCGCGGTGGACTCGGCCACCGGCAGGGAGTCCAGGTTCATGCCCGGCCCGGGCCGGAAGCTGTACCAGGCCTCGGCGAACTTCCGCGGGTCGCTGGAGACCTGGCGGCCACGCCACTCGCTGACCTTGCCGACGACGACGGTCTCCCCGGTGAGGGTGTGCTGCCACTCCAGGGCGACGTGCCCGCAGTCGTCGGCCAGCAGGAACTTGCGCAGCACGCCGGAGCTGGCGCCGCCGAGGGTGTTGCGGTGGCCGGGCAGCATCACCGAGAAGATCAGCTTGAGCAGGACGGACTTGCCGCCGCCGTTCTCCAGGAAGAGCACACCGGCGGGCGCGGGGCGGCGCGGCGGGCCGATCGGCTCGTCCTCGAAGAAGTCCGCCTGGGCGGGGGCGGGGCTGGGCACCGGCTCGCCGACCCCGCGCAGGTCCAGCACGGTGTCGGCGTAGCGCGCACCGGCGGGCCCGATGGAGTAGAGGCGGATCCGGGACAGCTCGTACATGGCGGCGGGGCTCTCGTTGCTCTGGCGTCGCTGGGGACGGGGATTCAGCTGTGGAAGGGCAGTCCGGCGTCGGCCGCCGGTTCGAGGGCGTCGGGGTCGGGGGGCGGCAGCAGGGTGGCGCTGCCGTCGCCGACGGGCACCACGCCCAGCTCCAGCAGCTCGGCCATGGCGGCGCTGCCCGCCATGTCGCGCACCTGGAGCTGGTAGCGGGCGGTGGTGCGGTAGGTGCCCCCGGCGTCGTCGCCGGTGCGCTGGAGGAAGCCGGAGTCGGCGAGGAAGGCGGCGGCCTTGGCGACGATCCCGGTGGTGGAGCCGGCCAGCCGTCGGGAGTCCTTGGTGGCCCCGGTGGCGCTGCGCCGGGTGTACACCCGCCAGGCGGCCTCCAGGCCGGGCGCCTCGCTGGCCGGGTCGGTGTTCTCGCCCTCCTTCTCGGCGCGCTCCTCCAGTCTCCGGCAGGCCTGGCGGACGAAGGCGTCCACGCCGTTGACGGAGATCCTGCCGACGTAGCTGTCGTCGGCCAGGTCCTCGGGGCGGGGGAAGGCCAGGGCGGCGATGGCCAGATGGGCCAGGCCGTGCAGGAAGCGGTCGGTGGAGTCGGAGGTGGCGCGGCGGGCGTAGTCGCCCATGCGCACGGCGAAGACGGAGTCCTCGGCGGCGGTGACGGCCATCCCCGCGCGCGGGGAGACCTCCAGCACGACCAGCCCGAGGCCGGTGGCGACGGCGTCGGCGAGCCGGGCGAAGGCGGGCTCCTCCCGGTAGCGGCGCAGCAGCTGCGCGTACTCGGCGTCGCGGGCGGGCAGCAGCTTGGGCTGGAGGCCGAAGGAGACCAGCCGGGCGGCGTCGGCGGCGTCCGGCGGAGCGAGGGCGGCGGGCCGCTGCGCGGACTCCGGCGGGGCTTCCGTTCCGGGCCCGCCGGGTCCGTCCGGCCTCTCCTGCTCGCCGTGACCGCCGTATGGGCCGTACTCGTTCACGATGCCACCTCCGTACGGTCGGCCGCCATGCCGGCGGCGTCCAGCAGGGCCGTCCCCACCACGAGGTCGGCGCCGCCGAACTCCGGGTCGTCCAGTTCCGTGCCGTCGTCCACGGCGAACAGCAGGCGCCGCTCGCCCTGCCGGTAGGCGGTGCCGACCGGCGGGCTGGCGGCGTGCACCGCCAGCAGGGCCACCAGATAGGGCAGGTCCGGGTCGCGGCGGCGGGCCTCGGCCAGCAGGCCCGACAGCCGGCGCGGGGCGTCGGCGGGCAGCTCCAGCAGCTCCCGGGCGGCCTCCATCTGCTCCTCGCTGAACCGGCTGTCGTCGGGGGTGGCGACCAGGTCCGGCTCGGGCATCTCGGCGCCCAGGTGCTCGCGGGGCGCGGGCGGGGTGAGCAGCATCTCGGTCAGGTCCCCCAGCCGTACGGCCGCCGGGGTGCGCAGCCCGGTGCCGCGGGCGAAGAAGGCGTCGGTGACCTTGCCGGCCCGCTCCACCGGCAGCGGCAGCAGGGGCGCCAGCAGCTGCCCGTACAGATCCAGGCCGAAGGCGGTGGCGGGCGGGGCGAACGCCTGCCGGTCCTGCTCGGCGCGGAAGAGCGGTCCGGCCTCCAGCAGCCGTGACTGGAGCTGGGTGTGGCGCCGGATGCAGTCCTTGACGATGTCGACCAGTTCGGCGGCGCGCAGCTTGTGGCCGGGGTTCTTGTCGGCCGGGGCCTCGTCCCGTGCCCTGCGGATGTTGGTGAGGATGGCGTTCTCGTGGCGGTAGCGGTCGGCGACGTGGTCGAGCGCCTCGGCGATCATGTCGGGGACGGCGTTGAGCCAGTCGACCGCGCGGACGTTGCGCCGGGTGGCCTCCAGGGTGCGGCGCAGCGTCTCGGCGTACTGCACGGTGCGGTAGCGGGCCTGCTCGGCGGCGAGCTGGGCGTCGGCGAGGCGGCCCCGGCTGACCAGCACCTCCAGCTTGACCTCGGCGGCGATCTGCGCGCTGGTGACGTCGGTGTCCAGGGCGCCGACCAGGACGTTGACCGCCTCGTCGGTGGTGCGCAGGTACACGCCTCCGCCCGGCCCCGGCACCTCCTCGATCAGCTTGAAGTCGTAGTCGCGCCGTACGTACTCGCCGTCGGGGCCGAAGGTGCCGTAGACGGCACGGAAGCCCCGGTCGACGCTGCCGACGTTGATCAGGTTCTCCAGGACCCAGCGGGCGACGCGCTCGTGCTCGGCGGCGGGCCGCCGCGGGGCCTGGGCCGCGACCCGCGGCAGCAGCCGGGCCACTATCTCCTCGTGGTCGGCGCCGGTGTCGAAGTCCATGTGCAGGGTGACCAGGTCGATGGCGGCCAGCGCGACCTCCGCCATCGAGTATGTGCCGTACTCCCCGGCCAGGTTGGCCTTGCGCGCGTCCAGGTCGTGCAGGGGCGCGGTGCAGGCCAGTGCCCGCAGACGCCGGGCCAGGCCCTCGTCGGCGGCAGGGCCGGGGGCGGGCCGCCCGGGGCCGGGGGACGATGCGGATACTGCTGTGGTCACACGGCACAGATTAGGCGCTGGCACCGACAAAGATCGAAACGGCGGGTATGCGCCCGGCCCGCGCGGGTCTTCCCGGCCGGGGCGGTGCGCCGCGCCCCGGCCGGGAAGGCCCGCGTCGCCGGGTCAGCGGGCCGCGGCGCCGTCGGAGTCGAGCCGGCCGCGCACCGCGCTCTGCACGCCCTCCTCCTCCGCCGGGTCGGCGGCCAGCCGGCGCAGCCGCTCGACGACCCGGGTGTCGCCGGTGGCGGCGTGGCGGGCGGCGATCTCGCGGGTGGACTCCTCGCAGTCCCACAGGCACTCGATGGCGAAGCCCGCCGCGAAGGCGGGGTCGGTGGCGGCCAGGGCGCGGGCCGCCCGGCCGCGCAGCTGGGAGGAGGCGGTTTCGCGGTAGACGTGCCGAAGAAGGGGGGCGGCGCGGTGCAAGGCCAGCCGGCCGGCGCCGTCGACCAGCGGCCGCAGACCGTCGCAGTCGGGTCCTTCGGCACACACGGTGCGGCGCAGCGCGGCCAGCACCAGGGGGGCGTCCCGCTCCGTGCCGTGGCAGGCCAGCAGCGCGGCGGCCGCCGTGCCCAGGGCGTCCTCGCGCCGTGCCCACCGGCGGGCGCGGTCCAGCGCGGCGGCACCGCGCATCCGGGCGAGGGCCTCCAGCGCGGCCCGGGCGGCGGTGCCGGAGGGGACGCTCGCGGGGGTGGAGGGGCCCTGCTCCGCCACGGCGGCCTCGATCAGGTCGAGCGCGGCGGGGTCGCCGCGCTCGGCGAGGTGGCGCAGGGCGACGGCGCGCGCGATGTCGGGGCCGAACCGGGCGGCGTCGAGCAGTTCGGGGCGGTCCTCGGGCCCGGCGACGGCGGCCAGACATCGGGCCGCGGCGGCCTCACGGTGCCGCGGGTCGCGGCCCGGGGCCTCTCCGGGCACGGCGGACCCCGCGGGTTCGGCGGCGAGCGGTCCGCCGTCGGGGCCGGCGGAGAGGATCCGGTCGCCTTCCTGTGCCCAGTCGAGCACCGCGCTTACGCTCCAGCCTGGGCGTGGCCCGGCCGGCCTCATCTGGCGCTGCCAGCGGCCGAAGGAGCCCTGCTCACGGGCGTGCGCGAGGCGTTCGCCCTGTTCGGGGCGGGTCGGGTCCTCGGCCCACAGCCGCCAGGGCCTGGGTTCGAAGGCGTCGCGGACGGCCGCCGCGAGTTCGGCGTCGCCCTCGGGGGTGCGCGGGAAGCGCGCCAGGACTGCGGGGCCCAGCGGACGCAGGCCGGCGTCGTCGTCGCGGACGGCCAGTTCGTCCAGGGCCCAGCGCCAGTTGGCGCCGTGCGCGGCGTAGCGGCGCAGCAGCAGCAGCGCACGGCCGTCGCCGTAGGAGGTCAGGTGCCCGAGGACGGAGAGGGCCAGTCCGGTGCGTTCCTCGCCGGTGTCGGTGAGGTCGTCGGGGCCGAACAGGTGCTCCTCGATGTCGTCGAGCCCGGCGTCCAGCTCCACGTGGAGCCGTGCGTAGTACAGGGAGCGGTGCTCGAGCCGCCAGTCGCGCCGGGGGTCACAGCGCAGGCAGTGGCTCAGCGCGGCGAGCGCTTCGGCACGCGGGGCCGCGAGAGCGTGCAGCGTGCCGTCGCCGCGGCCCCTCTGGAGGAGGCCGAGCAGCGTACCGCTGGGCGCTATGTCGGAATCGACGGAATCGGCGAACATAAGGTCAGCATCCGGTGCGGGGCGAGGGACTGGCAACGGGATTTCCGCTCTCCGGCGTTCCGGCCGGTCACCGCGGGTTCGTCCCCCGTTCGTCCGGGGTCCTCCCGCGGGTTCCCGGCACCGTGCGGAAAGCGGTCACCTCCGGCCGCCGAAGGATACCGGGACCGCGGCGCCGCGCCGAGTCCGCGCGCACGGGCGGTACGCGAAGCGGCGGTCCCGGGGCGCCCGGGCATCCCCGCGGCCGGAGGACCGCCGGGCGCCCCGGGACCCGTCCGCCGCTACACCGCCGCGCCGCCCCCGGCCCGCCGGGGCGCGGGCACCGCGGCTCCCCCACCGGGGGTCCCGGGAGCCGCGGGCAGGGCGAGTGCGATCTCCTCGCGCAGGTCCTCGACCTTGGGATACCCGGCGTACCGTCCGGTGAGCCGGTACATCTCCCGCAGCCGGTCCCAGGTGCGGTGGGAGGAGGTGTTGCCGATGGTGACCAGGGCCAGCCGCGCGTAGCGGTCCGCCTGCTCGGGGTCGTCGGCGATGAAGCAGGCCGAGGCGAGGGAGATGTAGTCGAGGATCTTGGACCGCTCGCGGCCCTTCTCCCGCAGCCGCAGCGCCTCCTTGGCGTGCTTCTCGGCCGTCCCCGCGGCCGAGGGGTCGTGCTCGGCCAGGGTGCGGTACGCCAGTGCCTGCATCCCGTGCAGATCGGCCTCGTCGAACAGCTGCATCCAGCTGGGCGGCGGCACGTCCCCGCGGTCGGAGACGAACAGGTCCTCGGCCCGGCCGAGGGTGCGCCGCATCGCCTGGCCGCGCCCCATCGAGGCCTGGGCCCAGGCCTCGATGGTGTGCAGCATCGCGCGGGTGCGCGGCAGGGTCTCCTCGCCGCAGCCGGCCTTGGCCAGCTTCATCAGGTCCAGGGCCTCGTCGGGTTTGCCCAGGTGCACCATCTGGCGCGCGGCCCGGGAGACGGCCTCCCCGGCGCGGGGCCGGTCGCCGCCCTCACGGGCCGCGTGCGCGGCGATGACGAAGTACTTCTGGGCGGTGGGCTCCAGGCCGACGTCGTGGGACATCCAGCCGGCGAGCACCGCGAGGTTGGCCGCCACCCCCCACAGCCGCCGCTGGATGTGCTGCGGGTGGCGGTAGGTGAGCATGCCGCCCACCTCGTTGAGCTGGCCCACCACCGCCTTGCGCTGGAGGCCGCCGCCGCGGGCCGCGTCCCAGGCGCGGAAGACCTCCACGGAGTGCTCCAGGGACTCGACCTCCTCCGAGCCGACGGGCACGGCCTCGTAGCGGTCGAAGGAGGCGGGGGCGGCGGGCGGGGGGCCACCGGGCCGGAGGGCTCCCGCCGGAGCCGGGTCGACCCGGAGCCAGTCGTACAGAGCGCTGCTGAGCGCCGGTCCTGCGGTGAGCGCGGCGCCCGCGCCCACCAAGCCGCGTCGGTTGAGCATGAGGTCCATTCCCGTGAATTCGGTGAGGACCGCGGCGGTCTGTTCGGGGGCCCACGGCAGTCCGTGGACGGGCTGCCGTCCGCCTGCCTGCCCCGATCGGCCGAACCCGAGGTCCTCGATGGTCACGACACGGCCGAGTCGCTCGGTGAACAGGGTCGCCAGTACCTTCGGCACCGGATCGCGCGGGGTCTCCCCCATGTCGATCCAGCGCCTCACCCGGGAGGTGTCGGTCGCCAGCTGCGGGTGGCCCATGGCCGCCGCCTGCCGGTTCACGCGCCGGGCGAGTTCGCCCTTGGACCAGCCGGTGAGGCCGAACAGGTCCGCCAGGCGGGTGTTGGGTCCCTTGGTCACGTCGAAGCCCCCAGGTTCTCGGCTGCCTCGACAGTAGCCCTCGCGGATCGCCCCCGAAGGGGCGCGCGGGCATTCGCCAGGGTTCGCCAGGGTCCGCCAGATGGTGTGCCACCCGTGTCCGGGTGTGCTGTAGGAACGCGCCACCCCGTCCGGCCCCACGGGCTTCCGCATTCCCCAGGGTGCAGCACGCCCCGGCCGGCCGGGTGGCGCGGCAATCCGTCGGCGCACGAAGGGATCCGGCTCGTCCATGAATCCAACACCGTCTCCCGTGCCGGCCCCGGTCCGGCAGCGTCCGCGACCGCAGTACGGCATGGTCCGCCCCGAGCCGGTGCGCACACCGCCCGCGGTCGCCGCTCTGCCCCGGCCGCGCCGGGCGCCGGGCGCGGGGGGACCGCCGGCCGCCGGGAGGCCGGCCCCGGCCGGTCCGCAGGACGGGCGGCTGCGCACCGCCATCGCCTCGGTGCACCGGGTCTGCCCGGAGTTCCAGCCGGTGCAGGTGCTGCGCCGCGGCGGGCGCTCGGTGCTGCTGGCGGGCACCGTCGGCCGCGGCACCGCGGTCGCCAAGTGCCTGCTGGACCACTCGCCCGCGCGGGTCGAGCGGTTCCGGCACGAGATAGCGGTCTACCGCACCTTCGTGCGCCACCGGCCGCCGGTGCGGGTGCCCCGGCTCATCGCCGCCGACCCCGACGGCTGCGTCCTGGTCGCCGAGCGGGCTCCGGGCCGCCCGATGGCGTTCCAGCGGCATCCGCTGGAGCCCCCGTCGCCGGCCGATCTGCGCGCGGTGCTGGGCGCGGTGTGCCGGGTGAACGCCTGGCAGCCGCCCGCGGGCCGTTTCGGGGCTCCGGTCGACTACGGTGTGCGGATCGCCCGCTACCACGGGCTGGGACTGCTGACGGACCGCGACCTGGGCGATCTGGGCAAGCTGCTCCACGGTCTGGCGCGCGGCGGTGGCCGCGCGCAGTTCTGCCACGGTGACGCCCTGCCGGCGAACATGCTGCTCTCCCCGGCCGGCCCGGTGCTGCTGGACTGGGAGCACGCGGGCTGGTACCTGCCGGGCTACGACCTGGCCACCCTGTGGTCGGTGCTGGGCGACAGCCCGATGGCCCGCCGCCGGATCAGCCGGCTCGCCCAGGCCGGGGGCCCCGACGCGCGGGACGCCTTCCTGGTGAACCTGCTGCTCGTCCTCACCCGGGAGGTCCGTGCCTGCGAGACGGCCGTGCAGCGCGCCATGCGGGATCCGGGACCGGCCCCGGGCTGCGACCGCACCGGTCTGCTGAGCGCCGGCGAGGAGCAGCGGCTGCTGCTGCGCCGTCTGCACGACGACTGCGCGATGGCCCGGCGCGCGGTGCGGGCGGCGGTGGGCACCCGCTGACGGTCCGGCCCGCGCGGCGCCGCGCGGGCCGGGGGCCGGGGGCCGGTCCGGGGCTGTACGGGGGGCGGAGCGTCACCGGGCTGGACCTGTGACGCCGCGCAGGTCCGGGCCCGCCTCAGGGTGAAGACTCCCCCACATGGCCCCTGACGTGGGGAAACCCATCAACGATCCCTTGCCTCCCGGTCGTTGACGGATCGTCGGCCGACCGATACCCCTGTGGGCAGTCCCGTGCCGCTCGGACGCGGCGTACCCCTCAGGAGGCCGTCTTGCCAGGACCCGTCCCCGCCCATCCGCAGGCGCCACCGCGCGGTTTCGTCCGCCGGCGACTGCGGGTGCTCACCGCGGCCTCGGTCGCCGCCCTGCTGCTGCCCCTCCTCCCGGCCACCGCCGACGCCGGCGGGCGGGAGCCGGATTCGCTGCAGGAGGCGTTCGCCCGCGCCGCCGACCGCTACCAGGTACCCGAGAGCGTGCTGCTGGGGGTGTCGTACCTGCAGTCCCGCTGGGACGGCCACCGCGGTGCCCCCAGCGTCTCGGGCGGCTACGGTCCCATGCACCTGACCGACGCGCGCACCGCTCTGGCCGAGGATCCCCACCACAGCCACGGCACGGAGGACGCCCGCGGCGACACCGCCCGCGACACCCGGCGGGTCGCCGGCGCGCTGCCCGGTCCCGCCGAACTGCCCGGCCGGCTGCGCACCCTGGAGCGGGCGGCCGAACTGACCGGGCTGGACGAGGAGGAGCTGCGGCGGGATCCGGCTGCCAACGTCGCCGGCGGCGCGGCGCTGCTGGCCGCCGCCCAGCGGGAGCTGGGGCTTCCGCCGAGCGACGACCCCGCCCAGTGGTACGGAGCCGTGGCACGCTACCCGGGCTCCGGGGACGCGCGGGCGGCCGGGGTATTCGCCGACGAGGTCTTCGACGTGATCCGCGAGGGCCAGCGGCGCACCACCGACTCCGGCCAGCGCGTGGTGCTGGAGGGCGACCCGGACCTGGCCCCGAGGACCGCCCAGCTGGACGGCCCGGGGCTGCGCCCGGCGTCCCCGGTGCGCGACGAGCGCGTGGAGTGCCCGAAGTCCGTCTCGTGCGAGTGGATCCCGGCGCCTTACGAGGAGTACGCCAACCCCGACGGCTCGCCGAACTACGGCAACCACGACAAGGCCGACCGCCCCGCGTCGCAGAAGATCGACTACATCGTGGTGCACGACACCGAGGCGACCTGGGACACCACCCTGAGCCTGGTGCAGAACCCGAAGTACGTCTCCTGGCACTACTCGCTGCGCGCCTTCGACGGCCACATCGCCCAGCACGTCCCCACGAAGGACGTGGGCTGGCACGCGGGCAACTGGTACGTCAACGCCAAGTCGGTCGGCCTGGAGCACGAGGGCTTCCTGACCGCCCCCGACGCCTGGTACACCGAGGCGATGTACCGCACCTCGGCGCGGCTGGTGCGGTATCTGGCCCACCGGTACGACATCCCGCTGGACCGGCAGCACATCATCGGGCACGACAACGTGCCGGGCGTGACCTCCGCCCACATCCCCGGGATGCACACCGATCCGGGGCCGTACTGGGACTGGCAGCACTACTTCACGCTGCTGGGCGCGCCCTTCCACCCCACGGCCGGGCCGGGCTCGGAGCTGGTGACCATCCGGCCCGACTACGAGAAGCACAAGCCCCCCTACACCCGCTGCGACGGCTCCGGGCAGCCCTGCCCGCCGCACGGTTCGGGCGCGGTGCGGCTGCACACCGGGCCGAGCGCCGACGCGCCGCTGGTGAAGGACGCCGGGCTGCGGCCGGGCGGCGGTGACTCCACCACCGGTGTCAACGACACCGGCGCCCGCGCCTCGACCGGCCAGCGGTACGCGGTGGCCGAGCGCCGGGGCGAGTGGACGGCGATCTGGTACCTCGGGCAGAAGGCGTGGTTCCACAACCCCGCCGACGCCCCGGCCGCGGTGCCCACCCGGGGCCCGGTCGTCACCCCGAAGGAGGGCGCGGGGCCGGTGCCCGTCTACGGCCGCGCCTACCCGGAGGCCTCCGCATACCCGGAGGGGGTCCCGGCCCAGGCGATCTCGCCGCTGCCGTACACGTTGGAGGCGGGCCAGGCGTACGCGCTGGGGCTGCGGACGAAGGGCGAGTACTACTACGCCAAGACCTTCGACCCCGCGAACCACGTGGTGGTCCGCGGCGAGGAGGAGTACTACCAGATCCAGCTCGGGCACCGGGTGGCCTTCGTCAAGGCCGCCGACGTCACGGTGCGGCCCGCCCGGCGGTGAGATGACGCCGGCGAGCGCACGGCACAGGGGAGGGGCGCCGCGAAGCGCCCCTCCCCTGTGCCGTGTCCCTCATGCCCCCGGCCGTCCGCGCCGCCGGTGCGTCAGCGCTGGAACAGCTCCGCGGGCAGCGGCTTCAGCAACTGGTAGAGGTCCTCGGTGATCGGCCGGTCCCAGCTGGCGATGGTGACCAGCACGCCGTCGCTGCGGTCGAACTGGACGCAGGAGATCCGGCTCTCCGAGCAGATGATCCGCCGCACGATCAGGAGGTTGTCGTCCAGCATCACCGGACTCTCCTCCGTCCCGGTGACGGTGACCTCCTCGTCGTTCTCCAGCGCCGCGAGCAACTGCGCGACCTCGAACGGGATCTGTCCCTCGGCCGTCTCGCGGGCCGGGGAGCCCTCCGGCAGGTTTCCGATGACCATGGCCGGTCCGCGTCCGCCGAACAGGTCGTAGCGCAGGAAGACGCCCTGGCAGCTTCCGTCCGGCGCGGGCAGCAGTCCGGCCCCGAGGTTGCCCGGCCAGTCCCCCGGGTCCATGGCCAGCACGTCGAAGTCGGGTCCGGCGGGTGTGGCGGCACTGCGGCGGCGGAGAAAGGACATGCGGCCATGGTACGGGCCCGGTGCCGCCGCGGGGCTTCGGCCCGCACCCCTCCCGCACGGCGGTGAGGCGGGCCTTCCGGCCCCTTCCTCGCCTTCCTCGCCTTCCTCGCCGCCGGTCGCCCGCCGGAGCCGCCCGGGTCCGGCGGGCGTCCTACCGCCGTCCGAGGGCCCGCACCGGGGCGGCCCGCGGACGGCCGGCGGCAGTGGCGGCTGCGGCGGGCGACCGGGCGGGGAGGGTGGAGCGGCCCAGTTCGTGGAGGACGGCGGCCCTCTCCCTGGGCCCCGGCGGCTCGCGCAGGGCGCGTTCCAGGCAGCGCCGGGCCGCCTCCGGCGCTCCGGCGCTCAGGTACTCGGCGGCGGCCTCGCGCAGGGTGGCGACGACGGCCGGGTCGCCCTCGGGGTGGACCTCCAGCAGATGGCGCGCGGCGGCCGTGGGGCCGTACCCCGCGCCCACGACGACCGCGGCGGCCTGGCCGTGGAGGGCGACGCGCAGGGCGGGCGGGATGGACCGGTGGACGGCGGTGGCGGTCAGCGGATGGGAGAAGCGCAGCGGCCGCCCCTCCTCACCGCCGGTGAGGACACGGGCGGCGGTCAGCCGGGCACGGGCCCGGGCCGCCTCCCCCGGCCCCAGGGCGGCGACGTCCGCGGCGAGCGAGGGGGCCGCCTCGGTGCCGAGCACCGCGGCGGCCCAGGCCAGCCGTACGGCGGGGGCACCCAGGCGTTCCAGGTGCTCGACGAGTCCGCTGTCCCGGCCGGTTCCCGCGGCCGCGGGAACCGGCCGGACGGGCCGTGCGGCGGTGCGGGAGGGCGCTTCCCGCTCCTGCTCGTCCCCGCGCGCCGGCCGTACGGTGCGGCCGCGCGCGACGGCGCGTCTTCGGGCCCCGGCCGGCCCGGTCGGCGCGTCGTCCGGCTCCCCGAGCCCGGACTCCCTGTCGAACATCGCCCGCTGCATGCGCCCCTGCTCTTCGTCCGCCGCCACGGCTGCCGCTTCACCACTTCCGCGGCAGGTGGTGGAGAGCGTACGCCGGTGTGAACCGGATGCGGTGCTCCTGACCGATTTCCCTTCCGGAGGAGCGCCGTTTCGGGTAATGACGCTCGACGCCCCCGCGCACACTCCCCGTGCCGGAGGGAGCACGGAGTGTCCCCGGCACTCTTGACCGGCAACTGCCTTTGTCCAAGGGTGGGTCGGCGTGTGCGCCCGTCATTCTCACCACCGCGCTCACCACCGCGCTCACCGCTCGACAGGGAGGCGTCATGCCCGTGACCGAAGCCGGCGCCGACGGGGACACCGCCGGGCGGGAGGGCCTGCTGCGGCGGACGGCTCGCCTGGAGATACCCTTCCGCGGCGCCGTCAGCCCCGCTGTCGGCAAGGCCAGGCTCCACACTCTCCGGTGGCTCAAGGACTTCGGACTGCTCACCGGGGAAGCGGCGCTGGAGGAGTACGACGCCCTTCGGCTGGAGCGGGCGATGGCCCGCTTCTATCCCCGGGCCGCCGAGGAGGATCTGATGCTGGCCACCGACGTCAACGGCTGGTTCTTCGTCTTCGACGACCGGTTGGACGCGCCCTTGGGGCGGCGGCCGCACGAGGTCACCCGCCTCGTGGAGCGCCTGACCCGTGTCATGGACGGGCGGGAACCGCCGTCCGGAGCCCCCGCGGACCCGCTGGCCGAGAGCTTCCGCGACCTGTGGCACCGGATCACCCAGGGGATGCCGCCGGTGTGGCGGGAGCGCTTCCGCAGGCACTGGCACGGCTATCTGCTGGCCCACCGCAGGGAGGCCCTCAACCGCTCCGGGGACCGGCTGCCCACGGTGGAGGAGTTCCTGACGGCCAGGCGGCACACCATCGGCATACAACCCTGCCTGGACCTGGCCGAACGCTGCGGCCACTACACCCTGCCGTCCGCGCTGCACGGCGGCCACCCGCTGGAGGAGATGCGGCGGATCACCGGCGACGTGGCGATCTTCGTCAACGACATCGTCTCGCTGGACAAGGAACTGGCCGCCGGCGACGTCAACAACACCGTCGTCCTCCTGCGGCACGACACCGGTCGCCCGCTCCGGGACTGCGTACGGGAGATCAGCGCCGCCGCCAACGGGCGGGTCGCCCGTTTCCGGGAGCTCGCCACGCGCCTGCCCGGCCTGCTGGAGGCCGCGGGCGTGCCCCGTAGGACACGAGCACATGTGGAGGACTACGCCGACGGCATGCGCAACGTGATGCGCGGCAACCTCGACTGGTCCCTGGAGAGCCGTCGCTACGACGACGCCGGGGTCGCCGCCGTCAGCGGCGGACGCCTGCGCCCGTGGGCCCGCCCGCCGGAGGCGGGTGCGCCGGAACACGAGACCGGTGCGGGGGCCGGGGCCGGGGCGGCGGACACGGTGCGGTCATGACGGATGCGACGGGGCGGCCGGACGGCGGGGCGACGGTCGATCTCTGGCGCGCGGGCCTGACCCGCGTTCCCGAACAGGTGTGGGAGCGCCGGGAGTCGCGTGTGCTGATCCTCGCGGACAACGCGCTCACCGGCCTCCCGCCGCGGACCGGCCTCCCGCCGCGGATCGGCCGGCTGCGGCGCCTGCGCACCCTCGACCTCGGCCACAACGCGCTCACCTCCCTGCCCGAGGAGATCGGGAGCTGACGGATCTGGACGGCTGCCTCTAACTCCACGACAACCGGCTCACCGCGCTGCCGCGCTCACTGGGGCGGCTGCGCTCGCTGACGTATCCGAACGTGGGCGACAACCCGCTGGGCGCGCTGCCCGAGGAGTTCGGCGGCATGGCGGGGCTGGTGGAACTGCGGGCCCAGCGGTGCGGGCGGCGGGAGCTGCCGGCCTCGCTCGGGCGGCTCACCGCGCTGCGGGAGCTGTGGCTGCGCGGGAACGCCCTGGTCTCGCTGCCCGCCTCCTTCTCCCGGCTGCGGGAGCTGCGCGAGGTGGAACTGCGCGAGAACGCCCTGGAGGAGGTGCCCGGGGCGTTGCGCGGCCTGCCGCGGCTGCGCCGCCTGGACCTGCGGGGCAACCGGCTGCGCACGGTGCCGCCCTGGCTGGGGCGGGAGCTGTCCGCGCTGGAGAAGCTGGATCTGCGCTGGAACGGGACGGTGGTCGATCCGGGGCTGGTGGGGGAGCTGGAGCGGCGTGGCTGCGTGGTGCTCCGTTAGGCGGGCGGCCCGCCCGGAACGCCCGTCCGCCATGCCGCGGGGGTTGACGGACGGCACGCCCGGGAAGAAGGTTCCAGCGTTCTCCCGATCCGCTGAAAGATTCTTTCCCGAAGGGGCGCGGTATGACAGGTTCGGCACGGGATCGCACACCGGGCCCGGCGCCCGCTTCCGGCCCCGACGCGGGCGGGGGCGGGGCCGGGGGTATCGGCCGGCGGCAACTCGGTCTGAGAGCGCTCGCGCTCGGCGGCGGCCTGGCCCTGGCCTCGGCTCCCGTGGCGGCGGCCCGTGCCCGGGGCGGGCGCACCCTCGCCGCCGGCGGGCACGCGCCCGTCCTGCGCCGCGGCTCCGCGCGGCGTGCCGGACTGCTGGAGCCGCACCTGCGGCATCTGGTGGAGGACGCGCGGGCCTTCCTGGGCCCCTCCCCCGAGCACCCCTGGTACGCGGGCGCGGTCCTGCTGGCCGGACGCGGCGGCACCGTCGCCCTCCACGAGGCCATCGGCCACGCGGTGCGCTACTCGGCCTACGACGAGGCCACCGGCACCGGCGTGGAACTCCCCGCCGGCGAACAGCTCCCCGCCACCCCGGAGACCGTCTACGACCTGGCCTCCGTCTCCAAGCTGTTCACCGCGATCCTGGCCGTGCGGCAGATGGAGCGCGGCGCCCTGGAGCTGGAGGGCAAGGTCGCCTCCTACCTGCCGGAGTTCGGCGCGGCGGGCAAGGACAAGATCACCCTGCTGCACCTGCTCACCCACACCTCCGGGCTGGCCGCCTGGCTCCCGCTGTACGCCGAGCCCACCCGGGAGGACCGGCTGCGGCGGCTGTGGCGGGAGGAGCCCCTGGACCCGCCGGGCACGGTCTACCGCTACTCCGACCTCAATCTGATCACCCTTCAGCTCGTACTGGAGCGGGTCACCGGCAAGGGGCTGGACACGCTGCTGCGCGAGGACGTCACCGGACCGCTGGGCATGCGGTGGACCCGCTACAACCCGCCCGCCTCCTGGAGGCCGCGCATCGCCGCCACCGAGGACGCCCGCCGCCCCTGGTCGGGCCTGGACCGGGGCATGGTGCACGGTGAGGTCCACGACGAGAACGCGTACGCCTTCGGCGGTGTGGCCGGCCACGCCGGGGTCTTCTCCCGCGCCTGGGACCTGGCCGTGCTGTGCCGCACGCTGCTGAACGGCGGCGCGTACGGCAGCGCCCGGGTCCTGGAGCCGGAGTCGGTGGACCTGCTCTTCCGCGACTTCAACACCGCATTCCCCGGCGACGAGCACGGCCTGGGTTTCGAGCTGTACCAGCACTGGTTCATGGGCGCCATGGCGACCCCCCGCACCGCCGGGCACACCGGCTTCACGGGCACCTGCCTGGTGCTGGATCCGACCACCGACACCTTCCTGGTGCTGCTGGGCAACTCCGTCCACCCGGTGCGCACCTGGCGCTCCGGCAGCGCACCGCGCGTGGCGGCGGCCACCCGCCTGGCCCGGGCCGTGCCGGTGCGCCCCGCCGACGGGCGCGAGGCCTGGTTCTCGGGGATGGCGAGCGGCGCCTCGGCCGTGCTCGCCCTGCCCGAGGTGACTCTCGACGGGAGCGACGGGAGCGACGGGAGCGGTGGAGCGGAGGACGGAGCGGGCGGAGCGGGCGGAGCGGGCGGAGCGGGCGGCGGTACGGGTGCCCGGCTGAGCTTCTCGGTGTGGTGGGACACCGAGCGCGCCTTCGACGTCCTGCGTCTGGAGGCGTCCGGCGACGGCGGCGCATGGGAGCCGGTGCCGTTCACCACCTCCCGCCCCGGCCAGGCCCCGGTACAGCGCCCGGAAGGGGCGCTGCACGGCTTCTCCGGGCGGGTCTGGCACCGGGCTCTGGCGGATCTGGACGCCTGGCGCGGCCGGGCGGTGCGGCTGCGCTGGCGGTACACCACCGACGCCCGCTACGTGGGGCGCGGCGCGTACGTCGACGGCGTCCGGATCGAGGACGGCGGGCGCACCGTGTTCGACGGCTCGCGGCGCCGGGACGCCGGCCGTGTCACGGCCGACGGCTGGTCGCTCTCGGCGGACTGACGCCCCGTCACCGGCGTACCCGCCGGAACCCGCCCGGCGGGCCGGCGGCCGTCAGGTGATGTGCACGGTGGCCAGGTCGGCGAGCCCCGAGACGGTGAGGACGGGGTCCAGCAGCGGCGGGGCGATCAGTTCCAGGCGGTCGGCGTGGGCGAACAGTGCCGCCAGCCCGGCGCTGTCCAGGTAGTCCACGGCGGTGAGGTCCACCACCAGCCGTCCGCCTCCGGCGGCCCGGTCCACCGCGGCCCGGAACTCGCCGACGTTGCTCATGTCGATCTCGCCCTCGGCCACGAGGACCGGGGTGCCGTCGGGACGCCGCTGGTCGGTGAGTGTCAGGAGAGTGGTCAACGTGTGGTCCTCACATGCATGTCTACGGTGGTTCCGGCCTCGTCGGTGACGATGTCGACCTGGTCCATGAGCGCGTGAATCAGGATCAGGCCGCGGCCGCGGTGGGCGCTTGCCCCGGACTGCCGGGGCTTCCAGCTCCCGGTGTCGGTGACGGTCAGGTGCAGTGCGTCGGCGCCGGCGACGGCCCTCAGGCGCACGGTCCGGCCGGGATTGTGGCGGTGGCCGTGCTCGATGGCGTTGGCGCAGGCCTCCCCCGCCGCGACCAGGACCGCCTGTGTCAGGCGTGGTCCGGCGTCCAGTCGCTCCAGCCAGTCGCGCAGGGCGCCGCGGACGCGGGCGAGCTGGGCGGACTCGGCGGGGAAGGCCACCTCCAGGGGCGCGGGGTGGCGGTAGAGCAGCAGCGCCATGTCGTCGTCGTAGCCGCCGGCCGGTTCCAGGCCGGTCCGGATGTCGTCGGCCAGCTTCTCCAGATCCGCGCCGCGCCCGCGCCGGGCGGCGGCCGAGGCCTCGGCGATGCCCGCGTGCAGCGGGCGGCTGCGGCGCTCGATCAGACCGTCGGTGTACAGCAGCAGGACGGAGGCCGGCGGCATGGTGCGCGTTCCCGTGGGCCGTGGAAGGCCCGGCCGCACCGCCAGGGGGATGGAGCGGCCCTGGTCGAGCAGTTCGGTGGTGCCGTCCGGGTGGGTCAGGATGCCCGGCGGGTGGCCGGCGCTGCTGTAGGCCAGCCGGCCGGTCGCGGGGTCGAGCACACCGCAGAAGACGGTGGCGCACAGCGCGCCGGGGATCAGGGCCGCGAACCGGTCGAGCGCGCTCAGCACCTGGGCCGGGTCGGCGAACTGCAGCAGCAGGGCCCGGCAGGCGCTGCGCAGCTGGCCCATGACGGTGGCGGCCTCCAGACCGCGGCCGACGCAGTCGCCGACGACGATGCCGATGCGGCCGTCGGGCAGCTCGACGGTGTCGTACCAGTCCCCGCCGACCTCCAGGGGCCGGGCGGCCGGCTCGTAGCGGACGGCGAACCCCCGCGGGAGGCGGTCGGGTCCGAGAATGGCCCGCTGTAGGGCCAGGGCGGTCTCGCGCTGCTGCTCGAAGGCGTGGACGCGTTGCAGCATCTGCCCGAGGTAGCCGCCCAGCACGGCCAGCAGGGTGTGGTCCTCGCCTATGAAGGGCCGCTCCCGGCCGGCCTCGACCCACAGCGCCAGCGGCCCGCCGGGATGCTCCAGGGTGATGCCGATTCCGGCCGGTTCGGCGGTGGCCACGGGGTGCAGGGGGTTGCGTCCGCGCAGGGACTCGACGGCCTCGCGCACCGGGTCGTCCGCCCGGCCCCACGCGGTGCCGGGCACCGCGGCGACCGGCCGGGGGGCCCGGTCCGGGCCGTCCCAGGCGACGGCCAGGGCGCGGGGGGCCCGCCACACCCCGCGCAGTTCGTCCAGCGCGGCCCGCAGGGCCTCGGGGACGCTCCCGGCCTCGGACAGCCGCACGCTCAGCGCCGCCAGGGCGGTCTCGCGCTGGGCGGTGAGCCGTTCGGCGGTGATGTCCCGGAAGGTGCCGACCACCATGCGCCTGCCGGTGTCGGGGTCGCGGACCTCGTTGAAGGAGGCGTACACCCACAGCCGGTGCCCGTCGCGGTGTTTGACGGGGGTGACGTAGCTGCCCTTCTGCTCGCCCACGACCTGGGCGAAGGCCTTCCCGATGGCCCGGTGGGCCTCGGGGTCGGTCTCCTCGTCCGGCCACCAGGGGTGCTTGGGCCGGTAGGGGAGGTCCTCCGGTCCGTAGCCGAGGACGTCGGTGAAGGCGGAGTTGATCTCGACGACGGCGCCCTCCTCGTCGCAGACGAAGAACGCCTCCTGGAGCGAGTCGACCAGTGCGGTGCGCCACTGCGCATGGTGGTTGCGCAGCCTCGACAGCTTCACCGCCGCCCGCACCCGCGCCAGCAGCTCCGCGGCGGAGAACGGCTTGACCAGGTAGTCGTCGGCGCCCGCCTCCAGCCCCTCGATCGAGGCCTCCTGGCCGGCCCGGGCCGACAGCAGCAGCACCGGCACCCCGGCGGTGCGGGAGTCGGCGCGCAGCGCCGCCACCAGCTCCAGGCCGCCCATCCGGGGCATCATCACATCGCTGACGACCATGTCCGGGGCGTCGGCGCGGACCGACTCCAGGGCCGCCCGCCCGTCGGCGACCGTCGTCACCCGGTAGCCGGGGGTCAGGATCCGCCGCAGGTACTCGCGCATGTCGGCGTTGTCGTCGGCGATCAGCACCCGGGCCCGCGCCGCCCCGGTGGCCGGCGGCACGGGCTCCTCCCGCCCTGCCTCCCCCTCCTCTTCCTCGTCCGGCAGCCACCGCAGCGCCTCCTGCAGGTACGGGTCCGCGGCGGACACCGGGAACGGTTCGGCGCCCCGGTCCGCCGAACCGGCCGGCAGACGGTCCGTCCCGAAGGGCAGGCGGACGGTGAGGACGGTGCCCTCGCCCTCGGTGCTGTCGGCGGTGATGGTGCCGCCGTGCAGGCCGACCAGCTCCTTCACCAGCGCCAGTCCGATGCCGCTGCCCTCGTTCGAGCGCGCGCGGGCGTTCTCGATGCGGTGGAACCGCTCGAACAGCCGCGGCAGCTCGTCTCGGGGCACCCCGATGCCGGTGTCGGACACCCGCAGCACCGCCTGTCCGCCCTCGGCCCGCAGCGTCACGCCGATGGAGCCGTCGAAGGTGAACTTCAGCGCGTTGCTCAGCAGGTTGAGGACCACCTTCTCCCACATGTCGCGGTCGATGTGGACCGGTCCGGGCAGTGCGGGGCAGTCCACGTCGAAGTCCAGACCGGCCCGCTCCACCGCGGAGCGGAAGACGCTGGCGAGTTCCGCGGTGACGGCCGCCAGGTCCACCGGCTCGAAGCGGGCCCGCATCCGTCCGGCCTCGATGCGGGAGAAGTCCAGCAGGGTGTTGACGAGCTTGCCCATGCGCAGCGCGTTGCGGCGGATGACCTCCAGTTCCCCGCCGACCCTCTCACCGGCTCCGGCCAGCTGCCCGCGCAGTTCCTCCAGCGGGCCCGTGATCAGGGTCAGCGGGGTGCGGAACTCGTGGCTGATGTTGGAGAAGAACGCGGTCTTGGCGCGGTCCAGTTCGGCGAGCTCCTCGGCCCTGCGCTGCTGGACCTCGTACGCCACGGCTCCGTTGACCAGCGCGGCGGTCTGCCGGGCCACCAGGTCCAAAAAGGCCCGGTAGCCGTCGTCCAGGACGCGCCCGGCACCGGCGGCGAGGACGATCGCCCCGACCGGCCCCGCCCCGGTCTCGCCCGGCAGCGGCAGGACCACCGCCTGGGTGGGCGGCCTCTCCCATCCTCCGGACGGCAGCCGCCCGAACCGGCGCACGACGTCCTCCACGACCACCGGCTCGCCGGTGGTCAGCACCTGTTCCAGCGGCCAGTCGCCGTGGCCGTCCGGCGAGGGCCCCGGGGCGGTGCCGGGCGGGCTGACGGCGGCCGGGACCAGCCCGCCGCCCGGGTCCCGCAGATGGACCGCGGCGAACGGCACGTCCCGCTGCGCGCGGCCCAGCACCCGGGCGACCAGCCGGCACGCCTCCCCCACGCTGCGGGCGGTGCCCGCCTGGGCGCCCAGGTCCTGCAGCACGGCGAGCCGCCGCTCGCCCACGACGCGCTCGGTGGTCTCGTTGCACGCGGTGAACACCCCCCGCACCCGGCCCTCGTCGTCGTGCAGGGGGCTGTAGGAGTACGTCCAGTACGTCTCCTCCAGGTAGCCGTGCCGCTCCATCCTCAGCAGCAGGTCCTCCGACCAGGTGGCCTGCCCGGTCTCCGTCACCGACCGCAGCATCGGGCCGATGACGTCCCAGATCTCGCCCCACACCTGCCGGCCCGGCCGGGCCAGCGCGGGGTGCTTGTTGCCCAGCAGGTGCTGGTAGGCGTCGTTGTACAGCAACCGCAGGTCCTCGCCCCACCACAGGAACATGGGGTAGCGGGAGGTCAGACAGATGCGGCAGGCCGTGCGCAGACTCGCCGGCCAGCCGGCCGGGTCGCCCATCGGGGTGCCCGCCCAGTCGAAGGCGCGCATCCTCCCGGCCATCTCGCCGTGCCCGGGGAAGAGCAGCTCCGGCGGCCCGGTCCCGTCAGCGTCGCCCATCGCCTCTGCCCTCCTCGCCCGCCGCGCGCCCCGCGGTCCCGCCTCACCGGTGCGCATATCCACTGGCACGGCGACGATGCGCCGTGACCGGTCCCGTAGGATAAACGCGGCCGGTCACGGCCTGCGGCGCGGTCGGGCCGCAGGGTTCACCCGCTCCTGGAGCGGGCAGTCGATCAGCGTCCCCGCGGATCCACGCCCCGGGGAAACCCGCCTCCGGCGCCGCCCCGCCCCTCAGGCCGTGCCGGGGAGAACGACCGGACCGACCAGCGCGTACAGGAGAACGGGTGCCCGACCGAGATCTGACCGTCACGCTGCGCTCCCACCCCGCAGGCCCCTGTCTGCTGGAGGTGTCCGGCGAGCTGGACCACCACACGGCCGACCGGATGCGCCAGGCGCTCAACGAGCTGCCCCGCGACCGCGGAACCGCGGTCGTCATCGACCTGTCCGGCCTGGTCTACTGCGACTCCAGCGGCATCACCGTGCTGATCACGGCCTACCACCTCACCCAGGCCGTCGGCGGCAGCCTGGCGCTGGCCGGTCTGGACGAGGACATCATGCGTGTCTTCGGGATCGTCGGGCTGGACCAGATCTTCGACTTCTACGGCGGCGTCGAGGAGGCGGTGGCGGCCCTCACCGGCTGATCCCCGCCCTGTCCGGCCTCCGCTCCGGGTCCGGTCCACGGGCCGCTGAGCGCCTCTCCGTGCCCGAAGAGCGGCGAAGGACCGGAACGCGGCGGCCGGCCGGCGACGGCCACGGCGCCGGCGCCCATACCGTGGGTCCACACCGGGAGCCGTCCGGGGGATCCCGGCTGCTCCCCGAGCGGGGCCCGCCGCCCGCCGGGGCTTCCCGCACGGCGTGCCTCGGCGGTACGGCGGCCGAGCTCCGCCGCGTCCGCGGGACGCTCGTCCGGATCCTTGGCCAGCAGGTCGAGGATGAGCCGTTCCAGGGCCCCGGGCAGGTCGGGACGGAGTTCGCTCGGCGGCCGGGGGGCTCTCTCGCGGTGGCCGACCAGGACGCCCCAGGTGTCCTCCAGATCGAAGGGCGGGACGCCGGTGGCTATCTCGTACAGCATGCAGCCGAGGGAGTACAGGTCGCTGCGGTGGTCGAGATGGGCCCCGGCTATCTGTTCGGGCGACATGTAGTGCGGGGTGCCCATGGGGAAGCCGCCGGTGGTTGCGGCGGCCGGGCCCGTACAGCGGTCGGGCCGGGCGATGCCGAAGTCGCAGATCTTCACGGTGCCGTCGGCGGTACGCATCACGTTGGCGGGTTTGAGGTCGCGGTGGACGATGCCCCGGTCGTGGGTGTAGGCGAGGGCCGCGGCCGTCTGCTCGGCGATGTCGAAGAGGTCGGGCACGGGCAGCGGCCGCCGTCCGCCCAGTTCCAGGAGCCGGCCGAGATCGTGCCCGCTGAGCAGCTCCATCACCAGATAGAGCACTCCGTCGTGCTCCCCGAAGTCGTGGACGACGGTCACGCCGCGGTGCTGGAGCGAGGCCGCGACGCGCGCCTCGCGGCGGAAGCGCTCGCGCAGTGCCCCGATCGCGTGCGGGTCGTCCTGGCCGCCCAGCGGCTTGAGGCACTTCACGGCGACCTCGCGGTCCAGCGACTCGTCGTGCGAGCGCCACACCTGCCCCATGCCGCCGCGCCCGACGAGGTCCAGCAGCCGGTACCGGCCCTGGATCAGTGTGTCCTGCCTCATCGCGCGCCGCCGCCCCCTCTCGCCCGTGCCGCCCCCCGGCCCGTCCAGTATGGGCCCTTCCCCGGCCGGGCGGTAAGGCGGTGGTCCGCTGCCGGGGCGTGCCGGGGCATACCGGGGTACGCCTGAGCGCTGCCGCGGGGCGCGCCGGGGTTTCGGCACGGGCGGTGCGGCAACTGCGGACCGGGACGGTTCGCCCCGAACGTGCCGGCGAGCCGGGCCGGTCCGTCCACCACCAGGAGGCGCCGATGTCCCGACCCGTGCCCCTGCGGGTACGCGGCACCCGGGCGGGTTTCCGGCAGCTCGCCCGGCTGCGTCACGCCCCCGCTTTCCACCCCGACGGCCTGACCTGCGCCGGTGAGCTGGTGATGCCCGGTCCCACGGGGACCGCCTGGGGCGTCCCCTGGCTGGACGGGCTGGGCCGGTACGAGTGCGTGGTACGGCTTTCCCGGGGTGCGGGCCTGCCGCGGCCGCTGCCCGACTGGCTCGGACTCGCCGTCCGGGCACTGGACGCCGGCGGCCCCGGCCGGCCCGTCGACCTGCTGCTGACCAGCAGCGCCCGGCCTCCCGTACTGCGCCGGCTGCCCCTGCCGCGCGGCGACGCGCTGGGCGGCCCGTACAGCAGTCTGCTCGCCTACCGGGTGGGCGGGCGCGGCATGGTGCTGGCCGCCTTCCCGCGCCGCCGGCTGCGCCCGGTCCACGGCAGCCCTCCCGCCCTGCGGCGGGCGCTCGCCGACGGTCCGCTGGTGTTCGACCTGCGGGCGGCCGAGCCGCTGGGCCGGTGGCGGACCTTCGCGGTGCTCACCGTCCGCTCGCCGCTGCGGGAGCCGCCCCGCTCCGCTCCGGGCTTCGACGTCCACCGCAACAGCCTGCCGGAGCTGGCTCCGGGCACGGCCTTCGCGGCGGTGCGGCCCGCCGCGTACGAGGGATCCAGGGAGGGCCGCGCCTGAGGAAGCGTCACCCGCTCCGTTTCCGCCCTGGAGGCGGGGGTACCACGTACCGGCCGTCAACCGACCCGAGTGGAGATGATGACGATGGCCAGCACAGGTCCGAGGGCTGCGAGCACGGCGCGTCGTGCTCCGGTGAGCACCGCGGCCATGGCGGTGTCGTTGGTCTTCCTGCTGGTGGGGGTTTTGGGGTTCATCCCGGGAATCACCACGGACTACGGCGAGATGCAGTTCGCGGGGCACGAGTCGCAGGCCCAGCTGCTCGGCCTCTTCCAGGTGTCGATCCTGCACAACCTGGTGCACCTCGCCTTCGGTGTCGTCGGCCTGGCCATGGCCCGGAGCGTCTCCGGGGCCAAGGCGTTCCTGATCGGCGGCGGTGTGATCTACCTGCTGCTGTGGATCTACGGGCTGATCGTGGACGAGGACAGCGGCGCGAACTTCGTCCCCCTGAACGCGGCCGACGACTGGCTCCACCTCGTGCTGGGCGCGGGCATGATCGTCCTCGGCGCGGTCCTGGGCGGCCGCCGCACCACGACCGCCTGATCCCGCCGCTCGCCCGGGCCCCGGCCCACCGGAAGCCCGGGCCTCCCGGAACCCCGGAACCCCGGTCCCCGGTCCCCGGTCCCCTGGAAACGATGACGAAGGCGAGGAGGCCCCGTCATGCAGCCCGCGCCGCCCCCGGGAGCCGCCGAGCTCCTCTTCGTCGGCAACGCCACCCTCCTGATCCGTTACGGCGAGCTGACGCTGCTGACCGATCCCAACTTCCTCCACCGCGGCCAGTACGCCTACCTGGGCAAGGGACTGCTGTCCCGGCGGCTGAGGGAGCCGGCCCTGCGTGCGGAGGACCTCCCGCCGGATCTGGACGCGGTGGTGCTGTCCCATCTGCACGGCGATCACTGGGACCGGGTCGCCCGCCGCGACCTGCCCCGCTCCCTGCCGATCGTCACCACCCCGCACGCCTCGCGGCGGCTGCAGGGGCTGCACGGGTTCAGCCGTGCCACGGGTCTGCCCACCTGGCACGACCACGTCCTGGTGCGCGGCGGCAGCCAGGTGCGGATAACGGCGCTGCCCGGCCGCCACGGCCCCGGTCCGGTGGACTTCCTGCTGCCGCCGGTGATGGGCAGCCTGCTGGAGTTCGGCGCCCCGGGAGGGGCGGTACGGCTGCGGCTGTACATCTCCGGCGACACCCTGATGTTCCCCGGCGTCCACGAGATCGCGCGTCTGTGCCCGGACATCCACCTGGCGGTGGTCCATCTGGGCGGCACCACGCTGCCCGGAGGGCTGCTGGTGACCATGGACGCCCTGCAGGGCGCCGATCTCGTCTCCGCGCTGCATCCGCGCCGCGTGCTGCCGGTGCACTACGACGACTACACCGTCATGAAATCCCCCTTGTCGGACTTCCTCCGGGAGGCGGAGCGGCCCGGTTTCCCCTCCGGCGTACTGCACTGCCCGCGGGGGGAGCGGGTGACCGTCGACGCCGCCGGACCGGTCGGGGCCGGCGCGGCGGGGCCGGGGCGGTCCTGAGACGCCCTGCCGCGCGGCGGCGGGCGCCCGGAGGAACGGGAGGACACGCCGGAGGGGCCCAAAGGAGCGAGAGGACCGGGAAGACCGAGAGGAAGGCCCGCAAGGTGCCGAGCACGAACACGATCACAGCCCAGCACGTACGGGAGCTGCTCAGCTCCTCCGACCCCGATCCCCGGCTGGTCCTCCTGGAGGGCCGCCCGCGGGTGGTGCCCGCCGCCGAGGCCGGCGCCGACCGCTACCGCGGAGCCGTGGAGGTCGTCTCCCGCGACGATCTCGCCGCCCGGATCGGTCCGGGGACGCCTTCGGAGCAGGAGCTGGAGGCGCTGGCCTCCAGGCTGCAGAGCGTGGTCTCCGAGCTGGGCGGCTGAGGCGCCCCGCCCGTGCGCGTCCCGCCCGCCGCTCAGGCGGGCGGGACGCGCACGGCCAGCGCCAGTGTGTCGTCGGGGTGCAGGATGACCGTGTGCATGTCCTCGGCGATGGCGCCGGGGACCTCCGCGATGGACCTGTCCGCATGGCGGCGGGACGCCTCGACCAGACGCTTCTCGCCCTCGCGCGGGTCCTTGCGGCTCTCGGTGAGGCCGTCGGTGTAGAGGATGAGCATGTCCCCGGGGCCCATCCTGGCGTGCAGCAGGCGCTCGCTGCCCGGCAGCGGGTAGCCGATACCCCGGCCGCGTACCTCCAGGTACTCGGGCTCGCCCCCGGCGGGCAGCAGCAGCGCGGGGGGATGGCTGCCGTTGGCCAGGAACAGATCGCCGGTGGCCGGGTTGATCCGGGCGAGCAGCACGGTGGACATCAGCTCGCTGTCGAAGGGCATCAGGATCTCGGCGGTCCGGGCGATGATCGACTCCAGCGGATGCCCCTCCAGCGCCAGGGTCCGTACCGCGTGGGTGACGTTGAGCGCGCCGCGCGTGCTGGTCACACCGTGGCCGAGGGCGTCGACGACGGTGATGTGGACGGTGCCGTCGGGAAGCTGGAGCCAGTCGTACAGGTCTCCGCCGGTGGGCGCGTCGGTGCCGGCCGGCGCGTAGTGGACGGCCATCTCCAGGCCGTCGACCTCGATCGGGGCGGGCCGCAGCGCGTCCTCCAGTTCCCGCAGGGTCTGGCCGTGGGCCTTGCGCAGCTGCTCGTCGCGCTCCTCCAGCTGGACGTAGAGGGCGAGGGTGCCCCGGTTGGTCTCGGCGAGTTCGTGCTTGAGCCGCCGGTGTTCGGCGGTGAGGGCGTCCAGGCGGGCCAGTGCCGCGCGCAGTTCCTGCTCCACCGCGTGGATCTCCGACGTGGGACAGCCGCTCCCGGCATCCGGCCCGCCGCCGTTGCGGGCGGACGGGACCGTGCCCGCGTCGCCGCTGCCGCCGTCACCGCGCGGCCCGGGCAGCGGCATGCGCCAGGTGACCGAGCCTCCGGAGGCGAACTGGGCGGGGAGGGGGAGGCCGGCGATGCCGTCGCGGTCGGCCGTCAGATCGCTGAGGGTGTCGAGCGTGACGACGAGCTGCCCCGTCGATCCGCCGCCGGACGGCTCGGCGCACGCCTCCAGCCGTACCGGCCGTCCCGCCGCGATCTCGGTACGCGCCAGTTCCACCACGGACATCACCAGCCGGGCCCTGGTCTCCACCGGCAGCCGGTGGACGCGCGCGATCCCGCGCACCGCGTGTCGCAGGCTCGGCAGTGTGTGGTGGTGGGAAGTGGTGTTGTCGGTCATGGAACCTCTAGGCCGCTTGGACGGTGAGCACGGTGGCGTCGTCGCGGATGCGCCGGTGCCCGTGGGCCAGGGCCGCCGCCAGCAGGGGCGGCGGAAGTCGCAGCAGAAAGGTGGGCGGGCTGTGCGACCAGCGGGACTCGATGCCGTCGCTGTGCAGGACGACCGCCGCTCCCCGGGCCAGGGGAACGGTGCGTGGCCGGGGGGTGGGGACGTTCCAGCCCACGATGCCGGGCTGGCCGGCCATCCGGTGGGCCACCTCGCCGCCCGAGAGCACCGTGGCGCGGATGTTGCCCGTGCCGCAGTACTCGGCGCGGCCGGGGTGCAGCCGCACCACGCCCGCCGCCGCGCCGCGGGTGTGGCGCAGCGAGCGGTGCAGCGAGGTCAGGATGTCTGCCAGGGGACGGTCGGGTGCGGTGTGGAAGGACCGCAGGGCGCAGCGGGCCGCCTCGGCGGCCGCGGCGCCGTGTCCCAGTCCGTCGACGACGAGGCCGGTGAGGGCGTCGCCGGTGCCGGCCACGGTGCAGGCGTCACCGCAGTGCTTCTCCCCGTGGGCGGGCAGACACACCGATCCGACGCCGTACCGGGCCTTCGGCCGCTCGCCGGGAGCCGACAGCCGTGCGTTGACCAGGGTGCCCGAGCCCGGCTGGGTGCGGATGGTGAACCCGGTGGCGATCCGGCGGACCGCCCCCAGTCCCGCTCCGAGGGAGCCGGTGGTGGTGTAGCCGTCGGCCATCGAGCGGTCCAGGTCGCGGATGCCGGGGCCGCGGTCGACGGCGGTGATCTCCACTCCGTCGCCCTGAAGCGTCGGCTGTACGTACACCGTTCCGTCGGCGGCGTGCTTGACCTGGTTGCTGGCCAGTTCGCTGGCGACGACGGCCGCCTGGTCGGGCATGGCCCCGGGCAGTCCGCACCGCTGTGCGCAGCCGCGCGCGGCCGAGGCCGCCACGTGGATCGCGCTCTCGTGGTCGATGCGGATCTCTTCGGTCAGGCCCTCCGCGGCGGGGGACGGCCGGCTCACTGCGTGTTCCAGCGGGTCACGCTGATGGTGGTGCCCCGGCCCGCTTCGGTGTGCACCTCGAACTCGTGCATGAGGCGGCGTGCGCCTCCCAGACCGTGCCCCAGGCCGGAGCCGGTGGTGAAGCCGTCGGCCAGCGCCGCCTCCAGATCGGGGATGCCGGGCCCCTCGTCCCTGACGGTCAGCCGCACGCCCCGGCGTCCGGCGTTCCTGGGGAACTCGATGGTCACCGTGCCGCCCCCGCCGTGGATGTAGGCGTTGCGCGCCAGTTCGCTGGCGGCGGTGACGACGCGGGTCTGGTCGACGAGCCCGAAACCGGTCTCGACGGTGGCGGCCCGCACCGCGTGCCGGACCGTGATGAGGTCCTCGTCGGTACGGACCGGGTAGGTGGCCCGGGCGCTCGCGGCGCCGCCGCCTCCTTCCGCAGAGGCCGTGGGGGCGCCCATCGTCCTTTCACCCGAGAGTTTCACGCCGGGTCACCCCTTCCGGGGGCCGCGGGGCGTGGTGCCAGCCCAGTGCGGCCATCCCCTGCTCCGCGTTGAGTGCGGTCTCCACTCCGGTGAGCTGCAGGCCCAGCTCGACGAGGGTGATCGCCACGGGCGGCCGCATGCCGGCCACGATCACCCGGGCGCCCAGCAGCCGGGCCATGGTGCTCAGCTCGGTCAGAGTGCGCGCCACGAACGAGTCGATGATCTCCAGCCGGGAGATGTCGATGAGGACTCCCGTGGCCCGCTCGGCGGCGATGCGCTCGGTCAGCTCGTCGGCGAAGACGGTGGCCGTCTTGTCGTCGAGCTCGTTGATGAGCCCGGTGACCAGTACGTCACCGAGCCTGAGGATGGGGATGTCCATGGACTGGCGGCCGGTCATCGGTTCGTCGTCGTCCCGGTGGCCGGTGAGTCCTGTCCCGTCATGTCGACCGCCGCGGCCAGGGCGTCGGCGAGGGTGGCGCGGGTGAGGATGGTGGACAGGTCGATGCCCAGCTGGGCGATGGTCTGCGCGATGGAGGGCCGCACGCCGCTGATGAAGCAGTCGGCGCCCATCAGGCGCACCGCGTTGACGGTCTGCATCAGGTGCTGGGCGACGGCGGTGTCGACGGTGGGCACACCGGTGATGTCGATGATCGCCACCCGGGCGTCGTGGGTCTGGATGGACTGCAGGAGGTTCTCCATCACCACCTGGGTGCGCGCGGTGTCCAGGGTGCCGATCAGCGGCACGGCCAGGATCCGCTTCCACAGGTGGACCACGGGGGTGGACAGTTCCAGCAGCTGGCGGCTCTGCCGCTGGATGATCTCCTCGCGGCGCTCCACATAGGCGTTGAACGACAGAGCCGCGGCCTCGTCCAGCAGCCGGTTGATCGTCAGGGCCGCCGGGAACAGCTCCCGCGGGTCGTGGTTGTCGCGCTCCACGGCCTCCAGCAGGGCGTCCTTGAGTGCCAGGATGGCCAGGGACGTGGCCGTCGGGGTCGCACCGCTGCGCTCCCTGCGCAGGGACAGCTCCATCACCGCGTCGCGTAGTTCGTGGTGGGCGTCGACCACGTTCTCCATGCCGTAGTCGCTGTTGAGGGCCCCTCCCAGCAGGACGAGGAGCGCGTCGGCCTCCTCGCGCAGTTCGCCCTCGTCCATCCCGATCGCCGCACGCTCCTGCTGCAACTGCACCCACCGGTCGGCGATCTCGTCGCCGCGCTCGCGGATTGCGGTTGTCAACCGGTCTCGTACGGCTGCATCGCTGGCGTTCACTGACAAGCCCTCTCACAGTCGTTCGCCGCCGGCCCACGCCCGTGACGTCGGCATCCGGCTGGATGTGCGGGGTGAGGAGACAGCACCGTTCACCCCTTTTGTTGCCGTCCGGCAAATGTTAGCAGCGGCCGCGGAGCCCGCCGACCCCAACTGACGGTGCATCAGGACATGGTGGAACTCACCGACCCCTGACGGGACCTTCCCCGAAACCGGCCACTGATGCATCCCCGATCAATTGTTTCCATTTGACAACTGTATCCACGGCACAACAATCTTTCCCTGTCGCACCCGCCCCGACCGGCCAACGCCAGGAGTCCCCCGCGGTGCGGCGCTCCGCGGCGGCCACGAGGTGTGTGATGTATCGGTGAGGCAGAATGGCGATGCACATGCCACCCAGGGCGGCGGCCTCACGCCGATCTCACGCCACCGCCCGCCCCGGCCTCCCGGCGGCTGGGCAACGCTTCGTCCACCGCCGCCCGGAACCCCCGCAACCCCTCGGCGAGCGCCTTGCGTGCCGCGGGCGACATCGCCGCCATGGCCGTAGCCAGCGCCTCCTCCCGCAGGTCGCGCAGGTCTCGCAGATACGTCCTGCCCCGGCCGGTCAGCCTCAGTTCGAGTTCCCGCCGGCTCGCCGGACTGGGAGCGCGTTCCACGAACCCGACCGCCTGCAGCCGGTCGCACAGCCGGCTGACCGACGACGGGGCGGAACCCAGCGTCTCGCTGAGCGTGCGCAGATTGATGCCCTCATCCCGGTCGAGGGTGTACAGGACCCTCAGCTGGGAGGCGGAGACGGGCGCGGGCGACGCGGCCTCCCGGCCCCGCTCCCACAGCACCTCCAGGAGCTCTATCACCTCGGACGCGGCATGAGCCGCCTCTGCGGAGTGGCGCTGGGAGGGTCCGGAATTCACGACCATAACTGTGACACTCCGCGTCTGCGTTGTCAGCCCGAGCTCCGAGCGACACTTAACTTCCCATATCGGATTTTTCTGCGGAAACAGAAAGTAGTTGTGACACGGTGGACAGATTCACGGCCGTGGAGCGCGCCCTGCGCGATGCCGCTCCCCACGCACTGCTCGACGCGCTCCGCGCCTCACTGGCACGGCACTTCGGGGCGCTCACCGTGGACCTGCTGATGGCCGACTACGGGACGACCATACTCCAGCCGGTCGGTCCTCTTCCCTACCCGACGGAGCCCGTCCCGGTCCACTCCACCGAACCCGGAAGGGCGTTCGCCTCCCAGCAGCCCCGCCTCTTCCCCGACGAGCGCTCCGGCACCGTCGCCGCGCACCTGCCGGTCACCGTCCGCGGCGACCGGCTGGGCGTGCTGTCGGTGACCCTCCCCGCCGAGGGGGCCTCACCCGAGGCGCTGGGGGAGCTGCGGCAGTTGTGCGAGGCGCTCGGCCGGGAGATCCTCGTCGCCGACCACAGCACCGACGTCTACCTGAAGGCACGGCGGGCCGAGCGCCTCACCCTCGCCGCCGAGATGCAGTGGCAGCTGCTGCCCGGCCGGTCCTGCTCCGGCCCCGAGTACGAGCTCGGCGCCCAGCTCGAACCCGCCTACGCCGTCTTCGGGGACAACTTCGACTGGTCCGTCTCGGCCGACCACCTCACCGTGACCCTGACCGACGGAATGGGCGAGGGCGTCGACGCCGCGCTCCTGACCAACCTCGCCCTCAGCGCGCTGCGCAACGCCCGCCGGGCCGGGCTGGACCTGGTCGGCCAGGCGGTCCTGGCCGACCAGGCGGTCTACGGGCAGCACCGCGGGGCCGCCCATGTCTCCGTCCTGCTGCTGCGCATCCACCTGGCCACCGGCCGGCTGGAGGCCGTCGACGCCGGGTCGCCGCGCATCTGGCGGCTGCGCGGCGGCGTCGTGGAGCCGGTCGAGCTGGAGGCGCAGCTCCCGCTGGGAATGTTCGAGGACACCCCCTACGCCGTCCAGCACTTCCGGATCGAGGCCGGGGACCGGCTGCTGTTCGCCAGCGACGGGGTCTACGAGGTCGCCTCGCCGTCGGGCGAACGGTTCGGCGAGCGAGCCCTGGCCCGCGCCATGACCAGCACCCGGCTCCTCCCCCCGTCCCAGGTGCCGCGGGCGGTCCTCGCCGAGCTCGCCCGGCACCGCGGCGAGCCGCCCGCGGACGACGACGCCATGGTCTTGTGCCTGGACTGGCACGGCAGGAGGAGCTGACCGGCCGGGCACCCGCCACCTGCGCCCGGACCGCGCCCGGGAGCCGCCGGGACCGTCCGCCTCCGCGCGGCGCGTCCGGCCATGGCCCCGGCGCAGGTCACAAAAGGAGAACAGCGGTGTACGCCGGGCGCCACAGGGCAGACGGGCTCGTGGAGCAGGGCCGAGGACCGAGCGGAGGTGTTCGCCGACGTGCCGACACCGGCACCGTGCCGGTGTGTCCGGCACACCCCCTCCCGGGCTGTCGCCCCGGCGTCCGCCCGCCCGTGCGGGGCCGCGGCCGGTTCCCGGCCGCCGGCGCGTGCGGCCGGCCCTCTCCGGCACGTTCCCGTCACGCCAGAGGTGGTCCTTCGGTGACCAGAAGCGAACACGCCCTCGTCGAACAGAGGAGTTCGGACCCCTTCGTCCATCCCGCGCTGTTCTACCGGAATCCCCGGGAGTACCTCGCCGGGGTGGGCGGGTTCGTCGACGGCGCCCTGGATGCCGGCGATCCCGTACTCGTCGCCGTTCCCGGCCCCCGGCTGGAGATGCTGCGCGAGCACCTGGGGGACGCCGACGCGGAACGCCTCACCCTGGTGGACATGACCGAGTTCGGCCGCAACCCCGGCCGCGTCCTCTCGGGTCTGCGCGACTTCGCCGACCGGCACCCCGGCCGGACCGCCCGTATTGTCGGGGAGCCGGTCTGGGCGCGGCGCTCCCCCGGCGAGCTGGCGGAGGCCACCCGGCACGAGGCGCTGATCAACGCGGCCTTCACCGGCCGCGCCGCGACCGTCCTGTGCCCCTACGACGCCTCCGGGCTCCCCGCACGGGTGTGCGCCGACGCCCGCCGCACCCATCCGGTGCTGTGGGAGGACGGCCGGGAGCGGCCCAGCCCGCACTACACCGATCCCCGCGCCCTCAGCGCCGAGTGCGACGCCCTTCCGCTGGCTCCCCCGCCCCCGCGCACCCGCACCCTGACGTTCACCACCGGCGATCTCGGCGAGGTCCGCCACCGTGCGGACACCTGGGCCGGTGCGGCCGGACTCGGCATGCCGCGGCGCGGTGACTTCGTCCTCGCCGTGGCGGAGGCAGCGGCCAACTCCATCGCCCACGGCGGCGGGCACGGCACCCTGCGCCTGTGGTCCGACGGCCACTCCTGCGTGGCCGAGATCCGTGACGGCGGGCACCTCACCGATCTGCTGGCCGGCCGCCGCCGCCCGACGCTGGACTCCGCCGAGGGCGGACGCGGACTGTGGATGATGCACCAGCTGTGTGATCTGGTCGAGACCCGCGCCGCGTCCGCGGGGCTGACCGTACGGCTGCACATGAACCACTCGTAGGACCGCGCGCGGAACCCTCCCCTCTCCTCTTCTCCCATCACCTTGGCCCCCGCGCCCGCCGCGGCGGGCCTTCGAAGACCGCTCCGGCGGTTCCCGCGGCCCTCCGCCCTGTGATCCACATCACTCCATATACCCCCCGGGGCATAAGGCGACCCCTGTTACGGTTGACCCCAGGCATACCCCCCTGGGTATTTCCCGAAGGCAAGCGAGCAGGAGTCCCCCGCATGGTTCCCGAGATCGACCAGCAGCGGTTCACCGAGGCGCACGCGGCCGGCGCACTCGTCCTCGACGTCCGCGACCGCGGCGAGTACCGCACCGGTCACGTCCCCGGCGCCCGGCCGGCGCCGCTCAGCCTGCTCCCCCTGAAGCTGGCCGAGCTGCCCAAGGACCGCCCCGTCTACGTGATCTGCCAGAGCGGCGGCCGCAGCGCGCAGGCGACCGCACTGCTGCGCGACGTGGGCTACGACGCCCGCAGCGTCAGCGGCGGCACGGCGGCCTGGACCGACGCGGGCCGACCCGTGACCACCGGCGACGAGCCCGGCACCCCCGACGTCACCGCCAACACCGAGGAGACCCGATGATCACCGTTCTGCCCATCGAGACCCCCGGCCTGGGCGACCGCACCTACCTCGCCCACGACGGCTCCACCGCGCTGGTGGTCGACCCGCAGCGCGACTACGACCGCGTCACGGCGCTGGCCGAGGCCGCGGGCGTGCGGATCACCCACGTCTTCGAGACCCACATCCACAACGACTACGTGACCGGCGGCCTGGCCCTGGCCCGGGAGACCGGCGCGCAGTACCTGGTCAACGCCGACGACGAGGTCTCCTACGAGCGCACCGGCATCCGCGACGGCGACATCGTCGAGGTCGGCGCCATGCGGGTGAGGGTGATCCACACACCGGGCCACACCCACACCCACCTCTCCTTCGCCCTGGAGGCCGGCGGCGAGCAGATCGCGGTGTTCACCGGCGGATCGCTGCTGTACGGCTCCACCGGACGGCCCGACCTGCTCGGCCCCGACCACACCGACACCCTGGTGCGGGCCCAGTGGCGCTCGGCGCACCGGCTGGCGAAGGAGCTGCCCGACTCCACCGCCGTCTACCCCACCCACGGTTTCGGCTCGTTCTGCTCCGCGACCCAGTCCGCCGGCCTGTCCAGCACCATCGGCGAGGAGAAGAGGACCAACACCGCCCTGACCGCCGACGAGGAGGCCTACGTCGAGCAGCTCCTGGCGGGCCTGGACGCCTACCCGGCCTACTACGCCCACATGGGCCCGGCCAACTCCGGCGACCCCGGCAAGCCGGACCTGTCCGCGCCCTCCGTCGCCGACCCGGCCGAGCTGCGCCGCCGCATCGAGGCCGGCGAGTGGGTGGTCGACCTGCGCGACCGCACCGCCTTCGCCGCCGGGCACCTGGCCGGCAGCCTCAACTTCGGCCTGGACGGCCAGTTCATCACCTACCTGGGCTGGCTGATCCCGTGGGGCACCCCGGTCACCCTGCTCGGCGAGAGCGCCGAGGACGTGGCCGAGGCCCAGCGCGAGATGGTCCGCATCGGCATCGACCGCCCGGCCGCCATGGCCACCGGCGGGCCCGAGGACTGGGCCGGCGGCGAGCCCCTGGCCGCCTACGAGCGCGCCGACTTCGAGGACCTCAAGGCCGCCCTGGAGAAGAACCGGGACGGCGGGGAGGAGTTCGTCGTCCTCGACGTGCGCCGCGACCAGGAGCGCGACGAGGCGCACATCCCCGGCTCGGTGCACATCCCCATCCACGAGGTGCCGGGCCGCATCGAGGAGATCCCCGCGGGCCGGGTCTGGGTGCACTGCGCCGGCGGCTACCGCGCGGGAGTCGTCGCCGCCCTGCTCGACGCCCGCGGCCGCGATGTCGTCGCCATCGACGACAGCTTCGACAACGCCCGCGACCTGGGCCTGTGCCCCGTTCCCACCCAGGTCCTCTGACCCCCGGCAACACCGGAAAACCCGGAACGCCCGAAATCCGCAATCCCCACAGGAGAGCAGTACATGACCACCTCCACCACTCCCCGCAGCCTGACCTCCGAGGAACTGCGCACCAAGCTCGACTCGGAGCACCCGCCGCGGCTGCTCGACGTCCGCTCCCCCGCGGAGTTCGAGGCCGCGCACATCCCCGGCTCCTACAACGTCCCGCTGGACACCCTGCGTGAACACCGCGAGGAGCTGACCCGGCACCTGGACACCGACGTGGTGCTGGTGTGCCGCTCCGGGCAGCGGGCCGGCCAGGCCGAGCGCGCCCTCGCCGAGGCCGGGCTGCCCGGACTGAGCGTCCTGTCGGGCGGCATGACCTCCTGGGAGAAGTCCGGCGCCCCGACCAACTACGGCCAGGAGCGCTGGGACATGGAGCGCCAGGTCCGCCTGGTGGCCGGCTCCCTCGTCCTGGTCGGCGCCCTCGGCAGCTTCGTGGTGCCGGGACTGCAGGCCCTGTCCGCGTTCGTCGGCGGCGGCCTGGCCTTCGCCGCCATCAGCAACACCTGCGCCATGGGCGTGCTGCTGTCGAGGATGCCGTGGAACCGCACGCCGTCCTTCGACCCGCGCAAGGCCGTCGCGCAGCTCGCCGGCAGCAGGTGACCACCATGACGCTGACGCTCGTCCTGATCCTCGCGCTGCTGGTCGGCGTCTCCCTCGGGCTCCTCGGGGGAGGCGGGTCGATCCTGACCGTGCCGCTGCTGGTCTACGTCGCGGGCATGGACGCCAAGGAGGCCATCGCAACCTCCCTGTTCGTCGTCGGCGTCACCTCCGCCGTGGGCATGATCAACCATGCCCGCGGCGGGCGGGTCCGCTGGCGCACCGGTGTGCTGTTCGGCGCGGCCGGCATGGTCGGCGCCTACGTCGGCGGGCTCATCGGCGGCAACATCCCCGACGTCGTCCTGCTGATCGCCTTCGCGGTCATGATGATCGTCACCGCCGCCGCCATGCTCCGCGGCCGCCGCGACGTCGACCCGGGCAAGGCCCACAAGCAGCTCCCGGTGGGACGGGTCCTGCTGGACGGAGCGGCCGTCGGCCTGGCCACCGGCCTGGTCGGCGCGGGCGGAGGCTTCCTGGTCGTGCCCGCCCTGGCCCTGCTGGGCGGACTGCCCATGCCGGTGGCCGTCGGCACCTCGCTGCTGGTCATCGCGATGAAGTCCGCCGCCGGGTTCGCCGGCTACCTCTCCACCGTCCAGATCGACTGGACCCTGACCCTGGCCGTCACCGGCTCCGCGATCGTCGGCAGCCTCGCCGGGGCCAGGCTGGCCGGACGCGTCCCCGCGGCCGTCCTCTCCCGGCTGTTCGCCTGGTTCGTACTGGCCATGGGCACCTTCGTCCTGGTCCAGCAGGCCCCCGCCGACATACGTCTGCCGATCCTCGCCGTCGTCGTCTCGCTCGGCGCCGGAGCGGGTGCCTGCTACGGCTTCGTCGACCGCTGTCCGCTGCGGCGGGCCGTGCACGGCACCTGACGCCCCCGGATCCGGTACCCCGGCGCACCGCCCCAGCGGTGCGCCGGGGTACCGGTGTACCGGGACACTGGCATACCGGTGCCGCCCGTCACACGGAAGGCACCGGAGCACGGGCGGAATGTTCCGCCCCATCCCGGCGTTGACTACCCCAGGGGGTATCAACCGCCACCACCCCGGTGAAACGGAAGGAACCACCGTATGAGCACCGTCGCACTCACCGCCGCCGACTTCGAGAAGACCGTCACCGACAACGACATCGTCCTGGTCGACTTCTGGGCCTCCTGGTGCGGTCCGTGCCGCATGTTCGCCCCGGTCTACGAGAAGGCCTCCGAGGCCAACCCCGACATCGTCTTCGGCAAGGTCGACACCGAGGCCGAGCAGGCCCTGGCGGCCGCCGCCGACATCACCTCCATCCCCACCCTGATGGCCTTCCGCGAGGGCGTGCTCGTCTTCGCCCAGCCCGGCGCACTGCCGGCCCAGGCCCTGGACCAGGTGATCACCGCCGTCCGCGGACTCGACATGGACGAGGTGCACGCCTCCGTCGCCGCCCAGAACCCCGGCTCCGGCCAGAGCGACTGAGCCTGTCCGGCGCAGTACGAACGAAAGGATCGACCACCGTGGTCCAGCTTCCTCCCGAGAACGTGCGATCGGCCGTCAACCGACTCAAGCGCGCCCAGGGCCAGCTCGCCGGCGTCCTTCGCATGCTGGAGGAAGGACGCGACTGCGAGGACGTCGTCACCCAGCTCGCCGCGGTCAACCGCGCGCTGGACCGGGCGGGCTTCTCCATCGTGGCCAGCGGCCTCAAGCAGTGCATGGCACAGGAGGGCGGCGCGGACAGCCTCGACGCCCAGAAGATGGAGAAACTCTTCCTCTCCCTGTCCTGAACCGCCCGAGCCGTCCCCGGCCGTTCCGAGACCGTTCCGAAAGCCCACTGCCTCACTTTTCGGGGCGTGCGCCCCGCACATGGGGCGCACGCCCCGAATCCGGTGGGGCAGGGACCCCTCGGCCGTGAGCCGCCCACTCGCGCCTACCGCCCCCGGCCCCCGGCCGCCCGCGCCCCGGTCCCGTCGGTGCGCCCGCCGGTCACCAGGACCGGCACCGATCCGTCGCGCAGCAGTTCCTGGGCCACACTGCCCAGCAGCCGCTTGGACAGCCCGCGTCCGTGCCTGCCCACGACCACCACGTCGATGTCGTTCTCGCCGGCGAAACGCGCCAGTGCGCCCGCGGGCGGGCCCGCCAGGATCTCGCACGCGGTCACGCGCCCGCCGGCCTCCTCCGCCACTGCACCGAGCCGGCGCTCGGCCTCCGCGACACTCCCCTGCCGGTCGAGTTCCGCCGTGTCGTAGTCCACGACCTGGGCGACCACCAGCGTCTCCGTGTACGGCCCCAGCAGGCCGGCCGCGAGCCCGAGCGCCGCCCGGGACTCCGGTGACCCGTCCACTCCGACCAGCACTCGCAGGCCACCGGGGCCGCGGGGCTCCACCTCGGTCCCCGCGATCATCGCCGGGTGGCGCCGGACGCGCTCGCCGGCCACCAGGGCCAGGACCGGGCCGAAGACGGCCCCCATGAGCAGCCAGCCGGGGCCGCCGTGCCCCCGGCGTGCCATCCACCAGACGGCCAGGAGTCCGGCGGTGATCCATACGGCGACGGTGATCAGCACAAGCCAGATGCCGTTCATGAAATCCCCTTCATCGGGCTTGACCCGGTTTCCGGAAGGCCGTGCGAATCGGTCTCCGGTGCCCTCGCCGGGCTCCCTCGGGAGTTCCGGCGAGGCCGCAGTGCGTACACCCCGACGGCCGCCGGCGAAACCGGAACGCGACCGCGACGGCGGCCCCCGCCACCGGATGAGGCCGTCGCGCTCACACCAACTGCCGGCGGAGCCGCTTGTCGACGGCGACCACCAGGGAGGCGAGCAGCGCGATACCGAGGATCCGCAGCCACGCCTCCCCGTCGATCGGAGCGGTGTGGAACAGCCCGTTCATGGCCGGCAGATAGGTGATGGCGAGCTGGCCGGCCGTCTGGGCGAGCACTCCCCCGACGATCCACCGGTTGCCGAAGACCCCGGCGCTCCACACGGAGCGGGTGAGCGAACGGCAGCTGAACAGGTAGAACAGTTCGACGGCGACGACCAGGTTGACCGCGGCGGTACGCGCCTCGGCCAGCTCCGCGCCCTCCGCCCGCTCCCAGGTGAACAGCCACCAGGCCCCGCCGACGATCAGCGCGGAGACCAGCAGGACACGCAAGGACAGCCCCGTCGTCAGCAGGGGCCTGCCGGGGTCACGGGGCCGCCGCCGCATGATCCCCTCCTCCTTCGGCTCGAAGGCGAGCATCAGCCCGAGCGCGACGGCGGTGGTCATGTTGATCCACAGGATCTGGGTGGGCAGGACCGGCAGCGTGGCCCCGAACAGGATCGCCACCAGGACGAGCATCCCCTGGCCCAGACTCGTCGGCAGCACCCACACGATGAACTTGACGAGGTTGTCGAAGACGCCGCGGCCCTCCTCGACCGCGGCCTCGATGGTGGCGAAGTCGTCGTCGGTGAGCACCATGTCGGCGGCGTCCTTGGCCACCTCGGTGCCGCCCCTGCCCATGGCGACGCCGATGTTCGCCTGCCGCAGCGCCGGGGCGTCGTTGACCCCGTCCCCGGTCATGGCCACCACCTGGCCCCGCGCCTGGAGCGCCTCGACCAGCCGGAGCTTCTGCTCCGGGGAAACCCGGGCGAACACCCGGGCCCGCTCCACCGCGTCCGGGTACTCCCGCGCCGGCAGCGCGTCCAGATCGGCCCCGGTGAGCACCTCTCCCTCACGCCGCTCGGTCAGCAGGCCGGTCCGGCCGGCGACGGCGGTGGCGGTGGCCGCGTGGTCACCCGTGATCATCTTGACCCCGATCCCGGCCGTGCGGCACGCGGCCACCGCGTCGACCGCGGCGGCCCGGGGCGGATCGAGCATGGCCTGCAATCCGGTGAACACCATGGAGTCCGGCATGGAGTCCGGCGGTGCCCCCTCCCCGAAACCCTCCGGCTCCGCTCCCGGCAGCTCGGCGGTCGCCAGGACCCGCAGCCCCCGGCCGGCCAGCTCGTCGGCGGCGCGCAGGACCGCCTCGCGGTCCAGCGGCCGGACGGCGCCGTCGGCACCCATCCCGGCCGAGCACAGCTCCACGACCTGTTCGACGGCCCCCTTGACCAGCAGGAGGTGGCCGCCCGCCGTCTCGTCCCGGTGCACGGTGGCCATGTACCGCCGCTCGGAGCTGAAGGGGACGGTGCCCACGCGGGGGAACACCGCGGCGGTGTCCGGCCCCAGGCCCCCCTTGGCCGCCGCGGCCAGCAGCGCGCCCTCGGTGGGATCGCCCGTCAGGCTCCAGCGCCCCTCCCCGCCGGACTCCCCGGCTCCTCCGGACTCCCCGGCCCCGCCGACGAGGACTGCGTCGTTGCACAGGGCCCCGGCCAGCAGGCACCGGTACAGCGCCCGGTCCGCCGCCACGGAGACGGTGCCGCCGTCCCCGCTCCGGAAGTCGCCGTCCGGGGCGTACCCCGAACCGCTCACGGAGAACTCGCCGTCCGGTGTCCACACCGCCCGCACCGTCATCCGGTTCTCGGTCAGCGTCCCCGTCTTGTCAGAGCAGATGACGGTGGTGCTGCCGAGCGTCTCCACCGCCGGAAGTCTGCGGATCACCGCCCGCCGGCGCGCCATCCGCGACACACCGATGGCCAGGGTGATCGTGACCACCGCGGGCAGCCCCTCGGGAATGGCCCCGACCGCCAGGGCCACCGCCGCGGTGAACGTATCCGACGCGCCCTGCCCGCGGGCCAGGCCGATCGCGAAGGTCACCACCGCCAGCACCAGGATGACCACCGTCAGCACCCTGCTGAACCTGGCGAGCTTCTCCGTCAGCGGCGTGGCCAGCACCTCCGCGGCGCCCACCAGCCGGTGGATCTCCCCCAGCTCGGTGCCGGCCCCGGTGGCCACCACGACACCCGCCCCGCGCCCGGCCGTCACCAGCGTGCCGGAGTGGAGCGTGTTGTGCCGGTCGGCG
Organism: Streptomyces barkulensis; assembly: GCF_002843305.1. GTDB lineage: Bacteria > Actinomycetota > Actinomycetes > Streptomycetales > Streptomycetaceae > Streptomyces > Streptomyces barkulensis. The sequence goes on from NZ_PGSG01000061.1 coordinate 63,526, forward strand.
ACCGGCGTCAGCGGATCCAGCAGCACCTCGTCCTTGGCGACGGGGACGGACTCGCCGGTCAGCGCCGACTCGTCCACCCGCAGCTCCACCGCCCGCAGCAGGCGTACGTCGGCCGGCACCTTGTCCCCGGCCTCCACCAGCACCAGGTCCCCGGGGACGAGATCCTCCGAGGGCACCGCGCGCTCGCGTCCGGCCCGCACCACCCTGGCCGTGGTGCGCACCATCGACCGCAGACTGTCCAGCGCGGCCTCGGCCCTCGACTCCTGCACGAAGCCGACGAACGCGTTGATCAGCACGACCGCGAAGATCACCGCGGAGTCCACGGACTCGCCCAGCGCGGCGGTGACCGCGCCCGCGGCGATCAGGATGTAGATCAGCGGATGGTGGAACTGGCGCAGGGCCCGCGGCAGCGGCCCGCCGCGCGCCGCGGCGGGAAGCGTGTTGGGCCCGAAGCGGTCCAGCCGCCGCGCCGCCTCGTCCCCCGCCAGACCGCGGTCGGGGTCGGTCTCCAGCAGCAGCACGACCTCGTGGGCGGGCAGCCCGTGGTGGGCTTCCCCGACGCGGAGGACGGAGGCGGGAGAGTCCGGGCGGCGCGGCACGGCCTCACCCCTTCCGGTCGGCTCCAAAAGCCCGCACCACGACGACGGGGCAGTGCGCGTGGTGCAGGGCGGCCTGGCTGACCGAGCCCAGCAGCAGGCCGGAGAAGCCGCCCCGGCCGCGCGCCCCGACCACCAGCAGCTGGGCGCTGCCGCTGGCCTCGATCAGCGCCTGGCGGGCGCCCCCCTGGACAAGCTGCCGGTGCACGGTGACGTCGGGGTACTTCGCCTGCCAGCCCGACAGCGTCTCGGCCATCACCCGCTCCTCCTCGTCCCGGAGCATGTCCACGTCGTAGACCAGGGGCAGCGGCTCTGCGGGACCACCGGAGACCGGACCGGTCCAGTTGCTCCAGGTGTGCAGAGCGACCAGGGCCGCGCCCCGCGCCGACGCCTCGGCGAACGCGAACCCGACGGCGGCCTCGCCGGACGCCGAGCCGTCCACGCCCAACAGCACGTGACCCGTCGGGTCCGGCCTGCCGCGCACCACCAGGACCGGGCAGTGGCTGTGCGCGGACAGGTGCACGGCCGTGGAGCCCAGCAGCAGTCCGGTGAAACCGCCCAGGCCGCGGCTGCCGACCACGACCAGCGACGCGGACTGCGACCGGGCCTCCAGCACCGTCAGCGGCTCGCCGACGACGACCTCGCCCTCGACCTCGATCCCGGCCTCAGCGCCGCGCGCGTGCTCGACCGCCTGCGCCACCATCTGGTCGGCCATGTTGCGCAGCCCGCCCTCGGGCGGGCCCATCGGGGACGGCCCCAGCGGCACGTGCAGGACCGGCCACAGGAACGCGTGCACCACCCGCAGCCCCACACCGCGCAGCCGTGCCTCGTGTGCCGCGGCGGCCACCGCGTCCAGGCTCGACGGCGAGCCGTCCACTCCTACCACGACCGGTCCGTTCATCTTCCCTCTCCCAACTCCGTGCGGGGGCCGCGGCCACGTCCATGCTGCCCGCCCGGCTTCTCCGCACCGTGTTCCGTTGTGCACTGATCACACTGATCTTCTCCCATGCTCCTCCATAGGGCCGTACGGCCGGGGGGCGGGGGCCACACGTCCCCATGTGATCGCTTGGCACACTTTTCCGGAGTGAGCGGGCCCCCGGCCATCCGTCCGTACGACGTGGGGGTGACCTGGAGCACATTCACCGCGATACTGATCTTCTCGCCCCTTTCCGCCCCCGCTCCTGTCCCGTTCGGCGTCCGCCGTCCCTTCCGGAGGTAGTCATGAAGATGCTGATCAACGTGCCGGAGACGGTGGTGGCCGATGCCCTGCGCGGTATGGCCGCCGCCCATCCGGAGCTGACGGTCGACGTGGACAACCGGGTGGTGGTGCGCCGGGACGCGCCGGTCGCGGACAAGGTGGGGCTGGTCTCCGGCGGCGGCTCGGGGCACGAGCCGCTGCACGGCGGCTTCGTCGGTCCCGGGATGCTGGACGCGGCCTGTCCCGGCGAGGTGTTCACCTCGCCCGTCCCGGACCAGATGGCACGGGCGGCGGCCGCCGTGGACAGCGGCCGGGGGGTGCTGTTCGTGGTGAAGAACTACACCGGCGACGTGCTGAACTTCGACATGGCCGCCGAACTGGCCGAGGACGAGGGCGTGCAGGTCGCCAGGGTGCTGGTCGACGACGACGTGGCGGTGGTCGACAGCACCTACACCGCCGGGCGGCGCGGCACCGGCGCCACGCTGTTCGTGGAGAAGCTGGCGGGCGCGGCGGCCGAGGCGGGGGCGCCGCTGGAGCGTGTGGAGGCGGTGGCCCGGCAGGTGGTGGAGTCCTCCCGCAGCTTCGGCGTCGCACTGAGCGCCTGCACGACTCCGGCGCGGGGTGTGCCCACCTTCGACCTGCCGCCCGGCGAGCTGGAGCTGGGCATCGGCATCCACGGGGAGCCGGGCCGCGAGCGGCGGGGGATGATGACCTCCGGCGAGATCGCGGACACGGCGGTGGACGCGGTGCTGGACGACCTGCGCCCGAACCTTCCCGTACTGGCGCTGGTCAACGGCATGGGCGGCACCCCGCTACTGGAGCTGTACGGCTTCGCCGCCGAGGTCCACCGCGTGCTCGGCGAACGCCGCGTGGCCGTGGCCGGCACCCTCGTCGGCAGCTACGTCACCTCGCTCGACATGGCGGGCTGCTCCGTCACCCTGTGCCAGGCGGACGAGGAGCTGCTGCGGCTGTGGGACGCGCCGGTGCGCACTCCCGCGCTGCGCTGGGGGATTTGATCCCGGGCGGGCGGGCAGGGAACCGGACGCAGCCACCGCAGCCACCGCAGCCACCGCAGCCACCGCAGCCACCGCCCGCAGACAAGGAGACCGTGGTGACCGTCGCACTGGACGCCTACTTCTTCCGCCGCTGGATGTCCGCGGTCTCGGCCGCCGTGGACCGGGAGGCGGACCGGCTGACCGAGCTGGACTCCGCCATCGGCGACGCCGACCACGGCGCCAACATGCGGCGCGGTCTGACGGCCGCGGTCGCCTCCCTGGAGGAGGAGACCCCCTCCTCCCCCGGCGCTGTGCTCGCCCTCGCCGGGCGCCGGCTGATCTCCACCGTCGGCGGCGCCTCGGGCCCGCTGTACGGGACACTGCTGCGCCGCGCGGGCAAGGCGCTGGGCACGGAGGAGAGCGTGGATCCCGGGCGGTTGCGGGAGGCGCTGCGCGCCGGGGTGGAGGCGGTGGCCCAGCTGGGTTCCGCGGCGCGGGGCGACAAGACGATGCTGGACGCGCTGTATCCGGCCGTCGAGGCGCTGGGCGATTCGGGTGACGGCTTCGGGGCGGCGCGCAGGGCCGCCGAGGAGGGGGCCGCGGCCACCGTGCCGATGCGGGCGCGCAGGGGCCGGGCCAGCTATCTGGGCGAGCGCAGCGTCGGGCACCAGGATCCCGGCGCCACCTCCTCGGCGCTGTTCTTCGCCGCGCTCGCCGACACCGCGAACACCGTCGCGACCGGGGAGTCCGCATGAGCGGGGTGAGCGGCCGGGTCGGCGTCGTACTGGTCTCGCACAGCAGGCAGGTGGCCGAGTCCGTCGCCCATATGGCGCTGGGGCTGGCGGGCGGCGCCGACGTCCCCGTAGCGCCCGCCGGCGGCACCGGGGACGGCGGGCTGGGCACCAGTTCGGAGCTGATCACCGAGGCGGCCCGCCGGGTCGACCGGGGCGCGGGCGTGGCGGTGCTGGTGGACCTGGGCAGCGCGGTGCTGACGGTGCGCACGCTTCTCGCGGAGGAGGACGAGCTGCCCCCGGGCGCCCGCCTGGTGGACGCGCCCTTCGTCGAGGGCGCGGTCGCGGCCGTGGTCACCGCCTCAACCGGCGCGGACCTGGACGCGGTCGCGGCGGCCGCGACGGAGGCGTACGGCTACCGCAAGGCCTGACCGGCGCCCGGGGCGCGCGTCAGCGCCGTGCGGCGGAGGCCGGCAGCCGGGCCCACACCGACCAGCCGCAGCCGTGCACCTCCCGGATCCCCCAGGCGTCGCTGACGGCCTCGACCAGCATCAGCCCCCTACCGTGCTCCTCTCCCGGCGGGCGGGCCCGGGGGGCGGAGCCGGCGGGCGGGCCCGGGCGGCGGCCGCGCACCTCCAGGCGCAGCGGTGCCCCCATCCCGGCCGCGGCGCCCCTCTCCTGTCGCAGTTCGCACACCACCGATCCGCTGCCGGTGTGCACCACCGCGTTGGTGAACAGCTCCGAGACCACCAGGGCCGCCGTGTCGCGGGTCTCCTCGTCCGCGCCCCACCCGGCCGGCAGGCCCCGAACGAGGCGGCGCGCCCTCGCCACCGACTCGGCGCGCGCCGGCAGGGCGAACTCCGTTCCGCGCGGCGGGGGCCGGCCTCCGGCTGTCACGGCCGGGAGCCGGTTCTGCCCGACGGAACGGCCGGTTCCAGCGGTGGGGGAAGGAGGCGGTCGTGGGGGGCGCAGCACGCCCTGGACCGCGTCGGGGTGAACCGTTTCACACCGCCACTGTGCTCACCGTGCAGGGCAGTCGGCAAGGGTCACTCTGAACAGTGCAGAGTTGCCGATGCAGGGTGTTCGCTCCGTCAACTCCGTGGCACACTGCGGGACATGGCCAGGACACCAGGAGGAGCTACGCGATGAGTGAGCCCCGGTCCGCCCCGACCGTGGGCCAGCTCGTGCTGGGCAGACGGCTCCAGGACCTGCGCGAGAAGGCGGGGCTGAGGCGCGAGGAGGCCGCGAAGGTCCTCCACGTCGCCTCCGCCACCATCCGCAGGATGGAGACGGCCGAGGTCGCGCTGAAGATCCCGTACGTCCGTTTACTGCTGGATGCCTACGGGGTCACCGGCCACGAAGCCGAGACCTTCGTCGCACTGGCCGAGGAGGCCAACAGGCCCGGCTGGTGGCAGCGGTTCCGCGATGTGCTGCCGGACTGGTTCAGCGTCCACGTCAGCCTGGAGAGTTCCGCCAGGGTGATCCGGGCCTACGAGCCGCACGTCGTCCCGGGCCTGCTGCAGACCGAGGAGTACGCCCGGCACATACTGCGCAAGGGCGCGGTCGGCCGGGCCGTCAAGGGCGAGGTCGAGCGGCATGTGGCGCTGCGCATGGAGCGCCAGCGCCTGCTCACCCGCGCGGACGCCCCGCGTCTGTGGGTCCTGGTCGAGGAGACGGCCCTGCGCCGCCCCGTCGGCCCGCCGCAGGTCATGCGGGCCCAGGCCGACCGGCTGCTGGAGGAGGCGGAGCGGCCCAACGTCACCTTGCAGATCACCGAGTTCTCCTCCGGTTTCCACCCGGGCACCTACGGGCCGTTCGTCCTGTTCCGCTTCGGGCTCCCCGAACTCCCGGACATGGTCTACGTGGAGTACCTCACCGGCGCCGTCTACCTGGACGAACGCACCGAGGTCGCCTCCCACCTCGAACTCCTGGACCGTATGTCGGCCCAGGCGGCAACGGCACGACGCACCAAGGAGATCCTCCGGGATTTCCGCAAGGAGCTCTGAGATGGACCGCATATACAACGGCATGCGCGCCAGCGACCTCGGCGCCGAGGGCTGGCACAGGCCGTGGAGCGGCGGCAACGGCGGCAACTGCCTGGAGGCCAGGAGGCTGCCCGACGGCCGGGTCGCCATCCGCCAGTCCACCGATCCGGACGGTCCCGCGCTGATCTACACCCCCGGTGAGATCAGCGCCTTCGTCCAGGGCGCCAAGGCGGGGGAGGCGGACTTCCTCCTCTCCTGAACCCGCGGGTCCCCGGCCGGCCGGCTCCAGGCCCGCCTGCCGTCCGGGGGCCGCGCACGCACCGCCCCGTCCGGTCCGCACGACCCGACGTCCACTCACACAGACGTAAGGACACACCACATGGCCGACGACATGAGCTGGACACGGAGCCGTTCGGCCCGGGAGCCGGTCGAGATCGACACCTCCGTCCCCAGCATCGCCCGCGTCTACGACGCCATCCTCGGCGGCAAGGACAACTACCCGGTGGACCAGGAGATCGCCGAGCAGGTGGCCAGGGCCTTCCCCGACGGAGGCGAGGGCGCCCGCACCAACCGCAGGCTGCTGGTGCGGGCGGTGCGCCACATGGCACGCCGGGGCATCGACCAGTTCCTGGACATCGGCTCCGGCCTGCCCACCGCGCAGAACACCCACCAGGTGGCCCAGGAGGTCAACCCCGGGGCGAAGGTCGTCTACGTCGACAACGACCCCATCGTCCTCGCCCACGGCCGCGCGTTACTGGAGGACGACGACCGCACCGTCGTCGTCACCGCCGACATACGCGAGCCCGACGTCCTGCTGGGTCACCCCGACGTGACCGGCATGCTGGACCCGGAACGCCCGGTGGGGCTGATCCTCAACGCCGTGGTCCACCACCTCCTCGACGAGGAGGATCCCGACGGGCTGGTGGAGACCTACAAGAAGTGGCTGGGGCCGGGCGGCTACCTGCTGCTCACCCACTTCTGCTCCTCGACCCCCGAGGCCCGCGGTCTGGAGTCGGTGCTGCGGCAGGCCCTCGGCCGGGGGCAGTTGCGGAGCATGGCTCGCATCGCCGCCTTCTTCGAGGGCCTGGAAATGGTCGAGCCCGGCGTGGTCTACCTGCCGTACTGGCAGCCCGACGAGCCGGTGAAGGCCCCGCTGGACATCGCCGGCCTGCTGGTGGCCGGCGGTCTGGGCCGCAAGCCGGGCCGGTAGCCGCCGGCCCCACTGCCGTTCCGGTCCCGCGTCCGTACGGTGCGCCGAGACGTACGGCCGCGCACCGCGGGCCCCGCCGCTTCCCCCACGAGCGGCGGGGCCCGCGCATGTCCGCTCCGTTCCCGTGGGGGCTGGGGGGCTGGGGGGCTGGGGGGCTGCCTGACGATCTCAGCGCTTGGCGCGCTTTTCCTCCGCGCTCCGGGAGTACCGCCCCCGCCGCCCCCGCCGCCCTCTGCCGCTCCGGGCCGTGCGGGAACGCCCGGAGGCGGATGAGTACGGCTACTCAGGCGCCGCCGGGCGCGCCCGGCGAGGATGGGGTACGCCGCCCTCCCGGCCTCCGGCACCGAGCGTCCGGCGTCCGGCGGACCCACCGGCAACCGCACAGGAGTACCCAGAGGAGCCCGCCGTGCTCAGCACCGTCGCCCGTACCGTCGTTCCCGCTCTCGGCCGCCTGCGGGTCACCTCCGACCCCGGCGCCGACATCGCGCCCGGCAGCATCGTCGCCGCCAACCACACCTCCCTGGTCGACCCCGGCGTGGTCCTGGCCGCCCTGCACCGCCTGGACACCCGGCCCGTGGTGCTGGCGACCGCCGGACTGTGGCGGATACCCGGCCTGCGCCAGGCCCTCGTCCGCGACGGGCACGTGCCGGTGCACCGGGGCACCGAGCGGGCCGCCGCATCGCTGGAGGGCGCCGCCGCCGCGCTCGCGGCGGGCCGGGTCGTGCTCATCTACGGCGAGGGCGGTCTGCCGCGCCGCGCGGACTCCGGCGAGACCGAGCCCGGCCCGTTCCGCAGCGGACTGGCCCGGCTGGCGCTGGCCACCGGCGCCCCGGTGGTGCCTCTCGGGCAGGCCGGTTCCCGCCGGATCAGCTCCGGGTCCACCGCCAAGCAGGTCGCCGGGTTCGTCACCGCCCCGCTGCGCCGTCCCGGCGTGCACGTCCACGTCGGCGGGCCGGTCCGGCTGTCGGGCGACGTGGTCACGGCCACCGCCCGCGCCCGCCGGGCGGTCGTCGCCGCCTGGCGGGTCGCGGCGGAACGGGCCGGCCACCCCGCCCGCTCGCGCGGGGACTTCTCGGCGACCGCCTGAACCGTCTCCGCTCCGAAGGAGGGCGGGACGACGGTGCTCTCCCGTCGTTTCCCCGTCGTTCTCCCGTCGGGACGGCCGGGTGCTGTCATGGGCGGGTCAGGGCTGCCGGGGCCGCGCCTGCGCCAGGCGGTTGCGGGCCTCCTCCCAGGAGACGGGCAGGCGCTCGGCGGGGACGGTCCAGAAGACGAAGTGGGAGTCCTTGGTGGCGGGCCGCAGCCGCTTCATGATCGACTTGTGCGGCTCGGCCCCGGCGTAGGCGTACAGCGCCTCCTCGCTCTCCCAGGCCGAGAGGGTCCAGAAGACGCCGCGGCCGAACTGGGCGATGAGCGAGACCCCGAGGGCTCCCGGGGACCGGCGGGCCTGGCGCCACGACGCCAGGGAGAGCCGGAAGAAGCGGGGGACGTGCCGCAGGGAGCCGACCTCCAGCCGGGAGGCCATGACGACGGCTTCGGTGGCGGGAGCGGCCGGGTTGACCGTGGTCCAGGAAAGCTCGGGCATGACGCGGGGTCCTTGACTCGCGGGCAGGCGCACGGCGTCACCTGCGATGAATAGTGACACTATCTACTATCGATAGTGACACGTTACACTCTCCGGTCAACTCGCGGTACACACCGCAGCACCCGCCGCAGAATCGAGGAACCCCGTGAGGATGTCCGAGCTGAGCCGCCGCAGCGGTGTCCCCATCCCGACGATCAAGTTCTATCTGCGGGAGGGACTGCTGCGGCCCGGCCTGGCGACGGCCAGCAACCAGGCCGAGTACGACGAGGACCATCTGCGCCGACTGCGCCTGGTCAGAGCGCTGATCACCCTCGGCGGCCTCTCGGTGGCCGCCGCCAGGGAGGTTCTGGAGGCGGTCGCCGAGCCGCTCGACCGGTACGAGACCCTCGGCGTCACCCACTACGCCCTGAGCGCCCCGGTGTCCGCGCGGGCGGACAAGAAGAGCGCAGAGAGCGGAAAGAACGCGGGAGGCGGGGAAGGCGGGAACGGCAGCGCGGCCGAGGTGGAACGGCTCATCGAGCGGGTGGGCTGGAACATCACCGAGCGGTCGCCGCTGCGCGAGGCGCTGGCCGCCGGACTGCGTGCGCTGCACGAGGTCGGCGCCGACTACGGCGCCGACGAACTGGTGCCGTACGCCGAGCTGGCCGCCGCCACCGCCCGGCTGGACCTGGACCAGCTCGCCGGGATCGAGGACCGGATCGACATCGCCGAACGGGCTCTGGTGCTGACCGTCCTGATGGAGCCGGTCCTGGCCGCCCTGCGCCGGATGGCACAGGAGAACGAGGCCGCGCTGCGGTACGCCGGCGAGGACGGGAGCGGCACCGGCGAGTGAGTCCCCCGCCCGCACCGCCCGGCGCCCGCACCCGCCTCAGTGGGGGCGGGACCCGGCCAGTTCGTCCGGCAGGCCCGGCTCGGGCCGGGGGATCTCGCCGTAGTCCTCGTCGTCCCCCTCGACACGCAGCCGGTTGACCACCGCCTCCACCGCGGGCGGCAGCCGGGGGTGCCGCCCGCGGTGGCACTGGCTGAGCAGGTCCCGGCGAATGGCGTCCGGCAGCAGGAAGCCGTGCGGGCCGGGCACCGCGGCGGTGCCGCGGGGGGCGCGGGCGGCGGTGCCGGCGCTCCCCAGCAGGGCGGCCTGCCGGCGCCAGTAGTCGGCGTCCCGGAACTCCCCCAGGCTCCGGTGGTGGAGGCAGAGGCAGAAGGCCGCGGTGCGGCTGCCGCCTCCGGCCGCGAACTGCCACCAGAACTGGGCCGCGTCCCGGTGGCCGACCAGATGGAGCAGACAGGCGAAGACCAGGGCACCCTCGGGCTCGGTGCGCCGGTGGTCGACCAGCCGCGCCAGGCTCCCGGCCGCCCCGGGCGAACCCACCACCAAGGAGATGGCCAGGTCCAGGTCGTGGGCGGCCTGTTCGTGGACGGTGCGGTACCGCCATCCGGTGTCCGTGTGCGAGGGCTGCCGCGCGGAGGGCGGGCCGGCGCCCAGTGCACGGGCGATGCGCTCCCGGGCTGCGGCCGGGTCGTAGTCGTCGTACTCGCCGCCGAGGACCTCGGCCCCGTCCAGCAGCGCGTCGATCCTGCGGTGCTCCCCCATGCCTCGCACGTTACCGCTCCCCCGTCCTGTGGTTCCTTCTTCGGCCCAGCCTGGCCGCCAGTTTCCTCTTGGCGTGCCGCACCTGCGCGCGCACGGCGACCGTGCCGCAGCCCAGGTACTCGGCCACGTCCTCCTCGGGACACCCCAGTACATAGCGCAGGACGACGATGTCGTGCTGCCGTTCGGGCAGTTCGGCGATGGCCGCGTACAGGCGCAGCCCGTTCTCCAGGGAGGTGAAACCGTCCGCTCCGTCTACTCCATCCGCTCCGTCCGTCCCGTCCGTCCCGTCCAGCAGTTCGTCCAGCAGCCGGCCGCGGCAGGCGGCGTCGAAGGCCGCGGTCTCCGCCAGCGCCGGGGCACGGCCGTGGCGGTCCAGCCACTCCCGGATCCGCTCCTTGAGCACCGCCCAGGCGTAGGCCGGGACGGACTCCTGTTCCAGCACGTGGTTCCAGTGGCTCAGCAACTGGGCGCAGGCGGCCTCCACGACCGCCTCCGCCCCGGTGCGGCTGCCCACCTGGGTGCGGGCGTACCTCAGCCACGCCCGGTGGTGGTACTCGTGGAAGGCGTCGAAGGTCAGGGTTGTCCGCCGGTGGCGGACAGAGGATTGTGGGGGGTCGGCGTCCACGTCGACGGGGACGTTGTCAGGGGTGTTCACCGCGGGTCTTCCCGGCTCCGTGTGGGTGCTCGTCGGGTCGTCGGTCGCGGGCGTCCCGCCCTGCGGGTACCGCGGCACTCCCGGGTGGAGGCCGCCGCCGGCGCGAGGGGACGGGACCTCGCCCGCCAAGCCAATCGGATCGTGGGCATCGTCGGACAGTGGTTTTCCCAAAAAATGAGCCCAGCGTAATAGTGTGATTACCGCCGTGATGGGTGGAGGGGACGGTACAGCACACCCCCCTTCCCCAACCACCCTCTCCCACAGTCGTGTCGGGAATCCGGCGGCGAACCGACGAGTACTCACGAAGGGCGGGGTCAAGGTGTCCCAGACGGTCGACGGCACCACCGGCGGCGCGGACGACAGCGCGGTCGACCTGGAACTGGACCGGGCGCACTCCGCCCGCATGTACGACTACTACCTCGGTGGCCACACCAACTTCCCCGCCGACCGCGAGGCCGCCGGGCGGGCCATGGCCCTCTTCCCCTCCGTCCTGGTAGCCGCCCGCACCAACCGGGAGTTCATGCACCGGGCCACCCGCTTCCTGGCCACCGCCGGCATGCGCCAGTTCCTCGACGTGGGCACCGGCATCCCCACCTCGCCCAACCTCCACGAGGTGGCCCAGGGCGTGGCCCCCGAGTCGCGGGTGGTCTACGCCGACAACGACCCCATCGTCCTCGCCCACGCCCAGGCCCTGCTGCGCAGCCACCCCTCGGGACGTACCGCCTACGTCCAGGCCGACGCCACCGACCCGGCCGCCCTCCTGGCCTCTCCCGAGGTGGAGGAGACCCTCGACCTGGGCGAGCCGGTGGCGCTCAGCCTCAACGCGCTTTTGCACTTCGTACCCGGCGAGCACCGGGCGCACGAGATCGTCGAACACCTCAAGGACGCGCTGCCGTCCGGCAGCACCCTGGCCATCAGCCATGTCACCCCCGACTTCGACCCGGAGGGCATCGCCCGCCTCACCGAGGCCTACCGCGCCTCGGGAACCCCCGGACAGGCCCGCACCCGGGAGGAGTTCACCCGGTTCTTCAACGGCTGGGAGCTGTTCGAGCCGGGGATCACCACCTCCCACCGCTGGCGTCCCGACCCCGGCCAGACCTTCGGCGACGTCGGCGACGCCGAGGCGGCCTGCTACGCCGCGGTCGCCCGCAAGCCCTGACCCCGGGCCGCCCGGGCACCGGGACCGTCTCCCGCCGGGCGGAACGACGGCGTTCCGGTGCGGAATTCCCTTACCGGGAATTCCGCACCGGACAATTACTCGGCCGGTGCATGCGAATCGGTGAAGGAAAATAACTCCGGAACCCGGGACGCCCGGCCGGATTCCCCTTTCCCGTCCTTCCTCCCGGCGGTCCGGGCCGGAAGTCAAGTGCGCGGAGCTCCGGCGGGCGGCCCCTCGCACGGCACGCCCCCGGCGGTCCGCTGTGCTGAGCGGACCGCCGGGGGCGTGCGAATCGCCCGCGAGCCGTTCGGCGGTTCCGGTCCGAAGGGCTCGCCGCGCCACGCCGGCCGGCCGGCGTGGCGACGGGTCGGTCACCGGCCACCACATGTCCGGAAGACCCCTGCCGGGTCAGGCGTGGACGTGGCGGCGGTTGCCGCGGCCGGTCACGGCCCGGTAGACGGCCAGAACGATGACCGAGCCGATGATGGCGGCGATCCAGGTGGAGAGTTCGAAGAATCCGTCGATCGAATCGACACCGAATATCACCTTGCCGAGGAAACCGCCGAGAAGGCCGCCCACGATACCGATCAGCATCGTGACGAGGATGCCGCCCGGGTCCTTGCCCGGCATGAGGGCTTTGGCGATCGCTCCGGCGAGCAGACCGATGAGAATCCACGCGATGATGCCCATGTCTGGGTACCTCCTTGTCGTCTTCACAGAACCGCATTGCCATGAACTCGCCACCCAAACAAGGGAGTTTCCCGGAACGCCGCAAAAAGGCGTGCGGAACAGGGGATTTCCCTCCCACCTCGTCCCTCCCCCCTCCCGGCACGGCACCGGTCATGCGCCGTCCACACGGCAGTCGCACGCCGGTCGCGGCCCCGGCGGAGCGGCGCCTGCCGTGCTCGGAGGTGAAGGACATCGCCGACGTCCTGCTGACCGTCTACGACGACCGGCTGCGAGGGGTCTTCCCGAATCCGGCTGCCGGGGTCGTCCAGGAGCGGGACGGGCCACGGCCGCGGATCGTGGGCCGGGCTCGCGGCCTCATCGTGACTCCGCGTTATGCCGGGCCGCCCGTATGGGATTTGGAGCGCCTCGTCCTCCGGCAACGCGACTTCTTCGCCGTGCGTAAAGCGCCTGCGGAGTGGCGGACCCACGCGCACGACCCACCGGACGGACTGACCGGCCGTCCGCTGTCCGCTGTCCGCCGGGGCCGTCCCCGGAGGACGGGCGGCGGTGCTGGTCGCCCCGGTGTCCGAGATCGGCGCGGCCCCCGTGGAACCGCCGGACGGCGTCATTGTGCGCCGTGTCGCCGAGGACGCCGGCCTGCGCCGTGTGGCCGCGCTGGAGACGGCCGTCCGGGGCGGTGACCAGGGCTGGCCGGGCGACCATCCGGCGGCCGCGGCCGCCGCGGCTCCGGACGGGACCGCAGTCATGGTCGCCGAGGCGGGCGGTCAGGTGGTCTGCGCCGCATGGCTCGTCCTCCGGTCGGGCAGCGGTTTCGCCGGGCTGCGGGGCGGCTCGACGCTGCCCGGCCGGCGTGGCCGCGGGATCTACCGGGCCGTGGTCGCCGCCCGGGCCCGGCTCGCGGCGGAGTTCGGCGCGCTGTACCCGCATGCCGACGCCTCCACCGACATGCGCCGCTCCTGCGCCGCGCCGGGTTCCGCGCGGTGACCACTACCGTGCCGTACGTGTGGACGCCCGCCTGACCCGCCGCTCCGTCCCGCCCGGGGCTACGGTGGAAGGTGAGGTCCGACCGGTGCCCCGACGAAAAAAGGGGGCGACATGGTGTCCCGCAGCGTGGGCGGAACAGCCCTCACCGACCTCGGCGCCGACTTCGCCGGCGATGTCATCACCCCCGGCGACGCGCCCTACGACGAGGCCCGCACGGTCTTCAACGCGATGATCGACCGGCGTCCCGCCGTCATCGCCCAGTGCGAGACCGAACACGATGTCGCCGAGGCGATCCGGTTCGGGCGGGCCAACGGTCTGGAGATCGCGGTCCGCGGCGGCGGGCACAGCGTCGCGGGCATGGCCCTGACCGAGGGCGGCATCGTCGTCGACCTGCGGCGCATGCACACGGTCGTGGTCGACCCCCGCAGGCGCACCGCGCGGGTCGGCGGCGGCGCCGTCATGAGCCACCTGGACCGGGCCGCCGAGCCGTACGGTCTGGCGACGACCGGCGGCCGGGTCTCCACCACCGGGGTGGGCGGGTTCGTGCTGGGCGGCGGCTCGGGCTGGCTGGACCGCAGGTTCGGTCTGGCGAGCGACAACCTGCTGTCCGCCGAGCTGGTCACCGCGGACGGCCGCACCGTGCGCGCGAGCGAGGAGGAGAACCCGGAGCTGTTCTGGGCGCTGCACGGTGGTGGCGGCAACTTCGGCGTGGCCACCTCGCTCACCCTGCGGCTGCACCCGCTTCCGGAGGTGACCGCGGCCCTGCTGATGTGGCGGCCCGAGGCGGGACCGGACGTGGCGCGGGTCTACCGCGACTTCCTGGAGTCCGCCCCGGACGAGGTCGGCGGGGGGCTCATCTACCTGACCGCGCCGCCCGAGGAGTTCGTCCCCGCCGACATGGCCGGGAAGCTCGCCTGCGCTGTGCTGATCACGTACGCGGGCGGCATGCAGGAGATGCGCGACGTCGCCGAGCCCATGCTCGACATGGACCACGACGCCGAGATGATCACCGAACTGTCCTACGCCGACCTGCAGTGCATGCTCGACGACCCGCCCGGTTACCGGAACTACTGGTCGGCCGAGTACCTGGCCTCCCTCCCGGACCCGGCCGTGGACGCCTTCTGCGCCCGCGCCGCCGATCTGCTCGTGCCCTCGCCCTCCCAGCACGTCCTCTTCCCCCAGGGCGGCGCGGTCGCGCGGGGCCCGGAAGGCCATCCGATCCCCTGGCGGCGGGCGCCGTGGGTGGTCCACCCCTTCGGGCTGTGGGAGGACCCCGCCGACGACGAGCGCGTCAGGCGGTGGGCCCACGACGTACGCGCGGACGTCAGGCCCTGGTCGACCGGCGCGGTCTACCTCAACTTCATCGGGCACGAGGGCGAGGACCGCGTGGTCGCCGGGTTCGGGCCGGACAACCACCGGCGGCTGGCCGCGGTCAAGGCCGAGTACGACCCCGGCAACGTCTTCCGGCTCAACCACAACATCAGGCCCGGCTGACGCCGCTCCCGTGCGGCGTACCCGGTGTGGAGGGCGTGCCGCGGACCGGACGACAGGCCCGAAGCCACTCCGCCCGCCGTCCATCCCCGCCCCGCTCCCGGTCCCCGTGACGGCGCGTCCGTAGAATGTCCGTGTGAACCGGCGACCGCACCCACCGATCCGCCCCCACCGGGCCCGGGTCCGCATGGTGCTGCTGGTTCTGGCGGTGCTGACCGGAGTGGTGGCCATGCACGGCCTGGCTCCGGCCGGAGCGACCGCCCCGTCGAACGCTCCTCGGGGCGCGCCCGCGGCCGGCCACGCGATGCCCGAGAGCGCGGAGGCCGCCGCGTACGGATCCCTTGGCACTGCCGCGGACGACGCCTGTGCGCACCCGGACCACGGGACGAACGGGCACCCGGATCACGCCGACGCCACCTGCGCGACCGTGGGCACCTCCGGCCCGCCCGTCCTGCCGGCGCCCCCGGCCTCCGCCGTCGCCCCGGCGGCGGAGGCGCCCTTCGCGGGGCGGGCGCCCTCGGCGGCTCTCTCCGGCCGCGCTCCCCCATCGCTGAGCGAACTGCAACTCCTGCGCATATAGGCGTGCCTCCGCGCGGCCGCCGCCCCGTCCGGGAGCCGGTGCCGTGCGCGACGCGCCCGTATCCCGCCCCCTTCGGGGCTTCCCTCCCACAGCAGGAGTTCGTATCACCATGACCGCACACCGTTTCACCCTGCGCCGTGCCGCCCTCGCGGTGGCCGCCGCGACCGCCGCCGCCGTCCTGGCCGCCTGCGGTTCCCAGGAGTCCTCTCCCGCCGGCCGCGGCGCTCACGACGACAAGCCCGCCGCGGGCTCCTCCGCCCCGGCCGGCTCCCACAACGCCGCCGACGTCTCCTTCGCCCAGGGGATGATCCCCCATCACCGGCAGGCGGTGGTGATGGCCGAGATGGCCGAGACCCGGGCCGCCTCGCAGAAGGTCAAGGACCTGGCGGCCGAGATCAGGAAGGCCCAGGACCCGGAGATCGAGACCATGTCCGGATGGCTGGAGTCCTGGGGCGAGCAGGTGCCCCCGAAGACGGAGGGCATGGACGGGATGGACCACTCCGGCCACGACTCCCACGGGATGAGCGGGATGATGACTCCCGAGGAGATGGCGGATCTGGAGAAGTCCTCCGGCGGGGCGTTCGACACCGCCTTCCTGGAAATGATGATCGAGCACCACAAGGGTGCGGTGACCATGGCCGAGGAACAGAAGGAGAACGGCTCCTACGGCCCGGCGAAGGCCATGGCCGACGACATCATCACCGCCCAGAACGCCGAGATCGAGACGATGGAGGAGCTGCTCGGCCGGAAGTAGAGCCGGCGCCGGGAGTCGGGGTCCGCACGGCGCGGGCCCCGATTGCCCCGATTGCCGGTTTACGCACCGCTTCCGGGTGTTACCCGTTCGCACGGCACCGCGGATCCTGCCCCACGTCCGGACAGGCCTGCGGGATCGCAAGAAACCACGCGAAAGGGGACAACCATGACGACGATGGTCAGCGAGATGCTGCGCACCTACCCGGCCGACCTCGGCGGTGTGAACCGCGAGGCCATGGAGCGCTGCATCGCCGAGTGCTTCGACTGCTCGCAGGCCTGTACGGCGTGCGCGGACGCCTGCCTGTCGGAGGACATGGTCGCCGAGCTGCGCAAGTGCATCCGCACCAACCTGGACTGCTCGGACATCTGTGAGGCCACCGGCAAGATCCTGTCCCGGCACACCGGCTACGACGCCAACATCACCCGCACCCAGCTCCAGGCCTGCGCCATGGTCTGCAAGTCCTGTGCGGAGGAGTGCGAGCGCCACGCCGACATGCACGAGCACTGCCGCGTCTGCGCCGAGGCCTGCCGTCGCTGCGAGCAGGCCTGCAACGAGCTGCTGGCGACCCTCTGAGGCCCCCTCCGATTCAGGGGACCGCTGTCTCCTCCGCCGCCCCGGCCCCCGGCCGGGGCGGCGCCGCGTACGGGCGGGGCCTGCCGGCGCCCTCCACGCCGGGCCCGGTGGCGGTCGTCGTAGATTGGCTGACGGCACCGCACCGCACCGCACCGCACCGACGACAGGATTTCCGATGCCACTCCGTTCCCGCCCCCGCCCGCGTCCCCGTTCCCTGGCCGCCGCGACGGCCCTGCTGGCCGCCGTCCTGGCCGGCTGCTCGGGCGGCCAGGACGACCACCAGGGCTCCTCCGCCGGACATACCCACGACGGCGGAGCCGGCATCGGCCACATCCACGGACTGGGCATCAACCCCGGCGACGGGAAGCTCTACGTCGCCACCCACCGCGGCGTTCTCGCCGTCGACGGCGAGGGCTCCGCGAAGCGCATGGGCGACACCGCCGACTACATGGGCTTCGCCGTCGCCGGGCCGGACACCTTCCTCGGCAGCGGCCACCCGGCCGAGGGCAGCGACGAGCCCGCCAACCGGGGCCTGATCAAGAGCACCGACGCGGGGAAGACCTGGAAGGCCCTCTCCCTGGCCGGTGAGGTCGACTTCCACGCCCTGGAACAGGCCGGCAACACCGTCTACGGATACGACAGCACGAACGGGATGCTGCGCGTCAGCGAGGACGGCGAGAGCTGGGACGAGCGGGCGGAGCTGGCCGCCCTGGACATCGCCGTCAGCCCCGCCGACCCCGACACCGTCCTGGCCACCACCGAGGGCGGCGTCGCCCGTAGCACCGACGGCGGCGAGACCTTCGCGGGCGGCGCCGAACCGGTGCTGGCGTACCTGTCCTGGGCCGGTGAGGACGGGCTGTACGGGATCGCCTCCGACGGCACGGTGCACCACAGCGGCGACGGCGGCGGAAGCTGGACGGAGACCGGCACGGTGCCCGGCGGGCAGGCACAGGCGCTCACCGCGGTCACCCCCGACCGCGTCCTGGCCGCCACCGCCGGTGGTGTCTACGAATCCACCGACGGCGGCAAGACCTTCACCGAGCGCCTGGATATCCCGGCGAGCGACCACTAGGGACAGGGCCTGACGCTGCGCAGGAACCCCTGGAGGGCTCGCCGCCGCCCGGTGTGCTCGCGGACGCGGGCCGCGTACTCCCCCCTCGTCGACCACGGAGACGCCCGCCTCCCGCAGCACCGACAGCGCGGGCGCGGGGCGTTCCTGCTCGGCCCGGGCGAAGAACTGGCCGCGCAGGGTGTCCAGCACCTGGTCCAGGGCGGACCACAGAGGCCCGGTGGCCGCCGGGTCGGGCCGGCTTCCGGGGGCGACGCCGGCACGGAGCAGCAGCAGGGCGTCGTCGAGGGCGGCCAGCGCGCGGGCGGGTGCCTTGCTCCGCCGGGTCGAGTGGAAGTAGTGGACGACCGGGTAGGCCAGGTGCTGCTCGCCCAGGCGCAGCAGCGGCTCGGTCAGGGAGACCAGTTGCTGGGTCAACTTCTCGGCCCTGAAGGGCCGAGCTTGCAGCTCCATCCCGTGCCTGGTGGGTACGGGTCAGGCCGCGTCGTCGGCAGCGTGACTCACTGCCCAGCCCGCGACACCGCGCGCGGCGATGTTGCGGGCTGCGTTCACGTCGGCGTGCTCAGCGAAGCCGCACGACATGCAGCAGAAGATGGCCTGTGCGGGCCGGTTCTTCTTGTCGATGTGGCCGCACGCCGAACACCCCTGCGAGGTGTAGCGCGGGTCCACGCAGACCACCGGCACACCCGCCCGGAGCGCCTTGTAAGCGATGTACGCGCCGAGCTGGGCGAAACTCCAGGTGTGCAGCGTGACCCGCTGGGGCTTGCGGAGCCGTACCCTCTCGCGGATGCCGCCCAGGTCTTCCAGGGCGATGCCGCGCGAGGTGCGTTCAGCCTCGGTCACGATCTGCTTGGAGATGCGGTGGTTGGTGTCGGCCGCGAAGCGGGCCTCGCGGCCGGAGAGTTTGCGCAGCAGCCGCTTGGCGGACTTCGTCCCCTTGGTCTGGAGGCGCTGCCGGAGCCGGCGGTTGCGGTGCCGGACCTGGTTCAGGTGCTTGCCCGCGTGGACGGTGCCGTCGCTGGTGGTCGCGATGTTCGCGATTCCCAAATCGACGCCGAGGAACCCCTCCGGCTCGATCGGGTCGGCCTCGGGCACCTCGCAGGTGGCGTACAGGTACCAGTTGCCGCCCCGGTGCACGAGGTCGCTCTCGCCGCGGCGGTGCTCGGTGAGCGTCTTCATCTGGTCGGCGGAGGCCTCGAACGGGATACGCCCGGAGCGTCCGCGGGGGTCCAGATGGACACGGTGCGGGCGTCGGTCTGCCAGGACAGGCAGCGGTCGTCGAACGGCTGGGCCGCGTCCCTGCGGAAACGGATCGGCCTGGACTCGGCGGCCGCGCGGCGTTTCGATCCTTCGCGGCCGTAGTTCCCGGCCTTCAGGTTCGCCTTCAGCGTGGCATAGGCCCCGGCGACCTTCCGCGCGACATGGATCGCGGGCTGCGCGGACAGGCCCATCCCCTTCAGGTCTCCGTACACCAGGCGCTGGAGGGGGGTCCTGCCCGTGATGCCGGTGTCGAATGCGCGCCGTGAGGCGTGGTTCGCGGCGCGGTTGCACAGACGCAGCGTCTCCCGGAGTGCGGCCTCGGTGGCCTCGTCCGGGAGCAGCTTCACCCGCACAACCAACTTCACGTGGTCACTATACCGTTTTGCCTATGTCACCCCGATGGGAACCAGACCCCAATCTACGCCGAGGTCGTAGTGTCGTCTTCAACCTTCATGTGCATCTTGTCTTTGTCACGAAGTACCGGCGCGGCGTCCTCACCGACACGATGCTCACGCGCTGCGAAGAGGTCATGCGGGACGTCTGCACCAAGTTGGACGCGACCTTGCGGGAGTTCAACGGCGAGGACGACCACGTCCACCTGCTCGTGCACTACCCGCCGAAGCTGTCGATCTCCACCCTGGTCAACCGGCTCAAGGGAGTCTCGGCGCACTATCTGCGGAAAGAGTTCGAGCCACACGTCCGCCAGTACCTGTGGGGCAACCACCTCTGGTCCCCGTCGTACTTCGCCGCCTCCTGCGCAGGCGCCCCCCTGGAGATCATCCGCGAGTACATCGAGAACCAGAAACGACCGGAGTGAACGGCGGCGCTGTGCGCCGTCCAGGTCAAGGATGCGATTCCTCCCGGCCCTGAAGGGCCAGGATTCCTCGCAAGAGACCGTTGAACATGGAACTGAAGCCGCTTCCGGTCCACCCGGCGGCGATGATGCCGAAGGCGTCCCGGCCCAGACAGTGGATCTGCTGGGCGAGCACCCGCTTGTGGACCACCGCCTGGACCACCTGCACCAGGTAGGTGAGGGAGAGCGTCACCAGGAAGAGTCCCGACAGGGAGGCGACGGCGGTGGCCACCTGGGCCCAGGCGGTGTCCGGCACGTAGTCGCCGATGCCCAGGGTGAAGACCGTGTAGCCGGTGAAGTACACCCGGTCCCATCCGTCGGCGGGCACGGCGGTACGGGAGGCGACGACGGAGGCCGTGTCGGCGCTGAAGACCAGCCACCACCCGGCCCACAGCAGCACCGCCCACGTCGTGAAGGTGGCCAGCAGGGTGCACGTCCCGCTCCATTTCAGGAAGACCGAGCCGCGTCCGGTCCGGGCGTTGAGCGCCAGGGACGTCCGCCACACGGCCCTGGCCACCCGGCCGCTGACCGGGCCGGTGACCGTGACCATCGACAGTGCGGTGACCACCGCGTCGGCCAGCGCCAGAATCACCAGGGCGCAGCCGGCCAGTGCCGTCGGCACGTTCATCGCGCCGCCTCCCGGCCCTTCTCGCCCGCCCCGGAGTAGAGGGACAGGCCGGGGGTGGTGGTGACGCCGTGCGCGACGGTGCTGGCGGCGATGACCAGCGTTCCGGCGGCCAGTACCGTCGGGTCGGCGCCGAGCCGGTGGGCCTCCGTCGTCAGGTAGAACAGGGCCGAGACGCCGATGGGGCCGAACCAGCCCATGAAGAGGGTGTCGCGCCAGGTGAGGGAGAGCGGCCGCTTCAGCGCCAGCAGGATCGGCAGGCGGCGCAGCAGCAGAACGCCCAGGACCAGCAGGATGCCGCGCCACCAGCCCAACTCGCCCCACTCGCGCCAGGGGATCATGGCGCCGAGCACGACGAACAGCGGCAGGACGAGGAAGCGGTTGACCGCCTCGTCGTTCTTGTCCTCGTCGGCGCGCTCGCTGACCGAGCTCGTCGCGTTGAAGGCCAGCCCGCTGACGAAGACGGCCAGGACGCCGTCCAGGCGCATCAGCCCGGCCGCACCGAGGACGAGGAGGGCCAGCAGCAGGGTGTAGACGAGCAGGGGCCCGGACTGGACGCTCCGGTGCTCCTCCGCCTTGCGCAGCACCCTGCCGCCCAGCGCGCCCGCCGCCGCTCCGAAGACGACCGCGCCCAGCACCTGCCACAGCGATTCCAGCAGCGCGTCGGTGCCGCCGAGGGTTCCGGCGATCGCCACCGCGGCCAGTACCAGGGGCAGGGCGAGACCGTCGTTGGCGCCCGACTCCAGGGAGAGCAGCTGCCGGGTGCGGGCGGTGATCGTCTTCTCGGCCGGCTCGCCGGTGACCACGCTGGAGGCGAGCACCGGGTCGGTGGGGCACAGGGCCGCGCCCAGCAGCGCCGCCGCGCCGAGGCCGACTCCGAGGACGGCGGCCGACAGCGCCGTGGTGATCAGCGCCATCCCCAGCATGGCCGCCACCAGCAGGACGGCCACCGGTTTCGTCCTCGAGCGCACGTCGTGGAACGGGTAGCGCAGGGCGACGGCCATCACCGACACCGCCAGGAGCAGCCGGGAGGCCTCGTGCAGTTCCCTGTGCCCCTCCACCACGGTGGGCAGGTCGAGGACGCCCAGCACCTTTGGGCCGAAGACGATCCCGGCCAGCAGCGCCAGCAGCGGTCCGCTCAGCGGGGCGCGCTGGATGCGTACGGAGAGAGCGGCGACGACCAGGGCGAGGGCCGCGGTGACGGTCAGGATTTCGTCCAGCATGTCCGTGCGGCTGCCCTGCTCCGTTCTTGTCATGCACCGACAGCCGCCCCGACCACCCGACGGGCGGGGGTGTCCGGGTGATACGACCGGACGAGGCGCCGGACCGGGCGCCCGGCGGGTGTCGCCCGCCCGGTCCCGTACACAGATTCGCCTCCGGTACGGAGGAGCAACACCATCTCATCCGAAGGGGTGGTGTGGGGCGGTCTCCTTCGCGACCGGAGTTCTGACGGGTCGTCAGCGGAAATCCGGCCCGTCAGGAAGCCGCGACGGCGGGTCGTACTGAGGAGAGGAGAAACCCTTGAGGGCAGCCGACTCGAGTGATCGCGCCGCTCATCGGGGCCGCCGCGTCCCACGGCAGCGCCGGAGTCCCGGCGAGCCTCGCACGGCCGCCTGCCCGCTCCGGCGGGAGCGGGCACGCCACCGGGAAGGCCGGCTCCCACCCCGGCGGGCCGAGAGGTAGGAGGTGCCCGGCACACCGGAACACAGGCGCGAGCGACACGCCTCCTCCAAGGACGCGGGCGGGGTCCGGTCACCGGGCCCCGCCCGCGCCCGCGTACGAGGCGGTGTGCGGGGGAGAGCCGCCGGCTCGCGAAGGCGGCGCGAGTGCCCGGCCGTACAGGGGGAAGGGCTGCGGTGTGCCTGTTCTGCCCGTCCGCCCTTCCCGCCGCCCCCGTTCCGAGCGCGAGCGGCTCGCCCAGGAGCTGCTGGACCGCGCGACTCCGGTGATGAGCGCGCTGGGCGTGCTGTTCCTGCTGCTCGTGCTCGGCGAGCGGCCGGCCCGGCCCGGCGCCTTCCCCAAGGTCCTGGAGACCGCGCTGGCGGTCTACCCGGTCGCCGTCTTCGCCACCCTCGCGGGCAGTCTGGGGGCCTACCTCCTGGAATCCCGCGCCACCGGGGATCACCGGGCCGAGGTCGGCAGCGGAGGGGGCGAGGACTCCTGGTCGTAGGTGGGCGTCTGGGCGGGGACCTGCATGGACAGTGAACCGGCGTCCTCGAAGTGGAAGGTCACCCACACGAAGTCGCCGCCCCGGATCCGCTGCCGCACATCGCGCAGCACCAGGTAGGTCCCTCCCTCCTCCAGGCCGACCAGCTTGTCCGGGGTCAGCTCCACCCCGCCTTCGACCGCCTCCCCGCCCTGGCCGACGATCTCGACGGACTCCGCCGCCGGCGACTCCGCCGCCACCAGCCGGTCGGCGGGCGGTTCCTGGTCGTACAGCTGCGCGTACAGGGGGACGTCGCCGCCTTCCTCCCACGGCCCGTCCGTCGGTTCGGCCAGATGGGCGTAGCGCACCAGGACCGAGCCGATCCCCGCGTTCGCCCCCGGCGAGTCCACCTCGCCCGCGCCCGGGATCTCGCCCTGGTCATCGGTGTCCCCGCAGCCCGCGGCCGTGAGCGCCAGGACGGCCGTCAGCAGCGGGGCGAGCAGACGGCGCAGAACGCGCGAGGGCCCGAACGGCGTTTCCATCACTTCGCCTCCTGCGGACTCATGCGCCGGGCCCGGAACAGCAGCAGCATGCTCACCAGGGCCAGCACCACGAGCACGATGCCCATGACGACCTCGTTGGCCTGGGCCGCCCGGGGGGTGTTCGCGGGGCCGCCGTAGTCGATCAGAGCGGGGGCGATCAGCAACCACACCCCGAGGAGCAGGACGATCAGGTCCGACAGCCACCCGCGCGGGCGTACGATCCGGGCGAAGGCGACGAGCAGCAGCACGATGCCGACACCGGTCTCGTTGCGCTGGGCGTCGACGGCGGCGTCGTCGAAGGGGTACCTGAGGAACCACGAGGCCAGGACCAGCCAGATGCCGGCCAGCAGCATCAGGCCGGTCACGAGCTGGTCCCGCATCCCGTAGGGGCCGGGCGTGGACGCGGCGCCCCGGGCGGCTGCCCGTCCGCGCGGGGAGGAATGACGAGCCATGAGAACTCCTTACGGGATCTTCCCGACCATCTTGGTTCCGTTCGCGGCGGTTCGCCCGGTGCGCGCCCCCGTCCAGGCTCCGTTCGGTGGCTTCCGTTCCCGGATCACCCTTCCGCCCGTGCCCCGGCCGCTCGCCCGACGTCCGACAGGGAGCTGCCCGAGCCGGCCTGCGAACGGGGGATCACGCTGAACTTGCCGTCGGTCTCCAGCACCACCGCGGCGACCTCCTCGACCGAGCCGACCCCCTGGGAGCGGATCGCCTGGAGCACCTCGCTCTCGGTGACCCGCTGCCGGGCCATCGCCTCCCCGAGCATGCGTCCGCCGCTCAGCAGCAGGGTCGGCTCGGCCTTGACCAGCCGCCGGAAGCGGCGGGAGCGCACCGCCGCCCAGGCGCTGACGAACTGGAGGGCCACCAGCAGGGCCAGGGCGAGCGCCCCCTCGGCGAGGGAGACGGTGGCGTTGAGCAGGATGGTGGCCAGCGTCGACCCCAGGGCCACGGTGACCACCAGGTCGAACGCGTTCATCTTCGCCAGCGTGCGTTTGCCCGAGATCCGCACCGCCGTGATCAGGGCCGCGTAGGAGCACGCGGTCATGACGGCCACCCGCAGCAGGTCGTATCCGGTGTCGAAGAACATCGGTCACGACTACCCGGTGATTCCGTTCCGCAACACGCCCGCGCCTCCCCGTGACCGGGCCGTGTCCGCGCGCTCTGCGGACACCGCCCGTACGCCGCGGCCCGCGGCCCGGCCGGGTCAGCCGGGCCGCGGGACACGCAGACCGGCGACGACCAGCCTGCGGACGGCGACGACGGCGGCGGCCGCCGCGATGGTGCTCCAGCTCGGGTCACCGGCCAGCCGCAGCAGCCCCGCCGCGGTCAGGAAGTCCAGGAGGACGGCCACGGCCGGCAGGAGCCGTCCGGCCGCCGCGAGCACCACCGCGGCGGCCACCAGCCCGAAGGCGGTGGTGGCCAGCGCCGCCAGGTCCAGGGCGGTGGTCATACCGGTTCCGCCCGGGCCC
Source organism: Streptomyces barkulensis (assembly GCF_002843305.1). GTDB lineage: Bacteria > Actinomycetota > Actinomycetes > Streptomycetales > Streptomycetaceae > Streptomyces > Streptomyces barkulensis. The sequence continues at coordinate 88,267 of NZ_PGSG01000061.1, forward strand.
GGGAGCCGTCCGCCTCCTTGCGGCGTTCGCGTTCGATCTCGGCCCGCTCGGCCGCGATCTCCCGGCCGAGGAAGAAGTTCAGGGCGGTGCGGATCGCCGCGATCGCGGCGAGCTGCCCGATCTCGGTGAAGCTGGGCGCGACGGCCGTGCGCAGTACGTCTCCGGCGAGCTGGAACTCCAGGCCGAGCGCCAGGAAACGCCCCAGGGTGAGCCGGATCCTGTTGAACCTGCGATCCGGGCCGGCCCCGCGCACCATGGTCAGCAGGAAGCGTCCGAACGCCCAGGCGGCGCCCACGAAGATGATCAGGGCACCCGCCGCCTCCACCAGCCTCACCAGCAGGTCGACCGCGTCTCTCAGCGCGGACTCGGGCAGCACTTCGGCGGTTGTGTCCATGATCCGCGAGTACCCGCACCGGTCCGCTCATTCCGCGGGCGGCCGATGTGACGCACCTCACCGGATTTCACCCCGTTTCATTCGACCCGGTGCGGAATGTCCGCTCCGGCCGGGCGGTTGTACTCGTCGCGGGTGCCGGAGGGCGGGACAGAGTCCCCGGGCCTCACACACCGCCTGCGAGGACGATCGTCCGGCTGAAACCTCGCAGTGCCACTCGCCGCGAAGGCGACCGCCGCCCCTCGGCACCCGCGCCTCCAAACCGGCGCCGGCCAGGTTCCCCCCGTCCTGGCCGGCGCCTTCCGCATTCCGCATTCCGCATTCCGCATTCCGTGTGCCGAATACCCCGGACCGGCGTTTGCCGGGCCTGCGGCGGCGGGTTACCGTCACCCGCATGACCGCCGATCCCGCCCGCACCCGGGTGCGCCTGAGCGCCGAGGACCGGCGCGGGCAGCTGATCGGGATCGGACTGAGACTGCTGGTCAGCCGCCCCATCCACGAGCTGTCGATCCACGAGGTGGCCGCCGAGGCGGGCATCTCGCGCGGCCTGCTCTTCCACTACTTCCCGACCAAGCGCGACTACTACGTCGCGGTGGTCCGGGCAGCCGGACAGCGGCTGCTGCGGCACACGCGCCTGCCGGACGAGGGCGGGCCCGAGGAGCGGGTGCGCGCCGTGGTGGGGGGTTTCACCGGCTTCGTGCGGCGGCGCCGCGCCAACTACGTGGCCCTGGTGCGCGCCGGAGCCGGCGGGGACGAGCTGGTGGTGGAGGTGTTCGAGGGCATCCGCGCCACACTGGCCGAGCGGATCCTGACGGCGCTGGGCGAGCCCTCCCCCGATCCGCTGGTGCGGCTCGCGGTGCGCGGCTGGCTGGCGATGGCGGAGGAGATGGCGATCGAGGCCGGGGAGGAAGTGGCGGCCGAGGAACTGGTGGGCTTCCTCGTGGACGGTCTCGGCCGGCTGCTCACGCCCCTGGGTACACCGCTCGCCCCGCCGCGCTGAATACTCCGCGCCCGCCGGTGCCCGCGGGGTGATCCGGGCCACCCCGTGCCCATGCTGTTGAGCACTGGTCAGTATGTTGGCTACGCTCGCCGTCGCGACGACGCCGTGGGCGGGCGCTCCGGAGGTCCCCGGCAAGGAGCCGGCCGCGGACTTCGCCCACTCGCCGCGGGCCCGGGAACACGCCGAACGCGCCGCCGGGTCCGCCGGTACCGGTTCCGGGACCGTTCCTCACCAGGGCGCGCGACACGACGGAAGACACAGGAGCACACGGCATGAGCACCCGTCAGACCATCCTCATCACCGGGGCCAGCGCCGGGCTGGGCGAGCAGATGGCCCGCGAGTTCGCCGCCAGGGGGCGCGACCTCGCCCTGTGCGCCCGCCGCACCGACCGCCTGGAGCGGCTGCGCGAGGAGCTGCTGGCCGCCCACCCCGGCATCACCGTCTCGGTACGCGCGCTGGACGTCAACGACCACGGCGCCGTCTTCGAGGTCTTCCGCGCCTTCCGCGCCGATCTGGGCTCCCTGGACCGGGTCGTGGTCAACGCCGGGCTGGGCAAGGGCCAGCCGATCGGCACCGGGCGTTTCGACGTCAACCTCCAGACCGCGCAGACCAACTTCACCGCCGCCCTCGCCCAGTGCGAGGCCGCCGTGGAGATCTTCCGCGACCAGGGGGCCGGCCATCTGGTCGTCGTCTCCTCGATGAGCGCCATGCGCGGCCTGCCCCGCAACCTCACCACGTACGCGGCCGGCAAGGCCGGTGTCGCGGCCCTCGCCGAGGGCATCCGCGCCGAGCTGCTGCGCACCCCGATCAAGGTCACCACCCTCTTCCCCGGCTACATCGCCTCCGAGATGAGCGGATCGGCGGGCCGGACGCCGCTGATGGTCTCCACCGAGAAGGGGGTGCGCGCCATGGTGAAGGCCATCGAGGCCGAGCGCGCCCAGGCGAAGGTGCCCGCCTGGCCCTGGGTGCCCGTGGGCTTCGCCATGCGCCGGCTGCCCCTGGGCGTCGTGGCGAGGATGAGCTGAGGCACGCCGCTCCCCCGCCTCCCCGGGCCCCGGTTCCGCCTGCCCTCCCGGGCGGCGCGGCGGCAGCACCGGCCCCGGCGGCCCGGAAAGCACCGACGGCCCCGACAGTACTTCGACGACAGGAGGGCAGCGATGCCGGTCATCCATCTGGTCCGCCACGGCCAGGCCACGTTCGGCGCCGACACGGCCGAGGGGTACGACGTGCTGTCGGACCTCGGGCGCAGACAGGCGGAGGTCGCCGGGGCAGAGCTGGCCCGGCGCGCGCCGCGCGACCCGGTGGTGGTCTGCGGCACCCTGGCCCGGCAGCGCGACACCGCGGAGATCATCGCGAAAACCGCCGGGCTGCCCGGGGCGCCGCGCACCGACGCGCGGTGGAACGAGTACGACCACATCGATCTCGTCGAGCGCTACGGCGGCGCCGCGCCGCAGAGCGCCCCCGCCGGCGCGCCCGCCGGCGCCTCAACCGGCTCACGTGGTGTCCAGGCGGTCCTCGACCGGGCCCTTGCGGCGTGGATGGCGGACCCGGGCGAGGGCGGCTGGCGGCGGTTCTCCTCCGGTGCCGCCGACACGCTGCGGGGGCTGGCCGACGGACTGCGGCCCGGGCGCGACGCGGTGGTGGTCACCTCGGGCGGGGTACTCGCCGCCCTGTGCGGAGAGCTGCTGTCCGCTCCGCCGGCCGGGATCGTGGCGCTGAACCGGGTCACCGTCAACGCCGCGATCACCACCCTCGTCGCGGGCTCCTCCGGCATCAGCCTGCTGGCCTTCAACGACCACGCGCACTTCGCCGGGGAACGGCGCGCGCTGCTCACCTACCGCTGATCCGGCCGCTGACCCGCCCTCCGCTCCTTCGAAGCGGTCCCCTTTGGGGAAGCCCCGTGTCCGTGCGCGCGGTACAGGCGGTCACTCGAAAGCCGCCCCGGCCGGACGAGGAGTCCGGCCGGGGCGGCGGCGTCACGGGACGGGCGCGGAAGGCGCGGAGGGTGCGGAGGAACACCTCCCGCGCCCGTCGTGTCAGGACAGGCTCGCCAGCGCCCGGTTGAGGGTCTGCGACGGGCGCATGACGGCCGAGGCCTTGGCGTCGTCGGGGCGGTAGTAGCCGCCGATGTCGGCCGGGGAGCCCTGGACCGCGGCCAGCTCGCCGACGATCGTCTGCTCCTGCTCGGACAGCTCCTGCGCCAGCGGGCCGAAGGCCTGCGCGAGCTCGGCGTCGTCGGTCTGCTTCGCCAGCTCCTGCGCCCAGTACAGCGCCAGGTAGAAGTGGCTGCCGCGGTTGTCGATGCCGCCGATGCGGCGGGTGGGCGACTTGTCCTCGTTGAGGAAGGTGGCCGTGGCCCGGTCGAGGGTGTCGGCCAGCACCTGGGCCTTGGCGTTGTCCGTGGTCTGCGCCAGGTGCTCGAAGCTGACCGCCAGGGCCAGGAACTCGCCCAGGCTGTCCCAGCGCAGGTAGTTCTCCTTGACCAGCTGCTGGACGTGCTTGGGCGCGGAGCCGCCGGCGCCGGTCTCGAACAGGCCGCCGCCGTTCATCAGCGGGACGACGGAGAGCATCTTGGCGCTCGTGCCCAGCTCGAGGATCGGGAACAGGTCGGTGAGGTAGTCGCGCAGCACGTTGCCGGTGACCGAGATGGTGTCCTCGCCGCGGCGGATGCGCTCCAGGGAGAACTTCGTGGCCTCCTCCGGCGCCATGATCTCGATCCGCAGGCCCTCGGTGTCGTGCTCGGCCAGGTAGGTGCGGACCTTCTCGATCAGCCTGGCGTCGTGGGCGCGGGTCTCGTCCAGCCAGAACACCGCCGGGGCGCCGGTGGCGCGGGCGCGGGTGACGGCCAGCTTGACCCAGTCCCTGATCGGGGCGTCCTTGGTCTGGCACATGCGGAAGACGTCGCCGGCGCCGACCGTCTGCTCCAGCACGACGTTGCCGTCGCCGTCGGTGACCCGGACGGTGCCGGTGGCGGGGATCTCGAAGGTCTTGTCGTGGCTGCCGTACTCCTCGGCCTTCTGCGCCATCAGGCCGACGTTGGGCACCGAACCCATGGTGGCCGGGTCGAAGGCGCCGTTCGCGCGGCAGTCGTCGATGACGGCCTGGTAGACGCCGGAGTAGGAGCTGTCGGGCAGGACCGCGAGGGTGTCGTGCTCCTGGCCGTCGGGGCCCCACATGTGGCCGGAGGTGCGGATCATGGCCGGCATGGAGGCGTCGACGATGACGTCGCTGGGCACGTGCAGGTTGGTGATGCCGCGGTCGGAGTCGACCATGGCCAGCTCGGGGCCCTCGGCCAGCTCGGCCTCGAAGGACTCCTTGATCTTCGCGCCCTCGGGCAGCGACTCCAGGCCCTTGAGGATGCCGCCGAGGCCGTCGTTCGGGGTCAGGCCGGCGGCGGCGAGGGTCTGGCCGTACTCGGCGAAGGTCTTCGGGAAGAAGGCGCGCACCACGTGGCCGAAGATGATCGGGTCGGAGACCTTCATCATGGTGGCCTTCAGGTGGACCGAGAACAGCACGCCCTCGGACTTGGCGCGGGCGACCTGCTCCTTCAGGAACTCACGCAGCGCGGCCACCCGCATGACGGCCGCGTCCACGACCTCGCCGGCGAGCACGGGCACGGACTCGCGCAGCACGGTGGTGGAGCCGTCGTCGCCCACCAGCTCGACGCGGAGGGCGTCGTCCTTGGCCAGGACCGCGGACTTCTCGGTGGAGCGGAAGTCGTCCACACCCATGGTCGCCACGTTGGTCCTGGACTCGGGGGTCCAGGCGCCCATGCGGTGCGGGTGGGTCTTGGCGTAGTTCTTCACCGAGGCGGGGGCGCGGCGGTCGGAGTTGCCCTCGCGCAGCACCGGGTTGACGGCGCTGCCCTTGACCTTGTCGTAGCGGGCGCGGATCTCCCGCTCCTCGTCGGTCTTGGGGTCGTCGGGGTAGTCCGGGAGCGCGTAGCCCTTCTCCTGGAGCTCGGCGACGGCGGCCTTGAGCTGCGGGATGGAGGCCGAGATGTTCGGCAGCTTGATGATGTTGGCCTGGGGGGTCTTGGCCAGCTCACCGAGCTCGGCGAGCGCGTCGCCGATGCGCTGCTCCTCCTTGAGGTACTCGGGGAAGACCGCGATGATCCGCCCCGCCAGGGAGATGTCACGGCTCTCCACGGCGACGCCCGCCTTGGCGGCGTAGGCCCTGACCACCGGCAGGAAAGAGTACGTCGCCAGGGCCGGGGCCTCGTCGGTCTGTGTGTAGATGATGGTCGAGTCAGTCACCGGGTGCTCCGCTCCACGTCTGCAACATTGCTCGACATCAAGATATCCCGTGGAGGGCCTCTCCCCGAAAGTGCCCCGCCCCCGGCGGCGGCGCGTTCACGCCGCCGCCGGGGGCGGGGCCGCGGGGGCCGCGGGCCCGGCCGCCTCAGTAGGGCCCGTTGACGTTGTCGATCGAGCCGTAGCGGTCGGCCGCGTAGTTGCAGGCGGCGACGATGTTGGCGACCGGGTCGTACTGGCTGTTCGCCGTGCCCGGGACGTGGTAGGCGTCGAAGGTCGGTTTGATGACCTGGAGCAGGCCGATCGAGGGGGTGCCGCGCTGGGCGTTGATGTCCCAGTTGTTGATCGCGTTCGGGTTGCCGCCGGACTCGCGCATGATGTTGCGGCGGATGCCCTCGTAGGTGCCGGGGATGCCGTTGGCCCGCATGATGTCCAGGGCCTCGCGGATCCAGCCGTCGAGGTTGTCCGCGTAGGCCTTCGGCGAGGCCTGGGGCGCGGTCTTCTCGGCGGTCGGACGGGCCTGCGTCCGGTCGGCGCGCTCCGGGGCACGGTCCTGTCCGCCGTCGGAGGACCGGGCGGCCAGGGTCAGCTCCTGGCCGGGGAAGATCAGGTGCGGGTTGTCGCCGACGGTCTCGCGGTTGGCGTCGTAGACCGTCTGCCAGCCGCCCTCGACACCATGGGCGGTGGCGATCCTGTGGAGGGTGTCGCCGGGTGCGACGGTGTGGGAGCCGGCCGCGGACTTGCGCTCGGTCTCGGTTCTCACCTCGGACTCGCCGCCCGTCTGGGGGGCGGGGGCACTGTCGGGGGAGCCGGAGCCCCGGGCGAGTCCGGCCGCCGGTCCACAGGTGGGCCAGGCTCCGGGCCCCTGCAGTTCGAGCAGCTTCTCGCCGGCGGCTATCTGCTCCTGCTTGGTGGCCAGATCGGCGCGCGGCGCGTACTGCGTGCCACCGGCCGCCTCCCAGCTGGACTGCGAGAACTGCAGTCCGCCGTAGTAGCCGTTGCCGGTGTTGATGGACCAGTTGCCGCTGCTCTCGCACTCGGCGACCTTCTCCCACACCGCGGTGGAGGCCGCGTTCGCGCTGCCGGCCGCGACCACCGGCGCCGCGATTCCCGCACCACCGGCCGCGGCGACCAGGGAAATCCGGGAGAACTGACGGGAAATCAAAGACTTGCTCGGACGACGGTGGCGACCACGAGACATGGGTGTGAGTCCTCTCCCACGCCTACGAGGTTAGCTGTCGGATTCGGGCTGGAGTTGCCCGGCCTTCCCAGGTGTGCAAGGGCACTTCGGGAAAGGCTTCACCCCAAGCCGGACCACGGAAAACGTGCGGTCGCGGCACTTACTCGGTTTCCCCGCTCCTGCCATGGTCGGCTGCGCTCCCTCCACCGGCCGGGCGGCAGGACTCGGCGTCCCGGTGGCGGAACCCCCGCGATGCGGCGGAGGCCAGGACACATAAACACAACCAATTCACCAGAGACAAGACGCCGGAGGAGCAAGGCCCTTCACGCTGTCACCGAGTCGTGAATCATGACCACGTTCCGCACAGGATCTCGGCCGGCCCACGGCGTCCCGGTGCGGTCGAGTGCGAGTCAAATCTCCGGGTGGCGCGGAGAATCCGGGATGCGGAAGAATTCGATCTTCTCGCGAAGGGCGAGCGGCGCGGTCGAAACTGTGACTCCGGCCACACTCCCGGAAAGAGGGCTCTTTACATCACCCCTTTCCACGCCAAGCAGCTTTAAGGTCCAGGAGTTCACAAGAGTGCCGATTCACCGGATTCCCGCCCGCGTTCACCGCGCGGCCGGAATGCTCTCCCGACGGCCTCGGGGCCGCCCTCGGCCCTCCGCGGCGTCCCGCGGGAACAAGCGCGCGGCGCCGCACCCGTCGCCCCGCCGGATTCATTCACCTCCGCCGAACGGCGCAGCCCAGCGCAGTCCGGCGACCGGGAAGAGACACGGCGGATAGCGTGACGACTCCACCGGAAGCGGGAGTCAGTTCATGAAAAGGGCAGCGCGGATCTCACGGCGGACACTGGAATCCGTCTCGACACCCGAGCGGGTCGAGACGCGGCTGGGCCCCCTGGACTTCCCGCTCGGCATGCCTTCCGAGGAGACGGCGAACCGCCTCTACGACCACCTGGACCACGTGCGCGCGGTCGGCGCTTTCCTCGACGCGTACTCAGGCGTCAGTCTGTGGGCATCCCGCAGAGGACTGCTCGAAGCGGGCGTCCGGGACCACGACGTCCTGCTCTTCTCGGAGTTCATGACCCCCAGGTCACTGGTGCTGACCGGAAACGCGGACACCGTCTACTTCCTGACGTTCCTCGACCTGAACCAGGGGCCGCTGGTGGTGGAGGTCCCGCCCCTCACTCTCAGTTTCGTCAACGACATGTGGTTCCGCTGGGTCGTCGACCCCGGCGTGGCCGGCCCGGACCGCGGGGCCGGCGGCAGGTACCTCTTCGTGCCGCCCGGCTACAAGGGCCCCCTCCCCGAGGAGGGATTCTTCACGCGGCGAACCCGCACCACCCGGCTCGTCCTGATCGGGCGAGCGTTCCTGGAGGGAGACGACCCCAGACCGGCGGTCGAGCGCATCGAGGAGGGACTGCGCATCCACCGATACGTCCCCGGGCTCTACGGAACCGGCATCGCGGAGATCGTCACCGGCGGCACGGCCCCACCGCTGCCGTGGACCGCCCGGACCTGGACCGCAGCGCTTGGAAGGCCCGACCCGCCGCGCTTCGTGGAGGGCACCGGTCTCGCCGTGAACACGGTCCCGCCCGGGGACGCGACGTACTTCGACTTCGCGGGCGAACTCGTCCACGACCAGCCGGCCGAGGCGCTCGATCCCGAGATCGCCGGTGCTCTGGCCACGATCGGAATCGTCAAGGGCAAGCCGTTCCGGCCGGACGCACGGATGCGGGAGATCCTCGCCGATGCGGCCCGGGTGGGGAACGCCACGGCCCGCACACTGGCCTGCCGCCCGCGCCCGGCCGAGGGTGCGCACTACTACGGCCCCTCCTCCCGGTGGCTCAACGGCCTGCTCGTGTCCGGCCACGACTTCGCGACCCCGCCCGCGGACATCACCGACAGGGGCGTCGTGCTCCGCCCGAGGGACGGCGCCCGCAAGCTCGACCTGCGGATCTGGTGGTGGTACCTGGCCGTGGGCATCAGCCCGGCGTTCGCGGCGCCGTTGCCGGGCATCGGCTCGCAGTACCTGTTCGCGTTCGCCGACCGGCGGGACCGGGCCCTCGACGGCGGCAGGCGCTACCGCCTGGTGCTCCCGCCGGACATCCCCGCCGGCAGGTTCTGGTCGTGCACCGTGTACGACAGCCAGACCCGCTCGATGCTCGACACCCCGCAAGGCTTCCCACGGGCCGGCAGCCAGAACTACCCGACCCCGGCGGCCGTCGCCGGCGCCGACGGCACGACCACGGTCCACTTCGGGCCCGACCGGCCCGACGGCGTACCGGAGGGCAACTGGATCCAGACCGTGCCGGACAGGGGATGGTTCGTGGTCCTTCGGTTCTACGACCCCCTGCGTCCGTTCTTCGACAGGACCTGGCGGCCGGGCGAGATCGAACCGGAGTGAGGCGGCGGGACGTGGGCGAGGCGATCGGTCAGGTCCTGCCCTTCGCGGTCGGCATGGCGCTCAGTCCCTTCCCGACCATCGGCGTGGTGCTGCCGCGGGAGGCGGTGAAGCAGTGGCGCGGCCGGCCGCGCGGCGCCGGACGGGCGGCAGCCGCGGCCGCCCTCCTCGGCCCCGGCCGGCTCGGTGGCCGCTGCGGCTGCGTTGTAGGCGATGGTGGCCGCGACCAGCAGCCGTATCCGGCGGATGAGGGCGTCGCGACGGACCGGGGACGGCCCGAGGGACAGGGATGTTCCGGCGGCCACGGTCAGCAGCACCCCTTCTCCGCGGCATCCGGGCAGGTGCGGTCGGCGGCGGCGACCACCGCGGTGCGCAGGTCGTCCAGCGCGTGGCCGAGGCGGGGGTCGGCCAGTTCGTAGCGGGTGCGCCGGCCCTCGGGGGCGGCGACGACCAGGCCGCAGTCGCGCAGACACGCCAGATGGTTCGACAGGCGCGTACGGGAGATGCCCAGCGCGTCGGCGAGATCGGCCGGGTAGGCGGGGGCCTCGCGCAGTGTCAGCAGGATGCGGCAGCGGATCGGGTCGGCCAGCGTCCGGCCGAACCGGGTCAGGACATCGAGATCGGCGACAAGAGTCAGCACGGCCGGGACAACACAGGAATCAGTGAATTCACGTAACCATGAACCGAGTGGGAGGAGTGGCCGCCGCGAGCCGGCCCCGCCCGGTGTCCTCGCTCCCGGGAGGACCGTCGACGACGCGGGCCGAACCCGGGACAGGCCAAGCGTCCCCAGGGCCGGAGCACGGTGTCGATGGCGGGCCACCCGGGTCAGAACGTGATGACCCGGTCGGCCCACAGGGTCCAGTCGGTGAGCTGTTCGAGGGTGGAGCGGTGGGCTCCGTCGACGAGTTGCTCCTCGGTGAGCCCGCGGGCGTCCATGCAGGTTCCGCAGCAGCCGGTCTCGGTGCCGTGGCGGGCGGCGGAGGAGATCATCCGGTCCAGGTGGTAGTGGCCGTCGGGCACCTTCTGTCCCCGCACCGCGCAGCCGACGGCGTCGCCGAGCAGGAAGAGACGGACCTCGACTTCCGGACGCCGGGCCAGGGAGCCGGCCAGACGGACGGCGTTCCAGGAGCGTTCGGTTCCGTAGGGCGGATCGTTGGCGATGATCAGGATGTTGCGGGGCATGGGGCCTCCTGTGCGCCGGGCGGGCGGTGCCGGGCCCGGCCGCGGTCAGGTCCGGGGATGGGTTTCGTACATCCGCACCGCGACCACGACGCCCGTCGCCGCGGTGAGGGCGGCGACGGCCCAGATGGCGGCGGTGAGGCCGTAGGCGTCGGCGAGGGCCCCGGCGAGCAGGGCGCCGACGGCGAAGCCGCCGTCGCGCCACAGCCGGTAGACGCCGACGGCGCGGGCGCGCCAGGCGGGGTGGGCGACGTCGCCGATGACGGCGAGCAGGGTCGGGTAGACCAGCGCGGTGCCGGCGCCGAGCAGAACCTGGGCGATCGCCCAGACGGGGAAGGTGGTGCCGACGGCGACCAGGGCGATGGCGGCGGCCTGCAGCAGCATGCCGGCGGTGATGAGGTGTTTGCGGCCGATGTGGTCGGACCACCAGCCGGTCAGCAGCTGGCCCAGCCCCCACACCGCCGGGTAGAGGGCGGCGAGCAGGCCGATCCGGCCGACGCTCAGGCCCTGCGCGGCGAACAGCAGGGGGAAAACGCCCCAGGCGAGGGCGTCGTTGAGGTTGTTGACCAGGCCGGCCCAGCTGGCCGAGGACATGGCCTTGTCGGTAAGGCTGGTGGTGCGGGCGATCTGCCCGGTGGTCAGCTCGCCGTGGTGGCCGGGGTCGGCCGGGGCGGGGTGGCGGGCGGCCTCGGCGCGGGCGTGCTCCCGGGTCTCGCGCACCACCAGCAGGGAGAGGCCGAGTCCGAGGGCCGCGTAGGCGATGCCGAGGAAGAAGGGTTCGGGCCGCAGGCCCCAGTGGGCGGCGATGGCGCCGGTGGCCATCGCCGTGGCGGCGACCGCCAGGTAGCCGGCAGCCTCGTTGAAGCCCATCGCCGTGCCCCGGCGGGCGGGACCGACCAGGTCGATCTTCATGATGACGGTGGTCGACCAGGTCAGCCCCTGGCTGACGCCCAGGAGCACGTTCGCCGACACCACCCAGCCCCAGGAAGGGGCCCAGATCAGCAGCAGCGGAACCGGCAGGGCGACCAGCCAGCCCGCGACGAGCACCGGCTTGCGGCCGTACTTGTCGGAAAGGGTGCCGGCGAAGAAGTTGGTCACCGCCTTGGTCGCACCGAACGCCACGATGTAGGTGAGTGCGGCGGTGTAGGCGGACAGGTGGAAGGTGCGCTCGGCCAGCAGCGGCAGGACGGTGCGTTCCTGGCCGAGCATGCCGCCGACCAGGGCGTTGACCGCGACGAGCAGGGCGAACTGGGCGAGGTTGGCGCGCAGGCCCAGCCGGATCCCGCCGGGGGCGGAACCGGCGGTGGAACCGGTGGTGGTCACGAGTCCTCCTCCAGGTGACGGCCGGTGGCCCGGGCCCAGACGTCCTCCGGCATCGTGGCGAAGTGGGTGGCAACCCACTCGAACTACTAATACAATATTCCATAGATTTATGGAGGATGCCATGGGAGACCCCACCCGCAAGGCCGCTCTGTTCGACGCGCTCGCCACCACCGGCAAGGCGCTGTCCAACGGCAAGCGCCTGGAACTGCTCGACCTGCTCGCCCAGGGCGAGCGCAGCGTCGACGCACTGGCCAAGGCCGCCGGGCTGAACCTGACCACCGCCTCCGCGCACCTGCAGACCCTCAAGCAGGCCGGACTGGTGACCACCCGCCGTGACGGGGTGCGCATCCACTACCGGCTCGCCGGCGACGACGTCGCCGCCCTGTACGCGCTGCTGCAGCAGGTCGCCCGCACCCACCTCGCCGCCACCGAACAGGCCCGCGCCGCCTACCTCGGCCCCGAGGACACCGACCACCTCACCCGCGAACAGCTGCTGGAGAGGGTCAAGGCCGGCACCGCCGCCGTCATCGACGTCCGCCCCGCCGAGGAGTACGCCGCCGGCCACATCCCCGGCGCCCTCTCCATCCCCCTGGACCAACTGGAGGCGCGCCTCGCCGAGCTGCCCGCCGACGCCGAGGTGGTCGCCTACTGCCGGGGCACCAACTGCGTCCTCGCCCACGACGCCGTCCGCCTCCTGGCCGCCCGCGGCCGCACCGCCAGGCGGCTGGCCGACGGCATGCTCGAATGGCGCCTCGCGGACCTGCCCGTCGAGGCCGGCACCGCATGACCGCCACCCCCACCGCCGAAGACGGGCCGGTCGTCGTGGACGGCACCGGCATGCTCTGTGTCACCCTGCTGCTGCATCTGCGCAAGCGCATCACCCACGTCCCCGCCGGCACGACCGTCCACGTCATCGCCACCGGCCCGGCCGCCCCGCTCGACCTGCCCGCCTGGTGCCACCTCACCGGCCACACCTACCTCGGCCCCGTCCCCGACGACACCGGCCGCGACGTGTACGCCCTGCGGCTCGCCGCGGACCCGGCGCCGACCCGCCCGGACGCCCCCTGGCATCCCGCACCGGGCTGACGAGCACGCCGCCCTCCCCGCACACCCCGGCCCGGTACCCGGGTTGGCGAACACCGGACGCCGCCAGGAGCCGGACCACCAGCGCCCGGTCGACCCCGGCGGCGACTTCAGGGCGGCCGAAGCCGCGCGCCGTGCCACACGAGGAAGCGAGGACAGCCCCCCACCCAGCATCCTCGCCCTCGTCACCGTCCAGCACCCACCCGGCGACCGCGGCCGGCGCCTCCACGGTTTTCCAGGCTCCCTCCGAGTTGCACGAGGCGGGGGCCTTCGATCCCATTCCGTGCCGGGCCGGCGCCGCCATGCCGCGCGCCCGCCCCGCGGCATGGCGGGCGCGCGCACCGTGGGGCGCGGAACTGTGGTGTTCCACCACATACGCCCGCGGCCTGCGCTTTCCTACGGTGTGGCGGCACACGAACGTCCCCGTCGAGTGTCAGGAAGTGGTGCCGATGCCGTCGCCCGCAAGCGCCCCGCCCGCTCCTTCCAACCTCAGGCGCGTGGTCACCGCGTCCCTGATCGGCACCACCATCGAGTGGTACGACTTCTTCCTCTACGGCTCCGCCGCCGCGCTCGTCTTCGACAAGCTGTTCTTCCCCGAGTCCGATCCGCTGGTCGGTACGCTGCTGGCCTTCCTGACGTACGCGGTCGGTTTCGTCGCCCGCCCCGTCGGCGCGCTGGTCTTCGGGCACTACGGCGACCGGCTGGGCCGCAAGAAGCTGCTGGTGATCAGTCTGCTGATGATGGGCGGTGCGACCTTCGCGATCGGGCTGCTGCCCACCCACGCCCAGCTCGGCTCCGCGGCGGCCGTCCTGCTGACCGTGCTGCGGCTGGTGCAGGGTTTCGCACTCGGCGGTGAGTGGGGCGGTGCGGTGCTGCTGGTGTCGGAGCACGGAGACGCGCGCCGGCGCGGCTTCTGGGCGTCCTGGCCGCAGACCGGCGCCCCGGCGGGCCAGTTGCTGGCCACGGCCGTGCTGGCGGTGCTGACGGCGGTGCTGTCGGAGGAGGCGTTCGTCTCCTGGGGCTGGCGCGTGCCGTTCCTGCTGTCCGGGGTGCTGGTGCTGGTCGGCCTGTGGATCCGGCTGTCGGTCGACGAGTCGCCGGTCTTCAGGGCCGCGCTGGCGAAGGCCGAGGCACGCAGGGCCGCCGGGAACGCCGGGAACGCCGGGAACGCCGGGAACTCCAAGGCCGCGGCGGCTGAGGCGGAGACCATGCCGCTGCTGGCCGTGCTGCGCCACCACTGGCGCGACGTGCTGATCGCGATGGGCGCGCGGATGGCGGAGAACATCAGCTACTACGTCATCACCGCCTTCGTCCTGGTCTACGGCACCAAGCATCTGGACCTGGACAGGCAGACGGTGCTCAACGCGGTGCTGATCGCCTCCGCCGTCCACTTCGCGGCGATCCCGGTGTGGGGCGCGCTGTCGGACCGGTGGGGCCGCAAGCCGGTCTATCTGCTGGGCGCGGCGGGAATCGGCCTGTGGGCGTTCCCGTTCTTCTGGCTGATCGACACCGAGAGCTTCGGTGCGGTGCTGCTGGCGGTGACGGTCGGGCTGGTCCTCCACGGTGCTATGTACGCCCCGCAGGCTGCGTTCTTCTCCGAGCTGTTCGCCACCCGGGTGCGCTACTCCGGGGCCTCGATCGGCGCGCAGTTCTCGTCGGTCGCCGCCGGCGCCCCGGCCCCGCTGATCGCCACCGCCCTGCTGGCGGACTTCGGCGGCTCGACGCCGGTGGCGCTGTACGTGATCGCCGCCGCGCTGCTCACGCTGCTCGCGGTCGGGGTGGCCAAGGAGACCCGGATGCGGGATCTGGAGCGGATCGGCGAGCCCGGGGAGCCGGAGAAGGCGGAGGGCTCGGGGAGGGTGCCCTCCCCAGGCGGCCGCTGAACGCCGTCACCCGCCGAGTTCCCGTCGCCGTCGCCCACCGAGCGCCCGCGGCCGCCCGTTCCTTTGGGCGGTCAGCGGGCGACGGCGGCGGACATCCGGTACAGCCGCAGCGCGAGCTGCACCTCCAGGGCCCTCTCCGGGCACTGCCAGTCGCTCCCCAGCAGCCGTCCGACCCGCTCCAGCCGCTGGGCCACGGTGTTGACGTGGACGTGGAGCACGTCCTTGGTGCGGGCCGGGCTGGAGCCGGAGGCGAAGTACGCCTCCAGGGTGCCCACCAGATCCGTTCCGCGGCGCTCGTCGTACTCCAGGAGCGGGCCGAGGATGCGGTGGACGAAGCCTTCGACGTCCCGGCCGTCGGCCAGCAGCAGTCCGAGGAAGCCCAGGTCACCTGCCCCCGCGCCCTCGCCGAAGCGGCCCAGCAGCCGGAGGGTGTCCAGGCAGCGGCGGGCCTCGTCGCAGGCGGCGGCCACCGCCGCGGGGTCGGCGGCGGGCGCGGGCACCGGCGGGGAGGCGCCGA
Source organism: Streptomyces barkulensis (assembly GCF_002843305.1). Lineage (GTDB taxonomy): Bacteria > Actinomycetota > Actinomycetes > Streptomycetales > Streptomycetaceae > Streptomyces > Streptomyces barkulensis. The sequence goes on from NZ_PGSG01000061.1 coordinate 103,479, forward strand.
CGGTGACGGAGGCGTGGACGGCCGCGCCGAGCTGGGCGGCGACCTGCCGGGCCGTTCCGCCTGGATCTCCCGGAACCCCGTGCTCCCCGGTGCCTTCCCCGCCGGCCAGCGGCAGCAGCAGGACGGTGCCGCCCTCACGGGCGGCGGCCAGTCCGCGCCGGGTGGCGGCCAGATGGGAGGCGGCCGACCACAGCCGCTGCCGGTCGGTGGTCTCCCGCCGCCCGGTGCCGCCGTCGGTGTCCAGCCGGGCGGCGAGGACGACGTGGGGGACGTCGAGGTCGGCGCCGAGCCGGGCGGCGCGCTCGCGCAGCAGCCGGGGGTCGCGGTCGGCGGCGTCCAGCAGGTCGTCCAGGAGTTCGCCGCGCACCCGCTGCTCGGCCTCGCCCGCCGAGCGGCGGGCCAGCAGCAGCAGTGAGGTGACCATGGCGGCGCGCTCCAGGGTGCGCTGGTCGGTGGGGTCGAGTTCGCGGTGGCCGCGCAGCACCAGCGCGCCCAGCAGTTCGCCGCCCGCGGAGACGGCCGCCACCCAGGCGTCGCCGTCGCGCACCGCGTGGCCGTCGCGGCGGGAGCGTTCGACGGCCCGGGCGGGCGTGCTCCCGCCTCCTTCGGGGAGCTGCGCGAACTCCACGTCGCCGTCGAGGACCTCGGAGACGGCGGCGGCCACGTCGTCCACGCCTCCACCGCGCAGGACCAGTTCGGTGAGCCGGTCGTGGACCTCCGAGGAGCGCTCGATGGCGGCGCTGCGGTCGCGGATGATGGCGTTGGCGGCCTCCAGTTCGGCCATCGCCTCGCGGGTCTCGGCCAGCAGCCTGGCGGTGTCGATGGCCACGGCCGCGTGGGCGGCGAAGGAGGCCAGCAGCGCGACCTGCTCGCGGTCGAAGACACGGGGGCGGCGGTCGGCCGCGAAGAGCACGCCGATCACCTCGCGGCCGAGCATCAGCGGCACCCCGAGGATCGCCACCAGGCCCTCGTCGCCGACCCCGGAGTCGATGTTGCGGGTGTGCAGGAAGCGCTCGTCGCGCATGTAGTCGTCGGTGACGTAGGGGCGGGCGGTCTGGGCGACCAGCCCGCCCAGCCCCTCCCCCATGCCCAGGCGCAGCTGCTGGAAGTGCGCGGAGACCGATCCCTCGGTGACGCGCATGTAGGTGTCGCCGGCCTCGGGGTCGTTGATGGTCATGTAGGCGACCTCGGTCCCCAGCAGGGAGCGGGCGCGCTGGACGATGGCGCGCAGCACGTCGTCCAGCTCCCGCACCCCCGCCAGGTCGTGTGCCGTGGCGAACAGCGCCGTCAGTTCCGCCTCGCGTCTGCGGCGCCCCTCCAGTTCGGAGCGCACCCGCAGGGCGAGGAGCCGGGCGCGGTCCGCCGCGGGGGAGCCGTCCGGTCGTCCGGGCCGCTCGTACTCCTCGGCGGGCGCACCGCGGGCGAGCAGTTCCAGGAACGCCAGGGGCGCGGATTCGGCGGCGGGCTCGGTGGCCGGTCCGGGGGCCGGTCCGGTGGTCGTTTCCGCGGCCGGCTCGGCTGCGTGGTGCTCGGGCATGGGCACAGGGATACCTGCCGGTGGTACGGGCGCGCCAGGGGCGGTGCGCGGGCGTGTGCGCCCGGTGCGCCGGGGCGCGGGTCGGCTGCGCCGGGGCGCGGGTCAGTGCGCCGTCCAGCCGCCGTCCATCACCAGGGAGGCACCGGTGACGAAGGACGCCTGGGGAGCGCACAGGTAGGCGACGGCCTCGGCGACCTCCTCCGGCTCGATCAGCCGCTTGACGGCGGCGTCGGCGAGCATGACCTCGGAGACCACGCGGTCGGCGGGGATGCCGTGGGCCTCGGACTGGTCGGCGATCTGCCGCTCCACCAGCGGGGTGCGCACATAGGCGGGGTTGACGCAGTTGGAGGTGACGCCGTACGCGGCCCCCTCCAGGGCGACGACCTTGGACAGTCCCTCCAGCCCGTGCTTGGCGCTGACGTAGGCGGACTTGTAGGCGGAGGCGCGCAGCCCGTGGACCGAGGAGATGTTGACGATCCGGCCCCAGCCCCGGCCGTACATGTGCGGCAGGGCGCCGCGCACCAGCCGGAAGGGGGCCTCCAGCATCACCGTCAGCACGGTGCGGAAGACCTCCGGCGGGAACTCCTGGACGGGGCGCACCAGTTGGAGCCCGGCGTTGTTGACCAGCACATCGGTGCCGGCGGCGGCCCGTTCGGCGGCGTCGAGGTCGGTGAGGTCGAGGTGGACCGGCTCCAGGGCGCCGGGCAGGCCCTGTGCCCGCTCGGTCAGTCTTCGCAGTCCTTCGGCGTCCCGGTCCACCGCACGGACCTCGGCGCCGGCGGCGGCCAGCCGCAGGGCGCAGGCCCTGCCGATGCCTCCGGCCGCGCCGGTGACCAGGGCGGTGCGCCCGGCGAGGTCGAGCGGCACGGCGGGGGCGCCCGGGGCCGGTCCGGGGGCGGAGGGCGGGGGGACGGTACGCGGGGTTCGCGGCGCGGTCATGGCCAGCACCCTAGGCAGCGGCCGTTCCCCCACCGATGTGCGTCGCACCCATACTTCACTGCCCCGAAGTGGTCTGGAACCACGTGGGAGCGTCCCTGCCCGCCCGTTCGATGCGCGTCAGCGCGAACTCCTCCAGCGGGGGCAGCTCGTCCGGGCCGAACCACCCCACTTCCAGGGACTCCTCGTCGTTGACCCGCGCCCGGCCGCCGACCGCCCGGCAGCGGAAGGACATGTCCACGAACTGGCAGACGTCACCGTTGGGGTAGCGGACCGGGGCCAGTGTCTGCACCAGCGCCAGCCGCTCGGGCACGGCCCGCACCGCGGTCTCCTCGTAGACCTCGCGCACCACGGCGTCGGCGGGCTGCTCACCGGGCTCGGGGATGCCTCCGATGATCGACCAGTGGCCGGTGTCTGCCCGCCGTACGAGCAGGACGCGGCCCTCGTCGTCGAGGACGACGGCGCTGGTGCCGGGCAGGAAGAGCAGTCGCCGCCCCACGTCGGCGCGCAGGTCGCGGATGAAGTCGGGAGTCGCCATGCCGCGAGCCTACGGCCCCGCCGCCGCCTGGTGCGGGCGGCCGTGCGGGCCCGGGGCGGACGCGTTCTCGCCGGTCATCAGGCCGTCCCGCAGTTCGAACACGCGGTCCGCGCGGTCCAGCAGCCCGCCGTCGTGCGTGGCCGTCAGGACGGTGACGCCCTCGTCGTCCACCAGGGCCCGCAGCAGGTCCGCCACCTCCCGCCCGGTCCGCCCGTCCAGCTGTCCCGTCGGCTCGTCCGCGATCAGCAGGGCGGGCCGGTTGGCCAGTGCGCGGGCTACCGCCACCCGCTGCTGCTGGCCGCCGGACAGTTCCGCGGGCCGCTGGGCGGCGTGCTCCCGCAGCCCGACGAGGGCGAGCAGCGCCTCCACCCGCTCCTCGCGTTCGCGCCAGGGGGTGCGGCGCAGTCGCAGCGGGACGCCGACGTTCTCGGCCGCGCTCAGGACGGGGACGAGGCCGAAGGACTAGAAGACGAATCCCATGCGGTCGCGCCGGAGCGCCGACAGCCGCTTCTCCCCGAGCCCCGCCAGCTCGGCGCCGTCCACGGTGACGCTTCCGGCGTCGGGCCGGTCCAGACCGCCGACCAGGTTGAGCAGCGTCGTCTTGCCCGCGCCGGACGGGCCGCGCACGGCCGCCATTTCCCCCCTGGGCACCTCAAGGGTCACCCCGCGCAGAGCGCGGACGGCAGCCGATCCGCTGCCGTAGGTGCGGGTCAGACCTCGGACGGCGACCATCGGTTCCGGCCGGGTCCGCTTCTCCCCTCGCCTCTCCTCGTCCCGTCCGGGTGTGCCGGCGCCGTTCGCGGTCATGTCGTCCCCGCCTTCGTCGTCCCCGCCTTCGCGGTCGTCGTCCTGTCGCCCGCCGTGGTCCTCGTGGCCGGTCATCGGTCACCCTGGTCGCGGGAGTCGTCCCGGTGGACGGTGATGTGGTCCGGTTGCAGGGCGACGCGGGCCCGGTCGCGGATCGACAGCCTCTCGGCGAAACCCTCGGGCAGTTGCAGGCGGCCGGCCCGGTCGACCGTGACGTACTCCTGGGCCACGACCACCTCGTCGCCCCTGTCGTCGACGGTCGCGCGGCGCAGCACCTCGAAGGAGGTCCGCCCGTCGCGGATGGCGACCGTGCGGCGGACGGCCGAGGAGACCGAGGCGTCGTGCGTGACGATCAGGACGGTGGTGCCCAGCTGCTCGTTGACCGTCCGCAGGGCTGTGAGGACCTCGTCGGCCGCCCGCGAATCCAGCTCTCCGGTCGGCTCGTCCGCCAGGAGCAGCGCGGGTGCGTTGGCCAGCCCCACGGCGATGGCCGTACGCTGCCGCTCGCCGCCCGACATCCTCCCGGGCACGCGGTCGTGGCAGTGCCCCGCGCCCAGGAGGTCCAGCAGGTCGCGCACCCTTCCGGCCCGCTGCCGCCGCGGTGTCCGGCCGCCGGCCAGCCGCATCGGCAGCGCCACGTTCTGAGCGGCCGTCAGGTAGGGGAGCAGGTTGTGGGACGCCTGTTGCCGGACGAACCCGATCGCCTCTCGCCTGTAGCGCAGCCGGGCGGCCGCGTCCATCGTCCCCAGGTCGTTCCCGGCGACCTCGGCGGATCCCGCCGACGGCGTGTCGAGTCCGGCCAGGATGTTCAGCAGGGTGGACTTCCCGCTGCCGGACGCGCCGACGACCGCCGTCAGCTCCCCCGGCTCCACCAGCAGGTCGAGCCCCTGAAGAGCCTGGACCTCGACGCCCTCCGCCCTGAAGATGCGCACCAGCCGGTCGCAGGCGACCAGCGCGTCACGCCCGCGCCCTCCGCCCTCCCGGTTCCGTGCGGCAAGACGCTTTGGTGTTGCCCGACCCGCCGTTTCCGTCGGCCTTCTCATCCGCGCTCCTCCCCCGCCCTCAGCCGTTCCCCTTCCCCGCGTCCACCGCCCGGCCGGGCCTGGGCGGCCACGATCCCGCAGACCAGGACGGACAGGACCGCCGCGGGCCACAGCAGCGACGCCGCGTCGGGCGTCAGCACCACCGCCGGGTCCTGCCCGCCGGCGGGGCGGGACCCGGCGGTGAAGGCCAGCGGCGTGGGGTCCACCCCCGGGCCCAGCGACGACACGACCAGCACAGCGGTCCCCAGTCCGCCCGCCACCCCGAGCACCAGCAGGGGCAGGGCCTCGGCCCACACCAGGGCGCGGCCCTGTCGCCGGCTCATCCCCATCGTCCGCAACCGTGCCAGGAGCACCCCGCGTTCCGGTGCCGACCGCAGCAGTGCCAGCAGCAGGGCGAGCGCCCCGTAGCCGGCTCCGGCCGCGACGGCCGCCGCGTAGACGCGCCGGACGCCTTCCTGCAGCGGGCCCGCGCCGTAGCCGTCCTCCGTGCGGGAGCGCAGAACCGTCGTGAGCCCCTCCCCCGCCCGGCGCACCTCGGCCGCCAGGGCGTCGCCGTCGATTCCCGCTCCGCTCACCAGCAGCGCGGTGGGGCGCGGCGGCCGGGCGCCGTCCGCCGCGGGGTCGGCCACGGCCGGTACGACGGCGAACTCCCCGGAGGTGGCGGGGGTCTCGTCCCGGACGGCCACGGCACGGATGCGGACGGCGCCGTGGCCGGCGTCCACGACGCCCGTCCCCTCTCCGCCGAGAGTCCTGGCCACCCCCGGCGAGACGACCGCCGGCAGCGGCCCGCCCGGAGCGGCGCCGGCCAGTTCCCCGGCGGGAAAGGGGCCGCCTCCGTCGAGCCCCGTCCTGCCGGCCAGGCGCGCGTAGGAACGCGGCTCGACGAAGACCAGTGTGAAGGCGGAGGAGAAGGCCCCGCTCAGACTCCTCCCCCTCTCGATCCGCACAGCGGCGGTGTCGCTCACACCCGGTGTCCGGCGGATCCGGCCCTCCAGCCCGCCGGGCAGGGCGGTGGCCGCCTTCACGCGGGCGTCGGCGCCGACCTCGGCGAGCGCGGCCCGGGCGCGCGCCTCGGCCGCACCGGCCAGCACCGAGCCGCCGAACGAGGTCACGGTCAACGCCACCAGTACGGCCAGCAGCGGAAGCACCGAGACGGCCGGGGCGCGCGCGGCGCGGGTCAGCGCGAGGCAGAGGACAGGTCCTCTCAGCCGGACCGTCCGCCGGGCGAGCAGCCGCAGCGGCAGCGGGTACAGCCGCAGCAGCACCAGCGCGGCCACCGCGGCTGCCAGCACCGGCGCTCCCGCGGTCAGCAGGTCGTCCTCCCCCGCGGCACCGTGCCGTACGGCGGCCAGTGCCGCCACCGCCAGGGCGGCGACCGTGAGTTCCGCGACCGCGCGGCGCCGGGAGGGCCGTGCGGCGGCGAGGTCGCCGCGGGCGGGCGGGCGCGGCCTGCGGTGCGCCGACACCGCGAGCAGCGGCAGCGTCAGGCAGGCCGGTACGGCGACCGCCGCGGCCGGCAGCGGCGCCGCCGCGTTCCACGGGCCCGGCGTCCACAGCAGGGCGCAGACGGCGCCCGTCGCGGCGGCGGGGAGGACGACGGCCGCCGTCTCCCCCAGCAGGAGCAGCCCGATGCCGGGCAGGCTGCCGCCCCGGGCCCGCAGCAGTTCCAGTTCCGTCCGCCGGCCGGCGGCCGCGAGGGCGCCGGCCATCACCAGTGTCACGGCGGCGACGGCGCCGACTCCGAGGGCGGCGGTCAGGACGAGCGAGCGGGCGGTGCGGCGCTCCTCCTCGAACGCGCCGAGCACCGCGAGGAGGTCGCCGGCGTCCAACTCGGGAACGTCCACCGGCAGGTCGCCCTGCAGCCGCACCGCGTCCGGCCCGGTGGTCAGCGAGGCCAGCGACCGCCGCAGGGCGGGGACGTCCGCGGCTGCGAGGGCACCGGTGCGCACGGGGTGGTACCAGTAGGCCACGGCGCCGCCCTCGCCGCAGTAGGGCAGGATCTCGCGGGCTCCGCCGTCGATGAGTGCGGTGAAGTGCCGGTAGCGCTGGGGCGGGGTCTGCCCGGAGGTCCGCAGTCCGGGTTCCAGCAGGTCGGGCGCGGCGTTCCAGTAGGGGGACGCGGGGTCGAGCGGGACGACGATCCCGCTGACGCGCACCGTCACCGTGTCATCCAGGAGGTTCCGGAAGCCGACGGTGGAGCCGACCGCGAGGTCCATCACCTCGGCGGTGCGGGCGGTGACCACTGCCTCGACGGTGTCCCTCCCGGCCCGTGGCGACGGCATCCGGCCGGATACCAGCCGGGCGTGTGCCTCCGTCTCCTGAGGCTGGGTCAGGAGGGTGAGCCGCGGGGCGGCGCCGTACGGTGCGGCCGGCCCGTCGCCGAGGACCACCGCCGTGTCGGCGCTGCGGACTCCGAAGACGGTGTTGTCCCGGTCCGTCACCAGCGGCGGGCGGGCTGCGTCCCGCAGGGCCTGTGCGCCGGCCCGGAGTTCCCGCGGGGAGGGAACGACCCCCCGGCCCGCCTCGGCGGGCGACGCGGGCCCGACCTCGGCTGTGACCGTGACCCCGCGCCGCTCCTCGGGCACCTGCGCGAGCGCGTGCCGCAGCGCGTCACTGTCGAGGGCGCCGACCTCCCGCGGCACGCAGACCGCCAGGAAGGCGGTCACCGCCACCAGGATGCCCAGCGCGAGAGCTCCGCCCGGGGACGCCTTCAGCCGGGCTCCGAGCCAGGGGACGGAGGCGCTCCCCGGCCCGCGGCGGGGGACGCCGGCCGGCCGTTCTCCCTCCGCCGCCCGTGCCGTCTCGCCCGCCGCCGGCGGTCCCGTCCGGTCCATCTCAGACCTCCGTCTTCCGCAGCGCGGCGGCCGGACGGCCGCGGTGTGCGGCGACGACCGCGGACACCGCCGCGGGCACCGCCACCGCGACGGCCGCCAGGACGGGGGCGAGCCGGCCGGGGAAGGCCACCAGCGCGGCCGGTCCGGGGAGGGCGTCCGTGGGTGCCACCACCGTCAGCGGCACCACGAGGCGCGCCAGTACCACGCCCACCAGTGCTCCCAGACCGACGGCGGCCGCCGTGAGGAGGCCCTGCTCGACGGCTGCCGCGGCCGCGATCCGCAGCCGCCGGGCCCCCAACGCCCGCAGGACGGCGGCCTCCCCGGCGCGTTCGCGCAGGGATCCGGCCGTGACGACCGCGAGCCCGGCCGCGGCGAGGACGGCGGCGGCGAGCGCGACGGCCGGCAGGGCCGAACGGGGGCCGGCGGCCAGCGGGTCGGCGGCCAGTTCCCGGGCGCGCTCGTCCCGTACGAGCACCGAGGTCCCGTCGGGCCGGGCCCGCAGGGCGGCGGCCGCCCGCCCGGCCTGCCCCGGTTCGGCGGCCAGCCACCACTCCCCGGGCGGCGGCGCCTCGGCGGCCCGGCCGAGCAGGGCGTCCTCCAGGGCCCTGAGGTCGGTCAGCAGCGCGCCGCCCCCGGCGTCCTCCCCGTCCATGGCAGTGGTGGGCAGACCGCGCACCGAGCCGACGACGCGCACCTCGAGGCGCGTCCCGGCGATGTCGACGGAGACGGTGTCACCGACCCCGGCGCCTGCGGCGTGCAGGAAGGCGTCGGTGGCCACCGCCGTCGGCAGCCGGCGGGCGGGTCCTTCGGCGTCCAGCGACAGGGTGGCCCTGCCTCGTTCGCCTCCGGAGGGCGGTGCGGGCTCGGCCCCGCTGGTGTAGCGCACGTCGAGCACGTTCCCGTTCCGGCCGGCGGCGGGAGCGCGGGTGTCCGCCGCCCGGCGCCCCCGGTCCGGCGCGTGGTGGAAGCCGGGGTCCTCCATCCGCACCCGTGCCTCCCAGCCGGTGCCGGCGGCCGCGGTCGGCGCGTCGGCCGCGCCCCGCGCACCGGTGGTACGGAGCCCGGTGACGGTCAGCCGGAGCGGCACGGGATGGTCCGGCAGTGCGTGGCCGGCCGTCAGCCGCGTCAGGCGCAGAGGACCGGCGGGGGCGCCACCGGGGCCCGCCGCGGCCGCGAGGTCCAGGTCGAACGCGCGGGGTTCGCCGTCGGCCGGCAACCGGCCGAGCTCGAACGGGTGGTGGATGCCGTACCGGTCCTCCAGGACCGCTCCCAGGCGTGCGCGCGGCCCGCTCGTGCCGGTCGGCCGTCCGTCTCCCCCGGCCCGCAGGACGGCGGTGACGCGCAGCGTCCGGGCGCCCTCGGGCAGGAGGAACCCGGGCTCCCGGCCGGGTGCGGGGGCGAGGTCTGCCAGCAGCCGGTCCACGGGGCGGGCCGCCAGGTCCTCGCGCAGCCGTACGACGTCCGCGGCCCGGGTGGTGTCCATCGCCAGCACGGTCGCGGACCGGCCGGCGGGCAGCAGCACCTGCTCGCGGAGCACGGGGGTGGCCGCCGCGATCCCGGCCGCCTCGCCGTAGGAGCCGCTGTGCCCGAACACCGGGGCCGACCCCGCGGTGACGCGCAGGTCCGCGCCCACGGCGTAGTCGGCCCGGTCCCGTTGCGCGCGGTCCCAGCTCGCCGCCTGGCCGGTGGCGAGCACCGCCGTGGCGACGGCCAGGACTCCCAGCAGCATCGGCCCCGCGGTGCGTTCGGGGCGGCGCGCCACCTGCCAGTGGGCGCAGGCCGCGACGAGGCCGCGGCTCCGGTCGACCGCCCAGCGCGTGGCCCTTGCCGCCGCGGGCAGCAGACGGGCCGTCAGCACCGCGCCGGCCAGCAGGCAGCAGGCGGGGGCGACGGCGATCACCAGGGCCGCGCCGGGTGCTCCGCCGTCCGCGGACAGGGTGCCGTCCGCCGCGTACCGCGACAACCGGTCGTAGGCCACCACGGCGAGCGCCAGGATTCCCAGGTCGGCTCCGGCCCGCAGCGCGGCGCCGAGTGCCGGGCGGCGCAGCCGTGCGGCGCTCTCGCTCATGAAGGGGCCCCGGCGTCGCAGGGCCGGCGCGGTCAGCGCCATCGCACACCCCAGGGCCACCACGGCCGCGACCGCCCAGGTCAGGCCGTCCGCCGCGGCCCGCACGCCCACTCCGGCCCCGGCCAGGGCGCCGTGGCCGGCGGCCAGTTCCGCCAGCGGTCCGGCCGCCAGGGCGGCGACGGCCGCCGCCGGGAGCGTCAGGAGCAGGGCCTCCCCGGCGGCGAGGGCCGCGATCCGCTTCCTCGAACCGCCGCGCGCCCTCAGCAGCGCGTTCTCCCCGGCGCGCCGCTCATGCAGCGCGCCGGCCACCAGGACCGTCACGCACCCGGCGAGGAGCGCCAGTTCGAAGGCGCCCGTCAAGACCGCCGAACGGTGCGCCGACAGGGCCCGTTCCGCCTCGTCGAGCACGGCGGGCAGATCGGTGGCGACCCTGGCGCCGGCGGCGGCCGGGTCGGCGCCGAGCCGGGCCTCGGCTCGGCGGGCGGCGTCCCGCAGCCGGCCGGCGCGGTCGGCGGTCACCGTGGAGAAGTCCGCCCTCGCCTGCCAGGCGACGACGGCCGGGGCGACGCGGCCCCCGGTGAATCCCGAGGGGTGGGCGAGCAGCGGACCGTAGGTGGTGAAGCCGGCGGTCCGCACACCGCGTCCGGCCATCGGGTCGAGCCGCCAGTACGGTGCGTTCCGGTCCGCCGGGCGGTAGACGCCCGTCACGCGGATGCGCAGGGGCGGGCCGTGCCGCCGGTCGGCGAGGGTCATCCGGTCCCCGGGGCCCAGGCGCAGCGCGCGGGCGGCTTCTTCCGGCACCGCGACCGGGACGGCGCCCGTTCCGCCCGCCGGGCCGGGCAGGGCGCCCGTCACCAGGGATGTCCTGGAGGTGTCGAGGGTGGCCAGCAGGGTCAGCCGCGGATCGTCCCCGCCGCCCCGGGCGTCCTCCCCGACCGGAAGCCGGTAGGGGCCCGAGCGGGTGCTGGCGTCGACGTGGACGGGCAGCCCGTCGAAGGCGTCCCGCGCGGCGTGCCGTACCAGGGCGTCGGTGGGCGCCCGGCCGTCCTCGCCGACGGCGGCCTCCACCTCCAGCAGCGTCCTGGCCGCGAAGCGGTGCTGGAGCGTCCGGCGCAGTCCGGCATCGGCGGCGGCGTCGCCGAACACCGCCAGGGCGGTCAGCGCACAGCTCGTCAAAGCGGTGGTGGCCAGTACGGCCGCGGTCAGCGAGCGGTACGCCCACGCCCGCCGTACGAGAAGTCCCAGCACACCGCCCCCGTAGCTCCGCCCGCCCCGCCCGGACAGCGGGCCCCGCTCGCCGGGCGGGCATCCAGTGTGCCATCCGTGCCGGCCAACGGGCTTACTCCGCAGAAGAGTTGTCCCGTGTCGCGACGGTGACGACGGTCGGGCGGCGCGGACCGGTGACGCGCCCGTACGGCTGGTCCCCCCCACCCCGGAGGGCGTGTTCCGGCTCCGGTCGGCGAGAGGCGCGGAAACGTCCCGCCGGGGCGTATCCCGGTGTCGGTCCCAGGGGCTACGGTGTGCCCCACGTCACGGCCCGCGGCCGACACGCCCGGAGGATCTCCGGGCCCGGCGGGCGGCCGTATGTCTCGGGGGGTCGCAGACGATGGCTTCACCGGCGCTCGGATCACTGTCCGCCGCACCGGAGCGAAGCGGCGTGCCGGATACCGCCGGCGCCGCGTTACTGGGCTGCTGCGCCGGCTGGGCGCTGCTGTGCGCGGCCGGGCGGGACGCCCGGCCGGAGGGGGTGCTGCTGGCGGTGCTGGCGGTGGCCGCCGGATACGCCTGCGGGCGGATCGGGGGTTCCCTGCTGCCGGCCGCCGCGCCCGCCGGGGCGGCGCTGGCCGGGCTGGGCTCGCTCCTGCTGTCTCCCGCCCTCCCGCTGCCGGATCCGTCGGCCACCGTGCCGGCCGGGCGGGCGGGCGCCGAGGCCGCGCTGGCGGTGCTGGCGGCGGGCGCGGCGTGCTGCGCCGCGTGGGCGGCGAAAAGCGCGCGGTCGCGGCGGCTGCTGCACACGCTGGCCCTGGTGGTCGCGGCGGCGGCGCTGGCGACCGGTTCGCCCGCCGGGTGTGCCGCGGCGCTCGGGGTGCTGCTGTGCTCGCTGGCCGCGGGCCGGGTACGCCGCAGACTGCCGGCGCTGGCCGCGCTGGCGGCGGCGGCCGCGGCCGTGGTGGGCGCCGTCTGGGCGGTGGCCGGCGGCGCGCTGCCGCCGGTGCTGGAGAGGCCGCTCCAGGAGGCGCTCACCTCGCAGCGGATCGTGCTGTGGCGGGAGGCCGTGGCGCTCGCGGCGGAGCATCCGGTGCACGGCGCGGGGCCCGACCGGTTCGGCGCGCTGAACCGGGCCGCCGAGCAGGGCGCCGTCCCGGACGGCAAGCCGCACTCGGCGCCTCTGCAGACGGCGGCCGAACAGGGGATGCCCGGTGTGCTGCTGATGGGCGCCGCCTTCGGCTGGGTGCTGCTCGCGCTGTACCGGTCGCCGCGCCCGACACCGGTGGTGCTGGCGGCGGGCGTGGCGCTCACGGGGCTGGCCGCGGTGGCGAGCGTGGGCAACGCCCTGAGCTTCAGCCAGGTCACCATGGGCGCGGGGCTGCTGGTGGGGCTGGCGACCGCCGGGGAGGGCCGGGACGTCCCGTAGGGGAGCCGCGCGGCGGGTCGCGGGGGTCAGGGGTCCGGGCGGGTGGCGGACGCCCGGCCGTCCCCGCCCGGCCGCCTTCCTTCTCAGCCGGTCCGTACGGCGTGCTCCGCCGCCAGCAGCCGGCCCTCGGCGTAGCCGCGCGCGAGGCCGGACAGACCGGTGGGCCTGCCGCTGTGGAGGACGGTCAGAGTGCCGGTGGGGGGCGCCTTCGGGTCCGGTTCCGCGCCGATGCGCCGCAGTGCCTGGGCGGCGACCGCGGCGGCCGAGCCGTACAGCACCGGCTCGGGGGCCGGCGCGGAGCGGACGGCGGCGCGGATGCGCTCGGCGACCAGCTCGTAGTGGGTGCAGCCCAGCACCACGGACCGCACCGCGGGCGGGGTGAGGGCGGCGGCCGCGGCGACGGCCGCGTCGACGGCGGCCTCGCCCCCCTTCTCCACGGCGTCGGCCAGCCCGTGGCAGGGCACCTCGGTGATCTCGGCGCCGTTGCCGAACCGGTCGATGAGGCGGCGCTGGTAGGGGCTGCCGGTGGTGGCGGGGGTGGCCCAGACGGCCAGGGGGCCGCCCGCGGCGGCGGCCGGCTTGACGGCCGGCACCGTGCCGACGACCGGCACCGCCGGCTCCAGTTCGGCGCGCAGCACCTCCAGGGCGTGCACGGAGGCGGTGTTGCAGGCGACGATGAGCGCGTCGGGCCCGTACGCGGCGGCCGCCCGCGCACAGCCCAGGGCGCGGGCGGTGATGTCGTCGGTGGTCCGCGGCCCCCAGGGCATGCCGTCGGGGTCGGAGGACAGGACGAGGTCGGCGTCGGGTCTCGCACGCCGTACCGCGGCCGCGGCGGCCAGCAAGCCGATCCCGGAGTCCACAAGCGCGATTCTCACGGAGCACAGCGTACGGGCACGGACGGGCACGGCGCCCGCCGGACGGCCCGGCCCGCGTCGTGCGCGGGAGGCCGCCCGGGGGAGATCACTTGCGGCCGGGTGTCCACCGCATGCCCCAGCCGTAGGCCTGGTCCACCGTCCGCTGCGGGCTCACCCCGCGCTCGGGCACCAGGAAGCGCGACTCGCGCCGGACCGTGAGATCGCCTCCGTCGTTGGTGATCAGCGCCAGGGCGCAGACGGTGGAGGGGAGGTCGCACTCGTCGAGGGAGAAGTCGACGGGCGCACCGTGCTGCGGTGTGAGCGTCACCGTGGCGTGGAGGCCGGCGAAACTGCGGGCGCCCTCGTAGATCGTGACGAAGATCAGGATCCGCCGGAGTCTCTCCTTGTGGTCGAGGTTGATCGTGAGGTTCTCGCCCGTCTCCACGGCGCCGGTGCGGTCGTCGCCGTCGAGGTGGACGTACGGAGGCCGGTGCAGCGCGCCGAAGGCGTTGCCGAGGGCCTGGACGACTCCCTTGCCGCCGTCGGTGAGCTCGTACAGGGCGCACAGGTCCAGGTCGAGGCCGGTCTGCGGCGCCAGTGCCCGGCTCAGCCTGCTCCCCCAGCCCCCGGACTGCCTGCGGGTGCGCCAGTTGAGGTTGACACGCATCGCGCCGGAGGTGCCGCCCTGTTTGGCCAGGGAGACCGTGGGCGCCTCCTTGGTCAGGGTGACCTTGCTCAGCCGCACCGGGCGGGGCTCCGGGCGCGGTGGAGGCGTGGCGACGGGGGCCGCCGGTGCGGGGCCGGAGGGGGGCGGCGCCTGCGGCTCGTCGACGGTGATCCCGAAGTCGGCGGCGAGGCCGGCCAGTCCGCTGTCGTACCCCTGGCCGACGGCCCGGAACTTCCAGGCGCCCTGTCTGCGGTAGAGCTCGCCGAGCACGAAGGCGGTCTCGACGGTGGCGTCCCGGCTGTCGAACCGGGCGAGTTCGGCTCCGCCGGCCGCGTCGAGCACCCGTATGCGCAGCCCCGGCACCCGGCCGAAGTCCCCGCCGTCCGCGGAGGCGGCCACGACGATCTTCTCGACGGCGGGCTCGACGCGGGCGAGGTCCACGGCGAGGGTGTCGGTCACGGCGCCGCCCGCGGGGCTCTTGCCCTCGTGACGCACGGCGCCCGAGGCGTGGTGCGCCTGGTTGTGGAAGACGAGGTCGTCGTCCGAGCGGACCCTGCCCGAGGAGGCCAGCAGCAGCGCCGAGGCGTCCACGTCGGGCACCCCCGGCCCGGTGCGCCACCCCACCTCGACCCTGACCGAGTCCGCGGGAACCCGGACGTTGGCGCCTTTGAGCATGGTCGTGCTCCCCTCTTCCGTGACCGGGCCTTCCGCGCCCGCCGCGCCCCGCCGGCCTCCCGGCCTCGGGACGGACGGGATGACCGTTTTCTTCGCCTTTGACAGCAGCCGCGGCCGATGACCGCGCAGAGCCCGTCAAATGACCTTCTTTTCGCTCTCCCCAACCGGCACATCGTGGGCTTAACTTATGAGTATGACGTCCCCCCGCAGCACCTATGGCGGTGGCTACTACAGCGCGCCGTCCTTCGCTGACACCCCGATCTACGACAGCCTGGTCGCCGAGCGGGGTACCCCTCAGATCGCGCCCATACGCGTTCCGGCGTCCCCGTACGAGACCTCGGACCACCTGCCCGCCCTCCCGGCCGCGCTGCCCGCGCTGCCGTCGGGGCCCTCCTACCAGCCGCAGCCGGCGCGGAGTTACCCGGCCCCGGCCTACCAGCAGCCCGCACCGGTCCAGCAGCCCGCACCTCTGCAGCAGGCGCCCGCGCCGTACATCCCGCAGCAGGCCGCCGCGCCGCGCGGCGGGTACGGCTACCCGCAGCAGCCGCAGCCCCAGCAGATGCGTCCGGTCGCCGCCCGCCCGGTGCCCGCCCAGAGCCCGTACCCCGGCTCCTACGAGGAGTCCTACGGCCACTCGTACCAGGGGCGTGGTTACTGACCCGCCGACTGTCCGACCCGGGTGGCAGGATGGGCGCATGACCACGTCCACACTGGCCGCGCTCAACCTCTACCCGGTGAAGTCGTTCGCGGGTGTCGGAACCGCCCATGCCGTCGTGGAGCCATGGGGACTGTCGGGGGACCGGCGCTGGATGGCGGCCGGTCCCGACGGCGCACCGCTCACCCAGCGCGGGCACCCGCGCCTCGCGCGGGCCGCCGCCGAGCCGCTGCCCGGCGGCGGTCTCCGGCTGTCCGCCCCCGGGATGCCGCCGCTGACCGTCGAGGTGCCCGACCCGGCCTCGGGCACCGACGTGTTCGAGGTGTGGAACACCAAGGTCGAGGCGGTGCCCGCGTCCGGTGAGGCGCACGGCTGGCTGACGGCGTATCTGGGGACGCAGGC
The DNA here is from genome assembly GCF_002843305.1 of Streptomyces barkulensis. GTDB lineage: Bacteria > Actinomycetota > Actinomycetes > Streptomycetales > Streptomycetaceae > Streptomyces > Streptomyces barkulensis. The sequence goes on from NZ_PGSG01000061.1 coordinate 119,130, forward strand.
GCGACTGGTCCACATGGACGCGCCCGAGCACCGGCGCCCGGTCACCTCCTCGCACGGCCGCCCGGGCGAAACGGTCAGCCTCGCCGACGCGTTCCCCGTGCTGCTCACCACGGTGTCGTCGCTGGACGCCCTCAACCTGCTGATAGAGCAGGGGGACCACCCGGACGAGGGCCCGCTGCCGATGGACCGCTTCCGGCCCAACGTGGTCGTCGAGGGCACCGCCCCCTGGTCCGAGGACGGCTGGCGCCGTATCCGGATCGGCGAGGTGTCCTTCCGGGTGGCCAAGCCCTGCGGCCGCTGCGTGGTGACCACGACCGACCAGGCCACGGCCGAGCGGGGCAAGGAGCCGCTGCGCACCCTGGCCAGGCACCGCCGCTTCGGCGACCGGCTGCTGTTCGGGCAGCTTCTCGTCCCCGAGAACACCGGCACCCTGCGCACGGGCGACCCCTTCGAAGTCCTGGGCTGAAGGGCGCGGGCGGCACGGCGGGGCGGGATGGGGCCCCGCGGACGCGGGGTCCCCACCGGACACCGTTCGTCCTGCTCGCCGTCAAGCAGGCCGTGCGGCCCCGCCGTGCCACCCTGGCCGTCCGGGAGAGGAGCGCCGCTCCACGCCCCGCTCCCGGATGCGCACCGCCCGAGCGCGGGCGGCCCCTCCCGGCGCCGGCGGCCACGGGGCGATCGGCCCGGGCAGGGCCCGGACGCCGCCGGGCGGCCGGGAGCCTTTCCGAGGGCGTCCCCATGGAGCGGAACACAGAAGGCTCCGCCGCGACGGTCCGCCCGTGGGCGGCCGAACGGCGAAGGCGCGGCGCCACGTTAGGCAACGGGGGGTTGCGGGAACGTTGCGCCCGGGCGCCGCGGGGGGTCGATCCCGTAGGCGTCGCGCAGAGCCCGCAGCCGGGCGCCGGGCACCGCCCGGGCCTCCGGTGGCAGCGCGCCCGCCAGGGCCTCCCAGGCCTCCAGGTCGTCCTCCCCCCAGGGGGTGCGCACCCAGGTGTCCAGCAGTTCCGGATCCCGGCGGGCGAGCAGTGCCCGCCGCAGCCTGTCCTCCAGCATCCGCCGCATCCGCACCACCCCGGGCGCCTCGGACAGCGGAAGCAGCGGACCCCGGTAGGCGGCCAGCGCGGTGGGCAGGTCGCCGGCGCCCACCGCCTCGGCGACCGTGTCGCAGTCGGTGCGCACCCGGGCGGTCAGCCGGTACGGGCGGGAGGCCAGCAACGGGCCCAGCACCCCGCGCAGCCGGGACAGTTCGGCGCGCAGGGTGACGGGGCTGACGTCGCGTTCGCCGTACAGCTCCAGGGCGAGCCGGCCGCCGGAGAGCCCGTCGGGGTGGGAGGCGAGCAGCAGCACGATCTCGCTGTGCCGCACCCCCAGCCGTACCGGCGCCTCGGACCGGCCGCTGTGGAGCAGGGCGCCGTCGCGGCCCAGGGCTTCCAGGAGACGGGCCGGGGCGGCGGCCGGGACGAGGGAGGCGAGTTGGGCCTCGGCCGCCCGGGCGGTGGCCTGGACGAGCGCGAGACTGTGCGGTGAGGCCAGATGGTCGCCGCCGGTGATGTTCACGACGCCCAGCACCCGGCGGGTGCGCGGGTCGTGGACGGGGGCCGCGGCGCAGGTCCAGGGCTGGACGGGGCGGCAGTAGTGTTCGGCGGCGAAGATCTGCACCGGGTGTCCGAGCGTGAGCGCGGTGCCCGGGGCGTTGGTCCCGGCGTGGGGCTCGGACCAGCGGGAGCCGGGGACGAAGTTCATCCGCTCCGCGCGCCGTCTGACGTCCGCGTGGCCCTCCACCCACAGCATCCGGCCCTGCTCGTCGCAGACCGACAGCAGATGGGCGCCGTCCTCGGCGATACCGCCCAGCAGTTCCCGGAACAGCGGCATGACCCGGCCCAGGGGGTGCTCCCGGCGGTGGGCTGCGAGATCGTCGCCGGCGAGGTCCACGGAGGCCACCCGGTCCACTGCGACCGACGCCCTGGCCGAACGCCGCCAGGAGTCGGCTATCAGGCCGCGTACGGGCGCGCCGACCGCTTCCCCGGACAGGAATGCCTCGTGGGCGCGGCGCACCGCTCCGGCCCGTTCGGCCGGGTCCGCGCCCGCCTCCAGCGCCAGCCATTGTCTGAACACGCCGCCATCGTGCTGCCGGGGAGGGCGTTGCGGCAACCGGACGGCGGGGCGCGCGGTGTCGTTTGCGGGGCCCGTCACGGGGCTCGGTACGGCGCGGTCCCCGCCCGGGCGGCGCGTACGGGTGTGGCCGACCGCGTGCAGGGGACACGGGCCACAGGCGCCGCATGTCCCGAAGGGCCCCGAAGCCTCCCGGTCCGCGGACCGGGAGGCGGACCGGGAGGCGGACCGAGTGACAGTCCGAGCGGCGACCCGAGTGACGACCGAGCCATGACCGAGCCATGACCGGAGGTCCCATGCAGACGCACCACCCGCTCGCCGACCGCGAGTGCGCGGAGCTGGACGCGCACTGGCGCGCCATGAACTACCTGGCCGCGGGCCAGCTCTACCTCCGGGACAATCCGCTGCTGCGTGAGGAGTTGCGGCCCGAGCACGTCAAACCGCGGCTGCTGGGCCACTGGGGCACCTGTCCGGGCCTGGCCCTGGTCTACACCCATCTGAACCGGGTGATCGGCGCCCGCGACCTGGAGGCGCTGTGCGTGTGGGGACCGGGCCACGGCGCGCCCGCGGTGCTGGCGGGGAGCTGGCTGGAGGGCACCTTCGGGGAGCTGTGGCCCGGCATGGGGCGCGACGAGGCGGGGATGGCGCGGCTGTTCGAACAGTTCTCCTTCCCCGGCGGGCTGCCCAGCCACACCTCCCCGGTGGTGCCCGGCTCGATCCAGGAGGGCGGGGAGCTGGGGCACTCCCTGTCCCACGCCTACGGGGCCGCCCTGGACAACCCGGATCTGGTGGCCGTCTGCGTCGTCGGGGACGGCGAGGCGGAGACGGGGCCGCTGGCCGCCTCCTGGCACTCGAACAAGTTCCTGGACCCGGTGCACGACGGCGCGGTGCTCCCCGTCCTGCACCTCAACGGCTACAAGATCGCCAACCCGACCGTCCTGTCCCGCATCCCCCACGAGGAGCTGGACGCCCTGCTGCGCGGCTACGGCCACGAGCCGCTGTACGTGACGGCCGCCCCGGACACCGGTGCGGCCGAGGTCCACCGCGCCCTGGCCGCCGCCCTGGACACGGCACTGGAGAAGATCGCCGCGATCCGGCGGGTGGCGCGTGAGGAGGGGGCGGCCGGACGGCCCCGCTGGCCGGCGATCGTGCTGCGCACCCCCAAGGGCTGGACCGGGCCCCGGGAGGTGGACGGCGACCCGGTGGAGGACACCTGGCGCTCCCACCAGATCCCGGTGAAGGACGTGCGCGACGACCCCGGCCGGCTGCGTGCGCTGGAGCGGTGGCTGCGCTCGTACCGGCCCGGGGAACTGTTCGACGGTTCCGGCCGCCCCCTGCCCGCGGTGCTGGCGCACGTACCGCGCGGGGAGCGGCGGCTGGGGGCCTCGAAGCACGCCGACGGCGGCCGGCTGCGGCGGCCGCTGCCGCTGCGCGGCCCGGACGCCTTCGCGGTGCCGGTGGACCGGCCCGGCGCGTCCTCCCACGAGCCGACCCGGGTGCTGGGCGGCATGCTGCGGCAGGTCTTCGAGGACACCGCCGGGCGGCGCGACTTCCGGCTGACGGCCCCGGACGAGGCCGAGTCCAACCACCTCCAGGACGTCCTGGAGGCCACGTCCCGCGCCTGGCAGGGCGACTCGCTGGCGACGGACCGGAACCTCGGAGGCGACGGCCGGGTGATGGAGGTGCTCTCCGAGCATCTGTGCCAGGGCTGGCTGGAGGGCTACACCCTCACCGGGCGGCACGGGCTGTTCACCTCCTACGAGGGCTTCTCCACCATCGTGGCGAGCATGGTCACCCAGCACGCCAAGTGGCTGCAGAGCGCCCGCGAGGTGCCCTGGCGGACTCCCGTCCCGAGTCTGAACTACCTGCTGACCTCGCATGTGTGGCGGCAGGACCACAACGGCTTCTCCCACCAGGATCCCGGCTTCGTCGACCATGTGCTCACCAAGAGTCCCGACGTGGTGCGCGCCTACTTCCCCCCGGACGCCAACACCCTGCTGTGCGTGGCCGACCACGTGCTGCGGACGACGGACACGGTGAACGTGGTCGTCGCCGGCAAGCAGCCCTGCTTCGACTGGCTCGGGCCGGAGCAGGCCCGCGACCACTGCGAGCGCGGCGCCGGGGTGTGGCGGTGGGCCGGGACCGAGCGGCCGGGACGGGAGCCGGACGTGGTGCTGGCCTGCGCCGGGGACGTGCCCACCCAGGAGGCGCTGGCCGCGGCCTCGCTGCTGCGCGAGCATCTGCCCGGTCTGGCGCTGCGGATGGTGAACGTCGTGGACATCGCCCGGCTGATGCCCGCCTCGCGGCATCCGCACGGGCTGCCGGACGCGGAGTTCGACGCGCTGTTCACCCGTGACCGGCCGGTGGTCTTCGCCTATCACGGCTATCCGTGGCTGGTCCACCGGATCGCCCACCGGCCCGGCCTCCACGACCGGCTGCATGTGCGCGGCTACCGGGAGAGCGGGGCGACCACCACCCCCTTCGACATGGTGGTCCGCAACGACCTGGACCGCTACCGGCTGGTCATGGACGTGATCGACCGGGCGCCGGGGTTCGCGGAGCGGGCCGGGGAGCTGCGCGAGTCCGCGCGGGAGGCGCGCGAGCGGCACCACGGCTGGATCCGCGAGCACGGCACCGATCTGCCCGAGGTCGCCGACTGGCGCTGGCCGGGCTGACAGGCCGGGCCGGACCGCGACGGCGGACCGGGGCGGCGGTCCGGCGGGCCGCCCCGGACCGGCACAGAGCGGCACGGGACGGCACGGGACGGCACGGGACGGTCAGGCCGCCGTGGGGACGAGCACCACGGGGCAGTGGGCGTGGTGCAGCACAGCGTGGGTGACCGGTCCCAGGCGCATGCCGAAGAGGCGGTGGCGGCGGTGCGCCGCCAGAACGACCAGATCGGCGGCCGCGCTGGCCTCGACCAGCGCGTGACCGGGCCCGGCGTACACCGTCTCGGCCCGGGCGTCGACGTTCGGGTACGCCTCGCGCAGCCCGGCGACGGCGTCCATCGGCACGCTCTCCTCGTAGCGGGCCTGCTCCTCGGCGATCTCCTCCAGCACCCGGGTCGGCGGCGGCACCATGACGCCGGGGTGGACCGGCAGTTCCCAGGCGTGCAGGACGAGCAGCGCCGCCGCCCGCCGTTCGGCCTCCTCGAAGCCGTAGCGCGCCGCGTCGGTGTCCGTCCCGTACTCCACGCCGACGACCACGGTGTGCCGGGGGCGCTCGTTGTCGCCGCGCACGACCATCAGGGGGCCTTCGATGTGCGCCGCCACCCGCAGGCTCACCGAGCCCAGCAGCAGTCCGGTGAAACCGCCGTGGCCGCGGGTGCCGACCACGGTGAGCGCGGCCCGGCTCCCGGCGCGCACCAGCGCGGCGACGGCGTTCTCGTCCACCGCCGACGGCTCCACCTCAAGCCCCGGAGCGCTCTCCCTGGCCCGCTCGGCGGCCGACTCGGCGGTCTGCCGGGCCTGCCGAGCCAGCGCCCGCCGGCGCTCCTCGTCGGCCGTGTCGGCCGTGGCGGCCCCCTCGGCCTCCCCGGAGGCGTCAACGGCACCGGGGGCGCCGGAGGTGCCGGGGGCGCCGTCGGGCGCGAACCGGTGGGCGGACGCGCCGCACAGGATCTTCAGCGGCGCGCCCCGCAGCACGGCCTCCCCCACCGCCCGGTCCAGGGCGCGCAGGGAGTGGTCCGAGCCGTCGACGCCGACCACGACGGGGAGCTGTGCGGAGCGGTTCACTGTCCTCACGCCTCCATGGGCGGGCGGTCCGCGCGGACCGCGGCGGGTGTACGGATCCCGGCCCCCGCCACGGGCGGGCCGGGCCCCGGGCCCCCTGGAGGGCGCCGTGCCGGACCGGGGGCGCCCGGGTACCCTCCCCACCTCCCTCTTTCACTCCCTGCGGGCCTGTCGGGCGGCTGTGCAGTGCGCTCCGGTGCCGATAAGCTCGGCCGTGGAAGAGGGACGACGCCACCGGCCGCCCCGGCCTGCGGCCCGTGCGGTTTCCGTGCCGTCGTCCTCACCCCGTCCACCCGCTGCCGCGCGAGACCGGGCGGACGGCGACCGGCGGCGAGGGGGGTGAGCGATCGTGCGAGCGATCGCCGGACTGTGGCGGTGGCGGGGCAACCCGCTGTACCGGACCACCGACCGTGTGGAGGGCTGGCTGGCGCTGGCCGCCGTCCTGCTGATGACCGTGGGCACGCCCGCCGTCGCGCTGTGGGGCACCCGGACCGCGCACGAGACGCTGATGGGCGTCGTGCGCGAGCAGCAGCGGCAGCGGCACCAGGTATGGGCGACGGCGGCCCAGAGCACCCCGCCCGTGGCCGACGCCCCCGAGGCCGAGTCCGGCCACCGGGTGACCGCCACCTGGACGGCGGTCGACGGCCGCACCCACTCGGGCACGGTCGTCGCCGACCGCCCGACCGAGCCCGGTGACCGGCTGCGCGTGTGGGTGGACGCCCACGGCGAGATCACCGCACGTCCGATGGACGCCGCCACCGCGTCCTCGCACGCCGCCCTGGCCGGATTCGGTACGGCGGTGGCGGCGGCCGGCCTGGTGGAGAGCGTACGGCGGCTGCTGGTGCGGCGGCTGCTGGCCCGGCGCTACGCCCGCTGGGCACAGGAGTGGGCCCGGGTGGGCCCCGACTGGGGGCGTACCGGAAGATCGAACTGACGCCGATCCGGCCCGAATCGGGCCAGGGCGGGCACACGGTCCGCCCGCCTCCGCCGTGGCGGACGGACCGGTCATCCCATCGGTCCGGCACACGCTACGGTGGTGCATCCGGATGCGCGCGGCAGCGCGATCGAGGTTCGCACGAGGTTTGGGGCAAGGCGGTCCATGGCACAGGGCTTGGTCCAGGTGACGCACACCAGCTCGTCGCGGTGGCGGCGCCGAACGGGAGACTACGCCACCATCTCCGCCGCCCTCCTCGCCGCCGGCGACGGTGACGTGCTGACCGTCGCCCCCGGCACCTACCGCGAGAACCTGGTGATCGAACGCGCCGTCACCCTGCGCGGTCCCGAGCGGTCCGACGGCGGCTCGGTGCGTCTGGCCCCCGCCGACGGGGTGGCGCTGACCGTACGCGCCGCGGCGGTCGTACGCGACCTGCAGATCGAGGGCCAGGACGCCGCGGCGCCCGCGCTGCTGGTCGAGGACTGCGTGGCCGAGCTCTCCGGGCTGCGGGTGGTGACGCGGTCGGCCTCCGGCATCGAGGTGCGCTCCGGGGCCCGGCCGACCCTGCGCCGCTGCACGGTGGACAACCCGGCCGGGGTGGGCATCGGCGTCGGCGGGGGCGCGGGCGGGCTGTTCGAGGAGTGCGAGGTGGTCGCGGCCGGGCAGTCGGGCATCGCGGTGCACGAGGGCGCCCATCCCCGGCTGGAGCGCTGCCGGGTCCGCCACGCCTCGGGCGCGGGGCTGTCGCTGTCCGGGGAGGGCAGCGCGGTGGACGCCGTGGGCTGCGAGGTGTACGAGATCAAGGGCGCGGGGGTACGGGTCGCCTCCCGGGCCGTCGGGAACCTCACCGAGTGCCGGGTGCACCGCACCTCCGCCGACGGCGTCACCCTGGACACCGACGCGGTGCTCACCCTCGCCGACTGCGAGATCCACGACATCCCGGAGAACGCGGTCGACCTGCGCTCGCGCTCGGTGCTGACGCTCACCCGCTCCACGGTGCGCCGCTTCGGCCGCAACGGCCTGTCGGTGTGGGACCCGGGCACCCGCGTGGACGCCAACGGATGCGAGATCCAGGAGAGCACGGGCGACTATCCGGCGGTGTGGGTCAGCGACGGAGCCTCGGCTCTGCTGGACTCCTGCCGGGTCCACGACGTGCCGGACGCACTGTTCGTCCTGGACCGGGGCTCGCGGGCCGACGTCCTCGACAGCGATCTGGCGCAGGTGCGCAACACGGCGGTGTCGGTGAGCGACGGCGGGACGGTCCAGCTGGACGACTGCCGCATCCGGGAGGCCGCCACCGGCGCCTGGTTCCGCGACCACGGCAGCGTCGGCACGCTGGCCAACTGCACGATCGACGCAGCCGGGACGGGGGTGATCGTCACCAAGGGCGCCGATCCGGAGATCGACCGCTGCACCGTGACCGATCCGGCGGAGGCGGGCTTCTACGTCTCCGCCGAGGGGCGCGGCACCTTCTCGAACTGCCGGGTGACCGGCTCCGGCGGCTACGGCTTCCATGTGATCGACGGCTGCCGCACCACGCTGCGCCGCTGCCGCACCGAGCGCTGTGCGCGCGGGGGCTACGAGTTCGCCGACGGAGGGCCCGTCGCCGAGGACTGCACCAGCGACCGGAGTTCGGCGCCGGTCACGTCCGAGCCCGAGCCGCCCGCCTCCCCGGCCGTGCGGACCGCGGGCCTGCTGGGCGGCATACCCCAGCAGTCGGCCGCCACGGCGCCCCCCGCCGCCGCGGTCCCCGCGTCCGCGGCCGGCGGGGCTTCCTCCGGCGAGGCCTCCGGCGGGCCGGCCAAGGAGGCGCGGCCGGCGAAGGAGGTGCTGGGCGAACTCGACGCGCTGGTCGGTCTGGAGAGCGTCAAACGGGAGGTGCGCGCCCTCATCGACATGATCGAGGTGGGCCGCAGGCGCCGGGAGGCCGGTCTCAAGGCGGCCTCCGCGCGCAGGCATCTGGTGTTCACCGGATCCCCCGGCACCGGCAAGACCACCGTCGCCCGGCTCTACGGGGAGATCCTGCACTCCCTCGGGGTTCTGGAGCGCGGTCATCTGGTGGAGGTCTCCCGGGTGGATCTGGTCGGCGAGCACATCGGCTCGACGGCGATCCGCACCCAGGAGGCGTTCGACCGGGCGCGCGGCGGTGTGCTGTTCATCGACGAGGCGTACGCCCTCTCGCCCGAGGACTCCGGCCGGGACTTCGGCCGGGAGGCGATCGACACCCTGGTGAAGCTGATGGAGGACCACCGCGACGAGGTGGTCGTCATCGTCGCCGGCTACACCGCGGAGATGAAGCGCTTCCTGGAGACCAACCCCGGTGTGGCCTCCCGGTTCTCACGGACCATCACCTTCGGCGACTACACGCCCGGGGAGTTGCTGCGGATCGTCGGCCAGCAGGCCGAGGAGCACGAGTACCAGCTCGCCGAGGGCACGGCCGACGCGCTGCTGAAGTACTTCGCCGGGCTTCCCAAGGGGCCGACGTTCGGCAACGGCCGCACCGCGCGGCAGACCTTCGAGGCCATGGTCGAGCGGCACGCGGGCCGGGTCGCCCAGCTCGACGACCCGGACACCGACGATCTGACGCTGCTCCACCCCGAGGATCTGCCGCGGGAGCCGCGGCACTGACCGCCCCGCGCCAGGTCCGGCCGGCCCGTCCGGCCCGTCCATGGGCCGGTACGGCTAGCCCGCCGCCGGGCCGGCTCCGGTGCGGCGGCCGGGCCGCGGTTCGGGCCCCTGTTCGGGTCCCTGTTCGGGCTGGGCCGGCACGCAGGGCGTCTCGTCCCCCTCGGACAGCCGGTCCAGCAGGGCCGCGCGTTCGGCGTCGAAGGCGGGGTCGGCCTGGTAGTCGCCGTGGCCCAGGATCGGCGCGGGCAGCGGGTGCTCGGGGGTGCGGCCGTAGTGCAGCGGATCCCTCAGCGGGCCGCGGTCCACCTCCTGCCCGCCGTCCTCGCCCGCCATCACCGGGCCGCCGATCGGATCGGTCAGGCGCCACAGGTTCCGCCAGCAGTCCACCTCCTCGCTCAGCGCGCGCAGCGGGGCGGGGCCGAAGCAGGCCGGGAACCAGCGCCCGTAGAGCCGCTCCAGCGGGGAGCCGTAGGTGAGCAGTGCGACCCGTCCGCGGGTGTCGGGGTCGAGCTGCCAGACGGCGGCGGCGGCCAGCACGCTGCCCTGGGAGTGCCCGGAGATCACCAGCCGGCCGCCGGTGCGCGCGGTCCAGGTGCACATCCGCCAGGTGAGGTCCGGCACCGCGCGCTCGGCGTAGCAGGGCGGCGCGAAGGGGTGGGCGGCGCGCGGCCAGAAGGTGCCCACGTCCCACAGGATGCCGACGGTGCGGCGGGCGGCGGCGTCCCGGTAGGCGCGGCGGCCCATCGCCACCAGCAGCACCACCATGGCGCCCATCAGCCAGGAGCCGAGCCCCTGGACGGCCTGGGCCAGGGCGGGCAGCGGGCCGGGCCAGCCGGCCGCGGCCGGCCCCGGGGGCAGGCCGGTGCGGGCCGCGCCCACCAGGGCGCCGGCGCCCAGCAGCACGGTGGCGACGGTGACGGAGGCGATCAGGGCCGGCGCGGAGTCGGTCAGCCGCGCCCAGGCGACGACGCGGGCGATCCGGCGGCTGCGGGACTCCAGCTCGCGGGGCTCGCCCTCGTAGGAGTCGACGATCTGAGGGGTGAGCCGTCTGCGCGTCCGCCCCGCCCGCACCGCGGCGCCTACCACGAAGACCGTCACGACCAGCAGCAGGACGGGGATCGCCGCCGCCTGCCAGCTCAGCAGCACCGGCGGCCCCGCTATGGCGCCGCCGGCCACGCCGGGGGTGCCGTCCTTGTCCAGCCAGTCCGCCACGCGCTGGGCCACTCCGCCGGTGAGCACTCCGCCGAGCGCGCAGGCCAGTAAGGCGACCGCGGCGCCGCCCAGCCCGCCCATGGCGCACCGTCCGGCGCACGATCCCGGGGGCGAGGCCCGGTGCAGGACGTAGGCGGTGACGGCGATGGCGGCGGCCAGCGCTCCCTGGAGGAGGGCGAGCCAGGCGAACACGCCGGTGCCCGGCAGCTGGGCGGAGGAGGTCCAGCCGGGACGCGGCCAGGCGGCGTACACGGCGGTCAGCGCCAGCGCGCCCAGCGCGGCGCCCGGCAGGACGGCGGAGGCCCACCGGTCGATCCGCTCGTCCGGCTCGGACTCGGTGCGGCCCCTGCGGACCGCGACCAGCACGGTCGCCGCCCAGCCCGCCGCGAGGACGGCGGCCAGCGCCCGCCCGGAGACCTCCGGCGCCGTGCCGCCGCCGGGGCGCAGATCGTGGGCGGCGGTCGCGGCCAGCAGCACGGTGGCGATCGTGAGCAGTCCGGCGGCGGTGTGGGCGGCGCGCAGCCGGGAGACCAGGCGGCGGCCGTACCAGAAGCCCGGCAGGGAGAGCGCGGGCCGCTCCCCGCCGGGCAGCGGCCGGGCCGGGCCGGGCGGGCGCGGGGGCGGCGAGGCGGACTCGTAGGCGCTCCAGGTGCGGTGCGACAGCCACCACAGCAGGGCGGTCAGCGCGGCGGGCACCAGCGCGGCCAGGACCAGGCGGCGGCCGGGCACCGCCCACCAGCCCTCGGTGAGCGGCCCGAGCCAGGACTTGCCGCGCGCGCAGCGTTCGGAGGCGGCGCACTGCCAGGCCACCAGGTCGAGCGCTACCTCGCAGGCCGCGGCGGTGAGCAGCACGGTCAGGGAGAGCGCCACCAGCCGCACCAGGACGTCGTAGACCCGCTGGGCGCGGTGGCGGGCGGGAGCGGCCGGGCGCATCCAGTGGGCGAGGTTGGCGACCATGAACGGCAGCAGGAGCAGCCACAGGGCGCGGGCGCCGTTGCCGGAGGTGAGGTTGGACCAGCAGTACGCCTCGGGGATCGGCCGCTGCCGGGCACGGTCGGCCGGCGGCCCGGTGCGGGGGTCGGCCGACCGGTCGGCGGCCAGGCCGCCCGAGTACCCGTACTCCCCGAAGCGGCTCTCGGCGTCCGCGTCCTCGGTGCGGCGGTGGATGCCGGCGGTGTCGTCGCCGGTGATCCGCACCGTGCGCGGGTCGCCGAGCATCTCCTGCGGCGTGGTGCCGCCGACCCCGTGCACCAGGAGTTCCAGTGCCGGCTCCCCCTGGCCGCCGCGCTGTCCCGCCGGCGGCGCCGGCCGGTTCTCGGGCATGCTGCGCTCCCCCGATCCGGTGTGTGTCCCCGTTTTCCGCGGGGTTCCCCGCGGCGGCAACCAGGATGGCGGCTGCGGAGCCCTGTGCGCAGCCCGACCGGCCTGCCGGACGTCACGATCGCGCTTCGGGGCGCGCCGCGGCCGCGTGGAAGGATGGAGCCGAACAGATGCCCGTATCCGCGCACACGGCCGCACGGGCGATCGCGTGTGCGGCCGCCGGTGGACGAGAAGGGACGGACCAGCAGGTGGGCGACAACCAGAACCTCCTGGCGGAGCAGCGGCGCGCGCTCATCCTGGAGGAGGTCAGGCGCCGCGGCGGGGCGCGGGTCAACGAGCTGACCCGCAGGCTCAGCGTCTCGGACATGACCGTGCGCCGCGATCTTGACGCGCTGGCGCGGCAGGGCGTCCTGGAGAAGGTGCACGGCGGGGCGGTGCCGGTGTCGGGGGCGAGCACGCACGAGCCGGGTTTCGAGGCGAAGTCGTCGCTGGAGCAGCACGCCAAGGAGGACATCGCGCGGGCCGCCGCGGCGATGGCGGCCCCGGGCGGCGCGATCGCGCTCTCCGGGGGCACGACGACGTACGCGCTGGCCCGGTGCCTGCTGGACGTGCCGGATCTGACGGTGGTCACCAACTCGCTGCGGGTCGCGGACGTCTTCCACACCGCGCAGCGCGCGGACGCCTCGCGGGGCGGCCGCCCGGGGGCGGCGACGGTGGTGCTCACCGGCGGGGTGCGCACCCCCTCGGACTCCCTGGTGGGGCCGGTGGCGGACGCGGCGATCGGCTCGCTCCACTTCGATGTGCTCTTCCTCGGCGTGCACGGCATATCCGCCGAGGCCGGGCTGTCCACGCCCAATCTGGCCGAGGCGGAGACCAACCGCCGTCTGGTGCGCTCCGCGCGGCGGGTGGTGGTCGTCGCCGACCACACCAAGTGGGGGACGGTGGGCCTGAGTTCGTTCGCCTCCCTGGCGGAGGTGGACACGCTGGTGACCGACGGCGGCATGCCGAAGCGGACGCGTGCGGAGATCCGCGAGGCGCTGCCGGAGCTGGATCTGGTGGTGGCGGACGGGGGACCCGGCGGGCGGGACGGGCACCGCGGCGGGAATCTGCGGGAGGAGCGCCCATGACACGCGAACTGGAGCGGGTCGGCGCCGGCTTCGTCCGTACCGCCCCCGTGCGGCTGGTGTTCACCGCACGGGCCTCCGCGCCGCCGGAGGCCGTCTACGCGGTGCTGGCCGACACCGAGGGCTGGCCGCGGTGGTTCAAGGCGGTGACCGGCGCCCGGCCGGCCGCGGACGGCCTCGGCCGGAGCATCACACTGCGCGGCGGCGGCCGCTTCCTGGAGACGGTCGTGGCCGCGGAGCCCGCAGAGCGCTACGCCTACCGCGTCGACGCGGCCAACGTCCCCGGCGTGCGGGCGATGCTGGAGGAGTGGCTGCTGGTGCCGGAGGGAACCGGCACCCGGGTCCGGTACACGATGGCGGCCGACGGCACTCCCGTCTTCCGTGCCGCGCTGCGGCTCGCGGGGCCTGCCCTCGGGCGCTCGTTCCGCGGCGCGGTGCGCGGCCTGGACCGGCAGGCCGACCGCGCGTAGCGCCCGCGGGGCGCGTGCGGCGCGCCGCGCGTACCGCAGTGCGCGTAGTGCGGTACGCGCACCCTGGCGTGTCGGGCCCGGCGGGTGCAGACTTCATGGCAGGGCAGGGCAGGGCAGGACGGACGGACAGGGCAGCACCCGGTGGGGGTGGCGCCGGTGACGGCCCGGCCGTGGCGGCGGGCCGGCGGTGACGAAGGTGGGAGGCGTTGCGCTGTGGCGGAGCCCGATTTCAGTGCCACCGGAGTGCGGATAGCACGGTGGCTGCGGTCCCTCACCCGGGCCGGGCAGATCGTCGTCCGCGACGGGCGGATGGTGCTGCTGACCAGTTACGGCCGGGAGATCGACAGCGCGCCGGTCGAGCAGGTCCGCGTCAGCGAGCCGTGGTACGCCGCGCGCGGACAGGCCCTGGCGGCCGTCAACGGCACCTGGTACGCGCTGCGCCTGAAGGGGCAGACGAGCGACGGCCTGGTGGCCGCGCTGCGCGGTGCCCGCGCCCGGTCGGGCGGGGCGCCGGGGAGGTCCGGTGCCCCGAAGGTCGCGGTGGAGCGGCGCGCGGCCCCGGCCGACGGCTGAGGCGCCCGGGGTCCGGGGTTCGGTGGGCGCCCGTCGGGCACACCCACCCGGAAAGATTGTCCGATTTGCACCTTTTCCTGGTCTGAATCACGCTGATGTCTGTGCCGTAGCGGCCGTCAGTGCGCCTGACGCTCTCTCCTCCGTCGTCCGGACACCCTCAACCCTCCCAGGGAGCCGCAGTCGTGATCAGTCACCCCAGCACGTCCGGCCGGCAGCGGACGGTGGAGTTCCAGACCCTTCCCTCCCGGGCCGGCCAGATCCGCCGCATCGTGTCGGCCCTGCTGCGCTACTGGAAACTGGACCCGCTCGTCGGCCCGGCGGCCGACGGTGTCGCCGAACTGCTGGCGGGGGCCCGCCGGCAGGCGGGCCCGGACGGGCGCTGCACCGTGGAGATCGCGCTGCTGCTGGACCGGCTGACGATCTCCGTGCGCGACCATTCCCCGCAGTTCTCCCCCGCCCACGCCACGGGGGCACTCCTGGCAGGCGGACCGCGGCCGGCACCGCGCGACCTCGCCGCCGACGGCGGGGCCGCGCGGATCACCCTGCCGGTACCCGTGCCCGCCGCTCCGGCCGCTCCGGCCCCGGAGGCGGCCCTCCCTCCGGACCGCGCGGCCCCGGCCGAGCCCCTGCAGCACGCCTGACGGGCGCCGGGGCCCGGGTGGCGGCGCCGGGCCCCGGCGCCCCGGGCAGACCCGGATCAGCTCCGGATCAGCCCCGCGCCGCCGTCATGGGGTCGTCCAGGACCGGCTGCCAGGCCAGCTCGGCGGCGCCCACCAGGCCGCTGTAGTCCAGTTCGCAGGCGAGTACCGGCACCTTGCCGCTGCGCCCCCACAGACTGCGCTCGGCGATGACGTTCCGCAGCCGCTCGGCGTCCGCCTCCAGCAGGGCCCGGTGCAGCCCGCCGAGGATGATCCGGTCCGGGTCCAGGATGTTGACCAGACCGGCCAGGCCCAGGCCGAGCCGGTCGATGAGCAGGTGCGCGGCGTCGCGCACGGCCGGGTCGGTGGCGTACTCCGTGCGCAGCAGCTCCAGGGCGCGCTTGAGCAGGCCGGTCTCCGGGCCGGGCTCCCGGCCGGCGGCCTCCAGGAAGGCCAGCGGGTCGGTCTCCACGTCCAGACAGCCGCGCCCGCCGCAGTGGCAGGGCCTGCCGTCCGGGTCCACGGTCAGATGGCCGACCTCCAGGGCCAGTCCCGAACTGCCGGTGTGCAGACGGCCGTCGAGCACGAGCGCACCGCCGACGCCGCGGTGCCCGGTGGCCACGCACAGCAGGTCGCGGGCGCCGCGGCCCGCGCCGTGGCGGTGCTCGGCCAGAGCGACGAGGTTGACGTCGTTGGCGGCGAAGCCGGTCGCCGGCGCGTCGCCGGACGGCCCGGTGACACCGGCCTCGGCCAGGCAGCGGGTGAAGATCTCCCGCACCGGCGCTCCCGGTGGCCAGGCCAGGTGCAGCGGGTTGAGGGCGGTGCCCTCCGGCTCGGCGACGGCGGAGGGCACCGCCAGGCCGGCGCCCAGGCAGCGCCGCCCGGTCTCGCGCAGCAGTCCGGCCCCGGCACCGACGACCTCGGTGAGGACCTGGGCCGGATCGGCCTCCACCGTCACGGCGCCGGGCACGGTTGCGACGATCCGGCCGCCGAGCCCGACGAGGGCGGCGCGGAACCCGTCCGCGTGCACCTGGGCCGCCAGGACGACCGGGCCCCCGGGGTCGACCGACAGCCGGTGGGAGGGGCGGCCCTGGGAGCCGGCGGCGACGGCCGGCCGGGAGTCGACGGTGATCAGCCCGAGCGCCTCCAGCTCCGCGGCCACGGCTCCGGCGGTCGCCCGGGTCACGCCGAGCTCCGCGGTGAGCACGGCGCGGGTGGGCGCGCGTCCGGTGTGCACGAGTTCCAGCGCCGGGCCGAGGGCACCGCGGCCTCTCTCCAGCTTTGTTGTACGCGTCGGGGTCACCGTCCCATTCTGGCTTTGTATGCACCGCGAACAAAGCGGGGTGGCCCGACCGCCGCGAACGGGCCGGAGCACACCCTGGCACACTGCCTCCAGCCGGGTGCGTTCCGCCCTTCCCCGCGGGCGGCGGCTCGGGGGGTTCGCCCCGTGGGCCCTCTGCCCCGCGCCGCGGAGCCGGCCGCCGCGGGCAGGCGGGTCACCGCCGGAGGGGGAATGCGCGACTCGCCCGCCCGCGGCACACCGGCCTTCGCGGGAAGATCCACTGGAAAACCGTCCAGGACGTAGGCTCATCGGGGCGGTGAGGGAGGGCACATGGCTGAGGGTCTGCGATTCGAACTGCTCGGTCCGCTGCGCGCCTTGCGCGGGGGCGACGAGGTGCCGCTGGGACCGCCCCGGCAGCAGGCGGTGCTCGCCGTCCTGCTGCTGCAGGAGGGGCGGCCGATGTCGTACGACGCGCTGGTGAGCGCGGTCTGGGGCGGCGAACCGCCGTCGCACGCGAGGAACCTGGCCCAGAAGTACGTCTCCGGTCTGCGCCGGGCCTTCGCGGCGGCGGGCGGAGGCGGCTCGTCCCCGGAACTGGTGTGGACCGGCAGCGGCTACCGGATCGAGAACGCCGGGATCGACGATCTGGCGGAACGGCGGACGCTGCTGCGCGAGGCGCTGTCCGCGCGCGAGTCGGGCGACCTGCGCCGGGCGGGCGCACTGGCGAGGCAGGCGGAGGAGCTGTGGCGCGGCGAGTTCGCCGAGGGGCTGGCCGGCCCCTACCTCGACGGTGAGCGGCGCCGCTGGGCGGAGAAGCGGCTGATGGTGCTGGAGACCCGGTTGGAGGGCGATCTGGAGCTGGGCCGGTACCGCGAGTGCGTCCACGAGCTGGCGCGGCAGGTGGCCCGGCACCCGCTGCGCGAGCGGCTGGTGGGACTCTCGATGCTGGCGCTGTACCGCTGCGGCCGTCCCGCGGAGGCGCTGGCGGCCTACGAGGAGGCCCGGCGCCGGCTCATGGACGAGCGGGGGGCGGAGCCCGGCCCCGCGCTGCGGGAGCTGCACGCGCGGATCGTGCGCCAGGACCCCTCGCTGCTGCCGGAGTCGGCGCTGGCGTCCTGAGCCCGGCGCGGCCCGGGTCCGGGGAGGGAGCGGGAGCCCTGGCCGCCCGCGGCTAGGAACCCTCCCCGGAGCCGGTCAGGCCGACGGCGGCGGCGAGCCGGGTGACGGCGTGATCGAAGAACTCCTCTCGGGCGTCGACCAGTTGGTTGAACTGGCCGAACACCTCGAAGCCGATCAGGCCGAACAGCTGGGCCCAGGCCGCGATGAGCCCCGCGGCCACGGGGGCGGGCAGGTCGAGGCCGAGCAGTCCCATGAGCCGGTCGGCGTCCTCGGCGACGGGCCCGGGGACGGCCGGCGCGGAGGCGCCGCCGGCGGGTTCGCGCAGGACTCCGGCCGCACGGGCGTCGCGGACGACGACGATCAGGGCGAGGCCGACGCGCGAGGCGGGGGCGACGGTGCTCCGGGGGGCGAAGTAGCCGGGCACGGGCGAGCCGTAGATCAGCGCGTACTCGTGCGGGCGGGCCAGGGCCCACTGCCGTACGGCCCGGCAGACCGCCCGCCAGCGGGCGACCGGCGCGTCGCGGTCCGCCGCGGCCAGGGCACGTTCGGCGGCGGAGCCGATGGCGTCGTAGGCGTCGATGATCAGCGCGGTCAGCAGGTCGTCGCGACTGGGGAAGTACCGGTAGAGCGCGGAGGAGACCATGCCCAGTTCGCGGGCGACCGCGCGCAGCGAGAGCCGGGCGGCGCCCTCCCCTGCGAGCTGTCTGCGCGCCTCTTCCTTGATGGCGGCGGTGATCTCGGCGCGGGCCCGCTCCCTGGCTCCTCGGATCGCGTTCATGAGGTCAGTCTGCCAGCTTCGGAAGCGCCGCACGAAAAGGAGAGCAGTGCTCTTGCGCGGACGCGGACGGCGTGCGACGCTGATCTCACGAGAGAGCACTGATCTCGTTCTGGAACGCTTTTCTCGCCCCCTGCCGTCCCATACGGCCCGGAGCCCTCGCCCAGGAGGCGGATCATGACCGCACAGCCGCACAGCGGATCGCAGCCGACGCCCCGCACCACACCGCACTACAGGAGGACCGGGGCGCTCACCGACCACGTGCTCAACAGGCTGGTGGCCTGGCTGATCCGGCGGGGCATCGGCCCCGCCGGATCCAGGACCCTGGCGGTGCGGGGGCGCAGGAGCGGCGAATGGCGCACCACCCCCGTCAATCCTCTGGAGTTCGAAGGCGCCCGGTACCTCGTCGCGCCGCGCGGGAACACCCAGTGGGTGCGCAATCTGCGCGCGGCCGGCGGCGGGGAGCTGCGCATCGGCGGGCGCGTGGACCGGTTCACGGCCGTGGAGCTGCCGGACGAGGAGAAGCCGGCCGTGCTGCGGGCCTACCTGAGGAAGTGGAAGTGGGAGGTCGGCGCCTTCTTCGACGGCGTCGGGCCGGCCTCCGGCGACGGGGAACTGCTGGCCGTGGCCGACCGGCACCCCGTCTTCCGGATCACCCCGGAGGGATGAACCGGAAGACGGGGGTGCCTGCCGGGAGGCGGCGCCCGGCGCTCAGCGGTCCATTCTCTCCAGGGCCCGCTGGGCCAGGGGGTGGGTGCGGACGAGCTCTCCGAGGGTGGTCGTCCCACGGGTGATCCTCGCGAAGGCGTTCCACGCCGGGCGGAAACCGGTGAGCACCGCGTGCAGCAGCTTCGGACGGCGGGCGAAGACGGCGTGCATCCGGCTGCCCACGCCCATCTCCACGCCCAGCCCCGACTTGACGGCGAAGGCGTAGTTGAGGGCCTGGCGGCGGGCGTCCACCGCGTCGTGCGCCTCGGCGACCCGCACCGCCCACTCCCCCGCCAGCCGTCCGGAGCGCAGGGCGAAGGAGATGCCCTCGCGCGTCCAGGGCTCCAGCAGCCCGGCCGCGTCGCCGCAGACCAGGACCCGGCCCCGGGTCAGCGGGGAGTCCGCCGAGCGGCAGCGGGTGAGGTGGCCCGAGGAGATCGCGGGCTCGAAGCCGGCGAGCCCGAGGCGGGCGACGAAGTCCTCCAGATAACGCTTGGTCGCCGCGCCCTCGCCGCGGGCGGAGATCACCCCCACCGTGAGCGTGTCGCCCTTGGGGAACACCCAGCCGTAACTGCCGGGCAGCGGGCCCCAGTCGATGAGGACGCGGCCCGCCCAGTCCTCGGCCACCGACGGCGGCACCGGGATCTCCGCCTCCAGTCCCAGGTCCACCTGGTCGACCTTCACCCCGACATGGGCTCCTATCCGGCCGGCACTGCCGTCCGCGCCGACCACGGCACGGGCCAGGACGGTGCGGCCGTCCGCGAGGACCACGGCCACGGTGCGCCGGTCGGGGACGGCGGGGCCGTGCTGCTCGACGCGGGTGACGGCGGCGCCCGTCCACAGCTCCGCGCCGGCCTTCTGCGCGGACTCCACCAGCGCGTGGTCGAACTCGGGCCGGTTGACCAGCCCGAACAGCATGTTCCGGGAGCGCCGGGTGCGGGCGAACCTGCCGTCCAGCGAGAAGGTCACCGCGTACACCCGGTCGCGCAGGGGCAGTTCGAAGCCGGGCGGCAGGGCGTCCCGGGAAGGCCCGATGATGCCTCCGCCACAGGTCTTGTAGCGGGGGAGTTCCGCCTTCTCCAGGAGCAGGACCCGGCGTCCGGTGACGGCCGCGGCGTACGCCGCGGAGGCTCCGGCCGGCCCCGCTCCCACCACCACCACGTCCCACACCGGGTTCTGCCGGTCCGTGCCCTCGGCGCCCTCGACGCTTTCCCTGCTCACGTGTGTTACCGCTCCCGCTCGGCCGCTTCCGGTTATCGCCGCATCCTAGTGCCGCGTCCCCCCGGATCCCCTGTGGGATCATCGGCACCACACATCCGCCTGTACGTACGGTGATCCCGCCCACAGGCACACAACGCGGTACCACGAAGGAGCGTTCCCATGGCGCACGACGCATTGGCAGCCACCGTAGCCTCGCTGATGCCCCGGGCCCGTACCGAGCTCGGCGAGCTGGTGGCCTTCAAATCGGTCGCCGACCCGGCCCAGTTCCCGCCCGAGGAGTGCGCGGCAGCGGCCCGGTGGGTGGCGGACGCGCTGCGCGCCGAGGGCTTCACCGACGTGGCGCTGCTGGACACCCCGGACGGCACGCAGTCGGTCTACGGCTTCCTGCCCGGCCCGGCCGGCGCCCCCACCGTGCTGCTGTACGCCCACTACGACGTGCAGCCGCCGCTGGACGAGGACGCCTGGCTCTCCCCGCCGTTCACACTGACCGAGCGCGACGGGCGGTGGTACGGGCGCGGCGCCGCCGACTGCAAGGGCGGCTTCATCATGCACCTGCTCGCGCTGCGCGCCCTGAAGGCCAACGGCGGGGTGCCGGTGAACGTCAAGGTGATCGCCGAGGGCTCCGAGGAGATGGGCATGGGGGGCCTGGAGCTCTACGCCGAGGCGCACCCGGAGCTGCTGACCGCCGACACCATCGTCATCGGGGACTCCGGGAACTTCCGCGCCGGCCTGCCGACCGTCACCGCGACGCTGCGCGGGATGACCATGCTGAAGGTCCGGGTGGACACCCTGGAGGGCAATCTGCACTCCGGGCAGTTCGGCGGCGCCGCCCCGGACGCACTCGCGGCCCTCGTCCGGATGCTGGACTCGCTGCGCGCCGAGGACGGCTCGACGACCGTCGACGGGCTGTCCTCGGACGCCTCCTGGGAGGGCCTGCAGTACCCGGAGGAGGACTTCCGCAGGGACGCCAGGGTGCTCGACGGGGTGGAGCTGATCGGCTCGGGCACCGTCGCCGACCGCATCTGGGCCCGCCCCGCCGTCACCGTCCTGGGCATCGACTGCCCGCCCGTGGTCGGCGCCACCCCGTCGGTGCAGGCGAGCGCCCAGGCGCTGATCAGCCTGCGGGTGCCCCCGGGCACGGACGCCGCCGAGGCCACCGGGCTGCTCACCGCCCACCTGGAGTCCCACGTCCCCTGGGGCGCGCGGCTGGCCGTGGAGCAGGTGGGCCAGGGCCAGCCGTTCAGCGCGGACACCACCAGCCCGGCGTACACCGCGATGGCCGAGGCGATGCGCGAGGCGTACGACGGCGCCGAGATGGCCACCGCCGGCATGGGCGGCTCGATCCCGCTGTGCAACACCCTGGGCAGGCTCTACCCCAAGGCGGAGATCCTGCTGATCGGCCTGAGCGAGCCGGAGGCCCAGATCCACGCGGTCAACGAGAGCGTCTCCCCGGACGAGCTGCGGCGGCTGTCGGTGACCGAGGCGCTGTTCCTGCGCAAGTACGCCGAGGCCGCGCTCGGCTGACCGGCCGCCGGCGCCGGGCGGCCGGGACCGCGCACCGCACGGGTCCGGCCGTCACGCGCCGACCGGTGTGCCCGCCTCCAGGTTGAGCGTGACGCCCCGCTCGCGCGCCCGCAGCGCCCAGCGCAGCCGCTCCATCCGCACCGGGGGCAGCATTCCGGCGGCCTCCCGCTCGGTGGCGAAGCGCCAGCCGCGCAGTTCCGAGCCGGGCAGCAGCAGGCCGCGGGCGGCCTCGGTGGTCAGCCGGCCGCCGTCGAAGAGCAGCCGCAGACCGCCGTAGCCGGGCGGGCGGGGCGGCTCCCAGTCGACGACGAGCAGCCGGAGCGCGGTGTCCAGCCGCAGCCCCAGTTCCTCGGCCACCTCGCGCAGCCCGGCGCGGGCGGGCGGTTCACCGGGTTCGACCACACCGCCGGGGAACTCCCAGCCGGGCTTGTAGGTCGGGTCGACCAGCAGCACCCGGTCCGTCTCGTCGAAGAGGAGGACCCCGGCGGCCACGGTCTCCGCGGTCGGTTCCGGGGTCTGCACGATGTCGCAGGCGCCTTCCCCGGCACGTACCGCCTCCGCCACCTTCTCGGCGGTCTGCCGGGGGGTGAGGAAGGTGGCGTCGACGGTGTAGGCGTCGGCCCGGAGCCAGTCCGGCACCCGGTGGTGGGCCGACGGGCGCCGGACCGGATCCGGGCACCGGTCGCCCGCCGCGGCACCGGAGAGGCCGGAGAGGCCGGGGGCGGCGTCCTCAGCGTCCCCGGGTGCCTCCCCGGTGTCCCGGCGCCGGGCGGCCCGCTCGCGGAGGATCGTTTCCTCTACGTCCAGGAGCACATGCCGCACGGGGATGCGGCGGGCCGCCAGCCCGCCGAAGACCTCGTCGCGGTACTCCTGCCGCAGCAGCGTCATCGGCACCACCAGGGTGCCGCCCACCTCACCGTGGACGGCCGCGGCCGTATCCACCACCAGCCGCCGCCAGGCGGGCAGGTCCTGGTGGTCCGGCACCTCGTCCAGACGTTTGCGCGGCAGCAGCGCGCGCAGCCCCACGCCGATCAGACCGGGGTCGAAGAGGTTGCTGTCCGCAAGCAGCTCGACCAGCTCACGGGCCGCCGCGGTCTTGCCCGCGCCGAAGGCGCCGTTCAACCAGACGATCACGGTTCCCCCCATTCCGTCGTCCCCGGTTCACTGCCCGCTCCACCCCGCCCCGGAAACGCGCCCCCGCGCTCCGTCCCGCGCGTCGTCCCGCGCGTTCGGCGCCGCACGCCCCGCCTCGCGCGGGCCGGGGCTCTCACCCGGGCCGGCCCAGCGCCTGGCGGCAGGCCGCCGCGGCCCCGACGAGGCCGGCCCCGGTGCCCGTGCCGGCGGGGACGACCTCCAGCCCCCGGACGTAGGAGAGCGTGGCGTACTCACCCAGTGCCCGGCGCAGCGGCGCGAACAGCACCTCGCCCGCCTGGGCCACTCCCCCTCCGATCACCGCGATCTCGATCTCGGCCAGCGCCGCGGTCGCGGCGATCCCGGCCGCCAGCGCCCGTGCGGCGCGCTCGAAGGAGGCCACGGCCACCGGGTCCCCGGCCCGTGCGGCGGCGGCCACCCCGCGGGCGCCGGCGTCGCCGTCCGGTCCGGGCCGCCAGCCGTTCGCCAGGGCCCGGCGGGCGATGTTGGGCCCGCTGGCCAGGCCCTCCACGCAGCCGCGCGCCCCGCACGGGCAGGGGTCACCGTCGAGGTCCACACTGATGTGGCCGATGTGACCGGCGTTGCCGGTCGGTCCGGGGTGGAGTCTGCCGTCCAGGACCAGCCCGCCGCCCACTCCGGTGGAGACGACCATGCACAGAGCGTTGTCCCGGCCTCGCGCCGCGCCCTGCCAGTGCTCGGCGGCGGTGATCGCCACTCCGTCGCCCACCAGCGTCACGGGCATCTCCCCGACGGCGGCGCGCACCCCGTCCACCAGCGGGTAGTCCCGCCAGCCGGGGATGTTGACCGGGCTCACCGTGCCTCGCCGGGCGTCCACCGGCCCGGCGCTGCCGATCCCCAGAGCCGCCACGCGCGGCCACTGGGGCGCCGCCCTCAGTTCGCCGAGCACCTCGTCCACCGCCCGCATCACGCCGTCGCCCGGCTCCCGCGCCGGGGTGGGCCGCCGGGTCCGCAGCAGCAGCCGCCCGCCGCCGTCCACCAGCGCGCCTGCGATCTTGGTTCCGCCGATGTCGAGGGCGGCGAGAAGATCCTGGTCCATGGCCGGAGAGTCTCACCTATTTCTGACAACGTTGTCCACTCCATCGGCCGGCTCTATGCTCTGAGGCCACCGGCGCACGGGGACGTGCCGCGTGCGACCGTGTCACCGACCGCCGACCGCCGACCGCCGACGACAGGACGAGACCTCACGTGGCCGACACCGCCCGCCCCGCCCGCGACCCCCGGCGCCGCTACGGGCTGCGGCCGACGATGAAGGACGTGGCCGCCCGCGCCGGGGTCGGCCTCAAGACCGTCTCCCGGGTCGTCAACGGCGAGCCCGGCGTCACCCCCGACACCGAGCGCCGGGTGCGGGAGGCCATCACCGCCCTCGGCTTCCGCCGCAACGACAGCGCCCGCATCCTGCGCAAGGGCCGTACCGCGAGCGTCGGGCTGATCCTGGAGGACCTCGCCGACCCCTTCTACGCCCCCCTCAGCCGTGCCGTCGAGGAGGTCGCCCGGGCGCACGGCGCGCTGCTGATCAACGGTTCCAGCGCCGAGGACGGCGAGCGCGAGAGGGAGCTGGCGCTGGCCCTGTGCGCCCGGCGCGTGGACGGACTGGTGGTCGTCCCGGCCGGCGACGACCACCGCTATCTGGAGCCGGAGATCTCCGCCGGGATCGCCACCGTCTTCGTGGACCGCCCCGCCGCCCGCATCGAGGCCGACGCGGTGCTCTCCGACAGCTTCACGGGAGCCCGCGAGGGCGTCGCCCACCTCATCGCCCACGGTCACCGCAGGATCGGTTTCATCGGCGACCTGCCGCGCATCCACACCGCCGCCGAGCGGCTGCGCGGCTACCGGGCCGCGATGACGCGGGCCGGGCTCGCGGTGGACGACTCGTGGGTCGCGCTCGGCCCCACCGACCCCGGGCGCGTACGGGCCGACGCCGAGCGCATGCTGGCGGGGCGGGGGTCGGCCGCGGGACCGGTCACCGCGCTGCTGACGGGCAACAACCGGGTGACGGTCACCGTGGTGCGGGTGCTGGCCGGCCTGGAGCGGCGCGTGGCGCTGGTGGGCTTCGACGACTTCGAACTGGCCGATCTGCTGACCCCGCCGGTCACCGTCATCGCGCAGGAACCCGCCCTGCTGGGCCGCAGAGCCGGCGAGCTGCTGTTCCGCCGGCTGGAGGGCTCGGGCGAGGAGCCGCGGCGCGTGGTGCTGCCCACCCGGCTGATCCCGCGCGGCTCGGGGGAGGTCCCTCCGCACTCCTGACCGCGCCCGGGGCCGGTACGGACGCGGCCGGGGCCGCGCGGGTCGGTTCACGATCCGCGCGGCCCCGGCCGCTGTCCGCCTTCCGCGGAGGTCGTCAGCCCTTGCGGGCCTTGACCTCCTCGGTGAGCTTCGGGAGGACCTCGAAGAGGTCGCCGACCACGCCGTAGTCGACCAGGTCGAAGATCGGGGCCTCCTCGTCCTTGTTGACGGCCACGATGGTCTTCGAGGTCTGCATGCCGGCCCGGTGCTGGATGGCGCCGGAGATGCCCGCCGCGATGTACAGCTGCGGCGAGACGGACTTGCCGGTCTGGCCGACCTGGTGGGTGTGCGGGTACCAGCCCGCGTCCACCGCGGCGCGCGAGGCGCCGACGGCCGCGCCGAGGGAGTCGGCGAGGTTCTCGATGACCGAGAAGTTCTCGGCACCGTTGACGCCGCGGCCGCCGGAGACCACGATCGCGGCCTCGGTCAGCTCCGGGCGGCCGGTCGACTCGCGCGGGGTGCGGGAGACGACCTTGGTGCCGGTGGACTTCTCACCGAAGGTCACCGACAGCTGCTCGACCGTGCCCGCGGCCGGGGCGGCCTCGGGTGCGGCGGAGTTGGGCTTGACGGTGATGACCGGGGTGCCCTTGGTGACGCGGGACTTGGTGGTGAAGGCCGCGGCGAAGACCGACTGGGTCGCCACCGGGCCGGAGTCGCCGGCCTCCAGGTCGACGGCGTCGGTGATGACACCCGAGCCGATGCGCAGCGCCAGGCGGGCCGCGATCTCCTTGCCCTCCGCGGAGGAGGGGACCAGCACGGCGGCCGGGGAGACGGCCTCGTAGGCGGCCTGGAGCGCGTCCACCTTCGGTACGACGAGGTAGTCGGCGAACTCGGGGGCGTCCGCGGCGAGCACCTTCACCGCGCCGTACTCGGCCAGCGTGGCGGCGGCGCTGTCGGCGCCGGCGCCCAGGTGCACGGCGACCGGGTCGCCGACGCGGCGGGCCAGGGTCAGCAGTTCGAGGGTGGGCTTGCGGACGGCGCCGTCCACGTGGTCGACGTAGACAAGGACTTCAGCCATGGGAGTTGCTCTCCTGCGAGGATTGCGAGGGCGGAAAGGAGTGAGGGGTGCGACGGGCCTTCGGGCTCAGATGAACTTCTGGCCCGCGAGGAACTCGGCGAGCTGCTTGGCGCCCTCGCCCTCGTCCTTGACGATCGTGCCCGCGGTGCGGGCCGGGCGCTCGGCGGCCTCGTCGACCTTGGTCCAGGAGCCCTCGAGGCCGACCTCGTCGGCGTCGATGTCCAGGTCGTCCAGGTCCAGGGACTGAACCGGCTTCTTCTTGGCGGCCATGATGCCCTTGAAGGAGGGGTAGCGCGCCTCGCCGGACTGGTCGGTCACGGACACGACGGCCGGAAGCGCGGCCTGAAGCTGCTCGGTCGCGGCGTCGCCGTCGCGGCGGCCGGTGACCTTGCCGTCCTCCACGGAGACCTCGGACAGCAGCGTGGCCTGCGGCACGCCCAGGCGCTCGGACAGCAGCGCGGGCAGCACGCCCATGGTGCCGTCGGTGGAGGCCATGCCGCAGACGACCAGGTCGTAGCCGGTCTTCTCGACGGCCTTGGCCAGCACCAGGGAAGTGCCGATCGCGTCGGTGCCGTGCAGGTCGTCGTCCTCCACGTGCACGGCCTTGTCGGCGCCCATGGACAGCGCCTTGCGCAGCGCGTCCTTGGCGTCCTCGGGGCCCACGGTCAGCACGGTGACCTCGGCGTCATCGGCGTTCTCGGCGATCTGCAGGGCCTGCTCGACGGCGTACTCGTCGAGCTCCGACAGCAGACCGTCCACGTCCTCGCGGTCGACGGTCAGGTCATCGGCGAAGTGCCGGTCGCCGGTGGCGTCGGGCACGTACTTCACACAGACAACGATCCTCAAGCTCACGCCGGCTCTCCTACATGCGTCGTCATTACTGGCTGCCTTGTCTCACAGGCAGCATAGGCGCCTGATCGGGCGGAATCCGGTCCGGTGGGGCCGGCTCTCCATCCAGGATATTACTCGTCAGTACACCCAGGCCCTTACCCGGAGGCAAGGCCGGTGAACTGTGACCTTTCCAACGGCTCAGGAGGGCACTGTGCCCTCTCCCAGCGCGTTGTAACGCCCCGCGTGGTACAGCAGCGGTCGGCCCGTGCCGGAGGATTCCCCGGCCACCAGCTCCGCCAGGACCACCCGGTGGTCGCCGGTCGGCACCCGGGCCACCACCGCGCCCACCGTCCAGGCGAGCACGCCCTCCAGCACCGGCACCCCGTGCGGCCCCCGGCGCCAGCGGGTGGGCGGCGCGAAGCGGTCCGCCCCCGGGCGGGCGAAGGTGGCGGCCAGCTCACGCTGGTGCTCGCCCAGTATGTGCACCCCCACGTGCTCCGCCCCGGCGACCACCGGCCACACCGAGGAGGCCGTGGCGATGTTGAAGGAGACCAGCGGCGGTTCGGCGGCGACGGAGGCCAGGGAGGTCGCGGTGAACCCGGCGGGACGGCCGTGCCCGTGGGCGGTGATCACGGCGACCCCGGCGGCGTGCCGCCGGAAGACGGCGCGCAGCAGGGCGGGGCCGGCTTCGGCCGCCTCCGGTGCCCGCCGGATGCCGTTCGGTGCGCTCATCTGAGATCCCCTGCCCACGGCAGGCCAGGCTGTCCACCGCGAGCGGTCCGCGTCAAGTTCGCCCGCGCGGATGGGACCAGGGTCACGCGGCCGGCCGCCCTCCCGGCCGCCGCGGCCCTCGCACGGCCTCACGGTCCTCCCGCCCCTCACACGGCCTCCCCGAGCGCGGCGATGACATCGGCCCTGCGCGGCTGCCCGCTCGCCCGCCGCGCGATCCGGCCCCGCGCGTCCAGCACCAGGACGGTGGGGGTGCGCATGATGCCCAGCCGCCGTACCAGATCCAGCCGGGACTCGGCGTCCACCTCCACATGGACGACGCCCTCCACCATCTCCGCCACCTCCGCCAGGATCCGCCGGGTGGCCCGGCAGGGCTGGCAGAAGGCGCTGGAGAACTGCACCAGCGTGGCCCGCTCCCCCAGCCGCTCGGCGCCCACGTCCTCGGCGGTCAGCCTCTTCTCCGCGTCCCGTCCGCGCACCGTCATCCTTCCGTTCCGTCTGCTGTGCGCCATCCCGAAGGCACCGGCCAGCGCCAGCACCGCCAGACACACGATCAGTCCCGTCGCCCCTGTCATCCCCGCCGCCCCGTCGTTCCGTCGCCTCTGTCCGCCCCCCGCATCGTCTCCCACAGCGCCCGGGGCCATGCCGCCGATTCCCGCATCCGGCCGCCACCGCCCCCCTGGGTGCGGAATGCTGTCGCCATGAGGGTCGACATACGGGGAACGAGGTTCGCCGCCGCCGTGACCACCGTGGTCCTGGCCGCCGTGCTGGTCAGCGGGAGTTTCCGGCTGCTGGCCGCACAGGCGCTGGTGTTCGCCGCCGGGGCGGGGCTCGGCGTGTCGCGCTCGCCGTACGGGCTGGTCTTCCGCCATCTGGTCCGGCCCCGGCTGGGGCCGCCGGCCGGAGTGGAGGACGCGGCGCCGCCCCGTTTCGCGCAGGGCGTGGGCCTGGCCTTCGCCCTGGTGGGTCTGGTGGGGTACGGCGCCGGGCCCCTGTGGCTGGGCATGGCCGCGACCGCGTGCGCGCTCGCGGCGGCCTTCCTCAACGCCGCCTTCGGCTACTGCCTGGGCTGTGAGATGTACCTGGCGCTGCGCCGGGTCGCGGGGTGAGCCGCCGGGTGGCGTCCGAACGTGACGAGGATCTCCCGTCTCCCGAATTGGCCTGGGAAGTTACGGCGGCGTAGGTTCGGGTAGATCAGCCGGGAGAACCCTCCCCAGGCAGCTTCCCAGAAGGGTCCTCCCCGTATGGCAGAACTGGTGTATCCGCCCGTGATCGGCGCAGCCCGCACCCTGTTCAGGGCGCTCGATCTGCGTTTCGACATCGACGGAACCGAGCACGTCCCGCGGCGCGGCGGCGCCGTGCTGGTCAGCAACCACATCGGCTACCTCGACTTCGTCTTCGCCGGGCTGGCCGCCCGGCCCGCCAAGCGGCTGGTGCGCTTCATGGCGAAGGAGTCGGTCTTCCGGCACAAGGTCTCGGGACCGCTGATGCGCGCGATGAAGCACATACCGGTGGACCGCTCGCAGGGCGAGCACGCCTACCGTCACGCGCTGAAGGCGCTGCGCTCGGGCGAGATCATCGGCGTCTTCCCCGAGGCCACGATCTCGCAGTCGTTCACCCTGAAGAACTTCAAGACCGGTGCGGCCCGGATGGCGCAGGAGGCCGGCGTGCCGCTGCTGCCCGTCGCGCTGTGGGGCACTCAGCGGCTGTGGACCAAGGGCCACAAGCGGGACTTCGGCCGCAACCACTTCCCGATCACCATCCGGGTGGGCGAGCCGCTGCGGCCCGTCGAGGGCGAGTCGGCGGCCAAGCTCACCGAGCGGCTGCGCGACCGCGTGCAGGAGCTGCTGGAGGCGGCCCAGCGGGCGTACCCGGTGCGGCCCAAGGGGCCGGACGACACCTGGTGGATGCCCGCGCACCTGGGCGGCACCGCCCCGACCCCGGCCGAGGCCGGTTCCCTCTAGGGCGGGCCGCGGACGGGGGCGTCAGAGCCTCTCGGGGAGCAGTCGCTCCAGCTGTGCGCGGTCACCGGCCCGCTTCAGGGCGGTCAGGACGGGCTCGGGCGGGGCCGCGTGGAGCTCGGGGACGTCGTACTCCCCCGCGTCCGGATCCGGTGTGAAGGCGAGCCGCTCCCCGTCGAGCGAGAAGCGCGCGTCCACGCCCGGCTTGTTGCCTCGCGGGTCCTGGCGCGCCCAGGGGCGGCCGGGCAGCCTGAGGGCGACCAGGCCGTGGACGACGTTCAGTTTCTGGTAGCACAGGGCGGCCGGGATGCCCTCGTGGCGCAGCAGCGCCGCCAGCGCGTGCGCCTTGGCGTGGCAGATGCCGTTGCGGGTGGCGAGGACGTCGGAGGCGCGCCAGGCCACCCGCTGGTCGCCGCTGTCGAAGGAGTGCGGGATGGTGTCGCGGACGAAGTCGAAGGCGGCCTCGGCATAGCGCACGAGGCCGCCTTCGCCGTCCGTGCGCCCGCCGGTCCGCTCCCGCAGCCGCGAGGCCGTCTCCGCGACCAGGGGATGCCGGTGGTCGACGGCCTCGCAGGCTGCGAGATAGGCGGACGGGTCCGGGTCCTGCTGGATCAGCTCCATGTCCCGGAAGCCTAGGAGGGGAGGGGGCGGCCCGCCTCCCTTTTTCCGGTCCGGCCTCTTCC
The DNA here is from genome assembly GCF_002843305.1 of Streptomyces barkulensis. GTDB lineage: Bacteria > Actinomycetota > Actinomycetes > Streptomycetales > Streptomycetaceae > Streptomyces > Streptomyces barkulensis. Next base: position 149,179 of record NZ_PGSG01000061.1, read on the forward strand.
GGCCGGCGGGCCGCCCGCATGCGCGGTCAGCGGGCCATCTCCTCCCGCAGCGCGGCGACGAAGCCGTCGACGTCCTCCTCGGTGGTGTCGAAGGAGCACATCCAGCGCACGTCGCCGGCGGCCTCGTCCCAGAAGTAGAAGCGATAACGCTTCTGCAGCCGCTCGCTCACGTCGTGGGGGAGCCGGGCGAAGACGGCGTTGGCCTGGACGGGGTGGAGGATCTCCACCCCGTCGACGGCGCGCGCGCCGTCGGCCAGCCGCGCGGCCATGGCGTTGGCGTGGGAGGCGCTGCGCAGCCACAGGTCTCCGGCGAGCAGCGCCTCGAACTGCGCGGAGACGAACCGCATCTTGGAGGCCAGCTGCATCGACAGCTTCCGCAGGTGCTTCATCGCCCGCACCGCGCCGGGGTTGAGCACGACGACGGCCTCGCCGAAGAGCATGCCGTTCTTGGTGCCGCCGAAGGAGAGCACGTCCACGCCGGCGTCCGTGGTGAACGCCCGCAGCGGGACGCCCAGTGCGGCCGCCGCGTTGGCGATGCGGGCGCCGTCGAGGTGGACGGCCATGCCGCGCTCGTGGGCCGTCTCGCAGATCGCCCGGATCTCCTCGGGCGTGTAGACGGTGCCCAGTTCGGTGTTCTGGGTGATCGAGACCACCTGCGGCATCGCCCGGTGCTCGTCGTCGAAGCCGTACGCCTCGCGCTCGACCAGCTCGGGGGTGAGCTTGCCGTGCTCGGTGGGCACGGTCAGCAGCTTCAGCCCGCCGACCCGCTCGGGCGCGCCGCACTCGTCCACGTTGATGTGGGCGCTGTCGGCGCAGACGACCGCGCCCCAGCGGTCGGTGAGGGCCTGCAGGGCCACGACGTTGGCGCCGGTGCCGTTGAACACCGGGAAGACCTCCGCCGACGGCCCGAGGTGGGCGCGGAAGACCTCCTGGAGGTGGGCGGTGTACTCGTCCTCGCCGTAGGCGGTCTGGTGACCGCCGTTGGCGAGGGCGAGCGCCGCCAGGATCTCCGGGTGCGCGCCCGCGTAGTTGTCGCTGGCGAAGCCGCGCACCCGCGGGTCGTGGCGGCGCCGGGCGTCCGTCGGAGGGGATGCCGGGGGGGCCTCGGTCGGGTGGGCCTCTACGGTTGCGGGGTCAGCCACAGGCGGTGTCCGTTCACTTCCTCGGCGGACTTGTCCCAGACACCGGCGATGGCCTCGGCCAGCTCCCCGACGTCGGTGAAGCCCGCGAACTTGGCGTTCGGGCGCTCGGCGCGCATCGCGTCGTTGACCAGCGCCTTGACCACCAGGATGGCAGCAGCGGCCGGCGGCCCCGCGTCCGACCCCTTGCCCGCCTTGCGGAAGGCGTCGGCCAGGGCCAGCGTCCAGGCCTCGGCGGCGGCCTTGGCCGCGGAGTAGGCGGCGTTGCCGGCGGTGGGACGGGTGGCGCCGGCGGCGCTGATCAGGACGTAGCGGCCGTTTCCGCTGCGGCGCAGGGCCCCCTCGAAGGCCAGGGAGGTGTGCTGCACGGTGCGTACCAGCAGCTTCTCCAGCAGGTCCCAGTGGGACAGGTCGGTCTCGGCGAAGGCCGCCGAGCCGCGCCAGCCGCCGACCAGGTGCACCAGCCCGTCGACGCGGCCGTACTCCTTCTCGGTGCGGGTGGCCCACTCGCGGGTGGCCTCCAGGTCGAGCAGGTCGACGGTGTCGCCGGTGACGGCGGCGCCGCCGTGCGCGAAGCGTGCCCTGTCGACGGCCTCGGCCAGCCGCTCGGCGTCCGCGTCGGCGGCGACGACGGTGGCGCCCCGTTCGGCCAGGCTCAGCAGCGCGGCCTGGCCGGCGGGCCCCGCAGCGCCGGCGACGGCGACGACGGCGCCGTCCAGGGGGCCGCCGTTGCCGTTGGGTGTGCTGGTCATGGTGATCGCCTCTCTGTGACGTCCGGCGGTCACGCCGCGGCCGGGACTGCGGACTCGGCGGTGATGCCCTTGGTCGATGCGATCACGTTACGCAGCTTCTTGGCGAGGGCCTCGTAGAACATGCTCAGCGGGAACTCGTCGGGGAGCACCTCGTCCACCAGCTTGCGCGGCGGCAGGCTCAGGTCCAGGGCGTCGGGGCCCTTGGCCCAGGTCGAGCCGGGGTGCGGGGCGAGGTAGGTGGAGACCAGCTCGTAGGCCTTGAACCAGTGGACCAGCTTGGGGCGGTCGATGCCCTCGCGGTAGAGGGTCTCGATCTCCTCGCGCAGGTGCACGGTCACCTCGCGGGCCCGCTGCCAGTCGATGCTGAGCTTGTTGTCCGTCCAGCGCAGGGCGTCGTGCTTGTGGAGGTAGGCGAACAGCAGCTGGCCGCCCAGCCCGTCGTAGTTGCGGCTGCGCTCACCGGTGACGGGGAAGCGGAACAGGCGCTCCAGCAGTACGGCGTACTGCACGTCGCGGCCCTGCTCGAAGCCGTCGGCCTCCAGCTTCACGGCCTCGTGGAAGGCGGTGAGGTCGCAGCGCAGCTCCTCCAGGCCGTACATCCAGAACGGCTGGCGCTGCTTGATCATGAACGGGTCGAAGGGCAGGTCGCCGTGGCTGTGGGTGCGGTCGTGGACCATGTCCCACAGCACGAAGGTCTGCTGGGCGCGCTTCTGGTCGGCCAGCAGCCCCCGGGCGTCCTCGGGCAGCTCCAGCTTGGTGACCTCGCAGGCGGCGTCGACGACGCGGCGGAAGCGGGCGGCCTCGCGGTCGCAGAAGATCCCTCCCCAGGAGAACCGTTCGGGCGCCTCGCGCACGGCGACGGTCTCGGGGAAGAGGACCGCGGAGTGGGTGTCGTAGCCGCTGGTGAAGTCCTCGAAGGTGATGCCGAGGAAGAGCGGGTTGTCGTAGCGGGTGCGCTCCAGCTCGGCCAGCCAGTCCGGCCAGACCACGCGCAGGACGACGGCCTCCAGGTTGCGGTCGGGGTTGCCGTTCTGCGTGTACATCGGGAAGACGACCAGGTGCTGGATCCCGTCGGCGCGGTGGGAGGCGGGCCGGAAGGCCAGCAGGGAGTCCAGGAAGTCGGGGACGCCGAAGCCGCTCCCGGCCCAGCGGCGCAGGTCGGCCACCAGGGCGCGGTGGTAGGCCTCGTTGTGCGGGAGCAGCGGCGCGAGCTCCTCGACGCAGGCCACGACCCGCTCGATGTGCCGCTCGACCTCGGCCCGCGCGGGGGCGCCCTCGGCCCCGAAGTCGATGGATCCGTCCTTGGACTGGGCGGGACGGACGGCCTCGACGGCCTCCTTGAGCACCGCCCAGGCGGGGTGCTCCACCACACGGCCGGCGAACGGGCCGCCGGCGGTCGGAGCGCCACCCGCCACTACCGCGGGCGAAAGGATTTCCGTCATCACTACCCCTCCACAGAAGAAACTCTCGTACCAGCACCGTAGCTGCGCAGACTTCCTCGATCAACCCGAGGGGGAGAAAGTTCTTCTGTCCACCACTTGCTATACGGATGTTTTTCCTGTGGACACCCCCTGAAACGGAAGAGAAGGCCGTATACGTGCCGGAGGCGCCGATCCGGCGAGCTCCGCGCCCGGCCGCCGGGGGCCCGCCGCCGCCCCGCGTCCCGGGCGGTGATCGTCCGCGGCTACCCTTGCCGCGCGTACGCACCACCGACGCTTCGAGACACCGCAGGAAAGCGAGAACGCGCCGTGCCACTGCTGACCGTCGGCCACCGCGGGGTGATGGGCGTCGAGCCCGAGAACACCCTGCGCTCCTTCGTCCGGGCCGACCGCGAGGGCTTCGACGTCATCGAACTGGACCTCCACCTGAGCCGGGACGGCGCACTGGTGGTGATGCACGACGCCGACGTGGACCGCACCACCGACGGCTCCGGTCCCATCGCTGACAAGACCCTGGCCGAACTGCGCGAACTGGACGCCGGCCTCGGTGAGCGCGTCCCCGTCTTCGAGGAGGTCGTGGAGGCGGTATCCGCACCGCTCCAGGCCGAGATCAAGAACCGCGCCGCGGCGCGGGTGCTGGCGGAGGCCGTCGAGCGGCTCGGCCTTCACCGGCGGGTCACGGTGATCTCGTTCCACGACGACGCCCTGCGCGAGACCCGCAAACTGCTGCCCGACATCCCCATCGCGCTGGTCACCGGCTCCTCCACGCCCACCGCCCCCGAGCGCGCCGTGGACCTGGGGGCCCCGATGGTCTCCTGCGAGCTGCGCCGGCTGGACGCGGAGGTCGTCGGGCGCTGCCGCGCCGCGGGCCTGAAGGTGATCTCCTGGACGGTCAACACCGACCAGGACCTGGCCCGCGTCCGCGAACTGGAGCTGGACGGCGTGGTCACCGACCTGCCCGACGTCAGGAGGGCGGTCGGCGAAGCGACTTGACCAGCAGCTCGAACTCCAGGTCGCCGCGGAGCGGGACGCCGAAACGCTCGTCGCCGTACGGGAAGGGGCTGGTGCGCCCGGTCCGGGCGTAGCCGCGGCGCTCGTACCAGGCGATCAGGTCCGCCCGGGCGGTGATCACCGTCATGTGCATCTCGCGGGCGCCCCAGCGCTCCCGCACCGTCCGCTCGGCCTCCGCCAGAACCGCCCTGCCGAGCCCGCCCCCCTGGAGGACCGGCCGGACGGCGAACATCCCGAAGTACGCGACGGTCTCCCCCGCCCCGCCCTCGCGGCGCTCGAGCTGGCAGCAGGCGACCGGCTCCCCGTCCCGCTCGGCGATCAGCATCAGGCTGCCGGGGGCGCGGACGACCTCGGCGACGCCCTCGGGGTCGGTGCGCTGCCCGTCCAGCAGATCCGCCTCGGTGGTCCAGCCCGCCCGGCTGGCCTCGCCCCGGTACGCCGACTCCACCAGGGCGACCAGCGCGGGGACGTCGTCCTCGCGGGCGGTCCTGAAGCTCAGGCCGGAGGCGGTTCCGGAGGCGGTCTCACGGGCGGTTCCGGAGGCAGTCGGGGGGATGGTGCCGGAGGCTGCGGAAGCGGGGTCGTTCGGGGCGTTCATGGGGCCGAGCCTAAACCTCCGTCCGCGCGACCCGGCAGCTCGGCCCGTATGCCGGACAGCGCCCCGGACGCGGCCCAGGGCGTGTTGTGAAAGTAGCGTCGTGCGCCCGCAGGGCGCCGCCCCGCAGACGGGACTTTCACAACACGCCCTAGGCTCGGTGCCATGGTTCAGGTACTGAGCAGCCGGGTCCTGCTACGCCCCACCGACCCCGACCGTTCGCGGGCCTTCTACGGCGACGCCCTGGGGCTGGCCGTGTACCGGGAGTTCGGCACCGGGCCGGAGCGCGGGACCGTCTATTTCCTGGGCGGCGGCTTCCTGGAGGTCTCCGGCCGTTCCGAGGCCCCGCCCGCGCCCGGCCTGAGGCTGTGGCTCCAGGTCGCCGACGCGGCCGGGGCCCACCAGGAGCTCACCGCCCGCGGCGTGGAGGTGGTGCGGGAGCCCAGGCGCGAGCCGTGGGGGCTGGTGGAGATGTGGATCAGCGATCCGGACGGGGTACCGATCGTCCTCGTCGAGGTTCCCGAGGACCATCCGCTGCGCTACCGGCCCGGTATCTGAGGCCTGCGTCGCGAGCCCCGGGGGCGGCACCGCGGCACTGCGGTACCCCGGCACTGCGGTACCCCGGCACCGGGAGCGTGCGCTCTGGCCGCGCTCCCCCACTGCTTCCACGCGCTCCCGTACACGCGCCCGGCGCCGGGCATCCTCCCCGCGGAAACCGGCCGGAGCAGCCGGCCGGGGAAGCGGTGGGGAGGCGGGGTGCACGGACCGGAACCGGTCGGCTGGATGCTGGTGGTCCTGTGCGGCGCCGTGGGTGCGTACTGCCTGCGGCGAACGCGCGGCGGCACGCCCGGGCAGCGGCGGGAGGCCGCCGGGGAAGCGGTGATGGGACTGGGCATGGCCGTGATGGCACTGCCCGCCTCGGCGGTGGCCCCACCGCCGCCGGCGGTCTTCGTGGCACTCTTCGGCGCCACCGCGGTGTACGGGCTTGCGCTGCTCCTGTTCGACGGGGAACACCGGCTCCACCATCTGCACCACACCGTCGGCGCCCTGGCCATGCTGCACATGGCACTCGCCATGGCCGACGCCCCCGCCCACGGGCACCATGCGGCGCCGTCCGCGCATCCGGCCTCCGCGGCGGCGACCGGAGCGCTGCTGGTCTACTTCGCGCTGTACGCGCTGCTCGCGGGGGCCCGGCTGGCGCCCGCGCCGGACTCCCCCCGCCTGCCGGGGACGGCCACCTCCGGCGCGCTCCGCGGCCCGGCGCCACGACCGCCGCGGGCGCCGGAGGTGGCCGCCGCCTGCCGACTGGCGATGGGCATAGGGATGTTCGCGATGCTGCTCACCGTCTGAGCCCTCGCGGGGAGCGGGGAAACACCATGCCGGTGAGGCGTGCGTCACTTCCCGTTTCCCGCCGGACGCGCAAGCGGCCGCCGGCTCATAGGCTGTTCCTCATGATGGTCGCGCTCGCACTGATCGTCCTGGGCGCACTGATCGCGGCGACGGCGCCGCGCGTGCTGGCCCGCGGCTCCTGGCCGGACCGCGAGCCGGTGCTGGCGCTGCTGGTGTGGCAGTGCGTGGTGGTCGCCGTGCTGCTGTGCTGCGTGCTCGCCATGGCCCTGTCCGGGGCGGCGGCCTGGCAGGCCGTGCGCGGCCACGTCTTCGCCCCGGCTCCGAGCCGGGTCGTCGAGGCGTACGGACTCAGCGCGTTCGGCGAGTCCTGGCCCGCGGTGGTGGCGGTCGTGCTCGCCTGCGGCGGCCTGTGGACCGCCGCGATGCTCACCCGGGAGATCCGCCACGCGCGCGCCCGGCGGCGCGCCCGGCGCGCCGAACTCCTCACCCGCGCCCCGCTGCTGCCCGGCGAGGAGCCGGCCTCCGGGGAGCGGCTGGTGGTGCTGGAGAGCGAGCGCCCGGACGCCTGGTGGCTGCCGGGGAGCACACCCCGGCTCGTGGTCACCACCGCGGCGCTGCGCCGGCTGGGGGGACGCAGGCTCGACGCCGTCCTCGCCCATGAGCGGGGCCATCTGCGGGCCCGTCACGACTGGCTGCTGAACTGCTCGTCCGCGCTCGCCGCCGGCTTCCCGCGGGTGCCGGTCTTCCGCGCCTTCCGGGACCAGGTGCACCGGCTGGTCGAGCTGGCCGCCGACGACGTCGCCTCGCGGCGCTGCGGACGGCTGGCGGTGGCCCTGGCGCTGGTCGAGCTCAACGAGGAGCGCGGGGTCTTCGACCCGTACGCCTCGCACTCCGGCGCACAGGTGCCGCAGCGGGTCGACCGGCTGCTGAGGGCCGCTCCCCGGCTGACAGTGGTCCGGCGGCTGCGGATGACCGCGCTGGCGGCCCTGGTGCTGATGGTGCCGTTGCTGGTGGCCTTCGCCCCCGGGCTGAGGGCGCTGGGCTGAGGGCGCTGGGCCGACGCCCTCGCGCCGCGGCGCGCGCCCCCTCGACCGGCCAACCCGCCTACCGGACGGTTGGACCGCCTTCCGATGGCGATTCTCTCCATCATGGCCCCCTCCCTCCGTCGCTCCCCCCGGCTCCCCTCCCGGCGCTCCCTTCCGCGGTCCTTCCCGTGCCTCGCCGCCCCGCTGTGCACCGCTGTCGCCGCCGTGCTCACCGTGCTCGTCCTGGCGGGGTGGGACCCGCTGCTGGACCTCGACGCGCATGTCACGGCGGAACTGCACCGCACCGCGGTCGCCGAACCCGGCTGGACACGGCTCAACCGGGTGCTGACCGACTGGGTCTGGGACCCGTGGACGATGCGGGCCGTGCTGCTGGTGACGGTCGTGTGGCTGGCGCTGCGCGGCGCGCGCCGGCCGGCGCTCTGGCTCTCGGCCGCCGTGCTCACCGGGACCGTCCTCCAGCAGGCACTGAAGGCGCTGTTCGACCGCGACCGCCCGCGCTGGAGTGACCCGGTGGACTCCGCGGGCTTCGCTGCCCTGCCCTCCGGCCACGCCATGACGGCGGCGCTCACCTGCGGTCTGCTGCTGTGGCTGGCGCATCTGCGCCGAGCGGGCCGCCCTGTGCGCCTGGCCGTTGCGTGGGTGGGCGCGGTGAGCGTCGCCGGGGTGGGCTTCACCCGGGTCTACCTGGGGGTGCACTGGCCCACCGACGTGGTCGTCGGCTGGCTGCTGGGCTTCGCCGTGGCCGCCGCCGCGGCGGCGCTGTGGAGCGGACGCGGTGCCCGACCCTCTCGACCGGAGCGGCGCGGACCGGGTGGACCGGAGTCCGGATGATCAGAATATGGTCGGAGGGCCCTCGCCGGCCCCTCCCGGGCACCGTCGCGCGGCGCGTCGTGCGAGAGCGCCGCAGGAGGGCCGATCTCGGGCGATCCCCCGCGTCGCCCGAGATCGGCGTTCCGACCGGACACCGCCGTGACTCGCCGGTCGGCGTCCGGAGACCGCTGAGTATATTGGCCCTGAGCCAGTCAACGCAGGAGTTAACAGGATGTCCCCTCGCAGCGCATCGGTCAATGAGGAGTTGCGCCGGCGTTCCCGCGAGCGGCTGCTGCAGGCGACGGTGGAACTCGTCGACGAGCGCGGATACGAGGCGACGACTCTGGGGGACATCGCGGACCGGGCCGGGGCCGCCCGGGGTCTGGTGTCGTACTACTTCCCGGGCAAGCGGCAACTGCTCCAGTCGGCCGTCCACCGGCTGATGCATCTCACCCTGGCCGAGGCGCTGGAGCGCGAGCCGCGCCCCTCGGGCCCGGACGCCGGGCGGGAGGGGCTGGCCCGCGCGATCGACGCGATCCTGGGGCTCGCCCGCGACCGGCCGACGCTGATGCGCACACACATGGCCGGGATCCTGCAGCACGAGGGCTTCGTCCAGTGCGACGAGCAGCAGCGGCTGGCCTGCCTGCTGCGCGACACCGTCGTCGGCTACGGCTCGCACGATCCGGACACCGAGTACCCGCTGCTGCGCGCACTGCTCATGGGGGCGGTGTTCGCCGTGCTGCTGCCCGGGGCGCCGATGCCGTCCGCGAGGCTGCGGGCCGAACTGTTCGCCCGGTACGGGCTGGACTGGGAGCTGGGATTCCCGCCCGGCGCCCCCCGGAAGGAGCAGTCCGGGCAGGTCCCGCTGCTGCCGATGCCGGGCCCGCTCTGACGGGCCCGCGACGGCGGGGAGGAACGGACGGCCCCGGCGGCACAGCCGCCGGGGCCCGGTGTTCAGCGGTTCGAACGGCTCGGACCGGCCCGGACCGGCTCAGCGGTAGTCGGGCTGGGTCTGCGGGTTGAGCTCGTCCAGCCGGACACGCTCGGCACCGGCGGTGCGCCGGTCCCGGATCCGCAGGACGTCGAAGCCCATCTGGATGTCGTTCGAGTAGACGTGGCCGTTGTAGTAGTACGCCGACCACGAGCCGCCGATGGTGTCGGGGTCGGAGTACGGGCCGCGCTCGAAGTACCCGATCTCCCGGGGCCTGGTGGAGTCGGTGAAGTCCCAGAAGGAGACTCCGCCCTGGTACCAGGCCTGAACCATGACGTCCCGGCCCTTGACCGGGATCAGCGAGCCGTTGTGGGCCACGCAGTTCTCGGTGTCGGCCTGGTGCCGGGGAATCTTGAAGTAGCTCTTGAACACCAGCTTGCGCTGATCGCCCTTGCCGGTGATGTGGTAGATGCCGTTGGCGCCGCGCTTGTCGCCGACCTCCGCGTTGCAGGTGGCGCCGACGCCGCCGCCGAGCTCGTCGGTGAAGACGACCTTCCGGCCGTTCTCGTTGAAGGTCGCCGAGTGCCAGAACGCGAAGTTCTCGTTGTCCTGGACCCGGTCGATGACACGGGGCGCGGCCGGGTCGGAGATGTCCATCAGGATGCCGTCGCCCATGCACGCGCCCGCCGCGATCTTCATGTCGGGGAACGCGGTGATGTCATGGCAGCCGGTGGTGGGCACCATGGCGACCGGGTTCTCCGGCGGGCCGGGGTTGCCGCCGTCCGGGAAGAGGACGGGGAAGTCGATCACTGAAGCGTCCTCGGGCGCCTCGCGCGGCACCTTCACGATGGAGATCCCGTCGTGCGGAGGCCGGCAGTCGGGGAAGGAGTCGTCCGGGAAGTAGGACGAGACGTAGACGTAGACGTCCCCGCGGTCGGGCACCAGCGTGTGGGTGTGCGAGCCGCAGGCGGTCTCGACGGCCGCGACGTACCGCGGGTTCCGCTTGTCGCTGATGTCGAAGACCTTGATGCCCTCCCAGGAACTCTTCTCCGTCGGCGACTGGGCGGTGCTGTTGCAGGAGTCGTCGCTGCGCGAGGAGTCCGTGGACAGGAAGAGCAGGTCCCCGGAGACGGAGATGTCGTTCTGGCCACCCGGGCACAGGACCTGGCTGACGACCTCGGGGGACTTCGGGCGGCTGATGTCGTAGACGGTGAAGCCGTCGTAGTTGCCGGCGAAGGCGTAGCGGCCCTGGAAGGCCAGGTCGGTGTTGAGGCTCTTGAGCGCCCCCTTGGGCAGGTTGGTCAGATGGGAGACGTTCCTGCTGTGGACGACCTCGTCCACACCGGGTATCCCGCCGCTCCCGACGGCGGCTTCGGCTTCCGTGCGGTCCTGCTTCGACACCTTCCCGGACGTGGCCGGCGAGTCGCCGGGGTCGGGGATCGCCACCGCCGGTCCGGCGGCCAGGAGCGTGGACAGCAGGCCGAGTACGGCCGCGGCCGCGCCGAGGTGTCTGCGCCGCGCACGGGGTCTGGGCAACGACGTCACTGCTTCCTCCCTGTCGATCCGCTTGACACCGCTCCGAGTTGGGCGGTTCACGGACTCGGGCAGTATGACTCCTTACACCCCTGCGCCGACAGGGGAATACGAACACGGTGCCGGGTCCCTGCGTGTCAGGATTCGGGCACGCCGGAGCGTCCCGTGTCAGGATCGGGTCAACTGGCGCACCCCTGCCACAGGAGGAAGAGTGACGGACCGTCACAGATCCCGGTTCTCCGCCCGCGCGCTCACGTCCGCGCCGGCGGCACTGGCCGCACTGACGGCGCTGACCGTGCTGACCGGCTGCGAGGGCGGCTCGGACGAGGCGGCCCCCGGCGGCGGCCCCTCCGTGATCGCGCCCGGCAGGCCGGGCGAGGCCGCCGAGACACTCTCCGCCGAAGAGGCCCGGAAGGCGGGGGAGACGCAGCGGGGCAGACCCAACGACGCGGACTTCTCCTACGTCACACGGATGATCGAGCACCACCAGCAGGCGCTGGTGATGACCGGTCTGGCCGAGGAGCACGCCGGATCGGGCAAGGTGCGCCGGCTCGCCGACCGGATCGCCGCGGCCCAGGGGCCGGAGATCTCGGCGATGCGGTCCTGGCTCAAGCGCAACGGCCGCGACGGGGGCGGCCAGGAGGACCGCACGGACCACGACGGCCACGGCGGCGCGCCGATGCCCGGCATGGCGACCGAGGAACAGCTCGACGAGTTGCGGCGGGCACGCGGCGAGGAGTTCGACCGGCTCTTCCTGAAGCTGATGATCGCCCACCACCAGGGCGCGGTGACGATGGCCAAGGACGTGACGGCCGACGGTCGCGACACCCAGGTGCAGGAGATGGCCGGGGACGTGGCCGTCCAGCAGACGGCCGAGATCAACCGGATGCGCTCGATGTCCTGACGGGCCACGGCGGGGCGGTGCTCAGCCGCTCCGCCCCTCCTCCTGACGGGCCGCCGAGGCGAGCACGCTGTCCAGCAGCCCGGGGAACAGCCGCTCCAGGTCGTCACGGCGCAGGGCGTTCATCTTCGCGGTGCCGCAGTAGTTCTGGCTGATCAGGCCGCTCTCGCGCAGCACCCGGAAGTGGTGGGTGGTCGTCGACTTGCTGACCGGCAGGTCGAAGATCGAGCACGCCATCTCCTCCCCGCTCGCCGCCAGGGCCCGGACGATCCGCAGGCGCACGGGGTCGGCGAGTGCGTGCAGGACCTCTTCCAGCCGGATCTCCCGCGCGGCCGGGTGCTCCAGCTCTCGGGCGGTGTTCGGGGTCTGGGCTCGGGGCGTCACACCCCCATACTACGAAAGTCATCGTAGTTTGACACCCACCGTACTACGACGCTTATCGTATAAGCCCGGACGGCCAGGTTCCCTCACTCAGGGCCGCGGCCTGCCCCGAACCGACCCCGAACCGACCCCGAACCGACGAGGAGCCCTGCGTGAGCGCCCTGTTCGAGCCGTACACCCTGCGTTCACTGACCGTGCCCAACCGCGTCTGGATGTCGCCGATGTGCCAGTACAGCGCCGAGCCCACCGGAGAGGACGCGGGTGTCGCGGGCGACTGGCACCTGGCCCACTACGCGGCGCGGGCGACCGGCGGCACCGGGCTGATCATGGTGGAGGCCACGGCCGTCTCCCCCGAGGGCCGGATCTCCCCCGGCGACCTGGGGCTGTGGAACGATCGGCAGGCCCGGGCGCTGCGGCGGGTCACGGACTTCGTGAAGGAGCGGGGCGCCGTGGCCGGCGTCCAGCTCGCCCACGCCGGCCGCAAGGCGTCCACCGACGCCCCCTGGCGCGGCGGCGCCCCGCTGGACGCCGGGCACGGCGGCTGGCAGCCGGTCGCACCCAGCGCGCTGCCCTTCGCGGAGGGCCACCCGGCGCCCCGGGAGATGGACCAGGCGCGGATCGACGACGTGGTCGGCCGGTTCGCCGACGCGGCGCGGCGGGCGCTGGCGGCCGGTTTCGAGGTCGCCGAGATCCACGGCGCTCACGGCTACCTGCTCCACGAGTTCCTCTCCCCGCTCTCCAACCGGCGCACGGACGCCTACGGCGGAAGCTTCGAGAACCGCACACGGCTGGCCCTGCGGGTCGTGGACGCGGTGCGGCAGGTGTGGCCCGAGGACCTGCCGGTGTTCTTCCGGGTGTCGGCGACCGACTGGACGGAGGGCGGCTGGAGCCCCGAGGAGACCATGCGCCTGGCCGCACTGCTGCGCGAGCACGGCGTGGACCTGCTCGACGTCTCCAGCGGAGGCGCCGTACCGGGTGCGCGCATCCCCGTCGGCCCCGGCTACCAGATCCCCCTGGCCGCCCGTGTCCGGGCCGGGGCGGGGCTGCCGGTGGCGGCGGTGGGCCTGATCACCGAACCGGAGCAGGCCGAGAAGACGATCGCGAACGGCGAGGCGGACGCGGTCTTCCTCGGCCGGGAGCTGCTGCGCGACCCGCACTGGGCGCTGCGCGCCGCACGGGCGCTCGGCGCCGGGCCCGTGCGCCTGCCCGGCCAGTACGCCTGGGCCGTCTGACGCCCGGTCACCGGTCGCGGCCCGAGCGGACCGCGGCCGGTGGGCGCGACCGGCTGAGCGGCGGCGGGCCGAACCAGTAGAGTGACCGCCCGTGGCAGCACGACCGTTGAGTGAACTTGTCGAACCGGGCTGGGCCAAGGCGCTGGAGCCGGTGGCCGGGCGCATCACCGCGATGGGCGACTTCCTGCGCGCGGAGATCGCCGCGGGACGCACCTATCTGCCCGCCGGGCCGAACGTGCTGCGCGCCTTCCAGCAGCCCTTCGACGACGTACGGGTCCTCATCGTGGGCCAGGACCCGTACCCCACACCGGGCCACGCCGTCGGGCTGAGCTTCTCGGTCGCCCCCGACGTGCGCCCGCTGCCCGGGAGCCTGGAGAACATCTTCCGGGAGCTGCAGGCCGACCTCGGGCTGCCCCGGCCGTCCAACGGCGATCTCACCCCGTGGACGCGGCAGGGCGTCCTGCTGCTCAACAGGGCGCTGACCACCGCGCCGCGCCGGCCGGCGGCGCACCGCGGCAAGGGCTGGGAGGAGGTCACCGAGCAGGCGATCCGGGCGCTGGCCGCGCGCGGCAAGCCGCTGGTGGCCGTTCTGTGGGGCCGGGACGCCCGGAATCTGCGGCCGATGCTGGAGGCGTACCCGGCGGTGGAGTCGGCCCACCCCTCCCCCATGTCGGCGGACCGCGGCTTCTTCGGTTCGCGCCCGTTCAGCCGGGCCAACGAACTGCTGGTGCGGCAGGGCGGGGAGCCGGTCGACTGGCGCCTGCCGTGACGGGCCGCCCGGCCCCCTGGGTCCTGGGGGTGGACTCGGGCGGATCCGGACTGCGCGTCGCCCTGGCCCGGGCCGGCGGCGAAGGCTCGGCGGCGCCGGCCCCGGTGGGCATCGCCGCCTGCGACCGTCCGGTGCGCACCGGCCCCGCGGGCATCGAGGCGGCCCATCTGCTGGAGCTGGTGCTGCCCCGGGCCCGTTCCCTGCTGGCCGCCGCCGAACCGGATACCGCCGGGACGACTGCGGCCGGACCCCGGATCGACACCGTGTGCGTGGGGGCGGCGGGCATGGCGACGCTCGGCGGCGAACTGCGCTCCGAGCTGCCGGGGGCGTTCGCCCGGGAGCTGGGCACCCGGCGCGTGGCGCTGGCCGCCGACGCCGTGACCGCGTACGCCGGCGCGCTGGGCGAGCGGCCCGGTGCCGTGGTCGCCGCCGGGACCGGGATGATCGCGACGGGCACCGACCTGCGTTCCTGGCGGCGTGCCGACGGCTGGGGCCACCTGCTGGGCGACTGCGGCGGCGGCGCCTGGATCGGCCGGGCCGGCCTGGAGGCGGCGATGCGCGCCCATGACGGCCGGCCGGGCGGCTCTGCTGCGCTGCTCGCCCGCGCCGAGGCCGTCTTCGGCCCGGTGGCCTCCCTGCCGGGGAAGCTGTATCCGCGTACCGACCGCCCGGCGGTGCTCGCCTCGTTCGCCCCGGAGGTGACCGGGTGCGCCGAGCGGGATCCGGTGGCGGCGCGCGTCGTCGGGGAGGCGGCCGTCCACATCGCCGAGAGCGCCGCCGCCGTCTGCCCCGGCTCCGGCTCCGGGTCCGGGTCCGGGTCCGGGTCCGGGTCCGGGGGCAGCCTCGTCGCCCTGACCGGCGGGCTATTCAAGGCCGGCGAGCCGCTGCTCGCGCCCCTGCGCCGGGAACTGGCCGTACGGCTGCCGCACGCCCGGACCGTCCCGGCGGCGGGAGACCCCCTGGCCGGAGCCCTGCTCCTGGCCGGCCGGCTGGCCCGGGACGCGCTGCGGCTGCCGCGGGACCCCGCTCTCCTCCACATCCGGTGAGACGGGTGCGGAACCGGGCTCGTCGGCGGACAGGGCCCGGTAACACAGCGGAACGGGGACGTCACCGCGACGCGCGGGAGAAAAGGGGACAGACCGGCACTCCTCCGCCCCGCCCGAACAGCCGAACCCGCCAAGGCATTAGCATGCGGCGCCATGAGCACCCCCACTGGCCCCGCAAACGGCCTGCCCGTACGAATGCCGCGTCCCCGACAGTCCGGACGGCACCGCCGGCCTCAGCCCGCCATAGCGCCCGAGGGTGCGCCCGCTCTGGTGCTGGCCGTCCCCGGTGTGCCCTCCGACACCTCCCGAAGCCTTGGCGAGGAGATCCTGAGCATCGCCCGCTCCGAACTGCCGGGGCTCGACGCCCGGGTCGGTTTCGTGGACGGCGACGACGGTGAGTTCCCCGCCCTCCAGGGTGTGCTGACGCAGGCCGCGGCCGACCGCGCCTCGCGGGCCGCCGCGGCGACGGCCGCCGTCGAGGCCGCTGCCGCCGAGGCGGTGGAGGCGGGTGCGGAGGCCGCCGAGGTGGAGGCCGAGGCCGAGGCGGCCCGCCGCCGGATCGAGGAGGCCCCGCTCGCGGTGGTCGTCCCCCTGCTGGCCGGACCCGACGGAGCGCAGATGCGCCGGATACGCCAGGCCGTGCTCGAGAGCGGATCCGGTGCCGAGCTGACCGATGTGCTCGGCCCGCACCCGCTGCTGGCCGAGGCCGTCCACGTCAGGCTCTCGGAGGCGGGGCTGGCCCGGGCGGACCGCGCCCGGCTGTTCACCGTGGCGACCGCCGCCGACGGCATCATCCTGGCCGCCATGGGCGGTGAGGAGGCCGTGCAGGCCGCCGGTATCACCGGAATGCTGCTGGCCGCGCGCCTGGCGGTGCCGGTGCTGTCCGCGGGGCTGGACGAGGAGGGCGCCGTCACCCGCGCCGCCGAGCAGCTTCGCGAGGCCGGTTCCCAGCAGCTCGCCCTGGCACCCTGTCTGATCGGCCCCGAGGTCCCCGAGGGCCTGCTGGAGTCCGCGGTGCGGGAGGCCGACTGCCAGGCCGCCGAGCCGCTGGGCTCCTACACGGCGGTGGGCAGGCTGGTGGCCTCCACCTACGCCGCGAAGCTCGGCATCGCCCAGCGGTCGCCGCAGGGGGCGCAGGCCCACTGACCCGGGCCCTTCCCCCTGCGGCCCGCCGGGTCGCGGGCCGCACGGCGGCCGGACGGCGGGCCGGGCCCCGGTCTGCCTCCCGGCCGATCTGCCGGCTGATCTGCCGATCGAGCCCTCGGCCGAGCCCTCGATCGAGCCCTCAGCCGAGGACGACGCAGGTGGCGGCCGGAGCCTGGATCGAGCCCGCCCGGTGCGGCACCCCGGTGTCCGGGTCGATGTCGAACCAGGTCACGTCGCCCGACCGCTCGTTGGCGGCGTAGAGCCTGCGCCCGGCCGGGTCCAGGGCCAGGTCGCGCGGCCAGTGCCCACCGCAGGGGACGGTGGTGACCAGCTCCATTCCCGCGCCGTGCGGCTCCAGGGCCAGCACGGCGACGCTGTCGTGTCCGCGGTTGGCCGCCCAGGCCCAGCGGCCGTCGGCGGAGATCACCAGTTCCGAGGGGTGGTTCCCCCCTTCCGCTCCGGAGCCCGCCGGCAGCGTGCCGACCTCCCCCGCGGGCTCCAGAACACCGCTCGCCCGGTCCCAGCGGCAGCAGACCACGGTGGAGACCAGTTCGTTGACGACGTACGCCCGGTCGCCGCGCGGGTGGAAGGCCAGGTGCCGGGGTCCGCTGCCGGGCCGCAGCGGTGTCCGCCCGTGCGGGCGGAGCGCGGCCGCGGTGTGGTCGAGGCGGTAGACCCACACCGCGTCGGCGCCGAGGTCGACCGCCAGCAGCCAGCGCCACGAGGCGTCGGCGACCACGGCGTGGGCGTGCGGACCCTCCTGCCGCCCGCCCACCGGTCCGCGGCCGCTGTGGGACAGTACGGCCGGCTGCGCGCCGAGGGTTCCGTCGGGCCGCAGCGGCAGCGAACTGACGCTTCCCGAGGTGTAGTTGGCGGTGATCAGCTGTCCGGCCGCACAGGTCAGGTGGGCGGGGCCGGCGCCTTCGACGGACACCGGCTCCCCGGCGGGGCTCGGCCGGTCGGGGTCGGCCAGGGACAGCGCGGCGGCGCGGCCGTCCTCGGTCTCGCTCACCGCGTAGAGCATCCCTCCGCCCGGCCCCGGCACCAGGTAGGAGGGGTCGGGCACCGCGTCCGTGTGGTGCAGCACCGTCAGCGCCCCGGTGGCCGGGGCGACGGCGGCCGTGGTGATGCCGCGCCCGCCCGCCGATGTGTAGGACCCGATGTACGCCCGCCGTCCGCCGCCCGAACCGTCCACTGTGCCGCCCTTCCCTGGTCTTCCCCGCCGAAGCGCCGCCCGGCCCCCGGGCGCCGGGGGTGACCGTAGCATTGGCCTGGACCAGACTGGGAGGGCTCCCAGCATTCCGGTCCGGCTCCGCCCCGGCCCGGCGACGCGGTCAGCCCAGGAAGGACAGCCGCACCCGCCGGTCGGGGTTGTCGCCGTTGGTGTCCACCAGGCAGACCGACTGCCAGGTGCCCAGCTCCAGCCGTCCGCCGATCACCGGCAGGGTGGCGTGCGGCGGGACGAGGGCCGGCAGGACGTGGTCGCGGCCGTGGCCGGGGCTGCCGTGCCGGTGGCTCCACCGGCCGTCGGCGGGCAGCAGGTCGCGCAGCGCGGCGAGCAGGTCGTCGTCGCTGCCCGCCCCGGTCTCGATGACCGCGATGCCGGCCGTGGCGTGCGGGACGAAGACGTTGAGCAGCCCGTCGCGGCCGCCGGCGACCTCCGCGAGGAAACCCTCGCATTCGCGGGTGAGGTCGGCGACGGTCTCGCCGGAGCCGGTGGTGATGTGAAGGGTACGGGTGCTGAAGCGATCGCTCATGGCTCCATACTGGGGCCTGTCACCGCCCGGGAAAGCATCCGGGAAGTATCCGGCCCCGCCCGTGGTTGGCCGGGGTATGGAGTTCTCCGAGGTGGAGGCCGTGGTCGTGGGCGCCGGGCAGGCGGGGCTGTCGAGCGCCTACCACCTGCGGCGCGCCGGGTACGAGCCCGGCCGGGACTTCGTCGTCCTGGACCGCTCCCCGCGCCCCGGCGGGGCCTGGCAGTTCCGCTGGCCCACCCTGACCTACGGCCGGGTGCACGGGATGCACTCCCTGCCCGGCATGGAACTGACCGGCGCCGACCCCCACCGCCCCTCCTCCGAGGTGGTCGGCGGGTACTTCGCCGACTACGAGCGCGCCTTCGGCCTGCGGGTGCGGCGCCCGGTGCGGGTGCGTGCGGTGCGCGAGGCCGGTGACGGACGGCTGCTGGTGGAGACCGACGCCGGGGTGTGGGCCACCCGGGCGCTGATCAACGCCACCGGGACCTGGGACCGCCCCTACTGGCCCCGGGTACGCGGCCAGGAGTCCTTCGCCGGCCGCCAGTTCCACACCTCCCGCTATCCCGGGCCGGACGCCTTCGCGGGCGAGCGCGTGGTGGTCGTGGGCGGCGGCACCTCCGCCGTGCAGCATCTGCTGGAGATCGCGCCGGTCGCCGCCGCCACGGCCTGGGTGACCCGCCGCGAGCCGGTCTTCACCGAGGGGCCGTTCGACGCCGAGCGCGGGCGTGCGGCGGTCGCCCTGGTGGAGGAGCGCGTGCGCGACGGACTGCCGCCGCGCAGCGTGGTCTCCGTGACGGGGCTGCCCATGACCGAGGAGATGCGGCGCGCCCGGGACAGCGGAGTGCTGCGGCGCCTGCCGATGTTCGACCGGATCACCCCCGGCGGTGTGGAGTGGGACGACGGGCGCTTCATCGCGGCGGACGGCATCGTGTGGGCCACCGGTTTCCGCCCCGCGATCGGCCATCTGGCGCCGCTGCGGCTGCGCGAGCCCGGCGGCGGCATCCGCATGGACGGCACCCGCGTGGTGCGCGATCCGCGGATCCACCTGGTCGGCTACGGCCCCTCGGCGAGCACCGTCGGCGCGAGCCGCGCGGGCCGGGCCGCGGTCCGTGCGGTGCGGGACATCCTCGGCCGCTCCCCGGAAGGCGAACGTACATCCGGGGAACCACCTGTGGGCGTGACGGCGAGGGGAACGGCTGCGCGGTGACCGCGGGACACGCGGCGCTCACGTTGTGCGATTGGCGCGCCGTGGAGCGTCACCACCCCCCCACCCCGGAGCCCCACCGGGAGACGGAGGCATCCGTCCCGGCATGCACAAGGGGAAAGTTCCCGACGGACCTCGTCACCGGTCTGCTCGCCGGCCTCGTCCACTTCGTCGGCCGGCTCGTCCGACCCGACCGGGGGCGACGACCGGAGACGGATCCGGTGGGGCCGGTGGGGCCGCGGTTCAGTGGCGCGGCGCGGAGATGCTGGAGTCCCGGACGACCAGTTCGGGCTGGAGCACGATCCGCTGGTGCCGGTGCCCGGCGGCCGCCTCCCCGGTCTCCTCGATGAGCAGGTCGGCGGCCGCGCGCCCCATCCGGAAGGCGGGCTGCCGCACCGAGGTCAGGGGTACGGCCGCCGCCGCGGCGAACTCGATGTCGTCGTAGCCGACCAGGGCGATCTCCCCCGGCACCGACACCCCGGCCGCGAACAGCGCCTGGAGCACCCCCAGCGCGAGCAGGTCGTTGGCGCAGAACACCGCCGTCGGCCTGGGCGTCATCCCCAGCAGTCTGGCGCCGGCGTCCCGCCCGGCCGCCACGTCCAGCCGTTCGCCCTCGATCCGCCGCAGCGCGGTGTGAGGCAGCCCCGCCTCGCTCAGGGCCGCCAGCGCGCCGGTGTGCCGGTCGCGGCACTGCGACAGATGCATCGGGCCGCTCACGTAGACCAGTTCCCGGTGCCCCTGGGCCAGCAGGTGCCGGGCGGCCAGCGATCCGCCCGTGACGTCGTCGACGGAGACCGAGCAGCCCTCGTCGGCGCTGTCCAGCACCCGGTCCACCACGACGTAGGGGATGTCGTGGCGGCGGAAGTCGGCCAGGTTCCGGCCGGAGGTGTCGACCGGGGTGACCAGGACGCCGCGCACCCGCTGCTCGGCGAAGAGGGAGAGGTAGTCGGCCTCCTCCGCGGGGCTCTGCGCGCTGTTGCACAGCATCACCCCGAGCCCCTCCTCCCGCGCCGCCCGCTCGGCGCCGGAGGCGACGTCGGCGAAGAAGGGGTTGGCCATGTCCAGCACCAGCAGGGCGATGATCCGGCTGCGGCCCGCCCGCAGGTGCCGCGCCGACTCGCTGCGCACATAGCCGAGTTGCGCTATCACCGCCTGCACCCGGGTCCTGGTCTCCTCGGCGACCATCTCCGGCCGGTTGATGACGTTGGAGACGGTGCCCACCGACACCCCCGCCTGACGTGCCACGTCCTTGATCCCCACCATGCGCGCCACGAGCCCGACCGTCTCCCGTTTCCTGCTGTCCGCGGCGCCCGGCCCGGGGCCGCGCGCCCATGCTACGCACCCGCTCCGGGGCCGGGGGCTCAGCACAACCCGCGGCGCCACCACGGGCGTCACCGCCGTCAGTCGAGGTGGAAGACCTCGGTGAGGGGGCGCATGGCCTCGTCCGGCCGCGCGCCGTCCGGGGACTCGAAGAAGCCGGACATCTCCGCCTGCCAGCGGGCGTTGACGTCCGTGGCCTCCATGGCGGCCCTGGCCGCGGCGAAGTCCTCGGTCTCCAGATAGCCGACGAGGAGTCCGTCCTCGCGCAGGAAGAGCGAGTAGTTGCGCCAGCCGCTCCGGCTCAGGGCGCGGAGCATCTCCGGCCAGACGGCGGCGTGCCGCTCGCGGTACTCCGCCAGCCGGTCGGCGCGGACCTTCAGCAGAAAGCAGACGCGCTGCACGCGTTCCTCCTCGTGGGAAGCCGTGGACGACCGTGAGCACCTCCGTGAAAGGTTTCATGGAGGTGCTCACGGACGGTAGGGGCACTCCCCGGCCTCCGTCAACGGCCCGCGGGTGGAAAAATTCGAATGTCCGGGGAGTTCTGCGCCTCTGGACCTCGCCCGCCCCCCGCCCCTTGACACCCTCATCGGAACCCCCATAGCTTTCCGGCGATGAAACGATTCACGAAGCCGTCCGGACCTCGGGAGCTCTGACGCATGACCGCCGTGTCCGCCGTGAAGGCGGCCCTCAGGAAACAGGCCATCGAGACGCCCTCGTGGGCCTACGGCAACTCCGGAACACGTTTCAAGGTCTTCGCGCAGCCCGGTGTCCCGCGCACCCCCCGGGAGAAGCTCGACGACGCGGCCCGGGTGCACGCGCACACCGGCGTCGCGCCGACCGTGGCCCTGCACATCCCCTGGGACCGGGTCGACGACTACGCCGGGCTGGCGCGGTACGCGAAGGAGCGCGGACTGTCCCTCGGCGCGATCAACTCCAACGTCTTCCAGGACGACGACTACCGGCTCGGCAGCGTCTGCCACCCCGACGCGGCCGTGCGGCGCAAGGCGCTGGACCATCTGCTGGAGTGCGTCGACATCATGGACGCCACCGGCTCGCGCGATCTGAAGCTGTGGTTCGCCGACGGCACCAACTACCCCGGCCAGGACGACATACGCGCTCGCCAGGAGCGGCTGGCCGAGGCGCTCGCCGCGGTGTACGAACGGCTGGGCGAGGGGCAGCGGATGCTGCTGGAGTACAAGTTCTTCGAGCCGGCCTTCTACACCACCGACGTCCCCGACTGGGGCACCGCCTACGCCCACTGCCTGCGGCTGGGCGAGAAGGCGCAGGTGGTGGTGGACACCGGCCACCACGCGCCGGGCACCAACATCGAGTTCATCGTGGCCGTGCTGCTGCGCGAGGGGAAGCTGGGCGGTTTCGACTTCAACTCCCGCTTCTACGCCGACGACGACCTGATGGTCGGCTCGGCCGACCCCTTCCAGCTCTTCCGGATCATGTACGAGGTGGTGCGCGGCGGCGGTTACGGGCCGCGGACCGCCTTCATGCTCGACCAGTGCCACAACATCGAGGCGAAGATCCCCGCGATCATCCGCTCGGTGATGAACGTCCAGGAGGCCACCGCCAAGGCCCTGCTGGTCGACCGCGAGGCGCTGTCGGCAGCCCAGGCGTGCGGCGACGTGCTGGCCGCCAACGCCGTGCTGATGGACGCCTACGACACCGACGTACGACCGCTGCTGGCCGAGGTCCGCGAGGAGATGGGCCTGGACCCGGACCCGGTCGCGGCCTACCACCGCTCGGGGTGGGCCGAGCGGATCACCGAGGACCGCAAGGGCGGCCGCCAGGCCGGCTGGGGAGTGTGAGGGACATGGACGGCGACCGCACGACGGAGCGGGAGACCATCGAGGCGCTGCTGGCGCGCTCGCACCGGCTGGGCTCCGATCCGCGCAACACCAACTACGCCGGCGGCAACACCTCCGCCAAGGGCACCGGCACCGACCCCGTGACCGGCGGCGGGACCGAGCTGCTGTGGGTCAAGGGCTCCGGCGGGGACCTGGGCACGCTGACCGCGGACGGGCTGGCGGCCCTGCGCCTGGACCGGCTGCGCGCGCTGAAGGACGTGTACCCGGGGGTGGAGCGCGAGGACGAGATGGTCGCCGCGTTCGACCACTGCCTGCACGGCCGGGGCGGCGCGGCCCCCTCCATCGACACCGCGATGCACGGCCTGGTGGACGCCGCCCACGTCGACCACCTCCACCCCGACTCCGGCATCGCGCTCGCCTGCGCCGCCGACGGCGAGAGGCTGACTGCCGAGTGCTTCGGCGACACCGTCGTCTGGGTTCCGTGGCGGCGTCCCGGCTTCCAGCTCGGGCTGGACATCGCCGCCGTCAAGGAGGCCAACCCGCGGGCGATCGGCTGCGTCCTGGGCGGGCACGGCATCACCGCGTGGGGCGACACCTCCGAGGAGTGCGAGGCCAACTCGCTGCACATCATCCGCACCGCCGAGACGTTCCTCGCCGAGCGCGGCCGGCCCGAGCCGTTCGGCCCGGTCCTCAGGGGCTGTGAGCCGCTGGAGGAGGACGAGCGCCGGGCGCGCGCCGCCGCGCTGGCGCCGTACGTGCGCGCCGTCGCCTCGGCCGACCGGCCGCAGGTCGGGCACTTCACCGACACCGGCGTCGTGCTGGACTTCCTCTCCCGCGCGGAGCATCCACGTCTGGCGGCCCTGGGCACCTCCTGCCCGGACCACTTCCTGCGCACCAAGGTCAGCCCCCTGGTCCTGGACCTGCCGGCGACCGCGCCGCTGGAGGACGCCGTCGCCCGGCTGAAGGAGCTGCACGCCACCTACCGCGCGGAGTACCGGGCGTACTACGAGCGGCACGCGACCGCCGGCTCCCCCGCGATGCGCGGGGCGGACCCGGCGATCGTCCTGGTGCCGGGGGTGGGGATGTTCTCCTTCGGCAAGGACAGGCAGACCGCGCGGGTGGCGGGCGAGTTCTACGTCAACGCGATCAACGTGATGCGCGGCGCCGAGGCCGTCTCCTCCTACTCCCCCATCGAGGAGAGCGAGAAGTTCCGCATCGAGTACTGGGAGCTGGAGGAGGCCAAGCTGCGGCGGATGCCGGAGCCGAAGGCCCTGGCCACCCGGATCGCGCTGGTCACCGGCGCCGGGTCGGGCATCGGGCGGGCCATCGCGCACCGGCTGGCCGCCGAGGGCGCGTGCGTGGTGGTCGCCGACCTCGACGCGGAGAAGGCCCGCGCCGTGGCCGAGGAGCTGGGCGGCCCCGACAAGGCGGTGGCGGTGACGGTGGACGTCACCGACGAGGAGCAGATCGCCCGCGCGTTCGGGGCGGCCGTCCTCGCCTTCGGCGGCGTGGACCTGGTGGTCAACAACGCGGGCGTCTCCATCTCCAAGCCCCTGCTGGAGACGACCGTGAGGGACTGGGACCTCCAGCACGCCATCATGGCCCGCGGCTCCTTCCTGGTCTCCCGCGAGGCCGCCCGGGTGATGGCCGCCCAGGGCATGGGCGGCGACATCGTCTACATCGCCTCCAAGAACGGCGTCTTCGCGGGCCCCAACAACATCGCCTACGGCGCCGCCAAGGCCGACCAGGCCCACCAGGTGCGGCTGCTCGCCGCCGAGCTGGGCGAGGCGGGCATCCGCGTCAACGGCGTCAATCCCGACGGCGTGGTGCGCGGCTCCGGCATCTTCGCCGGCGGCTGGGGGGCGCGGCGCGCCGCGGTGTACGGGGTGCCGGAGGAGAAGCTCGGCGAGTTCTACGCCCAGCGCACCCTCCTCAAGCGCGAGGTGCTGCCCGAGCACGTGGCGAACGCGGTGTTCGCCCTCACCGGCGGTGAGCTGAGCCACACCACCGGACTGCACATCCCCGTCGACGCGGGCGTGGCCGCCGCCTTCCTGCGCTGACGCCCCTTCCAGACCCCCTGCCCGGCCACCGCACGCGCCCTGTCGTGCCACCGCGGTCGCCGGGCAGGCCCGACCCACCGTCCCGCGAGGTCCACCGTGCCCCCTGCCCCACCACCGCGCTCCCCCCTGTCCTTCGCCGCCGTCGATCTGGGCGCCTCCAGCGGGCGCGTCATGGTGGGCACGGCCGGGCCGGACGTTCTGGAGCTGCGCGAGGCGCACCGTTTCCCCAATCGTCCCGTCCGCGTCGGCGGCACCCTGCACTGGGACGTCCTCGGCCTGTACCGGGGTGTGCTGGACGGGCTGCGGGAGGCGGGCCGGGCCGCGCGCGGGGGGCGTCTGGCCTCGGTCGGCGTCGACTCCTGGGCGGTGGACTACGGGCTGCTGGACGCCTCGGGCGCGCTGCTGGGCAATCCGGTGCACTACCGCGACGGCCGGACGGCGGGGGCCGCGGGGCGGGCCGCGGCCGTGCTGCCGCCCGGGGAGCTGTACGCCGCCACGGGCCTGCAGTACCAGCCGTTCAACACCCTCCACCAGCTGGTGGCGGCCCGCGGCACGCCCGCGCTGGAGGCCGCCCGGCGCCTGCTGCTGATCCCGGATCTGATCGCGTACTGGCTGACGGGCGAGGCGGGCACCGAGCTGACCAACGCCTCCACCACCCAGCTGGTCGACCCGCGCACCGGCGACTGGGCGCGGCCGGTGGCGAAGGCGTTCGGCGTCGACCTGTCGCTGTTCCCGCCGCTGCGGCGGCCGGGGGATCCGGCGGGCGAACTGCTGGGCGAGGTGCTGGAGGAGTGCGGGCTGGACGGGCCGGTGCCGGTGACGGCCGTCGGCTCGCACGACACCGCCTCCGCCGTGGCCGGGGTCCCCGCACAGAGCGGGCGGGCGTTCGCGTACATCGCCACGGGCACCTGGTCGCTGGCCGGTGTGGAGCTGGAGGCGCCGGTGCTCACCGAGCAGTCGCGCGCCGCGAACTTCACCAACGAGCTGGGCGTGGACGGCACGGTCCGCTATCTGCGCAACATCATGGGCCTGTGGCTCCTCCAGGAGTGTCTGCGCTCCTGGGAGGCCGAGGGGCTCGCGCCGGACCTGGCGGTGCTGCTGCGCGAGGCGGCGAAGGCGCCCGCGCTGCGCTCGGTGGTGGACGCCGGCGATCCGGCCTTCCTGGCGCCGGGGCGGATGCCCGCGCGGATCGCCGAGGCGTGCCGCCGCACCGGCCTGCCGGTGCCCCGCGATCCGGCCGAGACGGTCCGCTGCGTACTGGACTCCCTGGCCCTGGCCCACCGCCGGGCGGTCGCCGACGCCCAGCGGCTGTCGGGGCGGGAGGTGGAGGTGGTGCACATCGTCGGCGGCGGGGCGCGCAACGAGCTGCTGTGCCGGCTGACGGCCGACGCCTGCGGGCTGCCGGTGGTGGCGGGCCCGGCCGAGGCGGCGGCCTTCGGCAACGTACTGGTCCAGGCGCGTGCGGCCGGCGCCGTGCGCGGCGACCTGGCGGCGCTGCGCTCCCTGCTGCGCGCCACCCGGCCGCTGCGGCACCATGAGCCCATGGGTGACCAGGCAGCCTGGCGTCGGGCGGAGGCCGCGGTATGCGGGTAGCGCTGTTCGTGACGTGTGTGACCGACACGCTCTACCCGGGCACCGGGCGGGCCGCTCTCGCCGTGCTGGAGCGGCTGGGGGTGGAGGTGGACTTCCCCCTCGCCCAGAGCTGCTGCGGGCAGCCCCAGTTCAACACCGGCTACCGGCGCGAGACCGAGCCGCTGGTGCGACGCTTCGCCGAGGTCTTCCGCGGCTACGACCACATCGTCACCCCGTCCGGTTCCTGCGCGGCGATGGTGCGCGAGAACCATCCGCGGATCGCCGCCCGTGCCCTCGGGGGCCGGAGGGCGGCCGAGGCGGCCGAGGCGGCTTCCAGGACGTACGAGCTGAGCGAGTTCCTGGTGGACGTGCTGGGGGTGACGGACGTGGGCGCGTACTACCCGCACACCGTGACCTACCACCCCACCTGCCACGGCCTGCGGACGCTGGGACTGGGCGACCGGCCCCGGCGGCTGCTGGAGAACGTGCGCGGCCTGGAGCTGGTGGAGCTGCCGGGCGCACGGGAGTGCTGCGGTTTCGGCGGGACGTTCGCGGTGAAGAACGCGGCGGTGTCGGCGGCGATGGGCGCGGACAAGGCACGCAACGTCGAGGGAACGGGGGCTCAGGCGGTGTGCGCGGTGGACAACTCCTGTCTGATGCACATCGGCGGCACCCTGGCCCGGCGGGGTTCGGCCGTCCGGCCCGTCCACCTCGCCGAGATCCTGGCCTCGACGGCCGACCGCACGACGGCCGACGGCACCGCGACCGGCGGAACGGCCGGCGGCACGCGGGAGGAGACGCGATGAGCGGTGGGACGTTCCTGGGCATGCCCGCCTTCCCCGAGGCCGCCGCCGCGGCCGTCCGCGACACGCGGCTGCGCGGCAACCTGCGCCACGCCACCGGCACCATCCGCGCCAAGCGCGCGCAGGCCGTCGCCGAGCTGCCGGACTGGGCCGGGCTGCGGGCCGCCGGCGCGGCGATCAAGGACCGCACCCTGCGCCACCTCGACCACTACCTGGAGCGGCTGGAGGAGGCCGTGACCGCCGCGGGCGGCACCGTCCACTGGGCCGCCGACGCCGCCGAGGCCAACCGGATCGTCACTCAGCTGGTCCGCGCCACCGGCGAGAGCGAGGTGGTCAAGGTCAAGTCGATGGCCACCCAGGAGATCGGCCTGAACCAGGCCCTGGAGGCGGCCGGGATCCGCGCCTACGAGACCGACCTGGCCGAGCTGATCGTCCAGCTCGGCGACGATCTGCCCTCGCACATCCTCGTCCCCGCCATCCACCGCAACCGCGGCGAGATCCGTGACATCTTCCGCTCCGAGATGGGGCGCTGGGGCCGCCCCGCGCCCGAGGACCTGAGCGAGGAGCCGGCCGAGCTGGCCGAGGCGGCCCGGCTGCACCTGCGGGAGAAGTTCCTGCGCGCGAAGGTCGGGATCTCGGGCGCCAACTTCATGGTGGCCGAGACCGGCACGCTGGTGGTGGTGGAGTCCGAGGGCAACGGGCGGATGTGCCTGACCCTGCCCGAGACGCTGATCTCGGTGGTCGGCATCGAGAAGGTGGTGCCCTCCTGGCGCGACCTGGAGGTCTTCCTCCAGCTGCTGCCCCGCTCCTCCACCGCCGAGCGGATGAACCCCTACACCTCGATGTGGACGGGCGCCGCGGACGCCGAGGGCGCCGACGGCCCGCGCGACTTCCACCTGGTGCTGCTGGACAACGGCCGCACCGACGCGCTGGCCGACGCCGTGGGCCGCCAGGCGCTGCGCTGCATCCGCTGCTCGGCCTGCCTGAACGTCTGCCCGGTCTACGAGCGGGCGGGCGGGCACGCCTACGGCTCGGCCTATCCGGGCCCGATCGGCGCGATCCTCACCCCTCAGCTGCGCGGCACGGCCACGGAGCTGGACGCCTCGCTGCCGTACGCGTCCTCGCTGTGCGGGGCCTGCTACGAGGTCTGCCCGGTGGCCATCGACATCCCCCAGGTCCTGGTCCATCTGCGCGAACGCGTCGTGGAGGGCGGCGAGGCGACGGTGCGCGGACGGCGCACCACCATCCGCCCCGCCCGCGGCCACGCCGCCGAGCGCGCGGCGATGCGGGCGGCCCGCTGGGTCTTCGAGCATCCGGCGGCGCTGCGGGCCGGCCAGCGGCTGGCCTCCCGCACCAGGCGGCTGCACCCGCGCCGCCTGCCGGGACCGGGCCGGGCCTGGACGGCGAGCCGAGAGCTGCCCGAAGTGCCCGCCGAGTCCTTCCGCGACTGGTGGCTGCGCGAACGGGGGAACGGGAGCGGGGGGCGGAAGGGCCGGGAAGATCAAACAGATCAAACAGGGCAGGCAGAGCAGACGGAGCGGGCAGGGCGGGCAGAGGGGGGAGGCGACCGATGAGCGACCGCGAGACGGTGCTGGGGCGGATCCGCGGCGCCCTGCGGGACGTACCGCGCTCCGAGACGCCGGACGACGTCCCCGTCCCCCCGGGAGTACGCGCGCGCCCGTCTCCCGTCCGGGACCGGGGCGGCCGGGGCGCTCACCGGGCTGCTGGCCGAGAACCTGGCGGACTACCGCGCCGTGGTGCACCGCACCGGCGAAGACGGCCTGCCCCTGCTGCTGTGCCGTCTGCTGGCGACGCGCGGCAGCGCCACGGTGCTGGTGCCGCCCGGTCTGCCGCCGCACTGGCTGAAGGCCGCCGACCCCGTCCGTGTCCACGACCGCGCCGCCTCCACCGCACGCGAACTGGACTCGGTGGACAGCGTGGTGACCGGGTGCGCGGTGGCGATCGCGGAGACCGGCACGATCGTGCTGGACGGCGGCCCCGGGCAGGGACGCCGACGCATCACCCTGATCCCCGACCACCACATCTGCGTGGTGCGCGCCCCCGGGCAGGTGGTGGCGTCGGTGCCCGAGGCACTGGAGAGGCTCGCCCCGGCCCGTCCGCTGACCTGGATCTCCGGCCCGTCGGCCACCAGCGACATCGAGCTGGACCGGGTGGAGGGCGTCCACGGCCCGCGCACCCTGGAGGTGGTCCTCGTCGAGGATCCGGCCCCCGAAGGAGGCGGCGCGGGGTGAGCACCGGGCGGGCGCGACCGGGGCTGCTCCGTCGGGGCGCCGTCATTGCTCTGTACCTCTGTCACCGTGCGTGGCCTCTTGTCGCTCAGCACGCCCGCGGCTAGCTTCCCCGCATGCCTTCCCGCCGATCCCTCCTCGCCGGCGGCGCGGCAGCCGCGCTGGCCGCCCCGCTTCTGCCCCCCGCCACCGCCGCCGCCACCGCCGCGGGCGGCAGCCGCTCCGGCGGCCGGGGCGTCGTCCCCGGCGCCGACGTCGCGGCCGCCCGCGACTGGTCCATGCTGCGCGGCCGCAGGGTCGGGGTGATCAGCAATCCCACCGGCGTACTGCGCGACACCGGCCACATCGTGGACTCCATGGCCGCGCGCAGCGAGCTGGAGATCGTCGGGGTGTTCGGCCCCGAGCACGGTTTCCGGGGCAGCGCGCAGGCGGGCGGATCCGAGCCGGAGTTCACCGACCCGCGTACCGGCCTGACGGTGTACGACGCGTACGGGGCGGGCGCGGCGAAGCTGGCCGAGCTGTTCACCAGGGCCGGGGCGGACACGATCGTCTTCGACATCCAGGATGTCGGCGTCCGCTTCTACACCTACATCTGGACCATGTACAACGCGATGATCGCCGCCCGCTCCACCGGCGCCCGCTTCGTCGTGCTGGACCGTCCCAACCCGATCGGGCGGCGGGCCGACGGCCCGCTGATGACCGAGGAGTTCACCTCGGGCGTCGGCGCCGAGGTGATCATCCAGCAGCACGGGATGACGGTGGGCGAACTGGCCCGCTACTTCAACGGCGAGCTGCTGCCGAAGGAGGGCGGGGGCGGGGAGCCGGCGGAGCTGGAGGTCGTGCCGGTGCGCGGCTGGGACCCGTACTCCACCGCGCACGGCAGCGGCCTGCCCTGGGTGCCGCCCTCCCCGAACATGCCGACCGCGGACACCGCCGTGGTCTACGCCGGGACCGGTTACTTCGAGGGCACCAACCTCTCGGAGGGGCGCGGCACCACCCGACCGTTCGAGTTCGTCGGCGCGCCGTACCTGGACCACCGCTACGGCGACCGGCTGAACGCGCGGAAACTGCCGGGAGTGCGGTTCCGCGAGGGCTACTTCGTGCCGACGTTCGGCAAGCACACCGGCACCACCTGCGCGGGCGTCCAGATCCACGTCACCGACCCGCTCCGCTACGAGCCGATCCCCACGGCGGTGGCGATGCTGGTGGAGGCGCGCCGCCACCCCGACTTCGCCTGGCGCCAGGACTCCTGGGACACCGGGCGCCCGTTCTGGATCGACAAGCTCTCCGGCTCACCCCGGCTGCGGGAGCTGATCGACGCGGGCAAGGACGTGGAGGAGATCACGGCCGCCTGGCGGGAGGAGGTGCGCGCCTTCGAACGGGCGCGCCGCCCGTACCTGCTCTACCGCTGAGCCCCCGAGGGACGGGAGACGGCCGGTCCGCGGCGCCCGGGCGCCGCGGACCGGCCGTTCAGCGCAACCGCTCGGCGAACGCCTGGTACGCCCGCTCGCCGAAGAGGACGAACCGGGCCTCCTCGACCGACGTCCGCGTCGCGCGAACCGTCTCGACGGCGATGCGCGCGGCGTCCTCCGGCGGCCAGCCGTAGGCGCCCGTGGAGACCGCGGGGAAGGCGATGGTGCGGGCGCCCAGCTCGCGTGCCACCCGCAGGGACTCCCGGTAGCAGGAGGCGAGCAGTTCCGAGCGGTCCTCGTCCCGGCTGAAGACCGGTCCCACGGTGTGGATCACCCAGCGCGCGGGCAGCCGCCCGGCCGTGGTGGCCACCGCCTGTCCGGTCGGCAGGCCCCTGCCGTAGCGGGAGGCACGCAGGGCCCGGCACTCGGCGAGGATCTCCGGGCCTCCCCTGCGGTGGATCGCCCCGTCGACGCCTCCGTCGCCCAGCAGGGAGGAGTTGGCGGCGTTCACCACCGCGTCGACGCGCTGCTCGGTGATGTCGCCCCGAACCGGTCGAATCCGTGTCATGCGGTCCTCCTCTCGGCGGCGGGCGTCCCTGTCGGCGCGCTCGCGGTGAGTTCGGGGTGGGACCGGAGCGCACTCGGGCGGTGGGTTCACCGGTCGGCGTCGGCGAGTAAACCCATGCGGTGAGCGGTTCGCGCGGCCATGGTCCGGTTGGAGCAGTTCAACTTGGACAATATACGGCTGACGTGCCGCTTCGCGCCGTGCTCGGTGATGTCCAGCCTGAGGCCGATCTCCTTGTTGCTGAGCCCCATCGCCAGCAGCACCAGGGTCTCGCGCTCCCGCGGCGAGAGTACGGGCTGCTGCAGGGGGAGCAGCGGTTCGCGCAGTGCGGAGAGAGCGATGCGCCCCAGCACCGGGGGGAAGGGCATCTCACCCCGGGAGAGGGCGTCCAGGGCCCTGCTCAGCGAGTCCTCGCTGAGTTCCTCGGTCATCATGAAGCCGTCGGCGGGGTACCGGGCGGCGCGTTCCAGAAACGTCGGGTCGGAGTCGCCGAGGATGACGAGGGAGGTGGCGCCCTCGGCACGGATCGCGCAGAGCGCCTCCTCCGTCGCGTCGTCGGGGCCGCGGCAGACGAGGACGACGAGTTCGGCGGAGCGTCTGCGCACCTCCGCGGCGGCGCTCGCGCCGTCCGGGACGGACACGACCTCCGCGACGTCGTCCGTCTCGGTCAGGAGCGCCTCGATACCTCTGCGCAGCACCTTCGGCCCGCCGGCCACCAGTACGTGCAGAGAAGTCACCGGGCACAGGGAACACACTGCTGTAGATCTCATCTGACCCCCATATACACAGATGGAGCAAACGCCCACGGCCGGCGGAGCGCTGGGGCCGGCCGTGGGCGACATGGGACGCGGCGGCGCCGTCCGGCTGTCCGGTGACGGCACGGCTCGCGGTCAGGTCAGCGGACGCGAGGGCGGCGACAGCGGCGACCCCCGGTGTTCCCTCCGGTGTCTGCGGCTTCTGTGCATCGGGAACTCCCCCGTTCGCCAGGAGTTGGGACCGGCACAGGTTCGTACCTGCGTCGGCCGGTAACGGTCTAACTTGTTACCCGAACGCGGAGGATCGAACAATAATCTTTCCGCGGTCCGCAACAGGCGTGTCGGGGGCGGCCAGCCCCCGCAGCGGAGCACGCAGTTTCACCAGCATCTCCTCGTACTCGGCGGCCGGATCCGAGTCGAGCACGACGGCCCCTCCCGCGCCGACGTCCAGGCAACCGCCGTGCGCCACGGCGGTGCGGATGACGATGTTCAGATCGGCCGCCCCGGTGAGACCGATGAAACCGAGGGCCCCGGAGTACACACCGCGCGGACGGTCCTCGAGACGGCCGATGATCTCCATGGTCCGGAGCTTGGGGGCGCCGGTCATGGACCCCCCGGGGAAGCAGGCGCGGACGGCCCGCACCGGACCGACACCGGGCAGGAGCCGGCCCCGCACGGTGGTGACGAGCTGGTGCACGGTGGTGTAGGACTCCACGTTCATGAAGGAGGGCACGTCCACACTGCCGATTCCGCAGACCCGCCCCAGGTCGTTGCGGAGCAGATCCACGATCATCAGGTTCTCCGCGCGGGTCTTGGGCGAGGAGGCGAGCTCGTCCCCGGCCCGGGCGTCCTCGGCCGGGTCCCGGTGGCGCGGTGCGGTGCCCTTTATCGGCCTCGCCTCCGCCACGCCGTCCTCGCCGATCTTCAGGAAGCGCTCCGGGGACGAGCACAGCACGCGGGTGTCGCCGGCCTGGAGGTAGGCGGCGTACGGCGCGGGGTTGAGCGCCCGCTGGCGCAGGTAGAGGGCGAACGCGTCGCCGCGGAAGGGGATCCTCGCCTCGGTGGTCAGGCAGATCTCGTAGCTCTCGCCCGCGTGCAGCTCGTCCAGGCAGGCGCGGACACGTTCCAGGTACACCCCGCGGGGTGCCTCCAGCCACGCCTCGGGGTCCACCCCGTTGGCCGGTTCGGCCGGTTCGGCGCTCCGGTCGCCGTCCGGCCGGCGCCAGTTCGGTGCCCGCCGGGCGGCCTCGGCGAGCCATCGCCTCGCGTCCGCGAGCTCCGCGGGCTCATCAAGGCTCGCGGCGACCAGCCAGGTGTCGTTCTCCTCGTGGTCGACGACCAGGAACCGGGTGGCCGTCATCCACACCGCGTCCGGCGTGGACGAGGAACGGGCGTTGGGCGAACCGCAGTCGGCCTTCACCTCGTAGCCGAGGTAACCGACGTAGCCGCCCTTGAGACCGAAGGGGAGTTCGGGGGCGTGGGGGGCGGGGCGTTCGCGCGTCCGCCGGTCCAGGACGTCGAAGATGCCGCCGGGCAGCCGGCACCGGTGGCGCCCGTCCGCGTCGAGCACCTCCACGTGCCCGGTACCCACGGCGTAGCGGAGCACCTCGCCCGACGGGCCGTCCGGGTGGCCGACGAAGGAGAAGCGGGCCGTCTCGGAGGAGGTCCGGCTGCTGTCGAGCCAGAAGGCGTACGGGCGGTCGGCGCACAGCTCCCGGAACGCCGTGCCGGCGTCGACGGCGTACGGCAGACGCGCGTGGTGCAGTGTCCATCGCGGACGCCCGTCCGAGAGGGTGCGGGGCTTTCCCGGGGCTCGGGCCGGAAGAGGCGAAGGGACCGGGCGGGATGACGGAACCGGAAGAGGCGAAGGGGACCGGTGGGCCGTCGCCAGTTCCCGGAAGTTCTCCAGCAGTTCGGCACCGTACTCGGTGGCTATGGACTCCGGGTGGAACTGCGCCCCCCACCAGGGGCGGAACCGGTGGTGGAAACCCATGAGCACACCGTCCTCGGCCCAGGCGTCGGCCTCGACGTCGTCGGGCAGACCGGTGACGCACAGCGAGTGGTAGCGGACGGCCGTGAACCCCTGCGGAAGCCCCGCGAACAGCCCCTCCCCCCGGTGCTCCACCCGGGTCAGGTGCCCGTGCCGGGGACGGGGGGCGGGGACGACACGGGCACCGGCCAGCCGGGCGAGTCCCTGGTGGCCCAGGCACACGCCGAGCGTCGGCAGACCGCTCTCCCGCACCACGTCCAGGGCGCGCCCGGTGTCACGCGCACGCTGCGGGCGTCCCGGGCCCGGGGACACCGCGATCGCGTCGAAGCGGCCGGCGAGGGACGCCGTCAGCCGCGGATCGTCGTTGGCCAGTACGTGCGGCGGCGTGCCGTAGGTGCGGGCGAGAAGCTGGTAGAGGTTGAAGGTGTAGGAGTCGTGGTTGTCTACGAGCAGTGTGCGCACAGGCCGCTTCCTCCGCTTCGGCGCATGACGGTCACTCGGCCGGGCCCGGCCTGTTCCCCGCGGTCCGGCGCAGGACGAACCGGCGCAGCTTGCCGGTGGGGGTACGCGGCAGTTCGGGGACGAAGATCACGGACCGGGGCACCTTGTAGCGGGCCACCCGGCCGGTCAGCCGCCCGAGGAGTTCCTCCGCGCCGGGCGGCCGGACCGATCCGCCCTCCCGGGGGACGACGAAGGCCCGCAGCCTGGTCGCCCCGCGCTCGTCGGGGCACGCGGCCACCGCCGCCTCCAGCACTCCGGGGTGTTCCTGCAGTATCCGCTCGATCTCGTGCGGGGCCACGGTGATGCCGCCCACCATCTCCAGGTCGTCGGCGCGCCCGCGGTGGACGTAGCTCCCGTCGGGCTCGCGGACCGCCAGGTCCCCCGTGTCCAGCCACCCGTCCACGACCGTCTCCGAGGTCTGCCGCGGTTTGTTCAGGTAACCGGCCATCAGGGTCGGCCCCGCCACCCACAACCGCCCCTCGGCGCCCTCGGGCACATCGCGCCCGTCCTTGTCGGTCAGGCGCAGCCGGTAGCCGTCGACGGGACGTCCGAGGGTGCCGACGCGGTCGGCCTCGACGGTGTTGGCGCAGAAGGCGTGCCCGGCCTCCGTCGAGCCGATCTGCTCCAGGACCGGGGCCCCCAGGAGCCCGCTCGCGCGTTCGGCCAGGGACGGGCTCAGCGACTCGCCGGCGGACACCGCGGCACGGACCGTCCGCAGGGACGCGGGATCGCCCTCCGCGACCAGCTGGGCGTAGGAAGTGGGCACGCCGTACAGCAGCGTGACACCGTGGCGGGAACACGCCTCGCGGACATCGGCGGGGGTGGGCCGCCGGGGCAGGAGTACGGCGCTGCCGCCGGAGAAGAGCGGGAAGACGAAGGCGTTGCCGAAACCGTAGGCGAAGAAGAGCCGGGAGATCGACAGGGTGACGTCCCGCTCCGCGGCCCGCAGCGCCCCCCATCCGGTGGAGCGGTGGTAGTGGAAGGGATCCCGGTGCCGGTGCACCGCCCCCTTGGGCTCGCCCGTCGTACCCGAGGTGTACTGCACGTACAGGGGGGCGTCCGCCGGAAGGCGCGCGGATTCCGCGCGGGGCGCCCGTGCCGCCTCGCGCAGCAGCTCCTCCCCGGTGAGGGCGGGGGCCGGGAAGCGGTCCGCGATTCCCTCGGGGCAGAGGACGAGGACGGGGTCGCTGTCGGCGGCCAGCCCGGCATGCTCACCAGGGGCGAGGTCAGGGTTGACGAGCACGGCGACGGCTCCCAGCCGGGCGGCACCCAGGAAGGCGACGATCCATGCGGAGCTGTCGTGCAGGGCGATCAGAACCCGGTCACCGCGCCGCACCG
The DNA here is from genome assembly GCF_002843305.1 of Streptomyces barkulensis. GTDB lineage: Bacteria > Actinomycetota > Actinomycetes > Streptomycetales > Streptomycetaceae > Streptomyces > Streptomyces barkulensis. The sequence continues at coordinate 184,600 of NZ_PGSG01000061.1, forward strand.
AGTGGTGCGCCAGCACGGTCGCGGCGCGGGCGGCGGTGTCGTGGATCTCGCCGTGCGTCCAGGTCCGCCCGGGTTCGTGGAAGGCCGGGAGGAGCTGCCGGCCCCGGCGTTCGGCAAGGTCGGCGAGTTCGGCGGCGAGGTTCACAGCGGCCCTCCGGAAAACGGCCGGAGGGCTCCGGGCGTTCCGGTGACCCGCTCCGTGCCGCCGTCCGGCCCCCACCGCGCCGGCGGGGAACCGAGGGTCCGCGGGCCGTACCAGAACTGCGTCATGGCGAATCACCGATTCCTGCGTGATCGAGAATTGAGAATGCGCGGAATCCAACAAGGACAACGGGACGGAAATTAGACATCCGGCCGTCCGCGGTCAAGTGCGCTTTCCGACTGCCCGACCGGCTACCGGTTGGCGCGAAGAAGCTCCTCACACATCGCATCCAGCTGAACACTCTCAGAATAAGACCAGGTGGGAGCGGGTGCTGTAACTGCCCATGTACCCGTTCGGGTACCTCTGGAATACCCTTTCGGGTGCCTTCCGGTGAGACTTTTGCGCCGTATTGAAAGAGGCTCCTCGCTATGTCAACGTAAACCGCATGCCGGACGGACTCCCCCTTGGAAAAGATGCGACGGAAACCCTGCACGGCAGTCGGCCCGATGTCCTGGAACTGGAACGGGCCGAAAACGCGGTGCGGGCCTGCACGGACACGGTCGGCGCCGTCTGCGCGCTGCGGACACACCACGGAGGCGGCCTCACGCTCCTGCTGGAGGCCGGCCCCGGGCTCGAGGAGCGCGACTGGGCGACGTGCGCACGTGCCGCGGTCAGGACCATGGTGGCCGAGTGCGGACTGGCACCGGAGACCGTGGGTCTGGTCCGCGCAGGGGCACTCGCCGCGCCGGCCGGAGGGGAACCGGCGAACGCTTCCGCACGGCGGCGGGAGGTGCTGCGTCGCTACCGGTCCGGTGAACTCGAACTGCTCCACCGCCACGACGCGGTGGACCCCGCCCGGCCCTCCGGCTCCTCCTCCACCGGCACCACCAACGTCGGCGACGCCGCCGGGCGTCCCGTTCCCGCCGGGGCGCCGGCCCCGCGGTCAGGCGGCCTGCCCGCGCTGACCCTGGAGTCGATGCGCGAGGACGTCGCGCGCTCCGTGGGCGTCACCCCCTCCGCCATCGGCGACGAGGACGACCTCGTCTACCACGGGCTGGACTCCATCCGGCTCATGCAGCTCGTCAACCAGTGGCAACTCGACTCCCTGTCGCTGAAGTTCGCCGACTTCGCCGAGCGTCCTGTTCTCACCGCCTGGTGGAAACTGGTCACCGATCGGCGCGAACGGCCGGACGGCGGGGAGGCCGGCCGTTCGGCGGACGGATCGGCGGTCGACGAGAGCGAGCCCTTCGCCCTGACACCCGTGCAGCACGCGTACTGGATCGGACGCCGCGACGACCAGGTGCTCGGTGGCGTGGCATGCCACTTCTACGTGGAGTTCGACGGCGACCCGCGCACCCCGGTGGACCCCGGGCTCCTGGAGGGTTCCGTACGGGAGCTGATGCGCCGCCACGCGATGCTGCGGGCCAGGTTCCTGGACGACGGGACCCAGCAGGTGCCGGAGGATCCCGCCTGGCCCGGCCTCACGGTGCACGACCTGCGCGGAGCCGGCGAGGCCGAGGTGGAACGCCATCTGGCCGAGGAGCGGGAGCGCCTCGCGCACCGCCGTCTGGACGTCGACGGCGGTGTGGTGTTCGACGTGCGGCTGTCGCTGCTGCCCGGGGACCGCCACCGCATGCACGTCAACGTGGACCTGCTGGTGGCGGACGTGCTCAGCATCCAGATCCTCTTCCGCGACCTGTCGCGCATCTACCGGGCGGGCGGGGACGCCGACCGGGCCGGGCTGCCGGAGCTCGGCTACGGTTTCCCCACCTACCTCGCCCGGGTGGAGGACCGGCGCAGCGCCGACCGGGAACGGGCCCGGGAGTACTGGCACGCCCGCCTCCCCGATCTGCCCGGCGGTCCCCAGCTCCCGGTCTCCGTCGAGCCCTCGTCGATCGCGGCTCCGCGCTTCGTCCGGCGCGACCACCGGCTGGACGCACGGGAGCGGGCCGCGCTGGAGGAACTCGCGCGCCGACACGGGGTCACCGTCCCCGTGCTGCTGGCGACGGCCTACGCCGAGGTCCTCGGCGCCTGGAGCACGGAACCGCGCTTCCTGCTGAACGTCCCGCTGTTCGACCGCTCCGTGCTGGACCCCCACGTCGAGCACCTGGTGGCGGACTTCACCAACCTCGTACCGCTGGAGGTGGACCTGGACTCCGAGACCGGGTTCGGGCAGCGGGCACTGGAACTACAGGCCCGCCTGCGATCCGACATGGCCCATTCCGAGTACACCGGGGTGGAGGTCCTCCGCGATCTGGCGCGGTCGCGCACGGACGGGGCCCCTCCTCCCTCCGTGGTGTTCACCAGCGCCGTCGGCATGGGCGACCTGGTCGGCCAGGAGACGCAGGAGGCGTTCGGCCGGCTCGGCTGGATGCTGTCGCAGACGCCGCAGGTGTGGCTGGACCACCAGGTGATCGAGCAGGACGGCGGCCTGCTGCTGGTGTGGGACGCGGTCGAGGAACTCTTCCCGCCCGGCGTCCTGGACGCCATGTTCACCACCTACACCCGCCTGCTCGACCACCTCGGCGACCACGACTGGAACACCCCCCTGCCCCCACTGCTCCCACCCGAGCAGCGCCTCGTCCGCGCCACCGCCAACGACACCACCGGCCCCCTGCCCGACACCCTCCTGCACGACGGCTTCTTCACCCACGCCGCCCGCACCCCCCACCGCACCGCCCTGCTCACCCCCGACGGCCACACCACCTACCACGACCTCGCCGACCAGGCCCTGCGCATCGCCACAACCCTGCTGGACCGCGGCACCACCCCGGGCGAACCGATCGCCGTCACCCTCCCCAAGGGACCCGACCAGATCGCCGCCGTCCTCGGCATCCTGGCCGCCGGAGCCGCCTACGTCCCCGTCGGCGTCGACCAGCCACCCGAACGCCGCAAACGGATCTACCAACGCGCCGGAGTACGCACCGTGCTGACGGGAGAGACCGCGGACGAACAGCCCGGAGAACCGGCGACGGTGCCCCTGGCCGACTGCGCCGCCTCCGCCCCGCTGGACGCACCCCTGCCCCAGGACCCCGACACCCTGGCCTATGTGATCTTCACATCGGGATCCACCGGCGAACCCAAGGGCGTGGCCGTCTCCCACCGCGCCGCCATGAACACCATCACCGACCTCAACGACCGCTGCCACGTCACCGCCGACGACCGCGTCCTGGCCCTGTCCGCCCTGGACTTCGACCTCTCCGTCTACGACACCTTCGGCCTGCTCACCGCCGGCGGCACCCTCATCCTCCCCCACCACGACCACCGCACCGACCCCGACCACTGGCACCACCTCGCCCACACCCACCACCCCACCATCTGGAACACCGTCCCAGCCCTGCTGGACATGCTCCTGACCACCACCACCGACGACCACCCCCTACCCCCCACCCTCCGCCTCGCCCTCGTCTCCGGCGACTGGGTCCCCCTCGACCTCCACCCCCGCCTCACCCACCACCTCCCCCACTGCACCCTCATCGCCCTCGGCGGCGCCACCGAAGCCGGCATCTGGTCCAACCACCACCACATCACCACCATCCCCCCGCACTGGACCTCCATCCCCTACGGCCGCCCCCTGCGCAACCAGCACTACCGCGTCGTCAACCACCACGGACACGACGCCCCCGACTGGGTCCCCGGCGAACTGTGGATCGGCGGCCACAGCCTCGCCCTCGGCTACCACAACGACCCCCACACCACCGACCGCAAATTCCCCCACACCCACCACACCCGCTGGTACCGCACCGGAGACCTCGGACGCTACTGGCCCGACGGCACCCTCGAATTCCTCGGCCGCACCGACCACCAAATCAAGATCAACGGCCACCGCATCGAACTCGGCGAAATCGAAACCGCCCTCACCCAACACCCCCACATCACCACCGCCACCGCCCTCAAAACCCCCCACACCCACCAACTCGCAGCCGCCGTCACCCCGG
>NZ_PGSG01000062.1 GCF_002843305.1 Streptomyces barkulensis
TCGGCGACATCACAGGCGGCCACCTCCACCTCCGCCCCCAACCGGCCCAACTCCGCCACCAACTCCGCAGCCCCCGCCGCCTCCCGGCCCCGACGACTGACCAGCAACACACGCCGCACCCCGTGCACCACCACCAGATGCCGCGCCACCACACCCCCCAGCGTCCCCGTCCCACCGGTCACCAGCACCGTGCCGTCCGGGTCCAGAGAGCCGAGGCCGGCGGTGTCGGGCCCGGCCTCAGGCTCGGAGTCGGGCTCGGCCGGTACGGCGACCAGCCTCGGAACGTACAAGGCCCCCGCGCGCAGGGCGAGTTGCGGCTCGCCCGTCGCGAGCGCCGCCTCGACGGCGCCGCGGGACTCCTCCGTTCCGTCCGTGTCGAGCAGGACCACCCGGCCGGGGTGCTCGGACTGCGCGGCACGCGCCAGTCCCCAGACGGCCGCCGCGCCGGGATCGTCCACGCCCTCGTCCCCCACGGCGACGGCCCCTTCGGTGACCAGCACGATCCGCGCGCCGCGGGACCGGTCGTCGGCGAGGAAGCCCTGCACCGCGTCCAGGGCCCGCCGGGCCGCGGCGTGCGCACGGGCCGCGGGGTCGTCCCCGCCGCCCTCGTCGGCGCAGCGCACGAAGACGGTTCCGGGCTCGTCCGCGGGTTCCGAAACGGCCTCGGCGGGCACCGGCACGCGGATCCAGTCGAGCCGGTGGAGGGCCGGCCGGGGGCCGGACTCCGCCGACCCGGGAGCCGACCCGGGAGCCGACCCGGGAGCCGGCCCGGCGGCGAGCACGCCCTCGGCGTGGCGGACCCACGCGGACTTCCGGCCCCGCGCGCCGGACTCCGGGACCGGCCGGGAGTGCACGGTCACGCCGCGGTGGCCGTGCTCGTCCGGCTCCCCGACGGTGAGCTGGACGTCCAGCGAACCGCCGTCCTCGGGCAGGCGGAGCGGGACGTGCTGCCGGTAGACCAGGGGCACCTCGCCGGGGAGCAGGTCCCCGGCGCCGACCGGTCGGCCGGCCAGGCGGGGATGGGCACGCGAGGACAGGCGGCCCGTGTGGACGGTGCTGCCGTCGGCGAGTTCCACGGCGCCCCCCAGCAGCGGGTGCCGCGGCCCGCCGGCCGGGGCGGAGGCGGTCGGCGGGGTCGGCGAGAGCCAGTAGCGGCGGCCGCCGAACGCGTACGTCGGCAGTTCGCCGGGCACCGTGCCCGCGGGGAAGAGGGCGCGCCAGTCCGGCCGCACCCCGGCGGTGTGGGCCCGGGCGAGCGCGGTGACCAGCCCCGCCGGTTCGGGCCGGGCGGCGATGACGACGGACCGGCCGTCGCCGTCCTCCTCCAGCGTCCGCTGGACGGCGGGGGTGAGGACGGGGTCGGGTCCCACCTCCAGATAGACGGTGACGCCCTCACCACGGAGCGCCCGGACACCATCGGCGAAACGGACCGTCTCCCGCACATGCCGCACCCAGTACTCCGGCGAGGCCAACTCCTCATCGGAAGCCACCCGCCCGGTCACGTTCGACACCACCGGTATACCGGCCGGCGCGAACGACAACCCCCGCACCACCGCCCCGAACTCCTCCAGCACACCCTCCATATGAGCCGAATGAAACGCATGACTGACCCGCAACCGCCGCGTACGACGCCCCCGCGCCGCCCACCACGCGGCCACCTCCCCCACCGCCACGGCATCCCCCGACACCACCACCGCATCCGGACCGTTGACCGCCGCCACCGACACCCGGCCACCCCACCGGCCCAGCTGAGCCACCACCTCCTCCTCCGACACCGCCAACGCCACCATCGCCCCACCCGAAGGCGCCTGCTGCATCACCCGACCCCGCGCCGCCACCAACGCACACGCATCGGCCAGCGACCACACCCCGGCCACATACGCCGCCACCACCTCACCGACCGAATGACCGGCCACACACCCCGGCACCACACCCCAGCTCTCCAACAACCGGAACAGCGCCACCTCCACCGCGAACAACGCCGGCTGCGCATACCGCGTCTCATCCAGCAACCCGGCCTCCGCACTGCCCTCCGCCGCGAACACCACCTCCCGCAACGGCCGCTCCAGATACCGGTCCACCTCCCCGCACACCGCATCGAACGCCGCCGCGAACACCGGATACACCGCATACAGCTCACGCCCCATCCCCGGACGCTGACTGCCCTGCCCCGAGAACAGGAAGGCG
>NZ_PGSG01000063.1 GCF_002843305.1 Streptomyces barkulensis
GCCTCGGCTCTCTGGACCCGGACGGCACGGTGCTGGTGACCGGTGGGACGGGGACGCTGGGGGGTGTGGTGGCGCGGCATCTGGTGGTGGTGCACGGGGTGCGGCGTGTGTTGCTGGTCAGTCGTCGGGGCCGGGAGGCGGCGGGGGCTGCGGAGTTGGTGGCGGAGTTGGGCCGGTTGGGGGCGGAGGTGGAGGTGGCCGCCTGTGATGTCGCCGACCGGGCGGCGGTGGCCGGGCTGCTGGATGAGTTGCCGGCCGGGCGTTCGTTGTCGGCGGTGGTGCACACCGCCGGGGTGCTGGCGGATGCGACGGTGGAGTCGTTGACGGCCGGGCAGGTGGAGGAGGTGCTGCGGCCGAAGGTGGACGCGGCGTGGCATCTGCACGAGCTGACGCGGGGGATGGGTCTGTCGGCGTTCGTGCTGTTCTCCTCGCTCGCGGGAGTGCTGGGCGGTGCCGGGCAGGCGAACTACGCCGCGGCGAACGCGTCCCTGGACGCCCTGGCGGTGCACCGCCGGGCGCAGGGGTTGCCGGCGGTGTCGTTGGCGTGGGGGTTGTGGGGGCAGAGCAGTGGGATGACCGGTGAGCTGTCGGAGGCGGACCGGGCCCGGATGAGCCGCACCGGGGTCCTGCCCATGCGGGCCGAGCAGGCGCTGGCGCTGCTCGACTCCGCCCTCGCCCTGCCTTCCCCGCAACTGGCGCCCGCCCTCTTCGACCCCGGTGCGCTGCGGGACCGGGCGGTCTCCGGCATGCTGCAGCCGATGCTGGCCGGTCTGCTGCCGGCGCCCGGCGGAACGAGGACGGCGGACGAGGCGGATGAGACGGGCGAGGCGGATGAGACGGGCGAGACGGGCGAGGCCGGTGAGACGGGCGGTGGCGGCGGAACCGCCGGTCCCGCCTTCACCGGTCCGCCGGACCCGCGGGAGGTGCTGTCCCTGGTCGTCGGCCACGTCGCGGAGGTCCTCGGCCACGACTCGCCGGAGGAGGTCGCCGTCGACGAGGAGCTGATGGACCTCGGCGTGGACTCGCTGATGGCGGTCGAGCTGCGCAACCGGCTCAACGCCGCGACCGGTCTGAGCCTGCCCGGCTCGCTGATGTTCGACTTCCCCACGGTCGAGGCGCTGGCCGGGCACCTGGCGGAGGAACTGGCGGCCGGGGGGTCCGGCCCGGAGGAGGACTGAGCCGGCACGGGACGGGGTCCGGCGCTCCGCGACGGCGGAGCGCCGGACCCCGTCACCGGTCCACCGGTCTCACCCGGGGGCGGGGACGGCCGGCCGCTCCCGGCCCGCTCCCGGCGACAGCTCGCGCTGTGCGCCGGGCCGGGGCGCGTCCCCGGCGGGTGTGAGGACGGTCAGTTTGGCGCGGGAGCCGGAGGCCTCCCGGTAGAGCAGTTCCACGGTCCGCACGGCGACGGCGCCGCGGCCGGGGCGGTGCATGAGGTACGCGGCGGTCTGCGGGCCGGTGACCTGGTGCTCCTCCCACCACCGGCGGAAGAGCGGGCTCTCCTCGGACAGTTGCCCGACGATCTCGGTGACGCGCGGGGACTCGTAGCAGTACACCACCTCCGCGCGGAAGCGGGCCACGAGGTGCCGGGCCTGGGCCGCCCAGTCGACGAAGCGCTCGCGTGCCGCCTCGTCGGTCATCATCCACATCAGGATGTTGCGCCGGTTCTCCGGAAGGCGACCGAAGTCGGTCAGCCATTCGGCGGCGGCCGGATTCCAGCTGAGCAGATCGCCGGAATAGGAGCAGAGATAGGAGGGAATGGGGTTTATGGAGAAAGTGACATTGTCCAGGAGGGCCTGGAATTCCGGCAGTCGCTCCAACCCCGGTTCTTCGCCGGTCTTCTCGCGTGATAAATTGTGCAGGTACTGGCGCTCGTAGGTGTTGAGCCCCAGGACGCCGGCCAGGTTGTCGAGGACTTCGGGCGAGGGCGAGATGTCCCGGGCCTGTTCCAGGTAGGTGTACCAAGTGGGGCTGACGCCCGCCAGTACGGCGACCTCCTCACGGCGCAACCCCGGTGTCCTGCGCCGCACTCCCCCTGGTAACCCGACGTCAACCGGCATGACCTTCTCGCGTCGCTTGCGTAGGAAGTGTGCGCGTTCACGTCTGCGATGATCATCGACCGACACCTGCTTCCCCCTCAGCATCTGCCCATCAGTTGTCTCGCCAGTTAACCACAACGGTCGAACACCCGCACGGGGATGACCGCGGCGTGGGAGATGTTTAATCCCGTACCTCATGTGCGCTCTGAGCGAACGATGCGCGGAACTGGCTGGGGAAGTTTCGGCGTGCGTGCTACGGTCCTCAAAAGTACTGTACGGCAAGCGAGTTGGCGGCTTCCGGTCCAACCGAGCGCCTCCGCCGCCCGCGAAACCAACTGGGGGTTCAGTGACTTATCGCAGGGATGCTCTGGAGTCGGACCCGGCGGCGAATTACTTACGAGCCGACGCCGGCTCCGCGCCCGGATGGGGAATCGGAGACCAGGTATACGGCAGGCTTCTGAAGGACCGAATCATCTTCCTCGGTCAGCAGGTCGACGACGACATCGCGAACAAGATCACAGCCCAGCTGCTGATGCTCGCCGCCGACTCCGAGGAGGACATCTACCTCTACATCAATTCGCCCGGCGGTTCCGTCACCGCGGGCATGGCCGTCTACGACACGATGCAGTACATCAAGAACGACGTCGTGACGATCGCCATGGGATTCTGCGCCTCCATGGGGCAGTTCCTCCTCACCACCGGCACTCCGGGCAAGCGGTTCGCGCTGCCGCACACGAAGATCCTGATGCACCAGCCCTCGGCCGGCCTGGCGGGCTCCGCCAGTGACATCAAGATCTACGCCGAGCAGTTGCTGCGGACGAAGAAGGAGATGGCCGAGCTCATCGCCCAGCACTCCGGCCAGGACGTCGAGAAGATCGTGAAGGACTCCGATCGCGACCGCTGGTTCACCGCGCAGCAGGCCAAGGAGTACGGCCTCATCGACGAGGTGATGGGGTCGACCGCGGGCGTGCCCGGCGGCGGGGGCACCGCAGCGCACTGACACAGGCACGGGAGGGGCGGGGCTCTCGGGGGCCGGCCCCTCCCGTGTCCGTGCCCCGGCCCCGAGAGCCCCGCCCCCCGAGAGCCCCGCCCCTCCCGCGGAACGCCGCGCACCCCATCGCCCAGCCCCGGAGGACAAGGCACCATGGCAGCTCCCAGCACGCCGCAGGCCCGCTACGTGGTCCCGCGCTTCGTCGAGCGCACCACGAACGGCACCCGCGAGTACGACCCCTACAACAAGCTCTTCGAGGAGCGCATCGTCTTCCTCGGGTCCGAGGTGGACGACGTGTCGGCGAACGACATCATGGCCCAGCTGCTGTGCCTGGAGTCGGCCGACCCGGACCGGGACATATCCCTCTACATCAACTCCCCCGGCGGCTCGCTGACCTCGCTCACGGCGATCTACGACACGATGCGGTTCGTCAAGCCGGACATCCAGACCGTCTGCATGGGCCAGGCGGCCTCCGCCGCGGCCGTGCTGCTCGCCGCCGGCACCCCCGGCAAGCGCATGGCACTGCCCAACGCCAGGGTGCTGCTGCACCAGCCGTTCAGCCAGGGGCAGCAGGGGCAGGTCTCCGACCTGGAGATCCAGGCCCGCGAGATCCAGCGGGTCCGCGACCAGCTCGAGGAGATCCTCGCCCGCCACACCGGGCGGGACGTGGCGCAGGTGCACGAGGACATCGACCGCGACCACGTCATGACGGCCCCGGAGGCGCTGGAGTACGGCCTGATAGACCAGGTGATCGGATCCCGTGCCGCCTCGAGCGCGACGGGGAGTGCCGGCAGTGGTGTCTGAGTCCACCGTCGACGAGGCGGGCGCCGCGGGAGAGGCCGACGGCCCCGCGCCGCGCCCTGCCGCGTCCGCCCGCCGCTGGCTGGTCCTGGCCGTCATCGGACTGGCACAGCTGATGGTCATCCTCGACGTGACCATCGTCAACATCGCACTGCCCTCGGCGCAGCGGGACCTGGGCTTCTCCGACGACAACCGCCAGTGGGTCATCACCGCCTACTCGCTGGCCTTCGGCAGCCTGCTGCTCATCGGCGGCCGTGTCGGCGACCTGTTCGGTCACAAGGCCACGTTCGTGATCGGCCTGTCCGGGTTCGGCCTCGCCTCCGCGGTGGGAGGAGCCGCCGACAGCCTGGAGGTGCTGGTGGCCGCCAGGGCGCTGCAGGGAGTCTTCGGCGCGCTCGTCGCCCCGGCCTGCCTGGCCCTGCTCAACATCACCTTCACCGATCCCAGGGAGCGGGCCAGGGCCTTCGGCGTCTACGGCGCCATCACCGGCGCCGGCGCGGCGATCGGCCTGCTGCTGGGCGGGGTGCTCACCGAGTACCTGGAGTGGCGCTGGTGCCTGTACGTGAACCTGTTCATCGCGGTCTTCGCCCTGGCCGGCACGTTCGCGTACATCAGGGGCAACGACCGTGCCGAGCAGCGCGACCGGCTCGACCTGCCCGGCAGCCTCCTGGTCACCGCCGCGCTGTTCTGCGTGGTCTACGGCTTCGCCAACGCCCAGACGCATCCGTGGAGTTCGCTGCCCACCTGGGGCTTCCTGGCCGGGGGCGCCGTGCTGCTGGCGGCCTTCGCCCTCTGGCAGACCCGGGCGGCCAACCCCGTCCTGCCCCTGCGGATCCTCCTCGACCGCGACCGCGGCGCCTCCTTCGCCGCTCTGCTGGTCTCCGGCGCCGGCCTCTTCGGGGCGCCCCTGTTCCTGACCTTCTACCTCCAGCAGGACCTGGGGTACTCGCCCATCCAGACCGGTCTCGCCTTCCTGCCCATGAACACCGGCATCATGATCACCGCGATCGGCGCGGGCAACGCCCTGATGCCCCGCTTCGGCCCCAGGGTGGTGGTGTCGGCGGGCATGGCGGTGTCCGCGCTCGGCCTGGCCTTCCTCACCCCCCTGGACGCGGGCAGTTCGTACCTCACCCAGATCCTGCCCCCGGTGTTCGTGATGGGGCTGGGGATCGGCCTCGTGCTCGCCCCGGCGATGAGCCTGGGCACCGCGCGGGTCGACCCGCGGGACGCGGGAGCGGCCTCGGCGAGCATCAACGTGATGCAGCAGGTGGGCGGTTCGCTCTCCATCGCGCTGCTGTCCACGGTGGCCGCGGGTGCTGCCCGGGACCACCTCGCCGGACACAGGCCCACCCCGGAGCTGGTGGCACAGGCGGGGATCGAGAGCTACTCCGCCGCCTACGGGTGGGCGGCGGGCTTCTTCGCCGCCGGCATGGTCGTCACGGCGCTGCTGTACCGCCGGCGGGAGCACGCCTGACGGAGCCGGCCGGGCACGTCCACGGACAGCGGGCCGCCCGGCCGCCGCGGTCTCCCCGCGGCGGCCGGGCGGCTTTTTCCGGTACCGGGGCGGGCCCGCCGCGCTCAGGCGCGCCGCAGCACCTCCGGCGGCAGCTCCGCCGGCGTGCGGTGGCCGGACGGCCCCGGTGCCGGGCGGGCCGCCCGGCTCGCCCATGCCCTGTCCGTCCCTTCCCTCGGCTTCCCGCATCACCCGATGCGGGAAGCCGCTCCCGACACCCGCACGCGCGGGTCGTCCTCGCGCAGCCCGACCTCCAGCAGTCCGGGCCGGCCCATGTCGTGCCCCTGGTGGAGGGTGATCACCGCCGGTGCGGTGATCAGGCCCAGGGCGCGAAGATACCCGCCGAAGGCCGCCGCGGCCGCCCCCGTGGCGGGGTCCTCCACCACGCCGCCGACCGGGAACGGGTCGCGGACGTGGAAGACCGCTCCCGCTCCCGTGCCGCCGCCCGGCTCCGTCTCCCGCCACACCAGTTGGACGGTGGTCAGGTCCAGCCGCAGCATCAGCGCCCGCAGCCGCTCGAAGTCGTAGTCCAGCGCGGCCAGCCGCTCGCGGGTCGCGGCGGCGAGCACCAGGTGCCGGGCCCCGGCGTAGGCGATCCGGGCGGGCAGTGCGGGGTCCAGCTCGCCGGGCTGCCAGCCGAGCGCGGCCAGCGCCTCGGCCAGGTCACCCTCGCCGATGCCGGCCACGTACGGCTCGACGCTGGTCAGCGTGGCGCGCAGGCCGCCTCCGCCTCCGCCGGCGGCGGTGACCGTGACGGGCACGGTCCCGGCCGGGGTGGCGAAGACCAGCTCGCCCGGCCCGATCCGCTCGGCGAGCGCGACGGCGGCGGCCACCGTGGCGTGCCCGCAGAAGGGCACCTCGGCGGCGGGGCTGAAGTACCGCACGGCGAAACCGCGCCCCGGCGCCGCGCCCGGCCCTCCGTCCGCGCCCGGCCCTCCGTCCGCGCCCGGAGCCCCGTCCCCGTCCGGCGGAAGGGGGGTGAGGAAGGCCGTCTCCGAGTAGCCGACCTCGGCGGCGATGGCGAGCATCCGCGCCTCGTCCAGGCCGCGCGCGTCGAGGACGACTCCGGCCGGGTTGCCGCCGTCCGGGTCGGATGAGAAGGCCGTGTAGCGCAGTACGTCCGGGGCCCCGGACCCCGTCTCCGTGGTGGTCATGTCCGGCCCAACCCCGTGCCGCCCGGCCCGTATTCCGCACCGCCCGCGCGGAGCGGAACGCCTCCCGCCGCACGGTTCGCGTCACCCGCCCGCCATAAAAGCGTCGTGTACGCGCCAACGTGTTGCCGCCGCACCGCCGCCCCGGAACGCTCCAATCATGCGCATGACGCACTCACCGAGCGCCGACGCAGAACTCAGAGCCGCCGCACGCCACCTGGGCCGCCGCCGCTTCCTGACCGTCACCGGAGCGGCCGCCGCTCTGGCCCTGAGCACCAACCTGCCCTCCACCGCCCACGCCGCCCCCGCCCTCGACCCCGCCCGGATCAACGGCGACCCCTTCACCCTGGGCGTCGCCTCCGGAGACCCGCGCCACGACTCCGTGGTGCTGTGGACCCGCCTGGCCCCCAGGCCGTACGAGCCGGACGGCGGGCTGCCCGCCGAGCGCGTCACCGTCGGCTGGGAGATCGCCCGCGACGAGCGCTTCCGCCACGTGGTCGCGCGCGGCGCCGCGCTCGCCCACCCCGAGTTCCACCACACCGTGCACGTGGAGGCCGGCGGCCTCGCCCCCGGCCGCGACTACCACTACCGCTTCCGCGCCGGCCGCTGGATCAGCCCCGCCGGCCGCACCCGCACCGCCCCCGCGCCCGGCGCGGTGCCCGCCTCGCTGAACTTCGCCCTCGCCTCCTGCCAGGCCTACCACCAGGGCTACTACACCGCCTTCGGGCACATGGCCCGCGAGGAGGACGTCGACGCCGTCCTCCACCTGGGCGACTACCTCTACGAGTACGCCGTCGACTCCGCCGGCGGCGACCGGAAGTACACCGACCGCACGCTGCCGGAGGTGTTCGCCCGGGAGACGGTGACGCTGGAGGACTACCGGCTGCGGTACGCCCTCTACAAGACCGACCCCGACCTCATGGCCGCCCACGCCGCCCACCCGTGGATCGTCACCTGGGACGACCACGAGACGGAGAACAACTACGCCGGCGGCATACCGGAGAACAACGTGCCGCCGGAGGAGTTCCTCATCCGCCGCGCCGCCGCCTACCGCGCGTACTACGAGAACATGCCGCTGCGCCGCCCCCAGCGCCCCCAGGGCCCGGACCTGAGGCTCTACCGGCGCCTGCACTACGGCCGCCTGGCGCAGCTCGACGTGCTCGACACCCGCCAGTACCGCGACAACCAGGCCAACGGCGACGGCTGGAAGGTGCCCACGCCCGAGTCGCGGGAGCCCTCGCGCACCATGCTCGGCGCCGCCCAGGAGCGCTGGCTGGCCGACGGCTGGCGCCGCTCGCGGGCGCTGTGGAACGTGGTGCCGCAGCAGGTCGTCCTCTCCCGCCGCCGCAACCGGGTCGAGGGCCCCTGGCCGGTCTCCATGGACGCCTGGGACGGCTACCCCGGCGCCCGCGAGCGCTTCCTGGCGGACGCGGAGGCGGCCGGCGTGGACAACCTCGTCGTCCTCACCGGCGACGTCCACGTCCACTACGGGCTTGACGTCAAGCGCGACTTCGACGACCCGGACTCGCGCACCGCCGGTGTGGAGATCGTCACATCCTCCATCTCCAGCGGCCGGGACGGCGCGGAGCGGCCCGCCAACTGGCAGAGGCTGATGACCGCCAACCCGCACCTGCGCTACTACAACGGGCGGCGCGGCTACGTGATGCTCGGCCTGGACCGTGAGCGGCTGCGCGCCGACTACCGCACGGTCTCCGCCGTGACCACCCCGGGCGCGCCGGTCACCACCGCGGCGTCCTTCGTCTCGCCCGCCGGGGAGCCGGGGCTGCTGCCGGCCTGATCCGGCCTGTTCCGGCCTGATCCGGCCTGATCCGGGGCCCCGTGCGGGCCCGCCGGGCGGTTTTGTCCGGATACTGAACAAAGGGGGTGCGCCGGGGTCGGGAAACCTGGGATGATTGGACGGTTCCGTCGAATCTGGAGAGGTGAATGACCGACCCCGGCCCGTCCCCGGCCGCCGCTGCCGAAGCCGAGATACCCCAGCAGCTCCCCGCGCCCCCGGCCCCCGGCCCCCTGGAGGCCGGTTCCCCGAAGTCCGGGCGGGGGGTGGACCGAGCCCCGCAGCGGGCCCGGCCCACCGGCCCCGCCCGCGCCGGGCTGCTGATCACCCTCATCCTCGGCGGCCTCACCGCCCTTCCCGCGCTGTCGATGGACATGTACCTCCCGGCGCTGCCCGACATCGGCGCCGTCTACGGCAGCCCGGCCGCCCAGGTGCAGCTCACCCTCACCGCCTGCCTGCTGGGCCTGGCCGTGGGGCAGATCGTCGTCGGCCCGATGAGCGACCGGTTCGGCCGCCGCCGCCCGCTGCTGGCGGGCATGACCGGCTACGTCCTGGCCAGCGTCGCCTGCGCCCTGGCCCCCGGCGTCCACGCCCTGACGGCCTTCCGCCTGGTCCAGGGGCTGGCCGGGGCCGCGGCCATCGTGATCGCCCGCGCGGTCGTCCGCGACATGTTCGACGGGCTGGCCATGGCCCGCTTCTTCTCCACCCTGATGCTGATCTCCGGAGCCGCCCCGATCCTGGCGCCGGTCCTCGGCGGGCAGGTGCTGCGGTTCACCGACTGGCGCGGCGTCTTCCTGATCCTCGCGGGCTTCGGCCTGCTCCTCACCCTCGTCACCGCCCGCTGCCTGCCGGAGACCCTGGCCGTGGAGAAGCGGCACGGCGGCGGGGCCCGGGAGGCGCTGCACACCATGCGCGGGCTCTTCGCGGACCGGGTCTTCACCGGCTACCTGCTGGTGGGCAGCTTCGCCTTCGCGGCGCTGTTCGCGTACGTCTCCGCCTCGCCGTTCGTCATCCAGGAGATCTACGGCGCCTCGCCGCAGACCTTCAGCCTGCTGTTCATGGTCAACTCCATCGGGCTGGTGGCCGCCAGCCAGATCAACGGCAGGCTGCTGGTCGGCCGGGTCTCCCTGGACCGGGTCATCGCCGTCGGCCTGGGCCTGATCCTGCTCTCGGCCGGCGCGCTGCTGCTGATGACCGCCGGGGTCCTGGGGGACGTCGGTCTGGCGCCGGTCTCGGCGGGGCTGTTCGTGCTGATGTCCGCCATGGGACTGGTGCTGCCCAACTCCGGCTCCCAGGGGCTGATGCGCACCCCGCACGCGGCGGGCTCGGCCTCCGCCCTGCTGGGCACCTCCCAGTTCCTCATCGGCGCGATGACCCCTCCGCTGGTGGGCGTCGCGGGCGAGGACACGGCCGTGCCGATGGCGGTGGTGCAGCTGGTGTGCGTGCTCGTCGCGATCGTCTGCTTCGCCGCGCTGTGCCGCCCGGGGCGGGTGCGCGAGTGCGGGCGCGCACGCGCCTGACGCGGCCTCAGGCGGCGCTCGCCGAAACGGCCCCGGGCACGGCGGGGTTGAAGCGCGAGAACTCCGGCGGGCTCCACCCGGCGGGCAGGGTGCCGGGAAGCTCGGTGACGCCGGTGACGGTGAACTCGACCGTGCGGCCGGTCTCCGCGTCCCCCCGCCCCCCGGCGTGCCCCGCGCCCCAGTCGATCCGCGCGGTGCCGGTGAGGTGGAGGGTGGCGCCGGTCGCGTAGTCCGGCACCACCAGGCCCGCCCTGGGATTGACCAGCAGGTTCCCCAGGGTCAGGAGCATCGCGTTGCCCGTGTAGTCCGGCCAGCGCAGCCGGGTGGGCGAAAGGACCCGGAGGAAGCCCGGGTTGCCGCCCCGGTGGGAGGCGTCGGCCCGGCCGTGCTCGTCGGCGGTGGCGACGAAGAAGGTGTCGGCGCCGGCGACGAGGCGCCGCTGCCCCTCGTCGAGTCGGTCGCCGCGGCGGACCCGGGCCGGCCGTGCGGCGAGGGGCGCCGGCGGCGTACCCGGACCGGCCGCCGGAGGGACGCGCCGCTGGATGTACTTGGGGCAGTTGGCCACCACCTGGTCGAGGTCGACGAGCAGCCCGCCGCCTCCCGGGCGCGCCGTGCCGTTCATCCGCATCCGCCGCCGGGTGGCGGTGTCGATGGCGAGCATGCCCAGGTGGGCCGGGCGCTCCAGGACGGACGCCAGGGGATCGGCCGGGGCCGGACGGGCCGCGACGGCCAGGCCGCGCTCGCCCTCGGCGCGCAGGAACCCCGCGGGGCCGGTGAGCACGGTGGCCCACACCTCCCCGCGCTCGTCGGCGGCCCCGGCGACCAGCAGGCGCTGCTCGGTGAGGAAGGCCGCCGCCACGGGCGGCACGGTGCCGCGGATCGCGCGCCCGGAGATCTCGGCCTTCCTGCGCAGGCCCGCGCGCTCCTGGGCCTCGCGCTCGCCGCGGTGGTAGGGGCTGTTCACGGTGCTCACTCCTCGGAACGTGCGGTGCGGTTCGGTGCGGCGGGACGGGACGGGGCTGTACGGGGCGGGGCGGTACGGCCGGGCGGCCGCCGCGGGCCGGATCGGGAAGCGGCGGCCGCCCGGCCGTGTGCCGGCGGATCAGAAGAAGCCGCAGGTGGGAGCCGAGGCGACGGGGGCGGCGGCAGAGTCGGCGCCGGTCGGGGCGTAGATCTCCAGCCGGATGCCGTCGGGGTCGGTGAAGAAGATCCCTCCCGAGGCGGCGCCCTCGCCGTGGGGGACGACGCCGTCGTAGGCGAACTCCGCTCCCAGGCCGCGCAGCACCTCCTCGGCCGCGCGTACCTCCTCGACCGTCTCCACCTGGAAGGACAGGTGGTGCAGACCGGGCCGGCCGGTGGCGAAGGCGCCCTCGCTCTGCTGCCACAGGGTCACCATCAGGCGGCCCTCGCGGCCGAGGAAGGCGAAGGCGCGGCCGGGCTCGCGGCCCTCCGCCTGCACCTCGAAGCCGAAGACCTTCCGGTAGAAGTCCAGCGAACGGTCCAGGTCGGTGACGTTCAGACCGATGTGTCCGGTCTGCAGTGCGGCGGGGGCGGCGGTAGCGGACATGGCGAAGCACCTCCAGCGCGGAGCCCGGGGCCATCCCGGGCTAACCGTTGAAAGTGACTTTAGGGGTTAGATGCGAAGGCGGCAACTCCCTATCCCGCGATAGCCGGTTAGGCTGGGGTGGCGAACAGCCGACGGAAGGAACGCGCATGGGTGCCGGCACGGAGGACGCGGGCCCGCCGGCCGGGGTGGCCGGCGCCGATCCCAGGCCGCTCCTGGGCGAGCCGCTCAGCCTGGACCTGCTCAACACCCGGTGGGTCGACAACGGCGTCCGGCACGACCTGCTGGACGGCCCCGAAGGGTTCGGCGTGTGGCTGGCCGGCCACGGCCTGCTGGAGAGGGCCGGCGCCACGCCGGCCGCCCTGGCCGCCACCCTCGCCGCCCGCGAGGCGCTTCAGGCCGTCGTCGCCGACCCCGGCGACGGCCGGGCCCGGGAAGGACTCAACGCCGTCCTGGCGAGGGGGCGCGTCCTGCGCAGCCTGGGCCCCGAAGGCCCGGCCGAGCGGGCCGAGACCGACGATCCGGCCTGGCTGGCGGCCTGGCTGGCCGCCGACGACTACCTGCGTCTGGTGGGCGCCGCCCCCGACCGCATCCGGGCCTGCGCCAACGACGAGTGCGTCCTGCACTTCTACGACGTCTCCCGGAACGGCACCCGCCGCTGGTGCTCCATGTCCGGCTGCGGCAACCGCGCCAAGGCCTCACGCCACTACGCCCGCACCCGCCGCCGCGAGGACCCCTAGCGGGCCGGGGTGGGGAGCGGCCCGCGCCAGAGTCGCCGGAGCGGCGAGAACGCGCCGGATGCCCGGCCCCGCCGGGCGCCGGGCGGGAGGCGTCCCGGCGAACCGGGCTTTCCTCCCGCAACCCCCTGAGCACCGGTTTCCCGCGGCCGAAGCGGCCGGGTCCCGCCGGCCGCCCCCTCGCGCGCAGCCCCCGCACCCTGGCCGAATCCCTGCGGTGGTGCGGGCGGAAGCGAAGGGGTCTTTTGACGCTTCATCATCTGCCTTGCTGCAATTGTCTTTTGAACATTTCGGCCGAACGTGGGGAAGAGACGGCGTGGCGCTCGACAGTCCGAAGCTCAAGGACGTCCTCAGGGACGTCGCCTCCGGGGTCCTCCAGCTCCCCGACTTCCAGCGCGAGTGGAAGTGGGACGACGAGCGCATCCGGGCGCTCATCGCCACCGTGACGCTCGACTACCCGCTCGGCGTGGTGATGGCCCTGGAGACTGGCGGCAAGTCCCCCTTCAAGGCCCGCGCCCTCAAGGGGGCCGAGGGCATGGAGGAGAGGGTGCCCGACCTGCTCCTGCTGGACGGCCAGCAGCGTATGACCTCCCTCTTCCAGGCCCTGCACCGCGGCGACCCGGTCGAGACGGTCGACACCCGCGGCAAGCAGCTCAGGCGCTGGTACTACGTCGACATAGCCAAGGCGATCGGCGCGCCCTCCGAGCGCGACGAGGCGGTGGTCTCCGTCCCCGAGGACCGGTTGCTGAAGACGGGCTTCCCCCGCCGGGAGACGATCGACCTGACCGAGCCCGAGCTGGAGTGCGCGGCCGGTCATTTCCCGATCCACCTGGTGTTCGACACCCAGAAGGTCAACGCCTGGAAGAGGATCTTCGTCGGGATCGCCGACGAGAACTGGGACCGCTGGTCGCAGTTCGAGGAGAACGTCCTCAACAACGTGAAGTCCTTCCAGGTCCCCATGATCAAGCTCGCGGCCTCCACCACCATGGACGCGGTCTGCGCCGTCTTCGAGCGCGTCAACACCGGCGGCGTCCCCCTCAACGTCTTCGAGCTCCTCACCGCCACCTACGCCGGCAACCGGGAGTACGCCGCCCGGAACGGCACGTACTACCGCCTGCCGGACGTGTGGTCCGCGATCAAGCGGAAGCTGGCCTCCGCCCACTCGGTCTTCGGCCGCGTGGAGGCCGGTGTCGAGGACGGGCTGAGCAGCAGCGACTTCCTCCAGGCCGTCGCCCTGGTGCGCACCTGGGAGCGCAAGCAGGAGGAGCCGCGCGCCGCGGTCTCCTGCAAGCGCCGCGATCTGCTGGAACTGCCGCTGGCCGACTTCGACCGCCTGGCGCCCCGCCTGGCCGACGCCTTCCACTGGGTGGGCGCCTTCCTCAAGCGGCAGTGCATCGTCCGCACCACCGACCTGCCCTACCGCACCCAGCTCGTCCCGCTGGCCGCCGTGCGGGCCATCATCGGTGCCGAGACGGACACCCCCGGGGCCGAGGAGCGCATCGACCGCTGGTACTGGTGCGGCGTGCTGGGCGAGATGTACGGCGGCGGTGTCGAGAGCCGCTTCCCGCGCGACGTGGAGCAGCTCATCGCCTGGATCCGCGACGCGGACGCCCCCGCCCCCGACACGGTGGCCGAGGCGGCCTTCCTCGACGACCGCCTGAACAGCCTGGCCACCCGCAACAGCGCCGCCTACAAGGGCGTCTACGCCCTGCTGGTCAAGCAGGGCGCGGTGGACTGGTACTTCACCGAGGCGCCGCTGACCCCGGCCCGCCTGGTGGAGCAGAACGTGGACGTGCGGCAGATCTTCCCCCGCGACTGGGTCGAGAGGAACGCCTCCGGCGAGTACGCCCGCCGCGTCAACTCGATCGTCAACAAGACCCCGCTGTCCCTGCGGGCCGGACGCAGCATGGTGGGCCCCCCGCACGCCTATCTGAAGACGCTGGTGCAGGAGTCGGGCATGCGCCCGGAGTGGTTCGACGACGTGCTCGCCACCCATCTCGTCGACCCCGCCGCCCTCCACCAGGGCGACTTCGAGCGCTTCTACGACGGCCGCGCCAAGCAGCTCCTGGAGCTGGTGAAGTCGGCCATGGGCAAGCAGACCGTCTTCCGTGAGGCGCAGGCCCGGTGAGCCCGGTGAGCACTGTGCCCCGCACCCCCTCGCAGGAGGAGCTGCGCGCCCTCGGCGGCCGGACGCTGACGGTCTCCGGTCTGCTGGAGGTCTTCGGCGTGCGCACGCGCGACGACCAGACCGTCCTGCACATCACCCAGGCCCTCAAGGACGCCGGCCTGTCGACGGACCCGGACTTCGCCTCCCGCCGGCTGCGGGAGGAGTTCCAGGTGGTGTTCCTGGACTCCGCGTCGGGGACGGCCCCCGACAGCGAGGCCGGGGAGGAGGACGAGGGCCTGCCCTGGGGCGCGCTGCCCCAGCAGCCCTTCACCATCGGCGACATCCCGGCCGCCCGCCGAGGCGTCGAGCGCGTCGGGCCCGGCGACAAGCTCACCCAGGCGATGTACCTGATGCAGACCAAGCGCTACTCGCAGGTGCCCGTCCTGGACGGCGACTCCGGTCTGAGGGGCGTCGTCACCTGGCGCTCGGTCGCCATGCTCCTCGCCGCGGGGAAGGAGGCGGAACTGGAGGACGCCGTCGAGCCCGATCCGCCGGTCGCCCAGACCTACCAGGAGTTCTTCTCCCTGCTGCCCACTATCCGGGAGCACGGCTACGTGCTGGTGCGGGAGAACGACGGAACGGTCACCGGCATCGTCACGGCGGCCGACATCACCGAGCGCTTCGACGACACCGCGCGCCCGTTCTTCCTCGTCGGCGAGATCGAGTACCGGCTGCGCAGGTGCCTGGGCCCGAAGATCCCCGCCGAGGCCGTCAAGGCCGTCCAGATGCGGGAGAAGACCGGCCGGATCACGGACCTGATGTTCGGCGACTACGTCAAGCTCCTCGACGGCGACCAGCGCAACAAGCACGGCCACCGCAAGGAGGCGGCGTGCGCCGCCGCCGACCGCAACTGGGCGGCGCTCGGCTGGGACAAGGTGGTGGACCGCGACGAGTTCGTCCGCCAGCTCGACCGGGTGCGCGGCATCCGCAACAAGATCGCCCACTTCGACCCCGAACCGCTGCCGCCGGGCAAGACCGAGGAACTGCGCCAGTTCGTCACCCTGCTCCGCCAGCTCACCTGAGCCGGTCCCCGGCGGTCACCTGCCGGGGCGGGGCGCATCCGCCGGGGAAAGGGGGCGCCGGGGACCGTGCGTGGTCCCGGCCCCCCTTCCGCGCCCCCTGGCACCGGGTCACGGGTCAGACGTCGTGCGGTGCTTCCTCCCGGGGGCCGGGTTCGGGCGCGAGGACGGCGCGGAGGCGGCCTATGCCCTCCCGCCACTGCGGGCCACTGGTCGTCTCGTCCCAGAGTGCGGCGAGCTCGGACTCCCCGGCGACCACCCGGTCGAGCGCTTCGACGGCGAGCGGCCGGAGGTCGCCGGAGAAAACGGGAAGGGCCTCCTTGGGCCCGTAGGCCGTGCTGACCGGCTCACCGCCCGGGCACTGCGCCGCGACGAGCGCGGCGGCCGCGACGGCCTCCTCGCCCTCCGAGCCGTCGAGGTAGTCGCGGGCCCGGGCGACGCGGCCGAGCGTCGTGCGCACGAGGCTCTCGCGTTCGTCCGGGGCCGTCCCGTCCAGGGTGCCGGCGAAGTCCGCGGCCGTGTCGTTCTCGAAGGGGCCGAGGTCCCAGGTTCCCATGATGATCTCCTCGCGTTGGCGTGCGGCGATCATCGCAGCGGTCACTGACAACGGCCGTCAGGAGGAAAGCGGGACGCGCTTTCCGGGGGAGGGCGGAGCCGTCGCGGCCGGACATCCGGCACCTGAGCATCCTGATCCGGTCGGCACGCTTTCGATGACGACCGGGGCCCAGGGCAGGTGGGGCCGGCGGCAACGGCGTCGCGGTCTCGGCCGGTTCCGATGCCAACGGCCTTGCCGGGGCAGGGAGTCACCGCGCGTGCGGCACCACCGGGCGGGCCACAGCTTCGCAACACGGACGCCGCCGCGCTGCCCATGGAGATCGAGCAAGCGGCCCTGATCATCGCCTTCCACTGCTACTACCGGCACAACGTCCGCTTCCCTGACCCGGCCAGGAGCACCTACCACACAGAAATGATCAAGTTCGTCGACTCCGTGGAGTCCGCCGCGACCCGGCTTGAATGAGCACTCCGGAGTTGCGTCCGCTCCTTGAGCGGACTTTCTCCCGCCCCGGGGCGGCGAAAACGCGCCGGATGCCCGGTCCTGCCGGGCGCCGGGACGGGCGGCGTCCCGGCGAACCGGGCGCTCCTCCTGAAGCTCCTGCGAACCGCACAACGCGGCAGCCCGGAGTGCGGGCGGGGCGTCGGCGGGACTGCTCCCCGGCAGAATGAGCCGCATGACCGCAGACAAGGGCGCGGCGTTCACACCGCCGCGAGGCGCCACGGGCTTCTTCCGGCCGAAGGACGGGCCGCTGCCGGAAACCGACCGGCGGATGTTCCGGGCGGCGCTGTACACGGCCGCCCGGGCGGCCGGAGGCCGAAGTGCACCACTCCCGGCACCGCTGGGTCCTGACGAAGTACGGGACGCAGCCC
The DNA here is from genome assembly GCF_002843305.1 of Streptomyces barkulensis. Lineage (GTDB taxonomy): Bacteria > Actinomycetota > Actinomycetes > Streptomycetales > Streptomycetaceae > Streptomyces > Streptomyces barkulensis. The sequence continues at coordinate 16,723 of NZ_PGSG01000063.1, forward strand.
GGGGCCGCGCAGACGCGCACATCGTGCCGCCCCGGACCCGTCATCGCGGGAGCAGGGGCATGGGCCCTGGGCCGATTCTGTCCGGGCGGTGCTGACCACCACAGTTCAGGGCAGTCGACGCCCCATCTTCGCCGACTGTCGCTCATGCCCCTTGGTTTCCCACCACTCCTCCAACAGGCCGCGGACCAAGGACACGAGCATGCTGAGCCGGTCAGGTTCGGGCGCGGGGGAAGTGAGCACGTCCGCAAAGGACTTGTCGTCCCACGGCAGCGTGACTTCCCAACGCTCCTCCTGGTGGCCCTGACGCGCGATGGCCAGTCGGTACGTCAGGACGGTACTGCGGTCCAGGTGGTGGTCGATTCGGAGGTCGGAGACGTCGAACCGCGTGCCGCGGCTGGTGAATGAGCACGCCAGAGCCCGCTCCGCCGGAGTCTGCGCTGCCATGGAAAGCCCGAGCCTTTCGTCCCGTCCGTGGGAAACAGGTTCCCGTACAGGTCGCCGCTGGTGCGGTGACCGAGAAGGTTCACTGGGTTCGTCATCGGGTCTCGCTCACCGGGGGCGGCGGCACTCCGCGTGCTGCTACCCCCGGCAAGATCTCTCGGTCGCGAGACTAACAGGCCGCAGTCGCCGTGACCTTGTACGCGGTGCGGAGATCGTTGACCGCAGCGGGGGTCCCCAGGATGGTGCGGAACGTCTCACGGCTGCATGGCGGCAAGGTCCAAGTGGAGTATCCACTGCCGTTGGGCTGCCCGCTCGCTATGGCATTGCTTATCTTGTTGTCGAACGAGTTACTCCAGCGGTGCTGGATATGCTTCCACCCCCACGTGCTGGTGCCGCAACGGAGTGTGTACCTGGCGGGTCCTCGGAAATACGTCCGCACTATGTGGTTCCTGCCGTTGTTCTTGCAGGTCGTCGTAATGTTCGCCACGCTCATATCGTCGGCTGTCTGCCGCAGGGTGGGGCGGCTGTTCTGGGCGACGGCGGGACTGATGGCTCCCGTCGTTACCAGCGCGCATGCGAAGGCGGCAGTGGTGATTCTGTACCTCATGGCCGATCGTTTCCTCTCGCCGGTTTCTGCTGCTCTCTTTTGTCGACCGTTCCAGCTCACGTAGAAAATGACCGACGCTTCCATGGTTGGAGACAGAGCAGTCGCTGTGTTGTTATCCGATCCAAAACGAGGCGCGAGTGAAGGTCAATATTATTTCGAACGATGGCTCGAATGTGAGGACCGGGGCTCGAAAGCAATGATGCGGTGGTGTGCATCGGTTGAACGCGGCGGTCCGCACGGTGACGGCAGGGTGGCTGCCTCCGGGCTTCGGCTGCGGGTCGCGTACTGCGAGGTGAGGTTCGGTGTCACCCGCGCGCGGGCCCACCACCTGCTCAAATATCGTCCGCGCCTGGGCTGTGCACCGAGATGTACGGAGCTTTGATGCCAGGGTTACGGTCCTGGTGGGAAAGAAGCACCAGCGTCACGGCAGCGATGTGGTGGATCGGCGGGGCCGGATGCTCCTACGGGCGTTTGCCGGTTCGGCCCGGTCGCGCTACGGGGTACAGGCCGTGGACCGGTGCCGACGCCAGCGGCCTTGCCGCAGCTATGGGTCACTGCTCGTGCGGTACTACCGGGCGGGTCACGGGAACCACGGTGAGGAGGTCGTCCAGCCCTTTGAAGTCATCCGGGCCGGTGGTGAGGAGCGGCGGATTCCCGGCCACGGCCACGGAGGTGATCACTCTGCTCGGCCGTGTGGTCCTGGTCCGCGCGGAAGGCGTCCAGGCAGACGCTGGGAGCGGTGCGGGACGTCGCCGCGAACTCCGCCCGGGGGACGAACCGCCTGCGCCGCCGTGGCGGGACCGGCGAGCCGGTCCCGCTGCCGTCGCGGGTGACGGTGAACGGCTGTCCGGCCCGGACGGTGTCCATGAACTCCCCGGATCCGGCGAGCGGTTCGGGTTCGGTGATCTCGGGCTGTTCGGTCATACCGTTCACGGTCTTCCCGAGCGCGCCGGTCCTCCCGGGCGGGGCCACCGCCCGGGAGGACCGGTCGGCTCAGCGCAGGTGGTCGAGGAACGCGCCCCAGGCGTCCGGGCTGATGCCGAGCACCGGGCCGGCGGGGCGCTTGCTGTCGCGGACGGGGACTATGCCGGGGATGTCGTCGGCCACCTCGACGCACTCGTTGTTGCCGCCGCTGTGTGTACTGCTGCGCCACGTCGCGCCCGACAGGTCCGGAGTGCTGTGGCGTGCGTTCTTCATGCTCTGTGCTCCTTGGCCCTGCGGTGGATGACGGCACGGGACTCCACCGGAGAGAGCGCCGATGTGCGTGCGGCGTCGAACAGGTCCCGGTATCGGGAGACCTCCGCCTCACGCTCAAGCCACATGGAGCCGGTCGGGTTGTCCGCCAACACCACGTCGAGCGCCCCCTCTTCGGGGAAACCCAGCACCACGTACGGGCCGAACATACTCGCATGGGCGCCACGGGAGAACGGCAGCACTTGGACAGTCACGTTGGGGCGCTCGGAGGTGTCCAGAAGGTGCTGTAGCTGTGCCCTCATGACCTCCGGACCGCCGACCTGCTGGAGGAGCACGGCTTCCGAGACGACGGCCCAGAGGCGGAGCGGGGATTGGCCGGTCAGCCTCTCCTGACGGGCGAGGCGCACCTGTACGAACTTCTCGATCTCGTCCGCCTTCTGCCACTGCTGCGAGGCCACCGTCACGGCCCGGATGTACTCGGGTGTCTGGAGCAGCCCCGGCACAAGCTGTGCCTGGAAGGTGCGGATGGAGTCCGCCATGGTCTCCAGCGAGATGTAGTCACGGTAGGTGTCCGCGAGAACGGAGCTGTACTGGTTCCACCAGCCCTGCCTGCGGCGGCGGTTGGCCTTGCGCGCCAGTGCGGCCAGTCGCTCGCGGGTGTCGGGGTCGGACATCTCGTAGGCGTGCAGCATGGCGGTCAGGTCTGGAAGCCGGACCGCCACCCGGCCGTTCTCGATCCGGCTGATCTTGCCCTTGGTGCAGTCGAGAGCCTCGGCGGCCTGGACGGTCGTCAGCCCTGCCGCCTCTCTCAAGCGGCGCAGCTCGTCTCCGAGTTGGCGACCGAGAACGGTGGACGGGTTCAGGGTGTTGCTCTTCGCAAGCATGTCGACACGTTTAGCAGAGCAACAGGCTGCATGGAATGGTATTAATCCGAAAGAGGGAACATCGGCATCATCTTTACCGGAAACGTTGCAAGTACGCTTGATCCGCCTTCATTCTGCTGGCCATGGACACCGGCGTCCCACGGCCAACTGGCCGCTTCCGCAGGGGACTCCGGTCGAGCATCGACTCCCTGGGGGCTGCCATGGCCACACCGCATCACGTCACCTTCCGGCTGTCTCGGCGTCGTAGCAGCGTGCCCAGAGCGCGAGCGCTGCTGGGGGCGGTGCTCGGGGAGTGGCGGGTCGGACAGGACGTACTGGAGACGGCGGAGCTGGTGCTGTCGGAGCTGGTCACCAACGCCGTGCGCGTACGGGTGCCGAACGACCGGCAGGTGGGGGTGAAGATCGCGCACTCGCAGGCGGACGGCCTGCTGCGGCTGGAGGTGAGCGACGCGGGGGACGGGTGGCCCAAGGTGCGCGACCCCGGCGAGGACGAGACCGGCGGACGCGGCCTGCTGCTCGTGGAGTCGCTGGCCCACCGCTGGGGGGTGCGCAAGCGCGCTTGCGGCATCGGGAAGACGGTGTGGGCCGAACTGAAGGCCCCGGACCTCGTGTCCGCACCCGTCGAGAGCGAGATCGCGGCGGTGACGGTCCAGCCCGGCCAGCAGGTCAGGCTCTGGGGGCTGTGGAAGACGATCCGCAGCGTCAGGGGCGAGCGGTCGCCGCTGGGCGGGCTCGCCATGGTGCTGGAACTGGACGACGGCCCGGCGATGCGCGTGGACGCCGCCGAACCGCTGATCGTCAAGGACGGCGCTGTGTCCTCCCCGCCGGAGAGCGGGGAGGACACAGCGGAGTGATCACGCCTTGGCGGCGCGGCGGCCCCGGGTGGCGGCCGGGGGCCGCCAGGCGCGCAGGTCGTCGTCGGTCAGGCCGTGCTCGCCCTGCTTCTGCTGGCGGTAGCCGGCGAAGAAGTCCGCCGGGGAACCGCTGTAGGCCATGTCGAACTCGTTGTGCCACTGCTCCAGCCACGGCTGGAGCTCCAGCAGGCCCGCGAGGAACGGGGTGATCTCCTCGGTGGACAGCGCGGTGTTGGTGAAGTACGTCGCCAGCGCCTGGGCCTGCTCGCGGTGGTCCCAGCCCGCCCAGCCGTACAGCTCGGGGGTGGCGGCGTTGGTCTGGCCGTAGGAGATGAACCGCTCCTTGGGCACGTCCAGCTTCCCGCGCGCCTTCCAGTAGGAGGGGCGCAGGAAGTCGGCCGAGGTGTACTTCGGCGGGACGGGGATCGTCTCGCGGATCTTGCGCTTGGCGGGCTCGTCGGGGGCGGCGTCCTCCTGGCGCTGCAGGTCCCACACCCGCTCCCAGTCGGCGCGCTTCTTCAGCCCGCTGGGCTTGTAGCGCAGGGCGGCCAGGAACGGCACATGCTCGCCGCTGATCAGCTCCGCCACCACTGTCGCCAGCTCCTTGCGGGGTGCGTAGAGCTTGGCGACGGCGGTGAAGTCCTCATCCTGGGAGAGGGCGTCGGTGAGGCGGGCCAGGGTGAGGAGGGTGGGCTGGCCGCTCTCGTCGAACCACAGCTCGCGGGCCTCCATCCGGTCCAGTAGCCAGGACCGCAGGGCCTTCTCCTGCATTGCGTCCCAGCCCTCACTCTCCCAGGGACGCTTGTAGTCAGGACGCTCGACCATCCCGATGGCGCGGGAGGACTCGATGGCCTCGATCCGCTTCCGCACGACGGCCTGGTAAGCGGCTGGCCAGCGGGCGGGAATCTCAGTTGTGGGACTAGCCCTATGATCCGCAAACCACCTGTCCGTGGCCTCACCCTGGGCGACCCGACGGGCCAAAACGATCTCAAAGGCGCGCTCCCCGAAGGTGATTTCGGGAATGCTCGGGTCATTGGGGTCCTCGGAGACTCGCAGATCCTCGTCATGCAGGCCGTAAAGAGTGTAGACCTGCCAGTCCAGTTCCTCCTGCAACGCGATCATCCGCGTCCGCGTGGCCTCCCACCGTGCCCGGGCCTCCCGCAGTACTCCGGCGGTGGGAACCGCCTCAGAAGCGACGGTGACAGGGTTGGTGGCAGAGAGTTGCTGAGCGAGGATATCGAGAGCAGATGCAAGGGTGGTGGGATACTCGGCAGGAAGTGGAAACTCCTGAATTTTAGACCTTGTCTCACGTGGTGGGTTCGGTGCGGCATGATGGGTGGCTGTGAGTGTTGATCTGTCGCAGCGGTTGGTTCCCGACGGTTTGTGGGAGCTGGCAGCTCCGCTGCTGCCGAAGTTCACGTCCCGGCCGCAGGGCGGTGGGACCGCCCCGGTGGACGAGCGGGCCGCTTTCACCGCCGTGGTGTACGTGCTGACCAGCGGGTGTGCCTGGCGGCATCTGCCGGAGACCTTCGGCATCTCCCCGGCCACCGCGCACCGCCGGTTCACGCTCTGGACCGAGGCCGGGCTGTGGCGCCGGCTGCACCGGGCGGTGCTGGACGAACTCGGGGCCCGGGGCGAGGTGGACTGGGCCGCGGCGATCGTGGACGCGGCGAGTGTGCGGGCGAAAAAGGGGGCTCGCTGACCGGGCGCAATCCGGTCGACCGGGGCAAGAAGGGCAGCAAGCTCCACGTTCTGTCCGATGCCCAGGGCCTGCCGCTCGCCCTGGGCGTCTCGGGCGCGAACGTCCACGACAGCCAGGCGCTCCTGCCGCTGGTGGCGGGCATCCCCGCCGTCCGCTCCCGGCGCGGCCCGCGCAGACGCCGCCCCGGCAGGCTCCGCGCCGACAAGGCCTACCACTCCGCCGAGAAGCTGGCATGGCTGCGCGAGCGGGGCATCGTCCCGCGCATCGCCCGGCCCGGCATCGAGTCCGGCGAGCGCCTGGGCCGGCACCGCTGGAAGATCGAACGGTCGATCTCCTGGCTCTTCGGCTACCGGCGCCTCACCGTCCGGTACGAGCGCAAGGGCAGCCACTTCCTGGCCTTCCTCGGCCTCGCGGCCGCCCTGACCTGCTACAAGAAACTCGCCCAACTCACCACGTGAGACATGCTC
>NZ_PGSG01000064.1 GCF_002843305.1 Streptomyces barkulensis
CACCACCAGATGCCGCGCCACCACACCCCCCAGCGTCCCCGTCCCACCGGTCACCAGCACCGTGCCGTCCGGGTCCAGAGAGCCGAGGCGGGCGGTATCGGGCCCGGCACCACCACCGGCACCGGCACCACCACCGGAGACGGCCGCCCGCACCAGCCGCGGCACCAGCACCCGCTCCCCGCGCACCGCCACCTGCCACTCACCAGCGGCCACCGCCGCCGCCACCACCCCCACCGGCACCTCACCGGCAGCCTCCACATCCACCAGCACAAAACGCCCCGGATGCTCCGTCTGCGCCGACCGCACCAGACCCCACACCACCGCACCGACCGGATCGGCCACCTCACCCGGCACCACCGCCACCGCACCCCGCGTCACCACCACCAACGGCCGCTCCCCACCACCGGACAAACACTCCTGGACCAGGGCGAGCGCCTGGTGGGCCGCCACGCGGGCCGCGTCGGCGGTGTCGGTGTCGGTGTCGGTGTCGGTGTCGGTGTCGGTCCAGGCTGCGGACGCGCCGAGGTGCACGAACTCCGGTTCCGGCGCCGGGCCGCCGGTGGTGTCCGGCGTCAGCTCGGTCCACTCGAGGCCGAACAGGGACGGGTGCGGCCGGCTGCCCGCCGACGCGATCCCCTCGGCGGGCAGGGGCCGCAGGGAGAGAGACTCCACCTCCGCCACGGGTTCGCCCACGCCGTCGGTGACGGTGAGGGCCGCGGTGTTCCCGCCCGTGGCCGACAGCCGTACGCGCAGCGCGGTGGCGCCGACCGCGTGGAGGCGCACTCCCGCGAAGGAGAACGGGATCCTGGGAGCGGCCGCACCGTCCGCCCCGTCGAGCACCACCGCGTGGAGGGCGGCGTCCAGCAGCGCCGGGTGGATGCCGAAGCGTCCCGCCTCGTCCGCCGCCTCCTCGGGCAGCCGCACCTCGGCGCAGAGGTCCGCGCCGTTTCGCCAGAGCGCCTTGAGGCCCTGGAAGAGGGGGCCGTAGTGGTATCCGAGGTCCGCCAGCCGCTCGTAGGCGGCGGTGACGTCGACGGGTACGGCTCCGGCGGGGGGCCAGGCGCCGGCCGCCGGCGGGAGCGCCCGGCCGCCGGCGGCGAGCGTCCCGGCCGCGTGCCGCGTCCAGGGCGTGCCGTCCGGATCGGCCTGCACGTCCTGGGGGCGGGAGTGGATGGCCACCGGCCGGCGGCCGGAGTCGTCCGGGGCGCCCACGGCCACCTGGAGCTGTACCGCCGCGCCGCGTTCGGGCAGTACCAGCGGCGACTCCAGGGTGAGTTCGTCGAGTACGGTGCAGCCCGCCCGGTGGCCGGCCCGGAGCGCCAGTTCCAGGAAGGCGGTGCCGGGGAGGAGGACGGTGCCACCGACGGCGTGGTCGGCCAGCCACGGGTGGGTACGCAGCGACAGCCGCCCGGTGAACAGCAGCCCGCCGCCGTCCGCGGTGGGCACCGCCGCGCCCAGCAGCGGATGGTCGTCGGTGCCCTCCAGACCGAGGCCGGCGGCGTCGCCGGTGTTCCCGTGCGGCTCCAGCCAGTACCGCTCGCCCTCGAAGGGGTAGGTCGGCAGCTCGATCCGGGGGTGCGGTCCGGTTCCGAGCACAGCGGTCCAGTCGGCCTCGGTGCCCAGGACGTAGGCGTCGGCGAGCGCGGTGAGTGCGGCGACCGGTTCCGGTTCGCCGCGGCGCAGGGCGGGGATCACCGTCCACCGTCCGCCGTCGCCTCCGTCCGCCGCCGGGTGTTCGGCGAGCGTCGCGGCGGCGGCGGGGGTGAGGACGGGGTCGGGTCCCACCTCCAGATAGACGGTGACGCCCTCACCACGGAGCGCCCGGACACCATCGGCGAAACGGACCGTCTCCCGCACATGCCGCACCCAGTACTCCGGCGAGGCCAACTCCTCATCGGAAGCCACCCGCCCGGTCACGTTCGACACCACCGGTATACCGGCCGGCGCGAACGACAACCCCCGCACCACCGCCCCGAACTCCTCCAGCACACCCTCCATATGAGCCGAATGAAACGCATGACTGACCCGCAACCGCCGCGTACGACGCCCCCGCGCCGCCCACCACGCGGCCACCTCCCCCACCGCCACGGCATCCCCCGACACCACCACCGCATCCGGACCGTTGACCGCCGCCACCGACACCCGGCCACCCCACCGGCCCAGCTGAGCCACCACCTCCTCCTCCGACACCGCCAACGCCACCATCGCCCCACCCGAAGGCGCCTGCTGCATCACCCGACCCCGCGCCGCCACCAACGCACACGCATCGGCCAGCGACCACACCCCGGCCACATACGCCGCCACCACCTCACCGACCGAATGACCGGCCACACACCCCGGCACCACACCCCAGCTCTCCAACAACCGGAACAGCGCCACCTCCACCGCGAACAACGCCGGCTGCGCATACCGCGTCTCATCCAGCAACCCGGCCTCCGCACTGCCCTCCGCCGCGAACACCACCTCCCGCAACGGCCGCTCCAGATACCGGTCCACCTCCCCGCACACCGCATCGAACGCCGCCGCGAACACCGGATACACCGCATACAGCTCACGCCCCATCCCCGGACGCTGACTGCCCTGCCCCGAGAACAGGAAGGCG
>NZ_PGSG01000066.1 GCF_002843305.1 Streptomyces barkulensis
TGTGGCGTCTGGTGGCCGAGGGGCGGGATGCGGTTTCGGGGTTTCCGGAGAACCGGGGGTGGGATCTGGAGGCGTTGTACGACCCGGATCCGGAGAGTGTGGGGACGTCGTACACGCGGTGGGGCGGGTTTCTGCATGATGCGGACCGGTTCGATGCGGAGTTCTTCGGGATCTCGCCGCGGGAGGCGTTGGCGACCGATCCGCAGCAGCGGTTGCTGCTGGAGACGGCGTGGGAGGCGCTGGAGCGGGCGGGGATCGATCCGGGGTCGCTGCGCGGTTCCCGCACCGGCGTCTTCACGGGCCTCATGGCCCCGGACTACGGCCCCCGCCTGCACGAGGCCGGGGACGGCACGGACGGCTACCTCCTGACCGGCAGTGCGGGGAGTGTGGCCTCGGGGCGGGTGGCCTACACGTTCGGGCTGGAGGGCCCGGCGGTGAGTGTGGACACCGCGTGCTCCTCCTCGCTGGTGTCGATGCACCTGGCCGCGCAGGCGCTGCGGCAGGGCGAGTGCACCCTCGCCCTGGCGGGCGGCGTCACCGTGATGGCGACCCCCGGGGTGTTCCTGGAGTTCAGTCGTCAGCGGGGGTTGTCGGCGGACGGCCGGTGCAAGGCGTTCTCGGCGGCGGCCGACGGCACGGGGTGGGCCGAGGGCGCGGCGTTGCTGGTGCTGGAGCGGTTGTCGGATGCGCGGCGCAACGGGCGTCGGGTGCTGGCGGTGATCCGGGGCAGTGCGGTGAATCAGGACGGTGCGTCGAACGGGTTGACGGCGCCGAACGGTCCGTCGCAGCAGCGGGTGATCCGGCAGGCGTTGGCGTCGGCGGGGGTGTCGGCGGTTGAGGTGGATGCGGTGGAGGCGCATGGGACGGGGACCCGGCTGGGGGATCCGATCGAGGCGCAGGCGTTGCTGGCCACGTATGGGCGGG
>NZ_PGSG01000067.1 GCF_002843305.1 Streptomyces barkulensis
GAAGACGCCGGTGCGGGAACCGCGCAGCGACCCCGGATCGATCCCCGCCCGCTCCAGCGCCTCCCACGCCGTCTCCAGCAGCAACCGCTGCTGCGGATCGGTCGCCAACGCCTCCCGCGGCGAGATCCCGAAGAACTCCGCATCGAACCGGTCCGCATCATGCAGAAACCCGCCCCACCGCGTGTACGACGTCCCCACACTCTCCGGATCCGGGTCGTACAACGCCTCCAGATCCCACCCCCGGTTCTCCGGAAACCCCGAAACCGCATCCCGCCCCTCGGCCACCAGACGCCACAGATCCTCCGGACCCCGCACCCCACCCGGGAACCGGCACCCGATCCCCACGATCGCGATCGGCTCGTCCGCGGACGTGGGAGCGGCGATCTCCTCGGCCTCGCCCGAGTCACCCAGCAGCTCGGCCAGCAACCGGTCCGCCAGAGCCGTGACGGTCGGGTGGTCGAAGACCAGGGAGGCGGGCAGGCGCAGGCCGGTGGCCTCGTTGAGGCGGTTGCGCAACTCCACGGCGGTCAGCGAGTCGAAGCCGAGCTCGGTGAAGGGCCGGTCGGCCGGCACCGTGCCCGGGCGCGTGTGACCGAGCACCGTGGCGACCTGCCCGCGCACCAGATCCAGCAGCGCCCGCCGCCGCTCGGACTCCGCCAGCCCGCTCAGCCGGCCGGCGAGTCCCGCCGTGTGTGCTTCCCCGGCCTCGGCCGCGCGGCGGACGGGGGCGCGCACGAGTCCGCGCAGGATGCCGGGCACGGACGGCGCGCCGCCGGATCCGGCGCGGGAGAGCGCCCTGGTGTCGAGCCGTACGGGCACCGAGACGGCGTCCGGCAGGGCCAGTGCGGCGTCGAGGGCGGCGAGGGCCTCACCGGTGGCCAGCGGCGCGATCCCCGCCCGCCGCATCCGCGCCCGGTCCACCTCCGACAACTCACCGGTCATCCCACTGCTCTGCCCCCACAACCCCCACGCCAACGACACCGCCGGCAACCCCTGCGCCCGGCGGTGCACCGCCAGCGCGTCCAAAAACGCGTTCGCCGCCGCATAATTCGCCTGCCCCGCCGTCCCCAACGTCCCCGCCACCGACGAGAACAACACGAACGCCGACAGACCCATCCCCCGCGTCAACTCATGCAGATGCCACGCCGCATCCACCTTCGGCCGCA
>NZ_PGSG01000068.1 GCF_002843305.1 Streptomyces barkulensis
GGGGTGGCGGGTGGCTGGTCGTTGTTTGAGAACTGCACAGTGGACGCGAGCATCTATAGGCCAAGTTTTTAAGGGCGCACGGTGGATGCCTTGGCACCAGGAACCGATGAAGGACGCGGGAGGCCGCGATAGGCCCCGGGGAGCTGTCAACCGAGCTGTGATCCGGGGGTGTCCGAATGGGGAAACCCGGCAGTCGTCATGGGCTGTCACCCGCTGCTGAACACATAGGCAGTGTGGAGGGAACGCGGGGAAGTGAAACATCTCAGTACCCGCAGGAAGAGAAAACAACCGTGATTCCGGGAGTAGTGGCGAGCGAAACCGGATGAGGCCAAACCGGTCACGTGCGAGACCCGGCAGGGGTTGCGTGGTCGGGGTTGTGGGAGTTCTCTGCAGTCGTCTGCCGGCGGCTGGACGAGTCAGAAACCGTAGGGATAGGCGAAGGGCATGCGAAAGGCCCGGCGTAGAGGGTAAGACCCCCGTAGCCGAAATTCCTGCGGCTCGTTTGAGGACCACCCAAGTAGCACGGGGCCCGAGAAATCCCGTGTGAATCTGGCGGGACCACCCGCTAAGCCTGAATATTCCCTGGTGACCGATAGCGGAGAGTACCGTGAGGGAATGGTGAAAAGTACCGCGGGAGCGGAGTGAAATAGTACCTGAAACCGTGTGCCTACAAGCCGTGGGAGCGTCGCACACCGGACTTGTCCGGTGTGTCGTGACTGCGTGCCTTTTGAAGAATGAGCCTGCGAGTTTGCGGTGCGTTGCGAGGTTAACCCGTGTGGGGAAGCCGTAGCGAAAGCGAGTCCGAACAGGGCGGTTTCAGTAGCGTGCCCAAGACCCGAAGCGGAGTGATCTAGCCATGGGCAGGGTGAAGCGGCTGTAAGAGGTCGTGGAGGCCCGAACCCACCAGGGTTGAAAACCTGGGGGATGACCTGTGGTTAGGGGTGAAAGGCCAATCAAACTCCGTGATAGCTGGTTCTCCCCGAAATGCATTTAGGTGCAGCGTCGCGTGTTGCTTGCCGGAGGTAGAGCACTGGATAGGCGATGGGCCCTACCGGGTTACTGACCTTAGCCAAACTCCGAATGCCGGCAAGTGGTAAGCGCGGCAGTGAGACTGTGGGGGATAAGCTCCATGGTCGAGAGGGAAACAGCCCAGAGCATCGACTAAGGCCCCCAAGCGTGTGCTAAGTGGGAAAGGATGTGGAGTCGCAGAGACAACCAGGAGGTTGGCTTAGAAGCAGCCATCCTTGAAAGAGTGCGTAATAGCTCACTGGTCAAGTGATTCTGCGCCGACAATGTAGCGGGGCTCAAGCACACCGCCGACGTCGTGTCATCGGCACATAACCTCCAACGGGGGTGTCGATGGGTAGGGGAGCGTCGTGTGCCGGGTGAAGCCGCGCCGGAAGGCAGGGGTGGACGGTACACGAGTGAGAATGCAGGCATGAGTAGCGATACAGGAGTGGGAAACTCCTGCGCCGATTGACCAAGGGTTCCTGGGTCAAGCTGATCTGCCCAGGGTAAGTCGGGGCCTAAGGCGAGGCCGACAGGCGTAGTCGATGGATAACCGGTTGATATTCCGGTACCCGCTGTGGAGCGCAAGGGCCGAGCCCGGTGATGCTAAGTCCGTGAAGCCGCCCGCATCCTTCGGGGTGTGGTGCCGGTGGAGCCGACGGCCCGATCCGGTAGTAGGTGAGTGATGGGGTGACGCAGGAAGGTAGTCCAGCCCGGGCGGTGGTTGTCCCGGGGTAAGGGTGTAGCCCGTTGTGCAGGTAAATCCGCGCAACATGTGAGGGTGAGACCTGATGCCGAGCCGATGACGGTGAAGTGGATGATCCTATGCTGTCGAGAAAAGCCTCTAGCGAGTTGCACGGCGGCCCGTACCCCAAACCGACTCAGGTGGTCTGGTAGAGAATACCGAGGCGTTCGGGTGAACTATGGTTAAGGAACTCGGCAAAATGCCCCCGTAACTTCGGGAGAAGGGGGGCCAC
>NZ_PGSG01000069.1 GCF_002843305.1 Streptomyces barkulensis
CCTCGATCTTTCGTGAGGGTCCGCCGACGGAGTCGGCGGGCCCTCACGCGTGCTGTTTCTGAGTCCGGGCAGGCCGAGGGCCCGGCTGTCGCGTCGGGTGGGCGCCGGGTTCCACTGCTCCGGGTCGGGGTGGTGCTGCTCGCAGGAACAGGCGGATCCGCTGGTCAGCCGGGGTTGGGCAGGAGGGCGAGCCGTTCGAGGGCGGCGGTGATGTGGCCGGTCCAGGGCCAGTGCCGGGCGAGGCGGAGGATGCGGCGGCGGCCGGTGGTGACGAGCTGGCCGGCCGCGGTGAACAGGCGCAGCCGCAGGCGGCGGGGTTCCCAGAGGCGGGCGGTGCCGGTGAGGGCGAGCATGGGCATCCAGGCCAGCAGGTCGAGGGCTATCTGGACGATCTCGAGCCAGACCTTGTTCTGGGCGGTGGTGTGCAGGGGCAGGTTGCGCAGGCCGGTCGTGCGGGCGGCCCGGATGCGGTCCTCGGCCCGGGCCCGCAGCCGGTGACGGAGCTCGAGCTCGGCGATCGGCCGGTCAGGGGTGTTGGTCGCGAAACACGTGATCCGCATGCCGTCGGCGTCGGTGAGCCGCAGCTGGGCGCCGGGGTGCGGTCTTTCCTTGCGGACGATCAGCCGCATGCCCTTGGGCCATCCGTCCAGGAGCTTGCCGGTGAGCTCGGCGACCCAGGCCCCGTCGCGGATCTCGCCGCCGGTCTCGACGGCCGCCGTCCAGGCTGAGGCGGGGGCCTTCAGCACGTGTTCGTGGATCGCGTCGGTGACCGTCATGCCGACTGAGTAGGACAGCCACCGCCCTCGCCGGGCGAGCCAGGACACGAAGTCGTGGGTGCCGCCCGCGGAGTCGGTGCGGACCAGGGTCCGGCGCCCTCGCCGGTATTGCTTGGGCAGCTGGGCCAGGGCCAGTTGGGCGGTGGTGATGTGGTCGGCAGCGGTGTTCGAGCCCGCGTTCCCCGGCCTGAGCAGGGCGGCGACCGGCTCTCCGGTTCCGCCCGGGCCGTGGTCGACGAAGGCCGTCAGCGGGTGGTGGCCGTAGGTCTTCTTCCAAGTCGCGGCCGCGTCCTGTTTGTCGGAGTGGGCGACCACGAGGACGCCGTCGAGATCGACCGTGACCTGGTCGTCGGCGTCCGGGGCGTTCTCGCCGGCCAACGACCAGACCCGCTGCCGGGCTTCGGACCGTGCGGCGCGGATGGCGGTCAGGGCCTTCTCGCCGGAGGCGGCGAGGGTGTCGATCAGACGGGAGACGGTCGGGTCGGAGGCGACCGGCCCGAAGAGGGCCGGCTCACACCGCAGCACCGCAACGTCCGCGAGGCAGTCTCCGCCCAGAGCGACCGCCAGGGCGACGTCCAGAAGGACCTTGCCGGGATCGTGGACGGCCCGCGGTTTGCGCCACGGTGCCAGAGCTGCGGATATGGCCTGGTCAAGACCGGTCTTGCGGACCGTTTCGACGAGCAGGACCGACCCGGCCTGGGAGACGACCTGGCGGCCGTCGTCCTGGACACGGACGCGGGGGTAGGGCCCGGTAGAGTGCTTCACCTGGGAAGTGCCTCCGGCGATGGCAGGAACAAGGACCTCGACAATCCTCATTCTTGCTGGTCAGAGGCACTTTCTGCTTTCCTGACCGCCTGCCGGACAGCCCACTTCATGAAAGCGCGAGGCTAGCGGGGCTTCTGCGTGGGGTGACGGCAGTAATTGACGGCAACGTCAGCGCACGAGGGCGTCGCAGGGTGGCGGTTCGTCGCCGTCGACCGTCCCAGTGGCTTCCGGGCCGGTGAGCGCGGTGCCAAGGGCATCGATGGCGTTCCGCTGGAGGCGGAGCCTGACGTGGGCGTAGACGGTGGCGGTCACGCCGATGTGGGCGTGGCCGAGGAGTTCCTTGATGACGACGAGCTCGACGCCCTGCTCCAGGAGCAGGGTAGCGGTGGAGTGGCGGAGGTCGTGGAAGCGGATGCGGCGGAGGCCGGCCATGCGGAGGAGCGTGGTGAAGGTGCGGGTGAGGTTGGTCGGGTCGATTGGTCGACCCTGCGCTGTGGTGAACACGTGCCCGCTGTGCTGCCACGCCGCGCCTGCGGTCGCACGTTCGCGCTGCTGCTGCTCGTGGTGGTGCTTCAGTGAGTGGATGCAGCGGGTGGGGAGGGCGATGCGGCGTTCGGCGGCGCGTGTCTTGGTGGGCAGCGTGGCGAGCCCGCCCGTGGTGGTGCGCTGGAGGGTTCGGCGGATTGCGGCGGTGCCGGCGTCGAGGTCGAGGTCTTCCCAGCGCAGGCCGAGGAGTTCGCCCTTGCGGAGTCCGGTGCGCAGGGCGAGTTCGAACAGGACGTGGAGCCGGTCGGCGCGGGCGGCGTCAAGGCGACCCGCTGACGCGGGTCGCGCGCGGCACGGCCGCCCACCCGGCCCGCTCTCGGCTCCGCCACCGCGGGCCGGCCAGCGACCAGGCCGCGCAGAAACAGCACAGCGTTGCGCCGGAAGCGAGGAGAAGCCGGCCGCGCCCGCACGGCGAGTGCCAGGCCGACGGCGAGGCGTCTGTCGGGAGTTGGCCAGGGTGGAGGCCCGGAGGCGGGGCCGGTCGGCTCCGTGGGCTTTACCCACCTCCCCGGGCCGGGGCCCGCGTCGGGCAAGGCCAGGGGGCCACTCGTTCAAATTCCGGGCAGGTCCAAAGCCTGCCCGAGTTGCCGGGCCAGCGTACAGCCCCCTGACCATGCCCGACCCCAACCCGGGCAGGACACCTGCCAAACCCCACTCCACCGCCCTCACGCGCGCAGCCGTCTGACGGCAACGCCGACGGCAACACGGGCGCACAACACGGCACTTCCACGCACACCCACGGACGGGCCGGAATTCGCTGACCTGCAAAAACGCAGGTGACGCCCCCGGGCGAGCACACGTACTATGTGCTGGCGGGGGCCACGCCGGTCCTGGTTCACAATTCGAATGGCCTTTGCGGAACCGCAGCCCTGGAGAACGGGGACTGGCAGCATATTCTGGACCGTCACCGGCCCGGTGGTGCGCTGATCGACGACGAGGCAGGCATCCTTATCGGTAAGGAGAAGAAGGTCCGTCAGAGGATTATTGACACCATCAATCGCGGCACGCCAAAGCCGAACACTCAAGGGCGACCTGGCCAGATCTATGAATGGGACTTTGGTCCAGGTAACGTCGTCGGTAAGGCTGGTCCGGCAAATGGGGGCGGAGACTTGACTAGAATCCGCGTAATCGTGAATGACGGAAAAGTCGTGACCGCCTTCCCGTTCTAGGTGAGAGAGCTCCCTACAAGGAGAAATCATGATTCATCTTTCCTTCTCTCTCCCGGAGCCGGGTTCGCCCTGGCGGAGAACCTGGGAGGGGGCGAAGCAGGGCGATCCTGCGGGTCTTGCAGAGATCGACCTTCGCTACAAATACTTCGGCGTCAATGTCGAGATGATCGTAGGTGGCGTGGAGGTCATCTCGAAGGGAAGGTTTGTGACGCTCGTGGATCTAGCCCTTTCGCTCTCTCGCGCGGAGCGGCGTATCTCATCAGGAGAAGACGCGGCGTTCGGCTTCACTGAGAGCGAAGAGATTATTCATCTGCGGCACGACGGAGATCTCATTGTCGTGACCTCATCGAAACGTCCCTGGCGGGTTACCGTCGAGCGTGAAGAGCTGGCGAGTTCTTTCTCCAGCTTTCTCCGTGAGGCGTATTCACGTCTGACTTCAGAGATCCCTGGATTGGTTGCTAACCCGGTGATTCGACAAATGTTGCCGGAATAGTTCGTACCGTTCTCGGAATGAGTGCAGAGTGATACGCGGAGGCCCCGCCGGAGTGACTTCTGGTGGGGCCTCTGAGGCTTTTGACGCTGAGGTTGAAAGGGTGCGGTGATAGCGGGTGTTGGCGGTGCTACATCCTCGTCATGAGGTATGCGGATGGCGGCGGTCTGACCGCTGTGGGGCGGGCGAAGCGTGAGAAGGTGCGTTTCGATGCCGCGGAGATGTTCGAGCAGGGAGTGCGGCCGCCGGAGGTGGCCCGCAGGTTACGGGTGGCGCGGAAGTCGGCGTACGCCTGGCACGCTGTCTGGTGTGAGGGCGGCAGCGCGGCCCTGGCCTCTGGCGGCTTTCCGTGCCGCCTGGGCGATGCCCAGGCCGAGTGGTTGCAGGCAGAGCTGAGGCCGGGCCGGCCGCGCACGGCTGGAGCGAGGACCAGCGGTGGACCCTGGCCAGGGTCGCGGAGCTGATCCACCGCCTGTTCGGTCACCGGTACACCCCGCGGGGGGTGTCGTATCTGCTGCACCGGCTGGGCTGGTCACCACAGGTTCCCGTGCACCGGGCCGTCGAGCGGGACGAACAGGCCGTTGCCGCGTGGCGAACGGAGCAGTGGTCACGGGTAAGAGGACGGCCCAACTCCTGGGCGCGTGGATAGTGTTCGAGGACGAGGCCGGACAGGACCTGAAACCCGGTAAGGGCCGGACCTGGTCACGACGCGGGCGGACACCGCTGGTCAGGGTGACGGGGAAGGGTTCCGGCCGGGTCCTGATGGCGGGGATGGTCTGCGTCAGACCGGGCTGCGAGACCCGTCTGATCTATCGGACCCAAACGTACCGGGGCCGGACCGGCGAGAAGAAGGGCTTCCGGGCGCGTGAGTTCGCGGACCTGCTGACCTCTGCCCGTCGGCAGCTCGGCGGTGCCCCACTGATCGTGGTGTGGGACAACGCCAGCATCCATCATGCCAAGTCCTTGCGGGAGTTCTGCGAACGCAACAGCGATTGGCTGACCATCGTCAAGCTCCCGCCCTATGCGCCCGACCTCAACCCCGTTGAAGGCGTGTGGGCCCACCTGAAGAAGTCCCTGGCCAACCTCGCGCCCCGCACGATCGACGGCCTCACCCCACTCGTGAAGAACCGACTACGCGGCATCCAACGCCGACCCGAGATCCTCGACGGCTTCATCGCCGAGACCGGACTCGTGTTGGAGCCTCCGTAGCTCTGTCACCCCACCCTTTCGACCTCAGCGGCACCACCAAGAGCATCGAAGACGTCGAGATAGGTGACAAGGTCGTCGTCACCGATCCCGAGACCGGTGAGACAACCACCCGTGAGGTCGTCGCCACCATCGTCACCGAGGACGACAAGCACTTCGTCGACCTCACCATCACCACCGAAGACGGCCCCGCCTCTCTTGTCTCCACCACCACCCACCCCTTCTGGGTGGAGAGCGAAGAGAAGTGGCTGGACGCCGGCGAGCTCGCTCCCGGCATGTCTCTGCGTGCTCCCGACGGGGCCACTGTCGCCGTCGACGAGGTCCGCTCCTTCACCAAGCGCCAGCGCACCCACGACCTCACTGTCCAGGGCATCCACACGTACTATGTGCTGGC
>NZ_PGSG01000070.1 GCF_002843305.1 Streptomyces barkulensis
TAGCCTCGCGCTTTCATGAAGTGGGCTGTCCGGCAGGCGGTCAGGAAAGCAGAAAGTGCCTCTGACCAGCAAGAATGAGGATTGTCGAGGTCCTTGTTCCTGCCATCGCCGGAGGCACTTCCCAGGTGAAGCACTCTACCGGGCCCTACCCCCGCGTCCGTGTCCAGGACGACGGCCGCCAGGTCGTCTCCCAGGCCGGGTCGGTCCTGCTCGTCGAAACGGTCCGCAAGACCGGTCTTGACCAGGCCATATCCGCAGCTCTGGCACCGTGGCGCAAACCGCGGGCCGTCCACGATCCCGGCAAGGTCCTTCTGGACGTCGCCCTGGCGGTCGCTCTGGGCGGAGACTGCCTCGCGGACGTTGCGGTGCTGCGGTGTGAGCCGGCCCTCTTCGGGCCGGTCGCCTCCGACCCGACCGTCTCCCGTCTGATCGACACCCTCGCCGCCTCCGGCGAGAAGGCCCTGACCGCCATCCGCGCCGCACGGTCCGAAGCCCGGCAGCGGGTCTGGTCGTTGGCCGGCGAGAACGCCCCGGACGCCGACGACCAGGTCACGGTCGATCTCGACGGCGTCCTCGTGGTCGCCCACTCCGACAAACAGGACGCGGCCGCGACTTGGAAGAAGACCTACGGCCACCACCCGCTGACGGCCTTCGTCGACCACGGCCCGGGCGGAACCGGAGAGCCGGTCGCCGCCCTGCTCAGGCCGGGGAACGCGGGCTCGAACACCGCTGCCGACCACATCACCACCGCCCAACTGGCCCTGGCCCAGCTGCCCAAGCAATACCGGCGAGGGCGCCGGACCCTGGTCCGCACCGACTCCGCGGGCGGCACCCACGACTTCGTGTCCTGGCTCGCCCGGCGAGGGCGGTGGCTGTCCTACTCAGTCGGCATGACGGTCACCGACGCGATCCACGAACACGTGCTGAAGGCCCCCGCCTCAGCCTGGACGGCGGCCGTCGAGACCGGCGGCGAGATCCGCGACGGGGCCTGGGTCGCCGAGCTCACCGGCAAGCTCCTGGACGGATGGCCCAAGGGCATGCGGCTGATCGTCCGCAAGGAAAGACCGCACCCCGGCGCCCAGCTGCGGCTCACCGACGCCGACGGCATGCGGATCACGTGTTTCGCGACCAACACCCCTGACCGGCCGATCGCCGAGCTCGAGCTCCGTCACCGGCTGCGGGCCCGGGCCGAGGACCGCATCCGGGCCGCCCGCACGACCGGCCTGCGCAACCTGCCCCTGCACACCACCGCCCAGAACAAGGTCTGGCTCGAGATCGTCCAGATAGCCCTCGACCTGCTGGCCTGGATGCCCATGCTCGCCCTCACCGGCACCGCCCGCCTCTGGGAACCCCGCCGCCTGCGGCTGCGCCTGTTCACCGCGGCCGGCCAGCTCGTCACCACCGGCCGCCGCCGCATCCTCCGCCTCGCCCGGCACTGGCCCTGGACCGGCCACATCACCGCCGCCCTCGAACGGCTCGCCCTCCTGCCCAACCCCGGCTGACCAGCGGATCCGCCTGTTCCTGCGAGCAGCACCACCCCGACCCGGAGCAGTGGAACCCGGCGCCCACCCGACGCGACAGCCGGGCCCTCGGCCTGCCCGGACTCAGAAACAGCACGCGTGAGGGCCCGCCGACTCCGTCGGCGGACCCTCACGAAAGATCGAGGCTAGACGGTGTCCCGTAAATTCTCAGGAACGTGTCGGCTGACCTGCTTGTTTGCTCGTCATCCGGCGAGGGTGAGGTTGTGCAGGCGGGCGATGCCGAGCATGGCGTGGTGGACGCCGTCGCCTCTGAGGCGGCAGTCGCGCAGGATCTTCCAGGCCTTCATGCGGGCGAAGGTGTGCTCGACGCGGGCGCGGACCCGGCGGTGGGAGGCGTTGTGCTCTTCCTTCCAGACGGGCAGGTCCTCGTCCTGGTGCCGGCGGTAGTGCGGGATGGTCAGGCCGGTGCCGCGGTAGCCGCCGTCGGCGATCACTGTGGGGGTGGTGCCGACGGCGTCCTCGGCGCCGGATTCCTCCCAGGCCCGGCAGTCGTTGCGGTTGCCCGGCAGCGGCCGCCCGACGGCGACGACCAGGCGGGTGTCGGCATCGATGACGACCTGGTGGTTGGTGGAGTAGCGGTAGTTCTTGCTGGAGGCGGCCACGTTCCGGTCGCGGGTGGGGACCAGGGTGCCGTCCACGATGAGCACGGTGTTCTTGCGGTACCGCTTGCGGGGCTGGAGCGCGAGGGCCGGACCGAGGTGGTCGACGATCCGGTCGGCGGCCGACTTGGAGATCCCGAAGAGCGGGGCGAGCTGGCGCAGGGTGAGGTTGGTGCGCCAGTACGCGGCCACCAGCAGCACCCGGTCCTCCAACGGAAGCGACCACGGCCGGCCCCGACGCACCGGATCGGCGCCCTCGCGCCGCAGCGCGGTGACCAGCTTGGCGAACTGCCGCGGGCTCAGCCCGGTGAACGGGGCTATCCAGGACGGCTCCGACGCCGTGATCACACCAGCCACCACAAGATCATCTCATCCGCGACCAGCGGTTACGGGACAGCCCTTAGGACGCACCTGACGGGGCTTCATATTTGCGGTCGCTCACTCCGATCCGAGTCGCATCAGACGATCACGACGCGACCCAATTCAAAGCGGCGGGGAACTCGATTATCCCGTTACCAGCTCACGCATTCGCGTGACGAGATCGCGAGATCCAAGATCTTCCGACAGCCAGACAAGCCGCTCGTAGTACTCCTCGCTAATCGACAACTCGTCCTCGTAAATCCATGAGCACATGGTGTCGAAAGCTAGGGCAAACTCTCCGGCCGTCAGAAGGTCGCGCACGTCGACTGCAACCGAAGGCGCAGTGATGGGAGATTCCTCTAGTAGTTCTTCGATCTTGGCGGCGTACTCTACAGCTTCCACGGTGCCTCCATCAGGGCCGGTACGGGAAACCGGTCACAATCCGGTCCGTTGCAGGTTCATAAATGACCCTGATGTTCACGCCGTCCACTACTCCTTCAACCTTCCACCGCGACGGATCCCCGTTCCTCGTGTACAGGGCTCCAGCTCGGCCTGTCTGCTGCGTCCTAACGCTGTTGGGACTAGTCGCCACGTCGACAATGCTGTCGAGAATTTTGTCGGTGTCCCAACCGCGCGGAAACACGGTCTTCCCAGGCTGTCCCGGCCACTTATGACCGCCACCCGTTCTGTCACCGTGAATGATATGGAACTGCTCTTGCCCACCAATCAATTCGCGGCCGATGCCGGGGCAGTTGCTGTTGTGAACGAGGACCGGTGTGGCGCCTGCCAGCACATAGTACGTGTGCGCGCTGGGTAGACGTCACCTGCGTTTTTGCAGGTCAGCGAAAGTTTGCTGGTCCGCTGGCGTCCATGGAAGTGTGCTGGGGTGCGTCTCGGTTGCCGTCATCGTTGCCGTCAGAACCGTGCATGGGCTGGAGACCATGCGTCAGCCTTCGGCAAGGTCGGCGGAGCGGGTTTGGGCGGTGTCCTGCCTGGGCTGGGGTCGGGCATGACCAGGGGGCCGTACGCTGGTTGGCAACTCGGGCAGGCTTTGGACCTGCCCGCAATGTGTCCGAGTGGCCCCCTGGGCTTGCCCGACGCGGGTCCCGGACCGGGCAGGTGCGTAAAGCCGTCGGAGCCGACCCCCAGCCACGACGGCGCCTGGTCAGCAACCCGGGGGCTGGCTGTTGGTGCGCGGCCGGCGGACGCCGGGGCGGAGCGGGACGAAGGCAGGAGCGCAGGCCCGGCGGGGAGCCGGGCCGCGCGCGGCGAGCGGAGCGAGCCGCACTTGACCGCCACCCTGCTCCTGGAACAAGGCGTCGAACTCGTCGTCATCAAAGAACTCCTCGGCCACGCCCACATCGGCGTCACCGCCACCGTCTACGCCCACGTCCGACTCCGCCTCCAGCGAGACGCCATCAACACCCTCAGCACCGCCCTTGACGGCCCCGCCAACAACGAGTCGACCCGCGACGACGGCAACGACCCGCCGCTGTGCGGAGCCACCGTCCACTGACGTTGCCGTCAACTACTGCCGTCACCCACCGCAGAAGCCCCGCCAGGACGTACCTGACGGGGCTTCAACTTTGCTGCTGCTATCCAGCGCGCGGGTTGCGGGATCGGGCAGCGGGGCTACACCTCACCCTCCAGCCAACGTTCGAATGGTGCGACCTCCGACAGTTCGGAATTGATCGCCTTCAACCCTCTGGCGAAGTCTTCGGCCAACTTGGAGAGCATCGCGACTAGCCCACTCTGTGCAATGCTCTCGCGCTCCGGGTTTGGAACCCAATTGGTCCGCGACTCGCAGTGAATCATCACGAGATCCCCGCTTGGGCGGAAAGTCAAAGTCCTCTCGATACCCTGTGTGTAGAGATCCACCTCGACTTCGCGACGGTCGCGTACACCCACCAGAAGCGACGGGAGTTGCTCCATGAAGGCAGACAAGTCATACGCGACATCGAGCGGCCACTCATCACTCCCGAAGCCGCCAATGTGGAATGTGCTGCCTCCAGCGTCAGACAGGACGCTACACGCCTCCATGACAAGGGTCTCGTAATCGTCACCCGGCTCCAGACTCGCTGAAGCAGGAGACACAGCGCCTGACGGCACGGCCGGATTGAACGACACAGAGAAGCTCATCTCTCCAGCCTCCTAGTTCGGGCCAATGATCGGGAATCCCGTCTTGTACAGCCCATTTGGACTCGGGACGATGGTAGCTGCCCGCGCTTGGACGATACTCCCATCCGGCATGATCACCTGCCCCAATCCATCCGGAATACGCACCGACCTGGGGCCGGCTCCTTCGACATGGAGGCCCTTCAAGAAATCTGCAGCGGCGTCATTATTCAGCCATTGACCCTGCTGATTCCCGGTGCTACGAGCGCGATCGGTCAGAGCCTTCGTGTTCTTCGCTCCGGCACCATGAGTCTTAAATGTGTGACCCCACGTTTTCACGCTGTTGGACGCCCAATTTATGCAGCCGTTGCTGTTGTGAACGAGGACCGGCGTCTGCCCCGCGAGCACATAGTACGTGTGGATGCCCTGGACAGTGAGGTCGTGGGTGCGCTGGCGCTTGGTGAAGGAGCGGACCTCGTCGACGGTGACAGTGGCCCCGTCGGGAGCGCGCAGGGACATGCCGGGGGTGAGTTCGCCGGCGTCCAGCCACTTCTCTTCGCTCTCCACCCAGAAGGGGTGGGTGGTGGTGGAGACGAGGGAGGCGGGGCCGTCTTCGGTGGTGATGGTGAGGTCGACGAAGTGCTTGTCGTCCTCGGTGAGGATGGTGGCGACGACCTCACGGGTGGCCGTCTCACCGGTCTCGGGATCGGTGACGACGACCTTGTCGCCTATCTCGACGTCTTCGATGTTCTTGGTGGTGCCGTCAGCGAGGAGTACGTCGGTTCCCGGGAGGAAGCTGTGTTTTCTCACGCATGACGCCGCATCGGCTGCCTCGTCGCCGTACTTGATCAGCTTGGCGGCCTTGGCAGCCGGCAGAAGACTGATGGCGCCGATGGCGCAGTCCATGCTGGCGATGTCCGCGCAGTCTTGTGGATCGAATACCAAGAATTTGAAAGCTTCTTTCGCCTTCGTCCACAAGTGGTGCTCCCCTACAGGAACTTCGTAGGGGATAAAACGCTTACTCTCCGGGAGGAAGGTCAAATGACTGACCGTCTTCTCCCCGCCCTCGGTATAGGTGTAGGTCCAGAGGGTGGTCCCATCGCTCCGGCCGCTGACTTGCGTCGTGACGGTGTGCTGGGTCCACGTTCCGTCGTCGTTCTGACTGAACCATTCGTCGACCTCTGTGTTATCCGTGTCGCAACCGACGAAGCCCTGACACATGCCCACCGGTATGAGGCCGGTGGGGTCGGACCAGGTGAAGGGGTTGTTGTTGGCGTAGGTGTAGCCGTGGATCTGCTGGGGGTCAGCGAGGTCCATGATCGGGTCGACGGAGATGAAACGACCGATCGCGGGGTCGTACTCGCGGGCGCCGAGGTGGGTCAGGCCGGTGGCAGTGTCGGTGGTGCCGCCGACGAAGCCCTTGGTGCCGGGCCAGACCTCCGGTTGCTCGCCGCGCGGGCCGCCGAAGGGCAGGCTGCGGCGCTGGGTCATCGACAGGTCGCTCGCGTCGATGGCGAGGTGGCCGGTGCCGTGGTGGTCGGCGATGGTAAAGGAGACCGTGCCGTCGTCCTCGATGACGGCCTGGTGGCCGCCGGGGAGGCCGACGTAGCGGGTGGCCTTCGGCTCCGTGGTGCCCTTGGCGAGGGTGATCTCGGTGTGGCCGAGGTAGAGGGTGGTCTCGGTCGGGGTCCGACCGATGAGCCGGTTGCCGTCGGCGTCGTAGAGGTACTCGATGACCTGGTCGTCCTCGCCCTCGACGGGTTCGGTGACCTTGGCCAGGTGTCCCTCGGGGTCCCAGGTCAGCCGCTGGGTGTCGCCGCCGAGGGTGCGGGCGGTGGTGTTGCCGGACTCGTCGTAGCCGTAGCTGTCGCGGGCCGTGCCGGTCGGTCCGGTGGTGGTCACCGAGGCCAGTGTGTGCGGCTGCGGGCTGCCGGGCGCGGGGTAGTCGTAGGCCCGCTCGATGTCCTTGGCGGTGTCGCCGGTGATGTCGTGCTGAGTTTCGGTCAGCCGGTTGCCGGTCTTGTCGTAGGAGTAGGAGTGCCAGTAGGGGGCCGGGCCGCCGAGCACTCCGGCGCTCGGGGCGTCGGCGCAGGTCTGGGTGGGCTGTGCCCACGCTTGGGTGAGGCGGCGCAGGTAGTCGTAGGTGAAGCACTGGTTGTCAGTGCCGGAGCGGGAGACGTCGGTGATGGACAGGACGTTGCCGGCCTCGTCGTAGCGGTAGGTGTTGTGCCGGTCGACACCGTTGATGTCCTGCCGCTCCACACGGGAGGTGGCCAGGCGCTGGGTGCCCTGCTCGTAGGTGTTGGTGATCTCGGTTCTCGGGCTGCTGCCGGATGCACCGAGTGAGTACACCAGCGGTTTGCCTGTGAGGCTGTAGGTGACGTCGGCGTCGTAGCCGCGCCCGTACACCGAGGTCGTGCGCAGGGTGCGGTTGTCGTAGAGGTAGGTGGAGCCGCCCCCGGGCAGGGAGCCCGCGGCCGAGTAGCTGACGCCTCCGATCAGACCGGAGGGCCTGTAGGAGGTGGCGGTGTGGTAAGTGCCCGCCAGGGCTCCCTCGGCGGAGGGGATCTCGACAGCGGTCCTGGCGGGCCGGTAGTGCCGGTCGTACATCGTCACCTTGGAGGTGTACGCGTTCCCGTCGTGGTAGCGGATGGCCTCGGCCAGGTGCCCCTTGGCGCCGCTGATGGTGTCGTAGACCCACTTGGCGCGCAGTGTGCCCGTGGCCGAGTCCTCGCGCAGTTCGGTCTGGCGGCCCAAGCCGTCGTAGACATGGGCAAGGGTGGTGTCGCGGGCGTCGGTGGTCGACGTGAGCTGGCTGCGGTCGTCGTAGCGGCTTGTCGTGGTGCCCTTGTCTGGGTCCTTGGCCGTGATCTGTCGGCCGAGCTGGTCGTAGGTGTACTCCCAGGTGTTGCCCTCGGGGTCGATGACCTTCGACAGCTCGCCCCGGGGGGTGTAGCGGTAAGCGGTGGTGTCGTGAGGGGCGTCGGCCGCGCGGTGGTGGTGCTGGCGCAGTTCGGTGGCCTGCCCGCGAGCGTCGGTGAGGGTGGTGGTGGCCGTCCCTCCGGCGGGCGGGATGACGGTGATGCGGTCGCCCCCGTACAGGGTCTTGGTGGTGTTCAGGACGGTGGTGTCGTCGCCGCTGCCCGCGATCTGCTGGACCTCGGTCTCCCGGCCGAGTCCGTCGTAGAAGTGGCGTGACTGGGTCTCCACCATCAGTGCGTTGTCGGGTGCGAAGAGGTTGATGCTCGGGTTGCCTTCGGCGTGGTAGGGGGCATAGGTCTTGGTGACCAGGCCGCGCTCGTCGTAGAAGGTGTCCGTGATGATCCGTCCGGCCTCGGGGCCGGGGGCCTGGGCCTGGCGTTCGCGCAGGAAGCCGTCGTAGATCGTGTAGGTGATGTACTGGCCGCCGCTGTGGTTGGGGATCCTGTTGGCCACTGCGACCGGCTGGTTCTCGTTGACGTAGTAGACGAACTCGTGGTCGGGGATGGACCCGGTGAGCTTGCCGGCCAGCCAAACCTTGCTGGAGCGGCCCAGTGCGTCGTAGGCGAAGGCTGTGCGGACGTTGTTGGCGTCGTAGACGGCGCTGGGCTGGCCGCGCAGCGGTTCCAGTTCCGTGGTCGTGGTCAGTGCCGAGGTGCTGTTCCCCTCGACCGCGGGCGGTCCTGTCTCGGTCAGCTTCGTCGGGATGCCGGTGGCCGGGCTGTACTCCTTGGTCGTGGTGCGGCCGTCGGTGCGCGGGGTGCGGACCAGTGTGCCGTCGCCGGTGACGGTGAGGTTCGCGGTCAGGTCGGTGGTGGTCAGTTCACGACCGTAGGAGTCGAAGGTCGCGCCGGATTCCAGGTAGGTGGCCGTGGTGCCGTCGTGCTTCTTCAGCACCGCGCTCGCGGTGGCGTCGCCCTTGGTGGGGGCGTCGCCGTAGCCACCACCGTCGTAGGCGGTGCGGATGTCGGAGATGACGTCACTGGAGCGGTCGGGCGTGGTGGCGCAGTCCTTGGTGACGGTCTCCACCCGGGAGGGCAGGGTGAGGATGTTCTTCTCGGTGTTGGTGGCGTAGGTGGTGCGGGTGCACCGGTTGTCGGCGGCGGTGGTGTTGTCGGCCCGGTCGTCCACTTCGGTGATGCGTCCGGCGACGGTGTCGTACGTCTTCGACGAGGAGGTGATGCGCCACTGGCTGCCGGCGCCGTCGTCCAGGGAGGTCCAGGTCCTGGTGTGGGAGGTGCCGGTGAGGTTGGCGGTCACCGTGCCCCAGTCTCGGACTTTCCTGGCGGTTTCGTGGCGCCAGGGCCGGTTGACCGTCTTGCCGAGGACCTTTCCGCCGGGCGCGGAGTAGGTGACGGTCTTGTAGGCGAACCCGCTGGCCGCCTCGTGGTCGGTGATGGGGTCGCCCTCGCCTTCGCCGAGGGAGACGGTGACGATCTTGGTGGTGTCCCCGGAGGTGTCCTTGCGGTCGCCGTGCATGCCGCGCAGGAAGTAGGTGTCCTGCTGCGTCTCCATGCTGTCGGCGTCCTGCCCGCCGGTCTGCACCCGCACGCGCCCGTAACCGCGCCACTGGGACCAGGTCTTGTGCTTCTCCTTGGTCAGGCCGTCGTCATCGTCGTAGTGCCAGGCGGCTCCGCCCAGATAGCTGTAGCGAGTGACTTGGTTCGGTGCCCCTCCGGTGCGGTCGGTGGCGGTGACGGAGGTGACGACGTACTTGTTGAACCAGTGCAGCTCCGGGTCCACCTCCGCCGAGCCGCCGATGTACTGCGGGAAGCAGCGGGTGGTGTTGGTCTGCGGGGTGGGCAGGGAGGCGGAGTCGCAGGCCGAGGTCGAGTAGTCGACGGTGATCTGGCCGCCGGACTCGTCGGCCACCGTCGACAGGCGCTCCTTGACGAACGGCGCGTACCCGTCTCCGGTCTCGTCCAGCCGGTTCTCCATCTGGGTGTAGTCGAGCGTGGTCTTCGGCAGGGTCACCGTCGGGCTGGCCGTGTGCCCGGTGCGCTGGATGCTGTCCAGCAGGAGCTGGTAGTCGATGTCTGCCATGCCCCAGCGGTGGCCGAGTTTCCAGGAGTCGACCTTGCCGTAGGAGCCGTCGGACTTGAGGACGTGGGTGGAGACCTCGGTCAGCCGCTTGCGGGTCCAGAAGGTGGGCGACAGGCGCCGGTCACAGTCCTCGTCGGCCTCGCAGTTGAGATCCCAGGGGGTGTCGTACCAGTAGAACGCCTGGTCATCGATGGTGTCCGCGGCGCAGCTCACCCCGGTCTTGGGCAAGCAGCGTTCCGAGCTGGTGAAGTCGACCTTGGCCAGCGGCCCGGCGGTGTACATGCTGGAGGACTTCAGCCCGTACTCGATACGGTCCAGGTGGCCGCCACGGTCGTAGCGGGTGTCGTCCGACGCCTTCAGGTTGCGGCCGTAGGAGTTGGTCTCCTTGTCGTAGTGGTAGGCGATGGCGTTGCCGTGCCGGTCGACGACGTAGTCCAGGTTCCAGCGCCATGCCTGCCGGCACCAGGAGTCGGCGAAGGCGGAGGCGTGACAGGGCTCGCCCGCATCGTCGCCGAAGACGGGAACGGTCCAGGTAGAGGCGGTGGTCTCCTTGCCCGACGCCCAGCCCGGGAGGCGGTTGTAGCCGAAGTAGTAGCGATTGCCCTGCGGGTCTGTCAGCCGCCAGTACTCACCGTTGTCGTCGCCGTTGCCCCGGTTGGTGGAGGTCAGCCTCTTGATAAGGGTTCCGTCGTCCTGCCTGAACTTCCACTCGTCGTCTCCGGCCGGGACCAGTTCGCCGCCCGTGCCGTTGAACGAGATGAACGCGTTGTCGTAGCCCCAGCACAGGTCGCCGGGCTTGTTGCCGTCGGCGTTCTTCACCCCGTCGTCGGAACAGGGCTTGTAGCGGCGCTCGATGTAGCCGGGCCACAGCTCGAAGCCGTCACCCACCCAGGAGGACTGGTTGTTGGTCGAGCCCGTACGGCCGTCGATCGTCGCCGAGGAGTAGGAGAGGCCGACGTTCGGCTTCAGACCGCCGGGCACCTCCGGCACCGGCATGCCGTAGGACCAGGTGAAGTCTCCGGTGTTGAGGTTGGTGTCCCAGGTGGCGGACGGGGAGAGCTGGGTGGCCTTGTAGTCGCCTTCCATTCCCTCGTCGTCGGCGACCGCGGCCAGCACGGTGGACGCGTCCGAATGGAGGGTGACGGTTTCGGCCGTCAGCTTCTGCTGTTCGACGTCGTTGGTGGTAGGGACCGTCCGGCGTGTCGAGCACCCCTTCTTCTCCGGGGTGGTCAGTGCGCACTCGGGCAGCTCCACCAGGGTCAGCCGGGAGGCGTAACCGCCGCCGTAGGACTGCGCGAAGGCCGAGTAGTCAACCGTCACGCTTGTCTTTCCGGCCTTGGAACCATCGCCGCTCCGGGAGGAGAGGCTGAACAGCAGGCCGTCAACGCCCGCCTCGGCCGCCCGCTTGCGTCCCAGGACACGTGCTTCGACCTTCCCTCCGGCCGCGGCCTCGGCGGCTCTGGCCCGGGCCCCAGGGTGTCCGGTCTTAGCCGCGGGGACGCCGAGCGCGATCGGTAGTCCCTTCGCCTTCTGCGGAGTGAGGACCGCGGAGCCGCTCGCCGTGGCCTTGGGGAGGGCCACTACCTCAGTGCCGGCCTTCGGCCAGGCCGCCTTCGGGGCTTCCTTGGGCGCCTTCGGCCCCCTGTACATCTTCCGAGGCTTGACCTTGATGCCGTCCTTGCCGGCAACGGTCTTCTCGGCCGTCGGCAGGCCGGAGCGACCTCGCCCGTCATCGGCCGCGACCGTGGGCGTGGCCACCGCCTGCAGCAGCGTCCCCACCATCACGGCCGACACCGCCAACGCCGTGTGGTGCCGCATTTTCATCACGAATCTGTTCGGTCTGCCGCTCATCCCTGCCCTCATCCCTCACCGCAAGCGCCGCTTCCGGGCAGAGGACTGCCCGTACACACGAAGGCGCGGAAAAACACGCGTGTCATGCCTGAAGGTCGCGCGGGTGTGCCGAGGGCCGGCCCTCGGCACACCCGCACTGTGGTCAGTCCGGATCGGGTACTTCGGTCGGTACTCCGTAGACCTGGTCGACCAGATAGAACACCTGGGCGTCGCTCAGGGCCCCCTGGAAGGTCCATACGTCGTCCACCAGGCCGGGCCAGTACTCGCGGCCCACGCCGGCGTCGGTCGTCCTGCCCACCTGGAGGGCCCCGGCGGCCTTGAACGACAGCACATTCTCCGCCCACGGAATCCGGTCGGTGCAGGAGGCGTCATCCGCGTTGCCGTCGTCGTCCGCGTCCACGCAGGCGACTTCCTCGAGTACGCCGTTGACGTACAGCCGTGCTTCCTTGGAGAAGCCGTCGTAGACGAGTGCCAGGTGATTCCACGACCGCACGTTGTAGAAGGAGGCTTCGTTCTCCATCGATGCCACCGGCGAGCCGACACTGTCCGTCTCGGAAACGGTGATCTGCCAGCGCCCCGGATGCTCCGGGTCGTCATCCGGCAGGTATCGCACGGCGAAGGCGCTTTGGTGAGAGCCTTCCGCACTGAGCAGGGTCACCGGGGCCTCGGGGATCGCGGCGGCCTTGGCCCAGGCCGTCGCGGTGAAACTGGCGCTGGTGTCCACCGGCACAACGTCGGTGGCGGCGTAGTCGTCCACACCGTCCAGTTCCAGGGAGCCGAAGTCGATCCACGAATCCATGCCGCCGACCGCGCCGCCGTGGAGGGTCATGGGGCGGCCCTCCGTGGAGGAGTCCGGGGTGGTGACCGGGGAGATCCCGTCGGTGGACTCGAAGTTCCAGCGGCCCTTGACCAGCGGACGCTGCTTGAACAGCTGCTGGATCTCGGCCGCGGAGGCGGGGCGGTCGAAGAGGCGGACATCGTCGATGGCGCCGGGGAAGAAGTTGCCCATGACGCCGCTGTAGGAGCCGGCGCCGAGGTACATGGACTGGTTGGCGTAGAAGGCGCCTTCCAGTGTGGTGGATCCGGCCTTGGTGCCGTTGACGTACAGGGTCAGGGTGTCGGCGACGGTGTCGTGGACGCCGGCCAGGTGGGTCCACTGCCCGGCGTGGGCGGTGGCGCCTTCCGGCTGCATGGCGCGGATGAGGCCGGAGCCCGCGCTGTCGGAGGCGTACTGGTTGACCGCCCACCGGTCGTTGGCGGCCGAGTAGTACAACTCGAAGCCGGGGCGGGCCTGGCCCGCCTGGGCGGCGATGATCGCCGCACGGTCGGGTTTGTCGTCCAGTTTGGCCCAGGCGGAGATGGTGAAGCTGCGTGCGGTGTTCACGTGCGGGCCGCTGGTCTGCCCGATCCCGGCGTAGGCGTCGGTGCCGTTGAAGTGGGCGGCCTTGCCCGCCACGCCGGGCTCGCCGGGGGTGACGCCGCCGTGGAAGCGGGCCGGCAGCACATCGCCGTGCCCGGTGATCTCGGTGGCGTCCGCCGCTTCGTCGAGGGGGAAGACCGCCACAGCGGGGCGTCCGGGGTCGCCGACCTGCTGGTGGGCGCCGAGCTTGCCGACCTCGTTGGCGGTGAGCGGCTTGTCGAAGAGCTGGAGGTCGTCGACGGCGCCGGGGAAGAAGTTGCCCATGACGCCGCTGTAGGAGCCGGCGCCGATGCTCAGGCCGCGGCGGGCGCTCCACGGGGTGGCGTACGGGGTCTGGCCGACCAGGGTGCCGTCGACGAACAGCTCCAGCATGTCCCGGGCGGAGTCGTAGGAGCCCACCAGGTGGGTCCAGGTGCCGGTGCTCACCCCGCCGGGGGTGTCGGCCATCGC
This sequence comes from Streptomyces barkulensis, assembly GCF_002843305.1. GTDB lineage: Bacteria > Actinomycetota > Actinomycetes > Streptomycetales > Streptomycetaceae > Streptomyces > Streptomyces barkulensis. Next base: position 13,359 of record NZ_PGSG01000070.1, read on the forward strand.
GCGGACGATGCCCGCGCCGGCCTGGTCGGCGGCGTACTGGTTGAACACCCAGCGGTCGAACGCCTGGGAGTAGTACAGCTCGAAGCCGGGGCTGTGGTTGCCCGGCTGGGCGGCGACGATCGCCGCACGGCCGGGCATCGCGGAGAGCTTGACCCAGGCGGAGACGGCGAATCCGCGGCTGGTGTCGACCACCGGGATGTCGGTGGCCGCGTAGTCGTCGGTGCCGTCGAACTCCACGGCGGTGCCCTTCTTGCCCGCCGCTCCGGGGGTGGCGCCGCCGTGCAGGGTGGCGGTGCGGGCCGGGGTGGAGCCTTCGGCCTGGGTGGCGCCGGCCTCCTCGTCCATCTGCCAGGTGGCCCGCTCGGGCTGCCCGGCCTTGACCCGGAAGTGGTAGGTGCTGATCTCCGATCCGTTGCCGGCCGCGTCGAAGGACATCACGGTGACGAAGTTCGCCCCTGGTTTCGCCGGGAGCAGGTCGATGGTCCTGGCGTCGCCGCCTGAGGTGGTGACCTGATTGGACGGCAGGGGGTCGCTGTTGAGGCCGTACCGGTAGCGGGTCACATCCGTCGAGGAGGAGTCCACCGTGAAGGTGCCGTACTGGCCCACCCCGTCGTACCAGGGGTCGTCCGGGTTCTCCGGGTCCGAGGCCGGATACTCACCCGAGGAGACCGCCGGGGCCTTGGGCTTTTGGGTGTCGTAGACGAAGTAACAGCCGGTCGGATCGCCCGCGTAGGACCACGGCGAGTAGTTCCCGTACCCGGTCGAGTCCGTGTCCCGCACCCGCGCGTACCAGTGGATCTGCGTGTTCTCCGGGATCGTCGTCGGCAGTTTGACGGAGAAGCTGGAGCCGGACTTCTTGTAAGTGGACAGCGACGGTTTCCACCGTGCGATCAGACCCTTGCCGTCCCCGTTGTCCCACTTGGCCTGGAACTGCACCGCGATGTTGTCGCCGTCGGGGTCGGTGACGTTGCTGGCGTAGATCGTGCCCAGGCTGCGCACCCGTGCCGCGTCCGCCGGCCGCTTGCAGGTGCCGCCGTACTCCATCGTCAGCTGCGACATCTTCAGCTGGTACGGCGGACGGTTGTACACCACCCGCAGGAACGCCTTGTCGGAGAAACGCTTCCGTCCGTAGCGGTCGGTCTCGCTGGAGGCCCGCAGTCCGAACGTCATCGTCGACCACTTGCCGTTCGCGGCCTGCTGGACCGCCGACTTCACGTTGAACTCGGCATCCTTCGCGGCGCAACCCGAGTATCCGTAGGCGAAGGACTCCGTCTTCAGGTGGTCGATCCAGAAGTCGGAGTTGTTCTGGCTGTTCCAGGTCGTGGAGGAGGAGATGCCCTTGGTGCGCCACAATTGCACCCCGCGCGCCGTACATGAGGCCGACCACACGTTGCGGACGACGAACTCCGCCGACAGGATCGACTTGCCCGCGAACTTGGAGACCGGTATCCGGTAGAACAGCCGCTTGGTGTCGTACGGCTTGCAGTAGTCCCAGCCGCAGTAGCCCATACCGGAGTCCGGCTCGCCGTTGAACTTCCACTGCGGGGAGGAGGCCCAGTACTTCGACGCCATCGTCCAGGCCGAGGCGCGCGGCGAGTACCACTGCGGGTCGATGAACACCGGGTAGACCGTGTCCGCTCCGCGCAGCACCTCCTGGTCGGGGGTGAGGACCAGCTCGCTCCCGTCCTCGGGGACCTCCACGTCCAGCGGCGCCAGCTTGCCCGACTCGCCCGCGCCGGGCTCCCCGCCGGCCTCCCCGGTTTGGGCGGCCGTCTCCTGGGACGGAGCCTTCTGCGCCGCCGCCTCACCGGTCCCGCCGGTGCTGGAGTCCCACATCAGCGGCGTCGGCGCCTCGAAGACCACGCCCTTGGCGCCGTCGTCGATCGCCTCCAGCCCACCCTGGGCGGTCTCGCGGACGTCCATCCCGTCGGCCGCCAGGCTCAGGCGCAGCTCGGCCAGCTCAGGACTGGCCGCCGCCTGCGCCGACTTGACCACCAGCAGCTGGGTGAAGCCGTCCTCCTGGGCCCCCATCCGCAGGTCCACCCCGGGCAGAACCTCCGGATAGGTGGCCGTGTCACCGTCCAGCCGCGGCTCCGGGAGCTCCCCCGGCCAGGTCAGGGCCAGCTCGCGTCCGGCCTTCTCCATCCGCACCAGCGGGGCGTCACCGCCACCGGAGAACTCCAGCCCCACCGTGGCCGCCTTCGGCGCCACCGCCCCATCGGGGGTCGCGGCCAGACCGGTGTCGACCGGCTGCCACTTGCCCTTCACCCGGGTACGGACCGGACGCAGATACTCACGCGCCTCCAACTGCCCGTCCGGAGTGGCGTAGACATCGCTGCTCTCACCGCGCAGCGACAGGACCTCCACGCTCTCACCGGAACGTTTCGCCTCCGCCAGCGCTTCGTCCTCGGAGAACGCCGACGGCTGCTTCTGGCTTCCGTCCTCGGTGAGTAGCCGCTGCGGCCGGGGCTGAGCCGACGCCTCCTCGGCGAGGCCGGGCGTCAGCCCCGCGACCAGCACGGCCCCCAGTGCGATGGCCACCGGGCCACCGAAGCCGCGCACGCGGGCACGACGAAACATCCCCCGCCCCCCCAGAGAAGACATGAAGATCACGTAAAGGTCCGGAGGGGAACGTAAACGCCTCGCTGTGGACCGGCCAGCCCCATCAAGCGGACATCTAGCCCTCAATGAGACACCGAGCACGGAGAGTTACGTGATGTGCATCACGTGTGCGTGTTGGTCGCAGCAGGCCTCAGGCGCACTGCGCCTGGAAGTGCAACCCTCGCGGTTTGAGACATGAAAAGTCCGCCGTGCCCATGAGTATCGGTGTTCCCCCGCACGAGGCGTCGCGGTGGATGGGGCACCGGTCCATCAAGGCCACGGCGGACTGTCAGGGCGCCGGGTCAGCGGATGCCGAGGCTCCGTAGGGCGCGGCACTGGGCCGGGGAGGGCTTCGCCGGGAAGAGGATGTAGCAGATGCCTCCCGTACCGCTTCTGACCTGGCCTTTGGCGTTGTAGCGCTTGGTGCGCAGCCAGATGTTCTCGAACTGCCGGCGCTTGTAGACGTGGCGGACGGCCTCGTTGCTGTCGCTGGCCGGGTCGTTGGCGATGACGTCGCCGTCCTCCGTGAAGCCGATGACGGTCATCAGGTGGCCCGCGGTGCCGTAGCCCGCGCCGTCGAGTTCGGACTCCATGAAGGACTGGGAGGTGATCAGGGGGATGCCGGCACGGATCAGGAGCTCGGCGTCCGCGAGGGAGTCCAGGCGGGTCACGATGCCCTGCATGTCGCGGTAGGTGGCCGCGTAGGCGGTGTTGAACGGCCAGTTGCCGCAGCCGGAGTACTGGTAGTCGTAGGTGAAGCGGGCGGCGTGGCAGACCTGGGGGTCGGCGTAGTCGGGGTTGACCCAGGACAGGTCCTCGGCGGTGGGCCCCCGGCCCCAGTACTCGATGATCATCTGTGAGGAGGTGGGGCTGCACCACGCCTCGCCGCCGTTGTCGTACTCCGGGTACTGGCCGATGTGGGTGTTCTGCGAGTAGCGCGGGACGTCCAGCTCGACGCCCGCGGCCACGCCCGGCGCGGAGGCCGGGACCTCGAAGCGGGCGGGGACGTCGGAGCCCATGGCGCCCAGGCGCCAGACCACCGGGGTGGCGTCGGTGCCGGGGGTGCGGTGGAGGGTGGCGCGCAGCCGGTAGGAGGCCAGGCGCAGGCCGGTGGAGGTGTCGTCGACGGCGAAGGTGTCGGTCCAGACGCTGGACTTGCCGTCGCCCTGGTCGTCCACGGAGGTGCGGCGGATGTCCTCGTCGCCGGCGGCCCAGACGCCCATGGTGTACCAGGGGGTGTCGGTGCCGTCGGTGTAGGTGCCCCGCATCTCGATCCGGATCCAGGTGCCGGCCGGGGTGTGGGCGTTCCAGGAGGCGACGAGTTCGCTCGCGGGCACCGGCAGGCGGTGGACGGGCGAGGTCCACACGGCGTACTCCCAGGCGGCGGTGCGCCCGGTATGCGGGTCGGTGTAGTCGGTGGTGCCCGCGGGGGCGGCGACGGCGATGCCGGGGCGGCGGCCGGCCGCCACGCGGGTGCCCTGTCCGGTGCCGGAGCGCCAGTCGGCGGCGGAGGTCCAGGCGCGGTAGTCCACCGTGGAGCCGGCCCGCGGGCCGTTCCCCCCTCCGCCCCGGCTCGCGCCCGGGGCGGAGGGGGAGGCCGGGAGCGGGGAGGCGGCGGCCGGGGAGAGGGCGGTCTGGGATGCGACGGCCGCGGCGGCGGTGGCGACGGCGGCGGCGAGTACGGTGCGGCGGGTGGCCGGTCTGCTGTCGGTCATGGCGGTGGGTACCCCGGTCCTTCCGTGAGTCGGTGCGCGTGCGGTGTCGCGCGTGGGTGCTGCGCCGATACGGCGGCGGCGGTGGTGGTGCCGCGGACGCACCGCGGAGTGTCCACATCTTCCCGCCGCCGGATCTTCGGGGCCAGTGCTGCGGGCTCCGTACGCCCGAAAACATTGGTGTCGACCAGTGGCGTTGCCCGGCCGGTCGTAGGCTGGAGCGGTGATTCCCCGTGCCCGCTCCGATGCGGCCGGTCCGGATGGCCCGACCGGTCCGGCCGGCCTGGACGGTCTCGTCCGGCGGCTGCGCGCCCTGCCGCCGTCGTGCGGGCCGGTGCGGCTGGTGGCGGTCGACGGGCACGCCGGGTCCGGCAAGAGCACGCTGGCCGGGCGCCTGGCGGCTCGGCTGGGCGGGGCGCCGGTGCTCCATCTGGACGACCTGGCGAGTCACGACGCCCTGTTCGGGTGGACCGGCCGTTTTCTGGAGCAGGTGGCCGCCCCGCTCTCGCGCGGTGAGCCGGCCCGGTACGAGGTGTACGACTGGGAGCGCCGGGTGTTCGGCGGGGCGCGTACGCTGCCGCCCGCGCCGGTGGTGCTGGTGGAGGGGGTCGGCGCGGGCCGCCGCGCCCTGCGCCCTCATCTGGCCTGCGTCGTATGGCTGGAGGTGCCGCGCGAGGAGGCCTGGGCCCGGGGGCGGCACAGGGACGGTCCGGAGCTCGCGGGCTTCTGGGACGGCTGGGAGCGCGCGGAGGATCGGCACTTCGCCGCCGATCCCACCCTCCCCCACGCCGATCTCCTGGTACGGCGGTGCGTACGGGGACATCTGGTGCTTCCGGGGCCGCGAGGAGGGCGGGAGAAGTCCGCCGGGAACTACGGTGGGTGACGTGGCGTCAGCGGTGCGCGCTTCAGCCGTACCGGGCCGTGTGTTCCCTCCCGCACCGGCTTGACCGGCCCCCGGTCCTGGTTCTACGTTCTCCCTGGAAGGCCTGCACAGGCCGTTCCCCTGCGAAGCCCCCGGTTGTTCCCCCGTGATCGGGGGCTTCGTCCTGTCCGGATCCTGTCCGAATCCTGTCCGGGTTCCGTCCGGAGGGCTCCGGCGCGTTCTCACCCTCCGTCACCGAACGCCTGCCACCGGCCCGTCGGGGCTTGCCTTCCCCCCTCCGGCCCGCCCATACGCCGTCTACGCCCGAAACCGGGGCGCGGGTACCATGCCAAAGGCTGCGGACGGACTGGGTCCTGCCCTGCTGCCTGCGGCAACTCCCTTTCGCAGCATGGTCGTTGAGCGTCGTTGAGAACCACCGCCGCCGTCGGGTGACCGCCCGGCGCATACCTTCGGGGGACGTTTCGTGGGGGACGTGAGGGACTACGGCACGCAGGACGTCCACGGTCCGCAGGCCCCCGCCGATCTCGCCTGGCTGCGCGGCGTCGACGCGTACACCGTGGGCTCCTACACCCACGCCGAGGAGGAGTTCCGCGCCGCCGTGCGCATCGACCCGGGCATGGCCGACGCCTGGCTGGGGCTGCACGCCCTGCGCGTGGACACCGCCACCGCTCTGCTGCGGATGCACGAGCACCGCCACCGCTTCGGCGAGCAGCGCGCCCGGCACGGTCGTGCCCTCAACTCCTGGTACTGGCTGGGCTGGTGGGTGCAGCCGGTGCTGGAGAGCGAGCGCGACCTGCTGCTGGCGCACGCCTCGCACTGGCTGGACGGCCGCCGCATGGCGGATCTGGACCGGGCGCTGGCCGAGTGCCCGCCGGTGGAGGCCGACCCCCAGGTACGGTTCCTGCACGCCTGCCGCGCCTATCTGGCCAAGGACTGGGAGCTGCTGGTCCGGCACACCGAGCCGCTGGTGGGCGATCCGCTGCTGGGGGTGGAGGCGAGCCTGTTCGCGGGCATGGCCCGGGTGCGGCTGGAGATGTACGGGCAGGCCGAGCCGCTGCTGGCCGCCGCCCTGATGCGCTGCCGCAGCGAGCAGCCGCAGCGCAAGGAGCTGCGCTACTGGCTGGCCCGGGCCCGGGAGGGCACCGGGCGCAGCGCGTCGGCGCTGCCGCTGTACCGGGCGGTGTACCGGGTGGATCCGGCGTTCATGGACACCGCCGCCCGGCTCACCGCCATCGCCGAGGGCGACGGGCTGGACGACGCGCCGGAGGCGGCGTCCGCGGCCGTGACGGTCGTGGACGGCGCCGACGGGGCGGGGGACGTGCCGTTCGACGGCCTGCCGGGTGACATGCCTGCCGGCGGGGGGTGGTCCGCCGACGGTGCGGACCTCGCCGATCCGGCCGCCGGGGGCCTGCTCCCCGGGAGCGCGACGGGCGGCGGCAGGGGCGACGGCGTGAGCGGGCCCGTGCCGGTGGAGGCGGACTGGGCGCGGGAGCGGTCCTTTGGCCGCCGGGGGACGGCCGGGCGCTTCCCGGCGGGGCGCTTCCCGGCGGGGCCGGCCGACCCGGTGCTGCTGGCCCGCGCGATGGAGGAGCTGGAGCGCATGGTCGGCCTGGAGCCGGTCAAGCGCCAGGTGCGGGCGCTGTCGGCGCAGCTGCACATGGCGCGGCTCCGTGCCGAGCAGGGGCTGCCCGTCCAGCCGCCCAAGCGGCACTTCGTCTTCTCCGGCCCCTCGGGTACGGGGAAGACGACGGTGGCGCGGATCCTGGGGCGGGTGTTCTACGCGCTGGGCCTGCTGGGCGGCGACCATCTGGTGGAGGCGCAACGCTCCGACCTGGTGGGCGAGTACCTGGGCCAGACGGCGGTCAAGGCGAACGAGCTGATCGACTCCGCGCTGGGCGGGGTGCTCTTCGTGGACGAGGCGTACAGCCTGTCCAACACCGGTTACGGCAAGGGCGACGCCTACGGCGACGAGGCGCTCCAGGTGCTGCTCAAGCGCGCCGAGGACAACCGGGACCGGCTGGTGGTCATCCTGGCGGGCTATCCGGAGGGCATGGACCGGCTGCTGGCCGCCAACCCGGGCCTGGGCTCGCGTTTCACCACCCGGGTGGACTTCCCCAGCTACCGCCCGCCGGAGCTGACGGCCATCGGCGAGGTGCTGGCGGCGGAGAACGGCGACGTGTGGGACGAGGAGGCGCTGGAGGAGCTGAGCAGCATCAGCGGCCATGTGGTGGGCCAGGGCTGGATCGACGAACTGGGCAACGGCCGCTTCCTGCGCACCCTGTACGAGAAGTCCTGCGCCTACCGCGATCTGCGGCTGTCGGACTACCCGGGCGCGCCCTCCCGGGAGGAGCTGGCGACGCTGCGGCTGCCGGATCTGATGCAGGCCTACGGTGAGGTGCTGTCCGGCCGCGGCCCCGAGGGGCCGCGGCGCGAACCTCCCTCGTTCACCTGACCTCCGCTCCGTCCGCTCCGAGACGGTGTGGAGACCCCGTGCCGGGTCCGGAACGGCGGCGGGTCAGCGGGAGGACGGCCCCGTGCCGTGGTGCTCGGCCAGCGCGCGCAGCGCCTTCGCGTCCCGGATGGCCTGCTGTTTGGCGACGCCGGGCTGGATGCCCATGGCGGGCAGGGTGGTGCCGTCGGCGAGGTCGAGGAGGACCCAGGGGTCGCCGGGGCGGAGGTTCACCTTGATGATCTCCGCCCATTCCAGGTGGCGGACGGTGGTGAGGTTGACGACCGTGACGCCGCTCTCCTCGGCGACCACCTTCGGCCGGCTGAGCAGGGCGAGGACGCCGAGGAACAGCAGGCCGGTGAGGACGAAGGAGGCCCGCTCCCCCGCACCGAGCCCTTCCAGCATCATCGCGACCGTGGTGAGGGTGGCCAGGATCGCGACGCCGACCGACAGCAGGACGACGCGGGTGCGGGAGGGCCGGAAGGTCACCGGCAGTTCGGGGCCGGAGCCGGGGTCTGCGCCGGGCTCGGGGGCGGGGGCGGGCACGTGCGTCGCTCTTTCGGTGGGTCGGTGCTTCGTCGTCTCGGTGCCTCTGCGAGTGCCTGCGGCCTCAGAGGCGGCAGGCGTGGATGCCGGTGGTGAGGATCGCCCGGGCGCCCAGCTCGTACAGGTCGTCCATGATCCGCTGGGCCTCCCCGGCGGGCACCATGGAGCGCACCGCGACCCAGCCCTCGTGGTGCAGCGGCGAGATGGTGGGCGACTCCAGGCCCGGGGTGAGGGCCACGGCCTGCTCGACCTTCTCGGCGCGGATGTCGTAGTCCATCATCACGTAGCGCCGGGCGACCAGGACGCCCTGCATGCGGCGGAGGAACTGCCGCACCTTGGGGTCGTCGGCGGGGGCTCCGGTGCGCCGGATGACGACGGCCTCGGACTCCAGGATGGGCTCGCCGATGATCTCCAGTCCGGCGTTGCGCAGCGTGGTGCCGGTCTCGACGACGTCGGCGATGATCTCGGCGACGCCGAGCTGGATGGCCGTCTCCACCGCGCCGTCGAGGCGGACGACGGAGGCGTCCACCCCGTTGTCGGCCAGGTGCTTGGCGACCAGGCCGGGGAAGGATGTGGCGATGGTCATGCCGCCGAAGTCGCCGACGTCGCCCGCCGTGCCGGGGCGGGTGGCGTAACGGAAGGTGGAGCCCGCGAAGCCGAGCCGGAGGATCTCCTCGGCGGCGGCCCCGGAGTCCAGCAGCAGGTCGCGGCCGGTGATGCCGATGTCGAGCTTGCCGGAGCCCACGTAGACGGCGATGTCGCGGGGGCGGAGGAAGAAGAACTCGACCTCGTTGTCGCTGTCCACCAGGACCAGCTCACGGCGGTCCTTGCGCTGCTTGTAGCCGGCCTCATGGAGCATCGCCGACGCAGGCTCGGACAGTGAACCCTTGTTGGGGACGGCGATGCGCAGCATGGGGTGGTCTTCCTTCGCTTCTTCGGGCCGGTGCGAGCGGCGCGCGGTGAGGTCGTGCGGGCAAAGTGGTGCGGGTGGTGCCGGGGGGGGAGGCGCGGTCGGCGGTGACGGCGCCGGAGGGGGTCCGAGGGGGCGCTTCCTACAGGTGAGCGTATACGTCGTCGAGGCCGATGCCCCGGGCGACCATCATCACCTGAAGGTGGTACAGCAGTTGGGAGATCTCCTCGGCGGTGCGCTCGGCTCCCTCGTGCTCCGCGGCCATCCACACCTCGGCGGCCTCCTCGACGACCTTCTTGCCGATGGTGTGGACACCCGCGGCCACCAGTTCGGCGGTGCGGGAGGTGGCGGGGTCGCCGGTGGCGGCCTTCTGCTGGAGCTCGCCGAAGAGCTCCTCGAATGTCTTGTTCGCCATGGTGCCCCCTACCCTACGCCGGTCGCGGGCCCGCTCACCGCCAGGGTTCGGCGACGGTGCGCAGGACGGCGGCCGTGGCGACGGCGGCGGTGACCGCCTCGTGGCCCTTGTCCTCGCTGGATCCCTCCAGCCCGGCGCGGTCCAGGGCCTGCTCCTCGGTGTCGCAGGTCAGCACGCCGAAGCCGACGGGCACGCCGGTCTCCACGGAGACCTGGGTGAGGCCTGTGGTGACGCCCTGGCAGACGTAGTCGAAGTGCGGGGTGCCGCCGCGGATGACGACGCCGAGCGCGACGACCGCGTCGTAGCCGCGGGCGGCCAGCACCTTGGCGGCGACGGGCAGCTCGAAACTGCCGGGCACGCGCAGCACGGTGGGCTCGTCGATGCCCAGCTCGCCCAGGGCGCGCAGCGCTCCGTCGAGCAGGCCGCCCATCACCTTCTCGTGCCACTGCGCGGCGATCACGGCCACGCGCAGGTCGCCGCAGTTCTTGACGGTCAGTTCGGGGGCGCCCTTGCCGCTCACGTTGCTCCTCGTCGGTGGGTGGTTCGGTGGGTCGTTCGGCGGATGGTTCGGTGGCGGGCCGGGATGTCCGGTGGGGCCGGTGTCACTGGCCGCCGCAGACGGAAACCGGTTCCCCCTCCAGCCAGGGCAGATCGTGCCCCATGCGGTCCCGCTTGGTGCGCAGGTAGCGCAGATTGTGCTCGCCCGCCTGGACGGGCATCGGCTCGCGGCCGGTGACGCGCAGACCGTACCGGGCGAGGGCGCCGGTCTTGTCGGGGTTGTTGGTCATCAGCCGCAGGGAGCGCACACCGAGGTCGGTGAGCATCTGCGCGGCGGCGGCGTAGTCGCGGGCGTCGGCGGGCAGACCGAGCTCCAGGTTGGCGTCGAGGGTGTCGCGGCCCGCCTCCTGGAGCTGGTAGGCGCGCAGCTTGGACAGCAGGCCGATGCCCCGGCCCTCGTGTCCGCGCAGGTAGACCACCACGCCGCGGCCCTCGGCGGCCACGCGGCGCAGGGAGTCATGGAGCTGGGGGCCGCAGTCGCAGCGCAGCGAGCCGAACACATCACCGGTCAGGCACTCGGAGTGCACCCGCACCAGGACGTTCTCGGCGCCCTCGACGTCCCCGGCGACCAGGGCGATGTGCTCCACGCCGTCGGCGGTGGAGCGGTAGCCGTGGGCGCGGAAGTCGCCGTGGGCGGTGGGCAGGGAGGTGACGGCCTCCCGGCGGACTGCGGGGAGGCCCTGGGTGACGGGGACGGGGGCGGGGACGGCGGCGGGGGCGGATGCGGGCGTGGGAACGGCGGGGGCCGGCTGCTCACGGGAGCGGCGGTAGACGATCAGCGCCTCGATGGAGACGATCGCCAGACCGTGCTTGCGGGCGAAGGGCACCAGCTCGGGCAGGCGCAGCATGGTGCCGTCCTCGCCCGCGATCTCCACGATGGCGGCGGCGGGACGCAGTCCGGCCAGCCGGGCGAGGTCGACCCCGGCCTCGGTGTGGCCGGGGCGCTCCAGCACGCCGCCGGGGCGGGCGCGCAGCGGGAAGACATGGCCGGGGCGCACGAAGTCGCCGGCCCCGCGGGCCGGGTCGGCCAGCAGCCGGATGGTGGTGGCGCGGTCGGCGGCGGAGATGCCGGTGGTCACGCCGTGGGCGGCGGAGGCGTCCACGGAGACGGTGAAGGCGGTGCCCATCGACTCGGTGTTGTCGCCGACCATCTGCGGCAATTCCAGCCGCTCCAGCTCACCGGCCTCCATCGGCGTGCAGATCAGACCGCGGCACTCGCTCATCATGAAGGCGACGATCTCGGGCGTGATCAGCTCGGCCGCGACGATGAGGTCGCCCTCGTTCTCGCGGTCCTCGTCGTCGACGACCACCACCGGGCGTCCGGCGGCGATGTCGGCGATCGCGCGCTCGACCGGGTCCAGCGCCGGAGCGTCGCAGGCCGTATCGCCGAACGCGTCGGCCGATGCCTCGGGGTCGGCGGTGCGCGGGTTCCAGGTGTGCAGCACGGTCATGCCGGGGCTCCTTCCAGAGCGGGGTCGTTCGCCGCCTTCGCGCGGGAGCGCAGCCACCAGTCGCGCAGGCCCCACAGGACGAGGACGAAGTAGATGACGTAGACCAGGCCGGAGAAGGCCAGGCCGCTGCCGAAGGCGAGCGGGACGCCGACCAGGTCCACCAGCAGCCAGGCGAACCAGAACTCCACCCATCCGCGGGCCTGGGCGACCATCGCCGCCAGGGTGCCGACGAAGATGTAGGCGTCGGCCCACGGGCTCCAGGACAGCTGCGGGTAGAGGGTGAACAGTCCGCCGACGGCGAGGGTGCCGGCGGCCGTTCCGGCCAGCAGCCATCCGCGTTCGCGCCAGGTGGCGAACCGTACGGTGATCCTGCCGTCGGCGCTGCCGCGCTCCTCCGCGGAGGCCGAGGAGCCGCGCCGCCACTGGTACCAGCCCCATACGGCGACGCCGATGACCAGCAGCTGCTTGCCGACGCCGCCCGAGAGCTGGGCGGAGGCGTAGGCGGCGACCAGGATGGCTCCGGCCAGGAACTGCGCGGGCCAGGTCCAGATGGAGCGGCGCCAGCCGAGGGCGAGAGCGATCAGGCCCATGACGTTGCCGACCATGTCGGACCACTTCACGCTCTGGCCGAACGCCTCGAAGGCGGTGCCGTTGAGGGCTGTGTCGAGCCACTCCAGCGCGCTCATCGCAGGGCCTCTGCGGGCTCGGCGGTTCCGGCGGCGGCTTCGGCCGTTCCGACGCCGGCCGTTCCGACGCCGGCCGTTCCGGCTGCGGCGCGGTGGCCGAGCAGCCGCTCGACGTACTTGGCCAGGACGTCCACCTCCAGGTTGACCGGGTCGCCGACGCCCTTCACGCCCAGTGTGGTCAGGGCGAGGGTGGTGGGGATGAGGCTGACGGTGAAGTCCGCCTCGCCCGCCTCGACGACGGTGAGGCTGACGCCGTCCACCGTGATCGAGCCCTTCTCCACGATGTAGCGGGTGAGCCCGCCCGGGGCGGCGATCCTGACGATCTCCCAGTTCTCGCCGGGGACGCGCTCGGTGATGGTGCCGGTGCCGTCCACATGGCCCTGGACGATGTGGCCGCCCAGCCGTCCGCCCAGTGCCATGGGACGCTCCAGGTTGACGCGGTCGCCGGCGGACAGGGCGCCGAGGCCGGAGCGCTTGAGGGTCTCGGCCATGACGTCGGCGGTGAACTCGCCGTCGGCGGTGTCCACGACGGTCAGGCAGACGCCGTTGACCGCGATGGAGTCGCCGTGCCTGGCCCCCTCGGTCACCAGCGGGCCCCGTAGCCGGAAGCGGCTGGACTCGGCCAGTTCCTCGACGGCGACGACCTCGCCCAGCTCTTCGACGATTCCGGTGAACACTCAGGACTCCTTGGACAGGTGGACGGCGGGGGCGGAAGCGGACACGGCGGACACGGCGGGTGTGGCGGGTACGGCGTCGACGCGCAGGTCGGGCCCGATCCGGTCGACCGCGGTCACCGTCAGTCGCAACACATCGGCGATGGTGGCGATTCCGGCGTCGGCGAGGGCGGCGGGCCCGGCGCCCACGAGGGCCGGGGCGAGGTAGGCGGTGACCCGGTCCACGGCGCGGGCCGCGACGAAGGCCGCGGCCAGGGTGGCGCCGCCCTCCAGCAGCACGGACCGCACACCGCGGTCGTGGAGGGCCGCGAGCAGCGCGGCGACGTCCAGGCCGCCGCCTGTTCCGGCGGCGCGCGGCAGCCGCACCACCTCGGCGTGCCCGTCGAGATGGGCGGTGGCGGCGTCCGGCAGGTCGTCGGCGACGGCGATCAGAGTGGGGGCCTCGCCGTCCAGGACACGGGCGCCGGGCCGGACGGCGCGGGCCCCGGTGTCGGCGACGACGCGCAGCGGCTGGACGGCACCGGGGACGCCGCGCACCGCGAGGTGGGGGTCGTCGGCGCGGGCGGTGCCGGAGCCGACGAGCACCGCGTCGGCCTCGGCGCGCAGCCGGTGGACGTCGGCGCGGGCGGCGCCGGAGGTGATCCAGCGGCTGGTGCCGTCGGCGGCGGCGGTACGGCCGTCGAGGGTGGCGGCGTACTTCCAGCGCACGTACGGGCGGCCCAGGCGCACCGAGGTCAGCCAGGGGGCGTTGACCTCGGCGGCCTCCTCGGCCAGGAGGCCGCCCTCGGTGTCGATCCCGGCGGCGGCCAGGGTGTCCGCGCCGCCGCGGGCGTCGGGGGTGGGGTCGGCGACGGCGTAGACCACCCGGGTGACGCCGGCGTCGATCAGGGCGCGGCTGCACGGGCCGGTGCGGCCGGTGTGGTCGCAGGGTTCCAGGGTGACGACGGCGGTGCCGCCGCGGGCCGCCTCGCCGGCCTCGGCGAGGGCGTGGACCTCGGCGTGGGGGCCGCCGGCGCGCCGGTGCCAGCCCTCGCCGGCGACGCGCCCGGCGGCGTCGAGGACGACGCAGCCGACCACGGGGTTGGGGCTGGTGGAGCCGAGGCCTCGGGCGGAGAGGGCGACGGCGCGGCGCATGGCGTCGCGTTCGCGCTCCCGCGCGGTGGGCGCTGCGGCTTCGGTGGCCACCGGGTCCTCCTGCCTCTTCGGGCACGGACTCCGGGGCGGTACGGGAAACGAGCGGTCTCACGGGGCGGACGGGACGCCGGGGCGCGGGCCGGATTCTCCGGGCCCGGCGGGGCGCCCGAGGATCCGCCTGCGGCGGCGTACCGGCCGTCTCGCGGCCCGCCGCGCACTGCCTCCCATCCGGACTTTGACCGTCGGTCCAGGAATTTCACCTGGTCAACCGGCCGCTGGCAGCGGCCGGGTCGCGGACTGTAACCGCCGGTTCGGAATTTCACCGACCCCGGAGTGCGCTTGACGTTGGTACACGGCCAGTGTGCCACGTCAGGATCGGACGGCACCAGAGAGGGCCTGTGGACCGGCTCACAGCGGCCACCGGCGCCCTGGTCCGTACCCGCGCGGGCCGCCCGCTCCGCCGGGCCCGCGGCGGGAGCCGTCCACATCGCGTCACCGCGGGCTGAACAGCTCCCGCCGCGCCGCGTCCAGGGCCGTCACCAGGCCGCCGCCGAGCACCGGGCTTCCCTCGACCGTGCCGCACAGCACCTCGGTGGCCAGCGGGGACATCCCGGCCAGACGGCCGGCCACCCGTTCCGCGAGCGGTCGCCCTCCGGCCCGTCCCACCTCGCCGCCGAGCACCACGCAGCCGGGGTCGAGGACCGAGGCGACGGCGGCGGCGCCCACGGCGATCCGTTCGGCCAGCGCGTCCAGGAACGCCTCGGCGCCGGTTCCCGCCTCGCCGGCCACCGCGGCGCGGACCACCGCCTCCGCGGCGCGGACGCCGTCCCCGGGGGTGTGCCGCGGCGGCCGCAAGCCGTGCTCGCGCGCCAGTGCGCACACCGCCGCGGCGCCGGCCAGGGAGTGGAAGCCGCCGTCGCAGACCGTCGCCGACGGCAGCCCGGCGGTGCCCGGCACCGGCAGGAAACCGACCTCGCCGGTGCCTCCGGAGGCGCCGCGGCGCAGTGCGCCGTCCAGGATCACGGCGGCTCCCACTCCGTGCCCCAGCCAGAGCAGGACGAAGGTGTCGCGGCCGCGCGCCGCGCCGAGGCGGTGTTCGGCGATGCCCGCGAGGTTCACCTCGTTCTCCAGTACCACCGGGACGCCCAGCCGTTCGCGGATCACGGCCGGGACGCGGGCGTGCCAGGCCGGCAGCGTGGTGCTGCGGCCGAGGGCTCCGGTGGCCGGGTCGATCATGCCGGGGGCGCCGACGGTGACGGTGTGCAGCGTGGTGACGCCTGCCTCGCGCAGCGCCTCCCGCAGGGCGGTCACCGTCCGCTCCACGGGGTCGCCCCCGCGGTCCGCGGCGCCCTTGTCACCCCCACCGCCCCCACCGTCCTCGGCGTCCTCGGCGTCCTCGGCGTCCTCCATGGGCAGTTCCGCATCGCCGGCCGCGCCGCCCGCGAGGTCGGCCAGGGCGAAGGAGACGCCGCCGGTGCGGACGTCGACGGCCGCGACATGGACGCGGTCGGCGACGAGGCCGTACAGCCGGGCGTTGGGCCCGCGGCGGGTCTCCCCCGCCTCGCCGGCGTCCCGGACCAGCCCGTCCTCGGCCAGGCGCCGCAGCAGGTCGGCGACGCTGGGGCGGGACAGCCCGGTCAGCTCCTTGAGCCGGCCGGCCGTCAGGGGGCCGTGCTCCACCAGCAGTTCCAGCGCGATCCGGTCGTTGATGGCGCGAGCCGTGCGGGGCGAGGCGGTGCGCGCGGGACGGACCGGGGGGAAGGGGGCTTCGGGCTCGGGCCGTGGGGGCGTGGTCATGCGGGAATCCTCGCAGATTCCCTTTTCATTCAGGAAGCCTTCCTGATAGTTTGCGCGCATGCCCTCCTCCTCCATCGGCCGGGCCCGGCGCTCGGTCGCCCTGGTCTTCGCCCTGCACGGCGCGGTCTCCGGCGGTTTCACCACCCGCATCCCCTGGCTGCGGGACCAGCTCGACCTGAGCAACGGTCAGCTGGGGCTCGCCCTGGCCTTCCCCGCGATCGGCGCCTCGCTCGCCATGCCGCTGGCCGGGCGCGTCATGCACCGCCACGGCGGACGGGCGGCCGTACGCGCCCTGCTCGCCCTGTGGTGCGCCTCGCTCGCCCTGCCCGCCCTCTCCCCCCACCTGGCCGTGCTCTGCGCCGCGTTCCTCGTCCTGGGCGCCGCCGCCGGGATGGCGGATGTGGCCATGAACGCCCAGGGGGTGGAGGTGGAGCAGCGTCACGGCCGCTCGATCATGTCCGGGCTGCACGGCATGTGGAGCGTGGGCGCGCTGCTGGGCTCGGCGGCCGGCGTGGGCGCCGTCCACCTCGGTCTGGACGCCCGGATCCACCTCGCGCTGGCCGCCGCCGCCCTGGCCGCGGCCGTTCCGGCGGCCTGCCGCGGCCTGCTGGACGTACGTCCCGCACCGGGGCAGAAGGCGCCGCCGCGCTTCGCACTGCCGCCGCGTTCGGCCCTGCTGATCGGTGCGGTGGGCATGTGCGCGGTGCTCGCCGAGGGTGCCTCGATGGACTGGTCCGGTGTCTACCTCCGGGACGTCACCGGCGCGTCGGCGACGGTCGCGGCCGCGAGCTACACCGCGTTCGCCTGCACCATGGCCGCCGCCCGTCTGGCCGGCGACGCCGCCGTGCGCCGTATCGGCCCGGTGCGCACGGTGCGGATCAGCGGCGTCCTGGCCACCGTGGGCGGAGCGCTGGTGGTGACCGCGCCCGGCCCGGTGGCGGGCGTCGCCGGGTTCGCCCTCCTGGGCATCGGGATCGCCGTGGTGGTGCCGCTGGCCTTCGCCGCCGCCGGGCACAGCGGCCCGGCTCCCGGGCAGGCCATCGCCGGCGTCGCCACCATCACCTACACCACCGGGCTGGCCGCGCCGACCGTCATCGGTCTGCTCGCCGAACTGGTCTCGCTGCGGGCGTCGTTCGCCCTGGTCACCGCCGCCACCGCCGTCCTCGTCCTGGCCGCCGGAGTGCTGGGCGCCCCGCGCCGGGGCGACGTCGTCGCCCAGAGCGCCGGGGAGGCGCGGGCCGAACTGCGCTGAGGCCGACCGAAGCGGCACGGACGGGCGGCGGGCACGGACGGGCGGGCGGTCAGGAAAAGCCGTCCGTGAGACGGGCGGTCAGATCGTCCACCTCGGGCCGGCCGCTCCACCGGGCCGCCAGCCTGTCCCGCAGCCCCCGCAACTCCCGGCCGACCATCACGCTGGACGCGGCGGAGGCCTCCGCCAGTACCGGCCCGGCCACGGCCATCGCGGCCTCCAGGTCTCCGGCGCAGGCGTGTCCGTCGGCCAGCCGCAGTGTGAACAGCAGCCGTGTGGGGCGCGTACGCGGTCCCAGACGGTCCAGCGACGTCCGCGCCGCCTCGACGGCGAGACGGGCGGCCGACCTGTCCGAGGTCATGGCGGCGATGTCGCGCAGCGCCCCGGCGGCACCGGACTCCACCCGCACCGGCCCGGGGAAGGTCGCCAGCCAGGGCACCTCCGCGGTGTCCCGCTCCCCGAAGCGGTCCAGGCCGTCCCGGGCGAGGGCGATGTGCCGCAGGCACTGCCGTATGTCGCCGCCGAGCGTGTGACCGCGGGCCTCGCACAGATGGGCCATGGTGGCCGCCCAGTGGCGGCCGGGGGCCGCCTCCCTGATCGCGCGCGCGTAGGCCAGCGCCGAGGGGGCGTCGTTCTCCAGCTTCGCCAGCGTGCTCATGTCGATGAGCAGGGCGACCCGCATCGAGCTGTCCCCGCACGCGGCCGCCCAGCGGACCCCCTTGTCGAACCAGGCCATCGCCAGCCCGTTCTGACCGTGCAGCATCCGCAGCTCGCCCGCGAGCTCCGCGTAGGCCGCGGCGAGGCGGAGCAGTGCCCGCCTCGCCGGTTCCCGGCAGCCGGCCGTCTCCAGCCGCCGCACGATCGCGTGCAGGGTGTGCTCGACCTCCGCGGCCAGTGTGGGCGAGGGCCGCTCGTCACCGGCCCGCTCGTACACCGCCAGCAGGCCGGCCAGGACGTGCACGGTGTCGGCGCCGGCGCCCGGTGGGGCCCCGGGGGCACGGAAGGCTCCGTGGAGCGCGGACGCCTCCTCCAGGGGCGGCACCGCGCAGCCCTCCCCGCCGTGCAGCGGACACGTCATGGCGTAGCTGGGCAGGCGCGAGGGCCATACCAGTCCGTCCGGCACCGCCGGTCCGGTGCCGCGCGCCGCGCCCTCCCCGGGCAGCGGGGCCGCCCGGAGCACGCCGGCGGCCGGGGCGCAGGAGCGCGCCTCGGCCACCGCCGTCCAGACGGCCACCAGTTCACCGCCCGCTCCCAGAATCTCGTCCAGGCGGCGTACCAGCGGGGGCAGCGGCTGACGTACGCCGCTCTCCAGTTTGCTGATCGCGCTGTGGTCGTAGCCGACCCGGGCACCGAGCTGGGCCTGCGTCAGTCCCAGACTCCGCCGCCAGTGGCGCAGCCTGCCGCCGAACTCGGCCCACGGCTCCGGGACGCGGGACGGGGGTGTGCGCTTCGGTGTCTCGCCGTCGTCCACCGGACCTCCTGAGCGCCGCGGGGAGGGGGGGAGACGGGGTGATGTCCGCCCCGCCGCCCGCGCGCTGGGCCGGGGATTTTAGCGCGCACGGCCCCCGGCCGGAACCGCCCCGCGCCCGGCCAGGGGCGCGGGGCGCCGTCTCAGGGCACCGCGGTCGTCCCGGACCGCTGCCGGGCTCGACCGGCGGTCTCGTCGCGGAGCGCCGCCAGGTACCGCTCGGCGTCCAGGGCGGCCGCGCATCCGCTGCCGGCCGCCGTGACGGCCTGGCGGTAGGTGTGGTCGACCACGTCCCCGGCCGCGAACACCCCCGGCACTCCGGTACGGGTGGACGGGGCGTCCACCAGCACGTACCCGGCCTCGTCGAGGGCGAGCTGACCGGTGACCAGCTCACTGCGCGGATCGTGGCCGATCGCGACGAACAGCCCCGTCACCGACGTCTCCTCCGTGGCCCCGGTGACCGTGTCCCGCAGTGTGACGCCGGTCAGGCCGGTGTCGCCGTGCAGGGCCGTCACCTCGCGTTCGAAGGCGAAGGTGACCTTGGGGTCGGCGAAGGCCCGCCGCTGCATCGCCTTGGAGGCCCGCAGGGCGCCGCGGCGGTGGACGACGGTGACCGAGCGGGCGTACCGGCTCAGGAAGGTGGCCTCCTCCAGAGCGGTGTCGCCGCCGCCGACCACGGCGACGTCGTGGCCGCGGAAGAAGAACCCGTCGCAGGTGGCGCACCAGGACACCCCCCGTCCGGACAGCTCGTCCTCGCGCTCCAGGCCGAGTTTGCGGTAGCCCGACCCGGTGGCGACGATCACCGTCCGCGCCCGGTGCCGCCGGCCCGCGCCGTCGGTGATCTGTTTGACCTCCCCCGCCAGGTCGACGGCGGCGACGTCCTCGTCGACCAGTTCGGCGCCGAACCGTCCGGCCTGCGCGCGCATGGCGTCCATCAGGTCCGGTCCCTGCACGCCCTCGGGGAAGCCCGGGTAGTTCTCCACCTCGGTGGTGGTCGCCAGCGATCCGCCGATGAGGGCCCGGCCGCAGAAGACCAGCGGGCGCAGCGCGGCGCGGGCGGCGTAGAGGGCGGCGGTGTAGCCGGCGGGGCCGGATCCGATGACGACGACCTCCCGGATCCCGGCGCTCACCGGTCGCCCCGCCCGTCCGTGCCCTCGGGCCGGCCCGTGTACAGCAGCAGGTTGCGGGAGTCCGGTCCCGCGTCGCGCACCCGGCCCCCGGTGGCGGCTTCGGCGAGCGCCTCGTCCAGTTCCTCGGGGGTCGCCCCGGGGTGCTCGGCCAGGTGGACCGCCGCGGCGCCGGTCACATGGGCGGTGGCGGCGGAGGTGCCGGAGAGTCCGGTGTAGTGGCGGTCGCCCCGGGAGCCGGCCGTGGTGATGCCGGTTCCGGGCGCGAACAGGTGTACGCAGTAACCGTGGTTGGACCAGGCGGGACGGCTGTCGTCGCGGTCGGTGGCGGCCACGGTGATGGCGGTGGTCTGCCGGCCCGGGGTGGTCTCGCAGGACTCGGTCCCGTTTCCGGCCCCGTCGCCGTTTCCGGCGGCGGCGGTGTACGCGATCCCCTTCCGCGTCATCTCGTAGAGCTGGAGGTCGAGCACCGATCCGGGCTCGCCGGAGAAGCCCAGGTTGACCACCGCGGGCCGCCGGGCGTTGGCGGTGATCCAGTCGACGGCGGACATGATGTGCTCCATCGTCCCGGTGCCGTCGCAGCCGAGGGCGCGCACCGACTCCACCGTGGCGCCCTTGGCGACACCGGTCCACCGTCCGGCCGCGATGGCCGCCGTCGCGGTGCCGTGCCCGTGGCAGTCGCCGCCGCCGCCCGGCCCCGGGGTGATCGCGTCGTACGCGCCGCGCGCCCGGCCCGCGAACTCCCCGTGGCCGGTGCGGACTCCGGTGTCGACGACGTACACATGCGTCCCGGCTCCGGTGCCGTGGAAGGCGTGGACGCCGTTCAGCGGCAGGTCCCGCTGGTCGATGCGGTCCAGGCCCCAGGAGGGCGGCCATATCTGGACGCCGCCGCCGGCGGCGGACACCGCACCCCCGTGCTGCCGTCCGGCGACCCGGTAGAGGCGGTCGCCGGTGATGGAGCTGACGCGGGTGTCCCTGTAGTAGCCGGCCAGCTGCTCCTCGGTCAGCGAGACGGAGAACGCCTGCGAGGCCGCGTAGTACACCCGGCGCAGTTCGCCCCCGTGGTCGGCGGTCAGCTGCCGGGCCCGTTCGGTGACCGCCTCCCGTGTCGCCTCCGTGTCGTGGACCTGGATGATGTGGACGGCCGGCGTGGAGGGGGCAAAGGACGCGGAGGAGGGCCGGTCGGCCGGGGCCGCGAGGGCCACCGGGCCGGCGGCCGGCAGGGACAGTGCCGCACCGACCGCGGCGGCCACCGCCACGGCGGCCCTCGGCAGGGATCTCTTCATGGGGGGTCGGGCCTTTCGCTTACGGTCGCGGGGAGCTGACCCGCGAGAGTGGAGGACGGGCGCACACTCCGCGCCGCCGGAGGGCGAGGGAGCGTGCCGGCCGCCGCGGCGGCCGGCACGCGGGGGCGTCACAGGTTGTTCAGCCAGATGCGCAGCGAGGTCGGCCCGTCGTAGCCGACCATGCGGCTGCCGGCCTCCCGGCCGTCTTGGATGTTGAGCAGAGCCGGGATGCCGCGGACTCCGTAGCTCCGCGACAGGTCGGGGTTGCGGTCGACGTCGACGCGCGCCCAGATCCAGGCGCCGTTGTCCTCGGTGTTGTACTTCTGGAGGTACGGCTTCTGCCGCTGGCACCAGTAGCACCAGGATGCGGTGAAGTCGAGCACCACGGGCTTGGTGTACGACCACTCCATGACCTGGGCGTAGTTGGCCGGGGTCACGTCGACGACGCCGGGGATGCTGGCGGCGGATGCCCGGGCCGCCGTCGCCTCCGGGGCGGCGGGAGCCGCGGCGGCCTGCGCGGCCGCGCCCGTGAACAGCAGCGCGGCGGCGGCCGCCGCGGCGGCCAGTCTGCGAATCATGATCCATCTCCTTCTCGTGGGGTGGAGCGCGGGGTGGAGCGGGGTGGGACGTGCACGGCGGCTGGAAGCCGCCGCACAGATGGGGGGTGGACGGGTCCCGGTGGGGAACGGGGCCCGGGCCAGCGTTCAGGCCGCGGAGGTCTCCGTGGGCAGGCCGTGGGCGACCCAGTCCTCGATCCCCTCGCGGTACTTGCGCACGTCCGTGTAGCCGAGCGCCACCAGACGGGCGCCGACGAGTTCGCTGTTGCGGCACGGCACGTTCGCGCAGTACACGACGATGGGGACGGTGCGGTCCGGCAGTACGGCGGGCGCGAGTTCGTCGGTGAACCGCTGCGCGTCCTCGTAGGGGAACCCGGGGATGTTCACCGCGCCGGGCAGGTGCTCGCGTTCGTAGTAGGCCGCCGGCATCGTGTCGACCACGACGGTCTTCCCGGCGTCCATCCCGGCCTTCAGTTCGTCCCTCTTCACCAGGGGTAGCACGTCAGCCTCCTGTCTTCGTCATGCCGCTTTCGGGAAGGTCCGGGAGCTCGGGACGGCCGGGAGGAGGGGCCCCTGGGGCGCCGGAGGGCCGCGGCCGTCTGCGGGCCGCCGCCCGGCCCGCCACCGCGTAGAGCGCGAAGGCGGCCACGACGGCGTTGACGGCGGGGATGCCGATGCCCGCGTACTCGCCGGCCAGCGCGCCGGCGGCCCAGCACACCAGGGACAGGGGCATCCAGTCGGCGATCCCGCCGGGCAGCCCGCCGTGCGAGCGGGCCCGGTCGAGGTCCGCGCGGAACCGCCGCACCACGTAGTACTCGGCGATGATGATCCCGGCCACCGGCGGGGCGAGCACCCCGACGGTCTCCAGGAAGCCGGTGAAGTCGTCCATCAGACCCGCGGCGGACAGGGCCGTGCCCACCGCACCGATCACCAGCGTCACCGTCCGGCGGCCGACGCGTCTGCCGAAGATCACATCGATGCTGTTGACGGTGGCCAGCGCGGACGAGTACAGGTTCCAGTCGTTGATCTTCAGGATCGCCGTCGCCAGGATCAGCGTGCCCAGCAGGCCGGAGGAGGTGGTGATGATGCCGACGATGTCGGCGGTGCGGGCCGCGTGGCCGAGCAGCACCGCGGTGAGCCCGATCAGGTACTCCCCCAGCGTCACGCCCAGGAGCGTCTGCTTGACCACGTCGGACGGTCTGCGGTTGAAGCGCGTCATGTCCGGGGTCATCAGCGCCCCCAGGATGAACGCCCCGGCCACCAGCGTCGTGCCCTCGGCCAGGGACAGCGCCGGCCCCGGCGGGGCCGCGGTCACCAGATGGCCCAGCGAGTGGTCGGCCAGGGTGTCCACCACCGACCAGCCGGCCAGCAGGAGGAACGCGGGGACGGTCAGGTAGGCCGTCCACGCCATCGTGTTGAAGCCGAACACCGAGACGGCCGTGACCGCCGCGCCGCCCGCCAGCGCCCAGGCCCACGGCGGCACCCCGCCCGCGAGGCTGTGCATGCCCTGCGCGAACACACCGTTCTGCACGCCGAACCAGCCGGCGAGGCTGAACGCCACCAGCATGCCCACCGCCGCGGAGCCCTTGCGGCCGAAGCCCGACCAGCGTGCGAGCACCGAGGTCGACAGGCCCTCCTTCACCCCGGCGACGCCCAGCAGGATCGTGACGGCCTCCAGCATCACCGAGCCGACGGTGATGGCGATCACCGCGTCGGTGAACGTCATCCCGTAGCCCAGGACCGCGCCCACCATGAACTGCTGGAAGGAGGAGACCTGCCCGAACCGCTGCACCGCCACCGAGATCCACGAGTAGCGCGCCTCCTCGGGGACCCGGCTGAGCGAGTAGTCGTCCAGCGCCTCGTCCCGGCCGGGCTCGCCGGCGGCTCCCCGCCCGGCCTCAGCGGGCGCCACGGGGCACCTCCGCCACCGGGACGGCTCCGGGCACGGCTTCCGGCACGGCTCCGGGCACGGCTCCGGCCGTGCCGGCCTCCGGTGCCCGCTCGCGGACCACCGCGAAGCCCTGCCCGGGTACCGGTCTCCAGCTCAGCTCGCGCCGGTAGAAGCGCTCCAGGAAGGCCACCCGCTGGTGGTAGACGAAGAACGACGAACCGTTCCCGGCGATCCCGGCGACTCCGGCGGAATCGGCGAAGAGGGGCAACTCCGCCAGGAAGTACCGCACCGCACGCCGCAGTTGCTCCTCGCCCGGGACGGTGCCGGGCGGCAGCCTCCGGTCCAGTACCCAGTGGGACGCCTCCATGCAGGCGGCGCGGAAGGAGACGTCTTCCCGGAACAGCAGGTGCGCCTCCGCCAGGAGCTGTCCGTAGCGCGCCGAGCCGCCCAGCCGCTCCATGCCCAGGACGAGCCTTCGCGGTTCCTCGACCCCCAGGCTCCGCAGCGCGGTGGTGATCTTGTTGTGGACGTACCGGCCCTGGCTCCGCGCCTTGTGGCGCGCGCGGCCCGGCTCGCACCCCAGCGCTTCCAGCGTGTACGCGGCCACCGTGTCCGGCACGAAGAAGCGCACCCGCTCGAAGCGCTCCATCCCCCAGCCCGCCAGGGCGGTCAGCCGCCGGGTACTGAAGTAGCTGTTGAACGGGCTGACCCCGATGCAGGCGACGGCCGCTTCGGGGAGTAATTCACGGCAGTTCTCGGTAAGTGGTTCGATCTCAAACACAATCCACCTCGGGTCGTGGTTCGGACAGCCCCCCCATCCGATCGGGTCACGGCCTGCAAGCCGATGAATGGGATGATGACGGCCGGACGGGAGGCCGGGTAGTGCCGACCGGTTATGCCGTCCGCGCGCACCCGCCCGGGCGGATCCGCTCACCTGCCGACGGAATCCCACTGCCCCGCACGCGCGAAAATCGACAGAATTTGCATCGTGCTCGATCCGGCTCTGGCGCGGGCGGACGGAATCCGCTTAGCCTCCGATCATGGAATTACAGATCCGCCATCTGCGCCTGCTGCGCGTCGTCGCCGACACAGGGAGCCTCAACAGGGCGGCGGCGGCGCTGGAACTGCCCCAGCCGGCCCTGAGCCGCCAGATACGGAGGCTGGAGGAGCTGCTCGGCGGGACTCTGTTCGAACGCGGCCCCCACGGCGCCCGGCCCACCGCCCTCGGCAGCACCGTCCTCGACCACGCGGAGTCCGTCCTCCGCATCCTCGACGACTTCGGGCGGCGGTTGCACGACCACCGCGAAGTCCGGAGCCGGGCGCTGCGGGTGGGCTGGGCGAGCAGCGTGCTCCACCAACCCCTGCTGGACTCCCTGCGGCGGCTGCCGTGCGGAGAACGCCCGCGGATCGTGGTCACCGGCTCCACCCGGGAACTGGTGGACCTGCTGCGGGCCAGGGAGATCGACATCGCGCTGCGCGACCACGTCTCCGGGCAGGACGGCCCGCTCCCGTCCGCGGACGGCCCGGTCGCACAGATCGCCTGGGGACACAGTCCGGTACTCCTCGCGGTCGCCGCCGACCGGCCGCAGGCCACCGCGGAACGGCTCACCATGGCCGACCTGGCGCATGAGGAGTGGATCTCGGTCACCGGCCCCGACGGCTGCGACGGCAAACTCCGCGCCCTCTGCGCCTCCTACGGATTCACACCGCGCATCACCCACGACATCCCGGTCTCCGGGCCTCGCTGCGATGTGATCCGGATCCGCGGCTGCGTCGCCCTGAGCCAGGCGTGCCGGCCGCTTCTGCCCGGGGTGGTCCACCGCTCCGTGGACGACCTCGGACTGCGGGTCAGCCATCTGGTGGCGTTCCGCAGGGACAGCCGGATCGCCGCACAGGTTCCGGCGCTGGCCTCGGTCCTCTCCGCGGCGCGTCCGCTGCCGGTCCCCGCATGACCGCCGTGGACGTGGAGATCCAGGATCTGCGGGTGCTGCGCGCGGTCGCCGACACCGGAAGCCTGGCCGGCGCCGCCCGGGCGCTCGGCCTCAGCCAGGCCGGCGTCAGCCGCCGGATCCAGCGCGCCGAACGGGCCACCGGCCTGGTCGTCCTGCGCCGCGACCACCGCGGTGCCCTTCTCACGGCGGCCGGCCGGCTGCTGCTGGACTGCGCCGACGAACTGCTTCCGGTGGTCGACCGGCTGCTGGCCGCCGGCGCGCACGGGGACCCGCCGGGCCCGGCGGCGGAGCGCCTGCGCATCGGGGCCGTCCCCCACCCCGCTCTGCCGCTCGTCACCGCCCGTGCCCGCGCCCTGCTGCCGTCGGCCGCCGTCGAGGTGCGCACCGTGGACTGCGGCGCCGTGGACTGCGGCGCCGCCCTGCCGGACCTCTTCCGCCTGCACCGCCTGGACCTGGTCGTGTTCCGGCACTTCCCCCAACTGGACGGGCCCCTGCCGGACACCCTCGGCACGGCCGTGCTCGCCGAGGAGAGCCTGCTCGTCCGGACCGCGGCCGACCACCGGCCGGCGGAGCGGGCCTCGGTCTCCCTCTTCGACATCGACGGCCGGACGTGTCTGCTCCCCGCGGGTCGCCGGCACGCCGCCCTGCACCACCGCTTCATGACCGCGGTGCGGCGCCGCGGCGTGCACGTCGAAGTGCGCTGGGCGGCCGACGAGGCCGAGGCCGCGGCGCTGGCCTGCGCCACCGGCGGCGTACTGCCCGCCTACCCGCTCCCGGCCCCGGCGGCCGGGATGGTCTGCCTCCCGCTGGACGACGACGCCGTCCGCCACCGGCTGCTCCTGGCCTGGCGGCCCGGTGACCGCGCCGCCGCCTGGGCGCACCGGCTGGCCGGGGCGGTCCGGGAGTCCTACACGGGCGGGGGCGCGGGCGGAATCTGAACCGGAGCCCCGGTTCCGAGGGCCGCCCCGCGACCCCCGGAACCGGCCCGTCGCCGCTTCAAGCGGCGACGGGACCGGCCGGAGGTGGAGACAGGATTCGAACCTGTGTGAACGGCTCTGCAGGCCGCCGCCTCGCCTCTCGGCCACTCCACCGAAAACGGACTCCCGGGGTTCTCGTCATCGAACGGGAAAATGCGGCCGACCGCACCGCTTTCCGCCGACACCCTGAACGCTAGCAGAATTCCCCCCGCTCGGGAACAGATGACTTCCAGCCGCTTTTCCATGCGAACACTCAGCCTCTTTCCCACATAACACCCTATGCCTTTACGGTGGATTCCATGCCACCCCTTCACACCCTCGGGCACATTTCAGGGAAATCTGCTCCGACATTCTCGCGCACCTCGGCTTCCGGGTTTTCTCCCGGATCGGTGAAGGGGCGGCGGGCGTTCGCCGCCCGGGGCCGGGGGCATGGCGGGGTCGCTCCGGCCGCGCACCGCCCGCTGACATCCCCGAAGGCGCCCCGTACCATGTGGGCCGATCGATTCCGGTCACATCCGATCACACCCCCGGCGCGCCCCGAAGCACTCCGAAGCGCGCCGGAACGCACCACCGCGCGAGCACGAAACGGAGCACCCATGGGCCTCGGTCTGCGCTGGACCCTGCACGGCGACGGTCGCACACCGGCGCCCGGAGCCGTCGTACGGCCCGACGAGCGGCTGTCGTGGCCGCGGACGGCCGGGCTGGGAGCCCAGCACGTGGTGGCGATGTTCGGGGCCACCTTCGTCGCTCCGGTGCTCATGGGCCTGGACCCCAATCTGGCCATCATGATGTCGGGCGTCGCCACCATGGTGTTCCTGCTCATGACGCGCGGCCGGGTGCCGAGCTATCTGGGCTCCAGCCTCTCCTTCGTCGGCGTCGCCGCGGCGATCCGGGCCTCGGGCGGCGACAGCGGGACGATCACCGGGGCGCTGCTGGTGGTCGGCTTGGTGCTGCTGCTGGCCGGCCTGGTGGTGCAGAGGTTCGGCGCGCGGGTCATCCACGCGGTGATGCCGCCCGTGGTCACCGGTGCGGTCGTGATGCTGATCGGCTTCAACCTGGCGCCGGTGACGGCCTCGACGTACTGGCCGCAGGACCAGTGGACGGCGCTGCTGACCATGCTCTTCACCGGGCTCGCGGTGGTGGCGCTGCGTGGTTTCTGGTCCCGTGTGGCGATCTTCCTCGGGCTGGTCTTCGGCTACGTCGTCTCCTGGGCCATGGACCGCCTCTTCGGGAAGATCCACTCCCCGGCGGGCGGCGGGGAGGCCGTCGACCACTGGCGGCTGGACCTCTCGGGCGTCTCCGAGGCCGACTGGATCGGGCTGCCCTCCCTCCACGCCCCCGAGTTCCAGTGGTCGGCGATCCTGGTGGCGCTGCCGGTGGTGATCGCGCTGATCGCGGAAAACGCGGGCCATGTGAAGGCCGTGGGCGAGATGACCGGCGATCCGCTCGACGACAAGCTGGGCACCGCGATCGGCGCCGACGGCGCGGCCACGGTGCTGTCCACCGCGGTCGGCGGCCCGGCCACCACCACGTACTCCGAGAACATCGGCGTGATGGCCGCGACCCGCGTCTACTCCACCGCCGCCTACTGGGCCGCCGCCTGCTTCGCCGTGCTGTTCGGGCTCTGCCCGAAGTTCGGCGCGGTGATCGCCGCGATCCCCGGCGGTGTGCTCGGCGGGATCACCGTGATCCTCTACGGCATGATCGGCCTGCTCGGCGCGCAGATCTGGCTCGCGGGCCGGGTGGACCTGCGCAACCCGCTGAACCTGGTGCCGGTCTCGGCGGGCGTCATCATCGGCGTCGGCGGCGTCAGCCTGGAGATCACCGACAGCTTCGAACTGAACGGCATCGCGCTGGGCACCATCGTCGTCCTCACCGGCTACCACGTGCTGCGGGCGCTGGCCCCGGCGCACATGCGCGTCCAGGAGCCGCTGCTGGACGAGGGCACCTCCTCCTACGACACCGAGACCGCGGACGGCGGCGCGGACGGCGCCGGCGGCGCGGAGGACACGGACGGCACCGGGCCCGGCAAGCGGTAGGCGGCGGTACGGCCGCCCGCCGCCTGTCCGCTGCCGCCCGCCGCCCGCCGTTCCTGCGCGGCAGGTCGCGGACAGTGGTTCGCCGTCCGTTCGGGGGTCGCCCGATCCGGGGGACTTCCCACTCCGCCCCCTGCGCCCGTCCTCTTTCTGCCACGCTGAGCGCATGACGATGACGCAGTCCGGGTCCGCCGCCGGACCCGCCGCCGCGGACAGGACGGACGAGGCGGGCGGGGCGGAAGGGATGGACGGAGTGATCGCGCGGATGCGCGCGCTCCAGGAGGAACTGCCGCCGCACGACGGGGTGGCGGCCTTCAACCGGGTCTATCTGGCCGTGACGCTGTCGGTGCGCCACAGCCTCGTCGACGGCCTCCTGCCCCGCCCCCGCTCCGCGGCGGCCCTGGCGGCGGTCTTCGCCGGACGCTACCCGGCCGCCGTCGACCTGGCCTCCGCCGGAGGGCCCGTCCCCGCCTGCTGGCGCCCGCTGTTCCGGGCGCGCCACCACACGGGCGTGCACCCCGCGCAGTTCGCGCTGGCGGGGGTCAACGCGCACATCGGGTACGACCTGGCACTGGCCGTGGTGGACACCGCCCGGGCGCACGGGTGCGAACCCTCCGCGCTCCAGGGCGCGTTCGACCGGATCGGAGACGTCCTGGTGGAGCTGGAGGAGCGGATCCGCGAGGACCTGGCGCCCGGCCCCGGTCCGCTGGACGTCGCCGACCCGCTCACCCATCTGATCGCCGGCTGGAACATGGAGCGGGCCAGGGATTCGGCCTGGTCGGCGGCGCGGCTGCTGTGGAGCATGCGGCGGCTGCCGGAGCTGGCCGAGGAGTTCACCCGCCGGCTGGACACCGGGGTGGGCCTGGTGGGCCGCTTCCTGCTCACCCCGCTGGAGCGCCGCCCGGACGCTCGGCGGGAGAGGTCCCTCCAGGCGTCCGGATGCGCTTCCCGGCCGTCCCGGCCCGCGCAGCCCTCCCGCCCCGCGCAGCCCTCCCGGGCCGCTCAGTCCTCGGAGAGTTCGACCGGGGCGATCTCGTCGTAGACGTCGCCCGGCCCGGGGTTGGCGGGGTCGGTGGAACCGCCGAGGTGGTGCATCACGCCCCACACCGCGTTGAGGGCGGTCTGCACCGCGCCCTCGGCCCAGCCGGCCGTCCAGGAGATGTCGTCGCCGGCGAGGAAGACGCCGCGCTTGTCCTCGGGCAGCCGGTCCTGCGCGAAGTGGGTGAACAGCCGCCGCTGGTAACGGTAGTGGCCCGGCAGGTTGGCCTTGAAGGCCCCCATGAAGTACGGCTCGTTCTCCCAGGAGACGGTGACCGGGTTGCCGGTGATGTGCTTGCGGATGTCGACGTCCGGATAGATCTCGCGCAGGGACTTGAGCATGACCTCCAGCCGCTCCTGAGGGCTGAGCGGCAGCCACTTCAGGGAGTCGTCGCACCAGGTGTAGGACAGGCACATCACGGCCGGCCGGTCCGGGCCGTCGTCCAGCAGGTAGGTGCCCCGCGTCATGCGGTCGGTGAGCGTCATGCTCATCACGTCCCGGCCGGTGTGCTCGTCCCTGTCCAGCCAGAACGGCCGGTCCACCGGCACGAACAGCTTGGAGGACTCCATGTAGTGGGTCCGCTCGATCGCCGTCCAGTGGTCGATGGGGAACAGGTCGTCGTCACAGTCGATCTTCGACAGAAGCATCCACGACTGGGCGGTGAAGACCGCCGCCCGGTAGGTGCGCACGTCGCCGGTGGCGTCGGTGACGGTGATGCGGTTGCCCGCGGTGCGGTGCAGCCGGGTCACGGCCGGGCGCGGGTCGCCACCGTGCAGGGACTTCAGTGAGGTGCCCTTCGGCCAGTGCACCGGCTTGGCCGGCTCGCGCTCCCACAGCCGCAGCGGGAGCTGCTGGCTGCCGCCGACGATGCCGCGGTGGTCGTCGTCGGCTCCGGTGTAGACGACCCGCAGGATCTCCAGGATGGAGTTGGGGAAGTCGGTGTCCCAGCCGCCGGTGCCGAAGCCGACCTGGCCGAAGATCTCCCGGTGGCGGAAGGAGGAGAACGCCGGGGAGTCGCACAGGAAGCCGTAGAAGGTCTGGTTGTCGAGCTTCTCCACCAGACGCGACCAGATCTCGCGGATGCGCGGCACGTCGCGCGTCCGTATGGCCCGCTGCATGCCGGAGAAGTCGGCGCCCTCCTCCAGGCAGGCGTTCCAGGCCTCCATCACCTGGTGGTAGACCTCCGGCAGGTCGTCCAGGGTGCGGGCGTAGTGGGACTCGCCCTTGAGGTCGACGACGGTGGAGGGGGTGTCGGGCGCCAGCGGGTTGGGGAAGGGCTTGGTCTCCAGCCCCACCAGGTCCGCGTAGTGCCAGAAGGCGGTGGACGAGGGCGGGAAGCGCATCGCGCCCATCTCGGCGGTCAGTTCGGGGTCGCAGCCCTCGAAGCGGGCGGTGCGCAGCCGCCCGCCGATCCGGTCGGCCTCGTAGACCACCGGCTTCAGGCCCATCTTCATCAGCTCGTACGCGGTGATGATCCCCGACAGTCCGCCGCCGACGACCGCGACCTCGGTGCCGTGCTCGGTGGCGGGCAC
Source organism: Streptomyces barkulensis (assembly GCF_002843305.1). Lineage (GTDB taxonomy): Bacteria > Actinomycetota > Actinomycetes > Streptomycetales > Streptomycetaceae > Streptomyces > Streptomyces barkulensis. The sequence continues at coordinate 44,289 of NZ_PGSG01000070.1, forward strand.
CTGGCCGAGGCCGGCGGGGTGGGCGAGGTAGTCGTCGTAGGCGAAGGGGAAGTCCGGGCCGAACATGGTGACGGGCGGTTCGGTCCGCGCCTGTGCGTGCTGCTCGTCGTGGACGGCGGCGGGCACCGTGGAGGTCATGGGTGGTTCTCCTGGTGGTACGTGGCGGGCCGTGTCCGGGCGGTCGGCCCGGACCGGCGGCCGGCTGCGGTATCGGGTGGGGCGGGGCGCGGGGTGTGTGGTGCCGGTGCCTCAAGTGAGGGAGGCGTACAGCTCGGGGCGGCGGTCGCGCAGATAGGGGTTGTCCGCGCGCGACGCCCTCAGCCGCCCGGGGTCGACGTCGGCGGTGATCAGGTCCTCCCCCGCGCCCGCGCGGGCGCGGACCGTGCCGTCGGGCGCGGCCAGGCAGCTCAGCCCGGCGAAGGTGATCGCGCCGTCGTCCCCGTCCCCGTACCCGTTCCCGCCCGCGCCTTCGGTGCCGCAGCGGTTGGCGTAGGCGATGTAGAGCTGGTTCTCGAAGGCGCGGGCCGGCAGGAGGGTCTCGGCGACGATCTCGTACGGCCGCATCAGTGCGGTCGGCACCAGCAGCAGCTCGGTGCCGGCCAGCGCGTGGGCGCGGACGTTCTCGGGGAACTCCACGTCGTAGCAGACCAGCATCCCGACACGGACACCGTCGAGGTCGGCCTGGACGACGGGGGTGTCGCCCGGCCGGAAGGCGGAGGTCTCGAAGCCGCCGTACAGATGGGTCTTGCGGTAGTCGGCCAGCCGGGCGCCGTCGGGACCGACGAGCCCGGCGGAGTTGTACACCGCGTCGCCGTCGCGCTCGGGGTAGCCGTAGACGACGGCGATCCCGTGCTCGGCGGCGATGCGGGACACCGCCTCGGCGCCGGGGCCGTCGGCGGGCTCGGCCAGCTCCGCCACCCGCTCCCCGATCGCGTACCCGGTCAGGTACATCTCGGAGGCGACCAGCAGCCGGGCCCCTCGCGCGGCGGCCTCGCGGGCGGCGCGGTCGAGGGCGGCCAGGCTGTCCGCGGTGGAGCCGGGGACACCGCCGGGGCCCTGGAGCAGCGCGGTGCGCAGCGGCGTCATGGGACCTCTTCGCGTTCACGTCGGACAGCCGTACCGGGCGTGCCGGGGTACGGCTGCGGGATCTGGGGACGCCTCGACGGTACGGTCCGCCCGCCGCGTCCCACAAGCCGCACTCGTTGCGCATCAGGCATCGATCCGTTGCGCGTTGAGGCCGTGGTGCGTCGATTCGTTGCGCAGCCGGCCGTACAGCCCCGGAGCGCCTCAGGCCGGCGGCCCCGAACCGTAGCGCCGCAGCAGCGGGGAGAGGACGAGCACCGACCGGGTGCGCTCGACGAACGGCTCCCCCGCGATCCGCTCCAGCACCCGCTCGAAGTGCCGCATGTCGGAGGCGAAGACCTGGACGACGGCGTCCGCGTCGCCGGTCACGGTGGAGGCGGAGACCACCTCCGGATAGCGCGCCAGTCCCCGGCGGATGTCCTCGGGTGAGGTCTTGTGGCGGCAGTACATCTCGACGAAGCCCTCGGTCTCCCAGCCGAGCACCGCCGGGTCCACCCGTACGGTGAAGCCGGTGATGGCGCCCTGCTCGCGCAGCCGGTCCACCCGGCGTTTGACGGCGGGGGCCGACAGCCCCACCTCGGCGCCGATGTCGGCGTAGGAGCGCCGGGCGTCCTCGGCGAGGGCGCGGACGATGCGTTCGTCGAGCTCGTTCAGTCGCACTGCGGGTGGGCCACTTCTGTCGTGCGGGCGGTACTTAGGGCGCCGCGGTGATCGCGCCGCCCCGGCAGCGAAGTACAGCACACCGGACCGGCGGGGCGTCCCTCCGGCGGCACCGGGCCGCGGCACGGAAGGCCGGGAAATCCTCACCGATGCATCACACGGGGCGGCGGCGCGGCCCGGGAGGGCGCATATCCGGATTTCCGGGCGCCCCTTTCCGGCCGCACCCCCGCGAACCGGGCGTCCTGGTGTCCGTCGGCGGCCGCACGGCGGCCCCGTCCCGTTCCCCTTCCCCGCGGCTCTCACTGGCGACCGGAAGACGCGCTTCTATACGGTGTGGCCCAACAGACGGAGCCGGACGCGGGGGAGAGAACGTGTCGTTCGACGATGAGTGGAAACAGCTGGTGGAGGCCGCCGGCGAGCGGAAGGCCACACAGATGCGCCTGAACCGGCTCGACGGCGGCGGAGGCGGGGGCGTCTCGACGTCCTCCGGCGAGCTGGAGGTCTCGCAGAAGGACCTGGCCGCCGTCGGGGACGCGGCGTTCGAGCTCCACGGACGGCTGCGCAGGGACGGCGACCTCGCCCGGGAGAGCAGCAACAGCGCCGCCGCGGGCCTGAAGGGCGATTTCGAGATCGGCGCAGCCCTGGACCACGTCGCGACCCGGTGGCAGGAGCAGCTGCGCACCCTCACCGACGCCTGCGCCCACATCTCCAACCACATGGAGTACAGCAACAAGGAACACGCCAACGACGAGCAGCACATCAGCTCGCTGTTCAACAGCGTCTCCGCGCTCGACGAGGGCTTCGACGAGAGGACCCGGCTCCAGTGAAGCTCGACGCCCTCCGCCACGCCGACTTCTCCAAGCTGAACAAGGCCGTCTCCGACTGGTCGGAGATGGTCGGGAAGCTCAGCACCCTGAAGGACGACGCCCGCTCGCAGCTCAAGGGCAGGGCCGACAAGGCCGACTGGACCGGCCTGAACGCCGCCGTCACCCGGGAGTTCGTGGCCAAGACCACCGGTGAGTTCGCCGACGCCCACACCCAGGCGTCCTCCATCCACAACATCCTCAAGGACACCCACGACGAGCTGGTGGAGTACCGCAGGCAGCTCAACGACGCCATCGAGCGCGGCCTGAAGAAGAACCTGACGGTCATCGCCAACACCGACGGCAGCTTCACCGTCACCATGAACATCCACCCCGACCGCGCCGCCGAGGGCACCGACGTACCCGACCACACCCCCGAGAACGTCACCGCCCTGCGCGACGAGGTGCAGGGCATCCTCAGCAAGGCCGCCGAGAGTGACTCCAGTGCCGCCAGGGCGCTCAGGGCCCTGGCCGACCAGACGCCCTACGGCTTCTCCGACGCCTCCTACGCCGACCGCGACTCCGCCGCCGAGGCGATGGAGGCCGCCGACCGGGCCGTCGAGCTCGCCGAGGACCCCGCGGGCATGTCCCCGCAGGAGTTCGACGACTTCAACTCCACCATGGCGCGGTACAAGGACGATCCCCTCTTCGCCGAGCGGTTCGCCACCGGGCTCGGCCCCCAGGGCGTGCTGGACTTCTGGGCGGGCATCAACGACCCGCACACCAACATGCAGCTCGGCCAGGCCCGGGTGGACAAGTACGGCGCCCTGCAGGAGAACCTCGGCCTGACCCTGGCCACCGCCACCCAGTCCGACAGCCCGGCCATGCAGCGCTGGGAGCGGGACATGGTCGGGCTGACCGGCGAGTTCGTCCCGAGCAAGGACAACCCCCGGGCCGTGGGCGCCCAGGTGATGAGCAACCTGATGCGCTGGGGCGACTTCGACGACAAGTTCCTCAAGGACTACGGCGACGAGCTCATCCGGGTCGAGAAGGAGCGCAGCGGCAACGGCCGCAGCGCGGAGCTGGCCTGGCACTTCCCCATGGGACCGATGCTCAACCGGACGGGTACCGACGAGGGGTCGGACCCGATGACGGGCTTCATGATGGCTCTGGGCAGGAGCCCGGAGGCCGCCACCGACTTCTTCAACGGCACCTTCGTCACCAAGGACGAGGACCACGACTTCACCCGGGACACCGACGGCAACGGCAAGGAGGGCAAGGTCGGTCTGACCAACTTCCAGTACCTCTTCGAGGAGCGCGACTGGCCCAAGCAGTACGACTCCGAGTTCGAGGAGAGCATCGCCGGGCAGAACGCCATGGGCTGGGCCCTGGAGGCGGCGGCGACCGGCCATCCGGCCGGTGAGCAGCCCGGCCCGGACACCCCTCCGCACAGCCCGGAGCAGGCCCGGCTGGTGGAGCAGATCTTCGACTCCGTCTCGGACGACACCGAGCGCCTCACCGAGCGCGGCTACCTGTCGGACAGCATGGGCCAGATCGCGGCGGAGTACCTGCCCGACATCAACCGGGCCATGGCCGACGACAGATACGGGAACACCAACCTGCTGTTCCCCGTCGCCGGCACCGCCGCTGAACTGGACCACAACGACGTCACGCGCTTCCTCGTCAGCGTGGGCCAGAACCCGGAGGGGTTCGCCAAGGTCGAGATGGGACAGAAGGCCTACATGACCAACCTGATGGACTACCACCTGAACCCCGACCTGCCGGAGGACAGGCGGTACCCACAGAACCCCCAGACCACGATCGAGGACATCGCGCGGAGATCCGGGGAGATCAGCGGCACGTTGTCCATCGGCCGTCAGGAGGCGGTACTGGCAGACGCCAGTCAGCAGGACGAGGACTACAAGAAGTCGATGGGGCAGGTGAAGAACATCATCTCCGGCACCATCGGGACCGGTATCGGTGTGGGGACGAGTTTCGTCGCAACGCCCGTCGCGGGGGCCGTCGCGGGCGGGGCCGCCAACACGGTCAGCAGCGTCGTCCTGGAGCAGATCTTCGGTGATCTGGAGCCGAGCAACCTCAAGGACGCCGGGGAGAACGTGGGCGAGAGGTGGGAACGCTCCAGGGAGAACAGCCTGTGGCACGGTCAGACGGCCGCCATGGAAGCTGCCAAGGCACACGACCGGCCGTACGCCGATCAGGTGGCGGACTGGGTGAGGCGCGGCAACGAGGACGGTTTCGACAGCGCCTCGGTCAATGTCTCCCAGATGGCGGACGACCTCGACACGGAGATCCCCGGATGACCATTCGGCGCGGCCCCGTCGTTCCCTCTCCGCCCGCCGGGGCAGGAATCGGACCGAGACGTCCGGGAAGGCGCATGCGATCAGGATCCCGGCTCGCGGTCTCGGCCGCCTTCGTGCTGCTCCTCGGCCTCGGAACGGCCTCCTGCTCCGCGCAGGAGAAGAACTACGAGATCCCCTCATCGCTGTGCGGCACGGCCGTGTCCCCGGATCTCACGGAGCCTCTCCTGCCCCCGGGGGAGGAGATCTCCACCGCCGTCTCCGACAGGGCGGACGGGATGACGCGCTGTCTCGTCTACGTCGACGACACGCAGGTGCTCACCTTCAACATCGAGTGGTGGAAGAAGGGGACTTCGCCGGCCAGGTTCGCCTCCGTGTTCCCCAACGTGGAGCCCGGCGACAAGGAAACGGAGGACGGCAGGTTCATCTACTCCGGCACCGGAGCCGTCGGGAAGGTCACCTGTCCCGAGCCGCGGAAGCCCGATGACGACCTCTTCGTCGCGGCCAGGGTCGACGAGCCGGGCAAGCCCGACGAGGCGGCGATGAAGAAGCTCATCGCCGCCTACGCCGAGGCCGTCGGGAAGTCCGGCGAGTGCGTCTGAGGCCCGCCGGGCCGGCTGCGGCCGGGCGCTACCGCCCGGCCCGGTCGGTGGCGGCCGGCCCGGCCGGCCCGCCCGGTCCACCCGCTCCGCCCGGCTCGTTGAGGCGCGAGTGGCGGATGCCGTAGGAGAAGTAGAGCGCCAGGCCGCCGGCCAGCCAGAGGCCGAAGACGGTCCAGGTGACCGCGTCCAGGCCGGCCATCGTCCACACGCAGAAGCCGAAGCCCAGCGCGGGCAGCAGCGGTGAGAGCGGGACGCGGAAGCCCCGGGGCGTTTGCGGGTGGGTGCGGCGCAGGACGACGACGGAGACGTTGACCAGCGCGAAGGCGAACAGCGTGCCGATGCTGGTGGCGTCGGCGAGCCGGCCCAGCGGGATCACGGCGGCCAGGGTGCCGCAGAAGGCGGCCACGATCAGGGTGCCCGCGCGCGGGGTGCCGGTGCGCGGGTGCACCCGGGAGAACACCTGCGGGATCAGTCCGTCGCGGGACATGGAGAACAGGATGCGGGTCTGCCCGTACAGGACGGCCAGGACGACGCTGGCGATGGCGACGACGGCGCCGAGGGCCAGCAGGACGGACCAGAAGGTGCGTCCGGTGACCTCCTCCATGATCCCGGCGAGGGCCGCCTCGGTGCCGGTGAAGTCCTGCCAGGGCAGGGCGCCGACCGCGACGGCCGCGACCAGGCAGTACAGCACGGTGACGATCACCAGCGACAGGACGATGGCGCGCGGCAGGTCGCGCCGGGGGTCCCTGGCCTCCTCACCGGCGGTGGAGGCGGCGTCGAAGCCGATGTAGGAGAAGAACAGCGTCGCGGCCGCGGCGTTGATCCCGGCCACCCCCAGGGGCGCGAACGGGGTGTAGTTCCCGGCGCGTACGCCGGTGGCGGCGACGGCGCAGAACATCAGCAGCGCGCCGATCTTCACCGCGACCATGGCGGCGTTGGCGCGGGCGCTCTCGCGGGCGCCGCCGAGCAGGAGGGCCATGGCGAGCAGGACGACCAGCAGGGCCGGCAGGTTGACGATCCCTCCGTCGCCCGGGGGTGCGGAGAGTGCGGCCGGGATGGTGACGCCGACGGTGCCGTCGAGCAGTTCGTTGAGGTACTCGCCCCAGCCGACCGCGACGGCGGCCACCGACACCCCGTACTCCAGGATCAGGCACCAGCCGATCACCCAGCCCAGCAGTTCGCCCATGGTGGCGTAGGTGTAGGTGTAGGAGGAGCCGGACACCGGGATGGCGCCGGCCAGTTCGGCGTAGGACAGGGCGGAGAACAGCGCGGTCAGCCCGGCGAGGGCGAAGGAGACGGTGACGGCCGGACCGGCCTCGGGCACGGCCTCGCCCAGGACGACGAAGATGCCGGTGCCCAGGGTGGCGCCGATGCTGATCGCGGTGAGCTGCCACACCCCCAGTGAGCGCCTCAGCAGGCCGCCCTCCCCGTGGCCGCTCTCGGCGACGAGCCGTTCGACGGGTTTGCGGCGCGTCAGCCGCGAGAGGGGCCTGCCGGGCCCTGGGGAGGGAGAGGAAACGGGGGAAGCGGCACCCTGGTCCATCGCGGGACGACTCCTCGGGAGATCTTTCGCATACCGGTCACACGCGGAACCCCCTGAGCCTCGCACACCTCCCGGCGGTGGCCGGCGCAGGCGCGTACGCGCCGGTCCGCCGCCGCCCCGTACTCACCCCGTACGTCACCCGGCGGGCAGGGCCCTCACCCAGGTTCGGCCGTCGGTGAGGCAGGCGTCGACGGCCAGTGCCGCGGCGGCCGGCGCCTCCTCGGTCTCCTCCCGGTCCAGCCGCCGGGAGAGGAACGTCCGGGTCCGGGCGGCGTCCGGGAAGATGCACTCGGAGCAGCCGCGGCCCGCCCGGTCCTCTTTCCCGGGCGGGCCGCGGGGGCGCAGGTCACCAGCTGGCGTGCAGCGGCTTGCCCTCGGCGTAGCCGGCGGCGCTCTGAACGCCGACGACGGCCTTCTCGGCGAACTCCTCCAGGGTGGCGGCCCCGGCGTAGGTGCACGAGGAGCGCACCCCGGCGATGATCGAGTCGATCAGGTCCTCCACCCCCGGCCGGGCCGGGTCGAGGAACATCCGGGAGGTGGAGATGCCCTCCTCGAACAGGGCCTTGCGGGCCCTGTCGTAGGCGGACTCCTCGGCGGTGCGGTTGCGCACCGCGCGTGCGGAGGCCATGCCGAAGCTCTCCTTGTACAGGCGCCCGTCGGCGCTCTGCTGGAGGTCGCCGGGGGACTCGTGGGTGCCGGCGAACCAGGAGCCGATCATGACGTTGGAGGCTCCGGCGGCCAGCGCCATGGCCACGTCGCGCGGGTGCCGCACACCGCCGTCGGCCCAGACGTGCTTCCCGTGCCTGCGCGCCTCGGCGGCGCACTCCAGGACGGCGGAGAACTGGGGTCGGCCCACACCGGTCATCATGCGCGTGGTGCACATGGCGCCCGGCCCGACGCCGACCTTGACGATGTCGGCGCCGGCCTCGATCAGGTCCCGGGTGCCCTCCGCGGAGACGACGTTGCCCGCCACCACGGGGACTCGCGGATCCAGCGCGCGGATCGTCTCCAGGGTGGAGAGCACGGACTCCTGGTGGCCGTGGGCGGTGTCCACGACGAGGGTGTCCACCCCGGCGGCGAGCAGCCCCTCGGCGCGGCCGGCGACATCGCCGTTGATGCCGACGGCGGCGGCCACCCGCAGCCGCCCGGCCTCGTCGGTCGCGGGGGTGTAGAGGGTGGCGCGCAGGGCGCCCTTGCGGGTGAGGATGCCGACCAGGCGGCCCTCGGCGTCGACGGCGGGGGCGAACTTGCGGTGGGCGCCGTCCAGGCGGGTGAACGCCTCGCTCGGATCGATGCCGGCGTCCAGGAGCAGCGGGGCGCGGGACATGACCTGGGCGAGCTGGGTGAAACGGTCCACGCCGGTCAGGTCGGAGTCGGTGACGACGCCGACCGGCCGCCGCTCCCCGTCGACGACGACGCCCGCGCCGTGCGCCCGCTTGGGCAGCAGGGACAGCGCGTCGGCGACGGTCGCGGAGGGGTCCAGGACGATGGGGGTGTCCAGGACCAGATGGCGCTGCTTGACCCAGGAGATGACGTCGGTGACCACGTCCAGGGGGATGTCCTGGGGGATGACGGTGAGGCCGCCGCGGCGGGCGACCGTCTCGGCCATCCGGCGCCCGGCGATCGCGGTCATGTTGGCCACGACGATCGGGATGGTGGTGCCCGTCCCGTCCGGCGCGGAGAGGTCCACGCCCTGCCGGGAGCCGACCGCGGAACGGTTGGGCACCATGAAGACGTCGTCGTACGTCAGGTCGTACGCGGGCCGCTGATCGTTGAGAAATCGCACGTACTTCATTGTTGCACGCCCGCCCCGGCCCCCGGTCATGGAGAAAAGGCCAGGTGAACGGGGATGTCGTCGTACGTTCCCACCAACGTCTGAGGGCCTGGGCCGGACTCGGACCGGCGCCGGCCCGGGCCCTCAGGGCGCGCTCTCGTCCGGGTCGGCCCGCTCCAGCGCGGGCCGGGGGCCGGGGCCGGTCTCGTGCAGCAGGTAGTCGGCGGCGGCGGTGTCGGTGACCAGGCTGGTCACCAGCCCGGAGCGGAGTACCGCGCCGATCGCCTCGGCCTTGCGGCGGCCGCCGGCGATCGCGATGACCTCGGGGATGCGGCGCAGCCGGTCGGCCTCGACGGTGATGCAGCGCTCGCCCAGGTCGCGGCCGATACGGCGGCCCTCGGCGTCGAAGAGGTGCGCGGACATCTCGGCGGCGACCCCGAGGGAGGCGTAGTGGGCGCGCTCCTGTTCGCCGAGCATGTCGTGGACGGTGGAGACGCCCGGCTCCCAGGAGCCGATGGAGACCGCGGCCACGGTCACCTTGTCGAAGTACTCGAACGCGGCGGCGATGCTCGTCTGGCCGCGCAGCGCGGCGGCGGTGGCCGCGTCCGGCAGCAGCATCGGCGCGTAGATCGGGTGGGCCTCGCCGCCGGAGACGGTGGCGGCGCGGCGCACGGCCTCCACCGAGCCGCGCTCGGCGGTGCCCGCGTCGTAGACGCCGGTGAGCTGGACGACGGTGCACGGCGGGAGCCGGTGCAGCGCGGTGGCCATGTGGATGGTGGAGCGGCCCCAGGCCAGCCCCAGGACGTCCCCCTCGGTGACCAGCTCGCCCAGCAGGTCGGCGGCGACCTCGCCGAGGTTCTCCGGGTCGGCGGCGTCCTCGGCGGCATCCGAGGGCGACTCGACGACCACCGCGTGGCGCAGTCCGTAGCGGGCACGCAGCGCGTCGGACCGCTCGGCGTCCAGTTCGGCCGGGACGCGGATCTCGATGCGCACCAGATCCCGTTCCAGCGCGGTCTCCAGCACCCGGGCCACCTTGAAGCGGCTCACCCCGAACTCGTCCGCGATCTGGATCTTGGACTTGCCCTCCAGATAGAAGCGGCGCGCCATGGCCGCCGCCTGCATCAGCTCGGCGGGACCCATTCTCGTGGCTGACCGCCCGGTCGACACCGCACTCACCTCGCTACCGTTCCGCCGTACTCGTGTACGCGCCGTTCCTCACTCTGCGCGTTCATCCTCGCAGATCCGCGGCGGTCCTGATCCACTCCGTGCACGGTGCACCCATGCCCGCCTCTGCCCGCCTCCGCGCAGCCGCCCTCGGGCTCCCCGGGCCGGTCCTCAGTGGGCGCACGTGCCGGCGGCCCCGTTCACGGCCTCCCGGGCCTGGGCGCGCAGCGCCTGCACCGCCGCGGCCGGGTCGTCCGCGCCGTAGACGGCCGAGCCGGCCACGAAGACGTCCGCGCCGGCCTCGGCGCACCGCTCGATGGTGGAGGCCGACACCCCGCCGTCCACCTGGAGCCACAGCTCCAGGCCGTGCTTGTCGATGAGCTGCCGGGTACGGCGGATCTTGGGCAGCATGACGTCGAGGAACGCCTGACCCCCGAAACCGGGCTCGACGGTCATCACCAGCAGCATGTCCAGCTCGGGCAGCAGGTCCTCGTACGGCTCGATCGGCGTGGCGGGCTTGAGCGCCATGGAGGCGCGGGCGCCCTTGGCGCGGATCTCGCGGGCCAGCCGCACCGGCGCGGCGGCGGCCTCGGCGTGGAAGGTGACCGATCCGGCCCCCGCCTCGACGTACTGCGGCGCCCAGCGGTCGGGGTCCTCGATCATCAGGTGGCAGTCCAGCGGGGTGTCGGTCGCCTTGCGCAGCGACTCGACGACCGGGACACCGAGCGTGAGGTTGGGGACGAAGTGGTTGTCCATCACGTCCACATGGAGCCAGTCGGCGCCCTCGGGCCCTCCGACGCGCAGCGCCTCCTCGGCCAGGCGTGCGAAGTCGGCGGACAGGATGCTGGGGTTGATCTGAACCATGGCCCCAGTATGTCGTGTCACCTGTCCGGCCCCGCCGCCAGGTGCGCCCCCGCGCGCACCGGCGCCGGCCCGCGGCTCAGGTGCGGCGCAGCAGGGCGAGGTACATCGCGTCGGTGCCGTGCAGATGCGGCCAGAGCTGGATGTCGGGGCCCTCGCCCAGGGAGGGCACATCGGGCAGCAGCGGGCGGGCGTCGATCAGCTCGGCGCTCTCGTGCCTGCGCACGTCGTCGACGACCGCGCGGGTCTCGGCCGGGTGCGGTGAGCAGGTGGCGTAGCCGACGACGCCGCCGGGCCGGGCCGCGCGCAGCGCCTCGGTCAGCAGTCCGCGCTGGAGCGGGGCGAAGCCGGCCAGGTCCTCGGGGCGGCGGCGCCAGCGCGCCTCGGGGCGGCGGCGCAGGGCGCCCAGCCCGGTGCAGGGCACGTCGACCAGGACGCGGTCGAAGGAGCCGGGCCGCCAGGCGGGGCGGGTGCCGTCGGCGGTGACCACCTGGTAGGGGCCCGGGTTGCCGCGCAGGGCGCGGGCCACCAGGCGGGCGCGGTGCGGCTGCTTCTCGGCGGCGAGCAGGGCCGCGCCGCGTCCGGCCGCCAGCGCGCCCAGCAGCGCGGCCTTGCCGCCCGGTCCGGCGCAGCCGTCCAGCCAGCGTTCGTCGGGCCCGTCCAGGGGCGCGTTCGCCAGCGCGAGGGCGACGAGCTGGCTGCCCTCGTCCTGCACCCCGGCGCGCCCCTCGCGCACCGCCTCGATCGCGCCGGGTTCGCCGCCCTCGGCGAGCCGGACCGCGTACGGCGACCAGCGGCCGGGCGCCGCCTCACCGGTCAGCAGTTCCCCGGCGGTGGCGCGGCCGGGGCGGGCGACCAGGGTGACCTCGGGCCGGTCGTTGTCGGCCTCCAGCAGCGCCTCGACGTCCTCGCGCCCGCCGCCGAGCGCGTCCCACAGGGCGGAGACGATCCAGCGGGGGTGGGCGTGGACGATCCCCAGGTGTTCCTCGGGGTCGTCCTCGTAGGGCGGTGCGACCTTCTCCAGCCAGCCGTCCAGGTCGTCGGCGGCGATCCTGCGCAGTACGGCGTTGACGAACCGCGCCCGTCCGTCGCCGAGCACCACCCGGGCCAGTTCCACGGTGGTGCTGACCGCGGCGTGGGCGGGGATGCGGGTGCCCAGCAGCTGGTGGGCCCCGAGCGAGAGGACGTCCAGCACCGGCGGGTCCACCTCGCGCAGCGGGCGGTCCACACAGGCGGCGATGATCTCGTCGTAGGTGCCCTGCCGGCGCAGCGTGCCGTAGACCAGCTCGGTGGCCAGGGCCGCGTCCCGTCCGTCGAGGTCGCCGCGCTCGCGGCCCTCGCGCAGCAGCGGAGGCAGGACGAGGTTGGCGTATGCGTCGCGCTCGTCCACGGCCCGCAGCGCCTCGTAGGCGATCAGGCGTACGGGGTCCTTCTTGGGGCGGCGGTAGGGCTTGGCGGGACGGCGTGGCCGGCTGCTCACGGAAAAGGTGCTCCGGGTGGTGTCGGGGGTGGCGCGCGGCAGGGGGGCGCGGCGTTCCAGCCTAATCCCACCCGGCCGGGCGGGGCGCCTCAGTCCCCCAGCGTCTCCCCCTGGGCGATGCGCACGCCGCGCGCCCAGTCGGCGGCGGCCATCGGCTTCCTGCCCTGCGGCTGGACCCACAGCAGCTCGACGGCGTGCGAGCCGGTGCCGGCGTGCACGGTGTTCTTGCCGACGGCCAGCTCACCGGGGCCCAGACCGGTGCGGTCGGGGGCGAGGGCGGTCTGCCGCAGCTTGAGCCGCTCGCCGCGGAAGAGCGTCCAGGCCCCGGGCGCGGGCGAGCAGCCGCGCACCACGCGGTCCACGCGCAGGGCGGGGGCGGCCCAGTCCACGCGGGCGTCCTCGACCGTGATCTTGGGGGCGAGGCTGACGCCCTCGGCGGGCTGGGGGACAGCCCGCAGCGTGCCGTCCTCGATGCCGTCCATGGTGGCGGCCAGCAGTCCGGCGCCGGCGAAGGCGAGCCGGGTCAGCAGGTCGCCGCTGGTGTCGGTGGGCCGGATCTCCTCGGTGACCACGCCGTAGACCGGTCCGGAGTCCAGCCCCTCCTCGATCAGGAAGGTGGAGGCTCCGGTGACCTCGTCCCCGGCCATGATCGCGTGCTGGACGGGCGCGGCGCCGCGCCAGGCGGGCAGCAGCGAGAAGTGCAGGTTGACCCAGCCCCTGGCCGGGATGTCGAGCGCGACCCCGGGCAGCAGCGCGCCGTAGGCGACGACCGGGCAGCAGTCCGGGGCGATCTCGCGCAGCCGGGCGAGGAAGTCCTCGTCGCGCGGGCGGGCGGGCTTGAGGACCTCGATGCCGGCCTCCTCGGCCCGCTGGGCGACCGGGCTCGCCACCAGGCGGCGCCCGCGCCCGGCCGGCGCGTCGGGCCGGGTGACGACGGCCGCGACCTCGTGCCGCTCCGATGCGATCAGTGCGTCGAGGGCGGGTACGGCGACCTCGGGGGTGCCGGCGAAGACGAGCCTCATCGGTGCGGGACTACCTCTCGAAGACGGGTGCGTCGGTAACGGGTGTGGTGGGCGGACGCGCCGGGGGCGGGCACGAGGCCGCGCCGGGCGCGGGAACGCACGCGGCGCGGGGCGGCACACCAGTCTACGGTCCGCCGCGACGCCGGGCCCTACCGGGCACTCCGGGCACCGAACGGGGCGTACGGGCCCGAACGCGCCGCACATGGGTGCTTTTTCACGCCCCCTCAGCGTGACTCCGGCGCCCGGTGCGGCGTTGGTCAATACAGCTTGACCGAAACGGCCGCAGACGCGGCCGGCCGATCCCACGCCGGTTCGAGAGGCTTGACCATGGCCGACCACGCCACCCCCGACGCCCGGGCACGGGCCAGCCTGCACCTGCTGGTGCGGGACATCGAGCGGGTCCGCCGGCAGGTGGACGCACTGCGCACGCTCACCGCGCAGCTCGGCAACGTCTACCGGCCGCGGCGCACGGGCCCGTCCGCGGGCTTCGTCGTCTACGGCAGGGCGCCCGCGCCGACCGTGCGGCTCGCCCAGGAGCTGCGCGACAGCGTGGAGACGCTGGTGACGGCGGCCGTCGAGTTCGACCGCTCGCTGGGTTTCTCCTGGGACGCGGTGGGCTCGGCGCTCGGCGTGACCAAGCAGGCCGTCCACCGCCGCTACGGCTCACGCCGGCCGGCGCCCCGGACGGGCGGTGCCGCGACGGCGACGGTGACGGCGCCCGCGGCCGTCTCACAGACCGCCTCACAGGCCACCGCCCAGACCACCGCGCAGGCCACCGCGCAGCCCACCGCGCAGGCCGCGGTTCCGGCCGCCGGCGGGGCGGAGGCGGTGCGGCGGCCCGACCGGGACGGGGAGAGCGGCCGGGAGGCCGGGGCCGCCGCACGCGCCGTGGCCGCGGGGCAGGGCCCCCTCCCGGCGCCCGGGCAGCGGGCGCAGCCGCCGGAGCCCCGCACGGGCGCCCTCCCCTCCCCCCGCAACGGCTGATCCCGGGCCGTCTCCCTCTCCGCCCGGCGCCCGGCCCCTCCCCCTCGGCCCGGCGCCGGGCGGTCCCGTCTCCGGGGCGGTCCGGTGGACGGTCAGCCGATGTCCTCCGGATCGACACGGACGCGTACGGGCTCGCTCCCGCGTCGGGCGAGCCGGGCCGCACGGGCGGTCCTGAGCGCGGCGGCGAGTGCCGCGCCGCTGCCCGGCGGCACCCTCACCAGGGCCCTCTCCCACCGTTCGCCCGGCGGCGGGCCGCCCGGGCGCCGGGGACGGCCCGCGTCGGGCGCCGGCAGCGGCACCGGTCCCAGGACCTCGGCGTCGGGCGGCAGTCCGGCCGCGGCCAGCAGTCCGGCGACGGCTTCGGGCGGTCCGGTCACCGCCGCCATCCGGGACACCGGCGGGAAGCCCAGCTCGGCCCGCTCGGCCAGCTCGCGCCGGGCGTGTCCGGCCGGATCCCAGCGCACCAGCGCCTGGACGGGCCGCAGCGAAGGCTCGGCCATCACCACCACCGTGCCGCCCTCGCCGTGGGGGCGCACCAGTGCGGCGGCGGCCAGCCAACGGCGCAGCGCCTCCTCCCCCGCGCGCAGGTCGGGGCGGGAGAGCAGCGCCCAGCCGTCCAGCAGCAGGGCCGCCGCGTAGCCGGGCCCCTCGGCGACCGGCTCCGCGCCGGGGGTGCTGACCACCAGGGCGGGCCGGTCGGGCACGCCGTCCAGGACGTGGTCGCGGCCGGATGTGCGGACGGGTACGGCCGGGAAGGCCCGGCCCAGTTCCTCGGCGGTGCGCCGGGCTCCGAAGACCCGCCCCCGCAGGCGGGTGCCGCCGCACTCCGCGCACACCCAGCCGGGCGTGTCGCGTCCGCACCAGCCGCAGCGGGGCGGGGCGTCGCCGCCGGTGGCCTCCAGGGGGCCGGCGCAGTGGGCGCAGCGGGCGGGCTCGCGGCAGCGGTCGCAGGCCAGCCGGGGGACGTAGCCGCGCCGTGGCACCTGCACCAGCACCGGGCCGCGGCGCAGGGCCTCGCGCACGGTGCTCCAGGCGAGGGTGGGCAGCCGGGCGGCGCGCGCGGCCGGATCGCGCGCCTCGTCGCCGTCGCCGACGGTGCGGACCAGGGGGGCGCTCGCCCGCACCGCGTCGCGGTCGGCGGCCAGCAGGCGGGCCCAGCCGGTCTCGACGAGCTGGGCGGCCTCCACGGTGCTGCCGTGCGCGCCCAGCAGGAAGCCGCAGCTCTCCCGGGCCGAGCGCAGCAGCAGCACCTCGCGGGCGTGCGGCATCGGCTCGCGGGGGTCGCGGTGGCTGGAGTCCCCGTCGTCCCAGATCGCGACCAGCCCCAGGTCGTGCACGGGCGCGAACATCGCGGCGCGGGTGCCCACGACGCAGCGCACCTGCCCGCGGTTGACGGCCAGCCAGCGGCGGTAGCGGGCCTCGGCTCCGGCGTCGGCGGTGAGCAGGACGTGCCGGCCGTCGCCGACCAGGGCGGTGAGGGCCGCGTCCACCCGGGCCGCGGCCCGCCCGTCGGGCAGTACGGCGAGCGCGCCGCGCCCGGAGGCCAGGGCGGCGGCCAGGGCGGTGGCCAGCTCCTCGGGCCAGTGCGGGCCGGGCAGCGCCGTCCACACCGCGCGCGGGGACTCCCCCGCGGCCAGCGCCCGCAGATAGCCGGGCCCGGCCGGGTAGCGCGCCCAGGAGGACGCCCCGGGCGGCGGGGGCGGTGGCGCGGCGGGGCCCGCCGCCGCGGGCGCCTTCTCCGCGCGGGCCATGCGCGGGGGCACGGCGAGCTGGACGACATCGGCCAGCGCTCCGGCGTAGCGGTCGGCGACGGCCCGGCACAGCCGCAGCAGGCCGGGGCCGAGGACGGGCTCCGGGGAGAGGACCTGGGCGATGGGGGCGAGGACGCCGGGGAAGTCGGAGTCCGCGCGGCGCTCGACGATGAAGCCGTTGACCAGCCTGCCGCCCTCGCGGCGTCCGCCCCGCTCCCCCGCGCCGAAGCGCACCCGGACCCGCGCCCCGGGCCGGGCCTCGGCGTCCATGGCGGCGGGGACGGCGTAGTCGAAGAGGCGGTCGAGGTGGAGCAGGCCCTTGTCGACCAGGACGCGGGCGACGGGGTCGCGCTCGGCGAGCTCGGCGCCGCGCCAGGTGCGCGGCCGGGCACGGGGCGGTTTGGCCCGGCGGACGGTCTCGCGGATCAGCGCGAGCTGCTCGCCTCCCGGCGGATCCTGCGCCGGCGGCTTGTCCGGTCGCCCGTTCTCGCTGCTCACAGCCCTCAGTCCTACCAGAACCCACTGACACGGCCCGGCCCCCGCGGCTCCTGCCGGGGAGTCGCCGGGGGCCGGGCCGGTGCCGGCGGGAGCGGGGTGTTACAGCCCGGCGGCCTCGCGCAGCGCGTCGGTGCGGTCGGTGCGCTCCCAGGTGAAGTCGTCCAGCTCCCGGCCGAAGTGCCCGTAGGCGGCCGTGGCGGCGTAGATCGGGCGCAGCAGGTCCAGGTCCCGGATGATGGCGGCCGGGCGCAGGTCGAACACCTCGGAGATGGCCTGCTCGATCCGCCCGGGGTCCACGGTGGCCGTGCCGAAGGTCTCCACGAACAGGCCCACCGGCTCGGCCTTGCCGATGGCGTAGGCCACCTGCACCTCGCAGCGGGCGGCCAGCCCCGCGGCCACCACGTTCTTGGCCACCCAGCGCATGGCGTAGGCCGCCGAGCGGTCCACCTTGGAGGGGTCCTTGCCGGAGAAGGCGCCGCCGCCGTGGCGGGCCATGCCGCCGTAGGTGTCGATGATGATCTTGCGGCCGGTCAGGCCCGCGTCCCCCATCGGGCCGCCGATCTCGAACCGGCCCGTGGGGTTGACCAGCAGCCGGTACCCGTCGGTGTCCAGCTTGACGCCGCTCCGGGCGAGAGCGGTCAGCTCCGGCTCGACGACGAACTCGCGGATGTCCGGGGCCAGCAGCGCGCCGACGTCGATGTCGGAGGCGTGCTGGGAGGAGACCACCACGGTGTCCAGCCGCACCGCCTTGTCCCCGTCGTACTCGACGGTCACCTGCGTCTTGCCGTCCGGGCGCAGGTAGGG
>NZ_PGSG01000071.1 GCF_002843305.1 Streptomyces barkulensis
CCGGGCACCTTGTCGGCGTTGTCCGTCAGGAACTTCTCGGTGGTGTAGACGAGCTGCTCGGCCTGGTTGCGGGTCTCGGCCGCCTCCCGGCGCCGGTGGTCCTCCTCCGCGTACTGCTCGGCCTCCCGCATCATCCGCTCGATGTCGTCCTTGGGCAGCGCCGAGCCGCCGGTGACGGTCATCCGCTGCTCCTTGCCGGTGCCCAGGTCCTTGGCCGACACGTGCATGATGCCGTTGGCGTCGATGTCGAAGGTGACCTCGATCTGCGGCACCCCGCGCGGCGCCGGCGGCAGCCCGGTCAGCTCGAACATGCCCAGCTTCTTGTTGTACGCGGCGATCTCCCGCTCGCCCTGGTACACCTGGATCTGCACGCTGGGCTGGTTGTCCTCGGCGGTGGTGAAGATCTCCGAGCGCTTGGTCGGGATCGTGGTGTTGCGCTCGATCAGCTTGGTCATGATGCCGCCCTTGGTCTCGATGCCCAGGGACAGCGGGGTGACGTCCAGCAGCAGGACGTCCTTGACCTCGCCCTTGAGGACACCGGCCTGCAGCGAGGCGCCGATGGCCACGACCTCGTCGGGGTTGACGCCCTTGTTCGCCTCCTTGCCGCCGGTCAGCTCCTTGACGAGCTCGGCGACGGCCGGCATACGGGTCGAGCCGCCGACGAGGACGACGTGGTCGATCTCGGAGAGCTGGATGCCCGCGTCCTTGATCACGTTGTGGAACGGGATCTTGCAGCGCTCCAGCAGGTCGGCGGTGAGCTGCTGGAACTGGGCCCGGGTGAGCTTCTCGTCCAGGTGCAGCGGGCCCTCGGCCGAGGCGGTGATGTAGGGCAGGTTGATGGTGGTCTCGGTCGAGCTGGAGAGCTCGATCTTCGCCTTCTCCGCCGCCTCGCGCAGCCGCTGGAGGGCCATCTTGTCCTTGGCCAGGTCCACGCCGTGGCCGGACTGGAACTGCTTGACCAGGTAGTCGACGATCCGCTGGTCCCAGTCGTCGCCGCCGAGCTGGTTGTCGCCGTTGGTGGCCTTCACCTCCACCACGCCGTCGCCGATCTCCAGCAGCGAGACGTCGAAGGTGCCGCCGCCGAGGTCGAAGACCAGGATCGTCTGGTCGTCCTTCTCCAGGCCGTAGGCCAGGGCGGCGGCCGTCGGCTCGTTGACGATGCGCAGGACGTTCAGGCCCGCGATCTCGCCGGCCTCCTTGGTGGCCTGGCGCTCGTGGTCGTTGAAGTAGGCGGGGACGGTGATCACCGCGTCGGTGACCTTCTCGCCCAGGTACGCCTCGGCGTCCCGCTTCAGCTTCTGCAGCACGAAGGCGCTGATCTGCTGGGGGTTGAAGTCCTTGCCGTCCAGGTTGATCTTCCAGTCGGTGCCCATGTGGCGCTTGACCGACCGGATCGTCCTGTCGACGTTGGTGACGGCCTGGCGCTTGGCGACCTCACCGACGAGGACCTCGCCGTTCTTGGCGAAGGCGACGACGGACGGCGTGGTCCTGGCGCCCTCGGCGTTGGTGATGACGGTGGGCTCACCGCCCTCGAGAACACTGACGACGGAGTTCGTCGTACCCAGGTCGATGCCGACCGCTCGTGCCATTTCGGGTTCCTCCAGCTCATGCCTTGAGTAGATCTGGCTCAAGAGTGCAGCAGGAGGGCGGGCAGCGTCAAGAGACATGAGTCGCGTCGACTCAAGTCTCCTCCGGCAACCGAGCTCATGGCCGGGGGTTCCCGCCTCAACTGCCCGCGGAAACTGCCCGCGGAACGCCGGTCGCAGGGGGAGCCGTCCGGAGAATCAGGACGCCCGCCGGGCCGCCATGACTCCCGGACGGGGCAGCCTTCCCCGTGCCGCCCGATCCATCCGGCCCTCACCGCCCCTCTTCCGCCCCCGTCTCCCCGGCCACCCCCGTGACCGCCTCCCCGACCGCCTCGCCGGCCGCCGAGAACTCGACGGCGACGACCGCCGCGTCGTCCCGCAGCCTCCCTCCGGTGTGCCGGGCGACCGCCGCCAGCAGCTCGTCCGGCAGCCGCTCGGTGGGCACCCCGCGCAGTTCCCGCAGCGTCTCGGCGAGCGGGAAGAAGCGCCCCCTGCCGTCGCGCGCCTCGTCGATGCCGTCGGTGTGGAGCAGCAGCCGGTCCCCGGGACGCCACCGGGTGTGGACGGTCAGACCGCGTTCGTCGTCCCACCCGGCCGTGAACCCGTGCACCAGCCCCAGCGGCGGCAGCGGATCGACCGCCAGCGGCTCGCAGCCCCCGGCGGTGAGCAGCAGCGGCGGGGGATGCCCCAGGTCGACGACGCGCAGCCGCCCGCCCTCGATCTCCACCAGCGCGGCGGTGACGAACAGCTCGTCCGCCTCCGCCTCCGCCTCCGCCTCCGCGTCCGGGCCGGCGCCGCCGGCCGCCTCCCGCGCGCACCGCTCCACCGCGCGCGAGCAGCGTCCGGCCACGGTCGTCAGAGCGGACTCGTACTGGGCCGCCTCCCGGAAGGCGCCCAGCACCGCGGCGGCCGTACGGATCGCGGGCAGACCCTTGCCGCGCACATCGCCGATGATCAGCCGGGTGCGGTCCGGGCGGACCACGACCTCGTACAGGTCACCGCCGATCAGCGTGTCGGACTCGGCGGCGCTGTACCTGGCCGCCAGGCGCAGCCCGTCCGTGCGGCGCGGCACCGGGGAGAGGAGGGCGAGCTGGGCCGCCTCGGCGACCTGCCGGATCCGGACGAGCTGACCCTCGCGCCGCCGCCGGACCGCCGCCGCCACCAGGCCGGCCGCACTCACCACCGCCAGTGAGACCAGTGCGGTCGTGGAGGTGTCCGTCTCGGCCGTGACCGGTTCGAAGGAGGTGGCCAGCCCGAGGGCCAGGGCGGCGGCGGAGACGGCGAGCACGTCGCGCGGGCGCCCGCGGACCGCGGCGAGCGCGGGTGCCGGGGTGAGCAGGGAGCCGGCGTGCGCGACGCGGCCGTGGAGCCCGTCGGTGACCTCGATGACGGCGACCGCGAGAACGAGCAGCCAGGGAAGGAGGAGCCAGACCCACAACCGCCCCCACAGGCTCTCCCAGAGCCTCGCGGAGACCCGCGCGAGCCCCGCGCGCGGAGTGCGCATAGGGACTTCCTTCCCGGCCACGGGAAACGAACGCATCCCTTTTTACCGCATTCGACACCGATTCGGAGGATGAGATACGGGAGGTCTATAGGATGGATCCACCCTTCCGTTCCCGGGCCCTCCCCGAGGCCCCGCGGCCACCTCCCGGGCAAGGGCCGCCTCAGCGACGCAGATCACCGTACGAGTGGCTACAGACGGCCTCTGTTCATGGGTAGTCTCGAACAGATCGGATAAGTTACCGCTTAGTAAGCTTGCAGCCGCAGGCACCGCCCCGCAGGTTCGAGGAGCCGCCATGCAACTCGCCGCGATCGTCGTCTCGCTGGTACTCACCGCGGTCGGCGTTGCGCTCTTGGCACGCGCCGTCGCGCAGATCTACCGCTTCGTGAGGCTCGGCCAGTCCGTACCGGCGGGCAGTCGGACCGACGACCCGAAGCAGCGCACGATCACCCTGGTCAAGGAGTTCCTCGGCCACACCCGGATGAACCGGTGGGGGATCGTCGGCTTCGCCCACTGGTTCGTCGCGATCGGCTTCCTGACCCTTCCGCCGACCCTGGCCCAGGCTTACGGGCAGCTCTTCCAGGCCGACTGGGTCCTCCCCGTCCTCGGCGGCTTCCTGCCGTTCGAGATGTACATCGAGTTCATCGGCCTGATGACGGTCGCCGGCATCCTGGTGCTGATCGCGATCCGGCTGCTGAACCTGCCCACCCGCCCCGGCCGCAAGTCCCGCTTCGCCGGTTCGACCGCCTGGCAGGCGTACTTCGTCGAGTACGTCATCCTCACCATCGGCCTGGCGATCCTGGTGCTGCGCGGCCTGGAGGGCGCGATCCACCACGTCGAGGGCTACGAGGCGGCGTACTTCGTCTCCTACCCGCTGGTCGAGGCCTTCGACGGGCTGGAGACCGGCACGCTGC
This sequence comes from Streptomyces barkulensis, assembly GCF_002843305.1. GTDB lineage: Bacteria > Actinomycetota > Actinomycetes > Streptomycetales > Streptomycetaceae > Streptomyces > Streptomyces barkulensis. Next base: position 4,002 of record NZ_PGSG01000071.1, read on the forward strand.
AGAACCTGATCTACTTCACCGCGATGATCAAGATCAGCGTCTCGCTGATCTGGATGATCACGGTGTCGCTCAACATCACCATGGGCGTCGCCTGGCACCGCTTCCTGGCGTTCCCCAACATCTGGTTCAAGCGCGAGTCCAGCGGCGACGTGGCGCTCGGCGCCCTCCAGCCGATGACCTCGGGCGGCAAGCCGATCGACTTCGAGGACCCGGGCGAGGACGACACCTTCGGCGTCTCCCAGGTCGAGCAGTTCTCCTGGAAGGGCATCCTCGACTTCTCCACCTGCACCGAGTGCGGCCGCTGCCAGTCCCAGTGCCCCGCCTGGAACACCGGCAAGCCGCTGTCTCCCAAGCTGCTGATCATGTCGCTGCGCGACCACGCGCACGCCAAGGCCCCCTACCTGCTGGCCGGCGGCGGCAAGGACATGGAGGGCGAGGAGAAGGCCACCGAGGAGCAGCTGAAGGACGTTCCCGCCGCCGCCCTGGCCGAGGCCGAGCGCCCGCTGGTCGGGACGCTGGAGGAGAACGGCGTCATCGACCCGGACGTGCTGTGGTCCTGCACCACCTGCGGCGCCTGCGTCGAGCAGTGCCCCGTCGACATCGAGCACGTCGACCACATCGTCGACATGCGCCGCTACCAGGTGATGATCGAGTCCTCGTTCCCGTCCGAGGCGGGCACGATGCTCAAGAACCTGGAGAAGAAGGGCAACCCCTGGGGGCTGGCCAAGAAGCAGCGGCTGGAGTGGACCAAGGAGCTTCAGCGGGAGACAGGCTTCGAGGTCCCGGTCGTCGGCAAGGACATCGAGGACCTCACCGAGGTCGAGTACCTGTACTGGGTCGGCTGCGCCGGCGCCCTGGAGGACCGGGCCAAGAAGACCACCAAGGCCTTCGCCGAGCTGCTGCACATCGCGGGCGTGAAGTTCGCGATCATGGGCGGCGACGAGAAGTGCAGCGGTGACTCCCCCCGCCGCCTGGGCAACGAGTTCCTCTTCCAGCAGCTCGGCGCCGAGAACGTGGCCATGCTGAACATGGCCTTCGGCGAGGACGAGGACGAGGGCGTCACCGTCGAACGGTCCAAGAAGAAGATCGTCGCGACCTGCCCGCACTGCTTCAACACGATCGCCAACGAGTACCCGCAGCTCGGCGGGCACTACGAGGTCATCCACCACACCCAGCTGCTCCAGCACCTCATCGACGAGGGACGCCTGGTGCCGGTCACGCCGGTCGAGGGTCTGATCACCTACCACGACCCGTGCTACCTGGGCCGCCACAACAAGGTCTACACGCCGCCGCGCGAGATCATCGGCAAGGTGCCCGGCCTGCGCAACGAGGAGATGCACCGCCACAAGGAGCGGGGCTTCTGCTGCGGCGCCGGCGGCGCGCGGATGTGGATGGAGGAGCGCATCGGCAAGCGCATCAACACCGAGCGCGTGGACGAGGCGCTGTCGCTGAACCCGGACATCGTCTCCACCGCCTGCCCGTTCTGCCTGGTGATGCTGACCGACTCGGTCAACGGCAAGAAGAACGAGGGCAAGGCCAAGGAGAACGTCCAGGTCGTGGACGTCGCCCAGCTCCTGCTGGAGTCGGTCAAAACCCCGGCGGAGCCGGAGGGCCCGGCCGGCACGGAGCCGGCTCCCGAGCCCGAGCCCGCCTCCTAGCGGTCACGCTCCGGGCAGCACGCCGGGCAGTACGCAAGACGGCGGAGGCCGGTCCCGCGGGATGCGGGACCGGCCTCCGCCGTTCTGCGTCCTCCGGCCGTGCCGTCCCGGCCCGGCCCTTCTCCCGGCTCCTCAGTCCTCGCCGAACCACTCGTCCAGGACGGTGTCGAACTCCTCGTCCCACTCCTTCAGGACCTTCCGGGAGGGTGCGTCGACGTCGGCCTCGTACCAGCGGCGGGCGGTCGTGCAGACCGACACGGAGAACCGGCGCCCGAAGCGCGGAAGGTCCGTCTCGACCGCACCGATCTCGTCCCAGGGGAACCGGGCCTCCTCGCCGTCCAGCCGGAACACCACCCCGAAACGGCCGGCGGCTATCGAGCCGCGGCGGTCGGACGCCTCGAAGGCGGGTTCGCCGTCCTCGTCCCCGTCCTGCTCGCCGTCCCCCTCCTCCCGGTCGCCGGGCTCCTGCCCACCGGCGGGCTGCTGGTCACCGGCGGTCTCCTCGGCGGCCTCCTCCGAGGCGGCCTCCCCGGCAGGGGTCTCCTCCTGCTTCTGCTCCACCTCCTCGTCGGCGGCCTCCTCACCGGCCCGGTCGGGGCTCGGCGGAGCGAGGCCGGGGATGTAGGCCGGATCGGTGCCGGCTGCGGTTACGGGCGGGATGACCGGACCTCTGAGCTGTTCCACGGCGGGCAGTATGGCCGACGAACCCGTACCGGCGACAGACGGTCCCGTGCCCGGCCGGTGAAGAAACTTCCGCCTCCCGTACAACCCCGGCGCACCCCCGGAGGTCTCCTGTTGGCCACCTCCGCGTGAATTCCTGGCCAACGCCCGGCGAAGCGGGCGGATTTGGCCACATCAGTCCGGGATGCCTGGCGGCATCCTCCTCGTGCAGCAGGAGAGTTCCGAGTGCACAATCGTTTCCGTACGGCCCTCGCGGCCGCGACCGTTGCGGCCCTGACCGGCGGTCTGGTGGCCGCCACCGCCGGCACGGCCGCCGCCGAAGGCGACCGCCCGACCGCCGACTTCAACGGCGACGGCTACCGCGACCTCGCCGTCTCGGCCCCCCTCGCCACCGTCGACGGCCAGAAGAACGCGGGCCAGGTCGTGGTGCTCTACGGCTCCGCCGCGGGCATCACCACCACCTCCAAGCGCACCGTCATCAGCCAGGACAGCCCCGGGGTGCCCGGTGTCCCCGAGGCCGGCGACCGCTTCGGCCTCGACACCACCGCGGCCGACTTCAACAACGACGGCTTCACCGACCTCGCCGTCGGCGCCCCGTACGAGAAGGTCGGCGACGACGTCAACGGCGGCACGATCCAGATCATCTGGGGCTCCGCCTCGGGTCTGTACGGGGGCACCACCGTCCCCGACCCCTCGCCGAGCTCCCACGACCGCTTCGGCTACGTGCTGGACGCCGCCGACTACGACGGCGACGACAAGGCCGACCTGGCCGTCGGCACCAGCTCTTCCTACGTCCGCGTCTTCCGCGGCGGCTTCGGCAAGGGCAAGGGGGAGCACGGCGGCGCCTACGGTGTCCGTCCCGCCATCCTCAGCGGAGCCGACACCGGCCCGAAGAACCTCCACTCCGGCGACGTCAACGGCGACGACATCGCCGACCTGGTGGTGGACGGCTTCGAGCGGGACTCCAGTGACGGCGAGTACCACTGGAACGCCAACTACTACGTCCCCGGCTCCGCCTCCGGTCTGACCGCGAGCGGCCAGCAGAAGCTCCCCGCCGGCCTGATCACCGACATCGGCGACGTCAACAGCGACGGCTTCGGCGACATCGTCATCGGCATGCACTTCGACTCCGACTCCGGCGTCCCCGGCAGCCGCACCGGCGGTCTGGTCAACGTCCTCCACGGCTCCCCCTCCGGCCCCAACGGCAACCGCCAGTCCTTCACCCAGGACTCCCCCGGCATCCCCGGCGGCTCGGAGCGGTACGACAGCTTCGGCTCCGAACTGGACCTGGGCGACGTCAACGGCGACGGCCACCTCGACCTGGCCGTCGGCGCCCCCGGCGAGTCCCTGGGCGACGTGCAGTACACCGGTGCGGTCGTCGTCCTGTACGGCGCGGCGGACGGCTCCGGCCTCACCGGCTCCGGCTCGCAGTTCATCCACCAGGACACCCCCGGCATCCCCGGCGGCAACGAGACCGACGACCAGTTCGGCAGCGACGTCCACCTCGCCGACATGAACGGCGACGGCCTGGCGGACCTGACGGTCGGCGCCCTGGGCGAGAACAACGGCAACGGCGCTGTCACCGCGCTCCGTTCCGACGGGACGCAGATCGCCGGCGGCGGCTACTTCCTCTCCGTCAGCAGGGTGGGCGTCTCCACGGCCGGCACCCCGCTGTTCGGCGTCAACTTCGCCGGCTGACGCCCTCCGCGTCACCTCGGCCGCCACTCCGGCCGCCGCTTCGGCGGCGTTTCGGCGACACTTCGGCGGCCTTTCGGCGGCACTTCTGTGCACACGCGCCCCCGTGGGGCCCGGTCGACGGACCGGGCCCCACGGCCGTCCCCTACGGGCAACCCCACCCCCGCCCGGGGGCATCCCCCACGGGGTCCCCCTGGGGGATGTCACAGCTCGGCGGCAATGCGCGGCCCGCCGCCCGGCCCACGACACCCCGTACGGCCGGACACGGTACGTTCGAAGGCGTGGCTGGATTCAGGATGGGACACGGCCGGGATCCCCGGAACGCACGACAGCAAGGGCACCGCCCCCCGCAGCAGGCTCCCGGCACACCCGGGCAGCCGCCGTACGCGCCTCCCGCGCAGCCGGGGCAGCAACCCGTACAGCCCGGTCGGCCCGGGCACACCCTCTGGCGCCAGGGCGGCGGACGGCACGGCGAGCCGGAGTACTTCGGCGAGCCGGGCCACGGCGGCCACCACCCCGGACACGGCGGACAGGTGCGCCCGCCCGCGCACGACCCCGCCAACAACCCCGGGCACACCCAGATGTTCAGCTTCGGCGAGGCCCCCGACCACGGCCACCCCCCGCAGCCGGGCCACCCGGTCGGCGACGGCTACACCGACGGCGGCACCTACGCGGCGGGCCAGCCGCCCGTGGCGCCCTCCGGCCCGCGGCTGCACTGGAAGCAGCTGCTGAGCGGCATCGTGCTGCGCCCCGGCGCCACCTTCTGGCAGATGCGCGACCACTCGGTGTGGGGCCCGGCGCTCATCGTCACCTTCGTCTACGGCCTGCTCGCCGTCTTCGGCTTCGACCGGGCCCGCGAGGACGCGATCAACTCCACGCTCTCCAACGCGATCCCGTTCGTGCTGATCACCGGTGTGGCCGTCGTCGTCTCCGCCCTGCTGATGGGCGTGGTCACCCACACCCTGGCCCGCCAGCTCGGCGGTGAGGGACTGTGGGCGCCGACCGTCGGCCTGTCCATGCTGATCATGACGATCACGGACGCGCCGCGGCTGCTGCTGGCGATGTTCCTGGGCGGCAGCGCCACGGTGGTCCAGGTCGTCGGCTGGATCACCCTGCTCGCGGCGGGCGTGCTGCTCACCTCGATGGTCCGCCGCTCGCACGACCTGCCCTGGCCGAAGGCGCTGGGCGCCTGTGCGATCCAGCTGATCGCGCTGCTGGCGCTGTTCAAGCTCGGCACCCTGTAGGGCGCGGCGGGTACGGCCCGTACGCCCGCACACGCTGCCCGCACGTGAAGGGGGCCCGCGCACCGGCGCGGGCCCCCTTCACGTGTCAGGCATGTCAGGCATCTCAGGAGTCGAGAACCTGCCCCTCCCGCCGTACGACCGGCGGTTCCACACTCCACGGGAAGTCGATCCAGCGATCGGTGCGCTTCCACACGTACTCGCACTTCACCAGCGACCGCGGCTTCTCGTAGACCACCGCGGACCGCACCTCGGCCACATGCTCGGCGCAGAAGTCGTGCACCAGCTTGAGCGTCCTGCCGCTGTCGGCGACGTCGTCGGCGACCAGGACCCTCTTCTCGCTCAGGTCGACGACGTTGGGCACCGGCGGCAGCATGACGGGCATCTCCAGCGTCGTGCCGACGCCGGTGTAGAACTCCACGTTCATCACATGCAGGTTCTTCACGTCCAGCGCGTAGCCGAGCCCTCCGGCGACGAACAGCCCGCCGCGCGCGATGGACAGGATCATGTCCGGCTCGTAGCCGTCGTCCGCGACGGTCCGCGCCAGCTCCCGGATCGCCCGCCCGAACAGCTCGTAGGTCAGATTCTCCCGCTCGTCGCCCATGTGCCTCTCCTCGCTCCTCGCTCCTCGCTCCTGGCTCCTGGCTGCCCGCTGTCCGCTGTCCGCTCAGACCTGCGTGCGGTGGAAGTTCAGATAGGAGCGCGAGGGCGTCGGGCCGCGCTGCCCCTGGTAGCGGGAGCCGTAGCGGGCGGAGCCGTATGGGTGCTCGGCGGGCGAGGAGAGACGGAACATGCACAGCTGCCCGATCTTCATTCCGGGCCAGAGCTTGATCGGCAACGTCGCCACGTTCGACAGCTCCAGCGTCACATGTCCGGAGAAGCCGGGGTCGATGAAGCCGGCCGTGGAGTGCGTCAGCAGGCCCAGCCGCCCCAGCGAGCTCTTGCCCTCCAGCCGGGAGGCGATGTCGTCGGGCAGGGTGACGACCTCGTAGGTGGAGGCCAGCACGAACTCGCCCGGGTGGAGGATGAACGGCTCGTCCCCCTCCGGCTCGATCAGCCGCGTCAGGTCGGACTGCTCGACCGCGGGGTCGATGTGGGGGTAGCGGTGGTTCTCGAACACCCGGAAGAAGCGGTCCAGCCGCACGTCGATGCTGGACGGCTGCACCATCGCCGGGTCGTACGGATCGATCCTCACCCGCCCGGAGTCGACCTCGGCCCGGATGTCCTTGTCTGAGAGAAGCACGACGTCGAGCGTACAGACAGCGGGCCCGGCGCCTGCGCACCGGGCCCGCGTGCCCTCACCCGTCACGACCGCTCACCACGGCCGCCTCGACACCTCAGCGCCTCACGGCCTCCATGCCCGTCACGGCCTGCCGCGCCACCGGCACTGCCTGCCTCAGCCGCGCACACCGCGGACACCGCAGCAGTCGGCCCGGACCGATCCGGCCGCTTCCGAGGTTCTGCATCGGGAACGTCGAGGTGCTGAACACATGCCCATCGGCACACTGAACGACGGTGGACTCCATCGCCTACCTCTCCCCACTACGTGTACGACCAAAGCCACATTAGGGGATCAATCGGCCTGCCCCGCACCCGGCGCTCCGCACCCACCGTACGCCCCAACTCCCTTCCCCCGCTTCCCGGAAACCCGCCCGTCACACGCCCCGGGGACACGACGAAAAGGACCCCTCGGCTGTGCGCCGGGGGCCCGGTATGGGGTACAGTGTGCGTCGGTGAGCGACGTGATCGTCCGCTCCTCGCGGGTGTAGTTTAATGGTAGAACATGAGCTTCCCAAGCTCAGAGCGCGGGTTCGATTCCCGTCACCCGCTCCATGACGAAGGCCCAGGTCGGCGACCTGGGCCTTGCTCGTTGCACGGGCTCCTCAGCGCCGTTCCAGCGGTGCTGGGGGAGGGGGAGGACCGCGGTTCGGCGGCTGGAGTGCCTGCAGTAGCCTCTGCGAGGCTCTTCACGGCCTGTAGCTCACGGACTCCCGGCCCGTGCCGGCTCAGCGTCGGCCCCCCGTTCCGTCTCGTGCGCCGGCGTCCGGCAGGCACCGCCGGATGGCCCTGGACGTGGGCCACGGCTCCGGACGCTTCACTCGGCGGCACCCACAGGCCTTGAAAGCGTTTACCCTCGCTCGTTCTTGACGAGGGGTTGTGCACGGCCGGCGCAGGCAGGTCATCGCTTGGCCATCGACGTTGCCCGACCGTCGGTTGGGTCCTGGACTGCTTCCAGGCCGCCCCCGGACAGGCCGGGGATGCAACCATTCCCTTCGGAGCTGGAACCCCCGGAAGCCGACCGCGCGCCCGCGACCATAGCCGCGAGCACCGACAACCGGAGTGGTCAGTGCTGCTTGCGCCGGTGCGTTCGGCCGCCGTCGGCCGGGGCGTGCGCCACGACCGGTCGTCGCCGAGGCCGAGGAGTGCCGCGGTGGCGGCGGTCTGCAGCAGGCCGCCGGCGATCAGCGTCGACCGTGTGCCGATCCGCCCGACGACCCGCGGGGCGACGGACCCGCCGATGACCGTTCCGATGCCCAGCACACCGAACGACAGACCGGCGGAGAGCGGGGAGAAGTCCAGGACCTTCTGGAGGTAGAGGGTCATCAGGAAGACCAGTGAGGTCTCGGTGAGGAAGGCGATCAGGCCGGCGACGTTGCCCCAGGCCACGTTGCGCCGGCGCAGCACCCCCACCGGCACCAGCGGGGAGGCCGCCCTGCTCTCGATCGCGTGGAAGAGCAGCAGCAGCGCCACGCCCGCCGCGAGGGAGCCCAGTGCGACGGGCGAGGTCCAGCCGTGCTCACCGGCCTGGGTGAGGCCGAGGACGACGGCCAGCAGGCCGAGCGTGACGGTGACGGCGCCGGGCAGGTCCAGCCTCGGGCGGCCCTCCGGACGCGACTCCTTGATCACCACCACCGCGGCGGCCAGCACGACGGCGACGACCGGCACGTTGACGAAGAAGGCCCAGCGCCAGGAGAGCAGGTCGGTCAGCAGGCCGCCGAGGATGGCGCCGGTGGTGAACCCGGCCGACATGAGCGCCCCGTTGAGTCCCAGCGCCTTGTCCCGCAGCGTCCCCTCGGGGAAGGAGGTGGTCAGCAGCGACAGGCCCGCCGGCGTCACCGCGGCCGTCGCCAGACCCTGGAGGATCCGCGCCACGATGAGCAGTTCGGGCGAGGTCGCCAGACCGCCCAGCAGCGATGCCGCGCCCAGGACCAGCAGGCCGCCCAGGAACAGCCGCCTGCGGCCGAACAGGTCCGCGATACGCCCGAACAGCAGCGTGAAACCGGCCGCGCACAGCGCGAAGGACGTCGCGATCCACTGGAGGTTGGCCAGCTCGAAGCCCAGGCCCTCGCCGATGACCGGCAGGGCCACGTTCAGGATGGAGAAGTCCACGGCCAGCATGAACTGCGCGGCCAGCAGGATGACCAGCACCAGCCGCAGCCGCGGGGTGAGCCGGGTGGGGGGCGGCTCCTCGGCCGGTCTCGCACCGGCCGTGTCGATGACGCTCATCAGGGGGTTCCCTTCTCTTCTCTCACGCGCTCGTCGCGGAAGTCGCGAGAAGAGCCTCGCCGGGACGCGGCACCCCAGCCAGAACCCGCCTGAGACCGGCATCGCGCAGGGTGGTCACAACAGGACCACCCTGGGCCGCGGCGCGGGCCGTCCGGCGCGGGCATCATGGAGACCGCAGCCGCCGACCCGAGGGGTGCCGATGAGCGCGTCGTCCGAGCTGGGGAACTTCCTGAGGAACCGCCGCGGCGACCTCCGCCCGGAGGACGTCGGTCTGCTGCGACACACCGGCCGGCGCCGCGTGCCGGGGCTGCGCCGCGAGGAGCTGGCGATGCTCGCCGGCGTCAGCGTCACCCACTACACCCGCCTGGAACAGGGACGGGCGACGACCGCCTCGGACTCCGTCCTGGACGCGATCGCCCGGGCGCTGCGGCTGACCGACGACGAGACCGCCCACCTGAGGGACCTGGCCCGCCCCGCGTCCCCCCGGCGCACCCCCGCCGCACCGCGGGCGGAGTACGTGAGCGCGTCGGCCCGGCAGCTGCTGTCCGCCATGACGGCGGTGCCCGCCCTGGTGCTGGACCGCCGCAACGACATCCTCGCCTGGAACCGGCTGGGCCACGCGCTGCTGGCCGGGCACCTGGACGCCAGGGGGCCGGACGACCCGAGCGCCCGCCCCAACCTCACCCAACTGCTCTTCCTCGACGAGAACTTCCGCACCCTGTACGCCGACTGGCACGAGGAGGCCCGGCTCGCGGTCGCCTCACTGCGCCTGGTGGCCGGGCGCCACCCCGACGACCGCCGGCTGGCCGAACTCGTCGGGCAACTCGCGATGCGGAGCCCCGACTTCGCCTCCCGGTGGGCCGGGCACCCGGTGCGCACCTGCACCTCGGGCGTCAAGCACTTCCGCCACCCCGTGGTCGGCGCCATGGAACTCGCCTTCGAGAACCTCCACATCCCCGGCGACTCGGGGCAGCGCATGATCGCCTACAGCGCCGAGCCCGGCTCGCCGTCCGACGCGGCCCTGCGGCTCCTGGACAGTGCCACCGCGCCCGGGGAACGGGTGCCGGAGGGCCTGGTGGAGAACGAGTTCCGCGGCGCATGACGGCGCCCTGCCCGCAAGAAGCCCCGGCCCGCCGTTTCATTCCCTGTGCGGCGGGCCGGATTCGGAAGGTCGTGCCTTCCGCCTGCTGTCCGGCGATGTAGCCACCCTGCGGGCAGGACAGGCCGTCGAGACGGGCTCGCCGCCGCCCAAGAGGCGGAGTCGCCCATGGCGACCGCCCTTGCTCAGTTGCCTTCGGTCCAGTACCGCTGGAGCCGAGTCACTGCCTCGTCCATGGTCATCTCGGCCACTGTCTCCTCCGCGAGACCGACCCGGTGGATCAGTAGATACACCAGGTCCGCGGGCAGCGCCTCCTTCGGCACCGCCGGGACCCCCCGGTCCGGAAGCCGGCCGTCGAGCACGCAGTCCCAGAACTCGTCTTCGGTGACATCCAGTTGGTCACGCAGGATGTGTCCCCACAGCCCCGCGCCGTAGACCGTGCGGTCCACAGGGTGGGAGATCCGCGTACGCAGGACACGCCCGTCGTGCAGCCTCAGCTCGTAAGTGATGTGATGCGTGCCGGTGCGCCCGCGCGCGTCTCGCACCCTCACCCATTCTTCGACGACGCAGAACCGCTCATGGCGTTCGCGGTCCGGTTGCGGTCGGCTCACCGGCCGGTCCCGACCAGCCAGTCCGCCAGCTGCCGGTCATCGCTCAGGGCGATCAGCTGCACCAGGCCCCAGTTGTCCTGGTGGTTGGGGGCCGAACGCAGGCGGTCCTGCCAGTCCTCGGCGTACTCGCGCAGGGCGTCCACCATCTCGCTGACGGCCTCGTCGAAGGACGCCCCGTCCGCCGCCACCGGAAGTCCGGGGATGAAGATCGACCAACCCCCGGCCTCGGCGACGACCTGCGCCTTCGCCGAGCAAACCAGGGACAGGTAGTGACGCAGTCGCTCGACGTCCACGACTGCGGCACGGCCCGTGTCCCGGCGTACCGTCGCCACACGGCCCTCACCGGCCGCGTCGAGGAGATCCTTGAGGTGCGCACGCGCTTCGGTGTAGCTCTCGTAGTGCACTGCGGACATGGCGTCCTCCTCCGGTGTTCCGTTCAGGATGCCCTCCTCCCACAGGTACGTCAAGTACTTGAAGTACGTTACGTACCTGGCCTACTGCACCACGCTGTGCGGCATGAGCGTCCAGGCCGCCGACCTCGGCCACGGGCCTCAGGCCCTGCGCCTGGCCGACGCCGCTGCCGCCGCCTCCCCACAGGCCGGACCCCGTATGCGCGCCTTCCTCGCCGGCCGGCAGGCGTATGCCGCCGGCCGGACTGGCGACCGCCGCACCGCCCTGACCCATCTCAAGGACGCGGAGGTGGCGATGGAGAAGGCCGAGTCACCCGCCGGGCTCTCGGGCCGGTACGACCCGGCCGCGCTCGCGGATCATCGGAGCGGCCGTGCCGGTCGGCGGGGATCCGGTGGAACGCTGGGGGCGGTCAGGGCAGCTCGGGGCGTATGAGGGCCCGGGCGATCGGCTCTCCGGTGCGTGCCGCGTAGGACATCCGCTCCCGCACCTCGCGAAGGGTGCGGGGCCGGTAGCCGGGTCCGCCGCAGCAGCTCTTGTGGAAGTGGATTCCCGCGTTCACCAGCACCGTGAGCACCCGCCAGCCCTCGTCGTCCCGCCTCCGGGGCGTCGCGAAGGCCGACCCGACGTGGGCCAGCCCCTCGCCGCAGCGGGGACACCGCCGTTCGTGGTCACCGGGGTAGGGCTGCTTGTAGGAGGCCCGGCACGGCAGGCAGACGTACGAGGTCTTCGCGTGTCCCATGCGGTCAGCGTAGGTCCGCCGCCTTCCCGGCCCAACGGATTTACGGACCGGACGGAGTGGAACGGCGGGCGGTCACGCGGGGATGTCGCGGAGGTCCACGGGGGTGCAGTCGTGGAGGGCCAGGACCTGCCGGTGGGCCACCGTCCACCGGATCGCCGGGTGGTCGTGGGACACCTCCTCCAGGAAGGCGGTGACCGGCTCCAGGGTGGCCGGATGGCGGACGGTCCCGGCCACGCCCCACACCCGTGCCCGGCCCACCGGCGCGGCAGCTCCCGGCCGAAGTCGCTCCACCGCCCTCACGGTCCAGGGGGGCGGTGGCGTTCGTGGTACGTACGGAAGTCGAAGAAGCGCAGGCCTTCGACCGCGGTCTCCGCCTCGATCTCCCGCAAGGTCCAGGCATGTTCGGAGTAGTCGTCGAACGCGACACCGCCTCGCTCCAGCAACAGCGCGGCGAGATGGCGCACCTCAGCGGTTCCGTCGATGCGCCCGGATATGTCGGCCTGCACCGCCCAGGTGGGGTGATACCCGAGGGCCGCTTCGAGAAGGGCCACGTCATCAGGCTCCCAGTCTTGGAACAGGAAGCCGGTTTCCTCGTCGTCGATCACGACATGGACGCGTTCGGCGAACGTCCACGCCCCGTCGCCTCCCGCCATGTGCTGGTCCAGGCAGGCCACTGTGTCGGCACGATCGGCAGCGGGAAACAGGAACACGGTACGCATGGACGCAGCGTAGGAGCAGCGGCCGCGCCGCATCGCGGGAACGGCGACCGGACGAGCACCGCTTCCCGGGCTCGGGGCGTGGGTTCGAGTCCCGTCACCCGCTCCATGACGAGGACTCGGGTCGGCGCCCGGGCCGGCTCAGCCGTCGGCGGCGGGCGGGGGGCCGGACGGGTCGAGGTGGCGCAGGACGCGGCGCAGGAAGCGGGCGCGGTCACTGCCGTCGGGGACTTCGGCGAGACGGGTGCGCAGTCGGCGGACGAGGCCGACGGGGACGGAGTAGGTGTCCGCGGCCGTGCCGCTCAGCAGGCGGTCGGTGGTGTTGGCGCACCAGTACATGAGGAACGGCAACTCCTCGCGGGCGGTGGCGTCCAGCAGCGCCTCCAGCTTCGCCGGGTCCGGTTCGACGTAGAGGCGGGCGAGGGCGGCCAGGCGCTCGCCGGGCTCCTCGGAGGTCAGCATGGCGTCGGCGTCGAAGCCGGGCACGTGCGGCACCACCTTCAGCATCTCGCCGAAGATCCGCTCCTGGCGTGCGGTGCGCAGGGAACTGCTCGGCATCCGCTCGCGCACTGCCGCGTACTCGGTGACCAGTCGTTCGAGGGCGCCGACCGCCCAGGAGGCGTCACCTCCTGTCCCCTCCCAGCCTTCCGGATCGGGGCTGCCCGCCGCGGCGAGGGCCACGCGGGCGGTCGCCGCGGCCCCGTCCACCTGCTGGTCCAGGCGCGTGGCGCGCTCCTCCGCCACGCCGATGCGCTCCTCCAGCCGCCGGTACTCCAGCCGCGCGCCGCCCGGCAGTTCGATGCTGTGGAACAGGTCGCCCATCCACGGCACCAGCGCGATCACGAGCAGTGCGACCGCCGTGCTGTCGATGCTCAGATCCGGGCGCAGCACATGGACCAGCGCCAGCGCCGTCGCCACACAGGTGACGGCCGCCCCCGTCCAGCGCCGGCGGCGTACGAGACCGCGCTCGGTGTCCTCTCCGTCACTCCCCCTGGACATGAGGTCCAGGATGTCAGGGCGCCCCCGCCCCTGTCAGGCGTCCCGGGAACCCTCCGGGGAACGGTCCTGGGGGTACCAGCGCAGTTCGACGGTGTTGCCGTCCGGGTCGAGGATGTAGACGGACTCGGCGGTGCCGCGCGCACCGAAGCGAGGGCCGGGGCCGTCCACCACGGTGAGGGCGCCGGAGTCCACCACCTCCTGCCAGTCCAGCGGTTCGACGACCAGGCAGATGTGGTCCACGTTGGAGCCGTCGCGGGGGCCGGCGACCAGATCGATGATGGTCGTGTCGCTCACCCGCACCGACGGGAACGGCGCCTTCCCGGCGCGCCACTCCTCCACTCGGACCGGTTCCAGGCCCAGCGGGCCGCAGTAGAAGTCGAGGGACCTCTCGACGTCCTCGACGTTGAGCACCAGGTGGTCGAAGGCGATGACACGCATGACGGTCTCCTCAACGGGCTTCATCCGGGCGGTGGTTGACGGTCAGGAGCTTCCGTCACGCTATCGGCCGGGGGCGCGGCGGGCATCGGCCGCCGGTCCTGCGTCCCCGGAACGAGGAGCCCGGCGGGGCGCCGTGGGCCGGACGCCGTAGGCCGGACGGAACGGCGGCGAGACGGCGGACGGCGCGCGGTTCACGCCTCCGGCTCGGAGGGCGCCTGGCGGCGCAGCGCCGACTTGACCGTGTCGACCACGAGCCGGGCCGCGACGCCCACCAGCAGCAGACCGCCGGTCATCTGGACCATCACGATGATCCGGGCCGGCTGGGAGCGGGCGGTGATGTCGCCGTATCCGACGGTGGCGAACGTCGTGAGCGCGAAGTACAGGGCGTCGGTGCGGGTGAGGGGCTCGTTGAAGCTGCCCGGCTCGGCCCTCTCCAGCAGGTGGTAGACGGTCGCGAAGAGCAGCAGGAACAGCAGCAGCACGCTCACCAGCGCCTCGGCGGCCCGCAGGATCGGGCGGGGGGAGTGCTCGATCTCGCGGATCTCCCAGAGGAACAGGGCGAGGACGGCGAGCAGTCCCAGGACGAGGATGACGGCCGTGCCGCCGGTGAACTCCTTGTCCACGGGCAGCAGGTAGTACGCGGTCAGGAGTGCGGCGGTGATGAAGGCCAGCCGCACCGCCGCGATCACCGCGGGTACGCCGTGGGCGGAGCGGGCGTCGCGGACGCCCTCCCAGCTGTCCGGGGGCGGCCGGTGGGGCGGGTCGGGTGGCGGCATGCGCGTCTCCCGGTGGTTCGGTCGCGGCCCGCGAGGGCCCCGGCGGGCGTGAGGGCATCGGCGGGCGGGCGGCCCGGAGCGATCCGGGCCGCCCGGGGCATCAGGGGCATCAGGGGCGGAGCGACACCGTCCAGCCGCTCTTGTAGGTGTCCGGCACCGGGTGGCGCGGCCAGTCGCTTGCCCAGGGCGGCGGGTCCGCCCGGCGCATGACCACCGCGTCGGAGTGTTCGGGGGTGCGCGGGTCCGTTCTGATACAGCCCGCGGCGTGCGCGACGGGGATAGCCGAGTCGTTGCCCGTGACCGCGCACGGGGCGCGTACGCCGTGCGCGTGGAGCACCGCCGCGATGCGCCGCCAGTCCTCGCGCGCCTGCTCCTGGATGCCCGCGTGGGTGTGCGCCAGGCCGGCCTGGACGGACAGGTGGCCCGCCAGCACCACGGTGAGGACGACGGCCACCGGTACCGAGCGGCGGGCCCGGTCGGCGATGCGGAGCAGGCCGAGGGCGGCGGGTACGGCCAGCAGCGCGTAGCCGGGCAGCAGGAAGCGCGGAGCGGCGTAGGGCAGCAGGAAGAAGTACTGCGCCGTGAGCGAGCCGGCCGTGGCCGCGGCCAGCCACAGCGGTGCCGCGTCCCCCGTGCCCGCCATGCCCCACGGCGTACGGGTGCGGCGGGCCGCGAGCAGGCCCAGCGCGGCGAGCAGCGCCAGCAGCGGCCACCAGGCGGCGGCCGCCCACCCCACGCCGTCGCCCGTGCAGGGGCGGCACAGCAGCGGGCCGTCCAGCGAGGTGAGGTGGTCGGCCACCGACAGCACCGGCCGCATGCCGCCCTGGACCTCGCTCGCCTCGGCGAGCCGCTGTGCCACTCCGCCGAACCGCAGCCGCGCCTCCACCAGCCACGGCAGCGCGCCCGCCGCGACGCCCGCGGCGACGGCCCAGATCCTGCCCCGGCCGCGCCAGGCGGGCACCGCGACGGCGGCCAGCAGCAGGGGGGCGGCGAGGGCCGCGCCCTCGTTGGGCCGCATCAGGGTCGCCACGGCCAGCCCGGCGGCCAGCCCCGCGTACCGCGCGCCGCGGCCGGGTCCGTGTCCCGCGAAGCAGCCCGCCGCCGCGAGCGCGCCCATCGCCGTGTAGTGGTTGGGCATGGCGGCGCCCGCGTAGAACAGCGCCGTCCACAGCGAGCCGTACAGCGCCGCCGCCACCCACACCGCCGACGGCCGGGGCACCACCCGCAGCCAGGGGCGGAAGCCCAGGTAGAGCGCGGTGCTCGACAGCGCCAGCAGCCAGACGCGCAGCAGCACGACCGAGTCGCTCCAGGAGGCGACCGGGGACAGCAGCAGGGGCACGCCGCGGGTGCGCGGTGCGCTGAAGGGGGTCGGGGGGCCGTAGGGGGAGAAGCGACTGGCGTAGACCGTCTCGTCCCAGCCGAGCGGCAGGGTGAGCGGCACCAGGACGGCGGCGGACAGCGCCAGCAGGGCGCAGACGGCCGCCAGCTTGCGGGCCTCCCGCCGCAGGGCGCTCGGCGAGCCCGGCGCGGCGGCCGTGGCGCCGGTGCCGACGCCGCCGAGCCCTCTGATCCCTCCGGGGGCGAGGAGCCCGCCGGGGACGGGCACCGTACGGCCGAAGGCCGGTGCTCTGCCCGGCGTTCTGCCCGGCATGGCGTTCACGAGGCCTCCACCCGGTCGTCCTGCGGCCTGCGGTCTGCCCCCCGCCCGCCGTTGTACCAGCGCGCCGGCCGGGGCGGCGCGCGCCCGCGCGGCGGCCGCACCGATCGGACGACGGCCGTACGGCAGCCGGCCTACGGGCCGCGTCCGCACCGAAGACCGGTGAGGGCCGGTGGGGGCCGGTGGGGGCCGGTGGGGGCCGCCACGAGCGGAGGGAGGAAGGGGGGCGCGCGGGATGATCCGTGCGCTGTGACGCACGCCCCATACGCACGGCCCGCCACCGTCGGCGGAGGAGGACGGACCTGCCCGCGACCGGGCGCGAAGGAACCGGAAAACAGCCGTTGAGCTGGGATTTCGGCCGTCCTGACGCACCGGCGCCGCCTGCCGTGAGCAGGGCTCGGACGATTGCCGGCCGAGCCCGCCGGGCGGGGTGCCGGACGGGCCGCGAGGCGGGTCCGGGCCCGCCGGATTCCTGGCCTCCCGATCCGGAAGAGGTCTCAAGTAGGCTACGGCACCGTTGCCGTCCGGCAAGGATGCCGAAGACCGTGACGCCCGCCGATGCTGTCGACCGGGTTCGTACGAAGAAGCGGAGTACAGCGGTGGTGCGGATCGAACTGGGGGCCGCGGTGTCCGTCGCCCGGGAGATCGCCGAGGAGGTTCTGGCCCCGCGGGCGGCGGCGGTGGACGCGGAGCAGCGGTGGCCGAAGGAGGGCATGGCGGCCCTGCTGGCCCGGCTGGGCGGGCTGGTGGTGCCCGAGCACTCCGGCGGCATGGGGCACGGGCTGCTGGCCGTGGCACAGGTCGGCGAGGCGACGGGCCGGGCCTGCGCCTCGACGTCGATCTGCTTCGGCATGCACCTGGTCGGCTCGGCGGTGATCGCCGCGCAGGCCGACACCGTCCAGCGGGAGCGGTATCTGGAGCCCATCGCCGCCGGGGAGCACCTGACGACCCTGGCCCTGTCCGAGCCCGGGACGGGCGGCGAGTTCTGGCTGCCGCAGACGCACATGGAGCGCGTGGAGCACCCCGGCGGCGACCGGCTGCGGCTGACCGGCTCCAAGAGCTTCGTCACCAACGGCGGCCGCGCCGACTCCTACGTCCTGTCCACCATCGCCGTGGGGCCGCAAACGCCGCCCGGCCAGTTCTCCTGCACGGTCGTCGACGCCGGCGCCCCGGGCCTTCGGTGGGGGCCCGAGTGGCACGGGTTCGGCATGCGGGGCAACGCCTCGCGCGGCCTGGAGCTGCCCGGTGTGGAGATCCCCGCCGAGTGCCTGCTGGGGCAGGAGGGCGACGAGATCTGGTACATGTTCAACGTCGTCGCCCCCTACTTCCTGATGGCCATGTCCGGCGCCTACCTGGGCATCGCCGCGGCCGCCCTGGAGGAGACCCGCGCCCACCTGCTGCGCCGGCGCACGCGCGCCGGCCGCGCCCTGGCCGGCAACCCGGTCGTGCAGCACCGGCTGGGCACGATGTGGGCCCGGGTGGAGCGCACCCGGCGGCTGATCTACCACGCCGCCGCCGAGGCGGAGCTCGGCGGCCCCGAGGCCCTGCCGGGGCTGGCCTCGGCCAAGGCCGAGGTCGCCGACGCGGTCGAGGCGACCGTGAACGACGCCCTGACCCTGGTCGGCGGCATCGGCTACGGGACCGACTCACCGCTGCAGCGGATGCTGCGCGACGCCCGCGCCGCCCATGTGATGGCCCCGGTCACCGACGTGCTGCGGACGTGGGCCGGCAAGGCGCTGCTGGACGAACCGCTGCTGGAGGGCTGACGGCATGCTGACGATGCCCGGCGGGAGTACCCGCATCCTGCTGGTGGACGTCCTCCCCGAGACCGCGGAGGATTTCGAGGCCGCGTTCGGCGAGGGGGCCGCGTCCGGCGAGGAGGCCGAACTGGTCCACGTCACGGCCGCGAGCGTCCTGGAGCACACCGAGGGCAAGCCCGGCGAACGCCGGCCCGCCGTGGCGGTGGTGGGCCGGCGGGTACCGGCCCCGGTCGGCCTGATCCACGCGCTGCGTCCCCATCCGGCGGACCTGGCGGCGGTGGTGGTCGCCACCTCCGCGACCGACTCCCGGCTCACCACGCTGCCGATACTCTTCTCCACCGACCTCGTGCGCCGGATCCCGGAGGCACGGGCCGGCCTGCTGCCGCAGACGGCCCGCGAACTGCTGGAGGGCGTGACCCGGCGGCGCGCCGAGACCGCGGTGCGGGCCGCCGCCCAGCGGCAGCTCGTCACCGGCGCGGTGATGAACCGGCAGCTGGGGGAGCGGCTGCTGGGCGAGTTCCTCACCCAGGCCCCGATCGGCGCGCTCATGCTGGACGACGACGGGGCGGTGCTCGCCTGGAACCACCGGGCCGCGGACGTCCTGGAACTGGACGACCACGGCTCACTCCGCCGTCCGCTGGCCGGCCTGTTCCCGCCGGACGCCCGCGCCACGCTGCGGCAGCACCTGGCCACCGCCCGGGAGCAGTCCGCCCCCGGCCCCGACGTGGTCTTCGAGCGCACCCGGTCCGACGGCACCTCACAGGCCATGCGCATAGCCCCCCAGAGGGTGACGGACTCCGGGGGCCGCGAGCGCGTCCTGGTGCTCGCCGAGGACGTCACCGACCGCCTGCACGCGCAGCGCAAACTCGCCGAGCGCACCGGCCACGCCCTGCTCAGCGCGGAGGTCGCCGCCGCCATGACGGCCTCCGGGCCGCTGGCCGAGCGCCTGCACCGCTGCGTACGGGCCACCGCGGACCGGCTGGGCGCCGACCGTGCCTGCCTGTGGACCCTGACGCCGTCCGGCAGGCCCGAGCCCGCCGCCTGCGCCGACGTCGACCGCACCACCGCCGCCGACCTCCTCCACCCCGAGCACGCGGACGAGGAGCTGGTCGGGCGGATCGCCGCCCGGCAGCGCCCCCACCTGGACCTCACGCCCCCCGGCGGCCGGCGCGCCGGGTCCGGCCGGCCGGCCGGGTCCTTCGCCGGCTATCCGCTGGTCTCCGGCGGGGAGCTGATCGGCGTGCTGACCCTGAGCACCCGGCTGGCCCTGCCCGGCTCCACACTGTCCATCCTGGAGAACATCGCCGACCAGGTGGCCGTCGGCATCCAGCGGGACCGCCTGCTGCACCGGCTGCGCGCCACCACCCAGGCCCTGGAGCGCCCGCTGCTCCCGCCCCGCCTGCCCGAGCTGCCCGGTTTCGACCTCGCCGCCCGCTACCACCCCTTCGGCAGCGGCCTGCACATCGGCGGGGACTTCTACGACGCCTTCACCGCCCCCGACGGCCGGTACGTCCTGGCCCTGGGCGACGTCTGCGGCAAGGGGCCCGGCGCCGCGGCCATCACCGGCCTGGTGCGCCACACCCTGTGGGCGGCTGCCCAGCACACCACCGACCCCGAGCACGTCCTGGGGCTGGTCAACAACGCGCTGCGGCGTCAGAACACCCCCTTCTGCACCCTCGCCTACGCCGTTCTGGAGCCGCCCTCGGATCCGGCGGCCCCCGCCGAGGACCCCTCCGGTGCCGGCACCGCCCGTGTCCGCATCGCCTCCGCCGGGCACCCCGCCCCGCTGCTGCTCGGCGCCGACGGCCGTGCCGTGCCACTGGAGGTGCGCGGCCCGCTGCTGGGCGTCCTGGACGAACTGCACCACCCGGTGACCGAGGTGGAGCTGGGGCCGGGCGAGACCCTGGTGTTCTACACCGACGGCTTCACCGAGGGCGCCGGGGCGGAGGACCGCCGCGAGCCCGAGGACCTCGCCGCCCTGCTCGCCGGGCACCCGTCGGTGTCCGGTGACGGGCGCCCCGCCGACCGCGTGGTGGCGGCCCTGCTGGAGGACGCCCACTCCTGGTGGGGCGAGCGGCTCCGCGACGACCTCGCCGTCCTGGCGCTCACCCGCCTGGGCTGAGCGCCGCCGCCCGTCTGCGGGCGGCCCGCCCTCGGGGGCGGGCTCTCAGGGGCGGGCTCTCAGGGGCGGGCGCGGAGGGGCGGGCTCTCAGGGGCGGGCGCGGAGGGGCGGGCTCTCAGGGGCGGGCGCGGAGGTTGGTGCCGTTCAGGCACAGGGCGATGTTGCGGACCGCGGCGGTGAGCTCCTCGATCACCCGGGCGGCCTGCTCGGCGTCGTGGAAGGCGGGCCGGTCGGCGGACGCGGACAGGGAACTGCTGAGGTCCTCGGTGAGCCGGCGCATCGCGTCCAGCTCCTCGGCGGGCGGCACGGCGGGCGCGTCGGACGCCGCCGGCGGGGCTGAAGGGGTCGAAGGAGTCGAAGGGGTCGCCGGGACGAGGGGTACGGGCTCGGGGGCGGGTGCCGGTTCCGCGGGCTGAGAGGGCTGAGCGGACTGGGCCGGCCGCGCGGGCGCGGCCTGGGGTTCTGCCCGGGGCGCGGCGGGGGCGGCCGACGCGGCAGGCGCGGCCTCCGGAGCGGCAGGCGCGGCAGGCGCGGCAGGTGGAGCGGCAGGCGCGGCAGGCGCGGCCTCCGCCGCCCCCGCACCCGCGCCCGCACCGCTGCCGCCGGCCGCCGGGGCGCTCCACCCCCCGGCGGACCTCGACGCGTCCGGCGAGAGCCTGGTCTGCGGCGGCAGTACGTTCTCGGCGGTGCCCGGGGACCACAGCGGCGCCGTCGGCTGCGGCGCGGTGGGGACGTGCTCGGCCTTCCACTGCAGCCGGTAGCACTCGACCTGGTCGGCGCAGGCGGTGCGGGCGTGGAAGATCGCGCTGCCCTCGCCCAGGTCGGGGTACCAGAGGTTCGGGCCGGGGAAGCGCACCGTCCGCATCCGTGGCTTGATGGGTTCCGCGCAGCCGATGCAGCAGCCCGCCGGCACGCACAGCCCCGCGCCCTCCTTCTGCGCGGCGGCGCGGGGGCCGATCTCCCCGCGGTACTCCCCGTTGCCGCAGGGCGGCAGTTCGCCGCAGGTGCGGCAGACCGCGTAGTGCTCCGGCAGGACCTGCCAGCCGTGGCTGATGGGCGCGCACCAGTGCTTGGGCGCGGAGCGCGGGTAGTTCTCGTTGCGCAGGACCAGCACCACGGGCCGCTTGTAGAAGTCGGCCCGCTCGGGGGGCTGCGCGTTCAGCCGCCCGTTCATCCGGCGCAGGTCCTCCGAGTGCCGCCACAGTTCGAGGTGCTCGCGCCAGGCCTGCTCGTAGGAGAGCGGCCAGGGGTGGTCCCGGTACTCGTCGATCTCCAGGATCCGCCAGGGCTGCCGGTCGAAGACGACGACGTGCCCGCTCCTCAGGCGCAGGTGCGTACCGTTGTCGCCTTCCTTGGGCCAGTCGATGCGGCCGACGCGGGTGGGCTGGTCGGGGAGCCCTTCGCGAACATGCATGCCACGCTCCTCGGCAACGGGACAACTATGGTCAACATGGAGCACTTTCCACCATTCTGGATCATTTCGGACCTTTAGCCGTTCAGACACGCGCACGCCCCCGTCCCGCCCGCCTCTCCGCACGGCCGCCGTGACGTGCCGTCAGGCGGCTTCGGTACGGCACCGGCGCACGGCGCCGGACCGCGCCAACACCGGGCGCCCCCGTGAGTATTAACCTTTTGCCTGAGATTCCCCATGAATGGTTGGGTGCCCGCCATGAGACCCGTGACCGAGAAGGACATCCGCGCCTCGTTCGTCAACTGCTCCAAGGGCGAGGCCAGACGCATGGCGCTGCCTCGCGATCTGACCGAACAGCCCTGGGAGGACCTGGACTTCCTCGGCTGGCGCGACCCCGCCGCCCCCGGCCGCCGCTGCCTCGTCGTCGAACGCGGCGGCCTGCTCACGGGCGTGGCGCTCCGCTCCCCCGCCCGGCAGCCGGGCCGCACCCGCCGCGGCGGCGGCATGTGCTCGCTGTGCCTGACCACGCACCCGGCCGACGGCGTGGCCCTGATGGCCGCGCCCAAGGCCGGCCGGGCCGGGCGCGAGGGCGACTCGGTCGGGCTTTACATGTGCGCCGATCTGGCCTGCTCGCTGTACGTGCGCGGCAGGAAGGTCCCCGAGGGCGGCGGACGCCTGGAGGAGTCGCTGACGGTGGAGGAGCAGGCGGAGCGCACCAGGGCCAACCTCCTGGCCTTCCTCGACCGGCTCCACACGTGAGTCCGGGCCCGGAGCAGCTTGCGGCCGTCGCCCTCCTGGCCCTGGTCGCCCACGGTCTCAAGGGCCTCACCGGCTTCGGGCCCGCGACGCTTTTCGTACCGGTGGCGTCGCTGCTGTTCGGCCAGCCGGCCGCGGTGGCCGCCTCCGGAGTCCTGGACGCCACCTCCGGCGCGGCGCTCACCGCCGCGGACCGGCGCGTCCGCCGGGGCCGGGAGGGTCTGCTGACCGGCGTGTTCATGGCGGCGGGGACGGCCGCCGGGGTGGTGGCCCTGACCCGCGTGCCCGAGGCCGTGGCCGCCACCGCCCTGGTACTGGCGGTGCTCGCCGGCCTGGCGGCGGTGGTGGACGCCGGGCGGCGGGGCCCGGTGGGCGAGTCCCGGCCGCTGGACGCCCGCGACGGGGTGGCCGGCCTGCTGGCCGGGTTCGTCGGCGGCCTCACCGGGATCGGAGGCCCGCCGCTCGTCGTCCACCTCCAGCGCGTCCTGACCCCGCACGACCTCAGGGCGGTGGTGACGCGCGTCCTGCTGGTGGCGGCCGTGGTGCGGGTCGCCACGTTCCTCGCCGTCGGCGACGACGCGCAGGTCGCGGACGCGCTGCTGCTGGCGGCGGTGTGCCTGCCGCCGCAGCTCGCCGGGCTCCTGGCCGGCGCCCGGCTGGCCCGCCGCGTCTCCCCGGCCCGCCTGGCGGCGGTCAACGGCGCGGTCGTCGCCGCCTCCATCCTGCTCGCCGCCCTGGGCGCCCTGCTGTAGCACGCCCTGCGGTGGTCCCCGGCCCGGCACCGGGGCGGCGAACCGTTCCTCCGCCGCCCCGGCACCCGACGTGCCCGCTAGATCAGGCCCTGCGCCACCATGCCCTGCTCCACCAGCTCGAAGCCGGCGATGTTGGCGCCGGCCACGTAGTCGCCGGGGCGGCCGTAGCGCTCGGCGGTGGTGTGGCACAGGTTGTGGATGTGCCGCATGATCTCGGTCAGCCGGGCCTCGGTGTGCTCGAAGGTCCACGAGTCGCGCGAGGCGTTCTGCTGCATCTCCAGGGCACTGGTGGCCACACCGCCGGCGTTGGCCGCCTTGCCGGGGCCGAACAGCACGCCGGCCTCGCGCAGCACGCGCACGCCCCCCGGGGTGGTGGGCATGTTCGCGCCCTCTCCGACCGCCTGCACGCCGTTGCGCGCCAGCGTCGCGGCGTCCTTCTCGTCCAGCTCGTTCTGGGTGGCCGAGGGCAGCGCCACCTCGCACGGCACCTCCCAGACCCGGCCCCCGGGGACGAAACGCGCCCCGCCGCGCTCGGCGTACTCGGACAGCCGGCCGCGCTCGTCGAGCTTGACCTGCTTCAGCAGCTCCAGATCGATGCCCTTCTCCGCGACGACGTAGCCGCCGGAGTCGGAGCAGGCGATCGGGACGGCGCCGAGCTGCCGCGCCTTCTCCATGGCGTAGATGGCCACGTTGCCGGAGCCGGAGACGACCACGCGCTTGCCCTCCAGGGTCTCGCCGCGCGTCTTGAGCATCTCCTCGGTGAAGACGACCAGGCCGTAGCCGGTGGCCTCGGTACGGGCCTGCGACCCGCCCCACAGGACGCCCTTGCCGGTCAGGACGCCGGCCTCCCAGCGGTTGGTGATCCGGCGGTACTGGCCGAAGAGGTAGCCGATCTCGCGGCCGCCGACCCCGATGTCGCCCGCCGGGATGTCCGTGTACTCACCCAGGTGGCGGTACAGCTCGGTCATGAAGGACTGGCAGAAGCGCATGACCTCCGCGTCCGACCTGCCCTTGGGATCGAAGTCGCTGCCGCCCTTGCCGCCGCCGATCGGCATGCCGGTCAGGGCGTTCTTGAAGGTCTGCTCGAAGCCCAGGAACTTGATGACCCCCAGGTTGACGGAGGGGTGGAAGCGCAGGCCGCCCTTGTACGGGCCGAGGGCGCTGTTGAACTCCACCCGGAAGCCGCGGTTGACGTGGGTCCTCCCGGAGTCGTCGCTCCACGGGACGCGGAAGATGATCTGCCGCTCAGGCTCGCACAGGCGCTCGATGAGAGATTCGTCCAGCAGCTCGGGCCGCCGGGCGAAGACCGGTTCGAGGGATTCCAGGACCTCCCACACGGCCTGGTGGAACTCCTTCTCGCCGGGATTGCGGTGCAGTATCCGGTCGTAGATCTTCTCGATCACGCGTACTCCTAGAAGGTGCGGCTCCTGTTGTCCCGCCGGTTCCGCTGACCCCTGCGGAACCCGTGAAACGCATGACGCCGAGCACCCCCGTGGAGATCGGGTGCTCGGCGTCTTCGTCGACGTGGCGGACCTCAAGCGTGACACGCCTCGGCCACGAATTCCTCCCGGGGTGCCCCGGGTGCCCCGGCCCGGCGGCCGGAAACCGGGGCGGCACGCCTGCACGCCTGCACGCCTGCACGCCTGCACGCCTGCACGCCTGCACGAGACACAGGATCGCCTCAGATCGGAACGATATGCACATCATGGGCGTTCATCACCTGGAGATAGGCCTCGATATCGCCAGGGTCACTGGTGAAGACCACCGCACTGCCGTGCCGGACGGCCGACAGTGCCACCAGCGCGTCCACCGCGTCCGGACGCTTCCTCGGCGGGAGCTCCGCCTTCCCCAGGGCCACGCCGATACGCTGCCAGTCGGCGAGATCCGGTCCCGTCGCGCAGGTGATGCACGCCGTCTGGCCGACCTCGGTGGGACGCATGGCCGGCTCGGAGCCGCGCGCCTGCGGAACCGTACAGCCCTTCAGTGCCGAAGCCAGCGCGTGGACCGTCGCCGGACTGGGCCGCCACACCTGAGCCAGCACCGGGCCGGGTACCACGGCCCGGTGCTGCGCCTCCCCCATGGCGGCGTGAAGGCGTGCCGCCTTCGCCTTGCGGTCGGCCAGCGCGATGAGCATTCCGGTGTCGTACACCGGCACCCGTGCGGTCACGCCGCGTTCCCGGGGTGGGTGTCCGCCCCGGTGGTCGCGTCGCCCCCGAGAACGAGCTCCACGGCTTCACGCACCTCCTGCCGCTCCGCCTCGGTGAGATCGTCGTCGCCGGGCTCGGGAAGCGCGGGCAGTTCGGCGGCCTCCGCCTCGGCCGCGGCGATCACCGCGTCGATGTGGGAGAACTGGGCCTCTATGGCCTCGGTCTCCGCCATCTGCCGCGTGGCGGCGTTGACCAGGTAGGCGGAGACGTCCATGCCCGCACGCTCGGCATGGGCCCTGATGCGCTCGGCGTGCTCGCTGTCCAGGCTGATGCTGATCCTCGTCTTGGCCATGAATGCATTGTATGACGCGTATTACGCCTGCTTCGCATTCTTCCCCGCAGTCGTCCGACAACTTGCCGCCCAGGACTACAAACGGCCTCACTGGTAAGGGATGTGGCATCCCCGGCGCGCGTGCGCGGGCGCCCGCGCGGGAAGCGGGGTACGAGCGCCGTGCGCCGTGCGCCGTGCACCGCGCGCCGCGTGGCGCTCTTGGCCGAGGAGAGAGAAGTCGTTAGGTTAGCCTCGCCTAATTTGACGGCCGTTCAGGCGGCCCGGGCACACACCCGGAGGGAGGGGACGTGAGCGCTTCCGACGGCGGCTGACGCCGCGCACCGGACGACCGCACCGCCCTCCCCGACCGCACCGCCTCCCCGACCGTGCCGCACCAGCGAGGTAGAGCCCGTGTCCATCGTTCTCCCGCCCTCCGCCGCCCCGCGTTCCGCCTACCCCGCCGAGATCCTGCCCGAGCCGGTCCGCCGGCGCCTGCTGGAACTGGCGGAGGGCGAGGTGCCCGTCTCCGCCTACCTCTACGACGGGGAGGCCGCCGCCGCGCGCGCCCGCGAGCTGCGCGCCGCGCTGCCGGGGTGGGCGGCCGTCCACTACGCGGTGAAGGCCAATTCCTTCCCCGGCGTCGTACGGGCGCTGGCCCCCTACGTGGACGGCTTCGAGGTCGCCTCCCGCACCGAGCTGGAGCTGGCCCTGGCCGCCCTGCGGGAGCGGAACGGTCCGGGAGGCGCGCCGGGCTCCCCCGCCTCCCCCGCCTCCCCGGTCCCCGTCGTCGCCGCCGGACCCGCCAAGTCCGTGCCCGTGCTGGCCTCCCTGGTGCGCGCCGGGGTCGAGGCGATCAACGCCGAGAGCCTGCTGGAGCTGCACCGCGTCAGCCGTATCGCCGTCGCCGAGGGCACCACCGCCCGGGTGGCGCTGCGCGTCAACCCCGCCGACGCCCCCACTGCCGGTACCACCACCGGGCCGGCCTCGGGGTCGCTGCGCATGGGCGGGCGGCCGTCGCAGTTCGGGGTGCCCGAGCCCGACGTGCCCGGGGTGCTGGAGCAGGCGCTGCGGCTGCCGGGCCTGGACGTCACCGGCTTCCACATCCACGCCGCCTCCAACAACCTCGACGCCGATTCCCAGGCCGCCCACCTGCGCCGGTGCGTGGAGTGGAGCGCGGCGACCGCCCGAAGTCACGGCGTGGACCTGCGCATGGTCGACGTCGGCGGCGGCATAGGCGTGGCCTTCGAGGAGCTCGCGGGCGAGCGGCCCTTCGACGTCTCCCGCTTCGGCGAGCTGGTCGCGGAGTGCGAGCCGCCGCCGGGGGTGCGGGTGGTCCTGGAGCCGGGCCGCTTCCTGGTGGCCGACTGCGGCTGGTACGCGGCCGAGGTCACCGACGTCAAGCACAGCTACGGCACCGCCTTCGCCGTGCTGCGCGGCGGCATCAACCACTTCCAGCTCCCCACCTCCTGGGACCTGGTGCACAACATCGCCGTCCTGCCCGTCGACCGCTGGCCCGGCGGCCTGCCGCGCCCGGAGGCGGCCGGTGAGCGCGTCACCGTCGTCGGCGAGCTGTGCACCCCGGAGGACACCCTGCTGCGCGATGTCCGGGTGGACCGAGTCCGAGCGGGGGATCTGGTCGTTTTCCCCTATGCGGGCTCCTACGGCTGGGAGTTCGCGATGCACGGCTTCCTCGGCCACCCCGTCGCGGAACGCCACCTGCTGTGACCACCGACCGCCCCCGGAGACGGCCGCCTGGCCGTACCGCCGACGCCTTCCTCCCGACGGAGCGACCCCGACGGAGCGACGGAGTAACGGAGCGAGAACGCCATGACCGTGCCCACCGCACCTCCGACACCGGCCGCCGCCGAGGCCACCGGCCCCGCTGCCACCGGCCCCGCTGCCGCGCCCACCGGGCGGGCGGCGTGACGGGCCGCGTCCGCGCGGCGGAGGCGGGCTCCCCGGCGCCGGGCGTCGCCGCCGTCCCGGGCGCCCGGGACGGCGGCGGCCGGGCCGAGGCGCTGCGCGCCCTCGTCGACGGGCTGCCGGCGTCCGCCGCCCCCTCCGGTACGGAACCTCCCACCACGGAGCCGCACACCACCATCCCGCCGCCCGGCACCGCCCTGTCCGGCTCCGTGGACGGCCCCGGCGCCCTGGAGCCGCTGCTGCGCGCCGCGCTCGCGGCGCTGGAGGAGGGGGCGGCCCTGCGCGGCGGCCCCGTACCGGCGCTCGAACCCGGCGAGCTGGCCGCGCGCGTCGCCGGGGAGTACGCGGCGGCCCGCGGCGCGGCGGCCCTGCCCCGGCTGACCTCGCTGCTGGCGTACGGCAGCGCCGATCCGGCCGACCCGCTGTGCGCGGCCCATCTGCACTGCCCGCCGCTGGCCGTCGCCGTCGCCGCCGATCTGGCCGTCTCCGCTCTCAATCCCTCGCAGGACTCCTGGGACCAGGCGCCGGCCGCCACCACCCTGGAGACGCTGCTGCTGGCGGAGCTGGCCGGGCTGGTGGGGTACGGCGAGGAGGCCGCCGGGGTGCTGACCTCCGGCGGCACCGAGTCCAACCTGATGGGCCTGATGCTGGCCCGCGACCGGGTGATGGGGCGCGCGTCGGAGCGGCAGGTCGAGCTGGAGGGCGTGCCGCGCACCGGCCCGCGCCCCCGCGTGTTCACCTCCGCCGCCGCGCACTTCTCCGTACAGCGCGCCGCCGCCCTGCTGGGTCTGGGCGAGGAGTCGGTGGTGCCCGTCGGCATCGACCACGCCCAGCGCATGGACCCCGGCGCGCTGGCCGGCGCCCTGGAGCGGTGCGCGGACGCCGGCGAGCTGCCCGTGGCCGTCGTCGCCACCGCCGGGACGACCGACACCGGCACGGTCGACCCGCTGCCCGAGTGCGCGCGCCTGGCCGCCGAGTACGGCGCCTGGTTCCACGTGGACGCGGCCTACGGCGGCGGCGCGCTGCTGTCGGACCGCCTGGCCCCGCTGCTGGACGGCGTCGAGCTGGCCGACTCGGTCTCCCTGGACTGGCACAAGCTGGGCTGGCAGCCGGTCGCGGCGGGCGTCTTCCTCGTCCGTCGCGCGCAGACGTACGCCTCGCTCGCCCGCCACGCGGCCTACCTCAACCCGCGCGACGACGAGGAGGCCGGCTATCCCAGCCTGCTCGGCCTGTCGCTGCGCACCACCCGCCGCGCGGACGGCTTCTCCATCGCCGTCACCCTGCGCACCCTGGGCCGCGAGGGCCTGGGACGGCTGGTGGACGCCTGCCACGACCTCGCGCTGGCCGGGGCGGCGGCGGTGCGCGCCCACCCCCGGCTGGAGCTGCACGCCGATCCGGTGCTGACGGCGTTCCTCTTCCGCTACGTGCCGCGCGGGCACAGCGATCCCGGGCACAGCGATCCCGGGCGGGCGGACCGGATCAACGCCGCCCTGCGGCGCAGGCTGCTGCGCGAGGGCCGCGCGGTCGTCGGCCGCACCGAGCTGCCGGGCGAGGGGCCGGGCCGGGTGCGGCTGAAGCTCACCCTGCTCAACCCGCACGCGACACCCTCCGACGTCGAACGGCTGCTGGACACGGTCGCCGAGGCGGGCCTGGCTGAGGAGCGGGCCGATGAGCGGGCCGATGAGCGGGCCAGGAGCCGGGCCGGGGAGGACCGCGGGTGACCCCGGACCCACTGGGCGCAAACCCGTCCGCGCACGGCGGCCCCGACCCGCTCGACCACCCCGACCCGCAGCGCGCCGCCGCCACCGCCGCGGCCGAGCGGCTGCTGCGCGCGTACGTCCGCGAGACCGGCACCGAGGTACCGGCCGCCGGGCAGTCGCTGCACCTGGTGCTGCCGCTGAGCAGGATGACGCTGCGCGTCCCGGTGCGGTACCGGTCCGCGACCGGCTGGCACCGCTTCGGCGAGGTGCGCGTGGTCACCTCCGAGCGGGGCGGCAGCCTGCCGGCGGACATCGCGCTGGCGGCGGCGGGGCTGGTCCGGGAGCACACGCTGCGGCGCGGCCGCTCCCTCCTCGACGGAGGCGACGCGGTGGCCCGGGTGCTGGACTCGGCCCGCCGTACCGCCGTCCACCTGGCCCGGCGCCGCGCGGAGCCCCCGGGCACGGCCGGCCCGACACCGTTCCTGGACGCCGAGCAGGCGCTGCTGCTGGGCCACCCCCTCCACCCCGCGCCCAAGAGCCGGGGGGAGGCGTCGGACGCCGAACTGGATTCGTATTCCCCGGAGTTGCGCGGCTCCTTCCCACTGCACTGGTTCGCCGCGCACCCGGACGCGGTGGTCGGCGAGAGCGCGGACGGCCGCCCTGTCCCCGAGCTGCTGCGGTCCCTGGCGGCGGATGTGGAGGTGCCCGCCGGCATGGTGCCGGTGCCCGCCCACCCCTGGCAGGCCCGCGAGGCCGTACGCCGCCCGGAGACCGCCGCGCTGCTGGAGGCCGGGCTGCTGCGCCCGCTGGGGCCGGCCGGTCCCGCCTGGTATCCCACCTCCTCGCTGCGGACGGTGCACCGGCCGGACGCGGAGGCGATGCTGAAGCTGTCGCTCGGCATGCGGATCACCAACTCCCGCCGCAACAACCTCCGCGGCGAGCTGCGGCTGGGGGTGCGGGCCACGCGGCTGCTGGCCGCCGGATCACCGGACCGCCCCGGGCCGGGCGGGTGGCTGCGCGCCGAGCACCCGGAGTTCGGCATCCTGCGCGACTTCGCCTGGGTGTCGGTGGGCCGCGGCGAGGGTGACCCGGAGACGGGGCTGGAGACGGGGCTGGAGACGGCGATACGCGACAACCCCTTCCGCGGCGGGAGCGGAACGGGGAGCGGCGGAACCGGCGAGGCGCTGTGCGTGGCCGGTCTGCTGGCCGAGCGCACCGGCCCCGGCGACGGCTCCCCGCCGCCGTACCGCGCCGCGCTGTGCGAGGCGGTGGCGCGCACCGCCCGCGCCCACGGCGTCTCCGCCGCCGAGGCCTCGGAGCACTGGCTGCTGCGCTACCTGGAGGTGCTGGCCGTCCCCCTGATCCGCCTCCACGCCCACCACGGGATCGCCCTGGAGCCGCACCACCAGAACACCCTGGTGGCACTGGACGCCGACGGGCTGCCGGTGGCGGGCCGCTACCGCGACAGCCAGGGCTACTACGTCTCCGCCTCCCGCGCCGCCTCGCTGGAGCGGCTGGTGCCGGGCCTGTACGAGGGGGTGGAGCTGGTCTTCGAGGACTCCTTCGTCGACGAGCGCGTCGCCTACTACCTGGGGATCAGCAACCTGCTGGGCCTGGTGGGCGCGTTCGGCTCGTTCGGCCTGGCCCGCGAGGAGCGCCTGCTGGGCGTGCTGCGCGGCGCGCTGGAGCGGCTGCGCGCCGCCGAACCCGGCGCCAAGGACCTGCTGGAGCTGCTGCTGGACGCGCCCACGCTGCGCTGCAAGGCCAACTTCCTGACCTGCGTGGACGGGCTCGACGAACTGGTCGGCGACGTCCACACCCAGTCCGTCTACACCGACCTTCCCAACCCCCTCGCGGAGGCACAGCGTTGACCGACCACTCCACCCCGCCGCACGGCGTGCACGACCTCGTCGGCGTCGGCATCGGCCCGTTCAACCTCTCCCTGGCCGCGCTCTGCGACGGCGTGCCGGGGCTGGACACCCTCTTCCTGGACCGCCGTCCCGCCTTCTCCTGGCACCCCGGCCTGCTGCTGGAGGGCACCGTCCTGCAGGTGCCCTTCATGGCCGACCTGGTGACGATGGCCGACCCCACCAGCCGCTGGTCGTACCTGAACTACCTGCGCGAGCACGGGCGGCTGTTCCCGTTCTTCTTCTCCGAGCGCTTCCACATCCCGCGCCGCGAGTACGACCACTACTGCCGCTGGGTCGCCGAGCGCCTGCCCTCGTGCCGCTTCGGCGCGGAGGTGACGGCGGTGGAGTGGGACGCCTCGGCCGAGGCGTTCGCCGTCACCCACCGGCCCTCCGGAGCGCCTTCCGGCGGGGACCGGGACGGCGGCCGGGAGGAGCGCGTACTGGCCCGGCGGGTCGTGCTCGGCGTCGGCACCACCCCGGTCGTGCCCGAGCCGCTGCGCCCCCTGCTCACGCCCGCGCACGCCGGGCGCGTACTGCACAGCGCCGACTACCGCACCCACCGCGCCGCCCTCGCCGGGAGGGACGACGTGACGGTGGTCGGGGCGGGGCAGTCCGGCGCCGAGGTCGTGCTCGACCTGCTGCGGCACCAGGACGGCGAGGGGCGCGGCGGCCCGTACGTGCGCTGGCTGGCGCGCACCCCGGCGTTCGCGCCCATGGAGTACTCCAAGATCGGCCTGGAGCACTTCACCCCGGACTACGTGCGCTACTTCCGCGCTCTGCCCGAGTCCGTCCGCGACCGGCTGGTGCGCGAGCAGTGGCAGCTCTACAAGGGTGTCAGCGAGCAGACCCTCGGCGAGATCCACGACGAGCTGTACGAGCGGACCATCGGCGGCGGCCGGCCGCGCGCCGGCCTCCACCCGGGCGTGGAGATCACCGCCGTGCGCCCCGTGGAGGACTCCGGGGGGCGCGGCTACGTGCTGGGCTGCCGCCACACCGGGCAGGGCACGGAGTTCGAGGTGCGCACCTCGGCGGTCGTCGCGGCCACCGGCTACGCCGCCGTGCGCCCGGCCTGCCTGGACCCGCTGGACAAGCTCGTCGACTGGGACGCGCGCGGCCGCTACCGCGTCGGCGGCGACTACCGCGTCGCGCTCGACGAGAGCGTCACCGGCGCGCTGTACGTGCAGAACGCCGAGATGCACACCCACGGCGTGGGCGCGCCCGACCTCACCCTCGGCGCCTGGCGGGCGGCGGTGATCCTCAACTCCGCCGCCGGGCGCACCGTACTGCCCGTGCCCGACCGGGCGGCCTGGACGACCTTCGGCGCACCCGGGGCCGGGGCGCCCGAGGCCGAGGGCGAACCCGGGACCGAGGCCGGTGCCGGGGCGCGCGAGTCCGGGGCGCGCGAGTCCGGGGCGCGCGCCGGGGAGGCGGCCCGGTGAGCGCCGTCCCCCGCGACGCCTGGCGGGAGGCCGGGCGCAGACTCCTGACCAGGGCCGTCGAGGAGTTCGCCTACGAGGAGCTGCTCGTCCCCACACCCGATCCCGCCGCCTCCCCCGACACGTACCGGCTGGACCTGGGCGGCGGGGTGTCCTGGACGTTCCGCGCCGCCCGCGGCTCCTTCGGCTCCTGGCGCCTGGTCCCCGGCACCCTGCGCCGCCGGCCCGCGCCCGGCGGCGGCACGGGAGAGGGGGTGGTGGAGGATGCGGGGCCGGAGCGGCTGCTGCTCGACGCCCGCGAAGTGCTGGGCTGGGACGGCCCCACCACCGCCGAGGTGCTGCGCGAGCTGACCGCGACCCGCCTCGCCGAGGCCCACGTCATATCCCGCGACCTGCCCGCCGCCGAGCTGGCCGGCCTGGACCACCTGGAGCTGGAATCCCACCAGGACGGCCACCCCTGCATGCTGCTCAACAAGGGCCGCCTGGGCTTCTCCGCCTCCGACGCCGCCGCCTACGCCCCCGAGGCGGCCGGCGAGGTGCGGCTGCGCTGGGCGGCCGTGCACACCACCCTGGCCTCGTATTCGGGGTATCCGGGCACACCGGGCCTGGACGCGGACGCGCTGCTGGAGCAGGAGCTGGACGCGGCCGTGCGCGAACGTTTCGCCGCCGCCCTCGCCGAGGCCTGCGCCCAAGGCCCTTACTCCCCGGGTGACTTCGTCTGGCTGCCGGTCCACCCCTTCCACTGGGACGAGGCCGTGGCCCCCCTCTTCGCCCCCTACCTCGCCGACGGCCGGATCGTCCCCCTCGGCGAGGGCCCGGACCGCTACCGGCCCCTGCAGTCGATCCGCACCCTCGCCAACCTCGACCGCCCCGGCCGCCGCAACGTCAAGGTGCCCCTGCTCATCCGCAACACCCTGGTGTGGCGCGGGCTGTCCACCGAACCGACCGAGGCCGCGCCCGACATCAGCGCCTGGCTGCACGCGGTACGCGAGGGCGACCCCTACCTCCGCGACGAGCTGCGCTTCCACCCCCTGGGCGAGGTGGCCTCCGTCGCCGTGCACCACCCGCTGTACGAGTCGGTGACCGACGCCCCCTACCGCTACCACGAGCTGCTGGGCGCGGTGTGGCGCGAACCGGTGACCGCCCTGCTGCGCGACGGCGAGAAGGCCCGCACGATGGCCGCCCTGCTCAAAACCGGCTCGGACGGCAGGGCGCTGGTCGCCGAACTGGTGGAACGTTCCGGCCTGCCCCCGCGCGCCTGGCTGGCCCGCTTCCTGGCCGCCCTGCTGCCGGGACTGCTGCACTGCCTGTACCGCCACGGCATCGCCTTCTGCCCGCACGGCGAGAACACCGTGCTCCTCCACGACGCCCGCGAGGTGCCCGTCGGCATCGCGCTCAAGGACTTCGCCGAGGACGTCAACCTGCTCCCCGGCCGCCGCCCCGAGTACGCCGGGCTGCCGCCGCGCGCCGACGCCGTACTGCTGCGCTGGCCGGCGCACGAGCTGGCGCACTCGCTGCTGAGCGCCGTCTTCGCGGGCCACTTCCGCTTCCTGGCGCCCCTGGTGGAGGAGCATCTGGGCGTACCCGAGGCGGACTTCTGGTCCCTGGTGCGTACCGAGACCGTCCGCTACCACGCCCGCTTCCCCGAACTCGCCGACCGGTTCGAGGAGTTCGACCTGCTCACGCCGTCCTTCGACCGGGTCGCCCTCAACCGCGAGCAGTTGCTGGGCGGCGGCTTCCACGACCGCGCCGAACGCGACGAGGGCTTCGACGTCGTCCACGGCACCGTCCCCAACCCCCTGGCCGACGCGAAGCCCCTCACCGCACCCACCGAGGAGTCCAGGTGACCGACCCGTACGAGCGGCTGCGCGCCGAGGCCGAGGCGGGGCGCGTGGAGGAGGTGGTCGTCGCCGTACCCGACCTCCAGGGGCGGCTGATGGGCAGCCGCCTGTCCGTGCCCTACTTCCTCCAGGAGGTCGCCCACGGCGGTTTCGGCGCCTGCGCCTACCTGCTCGCCACCGACGTGGAGATGGACACCGGCTCCGGCTACGCCATCGACGCCTGGGACAGCGGCTTCGGCGACTTCGTCCTGCGCCCCGACCCGGCCACCCTGCGCACCGTCCTGCCCTGGGACGAGGGCACCGCCCTCGTACTGGCCGACGCGGTGTGGCCCGGCGGCCCCGGCGGCGAACACGGCCCCGAGCACGATCCCGGCCTCGACCCCGAGCCCGTCGCCGTCGCCCCCCGCCACGTCCTGCGCACCCAGCTCGACCGGCTGGCCGCCCGCGGCCTGACCGCGTACGCCGGCACCGAGCTGGAGTTCCTCGTCTTCACCGCCTCCTACCGCCAGGCCTGGGAGCGCCGCTACACCGGCCTGCGCCCCGCCGCCCGCTACAACACCGACTACTCCCTCCAGGGCCTGGAGGAGGTCGAGCCGGTCGCCCGCCGCATCCGCCGCGCGATGACGCGCGCCGGGCTGCGGATGGAGACCGCGCGCGGGGAGTGCCACCCGGGCCAGTACGAGATCGTCTTCCGCTACGACGAGGCGATGGCCACCTGCGACAACCACGTCCTGTTCAAGGACGGCGCCAAGCGGATGGCCGCCGCCGAGGGCGCCTCGCTCACCTTCATGCCGAAGTTCGACGAGGGCGAGGGCAACTCCTGCCACGTCCACCTCTCCCTGCGCGGCGCCGACGGCACACCCGTGCTGGCCGACCCGTCCGCCGGCGACGGCATGTCGGAGCTGATGCGGCACTTCGTCGCCGGGCAGCTCGCCTGCCTGCCCGACCTGGCCCTGCTGATGGCGCCCAACGTCAACTCCTACAAGCGCCTCCAGCCCGGCGCGTTCGCCCCGACGGGCGTCGCCTGGGGCCGCGACAACCGCACCTGCCCGATACGGGTGGTGGGCTCGGGGCCCTCCCTGCGCATCGAGCACCGCGTCCCCGGCGGCGACGCCAACCCGTACCTGGCCGTCGCCGCCGCCGTCGCCGCCGGGCTGTACGGCATCGACAACCGCCTCCCCCTGCCGCCGGAGCACACCGCCAACGCCCTGGCCGACCCGTCCGTCCCCCGTCTGCCCGCCACCCTCACCGAGGCCCTGCACCGCTGGGAGAACAGCGGCATCGCGGCCGGACTCTTCGGCAAGGAGACCGTCGCCCACTACGCGCGGGCCGCCCGCGCCGAACTCTCCGCCTTCGAACGCGCGGTCACCGACTGGGAGCGCGTCCGCGGCTTCGAGCGGCTGTGAGCCGGCCTGTGCGTCCGCACACTGGAGGCATGACCGCCACCTACTCCCTCGCCGAGGCGCGCCGCGTCCTCCGCGCCGAACACGTCAGCCGGTAGCTCACGACCGGAGCCGGGCCCGCCAGGGGCGGGTGACGGTCCGGGTGTAGGCGCGGTGGGCGGGGTGGCGGGCGGCGTGGCGGAGCTGCCAGTCCATGACGGTGCCGAACTCCACGCCGGTGTGCGACGCGGCGCCGCACACGTCGCAGCTCATGCGGTACGTGGCCGGGGGCGCGTCGGGCGCGGTGTCCGGTTCGCCGGTCCAGCCTGCCGTGTCCGGCTCGGCGCGCAGGCGGCGGAACATCACGGGACGCCGCCTCCCGGCCCCTGTCCCGGCCCTCGCCCCGGCACGGGGTTCTGCGGCACGGGCCGCAGGGAGATCTCCCACAGGCACTCGGCGCCCGTGTGGCTGTAGACCACCGCCCGTCCGGCGCGCAGCAGCCGGTGGGTGCGGTCGGCCGCCACCTCGTGCCCCCAGGCCAGGAACCGGGCGGTGGCCCCGGGGTCGTCGGGGCCCAGACTCGCCGCGATCCGCACCGCGCGCTCCCCCGCCCACCACTGGACCTCCCCGGCGTGCGCCGAGAAGCAGTCCCCGAGGTGGAACATGTGCGGCCGGGGTGTGTGCAGGTAGGCGACGGCCTCGGCCCGGTACGCGGCGGGCCACCGGCCGCTCATCCGCCCTCCCCCGCAGGTGAGCCGAGCAGCACGGTGAACCACACCCACTTGCCGCCGGGCACGCAGGTGTAGCCGATGGCGTCGGCCGTCTCCCGCAGCAGCCACAGCCCGCGTCCGCGTTCGGCGTCCCAGTCCGGCACCTGTACGGCGGGGGCCCGGCGGGAGCGGTCGTACAGCCGGACCAGGGCCGTGCCCCGCCCCTGCCGCACCTCCAGCCTGCACCGCCGGTCGGCCACGTGCCGGCACACGTTCGACAGCAGCTCCGAGATCCCCAGCCGCGCCGTCTCCACCGCCGCCCGGTCCCCGCCCATCGCCCGCACCGCCGCCGCGACCTCGCGCCGCCACACCTCGATCTCCCGCGCCTCGACGGTTATCTCCCAGGCGAAGCTGTGCCGTTCCTCAGCGACTCGTGCGGGGATGGCCATGGGGAGCCTCCAGTGGCAGAAGGAACGTGCCTGTTCCGGCACGCGGTTCGAACGATCCGTCGCATATCGGTTACGGAACGTCGTGGAATCCAGAGTGATCCACCATCTCGCTCAACCGCAAGCCAGTCATTCGCAAGTTTTCACTTATTCACCCTGCGAACCGTCGTTCTATTTCTCTTTCGCTCCGCGAAGCGAAGGAGTGCGGCACACTGAGCCCGACTTCATCCGAGACAGGGAGATGCTTGTGGGACGGCCGGTCACGACGGTCCGCCGGATGCGCCTGGGCATGGAACTGCGCCGTCTGCGGGAGCAAGCGCGCGTCTCGCAGAACGCCGCAGCGGAGGCCATCGACGGCAGCGACACCAAGATCAGCCGGGTCGAAGCAGGCAAGACCGGCCTGAACCGGCTGGAGTTGACCGCGCTGCTCGACCTCTACGGAGTCGCCGACGAGCGGTTCCGGTCCGGCCTGGTGGAACTCAACCGCACCAGCCGCCAACGCGGTTGGTGGCAGCAGCGCAGCGACATCCTGGCACCGAAACTCCAGGAGCTGATCGAGTTGGAGTCCACCGCGTCGCAGATCTTCGAGTACGAGGCCATCGTCATCCCCGGTCTGTTCCAGACCGAGGAGTACGCACAGGCCATCATCAGCGGTTTCCCACCGCCGCACAGCGTGCCCGTCGAGCAGGCCGTCCAGATCCGCCTGGAACGGCAGAAGCTCATCGAGCGTGACGACGCGCCCCGCATCATCTGCGTACTCGACGAGGCGGTGTTGCACCGCCAGGTGGGAACACCGGAGGTGATGGCCGACCAACTGCGGAAACTCATCGCCATCAACAACCCACCGCATCTGTCGATCCAGGTCATCCCGTACAGCGCAGGAGCACACGCGGGGGCGGACGGCAGCTTCCGGCTGTTCAGCTACCCGACCCCGGCCGATATGGACATCTGCTTCCTGGAGCAGAAGGAGAGTAGGGTCTTCATCGAGGAAGAGGCCGGCCTGGAGCCCTACCGCACGGCGGCGGAACACCTCCGCACCCAGGCGTTGTCATCGCCCGACTCGATGAAGCTGATCGCCGGCCTCGCAGCGGAGTTCGACAGTAGAGGCTGAACACCATGCGACATGACCTGCCGATCGAGCGGTGGCGGAAGTCCAGTTACTCCAACGCACAGAGTGGCAACTGCGTGGAGGTGGCGGAGATACCCGGCGCCGCCGGCATCGCCGTACGCGACTCCAAGAACCTGAGCGTCCCCCCGGCCCGCGTCTCCCGCCCCGCCTGGGCGGCGTTCCTCTCGGCGGTGGCACAGAGCGCGCCTCCCACCGCGTGAAGGGCGGGATCGCCCTGGCGGGATCACCACAGCTCCGCACGCCATAGGTCCTACAGACCGCCGACCGACTGGGAGTTGAGGAAAGCGTGCTGTGGCCCAACGCCGTGAAGGCCGTCATGAAGACCGGCCCCGACCGCGAGGTCGTCTCGGTCTACCCGTACCGCTCGGCCTGCCCGTCGTCCGTCTGGCGCTCGCTGATCACGGACGCCCGCGAGGAGCTGACGTTCGCCGGATACACCAACTACTTCCTCTGGCTCGACCACCCGAACCTCGCCACCGTGCTCAGGAAGAAGGCCCGCGCCGGTGTCGCAGTGCGGTTCCTGCTGGGCGAGCCCGACTCAGAGACGACTCGGCGCCGCGAGACGGTGGAACAGACCGCACTGACCGTCTCCACCCGCATCCGCATCACACTGGAGCACTTGGAACGGCTCGGGGACACCGAGAACATCGAGGCCCGCTACAGCCGTCACGAGGGCCACATCAGCCTGTCGGTATTCCGATTCGACGACCAGATGCTCGTCACCCCCCACCTGTCCAACCTGGTCGGTCACGACTCGCCCATGCTCCATCTGCGGCGGCTGCAGGACGACGGCATGTTCGACCGTTTCGCCTCGCATGTCGAGGCACTGTGGAAGGAAGGGGCTCTGATCAACGGATGACTGGGGGCAGCGTTCGACACGACCTGCCGATCGAGCAGTGGCGGAAGTCCAGTCACACCGCCGGCGACGGCAACTGCGTGGAGGTGGCGGAGATACCCGGCGCCGCCGGTATCGCCGTACGCGACTCCAAGAACCTGGGCGTCCCCCCGGCCCGCGTCTCCCGCCCCGCCTGGGCGGCGTTCCTCTCGGCGGTGGCGCGGGGCACGGCTCCCACCGGCTAAAGGGCAAGCGAACCCCGGAAAGAGCACTGTCGGAGGCTCCGCGCGGCCCCGGAGGAGTCGTCACCACCGTCGGCGGACGGTCGCCTTGCCGCCGGTCACCAGGCTCGCCGGCGGAACGTCGTCGGCCACGACCGCGCCGGCGGCGACCACGGCGTCACGGCCGATGCTGACGCCGGGCAGGATCGTGGCACCGGCGCCGATCCACACGTTCTCCGCGACGTCGATGGGCGCACCGGTGAGGTACAACTTGCGCTCCCCGGGATCGACCGGGTGGCCGCTGGTGATGAACGTGGCCTTCGGGCCGATCATCACGCGCTCGCCGAGCCGGATGCCGGCGTAGTCCAGGAACGTGCAGTTCTGGTTGATGAACACGCGCTCGGCGAGGTCGAGGTTGAGGCCGTGGTCCGTGTAGAAGGGCGGGTAGATCGTGACTCTCGGCGGCAGCGGCTTGCCGAGGATCCGCTCGAACAGTTTCGCCTTGCCGGCCTCGTCCTCGAAAGGCAGGGCGTTGAGGCGGGAGGTGAGTTCGGTGACCCGCAGGACCCTCTCGGCCATGGCCTGGAACTCGGCGCTGTGGATGCGCATCAGACGATCGCTGGACATGTCACGGTCCCTTCCGGTGTGACGGCGGCCGGGATTCGCCGGGTGATCAATAAGGTTCGCGCCACGGTCGGCTTACCGGCGTTCGACGTCCCACCGATCAGCACCACCCGCGCACCCCCGCATGCCGGTGACCCTACTGACCGGCGGAATGCGGCACCCGTGCCCGCCGCCGGAGCGTCCGGGCGCCGCCGCACGTGCCGCGGCGCTCCGGCACCGGACCGGGTCCGTGCCCCGGCGCCCGCACGCGGCGGTGCCCTACGCTCTGGGCCATGGCCGTTCGATGGGGGACGTTCGTCCTGTTCGCACTCGGTGTGGCGGGGCTGTGAGCTGTACTGATCTTCGTGGAGTCCCTCAAGCCTGGGTTACGCTTCCAGGCGTAAGGAGAACCACGAGCAATGCCAGCACCCCGTAAGTACCCCGATGAGCTGCGTGAGCGGGCGGTGCGCGAGGTCCGCGCGACCGGCCGCCCTGTGGCCCACGTCGCCCGCGACCTCGGCATCCACAAGGAAGCCCTGCGGTCCTGGGTCCGCCAGGCCGAGGCGGACGCCGGCGAGCGTGACGACCGGCTGACGACCGCCGAGCGCGACGAGTTGAAGGAACTCCGCAAGGAGAACGCCGAGTTGAGGCGGGCCAACGAGATCCTGAAGGCCGCCTCGGTGTTTTTTGCCCAGGAGATCGACCGTCCCCGGACGAGGCCGAGCAGGTGATCGACCACCTGCGCGACAAGGGCCTCGGGGTCGATCCCGTCTGCCGGGTGCTGGATGTGTCGCCGTCGACGTACTTCGCGCGCAAGACGCGGCCGAAGTCGGCCCGACGCCTGCGCGACGAAGAACTGATCCCGCTGGTCACAGCCGCGTGGGAGGACTCCGGGCGCACCTACGGCGCACGCCGCGTCACCCGCGCCCTGGTCCGCGCCGGACACACGGTGGCCCGCTGCACGGTCGAGCGGCTGATGGGCGAGCTCGGCATCGAGGGCGTCATCCGCGGGCAGCGCCGCCGCACCACGGTCCCCGAGCCGGCCGCGCCGCGCCCGCCGGACCTGGTCAACCGCCGTTTCACCGCCGAGCGGCCCAACCAGCTGTGGCTGGCGGACCTGACCTACATCCGCACCTGGTCGGGGTGGGTCTACGTCGCGTTCGTCCTGGACGCGTACTCACGCCGGATCGTGGGCTGGCAGGCCGCCACGCACCTGCGCACGGACCTGCCGCTGGACGCACTGGAGATGGCGCTGTGGCGGCAGAGGATCAAGAAGGACGCCGATCTCATCCATCACAGCGACCGCGGGTCGCAGTACGTATCCATTCGGTACACGGAACGTCTCGCCGAGGTCGGTGCCTCGGCGTCGGTCGGGTCCGTCGCGGACAGTTATGACAACGCGATGGCCGAGGCCCTCAACGGCACGTTCAAAGCCGAACTGATCGAACATCAGGGGCCATGGCGGGACTTCGACCAGGTCGAGCGGGCCGTCTTCCAGTGGGTCGCGTGGTACAACGGTGAACGACTCCACTCCGCCCTGGGCTACGTGCCGCCCGACGAGTACGAGCAGACGTACTGGGCGTACCTGGAGGAAGTCCCGCAGACCGCTTGATCACACGATCGCGGACTCTACGAAA
>NZ_PGSG01000072.1 GCF_002843305.1 Streptomyces barkulensis
CGGCAAGGAGGCGAACAAGGGCGTCAACCCCGACGAGGTCGTGGCCATCGGCGCCTCGCTGCAGGCCGGTGTCCTCAAGGGCGAGGTCAAGGACGTCCTGCTGCTGGACGTCACCCCGCTGTCCCTGGGCATCGAGACCAAGGGCGGCATCATGACCAAGCTGATCGAGCGCAACACCACGATCCCGACCAAGCGCTCGGAGATCTTCACCACCGCCGAGGACAACCAGCCCAGCGTGCAGATCCAGGTGTACCAGGGCGAGCGGGAGATCGCCGCGTACAACAAGAAGCTGGGCATGTTCGAGCTGACCGGGCTGCCGCCGGCGCCGCGCGGGGTGCCGCAGATCGAGGTCACCTTCGACATCGACGCCAACGGCATCATGCACGTGTCGGCCAAGGACCTGGGCACCGGCAAGGAGCAGCGGATGACCGTCACCGGCGGCTCGGCGCTGCCCAAGGACGACATCGAGCGGATGATGCGGGAGGCCGAGCAGTACGCGGAGGAGGACCACCGGCGCCGGGAGGCGGCCGAGACCCGCAACCAGGCCGAGCAGCTCGTCTACACCACCGAGAAGTTCCTGACGGACAACGCCGACAAGGTGCCCGGTGATGTGAAGTCCGAGGTCGAGGCGTCGGTGGCGGATCTGAAGGAGAAGCTCAAGGGCGATTCCGCCGAGGGCGACAACACAGCCGCCATCCGCGAGGCCTCCGAGAAGGTGGCGGCCACCAGCCAGAAGCTGGGCCAGGCCCTGTACGCGGACGCCCAGGGCCGGCAGGCCGCGGGCGGCGCCGAGGCCGGCGCCGGTGCCAGGGCCGGCGGCGCGGACGAGGACGTGGTGGACGCCGAGATCCTCGACGAGGACCGGGACGACAGGGGCAGGGCCGCGTAGCCGCCGGTCCGCCCGAACGGGTGCGGGCGCGCGGCGCGGACGGCCGAGGTCCTTCGGCATTTGCTGGACTTACCGCACCTCGTGCCGGAGCATCGAAGTACCGCCCGTTCGAGGCGGCCGGGCCCGGGGACGGACCCGGCCCCGCGCCAGGAGCCGGCAGGGGCCGGCCGGGACGAGTGGGCCGGGGCTCACAGCGAAGTGGGGAACGCCGATGAAGGGACAGGTGACGCGGACGACCGCCGTACCGTTCGGGGCCACCGCGGCGTCGGTGGACGGGGCGCGCCCCGTTCCGCCCGCCGCCGACGACATGCGCGGCCTGTTCCGTGCCTCCGACGCCGTCTTCGCCGAACTGTCGGGTCCGCGCCACGTCGTGGAGACGGCCAACCCCGCGTTCTTCCGGGCGCTGGGCCGGAAGGAGGCCACCGGCGTCCCCCTGGCCGAGCTGGCCCCCGAACTCGTCGAGCAGGGGATCATGGACCTGCTCGACGGCGTCTACCGCACCGGCCGCCCCTACACCGCCCAGGACGCCAGGGTCCTGCTGGGGCCGCCGGAGGCGATGAACGAGGCGTACTACGACTTCACCTACGAACCGCGCCGGGAGCCGGGCGGCCGGGTGGCCGGCGTCACCGCCCTGGGCGTGGACACCACCGCCGTCCGGCAGGCCCGGCAGCTCGCCGCCGAACAGCGCGCCCTGCTGGAGCAGATCGCCCTGGACGCGCCCATAGGGGACGTCCTGCGCGCCATGACCGCCGCCATCGAGGAGCTCGACCCCGGGGTCCTGGTCTCGGTGCTCCTCGCCGACGCCGACGGACGCCATCTGCGGCACGGCGCCGCGCCGAGCCTGCCGGACTTCTACAACCGCGTCATCGACGGCGTCGCCACGGGCGAGGGCGTCGGCTCGTGCGGCACCGCGGCCCACCGCCGCGAGACGGTCGTCGTCGCCGACATCGCCACCCACCCGTACTGGGAGAAGTTCCGCGAGCCGGCCCTGCGGGCGGGACTGGCCGCCTGCTGGTCCACCCCGATCACCGGGACGGACGGACGGCTGCTGGGCACCTTCGCGATGTACCACCGGGTCCCGCTCATGCCCCGCGAGGCCGACCTGGCCCTGGCCGCCGCCTTCGCCCGTACCGCCGCCCTGGCGGTGGAGCGCCACCAGACCAAACAGGCCCGCGAGCGGGCCGAGGCCAAGGAGCGGGCCGCCCGGCAGGACCTCGCCTTCGTCCTGGAGGCCAGCACCCGCATCGGCCGCGACCTGGACTTCGACGACAGCCTGCGCCGGCTGGCCGAGCTGAGCGTCCCGGCGCTGGCGCCGATGAGCGCGGTGGACGTGCTCGACGGCGGACGGCTGAGGAGGGTCGCCGCGTTCGACGCCGGGGACCGCGGCGGGCGGTGGGCGCGGGAGGCCGGGCGGACCGGGCTCTGCCCGGACGGCGAGACGGTCGCCCGGGTGCTGGCCACCGGGGTGACGGAGGTCGCCCGCCGTGTCCCGCCGTCCCCGGGACCCTGGCGGGAGCTGGGCGTCACCGGCTACGTGTGCGTACCGCTGAGCTGGCGAGGGGGTCCCTTCGCCGTGCTGACCCTGCTGTTCACCGGGGACCATCCCTTCCAGGGGCGCACGGTGGCCCTCGCCGAGGAGCTCGCCCGCCGCACCGCCGTCATCGCCCACAACGCACGCCAGTACACCGAGCGCGTCGAGCTGGCCCGCGACCTCCAGGCCGGCCTGCTGCTGCCCGAGCCGCCCGCCGTCCCCGGGGCCGAGGTCGCCACCTGCTACCGGCCGGCCGGCGAGGGGCTGGACGTCGGCGGCGACTTCTACGACGTCTTCCCGCTGGGCGGCGGCCGCTGGGCCTTCATGATCGGTGACGTGTGCGGGCGCGGGGCGTCGGCCGCCACCGTCACCGGGCTGGTCCGCCACACCGCCCGCGCCGTCGCCCGGCTCGTCGACGATCCGGCCCGGACGGTCGCGGAGGTCAACACCGCGCTGCTGGAGGGCGTACGGCACGGCAGCGCCTTCGTCACCCTCGTCTACGGCCGGATGACACCGGGCAAGGACGGGCTGGAGGTCGAACTCGTCCGGGCCGGCCACGTCCCGCCCCTGGTGCGGCGCGGCGGCCGGCGGGTGGAGGAGATCACGGCCGGGGGCATGCTGCTGGGCATCGTCCCCGATCCGGCCGTCCGCACGGTGCGGCTGACCCTGCGGCCGGAGGAGACCCTGTTCCTGGTCACCGACGGCTTCACCGAGGCCCGCTCGGCCGACGGCCGGTTCCTCGGCGAGGACGGCCTGGCCGCCGCCCTCGCCCGCGCCGGCCGTGAGGACGGCGCGGGCGCCCGGGAGCTCCTGGACGAGGTGGTCGCCTCCGTCGACCGGTTCTCGGACGCCGCCGCGCCCAGCGAGGACGACAGCGCGGCGCTGGTCATAACCGCCCGC
The DNA here is from genome assembly GCF_002843305.1 of Streptomyces barkulensis. Lineage (GTDB taxonomy): Bacteria > Actinomycetota > Actinomycetes > Streptomycetales > Streptomycetaceae > Streptomyces > Streptomyces barkulensis. The sequence goes on from NZ_PGSG01000072.1 coordinate 3,321, forward strand.
TGACCGCCCGCCCGCCACCCGCCACCCGCCGGCCGTCGGCCGGTCCCGTCCGGCGGATGTCCGAAAACCCCTCCCGGCCAAGGGAATCGACCGGTGCCGGCATCGGTTGCACGGACCGTGCCGCGCCCCACCCGGACGTGGCCTTCCGACGACCGAAGGCGTATTTCCATGACCGACGACAGCCCGTCCGCGCGCGCCCGGAACACCCTCGGCCGCCCCTTCTCCCTGGGCGGCCTCACCCTCCGCAACCGCATCGTGATGGCGCCGATGACCCGCCAGTTCTCGCCCGGCGGCGTCCCCGGCCCGGACGTGGCCGAGTACTACGCCCGCCGGGCCGCCGCCGAGGTGGGCCTGATCGTCACCGAGGGCACCTACGTCGACCACCCGTCGGCCGGCACCAGCGACCGGGTGCCCCGTTTCCACGGCGAGGACGCGCTCGCGGGCTGGGAGAAGGTGGCCGACGCGGTCCACCGTGCGGGCGGGGCGGTCATGCCGCAGCTGTGGCACGTGGGCATGGTGCGCGCCGCCGGGGCGCCGCCGTTCCCCGACGCCCCGCGCACGGGCCCCTCCGGCATCCCCCTGGAAGGCACTGAGACCGGCCGTGCGATGACACGTGCCGACATCGACGACGTGATCGCCGCGTTCGCCGCCGGAGCCGCCGCGGCCGAGGCCCGCGGCTTCGACGGCGTCGAGATCCACGGCGCCCACGGCTATCTGGTCGACCAGTTCCTGTGGTCGCACACCAACCGGCGCACCGACGCCTACGGCGGTGACCTGGCCTCCCGCGTCCGCTTCGCCGCGGAGATCGTGGCGGCCTGCCGCGAGGCCGTCTCCCCGCACTTCCCGATCAGCTTCCGCACCTCCCAGTGGAAGGCGGGTCACTACCAGGCCAGACTCGCCGAGACGCCCGAGGAGCTGGAGGCCGTCCTGACCCCGCTGGCCGAGGCGGGTGCGGACGTCTTCCACTGCTCCACGCGCCGCTACTGGCTGCCGGAGTTCGAGGGCTCCGACCTCAACCTGGCGGGCTGGGCGAAGAAGCTCACCGGCCGCCCCACCATCACCGTCGGTTCGGTCGGCCTGGACAACGAGTTCTTCGCCGCGTTCCAGGGAGCGGACGGGAACCTCACGGACATCGACGCCCTGCTGGAGAGGCTGGAGCGCGACGAGTTCGACCTCGTGGCGGTCGGCCGCTCCCTGCTGGGCGACCCGGAGTGGGCGGCGAAGGTGCTGGCCGGCCGCTTCGGCGACCTGCGTTCCTTCGACGCGGCCGGGCTCTCCGTGCTCCACTGAGGTCCGCGGGCGCGGGCCGGGCCAGGAGGGGGCCGGGCCAGGAGGGGGCCGGGTGGCGGCCGGGTGGCGTTCCGGCCTCACTCCCGCGGCGGCAGCGCGTAGCCGGGGACGGAGGGCCAGCGGACCGTCAGCAGCGTCGAGTCCTCCTCGGCGACCCAGGAGTGGTCCACGCCCCGGCCCCACACCACGTAGTCGCCCCGCTCGGCCAGGACGACGCCGCGGCCGGGGAACTCGACGCGGAAGCGGCCCTCGATCAGCACCTGGAAGGTGGTGCGCTCCTCGCCGCGCACCCACTGCCGCCGCCGCTCGCCGCGCGGGTGGACACCCCACTTGATCTCCAGTGCCTCGCTGTGCCGGAGGTCGCCCGCGCCCTTGAAGTGGCCCAGCAGCCAGCCCCGGTCCAGCGCCGCGTCCGGCCCGGCGTTGCCCGTGTACACGTTGTCGTCCATGTGCTCGGACGCTAACACCCGCACCGGGCGGGCCGGTTCTCCATCACTTTCATAAAAAGTGTGCCAAGCGGTTTGTAGTACTGCCATATCCAGGTCCGGCCGGCGTCAGCGCGGAAGGGAGCGGGCGAGGCGGAAGCCCACGTCGTCGATCCGCAGGGTCGGATGGCTGCGGCGGCGCACCGAGGCCCGGCAGCTCCAGGGCTCGTCGAACCACCCGCCGCCGCGCAGCACCCGATAGGGGCCGTAGACCTCGGGGTCGTAGCGGTCCCAGCACCACTCCCAGACGTTGCCGAGCATGTCGTACAGGCCCCAGTCGTTGGGCCGCCTGCCGCCCACGGCGCGGACGCGCTCGCCGGAGTTGCCGCGGTGCCAGGCGATCTCGTCCAGCGGGCCGTAGCGCGGGCCGGTCGTGCCCGCGCGGCAGGCGTACTCCCACTCGGCCTCGGTCGGCAGCCGGTACCCGTCGGCGCGCTCGTCCCACTCGACGCCCGTGCCGTCGCCGTACCCGCCGTCGCCGTCCCCGTCGTCCGGGGGGAGGCGGTAAGCGGGAGCCAGCCCCTCGTGCAGGGACAGGGCGTTGCAGAACCGGACCGCCTCCAGCCAGGAGACGCCCTCGACGGGCAGTCGGCCGCCGTGCGCGGCCTCGGGCGGCGAGCCGGTGACCTGCGCGTACCGGGCCCGGGTGACGGCAAGGGCCGCGATCCGGTAGGGCGCGAGGTCGACCGGCCAACTGCGTTGTGTGCGGCGGTCCGACAGCGTCACCCGCCCCGGCGGGACGGCGATCAGAGCGCCGTCCCCGGTGTCGGTGTCCATGGGCGGGCGAGCCTAGCAAGGTGCTTGGGGAGGGCCGGTGTTCCAACGGATGCCGCGCACCGGTTTCGGCCGTCGCTCACCACGGGACCCCGGGTCCCGTGTATCGCAGGGGAGTTGACGGCATGTGGGAGGCGGCAACCCTGAAAACGACCACATTTAATGTTGTTTGCGGTGATTACTCCCAGATGGGTCGGGCACCCGATGTTGCGAAGGGACCTGCAAGACAACGAGTGAAGGGAGCAGTCATGGCTGCGTCCAGCAACTCCAACAACCCCGGTAACTTCGCCAACGACCGTGAGAAGGCCTCCGAGGCGGGCCGCCAGGGTGGTCACGAGAGCGGTGGCAACTTCGCCAACGACCCGCAGCGTGCCGCGGAGGCGGGCCGCCAGGGTGGTCACGAGAGCGGCGGTAACTTCGCCAACGACCCGCAGCGTGCCGCGGAGGCGGGCCGCCAGGGTGGTCACGAGAGCGGCGGTAACTTCGCCAACGACCGTGAGAAGGCCTCCGAGGCCGGCCGCAAGGGCGGCCAGAACAGCGGCGGCGGGCAGCGGTAGCTCCCGCCCCGCGCGAACCGCGCCCCGGGCGCGGACGCACACCACGGCCCCGGTTCCTCCGGCAGAACGGAGGGGCCGGGGCCGAGCCCGTGTGCGGCGGGGGCGCGGCCCGCTGCCTCGTACGGGTGAAATGCGCTTTGCGGGCCGCTCCGCTCCCGGCCCGGCCGTGCCGAGCCACAAGGATGGGGCGCGGAAGGGGGCCGGTTCCGGCCGGTCCGAGTTGAGCGCGCGAGGAGGCCCGATGGGCAAGGCATACGGCGTCGTTGCGGACATCCTGGTCGGCAAGTTCCAGTTCACCGAGGGCGAGCTGTCGCCCGGCGCCACGCTGGAGGAGATCGACCTGGACTCGCTGGGGCGGGTCGAGTTCGCCCTGACCCTGCGGGAGAGCACCGGCGTGCCGTTCGCGGACGACCAGATCACCCTGGACACCACGCTGGGGGAGATCGCCGACGCGGTCGAGGCCGCGTGGGGCGCGGGTACGGCGGTGGCTCCGCGGTGACCCGCCCCGACATCGCGGTGACCGGCCTGGGGGCGGCCACCCCGGCCGGGGCCGGGGTGGAGGAGACCTGGCGCCGGGTCTGCGCCGCCGAGCCCACGGCCTCCCGGGACGGCGAACTGGCCGGTCTGCCGGTGGACTTCAGTTGCCGCGTCCCCGAGGTGGAGGTCGCCGACCGGGCGCGCCGGCGGCAGTTGTGGCGGCAGGACCGTTTCACCCGGATCGCGCTGGCGGCGGCCGACGAGGCGCTGCGGGACGCGCGGCTGGACCCGTCCTCCTGGGACGGCGCCCGGATGGGCACGGCCGTCGGGTGCAGCCTGGGCGGCGCCGCCACCTGGGAAGCGGAGTTCGGCCGGATGCGGCGGGAGGGGCCCGAGGCGGTGTCGCCGGTGGTCATCCCGAGGCTGCTGCCGAACATGGCGGCCGGCGAGGTGGCGCTCGCGCTGGGGGCGCGCGGTCCGAGCATGGCGGTCTCCACCGCCTGCGCCTCGGGGGCCAGCGCGCTGGCGGTGGCCCGCGACTGGCTGGCCGCCGGTCTGTGCGACGTCGTCCTGGCGGGCGGTACGGAGGCCGCGGTCACGCCCCTGGTGGTGGCCGGGTTCCAGCGGGCCGGGGCCCTGTCGTCGCGCACCGGTGATCCGGCGGCGGCCTCAAGGCCGTTCGCGGCGGACAGCGACGGGTTCGTGATGGCCGAGGCCGCGGCCGTCCTGGTGCTGGAGCGGGCGGCGGACGCGCGGGCGCGCGGTGTGCGCCCGCGCGTCCTGCTGGCCGGCTGTGGCACCAGCACCGACGCGCTCCACCCCACCGCACCCCACCCCGAGGGCCGGTTCGCGGGGCTGGCGGTGATCGCGGCGCTGGCGGACGCGGGCCTGGAGCCGCGGGACGTCGACCACGTCAACGCGCACGCCACCTCCACTCCGCTGGGCGACGCGGCGGAGGCGAGCATGATCGCCAGGGTCTTCGGCCACGGCCCGAGCGTGACCTCGGCCAAGGGCGTCCTGGGGCACTCGCTGGGTGCCGCGGGCGCGGTGGAGGCGGTGCTCACGGCCTTGAGCATCGAGCGGTCCGCCGTGCCGCCGACGGCCAACACCGACGCGCCCGCGCCGGAGTTCGACATCGACCTGGTGACCAAGGCGGTGCGCGAGCAGCGCGTCGGCGTGGCCGTCAGCAACTCCTTCGGGTTCGGCGGCCACAACGTGTCCGTGGTACTCCGGGCCGTCTGAGCCCGGCCGGCTTCCGGGTCTCCGCTCCGGCGGTCCGTGTTCCGGGCCCGTGTCCGCCGCCGGGCCCGGAACACGGGCCGGGGGCGGGCCCGGTGTGCTCAGCGCGCCGCCGCCCCGCCCGCCGCCGCGGGCTCCGGGGCCGGAGGCTTCGGCGCGGTGCCGAAGACGTGGTCCCAGTAGGGGCAGCTCACCCCGAAGCCGCGGCTGTCGTCCTGGAAGTGGTGGCGCAGGTGGTGCCTGCGCAGCCGGCGTCCGAGCGCGGTGGGCGGGCTGGGGCGGTGCAGGAGGAAGTGCAGCTCGTCGTAGAGGACGTATCCGGCGGTGAACCCGGCGGCCACCGCGTTGGCCGCGCCGCCGTCCAGGGCCAGGTGGAGGGCGGCGAAGGGGAGGCCGGTCAGCAGCAGGCTGGCCAGGGGCGGCATGACCAGGCGGCGCGGGTCGTCGGGGTGGTCGTGGTGGACGCCGTGCACCATCCAGTGCAGCCGCCTGCCGCGCGCGCCGCGCGGGGTCAGGTGGAAGAGGGCCCGGTGCACCCAGTACTCCGTCAGCGTCCACAGCGCGTAGCCGAGCAGGATGTGCCCGGCCAGGGCCGCCCAGTCCAGGCGGGGCGCGGCCAGGGCGGCGAGCAGGACGGCCGGGGGGCCGTACAGGACGGCGGGCACGGCCGGGTGGACGCGGGTGAAGCGGTCCAGGAACGGGGAGCGGAACAGGGGCGGGGAGGCCCGCAGCCGTTCGGCCCGGCCGGTGCGGGGCCGGGTGGGGTGGGGCTGGGTCGTCAAGACGGGTTCCTCTCGGGGACGGGCTCGGGCACGGGAGTGGGTGCGGGCTCGGGCGCGGGGCGCAGGGCGTCGGCGAGACCCGCGGGCCAGACGGCCCCGGGGGTGAAGCCGAGGTCGCGGGCGGCCCGTTCGTGGCCGCAGACCCAGGCGGGGCGGGCCAGTTCGCGGACCTTGTCGCGGCAGAGCACCGACGGCCGCCCCCTGATCCGCGCCGCCGCCTCGGCGCACCGGGCGGCGGCGTACGCCAGAGGGAGGGGGAGTGGGACGGCGGCGGGCGGGCGGCGGCCGGTCGCCGCCGCCACGGCCGCCGCGAGGTCTTCGCCGCGGTGCCCGGCGCCGTCGCCGGCGTGGTAGATCCCGCGGGAGTCCTCACCGGGGCCGACGGTCGCGCCGCGGTCGGCCGCGGCGAGCAGCAGGCGGCACAGGTCGTCGACGTGGACCAGCGAGTAGCGGCGGGGCCCGAAGCCGCACACGGGTAGCACACCGCGGCGCACGGCGGCCAGCAGCGCGGGCAGGAAGTCGGTGTCGCCGGGGCCGTAGACGATCGGCGGGCGCACGACGGTGCCGGGCACGGCGCCCGCCACGGCGCGCAGTGCCTCCTCCCCGGCCAGCTTGCTGCGGCCGTACGCCGACACCGGCGCGGGCGGGTCGTCCTCGCGGCGCGGCCGGTCGGGCGGGGAGGGCCCGGCGGCGGCCAGGGAGGAGCAGTGGACCAGACGGGGCGGGTGCGGCAGGGCGGCCAGGGCCTCGCACAGGCGGCGGGTGCCTCCGGCGTTGACGGGGGCGTAGCCGTCCGGACGGAGGGCCCTGACGGCGCCGGCCAGGTGGATCACGCGGTCGGCGCCCCAGGCGGCGGCCCGGGGCAGGCCGCGGCCGTCCGCGAGGTCACCGTCCAGCCGCTCCACCGGTGCCGGGAGCCGGGCCCGGGCGGGATCCCGCACCAGGGCGGCGACGGTGTGGCCCTCGTCCAGCAGCCGGCGCACCAGACGGGTGCCGATGAAGCCGGTGGCGCCGGTGACCAGATATCTCACCGGCGGGCTCCGGAGACGTGCGGGGCGACGGGTGCGGGTACGGCCGTGGGCAGGGTTGTGGACGGGGCTGTGGGCGGGGTCGCGGACGAGGCCGCGGCGGCGGGACGCGGTCCGCCGCCGTCCGCGAGGTCGCGCCGGTAGAGGCGGTGCCTGCGGTGGAGGACGCCGCCGAAGGCCTCGGCGTAGCGGTTGGCGTCGCGGTTGTCCTCCAGCAGCCAGGAGAACTCGCTCTCGGCGTAGCCCAGGCGGAAGGCCGACCGCTGGGCCTCGGCTAGCAGCGCGGCGGTCAGTCCGCGGGCGCGGTGGGCGGCCCGGACGCCGGTGAGGATCACCCGGGCCCGGTCGATGCGCCGGGCGGCCCGGGCCGCGCGCAGCCGTCCCGGGGGCCTTCCCAGGGATCGCCCCAGGGGCGTGTCGCGGGCGGCGTGCAGCGCCTGGTTGACGTCGGGCAGCCAGAAGGTGAAGGCGGCCGGTTCGCCTCCCACCTCGGCGAACCACACCAGCTCCGGCCGCACCAGCGGGCGCAGCCGGTCCATCGCGTGGGAGAACTCGCGGCCGGTCATGGGGACGGAGGCGTAGTTGCCGGACCAGGCGTCGGTGTAGATGTCACGGACGACTGCCAGGTCCGCCTCCCGGCGGCAGGGGTCCAGGTGCCGCAGCCGTACGTCCGGCGCGTTCGCGGCCCAGCGGGCCGCGCGGGCGGCGGCCCCGGGCGGCTCGCCGCCGGGCGGCGCGGGGACGCGCCAGGACAGCAGGTCCTTGGCCTTGGCCAGCCCGCAGGCGGCGTACAGGGCGGGGTAGTAGGCGGGGTTGTACGGCATCATCACGGTGGGCGGGCCGTCGAAGCCCTCGACGAGGACCCCGCACTCGTCGTGGACGGAGAATCCCAGCGGGCCGAGCATCGTCTCCAGGCCGCGTTCGCGCAGCCAGCCGGCGGCCGCGTCGAAGAGGGCGGAGGCCGCCTCGGGGTCGTCGGCGCACTCGAAGAGGCCGAACAGGCCGCCGCGCGCGTCGTGGAGGGCCTGGTACCGGGAGTCGACGGCGGCGGCGATCCGCCCGACCGCCCTCCGCCCCCGGCGGGCGAGGAACAACTCGGCCGTGCCGACCTCGAAGAACGGGTTGCGCCGCCGGTCGACCAGGGAGCGCTGATCGCTCCTGGAGGGCGGCAGCCGGTACGGGTCGCCGCGGTGCAGGACGCGGGGGAGGGCGGTGAAGGCGGCGGTGTCCGCGCGCCCGCGCACCGGACGGACGGTCAGGGGCGCGAGTGCGGAGGTGGAGGCGGCTGCGGTGCGCGCGGGGAGCGAGGGGGAGGCGGTCACGCCACCACCGCCTCGGTGCGCCCCGGCCCGCCCGGCGCCGGCAGGAGCGGGCCCAGCCCGCGCCGTACCCGGGCGAAGGCGTCCAGGACGCGGGTGATGTGGTCGTCGGTGTGGATCGCCTGGGGGGTCACCCGGATCAGCGCCCGGTTGCGGGCCACGGCCGGCGCCACCACGGCGTTGGTGAACACCCCGGCGTCCAGCAGTTCCTGCCACACCCGCAGGCACAGCCGCGAGTCGCCCACGTACACCGGTACCACCGGGGTGGTCGAGTCGCCGGTGTCCCAGCCCAGCGACCGCAACCCGGCGAGCAGCCGCCGGGCGTGGCCGAACACCCGCTGCCGGCGCTCGGGTTCGGATTCGATGATGTCCAGCGAGGCCAGGGCGGCGGCCGCCGAGGGCGGTGGCATCGCGGCCGAGAAGAGGACGGAGCGGGCGCTGTGGCGCAGGTGCTCGACGACGGAGGCGGGGCCGATCAGCATCCCGCCGACGGAACCGAAGCACTTCGACAGCGTCCCGGTGACCAGGTCCACCTCGCCGGTGAGCCCGAAGTGCTCGGTCACGCCGCGTCCGCCGGCGCCCAGCAGGCCGATGTCGTGGGCGCCGTCCACCACCAGCCGGGCGCCGTGGCGCCGGGCCAGCTCCACCAGGCCCGGCAGCGGGCACAGGTCGCCCTCCATGGAGAACATGCCGTCGGTGACGATCAGACGGCCGCGGCCGGGATCGGAGGCGGAGGCGGCCAGCAGACGGCCCAGGTGGCCGAGGTCGCGGTGGCGGTAGCGGTGGTGGGCGGCGCCGCCGAGCCGGACGGCGTCCACCAGCGAGGCGTGGTTGGACATGTCGGCGAAGACGGCGTCGCGCTCGTCCAGCAGGGCGGCGAGCGCGAGGTTGGCCTGGAAGCCGGTGGTGGTCACCAGGGCAGCCTCGCCACCGACGAACGCGGCCAGCCGGTCCTCCAGTTCCTCGTGGAGGGCGAGCGTGCCGTTGAGCACGCGCGAGCCGGAGCAGGAGACGCCGTGGCGGCGCAGCGCGCGGGCGGCGGCCTCGGTCACCCGGGGGTCGGCCGACAGCCCCAGATAGTCGTTGCACCCGGCCATGACCACCGTGCGGCCGTCGATTCCGACCTCCGCACCCCGGGAGGAGAGAGGGCGGTAATAGGGCCGGGAGGTGCTCTGCGCCGCGAGGCGGTGGAGAGCCGACCGTTCTTTTCCGAAGACATCCGCCATGCTGTTCCCCGAGGAGTTCGCGTCGAGAGGGTTGCGTCGGTTTTCCGATGGGTGTTCGTGTTCTTGTGCGTCCGGCGTCCGGCGTCCGGCGACCGGAATCCGGCATCCGTGATTTCACGGGAAACGGCTCCGAGTTTCCTCCGGTGGGTCCGTGGACCGGGTTCGGCGCGGCGGCGGGCGGCTTCCGCGGTACTGTCCCGGCTGCGCTCTCACCGGTCCGGTCACCAGGCCGGTCACCGGTCCGGTCGCTGCGCCGTCCGGGGCCGGACGGGCGTCGGTCCTTTTTCGCCGGGCGTTCCGCCAGAATACTGACACAGGATCAGAAGAGGCGCGGACAGGTGACTCGTGTGTTTTCCGGGTGCGCCGTCGAAGGTTTGCGCGAGTTCTCGATGAGTGAGCGAGAAGGCGTATGGAGACGAGTACCGCCCTTTCACCGGTGGAGGAAGTCCACTGCGGTGCGCGGGGAGTTCCCGAAACGGTCGGAATGGCGGCGCTGTTCACCGGCGAACCGCCGGGGGCGGACGCGCTGCGGGCCCGGGTCGCGGAGCGCTGGGGCGCCCTTCCCCGGCTGCGGCGGGTGCTGCTGCCCCCCGCGCCGCCGGCCCGGCTGCGCGGACACCGCTGGCTGCCGCTCGACCGGTTCGACGTCCGCCGCCACGTCACCGCCGTCAACACCGCCGTCAACACCGCCGTCGCCACCGCCGACAGCACCGGCAGTGGCGACGGCGCCGCGTTCACCGCCCTGCTCGGCCGGCTCGTCACCCGCGCCCTGCCCGCCGGGCTGCCGCCCTGGCGGCTGACGCTGGTACGGGGGGCGGGCCGGGGGCGGTTCGCCGTCGTGCTGACCGCCCACCACGCCCTTCTGGACGGCCGGTCCCTGGAGATCCTGCTCAGCCGCCTGTTCGACGGCACCCCCGGGCGCGGCGCCCGCAGGGGCACGGGCGTGCGGGCGGTGGGAGCGCTCGGGGCGGCCGGCCCGGACCGCCCCGGCCCGCCCGCGGCGCCCGGCGCAGGATCCGGCCGGGCCCTGCCGCAGCCCCCGGGCCTCCGCCCGCGGCCGGACCTGGCCTGGACGGAGGTGGACGCGGACGCGGTACGGGCCGCCCGCCGCGCCCTGCCCGGCCTGGGCGCCACCCTCAACGAGGTGCTGCTGGCCGCGGCCGCGGGCGCCCTGCGCACCGTCCACGGGGACCCGGACCGCTGGCCCGGCGCGCCGCGCCCGCTGTACGGCTCCTTCCCGGTGGACCTGCGCACGCCGCGGGAGGACCGGATGCTCGGCACCGCCGTCTCGGCGGTGCGGGTGCCGCTCCCCGTGACCGCCGCCGACCCCGCGGAACGGCTGGCGGCCTGCCGGGGCGTGCTGGCGGCCTTCGGCCCCCTGCACGGCGGCCCGGACACCGTCCGCCGCACGGTCGCCGCCGCCGCGCGGCTTGGCCCCTGGGCGGTGCGCCTGCTGGCCTCGCTGAGCTGCGCGCCGGGCTTCTGCCCCGTGACCTGCCTGGCCTTCGGCTGGCCGCGCGGCCCGTGGTCCCTGGACGGGCGGCCGCTGGAGCGGATCGTCCCCCTGCCGCCCGTACTGGCCCCGGGGGCCGTCTGCCTGGCCCTGACCGACTACGCGGGCGCGTACACCCTCACCGCGGTCACCCACACCCTCCCCGGCGGGGCCCGGCCGCTGGCCGGCGCCCTCACCCGCGAACTGGCCCTCCTCGCCCGCCGGCCCGAGCCCGCGCCCGGCGCACCGGGCGGCCCCGCGGGGCCGGGCCCCGCGCGAACGTCCCGGGCCGGGCGGTTCGCCGGCGCGATCCGTGGAACGCGGAACGGGCCGCCGAGGTGACATCCGCCGACCGACGAGGAGGGGTGGCGATGAGGTACGACGAGTTCCTCGCCCGGGTTCGCGAGCTGGGGGAGTACGGGAACCGGCGGGAGGCCGAGGAGGTGACCACGGCCGTGCTGGAGGTGCTCGCCTCCCGGATCACCCCGGGGGAGACCGAGGACCTGGCCGCCCAGCTGCCCGGCCCGCTGGGCGACTTCCTGCTGGAGAGCAGCCCGGAGAGGCCCGAGACGTACGGCGTGGAGGAGTTCTGCCGCCGGGTGGGGGAGCGGACCGGGTCACGGCCCAGGACCGCGGAGTGGGACGCCAGTGCCGTGCTGTCCACCACCGCCGGGGCGATCTCCGGGGGCGAGCTCAACCAGGTTTTGAGCCAGCTGCCCTCCGGCTACGCCGTGTTGTTCGGCAAGCCGGAGCTGAGCGATTGAGCCCACCTGGCTGCGGACCTCGGGTGCCGGGCCGCCGGAGTCGGGAGGTGAGAGGCGGCGGAGTCGCGGCGCGACGGCGCGCGCCGCGCGCCGCGCCACCTCCCGCCGCACACAACAACCGCATTCGCTCTGCGTAATCACTTGTCACGCTGAGCTATCGGGGTCACCGTGGGGGCGTGACGAACGAACCCGCGACTCCCCCCGTCCGCTCCGGCCGCCCCGCCGGGTCCGTGCGGCATCTGCCGTGGCCCGGTGCGCGCCCGGCCGTGCCCGGTCCGGCGCGGGCCGTGCTCCGTCCGGGCCGGTGGGACGGGCGTGTGCGCGCCTACCGGGCCGACGTCACCGCCGAGGGGCCGGTGGACGGTGTCCCCGTCGCCGTACTGCTGGGCAGGTACACCGGCCCCAGCGGCGGTCTCGCACTGCGGTGGCTGCGCGGGCAGGCCCGCCGGATCGCCGACGGGCTCGACCCCGACCCGGTGACGGCCCGCTGGGCGGCGCGGGGCACGCTCGGCCGTGTGCCGGACCGGCCCGGACGGAGCGCCGACGTGCCCGCCGAGCTGCGGCGGTGGTGCGCGGACGAGGAGTCGCAGGAGGCCGCGGCCGAACGGCTCGCCGAGGGGCTGTCGTTCCGGCTCACCGCCACCGACCACACCGGGAGTTACATGCTGCGGGTGTGGCCCGTCGGCGTGGTCGTCCCCCGGTCGGGCGCGTCGCCGTTCACCTATGTGCGGTGGCCCCATCAGCTCCCGCCCTGGTCGCCGGAGCCCCGTCCCGCCGCGGCCTCCCCGCACCGGGCGACGGGATCGCGCCTCCGCTCCCGGTGACCGGGGCGGGCCCGGCGCCGGGCCCGCCCCGGGGGTGAGGCGGGCCGCTCAGAGCCCGAACTCGTGGAGCGGCAGGTCGAGCAGGTGGCAGACCTCGCGGACCACCACCAGCTCGGCCGCGTCGAAATAGCCGTCGGCCCCGCCGACGGCTATGCCGATACGGACGACGGCGCGGGCCTCGGAGGGCCTGCGCGCGGCTTTGGCGACCTCGCGCAGGGCCTCGGCCCGATTGAGGTCGAAGTCGGTGGTGAGCCGGTCCAGCCAGCCCTCGAAGCGGCCGCGCAGTTCGCCGGCGGGGAAGCTCCTCAGTACCTCGTCGTGCTCGATCAGCTGGGCGACGCGGCGGCGTTCGGCCGGGTCGATCGTCCCGTCCGCCGCGGCGACCAGCGCGCACATCGCCATGCTCGCGTCACGGAAAGCGCCGCCCGTCAGCGTGTTCCTCTTCGCCGCCAGCCGGCCCCGCGCCGTCCGGGCGGACTCCGCGAGGCGGTTCCACAGGGGCATGAACACTCCGGGTGTCGGGAAGGGGCCGGGCCGCGCCGACGCGGTCGGACGGAAATCGTAGGGGCTCGGCCCCGTCCCGCGTCCTCGCTTCCGATGTTTCTACAGAATCGTAGAATCAGGAGGGTGTCACGCTGCCGCGGGGGTGCCCCGAGGGGGCGGGGCGCACTCCAGGGCGCCCGGGACCTCGGTGCCGGGGCGGGGTCGGCGTCGAGGGATGGGCGGGCTCCGGCCCCGCGGTGTCACTTTGCCAATCCTTTACACTTCATCGGGAGGCCTCGGCCCGACCCGAGGTACCCGGACCCGAACCGACACAGAAGGAGCAGCACACCCGCCATGGGCGAACCTCCCAGTACCAGCCGTGCCATCCGCGGCCGCTCCGCGACGACCCCGGGAGCGGGGGTGGCACGGTGATCGAAGTCCTGCTCCTGCTGGCGGCCCTGGCCCTCGTTCTGGCCTGCGGGGTCTTCGTGGCCGCCGAGTTCTCCCTGACCACCGTCGAGCGCGGCGAGCTGGAACGCGCCGCCCGCCAGGGGGAGCGCGGCGCCGAAGGCGCGCTCAGGGCCGTCCGGCAGCTCACCCTCCAGCTCTCCGGCGCCCAGCTGGGCATCACCGTCACCTCGCTGGTCATCGGCATGCTCGCCGAGCCGTCCCTGGCCGCGCTGCTGCGCGGACCGCTGCGCGACGCCGGACTGGGCTCCGCCGCCTCCACGGTGGCCACCGTGCTGGGCGTGGCCGTCTCCACGGTGGTGTTGATGGTGGTCGGCGAGCTGGTGCCCAAGAACTGGGCCATCTCCAGCCCGCTGGCGGTCGCCCGCGTCGTCGCCGGCCCGCAGCGCGGCTTCACCACCGTCTTCGGGCCCTTCATCCGCCATCTGAACGGCACCGCGAACAGCTTCGTGCGCCGCTTCGGCCTGGAGCCCACCGAGGAGCTGGACTCCGCCCGCAGCCCGGACGAACTGGTCTCCCTGGCCCGCCGCTCCGCCAGGGAGGGCGCGATCGAGGAGGACTCCGCCGAGCTGTTCGTCCGCACCCTCCACCTGAGCGAGCTGAGCGCGGAGAACGTGATGACGCCGCGTGTGGACGTCCGCGCCCTGGAGGCGCACGCCACCGCCGCCGACGCCGAGAACCTCACCCTGGCCACCGGCCTGTCGGTCTTCCCCGTCTACCGCGACACCCTGGACGAGGTGATCGGCACCGTCCACATCCGCGACGTGCTGGCCCTCCCGGCCGGTCGGCGCTCCGCCACCCCCGTCACCGATCTGCTCGGCGAACCGCTGCTGGTCCCCGAGACCCTGCCGGTGGACCGGCTGCTGGAGCGCCTGCGGGCCCGCCGCACCATCGCCGTCGTCATCGACGAGTACGGCGGCACCGCCGGAGTCGCCTCCGTGGAGGACATCGTCGAGGAGGTCGTCGGCGAGGTCCGCGACGAGCACGACCCACTGGAGGAGCCCGACCTGCGCCCCACCGCCCCCGCCCCCGACGGGCGGGCGCGCTGGGAGGCCGACGGCGGCGCCCGACTGGACGAGCTGGCCGCGATCGGGCTGGCCGCCCCCGAGGGTCCCTACGAGACCGCCGCCGGCCTGATCGCCGCCCGTCTGGAGCGCATTCCCGCATCCGGCGACACCGTCGAGGTCGACGGCTGGGAGCTGCGCGTCCTCGGCGTCGAGCACCACCGCGCCGACCGCATACGGATCACCGCCCCCGAGGAGACCGTCTCCGCCGGGGCGGCCGGCCGCGCCCACCGGGAGGACGCCCGATGACCGCCCTGCAACTGACCCTCGGCGCCCTGATGATCCTGGTGAACGCCTTCTTCGTCGGCGCCGAGTTCGCCCTGATCTCGGTGCGCCGCAGCCAGATCGAGCCGCACGCCGAGAAGGGCGTCAGGCGCGCCCGCACCACCCTGTGGGGCCTGGAGCACCTGTCGGCGATGATGGCCACCGCCCAGCTGGGCATCACCGCCTCCTCCCTGGTGCTGGGCGCGGTCGCCGAACCGGCGATCGCCCACCTGCTGGAGCCGCCTTTCGAGGCCGTCGGCGTCCCCGGCGCCCTGGTCCACCCGATCGCCTTCGTCATCGCACTGGCCCTGGCGACCTATCTGCACATGCTCATCGGCGAGATGGTGCCCAAGAACATCGCCCTGGCCGCCCCCGTGCCCGCCGCACTGCTGCTCGGACCGCCGCTGGTCGCCCTCACCAGGGCCCTGCGGCCGGTGATCTTCGGCATCAACGCCTTCGCCAACGCCCTGCTGCGCCTGCTCAGGGTCGAGCCCAAGGGCGAGGTCGCATCGATCTTCACCGACGCCGAACTCACCCGCATGGCGCGGGAGGCCAGCGAGGCCGGACTGATCGAACCGGGCGGTCACGAGCGGCTGCGCGAGGCCCTGGAGCTGGGCAGCCGCCCGGCGTCCGAGGTGCTGGTGCCCCTGGCCGAGATGCACACCGTCGGCCACACCGTCACCCCCGACCAGCTGGAGCGCACCGCCACCACGGTCGGCTTCTCCCGCCTGCCGGTCACCGGCCCGGGCGGTGCGGTACTGGGATATCTGCACGTCAAGGACGCCATCGGCGTCGTGCACCGCGACCGGCCCTTCCCGCCCGAGGCGCTGCGCGCCGTCGTACGCGTCGGAGCCGACACCCCGCTGGACGACGTCCTCACCACCATGCGCGCCGGCGGCACCCACCTGGCCGCCGTCACCGGAGACCGCGGCGAGCCGCTGGGCTTCGTCACCATGGAGGACGTGCTGGAGAAGCTGGTCGGCCCGGCCCCGGCCGCGCACTGAGCGTCCGCTTTGGCCGCCCTCCGGCGGGGCCGCACGAGGAAGCACCGCCGCGCGGTCCGCCGGTACGGGACCGGTGGACCGCGCGGCCGGCCGGGCTCAGGTGAGGAAGCGGGAGCAGCTGTTCACCCAGCGGTGGGACGAGATCCGGTTGTCCACGATCTTTCCGGTGGAGAACCGGTTGTCGCTCAGGTCGTCCGCGTAGAGCTCACCCGGCGAGAGGCAGGTGTAGCCGCCCCCGTAGCCGGCCAGCCGGTAGAAGGCGACGATGTCGTTGCTGCCTCTGTAGCCGCTGTTCATCACGGACGTCGCCCGGTTGTCGTCCGATCCCTGGAAGGGGCCGGAGCTGTTGCCCCAGTCCGAGTCCCAGGACTGGGTTCCGCCGAGGTAGATGCCGGAGCAGTCCTTGAGCTGCCAGGCACGCACCATGCCGTCCCGGTTGTTCTCGCCGGGCCACTTGTCGTTGCAGACCGGACCCGCGTGGGCCGTGGTCGCGCCGGCTGAGACGCCGAGCATCGCCAGCCCCACAGCGGCGATCGCAGCACCCGTTCTACGCATGTTCATCCTCCTGTGTCCGCCTCTGGCGAGGCATGCTGATCCACGGCGGGACCGCCGCGGAAGCCGGTGGAAGCCGGCGGTTCACGGAACCGGTCGGGACCGAGCGCCGACGATCTTCCTGGCGCGGGCGAGCGCGTCCCGCTGGATCCGCCCGGCGGTGTCCAGGGCGGTGCCGTACTCGCCGCGCAGCTTGTCGATGTAGTGGGCCTCGCGCTCCTCGGCGACGGCCCTGAGCGAGGTCTCCCGGGCACACGTGGCATCCGCCGCGGCGATCTTCCGTTCCGCCTCGAACGCCTCGTCACGCGGTATTTCTCCGGCCTGCTGCCGCACCGCTTCCCGGGCCTCGCCCGGGTCGGCGTAGTGATGCCCGGCACGCTTCATGCACCGTGACCACTTCCCGACCACCGTGGTGAACCTCTTGTCGGCCAGTACGTCCCCCACGTAGAGGCCCTGGAGGTTGTCGGCCACCTTGTCGGCCGTGAACCAGGTCCCGAGATCGCCGTACAGCTGTTCCTCGGCCTCTCCCGAGCAGCCTCCCACCCGCTTGCGGATCGTGCCGCCCCCCGGCACCTCGGCGGAGAGCACCTTCGCCTCCTTGCCGCCGTTCAGGGCTCTGGCGTAGGCCCTGCTCCGCTTTGCGGACAAGGTCTTCCGGTAGGCGGCGTTGGGATTGTCCAGCCGGGCCCGGTTGCCCTTCTCCAGAATGCGGCTGCCGTACCCGTGCTTGCGGGCCCAGCCGACGTCGTCCTGCACATAGCCCACCGGGCGCTGTTCCTCCGGCGTCAGCCCTCCGCTCCTGTAGTAGGGGAAGCCGAGACGTGCCATGCAGCGCTTGATCAGCAGGTGCTCGGCGTCCGACAGCAGGAGTTCCTCGCGGTGGTTCAGCCTCCGAAGCCGCTCCTCCGGCCCGGTGGCGGCGGTGGTCGCGGTCACGCCGGTGTCCTGCGTGCAGCCGGCCGCGCCGACCGAGACAACCGCCGTGACGACCGCGCACGCGGCAGCGTACGCACGCTTCATCCCGTGTCACCCCCCTGATGGTGCGCCGCCCTTCCGGTGGCGCCCTCACACCATGGCCCGCGCCGGGGCCCGGGGGTACCTCGTACATCCGAGGACGGCCGGGGACGGGCGGGGACGGGCGGGGACGGGCGTGCGGGAGGGGGTGAACGGCGGGGCGGGCGTGTCAGCAGGTGTCGGCCCAGACGTGGGACAGGAGCAGGACCGGCGCGGGAAAGTCCTCCCTCGTGCCGACCTCGACGCAGCCCCGGCGGCTCCTCAGCCCGGCCTCCGCGTAGTAGACGACGTGCACGAACGTCTCACCCGTGCTGGTGTCGTGACCGTTGTTGAAGACGGACCGGGCGTGCTCGCGCCCCGCCCAGCTGCAGCGGATCTCTCCCCGCGGCCAGTTGGTGTCGTCGCCCTCCCAGGCGCACATGTCACCCTTGCCGCCCTTCTCGGTGAAGAAGCACACGGAGCCGGGAAGGCACCGGTCGTATCCGGTGGGTGTGGCGGACGGCCGGGCGACGGCCGTCTCACCGCCTCCGGTGCCCGGGCGGTCGTGCGCCGCACCTGTCCGGGACCCCGGGCCGGCCGCTTCGCCGTCGTTCGTCAGCGTGTGCACGCCGAAGCCGAGACCGGCCAGCGCGGCCACCGCCGCGGTCACGGCCAGCGGGACGCGGGCCCGGGAGCGCCGCCGGAACACCGGACGCCGCGGCGGCCTCGTGGTCCCGGTGGTGCCGGCCGCCTCCCCCACACGCCGCAGCAGGGACGCCGCGTCGTGCGCGGCACGGTCCTGGTGGGTGCGGGCCAGGCAGTCGGTGATGATCTCCCGCCATCGCTCCGGCAGTTCCGGGGAGAGGCGGAGTTCCTCCGTGCCGCGGGCGTAGCCCACCACCGCGTCCCTGCGGGCGGACGGGACGCTGCCGGGCAGCGGATGGGCGCCGGTGAGGACGAGGTGGGCGAGGACACCGAAGGCCCAGATGTCGGCGGTGGTGCGGATCTGCATCCCGCGTTCGCCGATCTCGGACCAGAGGAGTTCCGGCGGGGCGAAGTCGGGGGTGGCGAAGGCGGGGGAGTAGGCGTGCGTGCCCTCCAGTTCGGCCGCGAGGTTGAAGTCGCCCAGCCGTACGGAGCCGTCGGGCATCAGCAGCACGTTGCCCGGTTTGAGGTCGCCGTGCACCCATCCGGCCCGGTGCAGCTGCTCCAGTCCTGCGCAGATCTCGGCCAGCAGCGCGGGTCCGCCGGGCAGCGGACACCCGGGCGGGGTGTGTTCGAGCAGGACGCCCAGCGATTTCTCCGCGCGCTCCAGTACGAGGACGGTGGCCCCGTCGAGTTCCGGATGCTCCGGGTCGTCCACCGTCAGCGCCTCGTACATCCGGATCAGCCGCGGGTGCCGCAGGCGGCTCAGCAGGTCCACCTCGCGTTCGGCGAGCTCCCGGAGATGGCGTAACTGGCGCGGCGTACGGGTGCCGGTGGGGAGGAACTTCAGGGCCGCTTCGGAGGGCAGATCGGTGGAAGGGCCCGTGCGGCGGGCGGTGTACACGCTGCCGAACGCCCCGGAGGCGATCGGTGCGCGCACCTCCCAGACGCCCACCCGGTAGCCCTCCGGTACGGAGAGGAGGTGCCGGTCCCGGCCGCTCACCGGGCTCCCCCGTCCAGTAACGCCAGATCGTCCTCCCGCACGAGGTCGAAGCGCAGGGCGAGCGAGACCAGGCTCTCCTTCTTGTTGTTGAGCCGGGGACCGCCGTCCGGTGCCGTGTGGGGTGCCGGTTTCAGGCGCAGCTTGACGGCGAGGTAGTCGATGTTCCACTGCACCGAGGTCCGGGACGCGGTGGGACAGCTCGCGCGCAGCCGGTCGACGATCTGGTCGACGGTGGGCAGCGGGGCGTGCGGTTCGCCGCGCAGCCGGGGCGCGCACAGGGCGGCCAGGACGAGGAAGTAGCGCTTGCCGCGGTCCAGCGGGAAGGCGGGCGCGGTGGGCGCCCCGTCGCCTCCCGTGCCGTCGTGACCGGCCAGATAGTCGTGGCGCGGGGCCCAGACGTCGAAGCTCAGCAACTCGTTCCCGGCAGGCAGCACCACGCGCGAGAACTCGAAGGGGATCGGCGCCTGCACCCGGCCCGGCGCGATCTTGATGTGCTCTCCCGCGCCCTCCGGGTTGTCGACCACGTACGTCAGCGAGCGGCTCAGATTGGTCAGTGCCCAGTGGGCACCTGTCGCCGTGACCTCGCCGGCCGTCCGGGACACCCCTTCGTGCGGGATCACCAGGTGGCGCCCGTCGCTCGGCCCCCCGGGCGCCGTACGCCCGAAGCCCATGGATTCGCCGGGTGTGAGACGGATGTGGTCACGGGAGCCGGTGTGCCCGGCGGGTACCACGACGATGCTGTACAAGATCGTTTTCCTCCCCCGAGAGAACGCCCTCAGCGTAGGACGTGCGGCGTGTTCGCCCACAGGAGTACACGCCGGTGCCCACGTGCGGGGAGCCGGAGCCGCGCCCCCGCGTGAGGGAGAGCGGCCCCGCCCGCCGGTGGGTCCGTGCCGGGCGCGGGCCGGGCACGGGGAAGCGGGGCAGGACGTGGCGGGCAGGGCGCGGCGGGCAGGACGTGGGGGCCGGGCCGGCGTCTACCCCTTCCCTGTCCTCTCCGCCTCCTCGTCCCCCTCGTCCCCCTCGCCCCCCTCGTCCCCCTCGTCCCCCTTGTCCAGGTCGTTCCACTTGGCCACGTAGACCAGCGCATGGCCGTAACCGGGCCAGACCGCGGGGCAGGGCGAGCCGATGTGGACCTCGGTCGTGATGTCGGACCGGCCCTCGGGACTCCCCATCAGGAGCATCTTCAGTTCGGAGACGATCTCCTGCAGGTTCTGCGCGGCCTCGGGCGTCTCCCGGGAGACCGCCGCGTGGATGACGACCTCGCCGGGGCGCGGCTCCACCGACAGCCCCAGGACGTCCCCGCCGACGCGGCCCAGCGCGGCCTGGCAGGTCCGCAGGAGGAGTTGGTCGCGGCGGAGCAGTGCCCGTACCTCGTCGGACGGCAGACTGGGCGCGTAGTACAGCTCAGCGGGGTGGCGCATGCGCGTACGGTAGGGGCTCGCCGGGTGCTCCGCCATGGGAACGCCCGCATCCGTATCGCACTGTCACCGGGCCCGTACCCGGCTACCGGATCCGGGCCCGGCACAGGGCGGCCAGCCCCCGCGCCAGCGGCCCGTTCCCCGCCACCAGGACCGGGGCGCCGAAGGCGTACGGCCGCCCGTCGCCGTCCAGCACCGTCCATCCGCGGCGGCGCAGCAGCGCCACTCCGGCGGCCACGTCCCACGGCTTGGCGCCGACGCACACACAGGCGTCCAGCCAGCCCTCGGCCACGCCGATCAGGTCCAGGCTCATGCAGCCCTGCATCCGTACCCGGTAGGCCTTGTCCAGCAGTGCGGCCAGCAGTCTCCCGGACGGGGAGTCGACGCCCCCGGCGCCCGTGACGCCGACCACCGCCCGGGACACCTCCCGGGCGCCTTCCCCCGCCTCTTCCGCGCCCGGGGCCTCTTCCGTGTCGGGGCCCGTGCTCCAGCGGCGGTTCAGGGCGGGGGCGTGGAGCACGCCCAGCGCGGGCTCACCGCCGTCCACCAGCCCCAGGGAGACGGCGTACAGCGGGGCGCCGCGGGTGAAGTTCATCGTGCCGTCGATCGGATCCAGCAGCCAGCAGCGGGACGGTACCGAATCCCCCTCCTCCCGGTCGGTCTCCTCGCCGACGACCGGGATGCCGGGCGCGTGCTCCCGCAGCACCCGCGTGATGCGCCGCTCCACCTCGGCGTCGGCGTCCGTGACCTCCTCGCCCGACGCCTTGAACCTCCGTTTCGACCACTCGTCCCCCGCCTCCGCGAGCCACCCGACCCCGGCGTCGACGGCCGCCTCGGCGGCGCCGAGCAGACGGGCGAGCGGCTCACGGTCGGATCCCACATCAGGTTCGGTGCGCATTCCCCCAGTGTTTCCGAGGACCCGTCTCCCATCCTCGGCGGGCGGGCCGTGCGAGGGGAGGGGCCCGGCATGCGGCCGCACGTGCGCACAACGGGCATGCGTCCCTTTGGTTGACGCTGCATGACGTCTCTGTTGTTGTGAACTTAGTTTCCTTGTTCTATGCTCCTTCGTGAAGCGCACGCCCGTTGCTGTCGGCCGAACCGGCCGGGTGGGGTGTACCGGGGTCCGGCCCCGGCCGAGCGCCGTGTCTCTGAGGTCCGGAGGCAGAAGCACAGACAGGAAGAGGGGGTCCTCCGATGACCCAGCACAATCCCGGCCCGCAGTACCAGCAGTGGGGGCCCGGTCAGCCGCAGCAGCCGCAGCAGCCGATGCCGCCCGCGCCGCGGAAGAAGCCCGGCGCGGGGAGGATCATCGGCTTCGGCTGCCTCGGCGTCATCGCCTTCTTCGTCGTGATCGGCGTCATCGGCGCGGCTCTCGGCGCGGGCGGTGACGAGGGTGACGAGGGCGCGGAGAAGCCCGCCGCGTCGGCGGCGCCGAAGGAGCCCGGCGGCGAGGAGAAGAAGGAGAAGGACCAGGAGAAGCCGCGGGAGGAGCCCGAGGAGGAGGCCCACGCGCCGATCCAGGTCACGGCGGAGGCCACCGACTTCCGGCCCACCATCCTCGCCGACGGCGAGGATCACACCTCCGTGCTGGTCACGGTCGTCAACAACGGCGCGGAGGAGGTCGGCGTCAACCCGCTGTACTTCGAGGTCACAGCCGCGGACGGCTCCAAGTACGACGTCGAACTCGCCGCGGACGAGCGCCAGATCGACACGGTAGAACTGGCCGGGGGCGAGAAGGTCACCGGCACCGTCACCGTCAAGGGGAAGATCGAGCCGAAGACGGTCACCTTCACCGACGGCCTCTTCGGAGAGTCGATCAGGGCGGACGTCGGATAGCGGCCGAGCCGGGCCGCAGGTGCCCGCCCTCGCCTCAATGTCCTTTCGCCCAGCGCGGCTTGTACGGTGGCCGGAGGCAGGGGCGGCCGGACGGGAGCGCGGAGTGGGGCGGCGGGCGAGGGCGTACGCGGTGACGGCGGCGCTCGTGGTGGGCGGGGCCGGATACACGGCGACGGAGATCCTCAACCACAGCACCCGGTACGTCCCTCCGCCCGAGCCGGCCCCCACCGCCGACGGCGACCTCTACGGCGGGAGCGCGCGGTGGAGGGCGCTGTGCGAGGGGAAGGCGACGCTGGGGCCGGAACCCGGCCCGGACTCGAACTCGGAGCCCGGTCCGGCCCCGGCCCCGAGACCAGCCCCGACCCCGGCCCCGAGACCGGACTCGGACATGCAGCCGGACCCGAGCCCGGACCCGAGCGGCGACGGACGAGCGGGGCGGGAAATGGTGGCGGACACGCTGGTGTTGTTGTGCTCCGAGGGGCCGCTCGACTGGGAGGACCGCCTGGGGGAGTGGCGCTGACCGGCCGCCTCGCACGGCATCCCGGCGCCGCCGCGGCGGACAGCGCGTACAGCACCGCCCGCGGGCGCGTACACCACCTCCCTGGACGTGCGTGATCGCTTGTCCCTCCACGGTGGCGGCAGCCACCGTGGAGGGCGTGATCGACGTTTTCGGACCATCTGCCCGCACCGGCCGCCTCGCCGGGGCCGCGGGGAACTTCTCCTGGCGCGGCGCGCGCCTGGTCGTACGCGACTTCGCACGGACGGCGGGCCGTTCGGGCCGCCGGGGCCACACCGGATGCGGGGGAGACGGGGGAGGCGCCCGGCTCCCGGTCTACCGGGCCGAGGTCGTCGCCGTGGGAGCGGTGCACGGCGGCACGGTCGCCGTGCAGCTCGGCGCCTGCGAGGCGGCCGACCGCCGCCGGGTGCTGGGCTGGCTGCGCGGACAGGCCCGCCGGATCGCCGACGGGCTCGACCCCGACCCGCGAACGGCCCGCTGGGCGCCGGGCGGTGCGCTCGTCCCCCTGCCGGACGGGCCCGCCGGGGCGGCCGACGCGCCCGCGGAACTGCGCTGGTGGCACGAGGACGAGGAGCGGCAGCGGGCCGCCTGCGAACTGCTGGCACGGGGAGCGCCGTTCCACCTCGCCGTCGCCGACCGCACCGGCACGTACGTGCTGAGCGCCAGGCCCGTCGGCACCGACGCCCCGTAGGTCCGCCGCCCCGCCGCCCCGCCGCCCCGCCGCCCCGCCGCCCCGCCGGGTCGCCGGGTCGCCGGCGAGGCGGTGGGGGAGGCGTCCGCGGCCCGGCTGGTAGACCTGGAGCGTGAACGACGGACGGATGCACGCAGGCGGCGGGGACGGCGGCGACGGTGGGGGCGCCGAGGACGGCCGGGGGAGGGGGCACCACCCGGTGCCGTACGGACGGCCCGAGGGGAAGGTGGGCGAACTCCAGTGCAGGCTGGCCGAGTTCGCGGCGGCACGCCGCTGGGGGCCATACCACACGCCGAAGAATCTGGTGATGGCGCTGAGTGTGGAGGCCGCCGAACTGGCCGAGATCTTCCAGTGGCTCACCCCCGAGGAGTCGGCGCGGGTGATGGATGACCCGGGCACGGCGGGACGGGTCGCGGACGAGGTCGCCGACGTCCTCGCCTACCTGCTGCAGTTCTGCGAGGTGCTGGGGATCGACGCGCCGGCCGCGCTGGAGGCGAAGATCGAGCGGAACGAAAGACGCTTCCCCGTCACGGAGAGTGGCGGAAGGGTTGGTGGGGGAGTCGATGAGACGGACGGCCTCGACGCTGCTCGGGGAAAGGCCAATCGTCACTCTTCGGAGTGATGGCGTTCTCCACAGTGTCGAGTTTTTCCACAGTTTTCCCGAACCCCCTAGCCAAGCGCGGTCATGGGTATCACGCTGGGTAGCGAATGGTTGCGGAGGGAAAAGGTGGATGGATGCGGTATCACTCATTGAGATCACGCGGCGGGCGCTCGCACACAGTGAGGAAGCGGCTGACGTCGTTACCGAGGCGTGGCAGGCGCAGGCGCTCGCGGAAGCGGTAGGAGTCCACCTGGCCACGGCGGGCCCGCCCGAGGTGCGGGCCCAGGCCGGGGGGTTGCGGGAGGCGAGCGGACGCGCCTGCGGTTCGCTGCGCGGCCCCGGGCAGCGGTCCGACGGGGCGCGCGCCGCCCGCCTGACGGAGATGAGCGACCCCCTCTCGGCCCTGCACGAACTGGGCGGCCTGCTGGGCGAGGCCGGGGGCGCGCTGGTGCTGGTGGCGGTCGATGCGGAGGAGGAAGGGCTCTACTGGAGGTGCATCGAGGGCATCGACGCGGCCGACGAGTGCGGTGACAGGGTGACGGCGATCCTCAGACGGCTCGCCCTCAGGCCCCGGCCCTTCCACCGGGCTCCGCCGGCGGGCGAGGCCGGGGCCCCGCCGGTGTGCGAGGGCGCCGCGCCGGTGTGCGGTGACGGCCCGCCGGTGAGGGAGGAGGCGTAACGAAGGTGCAGGATGGAGGGCATGGATCTGCGCATCTTCACCGAACCTCAGCAGGGCGCCTCCTACGAAACCCTCCTCACGGTCGCCAAGGCCACCGAGGACCTGGGCTTCGACGCCTTCTTCCGCTCCGACCACTACCTGAAGATGGGTGACGTCGACGGGCTCCCCGGCCCGACGGACGCCTGGATCACCCTGGCGGGCCTCGCCCGTGAGACCAGGCGCATCCGGCTGGGCACCCTGATGACCGCGGCCACCTTCCGGCTGCCGGGCGTCCTGGCCATCCAGGTGGCGCAGGTCGACGCCATGTCGGGCGGGCGGGTCGAACTCGGTCTGGGGGCCGGTTGGTTCGAGGCCGAGCACACCGCGTACGGCATCCCGTTCCCCCGGCAGAAGTTCTCCCGGCTCCAGGAGCAGCTGGAGATCGTCACCGGGCTGTGGGCCACCGAGCCGGGCAAGACGTTCTCCTACGACGGTGCCCACTACCAGCTCACCGATTCGCCCGCGCTGCCCAAGCCCGCACAGGACAGGGTGCCCGTCCTCATCGGGGGCATGGGAGCCAAGCGCACCCCGGCGCTGGCCGCGCGCTTCGCCGACGAGTTCAACGTCCCCTTCGTCTCCGTCGAGGACAGCGAGCGGCAGTTCGGCCGGGTGCGGGCCGCCGCCGAGGAGCACGGCCGCGCCGCGGACGACCTGGTCTACTCCAACGCCCTGGTCGCCTGCGTGGGCCGGAACGACGCCGAGGTGGCACGGCGCGCGGCGGCCATCGGCCGCGAGGTGGACGAGCTGAAGGAGAACGGGCTGGCCGGCTCCCCGGCCGAGGTGGTCGACAAGATCGGCCGCTACGCGGAGGCGGGCTCCTCCCGGATCTACCTGCAGATCCTGGACCTGCACGACCTGGACCACCTGGAGCTGATCTCCTCCCAGGTGCAGAGCCGGCTGGGGTGAGCCCGGCATGAGCCCACCGCCCGCGCCGCCGCCCGGTCCCGCGTCCACGCCCGCGCTTCCGCTCGCGGACGCCCTGGCGCGCGGCCCCCTCGTCCTCGACGGCGGGCTGTCCAACCAGCTCCAGGCACAGGGCTGCGACCTGTCCGACGAGCTGTGGTCGGCCCGGCTGCTCGCCGACGACCCCGCCCAGGTGGAGGCGGCCCACACCGCCTATGTGCGGGCGGGGGCGAGGGTGCTCATCACCGGCAGCTACCAGGCCTCCCACCCCGGCTTCGCCCGGCGCGGGCTGGGCCGTGCGGAGACCGACGCCCTGCTGCGCCGCAGCGTGGCCCTGGCCCGCGCCGCGGCGGGCGCGGCCGGCTGGCCGGTGTGGGTGGCCGCCTCGGTCGGCCCGTACGGCGCGGTGCTCGCCGACGGCGGCGAGTACCGCGGCCGTTACGGCCTGACGGTCGCCGAGCTGGAGCGCTTCCACCGGCCCCGGATCGAGGCGCTGGCGGCGGCCGCCCCGGACGCCCTGGCCCTGGAGACGGTGCCGGACGCCGACGAGGCCGAGGCCCTGCTGCGCGCGGCGGCCGGCTGCGGGGTGCCGGTGTGGCTGTCGTACACCGTCGCCGGGCCGCGCACCCGGGCCGGGCAGCCGCTGGCGGACGCCTTCGCCGTCGCCGCCGGCAACGACCAGGTGATCGCGGTCGGCGTCAACTGCTGCGATCCGCGCGACACCGCGCCCGCCGTACGCCTGGCGGCGCGGACCACGGGCAAGCCGGTGGTCGTCTACCCCAACAGCGGCGAGGGCTGGGACGCGGCGCGCGGCGCCTGGACGGGCGAGGCCGCCTTCGACCCGGCCGCCGCCCGCGCGTGGGTGCGCGAGGGCGCCCGGCTGGTCGGCGGCTGCTGCCGGGTGGGCCCGGCGGAGATCGCCGCCCTGGCGGCGGAACTCGCAGCGGGTGCGGGGCGGGAGACGGGGCGGGAGACGGGGCTGGGGGCAGAACCGGGGCCGGGACCGGGGCCGGGAGGATAGTCGTACCAGCGCCCCGTGCCGGTGGAAAACCGGTGGGGTGGACCACCTGAAGGGGTCATACTCGCTCAGGTGTTCCTGACGATGACCACCACCGGCAGCGCCGAACGGCCCGCCACCGACCTCGGGTTCCTGCTGCACAAACACCCCGACCGGGCGCAGGAGTTCTCCACCTCCCACGGCACCGCGCACGTCTTCTACCCCGAGGCGGGGCCCGAGCGCTGCACCGCGGCGCTGCTGCTGGAGGTCGACCCCGTCGCCCTGGTCCGCCGCGGCCGGGGCAAGGGGCGCGGCGGCGCACCGGACTCGGCCCTGGCGCAGTACGTCAACGACCGCCCGTACGCGGCCTCCTCGCTGCTGGCCGTGGCGCTGGGCGCGGTGTTCTCCAGCGCGCTCAAGGGCCAGTGCCGGGCCCGGCCCGAACTGCCCGAGCGGAGAAGGCACCTGCGGATCGAGGTGCCGGCGCTGCCCGCCCGCGGCGGCCCCGAGCTGGTCCGCCGCCTCTTTCAGCCGCTGGGCTGGACGGTGGGTGCCCAGCCGGTGCCGCTGGACGCCCGCTTCCCCGAGTGGGGCGACTCCCGGTATGTGTCGCTGGTGCTGGAGGGCGAGGTACGGCTCGCCGACGCACTGCGCCACCTGTACGTCCTGCTGCCGGTGCTGGACGACGCCAAGCACTACTGGGTCGCCCCCGACGAGGTGGACAAGCTGCTGCGCGCCGGGGAGGGCTGGCTGGAGCACCACCCCGAGCAGGAGCTCATCGCCGGCCGCTACCTCACCCGCCGCCGTCGCCTCACCCGCGAGGCCCTGGAGCGCCTGGAGCTCGCCCGCCTGGCCGAGGCCGACGGCAGCGAGGCCGAGGAACTGGACGACGCCGTGGACGAGGGCGCCGACACCGACGAGCGTCCCGCCCCGCTGGCCGTCCTGCGCCGCGAGGCGCTCCTGGCCGCCCTGCGCGAGAGCGGCGCCTCCCGCGTCCTGGACCTGGGCTGCGGACAGGGCCAGCTGGTGCAGGCGCTGCTGAAGGACACCCGCTTCACCGAGATCGCGGGCGTGGACGTGTCGATGCGCGCCCTGCACGAGGCACGGCGCAGACTGCGCCTGGAGCGGATGCCCGAGCGGCAGGCCGCCCGCGTCACCCTCGCCCAGGGCTCGCTGACGTACACCGACCCCCGGCTGTCCGGCTACGACGCGGCCGTGCTCAGCGAGGTGATCGAGCACATCGACCCGCCGCGTCTGCCCGCGGCCGAGTACGCCGTCTTCGGCGCGGCCCGGCCGGGGACGGTCGTGGTCACCACGCCCAACGCCGAGTACAACGTGCGCTGGGAGACCCTGCCCGCGGGCCGGGTGCGCCACCACGACCACCGCTTCGAGTGGACCCGTGAGGAGTTCCGCACCTGGGCCGTGGGCGTGGCCGAACGGCACGGCTACACCGTGGAGCTCCGGCCCGTCGGCGAGGACGACCCTGAGGTCGGACCGCCCACCCAGCTCGCCCTGTTCCGCCTGGCCGCCGAGGCCCCGGCCGATGTGAAGGAGGAAGTCGCATGACGGACTGCACCCCGGCGCCCGCCCCGGCGCCCGCCCCGGCCGGTACGGCCGACTCCGCCCCGGCCCGTACGACGGCCCTCGCCGTGCCCGACCTGTCCCTGGTGGTGCTGGTCGGCACCACCGGCGCGGGCAAGTCCACCTTCGCCCGCACCCACTTCGCACCCACCCAGGTCGTCTCCTCCGACTTCTGCCGCGGCCTGGTCGCCGACGACGAGAACGACCAGAGCGCCAGTTCCGACGCCTTCGACGTGCTGCACTACATCACCGGCAAGCGGCTGGCCGCCGGGCGCCTGACGGTGGTGGACGCCACCAACGTGCAGACCGAGGCCCGGCGGCAGCTCGTGAGGCTGGCCCGCGAGCACGACGTGCTGCCCGTGGCGATCGTCCTGGACGTGCCGGAGCGCGTCTGCGCCGAGCGCAACGCCGCCCGACCGGACCGCGCGGACATGCCCGCCCACGTCATCCCGCGCCAGCGGCGCGAACTGCGCCGCTCCCTGCGCTCCCTGGAGCGCGAGGGCTTCCGCAAGGTGCACGTCCTGCGCGGGGTGGAGGAGGTGGCCGCCGCCCGGATCGAGCTGGAGCGGCGCTACAACGACCTGCGGCACCTGACCGGCCCGTTCGACATCGTCGGCGACGTCCACGGCTGCCGCGCCGAACTGGAGGCCCTCCTGGGCAGACTCGGCTACGCGGTCGAGCGCGACGCGGCCGGCCGCGCGGTGGACGCGAGCCACCCCGATGGGCGCACCGCCGTCTTCGTCGGCGACCTCGTCGACCGCGGCCCGGACAGCCCCGGAGTGCTGCGCCTGGTCATGGGCATGGTCACCGCCGGGCACGCGCTGTGCGTCCCCGGCAACCACGAGAACAAGCTCGGCCGGCACCTGAGAGGACGCAACGTCCGGCACACCCACGGACTCGCCGAGACGATCGAGCAGATGGAGAAGGAGACCGCCGCCGACCCGGGATTCCCCGCGCGGGTGGGGGAGTTCATCGGCTCGCTCGTCAGCCACTACGTCCTCGACGGCGGCGCGCTGGTCGTCTGCCACGCCGGACTGCCCGAGAAGTACCACGGCCGCACCTCCGGCCGGGTCCGCGGCCACGCCCTGTACGGCGACACCACCGGCGAGACCGACGAGTTCGGCCTGCCCGTGCGCTACCCCTGGGCCGAGGACTACCGGGGCCGGGCCGCCGTCGTCTACGGCCACACCCCGACCCCGCGCGCGACCTGGCTGAACAACACCATCTGCCTGGACACCGGCTGTGTCTTCGGCGGCGCCCTGACCGCCCTGCGCTGGCCCGAGCGCGAACTGGTGGACGTCCCGGCCGAACGGGTCTGGTACGAGCCGGTGAGGCCGCTGACGGCGGACGCGCCCGGCGGGCACGAGGGCCGCCCGCTCGCCCTGGCCGACGTGCACGGCCGCCGCGTGGTGGAGACCCGCCACGCAGGCCGCGTCGCGGTGCGCGAGGAGAACGCCGCCGCCGCGCTGGAGGTGATGAGCCGCTTCGCGATCGACCCGCGCCTGCTGCCCTACCTCCCGCCGACGATGGCGCCCTGCGCCACCTCGAAGCTGGAGGGCTACCTGGAGCACCCGGCCGAGGCGTTCGCCGAGTACCGGGCGGCGGGCGTGGCGAAGGTGGTGTGCGAGGAGAAGCACATGGGCTCGCGCGCCGTCGCCCTGGTCTGCCGCGACGCGGACACCGCGGCCGAGCGGTTCGGTGTGACCGGCGGGGAGACGGGCGCACTCCACACCCGTACCGGACGCCCGTTCTTCGACGACCGGGCCGTCACCGAGGAGGTCCTCGCCCGGGTGCGCGCCGCCGCCGACGGCGCCGGGCTGTGGGAGGAGCTGGACACCGACTGGCTGCTGCTGGACGCCGAGCTGCTGCCCTGGTCACTGAAGTCGGCCGGGCTGCTGCGCCGGCAGTACGCGGCGGTCGGCGCGGCGGCCAAGGCCGCCTTCCCCGGCGCGCTGGCCGCTCTGGAGGCGGCCGCCGCCCGGGGCTCGAAGGTGGACGGGCTGCTGGCGCGGCAGCGGGAGCGCGCGGCGGACGCGGCGGCGTTCACCGAGGCGTACGGCCGCTACTGCCGGCCGGTGGACGGGCTCGACGGCGTGGAGCTCGCGCCCTTCCAGATCCTCGCCGTCCGCGGCCGCAGCCTGGCCGCCGTACCGCACGTCGAGCAGCTCGCCTGGCTGGACAGGCTGGCCGGCGCCGACGGCACCGGGCTGCTGCGCCGCACCGGGCGCCTGGTGGTGGACACCGGCGACGAGGCGTCCGTCGCGGCGGGCACCGACTGGTGGCTGGAACTGACGGCGGCCGGGGGCGAGGGCATGGTCGTCAAGCCGCTGGACGCCCTGGTGCGCGGCCCGGACGGACGGCTGGTCCAGCCGGGCGTGAAGTGCCGGGGGCGGGAGTACCTGCGGATCGTCTACGGTCCGGAGTACGCCCGCGAGGAGAACCTGCGGCGGCTGCGGGAACGCCATCTGGGCCACAAGCGCTCGCTGGCCCTGCGCGAGTACGCCCTCGGCCTGGAGGCGCTGGACCGGCTGGCGGGGGGCGAGCCGCTGTGGCGGGTGCACGAGGCGGTCTTCGCCGTCCTCGCCCTGGAGTCGGAGCCGGTCGACCCCAGACTCTGACCGCGGCTCCGGCCTGCCAGGATGGCCGCAGCCGACGGGAGGAGGGCCCATGGGAGGGGACGGACAGCGGCCGGAGGGGGCTTGGCGGTGCGACCGGTGCGGCCACGAACCGGGGACGCGGCAGGCCGAGGAGATCCTCGCCCGGGCACGGCGCCGCGCCGGGGAGATCGTCCTGGCGGCGCATGAGGAGGCCGAACGGGACCTGGCCGCACTCACCGAGCGCAGGGATCGGATCGAGGAGAGCCTGCTCAGGACCCAGGAGATGGTGCGGGTCCTGACCGAGGCCGCCGAACGGGCGGACCCCCCGGCCCGGCCCCGGCCGTGGGAGCGGCTGCTGCGGCGGCGACGGCGGTGACCGCCGGCCCGGGGCCGGACGGTGTGCCGGGGTGTAGCCGCCCGGCTCGGGGTGAGGATGGTGGCATGGGATTCCACGTCGACTCCGAGACCGGGCGGCTGCGCCGCGTCATCCTGCACCGCCCCGACCTGGAACTGAAACGGCTCACCCCGACCAACCGGGACGACCTGCTCTTCGACGACGTGCTGTGGGTGCGGCGGGCTCGCCAGGAGCACGACGGCTTCGCCGACGTCCTGCGCGACCGGGGCGTGGAGGTCCACCTGTTCGGCGATCTGCTGGCGGAGTCGCTGGAGGTCCCCGCCGCCCGCGCCTTCGTCCTGGACCGCACCTTCCACGAGAAGGAGTACGGGCCGCTGGCCGCCGACCACCTGCGGGCCGTCTTCGACGAGATGTCCGGGGCGGAGCTGGCCGAGGCGCTGGTGGGCGGGATGACCAAACGGGAGTACCTGGAGCGGCACCCCGAGCCGGTCTCGGTGCGCTTCCATGTGATGGACTTGGACGACTTCCTGGTCGCCCCGCTGCCCAACCACCTGTTCACCCGCGACACCTCCGCCTGGATCTACGACGGGGTGTCCATCAACGCCATGCGCTGGCCGGCCCGGCAGCGCGAGACGATCCACTTCGAGGCGATCTACCACCACCACCCGCTGTTCGCCCCCGCCCCCGCCCCCGGCGCGCCCGGCGCCCAGGACCCCCAAGCCCCGGACCTTGGCGTACCCGGGGGCAGGGGCTTCCACGTCTGGTCCGAGGGCCAGGGCGCCTACCCCTCCACCATCGAGGGCGGGGACGTGCTGGTCATCGGAGGCGGCGCGGTGCTCATCGGGATGAGCGAGCGCACCACCCCGCAGGCGGTGGAGATGCTGGCCCGGGGCCTGTTCGCGGCGGGCTCGGCCCGCACCATCGTGGCCCTGGACATGCCCAAGAAGCGTGCCCTGATGCACCTGGACACGGTGATGACGATGGTCGACGGCGACACCTTCACCCAGTACGCGGGCCTGGGCATGCTCCGCTCCTACACCATCGAGCCCGGCGCGGCCGAGTCGGAGCTGAAGGTCACCGACCACCCGCCCGAGCACATGCACCGCGCCATCGCCGCGGCCCTGGGCCTGGACGGCATCCGGGTGCTGACCGCGACCCAGGACGTGCACGCCGCCGAGCGCGAGCAGTGGGACGACGGCTGCAACGTGCTGGCCGTCGAGCCGGGCGTGGTCATCGCCTACGAGCGCAACGTCACCACCAACACGCACCTGCGCAAGCGGGGCATCGAGGTCATCACGATCCCCGGCAGCGAGCTGGGCCGGGGCCGGGGCGGGCCGCGCTGCATGAGCTGCCCGGTCGAGCGCGACGCGGTGTAGGCGCGGGCACAGAGCGCGGACGCGACAGGGGAGGGGCGCGGGGGCGGGCGCCCGTAGGGGTACGGTCCGGGATGGGGACACCCCTCTCTGCATAGAGATGCGATTGTTCGTATAGACTTCCGGCTTCCCTGCCGTATCCGACGCGACAGTCCCCAGGAGACCCCCATGGCGATCGATCTCACGGGCCGCCACTTCCTCAAGGAGCTGGACTTCACCCCCGAGGAGTTCCGCCACCTGATCGAGCTGGCCGCCGAACTGAAGGCGGCCCGGCGTGCGGGCGCCGAGGAGCAGCGGCTGCGGGGGCGCGGCATCGCGCTGATCTTCGAGAAGACCTCCACCCGCACCCGCTGCGCCTTCGAGACCGCCGCCGCCCAGCAGGGCGCCCACACCACCTACCTCGACCCGTCCGGCTCCCAGATCGGCCACAAGGAGTCGGTGCGCGACACCGCCCGGGTGCTGGGGCGGATGTACGACGCGATCGAGTACCGGGGCAGTAGCCAGGACGCGGTGGAGGAGCTGGCCGCCCACGCCGGCGTCCCCGTCTACAACGGGCTCACCGACGACTGGCACCCCACCCAGATGCTCGCCGACGTGCTCACCATGACCGAGCACTGCGACAAGCCGCTGACGCGGACCGCCTACGCCTACCTCGGCGACGCCCGCAACAACATGGGCAACTCCTACCTGGTCACCGGCGCCCTGCTCGGCATGGACGTGCGTATCGTCGCGCCGCGGAGCCTGTGGCCCGAGGAGCCGGTGGTCGCCGCCGCCCGCTCCCTGGCGAGGACCACCGGCGCCCGCGTCACCCTCACCGAGAAGGTCGAGGAGGGTGTGCTGGGGGCCGACTTCGTCGCCACCGACGTGTGGGTGTCGATGGGCGAGCCCAAGGAGGTCTGGGAGGAGCGCATCGAGCTGCTGCGGCCGTACGCCGTCACCATGGACGTTCTGCGCGCCACCGGCAACCCGCGCGTCCGCTTCCTGCACTGCCTGCCCGCCTTCCACGACCTGGGCACGGCCGTGGGCCGGGAGATCCACCAGCGGTACGGCCTGGAGTCGCTGGAGGTGACGGACGAGGTGTTCGAGTCGGAGCACTCGGTCGTCTTCGACGAGGCGGAGAACCGCATGCACACCATCAAGGCGGTCATGGTCGCCACTCTCGCGGGGGCATAGGCGCTGCCACCCCCGCGGGGGCGCAGACGCCGCCGCCCTCGCGGGGGCATGGTGCTCACCGCGGGCGCACGGGCATTGTCAGAGGGTGCGCCTAGGGTTCGAGGCGACACCCGCCGTCCGGCCCGGAAGGCCCCCCATGCCCGCCCAGCGAACCCCGCGCCCCCGTCGCACACCGCCCGCCCCGCCGGCTCCACGGGAGCTGGCCGACCTGCCCTACGCGGAGTACCTCCAGCCGTTCGACGGCGGGCGGCTGGAGCGGGAGCGCACCTACGACACCGTCCACTTCGACGGGGACGGCTTCCACGGCGCGGACGCCGGCGGCGCCGGCTTCGTGGAGTCCGCCTTCACCTCGGTCGGGTTCGACGGCGGGCGCTACCGGCGGGCGCGCTTCAACGACGTGTGGCTGCACACCGTGCGATGGGTGGGCGCCGACCTGGCCGAGACCGACTGGACGGACACCGAGGCCGTCTCCGGCGCCCTGGCCGGGGTGGAGGCGTTCGAGGCGCGGATGCGCCGCGTGACGTTCTTCAACTGCAAGCTCGACTCGGTCAACCTCCGCGCCGCGCGCCTGCGCGACGTGTACTTCGTGGACTGCCTGCTGCGCGATGTGGACTTCGGCGAGGCGGCCCTGGAGGGCGTGGCGTTCCCCGGCTCGGTCCTGGACGGGGTGCGGCTGGAGAAGGCGAGGCTCACACGGGTCGATCTGCGCGGCGCGGCCGGGCTGGGGATCACGGCGGGCCACGACTCGCTCAGGGGCGCGATCGTCGGCCCGGCGCAACTGCTGGACCTCGCCCCCGCGCTCGCCCGGGCGCTGGGCATCGAGGTCCGCGACGACTGAGGACGACCGAGGACGACTGAGGACGACCGAGGAGACGCACCGTGCCCGCACATCCGTTACGACCCCGCCGACCGGTGAGACCCGGCACATCAGGGAGACCCGGCACATCCGGGAGCCCCGGGAGACCCGGGGCATCCGGTGGGGGAAATCCCCGGGAAGCGATGAGTCCAGTGCCCCCGGACGGTCCGAAGGACGAGGGAAGCCGCACAACCGACGAGCGACGAGGACGACGGAACATGGGCGAGAGCGCATCCGGCCTGGCGATCGAGACATCCGGGCTGGTCAAGGTGTTCGGGGAGACCCGTGCGGTGGACGGCGTGGACCTCGCCGTCCCGGCGGGCACGGTCTACGGGGTCCTCGGTCCCAACGGGGCGGGCAAGACCACCACGGTCAAGATGCTCGCCACCCTGCTGCGCCCCGACGGCGGCCGGGCCCGGGTCTTCGGGCACGACGTACTGCACGAGGCCGACGCCGTACGCGCCCGGGTGAGCCTGACCGGGCAGTACGCCTCGGTGGACGAGGACCTGACCGGCGCGGAGAACCTGATCCTGCTGGGCAGGCTGCTGGGCCACCGCAAGCCCGCCGCCCGGCGGCGGGCCGAGCAGCTGCTGGAGGCCTTCGGGCTCGCCGAGGCGGCGGGCAAACAGGTCAAGAACTACTCGGGCGGCATGCGGCGCCGCATCGACATCGCCGCGTCCATCCTCAACACCCCCGACCTGCTCTTCCTGGACGAGCCGACCACCGGCCTGGACCCGCGCAGCCGCAACCAGGTGTGGGACATCGTGCGGGCGGTGGTCTCCCGGGGCACCACGGTGCTGCTGACCACCCAGTACCTCGACGAGGCCGACCAGCTCGCCTCCCGTATCGCCGTCATCGACCACGGAAAGGTCATCGCCGAGGGCACCAAGGGCGAGCTGAAGGCCTCGGTGGGCGCCGGCGCGGTGCATCTGCGGCTGCGGGACGCCGAGCGGCGGCCCGAGGCCGAGCGGCTGCTCGCCCGCGTCCTGGAGGCACGCATCCAGCTCGATCCCGACCCGGTGGCCCTGACCGCCCGCGTCGGCCTGCGCGGCGACGGCGCGGGCGCGGCCGAGCAGGCCTCCCGGGCGCTGGCGGAACTGGCCCGCTCCGGCATCACCGTCGACACCTTCTCGCTGGGCCAGCCCAGTCTGGACGAGGTCTTCCTCGCCCTCACCGACCGCCCCGCCGCCCGTACCGGCGCCCCCGCGAACGAGGAAGAGGAGATCCCGGCATGAGCACCGCCACGACCCGCGGACAGCACACCGGTGAGGCCGTCGAGCCGGCCCCCGCGGCGGCCGAGACCCTGGCCGGCCTGCTGGTCTCCGGGGAGCGCCCGCCCCGCCCCAGCGCCTGGGCCGCCTCCGCCGCCTTCGGCTGGCGGGCGGTGCTGAAGATCAAGCACGTGCCCGAGCAGCTCTTCGACGTCACCGTCTTCCCGGTCATGATGGTGCTGATGTTCACCTACCTCTTCGGGGGCGCACTGGCCGGATCGACCGACCAGTACGTGCAGTTCCTGCTGCCGGGCATCCTGGTGATGAACATCGTGATGATCACCATGTACACCGGGGTGGCGGTCAACATCGACATCGCCAAGGGCGTCTTCGACCGGTTCCGCACCCTGCCGATCTGGCGCCCCTCGGCGATGGTCGGCTATCTGCTCGGCGACATGCTGCGCTACACCATCGCCTGCGCGGTGATGCTGGCACTCGGCCTGGTGCTGGGCTTCCGCCCGGCCGGCGGCGTGCCCGGAGTGGCGGCCGGGGTGGCACTGCTGATCGTCTTCGCGTTCGCCTTCTCGTGGATCTGGACGATGTTCGGCCTGATGCTGCGCACCGAGAAGTCGGTGATGGGCGTCAGCATGATGGTGATCTTCCCGCTGACGTTCCTCAGCAACGTCTTCGTCGACCCGTCCACCATGCCCGGCTGGCTCCAGGCCTTCGTCAACAACAGCCCCGTGACCCATCTGGCCTCGGCGGTGCGCGGACTGATGGCGGGCGACTGGCCCGCCACCGAGATCGCCTGGTCGCTGGGGTGGGGCGCGGTGCTGGTGGCCGTCTTCGGAACGGCCACCATGCGCCTGTACAACCGCAAGTGAGCGCCGGCCGGGGCCGGGGCCGCCCACTCCGGCCCCGGCCGTGTTCACGGAAGGCGGCCCGTCTGGTTGGTGTCGCCGGGCGCGGGACGCAGGGTGAGGTCCCTGTACGGCGCCAGGGCCTTTGCCGCCTCCACGACGTCCGGCGCCACCCACTGGTTCCAGCGTGAGCTGGTCACCACGGCCCGCAGTGCCTCGAAGGACAGCGGAGGACGGGAGGCCAGGACCGGCCCGTCCTCCAGGTCCCAGCCGTTGGAGGTGCCGACGACGATCCGGGTGCCGTCGGTGCGCAGCAGGTCGGCGTGGCGGCGGATCAGCAGGCCGGAGCGGTCCTCGTACGCCATGAGCACCGAACCGTCGTCGAGGTTGGCGACGGTGCAGGCCGTCATCCTGCCCTCGCCCCTGTTCTCGTCGCAGGAGTAGAAGCGCTCCAGATACTCCGTTCCCCGTGCGCCGCGGTCACGGCCGAAGCCGCCCTGCACATTGACCGTCACCTCGGCCCGGCCGACCCCTGTGGCGACCTTCAGACTTCCGCTGGTGTCGATGTATGTGAGGTCGGGAGGGAAACTGTCCTGACCTTCGTAGTACGAGGTGCCGGTGCCGGCCGGCAGTAGCTCCCGGAGCGTGTGCACGGTGGCGCGGCCCGTCAGAGCGACCTTGTCCTCGGGCGGTTCGGGGTCGCGCGGCAGATGCGAGAAGTCGGGGAAGTCCACCTCGTCGGAACCGCCGGCCGGCGCCTCGGGCAGCGCCTGCACCACGGTGCCGCTCCCCATGGTCGGCAGATACGCCCCGAACACCGAGACACCCGCGGTCAGTGCGGCGGCCACCGCGCACAGGGAGACCGCCTGTGCGGCCCGCCGCCGTCTGCGCAGGCGGAGGCCGCGGACCGTCGCGCCGTCGACCAGCGACGGCAGGGGCGGCCGCACACCGCCCACGGTTTCCTTCATCACGGCCGACAGTCGCCGCTCATCGGGTTCCACGGGAAATCACCGGCTTTCTCCGTACGGGCATGGACACACAACTCATGGATCGGGATGGAAGAGCGCGGGAGGGGCGACCGGTGTCGGTGCTCATCCGCTCGCCAGCGAATCGAGCTCGCCGCCCAGCGCATCGCGCAACCGTGCCAGGGCACGCATGCTGCGGTTGCGGACCGAGCCGGCACTCACGCCCAGCTCGGTGGCGGTCTGCTCCACGCTGCGGTCCTCCCAGTAGCGCAGCACCAGTACCGCCCGGTCCTTGTGGGGCAGCTCGCCGAGCACCCGCAGCAGAGTCACCCGCAGCGCGGGGTCGGAGCCGCCGGAGGCGACCGCTTCGGGTACGGCCTCGACCGGCCGTTCGCCGCTGCGCCGCAGTCGCCGCTGGGAGATGTGGGCGCGGATCATGATCGTACGGACATAGGCGTCGGGGTCGTCCGCGCGCCGCACCCGCCGCCAGGACGCGAACGCCCTGCCGAGCGCGGTCTGCGTCAGGTCCTCGGCCTGGTGCCAGTCACCTCCGGTCAGCAACAGCGCGGTACGGAACAGCCGACTGCCGGAGCTGCTCGCGAACTCCCGGAACTCCTCCAGGCGTTGCGTCGGTCTCTCCACCACGGTGTCCCTCTCGCCGTCCGTCTCCGCCGTCACCCCGTAGGACGCTTCGGGGGAGAGGTTCTGTCACAGAGGTTCTGCGGAGGCTCCGCGGCGAACCCGGAAAGGAGAAGTCTCAGACCCTGTCCGCCCAGGGGGCGGACAGGGCGCAGGTCTCGTCGTAGGTGGGCAGCGGCGGGGGCGGGGCGGCCGGGTCGGCGAGGGAGGCGGCCAGTTCCACGGCGCGCTGGAGGGCGGCGCGGAACAGCAGCGATCCCAGGCTGATCCGGGCCGCGCCCAGTTCGGCCAGCCGCTCGCGGGTGGGGCCGCCGGGGGAGTACAGGACGTTCAGCGGGGCGTCCAGCTCGCCGGCCAGCGCCCGGATGCCGTCCTCGTCCGCGAGGCCGGGCACGAAGACGCCGTCCGCCCCGGCCTCCCGGTAGGCGCGGGCCCGGCGGTACGCGGCGGCCGTGGTGGGGTCGGCGGCCAGCCAGTGGGTGTCGGTGCGGGCGTTGACGAACAGCGCCGGGGCGGCCTCCTTGACGGCCGCGATCTTCTCCGCGTGGTGTGCCGGGTCGGCCAGGTGCCCGCCGGGCAGCCCGTCCTCCAGGTTCACCCCGGCCACCCCCGCCTCGGCCAGTTCCCGCACCAGACGGGCGACCTGCGCGGGGTCCTCGGAGAACCCGCCCTCGACGTCCACGCTGACGGGCACCGGCAGCCGGGCCAGCCGCCGTCCCAGCGCCAGGGTCCGCTCCCGCGCGGCCCCCGCGGCGTCGGGCAGTCCGGCCGCGGCGGCCACCCCCAGGCTGCTGGTCCCGACGGCGGGGAAGCCGTGCGCGGCCAGGGCGGCGGCCGAGGCGTGGTCCCAGGCACAGGGCAGCAGCAGCGGCCGCCCGCGGCGGTGCAGCGCGCGGAAGGCGGCGGACGCGGCGGACGTGTTCACCACGGACGGCTCCCCTCTCCTCCGACGCCGGCTCGATGACCCCCTCCACGATCTGCACCCGGTCCCCCCGGATGTGCTGGATCGCGTACTTCAGCGCTGTTTCCGGGTCGGCGGCTGCATACGAGTGCGGCTGGGCGCTCATCGGTCCTCCACGGACGGTGTGGGTGCAGCATGACGACATTCCCGGGGCTACCGCAATCCGGGACGGCCCGCCGCTTCCCGGTCCTCGTGTCGCCCGTACGGGGGAACCCTCCGGCGGCGGTCCTCATGCCGTGGCCTCCGCCGTCTCCGCCGTACGGGAAGTGCCCGCCGGCTCGTCGCCGAGGTCGGTGCCGGTCAGGCCCAGCAGTTCGCGCAGGGCGTGCCGCCCGGCATCGGTCACGCGCAGCGCCCGCCGGGTGCCGATCCGCTCGCACCAGCCGGCCTCCAGGGCGTGCCGGCACAGCGCGGCCCCGGCGGCGCCGGCCAGGTGGGGGCGGCGCTCGGTCCAGTCCAGGCAGGCGCGGGCCGCCGGGCGGCGGCCGTACGGGCGGGCCCTCAGGTCGATGCCGAGCCCGCCGAACCACCGCAGCCCGGCACCGGTCACCGCGAACCCGGCCTCCTGCCGCAGCAGCCCCCGCTCCAGCAGGGCGTCGGTGAGCGCGACCCCCAGGCGTCCGGCCAGGTGGTCGTAGCAGGTGCGGGCCCGGGCCATCGCCGTGTTCGCGGAGGCCTCCCGCAGGGAGCGCGCGGCGGGCGGGGGCCCCGCGTGCGCGGCCAGCTCCTCGACCAGACGCGCGGACGAGGGGTCTGCCAGCCGCACGTAGCGGTGCCGGCCCTGGCGCTCCTGGGTCAGCAGGCCCCCGGCCACCAGTTTGTCCAGGTGCTCGCCGGCCGTGGACGGCGCGACGTGGGCCAGCCGGGCCAGCTCGCCCGCCGTCCACGCCCGCCCGTCCAGCAGCGCCAGGCAGAACAGGGCCCTGGTGTCGTCGGCGAGCAGCCCGGCGAGCCGGGCGAGGCCGGAGCCGGCGTGCCCGGGGCGCCGTGCGGAAGGGGACGGGCGGGTTCGGCGGGTGCGGTCGGGGGAGTCCATGGCGCCCATCATGCGGGCCGGTCGTTTCGGCGGGTACCGAAACGACCGGCGGTACCCCGGCAGTACCCCGGCAGTACCCGGGCCCCTCAGACGGTCGACTCCCTGACCGCCACGTTGTAGCTGGAGGGCGTGGGCGAGGTGACCTCGATCTGCGAGCGGAAGGAGTCGCCGGTGAAGACCACGGTCAGTTCCCTGGGCCCGCCGCGCCGGGTGGCCGCGGTGAAGCCGCCGGCGGGCAGCGCCGAGACCAGGCAGGCGCCGCTGCTGCCGAACCGTATGGACGCCCGTCCTCCCGTGGTCTGGAAGGTGCGCACCTCGGCGCCGGCCGTACGGCAGCCCTCCTCGCCGCCCTCGGTGTTCGCGGAGGGTGACGGGGTGGGGCGGGTGACGGGGCGGGTGGTGGGGGAGGCCGTCGGCTTCGGCGCGGGGGCGGGGGAGGAGGCGCGCCGGGTGGGCGAGGGGCTGGGCGTGGGTGTGGGGGACCGGCTCGGCTCGGCGCTCGCCGTCGCGGAGGAGACGACCGTCCCCGGGGTGTCGCGGGCGACGGGCGGGGTGGGCCGGGTCGTCCCGACCACGAACTGGACGGTGAGGCTCACCGTCGTCACGCTGAGGGACGTGCACGACAGCCACAGCAGTACGTAGCGCAGGTAGCGGGGCACCGCCCCATACTGCCCGACCGCCCGCGGCGGCCACCGCCAGGGCCCGCGAGACCCGCGAAGGGCCTGCGAAGCCCCCCCTGACGGGACGCTGGTTGCGGACGCGGCGGCGGCACCCGTTACCGTCCCTGGCCATGGCATCGGTACTTCTGGTCGAGGACGACCCCGTGATACGGGCCAGGCTCATCGACGTCCTGTCCCGGCACGACCACGTGGTGCGCAGCTCCCCCTACGGCTTCGAGGCCCTGCGGGAGGTGACGCGGCAGCCGCCGGACGCGGTGGTGCTCGACCTGGGGCTGCCCGACCTCGACGGCGTCGACGTCCTGCGCATGCTGCGCAGCATCTCGCAGGTGCCGGTGTTGGTGGCCACCGCGCGCGACGACGAGGCCGAGATCATCCGGCTGCTCAACGCCGGCGCCGACGACTACCTGGTCAAGCCCTTCTCCGGCGGGCAGTTGGCGGCCCGGCTCGGGGCGGTGCTGCGCCGCTCCGCCGCGGTGGAGCGCCCGGGCGCCCCGGAGGCGGCGCCCCGGGACGGCGCGATACGCGTGGGCGGCCTGACCATCGACCGGCAGGCCCGGTCGGTCTCCCTGGACGGCAGCGAACTGCGCCTGACCCGGCGGGAGTTCGACCTGCTGACCTATCTCGCCGAGCGCGCGGACCGGGTGGTGCCGCGCCGTCGCGTCCTGGCCGACGTGTGGCGCCAGTCCTACGTCGAGGAGCAGACCCTGGACGTGCACGTGTCCTCCCTGCGCCGCAAGCTCGGCGAGCGGGCGAGCCGGCCGCGCTATCTGCACACCGTGCGGGGCGTGGGCATCAAGCTGGTGACGCCGCGATGAGACGGACGCTGGCCGGCGTCGCACTGGCCGTCACCTCCATGGTCGCGCTGTCCTTCCTGATCCCGCTGGCCCTGCTGGTCAAGTCCGAGGTGAGGTCCCGGGCGATCACGGTGGCCGAGCAGCGGGCGGCGGCGCTGGCCCCCGTACTGGCCCTGACCACCCGCCCGGACGAGGTGCAGCAGGCCGTGGCCGAGGTCGACGACACCGGCCGGCTGGGCGTCCACCTGCCCGGCGGACGCCTGGTGGGCACCGCCTACGCGCCCGCCGACGCATGGCGGCGGGCGGCCCGGCAGCAGCGGACCTTCGCCCAGGACACCGAGGAGGGCTGGGTCCATCTGCAGCCGGTGGTGCTGGCCAGGGACCGGGTGGCGGTGGTCGAGTCCTTCGTGCCGCGCGCCGAGTTCGAGCGCGGCGTGGGCACCTCCTGGATGGTGATGTCGGCCCTGGCGCTGGCCCTGGTGGCGGGGTCGGTGCTGGTCGCCGACCGGCTGGCGGCACGGGTGGTGCGCGCCTCACGGGACCTCTCGCGCGCCGCCAACGCCTTGGGCGAGGGGGATCTGGACAGAAGGCTGGAGCCGAAGGGCCCTCCCGAACTGCAGGAGGCCGGCGCCGCGTTCAACACCATGGCCGACCGCGTCGTCGAACTGCTGGCGATGGAACGCGAGCTGGTGGCCGACCTCTCGCACCGCCTCAGGACTCCGCTGACGGCGCTGCACCTGGAGTCCGAGCGCATCGCCTCCGGCCTGCGGCGGGAGGACGCCGACCGGCTGGAGACGGCCGTCACCCATCTGGAGGAGGAGCTGGACTCCATCATCAAGGCGGCCCGCACGCCTCTGTCGGCGGCCTCGTTCGCCCCGGCCTCACCGGAGCCGGGGGCCTCGTGCGAGGCGGCGCGCGTGGTGTCGGCGCGGACCGACTTCTGGTCGGTCCTGGCCGCCCAGCAGGGCCGGGACTGCGCGGTGACGGTGACGGACGAGCCCACCCCCGTGACGCTGCCGGAGGAGGACCTGGCCGCGGCCGTCGACGCCCTGGTCGGCAACGTCTTCCGGCACACCCCGGAGGGCACGGCCCTGGCGGTGGGGGTGCACCGCACGGCGCACGCGGTGGTGGTGACCGTGGACGACGCCGGACCCGGCATCCCCGACCCCGAGCGGGCGCTCGCCCGGGGCGCGAGCGTCGGCGGCTCCACCGGCCTGGGCCTGGACATAGCCCACCGCGCCGCCGACACCGGCCGCGGCCGGCTGGAGGTCGGCCGCGCGCCGCTGGGCGGGGCGCGGGTGCTGATGGAGCTGGAGCTGGCGCCCGAGCGCTCCCCGGGCGGCGAGCGCGCCTCCCACGGGCGGCGGCGCCGGTCCTGGCTCCGCCTTCCCCGGCTCTCCCGCCTGTGCCCTCCCCGTCCCCGCAGGGGGCGGACGGAGGCGGGCAGGCAGGGGGCCGACGGCCCGCCTTAGCTGTTCCTTAGCTGTCCCTGAGGGCACTTTGAAACCCGCTCACCTCGCTGATCTGCGGCGATAGCGTCCCCTCGGACGTCGACCCAGGGCGATCCCCCCACGAGTGAACGGAGCGGATCTGTGAAGGTGAAGCAGCAGCGAGGACGGCGGGCGCGCAGACGGCCGATGGTGCTGAAGGCGGCCGTCGGCGCCGCCGCCGCGTCCGTGGCGGCCACCACGTTCGTCGTGCTGCAGCCCGAGGCGGACGCCATCCCCGCGCCCTCGCTCCTCAGCGCGGCCCAGGCGAGCACCCTGGCCCACCGGCTGGAGTCGAAGCTCGGTGAGGAGGCGGCCGGGTCCTACTACGACCCCGCCGGGAAGAAGCTGGTCGTCAACGTCGTCGACGGCGGCGACCTGACGGCGGTCCGCAAGGCGGGAGCCGTGGCGAAGGAGGTCGAGCGCACCACCGAGGAGCTCGCCAGGGCCAAGTCGTCGCTGGACCGCAGCACCCGTACCCCGGGCACCTCCTGGGCCGTGGACCCCCGCACCAACAAGGTGCTGGTCACGGTGGACTCGACCGTGACCGGGAAGAAGTGGCGCGAACTGCGGGAGAAGGTCGCGAAGCTGGGCGGCAAGGCCCGAATAGAGCGGATCGAGGGCGTCTTCGAGCCCTTCGTCGCCGGCGGGGACGCCATCACCTCCGGCGGCTCCCGCTGCTCGGCCGGCTTCAACGCCCGCAAGGGGGACGAGTACTTCATCGTCACCGCGGGCCACTGCACGCAGAAGGGCGCCACCTGGAGCAGCGGCGACTCCTCGCGGCAGCGGGTGGGCAAGGCCGTGGAGAGCAGCTTCCCCGGCGACGACTACGCGCTGATCCGCTACGACGACCCCGACGTGCCGCGCCCCGCCGCCGTGAA
The DNA here is from genome assembly GCF_002843305.1 of Streptomyces barkulensis. GTDB lineage: Bacteria > Actinomycetota > Actinomycetes > Streptomycetales > Streptomycetaceae > Streptomyces > Streptomyces barkulensis. The sequence goes on from NZ_PGSG01000072.1 coordinate 47,187, forward strand.
CCTCTACAACGGCAGGAGCCAGGAGATCACCGGCGCCGGCGAGGCGTTCGTCGGCCAGCGCGTCCAGCGCAGCGGCAGCACCACGGGCCTGCACGGCGGCACCGTCACCGGGCTGAACGCCACGGTCAACTACCCGCAGGGCCGGGTCCACGGCCTGATCCGCACCAATGTGTGCGCCCAGCCCGGCGACAGCGGCGGAGCCCTCTTCTCAGGCAGCATCGCCGTCGGCCTGACCTCGGGCGGCAACGGCGACTGCAGCAGGGGCGGCACCACCTTCTTCCAGCCCGTCACCGAGGTCCTGGACAAGTTCGGCCTGACCGTCGACCTCGGCTCGAAGCCCCCGGCGGACGGCGAGCCCGGCACCCCGCGGCCCACCGCGCCGGAGCAGACCCCGACGCCCGAACCGACCGCCTCCCGGCCCGCCGAGCCGGAGCCGGAGCCGGACGGTGCGGCCGCGCGGCGGGTGCTCCAACTGGTCAACGCCGAGCGGGCCAGGGCCGGCTGCCGGCCGCTGACGGTGGACGAGAGGCTGGCCCGTGCCGCTCAGGCCTACGCCGGAACCATGGCGGAGCGCGGCGTGCTCTCCCACGTCGGCCCCGACGGCTCCACCATGGCCTCGCGGGTCGAGGCCGCCGGATACTCCTGGTCCGCGCTGGCGGAGAACATCGCCAGGGGCCAGGGGACCCCCGAGCAGGTGATGAACGGCTGGATGAACAGCCCCGGCCACCGCAGGAACATCCTCAACTGCGCCTACCAGGACATCGGCATCGGGGTGAGCGAGAAGGCAGGCGGCCCCTGGTGGGTCCAGAACTTCGGCAAGCGCCGCTGACCGGCTGATCCCCGCGTCCGCCGTCCCGTCCCGCCCCGCCGCGCCGGGGGCGGGGCGGCGGACGCAGGCGGCGAGGGCGGCGAGGGCGGCGAGGGCGGTGGGGGCGGTGGGGGCGGGGGTTTCACGGGCCGGATCCGGGATGATCACATCACCGTCACGATCGAACGCCGGTCCGAGGCTTCCCGTCTGTGCCGCGGCGTGGACTCCTAGAGTTGGCCCGTCACAGGGACCTGTGGCGGGCCGGTGCCGGACACGCCCTCCGGGCGGCGGCGCCGAAGCCCGTCAGCGGAGCAGAAAGAGCACACGATGCGATCCACCGCCGTACGCCGTACCGCCCTCGCCGCCTCCGCGGCCTGCCTGGCCCTGCTGGCCACCGCCTGCGGCGGTTCGGACTCCGGCGGGAGTGACGCGGAGAAGACCAAGGGCGGTAAGTCCGAGAAGTCCTCCTCCGCCGGGCCGGCCGCCGGGGTGAAGACCTCCGACGAGCTGGAGAAGCTCGTCCTCGCCGACGGCGACGTCGAGGGCCACAAGGTCGAGGAGCTGGGCGCCGGGGACAGCGTCTCCGCCAAGGAGGTCTCCTCCGACAAGGACGAGTGCACGCCCCTGGCCCACGCCCAGCTCGGCGTGCCGCTGGGCGACCCGGCGGCGACCGCCCAGCGCATGGTCACCCAGGAGCCCGGGAAGCCGGCCGACGGCGGCACGGGCGGCTCCGAGGAGCTGACCGAGGAGGACCTGGAGAACTTCGAGGACGCGATCAAGGGCGCCCTCGACGCCACGACGACGATGCTCACCCTCGCCTCCTACGAGGACGGGGGAGCACAGAAGGCCCTGGCCGACCTGCGCACCGCCGCCGAGTCCTGCTCCGGTGGGTTCACCGGGGGCATCAAGGGAGACGGGCAGAAGGTGACCGGCATCGAGGAGGAGAAGGTCACCGGCGGCGAGGAGGCCGCCGCCTGGACGGTGACCACCGAGCAGGACGGCGAGCGGATGCCGCTCAAGCTGGCCGTGGTGCGCCAGGGCGCCACGCTGGCCGTCTTCTCCTCCTTCAACATCGCCTCCGCCGGCAGCGGTGAGGACTTCGACCTCCCGACCGCCGTCATCGAGGCCCAGGCGGAGAAGCTCGGCTGACACCCCGGTACCGGCCTGCGCACCGGCCCTCCGGCGCGAAAGCGCCGGAGGGCCGGTGCGGTTCCGGGAGCGTCCCGCCGGTCAGTGGCTGTCGGCGAGCTGTCCGGCGAGCTTGCCGTGGATGGCGGCGCTGGCCTTGTTGAGGCCGACGATGGTGACCTTCTTGCCGCGGGCGGCGTACTTGGTCTCGATCGCGTCCAGGGCGGCCACCGAGGAGGCGTCCCAGATGTGGGCGTCGGACAGGTCGATGACGACGTCGTCGGGGTCGCCGGCGTAGTCGAACTGGTAGACCAGGTCGTTGGAGGAGGCGAAGAACAGCTCGCCGGTGACCGCGTAGACGGCCTGCCTGCCGTCGGGGTCCACGACGCCGGAGACCTCGGCGAGGTGGGCGACGCGGCGGGCGAAGATCACCATGGCGGTGATGACGCCGGCGACGACGCCGATGGCGAGGTTGTGGGTGGCCACGACCACGGCGACGGTGACGGCCATCACGGCGGTCTCGCCGACGGGCAGCCGCCTGAGCGTCCTCGGCTGGACGGAGTGCCAGTCGAAGGTGGCGAAGGAGACCAGGATCATCACCGCGACCAGGGCGGCCATCGGGATGGTGGAGACGACGGGGCCGAAGGTGACCACCAGGACCAGAAGGAAGACGCCGGCGAGGAAGGTCGACAGCCGGGTGCGGGCGCCGGAGGTCTTCACGTTGATCATGGTCTGGCCGATCATCGCGCAGCCGCCCATGCCGCCGAAGAGGCCGGTGACGACGTTGGCGATCCCCTGGCCGATGGACTCGCGGGTCTTGTTGGAGTGGGTGTCGGTGATGTCGTCGACCAGCTTGGCCGTCATCAGCGACTCCATCAGACCCACCAGGGCGAGGGCGAACGCGTAGGGGGCGATGGTGACCAGGGTGTCGATGGTGAAGGGGATGTCGGGCAGGCCGGGGACGGGCAGGGCCGAGGGCAGCTCGCCCTTGTCGCCGACGGTGGGCACCGCGATGCCCGCGGCGATGGTGATGACGGTCAGGATGACGATGGACACCAGCGGGGCGGGCACGACCGTGGTGACCTTCGGGAAGAGCACCATCAGCGCCAGGCCGCCGATCACCAGCGGGTAGACCGCCCAGGGCACGTCGGTGATCTCCGGCACCTGTGCCATGAAGATCAGGATGGCGAGCGCGTTGACGAAGCCGACCATCACGCTGCGGGGGACGAACCGCATCAGCTTGGCCACTCCGAGCGCCCCGAGCGCGATCTGCATCAGACCGCCCAGCATGACGGCGGCGACCAGGTAGCCCAGGCCGTGCTCGCGGTTGAGCGGGGCGATGACCAGGGCGATGGCGCCGGTGGCGGCCGAGATCATCGCCTTGCGGCCGCCCACGACCGAGATCACCACGGCCATGGTGAAGGAGGCGAACAGGCCGACGGCCGGGTCCACCCCGGCGATGATCGAGAACGAGATCGCCTCGGGGATCAGGGCCAGGGCGACGACCAGGCCGGCCAGCACCTCGGTGCGGAGGACCTTGGGCGAGGCGAGCCAGTCGGGGCGGGAGGGACGCAGCCGCCAGGCTGCGGAGGTGTCAGCGGACATGCATCCGTTTCCGTATCGGGCGCGCAGGCGTCGGGCATGCGCGCGCGGCGTGCGCGACTCCGGGTGGGAGCGGGAAGGGCCGGTCTGCCGCGGCCGTCGTCGGCGACGGGGGCGCAACCGGGGATCGGCGGACGTGGGGGGCCGCCGGTCGGGCATCATTGCCCGACGGGATTGGGGAGGGCGGTGTTCCGTCCGAAAACGAACTCTACCCTGACGTGAGGGATGGTTGCGGCCGGGGTCCTGGAAATCGCAGGTGAACACCGTGCGGGATCCTGTGATTCATGTCACGCGATAGGGTTGGGATTTACGAATCCGAAAGTGTTCGGGCATCAGAGGGGAATCGGCAGTGACGGACGAGCAGCGGATGCAGATCGGTGAGGTGGCCGACCGGACGGGACTGTCGCTGCGCACCATCCGGCACTACGAGGAGGTCGGCCTCGTCATCCCCTCCGCCCGCACCAAGGGGGGCTTCAGGCTCTACACCGCCGCCGACGTGGACCGTCTGATGGTCATCCGCCGGATGAAGCCGCTGGACTTCTCCCTGGAGGAGATGCGGGACCTGCTGTCCGTCACCGACCGGCTCTCGGCCGACGAGCCGCTGGAGGAGGCGGAGCACAAGCGGCTGCGGGAGCGCCTGGACACCTACCGCAAGGTCGCCGACGCCCGCTGCGAGACCCTGCGCGCCCAGCTCATGGCCGCCGAGGACTTCGCCGCCACCCTCCGCCGCAGACTCGGCCCGCAGGGCTGAGCGTCCCGCCCGCCGCCCCGCCTCCGCCCCTCCGCCTCCGGTCCCGCCGCCCGCCTCCGCCGTGCGACGCGAAGCGGCTGGTGGGAGGGGCGATGGGACAGCCCGGCCGCCCTCGGATAGCGTCAGGGTATGAGTCATCCACACCCTGAGCTGAAGCCCGCCCCCAAACTGCCCAAGGGAGGGCTGAGGGTCGTAGCCCTGGGCGGCCTGGGGGAGATCGGCCGCAACATGACCGTCTTCGAGTACGGCGGCAAGCTGCTGATCGTCGACTGCGGCGTGCTCTTCCCCGAGGAGCACCAGCCCGGCGTGGACGTGATCCTGCCGGACTTCACCTCCATCCGCGACCGCCTGGACGACGTGGTGGCCGTGGTGCTCACCCACGGCCACGAGGACCACATCGGCGGCGTGCCGTACCTGCTGCGCGAGCGGGCGGACATCCCCGTCGTCGGCTCCAAACTGACGCTGGCCTTCCTGGAGGCCAAGCTCAAGGAGCACGGCATCAAGCCGCGCACGGCGCGGGTGCGCGAGGGCGACCGGCGGGGCCTGGGCCCCTTCGACTGCGAGTTCGTCGCCGTCAACCACTCCATCCCCGACAGTCTGGCCGTCGCCATCCGCACCGGCGCGGGCCTGGTGCTGCACACCGGCGACTTCAAGATGGACCAGTTCCCGCTGGACGGCCGCATCACCGACCTGCGCGCCTTCGCCCGGCTCGGCGAGGAGGGCGTCGACCTCTTCCTCACCGACTCCACCAACGCCGAGGTCCCCGGTTTCACCACCGCCGAGGCCGATCTGAACCCCGCGATCGAGCAGGTGATGCGCACCGCGCCCCGGCGGGTCATCGTCTCCAGCTTCGCCAGCCATGTGCACCGCATCCAGCAGGTGCTGGACGCCGCCCACGCCTACGGCCGCAAGGTCGCCTTCGTGGGACGGTCGATGGTCCGCAACATGGGCATCGCCCGCGAGCTGGGCTATCTGAAGGTCCCCTCCGGCCTGGTGGTCGGCATGAAGGAACTGGAGAAGCTGCCCGACCACAAGGTCACGCTGGTGTGCACCGGCTCCCAGGGCGAGCCGATGGCCGCGCTGTCGCGCATGGCCAACCGCGACCACATGATCCGCATCGGCAAGGGCGACACCGTGCTGATGGCCTCCTCCCTCATCCCCGGCAACGAGACCGCCATCTACCGGGTGATCAACGGGCTGACCCGCTGGGGCGCCAACGTCGTCCACAAGGGCAACGCCAAGGTCCACGTCTCCGGCCACGCCAGCGCCGGCGAACTCGTCTACTGCTACAACATCGTCAAGCCCCGCAACGTCATGCCGGTGCACGGCGAGTTCAAGCACCTCAGGGCCAACGCCGACCTGGCCATCCGCACCGGCGTCGACCCCGACCGGGTCGTCGTCGCCGAGGACGGCGTCGTCGTCGACCTCGTCGACGGACGCGCCTCCATCACCGGCAAGGTGCCCGCGGGCAACGTCTACGTCGACGGCATGGAGGTCGGCGGCGCCACCGAGGCGTCCCTGAAGGACCGGCTCACCCTCGCCTCCGAGGGCGTGGTGACGGTCGTCGCCATCGTCGACGCCGACACCGGGGCGCTGGCCGAGCCCCCGGACTTCCTGGCCCGCGGCTTCGTCCACGACGAGGAGACGTTCGCCTCGGCCATTCCGGTGATCGAGAAGACCCTGGCCTCGGCGGCCGAGGAGGGCGTGGGGGACGCGCAGCAGCTCGAGCAGCTCATCGCCCGCTCGGTGGCCTCCTGGGCCTTCCGTACCTACCGCCGCAAGCCCCTGGTCATCCCCGTCGTCATCGACGCCTGACCGGACCGCACCGCAGCGCACCGCACCGCGCCCAGGACCGCACCGGAAGGCGACCGTATGAGCAAGCGCTTCGAGGAGATCGACTGGCGCCCCACCCCGATGGGCGACATCAGCCTGCGCCGCCGCCGGGACCCGGTGACCGGCCGGGAGGTGTACGAGGTCAAGCTCGGCGACGAGTTCCTCATGTCCAGCCTCTTCACGGCCGGTGAGACCGAACTGGCCCGCCTCGGCCTGGCCGCGCTCCCGGACGGCGGCGCGGGTGCCGGGACCGGCGCCGGGCTGGACGTGGCCGTGGGCGGGCTCGGCCTCGGCTACACCGCGCGGGCCGTGCTGGAGGACTCGCGGGTGCGCTCGCTGGTCGTCGTCGACGCCCTCCCCGACGTCATCCGCTGGCACGAGGAGAAGCTGGTGCCGCTGGGCGAGGCACTGGTGTCGGACGGGCGCTGCCGGCTCGTCCGGGGGGACTTCTTCGAACGGGCCGCGGGCACCGAGGGGCTGGACCCGCGGCGGCCCGGCGGCCGCTTCCACGCGATCCTGCTGGACGTCGACCACTCGCCGCGCCATGTGCTGCACCCCGGCCACGCCCCGTTCTACGAGGAGGCCGGGCTGCGCGCACTGTCGGAGCACCTCCACCCCGGCGGCGTCTTCGCCCTGTGGTCCGACGACCCGCCGGACGAGGACTTCACCGCCGTACTGGCGCGGGTCTTCGCCACCGCCAAGGCCCACGTCGTCCGCTTCGACAACCCCTACCGGCCGGGGGAGGAGTCGGCCAACACCGTCTACGTGGCCGGGAGGGGCGCGGGGACGTAGCAGCGGGCGGAGGCCGGGCCGGCCCTTGGATATCTACCCTTACGTCAAGGTAGGTTTGCGTGCGGCGAGGTCCGCGGAGTCCGGGGGCTGCGGGCTCCGCGGGGCCGGCGGGTCGACGCCCGATGCCGGCGGAGAGGCACGCGACGCACACGACGCACACGAGGAACCGCACACAAAGGAACTGGTGAAACGGTTGCGCAGGTACAGGGGCGAGGCGGACGCGCGGTGCGGGGCACCGCGCCGGGAGCCGGCGCGGTGAGCGCGGTGAGTGCGAGGGACCGGCAGGCGGCCGGCGAGGCGGCCCGGCGGCGGACGTTCGCGGTGATCAGCCACCCGGACGCGGGCAAGTCGACGCTGACCGAGGCGCTGGCCCTGCACGCGCGGGCGATCACCTCGGCCGGCGCGGTGCACGGCAAGGCCGGCCGGCGCGGAGTGGCGTCGGACTGGATGGAGATGGAGAAGGCCCGCGGCATCTCGGTGACCTCGGCGGTGCTGCAGTTCGCCCACCGCGACGCGGTGCTGAACCTGCTGGACACCCCCGGCCACGCGGACTTCTCCGAGGACACCTACCGGGTGCTGGCCGCCGTGGACTGCGCGGTGATGCTCATCGACGCGGCCAAGGGCCTGGAGGAGCAGACCCGCAAGCTGTTCGACGTCTGCCGCCACCGCGGCATCCCCGTCATCACGTTCGTCAACAAGTGGGACCGGCCCGGCCGCGACGCCCTGGAGCTGCTGGACGAGATCGAGTCCGAGTTCCGCCTCAGGCCCACCCCCGTCACCTGGCCGGTCGGCGACGCCGGCCATCTGCGGGGGCTGATCGACGTGCGCGAACCGGAGCGGATGCTGCGCTACACCCGCGCCCCCGGCGGCGCCCGGGCGGCGGCCGAGGAGGTGGTCCCGGCCGGGCAGGCGGCCGCCGAGGAGGGCGCCGACTGGGCCAGGGCCGTCGAGGAACTGGAGCTGCTGCGCGCCGACGGCGCCGAGCACGACCAGGGCTCGTTCCTGGCCGGCAAGTCCACCCCGGTGTTCTTCGGCGCGGCCGTCTCCAACATCGGGGTACGGCTGCTGCTGGACGCCGTGGTCGACCTCGCTCCGCCGCCCGGGGCGCGCGAGCTGGCCGGAGGGGGCAGCCGGCCCGTCGACGCGCCGTTCTCCGGCCTGGTGTTCAAGGTGCAGGCCAACATGGACCGCTCCCACCGCGACCGCATCGCCTTCATGCGGGTGTGCTCCGGGGTCTTCGAGCGCGGCACGACCGTCATCCGGGCCGCCTCGGGCAAGCCGTTCGCCACCAAGTACGCCCACAGCGTCTTCGGCCAGGACCGCTCCTCGGTCGATGTCGCCTACCCCGGCGACGTGGTCGGCCTGGTCAACGCCACCGCCCTGCGGGTGGGCGACACCCTCTACACCGGCGAGCCCGCCGCCTTCCCGCCCATGCCCACCTTCGCCCCCGAGCACTTCGCCGTCGCCCGCCCCGCCGACATCGGCCGCTCCAAGCAGTTCCGCCGCGGCATCGCGCAGCTGGACGAGGAGGGCGTGGTCCAGGTCCTCGCCTCCGACCTGCGCGGGGAGCAGGCGCCGGTGCTGGCCGCGGTCGGACCCATGCAGTTCGACGTGGTCGCCCACCGCATGGAGCACGAGTTCTCCGCCCCCGTGCGACTGGAGCCGCTGCCCTACCACGTCGCCCGGGCCACCGACGCCGCCGGCGCGGACGCCCTCAACCGCACCCGGCTGGTGACGGGGGAGGGCCTGGTCCGCAGCCGGGACACCACCCACCTCGCGCTCTTCCCCAGTCGCTGGCAGGCCGACTCCTTCGCCCGCGAGTTCCCCGGCGCCCGCCTGGAGACGCTCATCGCCGCCCACACCTGAGGGGCGGTCCGAGGGGAGGCGGGCCCCAGGTGGAGGCGGCGACCCTCGGAACCTACCCTTACGTGAAGGTGGGCCGGGAAGCCCGGGGCGAAGGCGGGCCGGGGCACGGGGGCGCTCCCCCCGCCCCGCCATGCGGCGTCCGGCGGTCAGGGACGCGGCGCGGAGCCGGCCAGATGCCGGGCGATCTCCCGCAGGGCCGACAGCAGCTCCTCCGGCTCGCGCGAGAGGTCCAGGCCGTGCCGGTACAGCCGCACCCCCCGCCCGTCCGGCCCGGCCGCCGTCCCGCGCACCTCGTGGAAGCGAGCGGGCAGCGCCCCGCCCGCGTACACCAGGTGCGCCTCGCGCAGACCGAGCACGGTGGCGTACGCCAGCGCCTGGTACAGGTCGGAGCCGGGCGGCCCGCCGGCCTCCCCGACGGCCTTGTACTTGGCGTCGGCGACGGCGAGCGGGGTGCGGCCGTCGCCGCCGCGCACGACGAGGTCGGGGCGCATCCGCACCAGACCGGCGGCGTCGAGGTGGTGGGGGTCCTGCAGGCGCGCGGTCAGGCCGTGTTCCCTGAGGGCCTCGCGCAGGGCGACGGTCACGAAGTCCTCGAACAGCCGGTTCATGTCGAGCAGGAAGCCGTCCACGGCCAGCGGTTCGGGCCCGGCGGGCCGGTGCTCGGGCGAGGAGCCGCGCAGTACGGCCTCGGCCAGCCGCAGCGCGGGCCGGTAGCGGGAGTTCAGGCGCGAGGGCCGCCAGCGCGGCGGCTCCTGCCCCCGTGTCAGCGGGGCGGCGCCCGCCAGACGCAGACGCTGGTGGGCCAGGCGCCGCCGCACGGGCCCGGGCACCTCCGGCAGCCGCAGCAGCCGCTCGGCGGCGGCGCGCAGGAGGCGGTTCTCGGCGATGTCCTCGGTGTACGCGTCGTAGGCGATCTCCACGGGCGGGGTGCGGCCGAAGTGCCGACGGATCTGCTCGGCCTCGCGTATCCGCCCGCGCACCACCAGCGCGGACTCCTCCACCTCCCGGTAGCCCTGGAGGACCCCGCGCCGCAGCGCCGCGTCCACCCGCCGCTCCACGGCGTGCGCGAGCGCGGGGACGACGTCGTCGTACGCGCCGGTGTCGACGGTGCCCTCCCGGCCGTCGCGCCAGGCACGCTCCGGGTCGAGGCTGAAGCCGAGCAGGAAGAACAGCCGGCGCACCGGCGTCTTGGGCGCGATCCGCAGGACCGGGCCGCCGGGTACGCGCACGGCGCCGACCCGGCTGCCCGCACGCAGCAGCCAGTGCCCGTCCCGGCCGGGGTCGGGGGTCGCGCTGTGCAGGACGCCGGAGGCGACCAGCGCCCGCCCCACCGCTGCGTCCAGGGGGACGGAGACGGCGGGCCCGTACTCGCGCAGCACCACCTCGCGCGCCGGCCCGGATGCGGTCGAGTCCGCGTTCACGGGTGCTGCCCGCGCAGCGCGTCGAGGCCGTAGCGGGCGGCGACGTCGAGCCCGTCGCCGTAGTGGTGCTCCTCCAGCAGCGGCAGGATCTTGGTGCGCCAGGTCCGCTCCAGCCCGCCCTCGCGGTACACCCCCGGCTTCATCAGGTACGAGGGCCCGATGGCGAAGTCGGGGTCGTCGACGAGGGAGTTGAGGGCGTCCAGCAGGCGGGCGGGCTCCGCGTCCCGGCCCTCGCGCTCCAGCCAGCGCGCGAGTAGCCCGGCGGTCGGCTCGGTGCGCGGGGACAGCTCCACGAACGCGAAGCGGCGCCGCATCGCCGCGTCCACCAGCGCGATGGAGCGGTCGGCGGTGTTCATCGTGCCGATGACGAAGAGGTTGGGCGGCAGCGCGAAGTCGTCGCCGGAGTAGGTCAGACGGACGGACCGGTCCCGGTACTCCAGGAGGAAGTACAGCTCGCCGAAGACCTTCGCCAGGTTGGCGCGGTTGATCTCGTCGACGATCAGGAAGTGCGGGACGTGCCGGTTCCCCTCGCGGGAGGCGAGGTCGGCCAGCTCCCGCAGCGGTCCGGCCGTCAGACGGAAGGCCACCTCCCGCGTCTCCGGGTCCGCCGCGGGACGGAAGCCCTCGAAGAAGTCCTCGTAGGCGTAGGAGGGGTGGAACTGCACGATCTTGACCTGTTCCGGTCCGCCGCCGAAGTGCTCGGCCAGCTTCATCGCCAGATACGTCTTGCCCGTGCCCGGCGGGCCGTAGAACACCAGCTGCTTCTCGTCCAACAGCAGTTCGCGCACCTCCTCCAGCCAGGCCCGGTCGTGGACGAGGAGGTCGGCGGCCAGCTCCGCGGTGACCTGCGGCAGCGTCAGCTCCCGCTGCGCCGGCCGCTCGCCGGTGCCCCCGGCCGCCGACGGCTCCGCGCCCTCCGTCCGCCCGGCGGGCCCGCCCGGCCCGCCCGGCGCGTCCAGCCCGTCCAGCCCGTCCAGCGCCTCCAGGACACCGGTCAGATCGACCAGGTCGTGCTGCACCGACAGCTTCTGCTGCACCTCCCCCGGCAGCTCTTCGTACGGGTGGCCGCCGGGCCGCCAGGCGACGGTCCGCCGCAGGTTGGACAGCCCGCCCGGCGAGGCGGTCTGCACGGCCTCCCCGGTGATCCGCCCGGTGTACAGCCGGTCGTCGTCGAAGGTGGCGACGGTGTCGCCGACGCGCATCTGCGTCAGGAAGGCGTGCAACTCGTCGACCAGGCCCTGCTTCTGGTGGTACGAGGCCGCCCCCTCGTACCCCTCCTCGACGAAGCGGCGCAGCGCGCTCCTGGTCGGGTCGCTCTCCTCCAGCGGCGGCAGGTGCGCGCCGGAGAGCGAGACGACCCCCTCTTCCAGCCACAGCCGCCGCACCAGGTTGTGCCCCGAGACGTTGGCGCCGCGCACCAGCCACGCCTTGCGCGGGGCGCGCCAGGCGGTGGACAGGTAGTCGGCCAGCGGATGGCCCTCGTCGGTGCGCCAGGACTCCGGGCCGGAGACGTCGTAGCCGTACACCAGCGCGGCGGCGGCCGAGGAGGAGTTGCACTCGATGTCCCGGGCCGCCACCCAGCGGGGCGGCCCCTGCGGCCGGCCGGGGTCGGCGGGCGCGTCGACGAGCCCGCCGCCCGCGCGCAGTTCGGCACGCAGGCGGCGCGCGTGGTCGCCGAGCCCGGGGGACGCCTCGGCGGTCACCTCCGACCCCTTGAGCAGGAGGAACTTGTTCGTGCCGTTGCCGCCGAACTCGGTGAGCAGGCAGCCGCGCGCCTCGCCGCCGTCCCTGGGCAGCCTGATACGGAACTCGGGCGCGCCGGGGAGGCGTTCGGGCTGCGGCATGGGAGGACCCTCCGGGTAGAGCGGCACCTGCGTGAACGCCCCACACTCTACTTGTTGACACAGTCAAGCAAGGTTCGGGTGTGAGTGATTGATTATGGCCAGCATGTTGACCGTGTAAACAACTCAACTCTAAAGTGTGGGTGCTCCCGCTCGGCCCTTCCCGACGAACCGGCGCTCGGCCGCCAGGCGGGGACGTTGGGGTGGGAATCGGCGTATGGGATCGAACGGCATTCGGCTGATGCGGAATTACCGGCCTGGCCAGGGCTTTCCGTATGTGCGACATACGGCGTGCCCGGCGCGCTCGTACGGGAGCCCGCTCCGCCCCCTGTTCCATGAAGCAGCCATCCCGTGCGTCCACCGGAGGATCGGAAGTTGAGACAGATCGACACCCGTCTCATCCAGACCGCGGTCATCGGAGGCCCTGACTCGGACCAGCCCGTGATCCTCCCGGAACAGCCGCACAACCTGGACGAGTTCCTCCGGCGGTTCGGAAGGAGGGACTTCTGGTGCGGCACGCTTCTGGGCGGCTGCGGGGAACCGCTGCGAGCCATGCGGTGTGTGACGAGGGTCTGTCACTTCGCCCACGAACCGAACCCCGGCCGCGGGGAATGCCACCGAACCACCCACAGCGCTGACAGCGCCGACCACCTGTTCATCAAGGACCATGTCACCCGCTGGCTGGCGGCACAGGGGTACGCGGCCCAGGGCGAGCTGCGCAGCCACGGGCACTGCCACGGCGACGCCGTGGAGTTCCGGCTGCGCCGCACGCAGACGCATCTCCGCTTCGAGCTCCACCCGGAGAGTTATCCGGGCTGGCTCAAGGTGGCGGAAAGCCTGAGTGCGAGGGAGAGCCGCATCGAGTGGGTCTTCGGCCGGGAGGAGGACGCGCTCACGCGTGACATGGTGGCGCGTCGGGGATACGCGCTGTGTGTGCGGTGCGAGACCGAGGACAACGACCGCCGTGCGCTCATCGGCACCGTGGCCGATGGAAGGAGGACGGTCTGGGAGCCTCTGGAGGAGTGCCGGATGACCGCCAGTGGCCTGGTCACGCCCGCACTTGAGCAACTGCGGTCCAAGGGCACGGTCCGGGACGGCGGCATCGACCAGGATCCGCTTCCCGGCAGCATGCCCATCTCCGGTAAGAAGGTCGTGTTCGCGGTGGACCCCCAGGCGGCACCCCTGACCTCATCACCGCTCGCTACCACCGGCCGCTACCTGGTCCCCGGCTTCGTCAAACCGGCGGGAAGCCGCATCGTCCGGGCTCATCTGTCCCTGCCCGATACGGTGCCGACTCCCACGGAGCAGTACGTCTACCGATTCGCGGGCCCAGTCCGACTGCTGGTCACGGACGCAGTCGAGGGAGCCGGTTCCCTGTGGGCGGTCCACGCCGACGGTCTCATACCGCTCAACGGCCTGGACGCGGAACGCACCGGCCTGTGGCGCCCCAGCGTCGCCCTGGACGAGAAGCACGCCCCGGCGCCCCGTGCCTCCGACATCTGCGAGCGGCCCCCGCTCGCGGCTCCCGCCCCCGGCGAGCCGGAAAAGCCGGAAGCCGCCTCGGGGCAGACGGTCCGCGCGCTGCGGAAAGTACTGGAAGAGGCCGCGGCGAAAGGCGCCACGGTCACATGGAGCGAGCTGACCGAGCGGCTCGGCAGGTGGGTCTTCGACCTGCCGAACCCCAAGCGCCTGGAACTGCTGGTCAAGGTGGACGAGTCGCGGGTGCCCGACCGCCCGATGCTGAGCGTCCTGATCGTCACCCACCTGGGAAGGCCCCTTCCGTATCTGGGCCAGCTGCTGAGCCGGCTCGGGGCCGCCGAGCCGGCCTCGGAGTTCGCCCTGCAGCAGTGGGCGGCGGCCGAGATCAGGAAGACGCACGAGGCGTACGGGGGCTTGCCGGCGCGCACGCCGGCCTCTCCGCTGTCCGGTGCGAACCGGCCGGCCGTCAAGGAGCAGGAGCCCTCCGAGAGCGACCTGCGCCAGGCGCACCGCAGACGTGAGGAGATCCGGGAAAAGCTGGAGCAGGCCGTGGAGATCCGAGCCAGGGAGAAAGGAGGGACGATACGTGCTCAGCGCCTGTCACAGGCGATCCGGCAAGGGGAGACACATCTCCGCAGGTACGAGGAGGTCCGCCGTCGCAGACAGGATCTGCGTGACTGGCTGACGGCCGGCTACCGGGTCCTGGGCGACCTCGGCCGCCTGATCGGCCGTCCGATCACCGTCACCTCCCCCAAGAAGGAACGGCGTACCGCTGTCGCCGAATCGAAAAAGGCCATAGCCCCCGGGCCGAAACCGGGCAAGAAGGACCCGCGTCTCAGGAAGGTTCGCCGCCTGATGGGCGAGCTGGGCCGGATTCACAAGACCGGGCCCACCCAGGAGATGCAGCGGCTGCTCGACGAGATCGAAAGTCATCGGGCTCAGCTCGCCCAGCCGCTGTCCGCCGCGGAGGCCAAGCAGGTCGAGCGGTGGCAGTGCGTGCTGGAGGACCGCAGGGCCTCCGAGCGCTCTGCCCGGACGGCGGCCGCCTCGCGGAACACACTCCCGGAAACGCGCCGTCCCGCTCAGCCGCCGCAGGAGGGCCGGCTTCCGGCCGAGAGGATCGGCAAGCTGGCCGTCATGGTCCGCGGCATCCTCCAGGAACTGGCCCGAGCCGACGCCACCCCCCTGAACTGGGGAGACCTCCGCCGCAGGGCGGGTGGGCAGCTGCCGCCCCTGCATCCCGACGACCAGACCGCGCTGTTCGTCGCGGTGGACCGGGACACACCGGCTGACGAGCCGCTGCTGTCCACGCTGGTCAACACTTCCGACGTCTCGCCGCACCGGCTCTACCGACAGGTGCGCCTCGGCCTCGGTCGGAAGCCCGTCTCCAACGAGGGGCTTGATACCCACCGGGCGATGGAGGTCCTGCGGCTGCGGCAGATCTGGCGCCATCGGCGTTGAACGGGCCGTCGGGATGACGCCTGCGGCACAGCGAGGTAAGCCGCGCGCGTCATCCCGGCGGTCTGCGTCGGGGCACTGCCCGGGCGGCCCTGCGGTCTCCCGTCACCGGCGCTACTGAGCCTGGGGAGCCGACGCCGCCGCCCTGCGTGGAGAGGTGCTGCGGGACCGCTGCCGCAACCGGCTGCCGGGGCGCCTGCGGGAGTCGGCCGACCCCGGCGAGGGTGCCTATGGCCCGCGGGTTCACCGGTCCGGCCATCTGCCGGCCGCGGCGGGAAACCTGGACCACGTCACCACCGGAGAGGACAACCGACCGGGCAGCGGTGGATATGAGCATATGAGGGGCCCCTCCCCGGCACGAGCGGTGGGGAGGGGCCCCTTCGTGAGGCTGCGGCTGCGGCTGCGGCTGCGGCTGCGGGCCGGCCTCAGCCGGTGGCGGCGTTCGCCCTGCGGCGGCGCATCCACCACGTCAGCGCTCCGCCCGCCGCGACGGCTGCGGCGGCGATGGCGCCGATCAGACCGGCCGGGGTGTCCGATCCGGTGTCGGCGAGGTTGCCGTCAGGGTCCTTCGCCGGGGGCTGGGCGGGCTTGCCGGTGTCACCGGGACCCGGGGTGGTGGGATCCGGCGCCGGGGTCGACGGGGCATCGGTCGGCGCCGGCTTCCCCGTGTCCGTGGGCGTGGGCGTGGGCGTCGGCGTGGGGGTGGGGTCGGGCTTGCCGTCGTCGGTCCTCGCGGCCCCGCTCCCGCCGAGGAACGTCACATCGGCATCCCGCGCGGAGGTCTGCGCCCGCACGCTGTCCTTCGTGGTCCGGGGAAGGTGCTGGTGCCGGAGCCGGAATTCCGCGGAGTCGATGTTGCGCTTGGGGGCCTCGGAGAAGTCGACGCCGCCCACGAAGAAGGTGTAGACGCGTCCGTCGCCGAGGGGCCACTCGTACGTGAACTCGCCCTCGGTGAAGGACTTCACCATCTCCTGCCACACGGTGCGCTTGTCCCAGTCGGCGTTCTCGCCGCGCAGCGGCCACCGCTTGAGGTCGTTGCTGTCGATGATGGGCCGGAAGTCGGTGGCCTTCTCGGCGTCCTGCTGCCTGATCCACTCGGCGGCAACCCGGGACTTGTAGACGCGGCGCAGGTCGGCGTACTTCTTCTCGGTGTTGATCTGCTTCTCGACGTGCGGAACGAGATGGCGGGTGATCAGCTGGTGGCTGCGCTCCTTCTCCGCCTCGGTGAGGTTCTTCGAGCAGTCCTCGCCGTGCACGGGGGTGTCGAAGTCCATCGCCGCGTGGTTGACCTTGAGCGGGGCGTCGAGGATGTAGATGCCGCCGTCCTGCTCGCGGACCTTCGCCCGGCCGGGGACGATCCAGTTGCGGCCGGGCCCCCAGCAGGGCACCCCGTCGACCTTGGGCGCGGCGTTCATGAACTCCTTGCCGGGGGACTTCCCGGGGTCCATGGCGCGGGAGAAGTCCCGCTTCATCTCCATGTCGGCTTCGAGGAGGACGCGTCCGGCGTCGGTCTTCCCGAACCCCTCGTCCATGATCTTGTCCGGCTGGTCCGGGTTCAGGTTCACCCACTGTCTGTCGGGGGTGAGGGCCAGCCATGTGAACAGGGCGTCCGAGGCCAGCTCGAGTTTCGCCTGCCCGCCCCAGCCGGGGTTGTCGTCCTCGTCGGGCGTGAAGTCGGCCTTCATGCTGTAGTCCAGCGCCTTGCCCTTGACGGGGTTGCCGACGTACTGGAGTTCCAGGGTGGAGAAGTCGACGCCGCCGGGACCGCGGCCGAGGGCGCCGCGGGTGTTCATCTGGTTGTGCTGGTTCTGGATCTGCTTCGCCTGTGCCGGGTTCTTCCCGGAGCCGTAGGCGATGGAGCCGACCGGGCCCTGGGTGCCGGTGTTCGGCCGCGGATTGAACACCGGGTAGGTCTTGGTGTACTTCGTCTGCGGCCACAAGCCCTTCGCCGTCGCCCGCCGCTCCGCGATCCGGATCGGGTTGTTGTTCGCCCCTCGTTCGCCGCGGAGCCTGTTGTTCTCCGCCTTGTACTCTCTGAGGGTGGTCTTGTTGGGCTTCTCCCCGGCGTACATGGTGAACTTCGACTTCGTGAAGTCGTGCTTCGCGTCCTTGTGGCGAAGGATGATCTTGTCGTTCCTGAACTGGTCGGGTTTCCGCTTGCCGTCGGCCTTGAACTCGCCCAGGTCGCCGGTGCGCCGGTTGTAGGCGTCGTAACGCCGGGAGGCGATCTTCCTGCCGTCCTTGTCGAAGATCTCGACCTTCACCTCGCACAGCCAGTCCGGGCCGACGAGGTTGAAGTCCTGGACGGTCTTCCGCTCGAAGACGCCGCCCTTCTCCCGGGAGTGCTGGGCGCCGATCAGGTTCTGCGGCACCCACTTCCCGAACGCCTTCGGGGACGGTTTGCCCTGGATGTACCGGGCGTAGCGGGCCCAGATGGCGCGCTTCATGTCCTCGGGGTCCTTCGACGCCCGGTAGGCGGCGTCCCACTTCCTGACGTCGGCGTCGGTGTTGCCGACGCTGTTCAGATCGGCGCGGGTGGGTGCGGGAACGTCCTCGAAGCCCTTGAACTCGAGGTTGAAGTAGTACTCCTCGTCCGGACCGCTCCTGGTCCAGTGGTGCCGGCCGGTGGGGGCTCCGGAGTTGTCCGGGGTGCGCGGGAAGGTCTTGCCGAGGTGCATCTTGTCGCACCGTCCACCGGAGGTGACCTTGGCGTAGTCGCCGGGCGCCGCGTTCGCGGCGCCGGGGAGGCCGACGAGCACCATCCCGGCCGCCGAGGCGATCGCGAGGCAGGAGGCCAGGCGTCGCCGGAGCCGGGTACGGATGGGTATCTGTGTCCTCATGCGTGTCCCTGATCATGGGGGGCCACGGGACTTCGGGTGATGTGGGCGGGCGGCTGGTAGGGGCCCCCGTGTCAGCTTCTCGCCGCCTGTCGGCCCACACACTAGGGGTCCCCAACACCCCGCATCCAAAGGTTTGTTGGGCGATTCGGGTATCGGCTTGGCGGCGCTGGAGCGGTGGTGCCGACGGTGTCCGCTACCGTCGGCCGCATGACCGGATCCGACGAGACGTACGACCCGACCCGGCACCCCGACCTGCTCAGGTGGATCGCTGAGCGCCGGGACGCCCACGAGTGGTGGGCCGCGCAGACCTCCTTCGCGGACGCGCTGGACTTCACCCCGGCCTCCCTGGGGACCCTGGACGATCTGGTCAGGGAAACCGCGAACAGCATGGAGGAGCTCACCGACCTGCGCATGACGCCCTTCGTCCAGGGCGCGATCTGGTACGTGGGGGAGGTGTTCCGCCGCCACCGGGAGATGGTGTGGAAGTACATCCCCGACATCGTCAGCGGGGAGCTCGAGCCGTTCTTCGGTGCGGCCGGGGAGACCTCCGCGCTCGACCACCCCTGCGTCGGCGCCCCCGGTGATCCGGAGAGCTATCTGTACCCGCTGAACATGCTCCGCCGGATCCTCCTCACCGAGGACGAGGTCGGCAACCCGGTCGAGGAGACGCTGCCGTCGATCTTCGCCGACCCCTTCGACGACCCCTTCGACGAGAACGACGAGAACGACGAGGACGACGAGGACGACGAGGACGACGAGGACGACGAGGAGGAGCCGGACCCGGCCGGCGGCCGGGGATGACCCCGGCCCGCACGCCGGCGCCGCCCACCCCCCGCCGCGAGCGGGCCGGTGGTCCGGCAGGGCCGATAGCAGCTCTTCCGGCTCGCGCGAGAGGCCCCAGGCTGTGCCGGTACAGCCGCAGGCACTCCCCGCCCGTCCGGCCCGGCCGCCGTCGCGCTACACCCCCGGCTTCATCGGACAGGAGGGTCCGACGGCGAAGCCGGGTTCGTCGACAAGGGAGTCGAGGGCTTCCAGCAGGCGGACGGGCTCCGCCTCCCGGCCCTTCCGGACGGAACCGGCGCTTGGCCGCCGGGTGGGGCGCCGGGGTGGGAACCATGCCGTGCTCCCCGAGCCGGAGAGCTCTCCACCGCAGGACGGATGGGCGTCCGCCACTCCTGCGTGCCGACGGCCGGACCGCGCGGACGGGCTGGAAACCGGACTCCTCCACCCCCGGAGGCGTGAAGACACCCCGTGCCGGAACAGCGCGGTCGGTAACCGTTGTTCGAGGGAGGTCGGCGCGAACGAAACCACGCGAGATCTAGCGCGAGGCGGCAGGTTCGGGCTTTCGGCGCAGCAGCGCCGGAAGAGCTGATACCGCACCCAGGAGGGCGAGGAAGGGGCCCACCCCCAGGCGCGGAGCGACGGCGGGTACGGGTCCGTCGAAGAACGCGGAGGCGTTCTCGTGGTCGAGCATGAAGTACACCGCGAATCCGACCGCAGTGAGCGCGGCGCCGATTCCGATCGCCTGGGCTGTGCGCGTCCCGAAGAACACGCACGCACACAGCAGGGCGGCACTGCAGACGTAAACCAGTGAGGCGGGGGCGCTGTACACGTGGAAGTCGGTGTCCCCGTAGTGCACCCACGGCACGGCGAGCGACCCGAGTGCGGCGAGCGCGCCGATCAGCGCGGAAGCTTTGCGCATGCTGAGGCTCCTGCCGGCGGGCCCGCGGTCCGCGGGCCCGCCGAGTGTTAGGAAGAGGTCTGGACCGAGACGCCGAGCAGATCCGCTGCGGGGATCACCTCGGTGAAGAGCAGGTACTCATAGGAGACACCCTCTTCCACCGGCGTGTGGCGGCGCTCACGATACCGCGAGCGACCAGGCCGCCCTGAGAGTGAGTCGACCAAACCGGTCCGCCGCTGTCGCCGTGAGCGACGGCGTTGCATCCGGCGCACTGCCGGGCCTCTACGCCTTGACGTGTCTTTCCTGAGTCGTCGGCCCACTCGACCAGCTCGTTGACGACCTGGATCGTGCAGCGGTTCGGGTAGCTCGTGTAGCCGCTCTGGCACACGTACTCCCCGTCCCAGGAGAGGGCGGTGGTCCTCACGTCGAAGACGTAGTCGTCGTTCACCCACACGCCCGCCTGACTGTTGAGGCTGATCAGGGCGCTGTCGGTGATGTTGTTCTCACGCTCGACGCTGCCGATGTTGTCGCCGTTCATGTCCTCGATGCCGTCGCCCACGTCATAGCAGTGTTCGGCGGTGAGAAGGTACTCGTCACCGGACGATCCACGGACGCCGAACGCGGCGGTGCAGGTGTACCCGCTGGCATACCAGTCCCATCGAATGGGAATTCCGCCCGGGTAGGGCGCGGACGGGTTCTCGCGACTTACGTTGTGGACCGGCTGCCCCTTCACGTAGTCGATGTCGTCGGCGGAAACCGGTGCCGTCCGCGGTCGATCCGCCGCGGCTCGGGCAGGGTCGTCGGTGCGGACCTCAAGCCCGGAACCGTCGCTACGGAGGACGATCGAGTGGATCTCGGATCCACCTGTACGCTGCTTCTTTTCCGCCTCCCATATCTTGGCGCTGGCGGCCCTCATGTCGGCACGGGAGTACTTGCTTTTCCGGACCTCAACGACTACTTCGCCTGCCTCGTTGCGGACCTTGGCCGTTGCTGCCTTCCCCTGGCCCGACATACGACGGCCTTCTGACGGATCGGTCGCATAGAGGATGACCTTGTTCCCAGCCGGTTCGACGCGTATACCGGAGAACTCGTCGCTGTACTTCGTGGTCTTGCCCAGGCGTCCGATGGCGTCGGCGACCTGACTGGCGGCAGAGTCGCTGTTGCCCCGAGCGCTCTGTTTCGACGGGTCCGCTTCGGCACGTTGGGTGATGCCGCTGGGCGATGGGGGCGCGGTACCGGGACCGAGGTCTCCCGGCACCGCGTGGGCAGGAGTTGAAGCGACCAGAGCGCCGGCTGCTGCGGCGATTGCTAGGGTCCTGAATCTTCCACTCACCAAGAGTTCCTCACCTTCTTGGTCGGAACAGGACGCAGGCAGGCTTCAATACGCGGACTTGATCGCGTGAATCGGCAACTCTCCTGCAGCAGCAGGCAACTTATGTAACGTGATCGGGAAGGTCAAGGGTGCGTAAAGCGCTGGCTGAGCGCATGGCCGGATCCGGACCGTCGCACTTGCGCCCCGGTGCTGTCGGTACGGAGGTCCACGCCTTCGGCCCCGCCGTCCTGCTCGCGGACCTCTCCCCGGCAGGGCCGGCTCAGGCCCGGTCGTCCTCGCGCCGACCGCTTTCCGCGCCGCCCGCCGGGGCCGGGGACAGGCAGCGGCGTACCAGTGCCAGGGTGCGGTCGGTCACGGAGTCCAGCGGGGCGCCGCGCTCCACGGCGGCCAGGGCCGTGTGCAGCATCCCGGCGATCAGGTCGGCGGTCAGCTCGGGGTCGGGGGCGCCGATCTCCCGGACGGCGGCGCGGAACGGTTCGACCTGCTCCAGGTGGAGTTCCATCAGCCGCTCCTGGCAGGCGGGAGGCAGACCGGCGCTCATGAGGGCGGCGGCCGGCCGGTGCGCGCCCTCGGCGCCCAGGCGCAGGCTCTCCCGGAAGAACGCCTCGACGCGCTCGACCGGGCCGCTCGCCGCGGCCATGGCGCCGGTGAGCGCCTCGTTCGACCGCCGGAAGGCCTCCTCGGTGATGGTCGCCAGCAGGGCCGCCGAGGAGTCGAAGTACTGGTAGACGCTGGAGCGGGCCAGGCCCGCCCGGGCGCCGACCGCCGCCGGGGTTGACGACGTATGCGACCGGCAGGTCCGCCTCCGGCCGTCCGGCACACCCTGGTCGCAGGCGAGCGGGAACGGACGCCGTGGCCGTGCCCCTCCCGGGCGCGGCGGACCGGACGGGGGTCGGCGATGTACGGGCGGTCCGGCCCGGCGAGGTCCGCCTCACCGGCGGTGGCGAACTCCGCGGCCTCCGGCGGACTGTCCGGCCGGCACACGGCGAGCACCGGGAGACCGGGGATCTCCTTCTTGCCGCGAAGTCGCGGAGCGGGCACCGTTCGGCCGCTGTCCGGACACGGGAAGTGGCAACACCGACACCGGAAGGCATAACACCGACATGCTGGCGTGTGGCTGTCTGAACCCGATCGACATCGCGGCGACCCTGGCCGGATACGGCCTGGCGGGTATCGCGGTCCTCGGCGTCGCGATGCTGTGCCTGACCGGCCTGCTGCTCGGCGGGCTCGCCCTCGGAGGGAACCTGGTCCTCCGCCGGTGGGGCGCCGGCGCGGAAACCGGCGCGGAAACCGACGGCACACCGGCCGGTCTGGCCTCGTTCACCTGGGAGGACGCGCCGAGGACCCCGCGGCGCCCCCGGACCGCGGGAAGGAACGCGGCCGGCCGGCCACCCCGCCGGGGAGACCCCGGCGGTGACAGCCGCCCCCGGTGACCCCACGGAGATAGCGCGGAAACGGCGCGGAAACGGCACAGCGGACCGGTCGCCCGGCCACCCGCCGGAGACGACCCGGCGGCACCGACGCCCAGCGCACGATGCTCGGCGAACCCCCCGGCCCCGCCGCCCCCGGAGAGCCGGACGCGCGAACGCGGCGGCCCGGGGCAGTCGCCCCGGGCCGCCGCGTTCTCAGGCCGTGTCAGGCCGTGTCAGGCTCCGGTGACCTCGACGGCCGCCAGGTTCTTCTTGCCGCGCCGCAGCACCAGCCAGCGCCCGTGCAGCAGCTGGTCGGCCGTGGCGACGGCGTCCTCGGCGGTCACCTTCACGTTGTTCACGTAGGCGCCGCCCTCCTTCACGGTGCGGCGGGCGGCCGACTTGCTCGCCACCAGGCCGACCTGCGCGAACAGGTCGGTGATCTGGCCCAGCTCGCTCACCTTGGCGTGCGGGAGCTCGGAGACCGCGGCGGCCAGCGTCGCCTCGTCCAGCCCGGCGAGATCGCCCTGACCGAACAGCGCCTTCGACGCGGCGACCACGGCCGCGCACTGGTCGGCGCCGTGCACCAGCGTGGTCAGCTCCTCGGCCAGGGCGCGCTGCGCGGCACGGGCCTGCGGCCGCTCCTCGGTCATCCGCTCCAGCTCCTCCAGCTCCTCGCGGGAGCGGAAGGAGAGGATGCGCATGTACCGCGAGATGTCCCGGTCGTCGGTGTTCAGCCAGAACTGGTAGAACGCGTACGGCGTGGTCATCTCCGGGTCCAGCCAGAGCGTGCCCGTCTCCGTCTTGCCGAACTTGGTGCCGTCCGCCTTCGTCATCAGCGGCGTCGCCAGCGCGTGCACCTCGGCGTGCGGCTCCAGGCGGTGGATCAGGTCCAGGCCGGCCGTGAGGTTGCCCCACTGGTCGCTGCCGCCGGTCTGGAGGGTGCAGCCGTAGCGCCGGTACAGCTCCAGGAAGTCCAGGGCCTGAAGCAGCTGGTAGCTGAACTCCGTGTAGGAGATGCCCTGGTCGGAGGCCAGACGCTGGGCGACCGACTCCTTGGTGAGCATCTTGTTCACCCGGAAGTGCTTGCCGACGTCCCGCAGGAAGCCGATCACGGACAGGCCCGAGATCCAGTCCATGTTGTTGACCATGACCGCCGCGTTGTCGCCCTCGAAGGAGAGGTACGGCTCGATCTGCGCGCGCAGCCGGGCCACCCACCCGGCGATGGTCTCGGAGTCGTTCAGGGTGCGCTCGGCGGTCGGCCGGGGGTCGCCGATGTGGCCGGTCGCACCGCCCACGAGCGCCAGCGGCCGGTGCCCGGCCTGCTGGAGCCGGCGGACGGTGAGCACCTGCACCAGGTGCCCGACGTGCAGGCTGGGCGCGGTCGGGTCGAAGCCGCAATAGAACGTGACGGGGCCGTTCGCCAGAGCCTTGCGCAATGCGTCCTCGTCGGTGGACTGGGCGAGCAGCCCGCGCCACCTGAACTCCTCGACGATGGCCGTCACGGTCCTGTGTCTCCTTGGGTTGTGTTCCGGTCTGGCGGCCAGTGTAGTGCGCCGGCCCTTTCCCACCGTTTCCGTCCTGTGGACGGCTGACGCTCCCGGCCCTCCGGCCGCCACCGGCGATACTGGGCGCGTGGAGCCGACGACCGCCGCCGCGTGTGCCGAGGTGCTGCGGGACCGCTACCGCAGCCGGCTCCCGCAGCGCCTGCGGGAGCCGGTAGGCCCCGTCGAGGGGACCGTCGACCTGCCGCTCCACATCGCCTGGTCCGGACGCACGAGCTACAGCCTGGACCGCCCGAAGTCCCGCATGACGCTCTACCGGACCGTCCTCGCCGAGGGCTTGCGCGAGGACCTGGAGAGGTTCCTCCACCACCGGCTGCTCGCCGAGCAGTGGCCCGTTCTGCGCCGCCTGGTCAGCCCGCACGTCCGCGAGGTCTGGGAGGAAGCCTTCTCCGAGCTGCCCCGCACCGCCCAGGCCGACGCGGCTGCCGCCGCACCGCGCCTCACCCCTCGGTGGCCGGGGTGGTGAGGACCGCGCGGACGGTCTTGCCGCCGGGCGGGTGGGGGACACAGTCCCAGTGGTCGGCGAGGGCGGTGACGAGGGTGAGGCCGTGCCCGCCGGTGCGGAGCGGCTCGGCCTCGGCGTCCGGCCCGTCATCCGGCCCGGCGTCCGGTCCGGCGTCCGGCGCGGGGACGCGCGGCTCGCACTCCCCGCGTGCGTCGGTCACCTCGACGGTCAGGCGGCCGGCCGTCCGGTCGTAGGTGAGCGCCAGGCGGAAGCAGCGGCCGGGCACGTGCCCGTGGAGGACGGCGTTGGCGGCCAGTTCCGCGACGACGAGTTCGGCGCGCTCGGCGAGATCCTGCGGCACCTCCCAGGAGAGCATCTCGGTCACGGTCAGGAGCCGGGCCAGACGGGCCCCGCGCCGCGTGGACGACAGAAGCTGTGTGAAGGCGGCGAGGGCCTCTCCGGCCTGCGGTGTCGCTCGGTTCATGCGGGCCAGGGTGGGGGTCGCGCGGGGGCGCGAACGAGTGCGCGGCCGTGTACGCGGAGTCCGTGTACGAGCGCTTCGGGTGGACGGTACGGAAGTGCTCCGTCACGCCGGCCGGTGACCGCGAGCGCCGTCGGCGTCCGTCGCGGTCCGGGCATGGGGCACGGCGGACGGACGGCACCGGCGGGGCCCGGCCGCCGGGCCCCGCTGCCCGTCCTCAGCAGGTTATGCGGCGCTCGGCGCTCTCGTAGGAGGCGAGGTTGTAGTCGACGCCCACGACCGTCTTGTAGGTGTAGGTGCCGGAACCCGTGCAGTTCCACCACGCCATGCTGGAGCCGCTCTCCAGCGGGGTCCAGTCCAGCTCCTCCCAGCCGTACCAGCGGTGGCGCAGGAGGGAGACCGTGGCGTCCGAGCAGCCGCTGCTGGTCTTGCTGGCGGTGCCGATGACCTCACTGATGCCCTTGTAGGGGGTGGAGATGTTGTAGCAGCTCCGGTCCCAGTCCGCGGCGGCGGCCGGTGTGACCGGCATCAGCAGCGTGGCCGAGGCGGCCAGAGCGACGGTGAGGCACGACTTACCGGCAAGTCCGAGAGTGCGCATGACAAAGTTCCTGTCTGTGGAGACGTGTGGGATGCGGGGCCCGAGAACACTTTCACGCGGCCCGAGCTAGATCAACTCATATCTTCGCACTGCCAAAACCCTTCATCAGCAGGGGACTTGGCGTCGAACGCACCCACCGCCCGAAGTGGTGCGGCGCGGGGCGGGCGTGGCTTGGACGGGGCCCGTGACGCGGGCGGCCGGACACGTCCGGTCCGCAGGGGCGGGCAGTCAGGCACGTGAGGTCTTGGTGGGAATCCCCGCCCATGAGACGGTGATCCGCGTCCCCGCCCGCATGGTGCCGATTCCGAGGGAGGCGTGTGATGTCGCGGAGCGGCGTGCCGAGCTTCGCTGAGCTGCTGTCCGGTACGTGCCGCAGCGCGGTGCACCTGGAGATGCGCGATGCGTACGGCGTCGGTGACGAGGTTGAGGAGTTCGAGCATTTCAAGCGCACCGGCCACGTCGACCTGGACCCGACGGCGCGGTGGTGGCCCCAGTGGCTGGGCCTGGTGCGGGAGGCCGTCGGCCGTGGTGTGGTGATGCGCCGGGCCCGGATCGTCTCCGAGCCCGTGACGGACTACATCCGGTGGGAGCACGCCGCCACCCCGCTGAACATCGGGGCGGGTGAGCTGGTGCGCTGGCTGCCCCGCCGGCGGGCCGTGGACATCGCCCTGCCCGGAGCCGACTTCTGGCTGTTCGACGACCGCCTGGTGCAGTTCAACATCTTCACGGGAGACGGGGACTGGGCGGTTCCGCCCAAGGAGTTCAGTGAGGATCCCGCCGTGGTCAAGCTCTGCTCCGACGCTTTCGAGGCCGTGTGGGAGCGTGCCGTCGACCACGAGAAGTACACCGTCTGAGCATTACGCGCACCGATGCCCGCTTCCCCCTCCTCCAGCGCCCAGGCGGCCCGCGAGGCGCTTGCCGTCCGCCTGACGCACCTCCGCAAGGACGCCGGCCTCACCGGGAAGGAACTGTCCGCCCGGTGCGGCTGGCACCCCGCGAAGACCACCCGCATCCAGAAGGGCGAGGTCCAGCCCACCGACGTGGACATCCGCGCCTGGTGCGCCGCCTGCGACGCCGTCGACCAGGCCGAGGACCTGATCGCCACGGCCCGCACCGTCGACTCGATGTACGTCGAGTGGCGCAGGAGCCACCGGACCGGCATGCGCAGGACCCAGGAGGACTTCTACGATCTCTACGCGCAGACCGGCGTCACCCGCGCCTACGTCTCCAACGTCGTGCCCGGTTTCTTCCAGACCCCCGCCTACGCCACGGCCCTGATGCAGGCCATCACCGACTTCCAGGGCACTCCCGACGACGTCTCCGAGGCCGTCGCGGCCCGCGTCGCCCGGAGTCGGTTCCTGTACGAGGGCGGGCACCGGTTCGTCGTGCTCATGGAGGAGTCCGTCCTGCGCTACCGGGTCGGCGACACCGAGACGATGGCCGGACAACTGAGGCATCTGCTGACCGTGATGCCGCTTCCTTCCGTCTCCTTGGGCGTCATACCTTTCGGCGCACGCCGGACCATGTGGCCGCTGGAGGCGTTCTACCTCCATGACGGCACACGCAGTGTCGTGGAAACCCTCACAGCCGAGATCAACGTGGTGCGGCCCAGCGAACTCGCCGACTACCGCAAGGCGTTCGGGGAGCTGATGAAGATGGCCGTCCACGGCGGCGCCGCCCGCGCCCTGGTCAACGCGGCGATCGGCTCGCTCGGGTGACATTCCGCAATTCCCCGCAATTTCTTTGAGGTGCAACTCACTTTCTCCGTACGGTCGTTGAAGTCGCCGGGCGGAGACCGGGCTCCCTTCGGCAGCAGTGAAGGAGGATCCCGCCCGTACACCTCGCCCGCAGCCGGCCGGCCGCTACCTGGACGCCCGTACCCGTTGAACCCGGTTCTTCCCGCACGGCCCTGGACGGACAAGGATGAGAGGGAACCGCCATGGAGACCTTCGAACGCGCCCGGCTGGACGCCTACTTCGCCCGGATCACCGCCCGGTTCGCGCCGGGCGAGCAGACCGCGTCGTTCCTGATCACCCATCTGTTGCCCGAGCGTCCCTCGTTCGTCCGCGCCGTCGCCGCGATGACCCGGCCGGCAGCGGTGCTGCCCAAGCCGAAGTCCGTCCACCCGGCCGCGAAACGCGAGGTCGAGCGGACGATCCCGGTCGACACCCTCACCCGCGACCTGTTCACGGACCAGGGCACCGCCCTGGACTACTTGGAGTCCCGGGCCGCGGGCGAGACGGTCTGCCTGCTGGACGTCGGCGGCTACTTCGCACCGAGCCTCGCAGAGGTCCACAGCCGCTTCACCGGCCGCCTCGCCGGGGTGATCGAGGACACCGAGAACGGGCACCGCCGCTACGAGGACCTCGACAAAACCCCCTGCCCCGTCATCTCCGTGGCCCGCTCACCACTGAAGGACCCCGAGGACTTCCTCGTCGGCCAGTCCGTGGTCTTCTCCACCGAGGCCGTCATGCGGGACCGGGGCGACATCCTCCACGGCCGCCCGGCACTGGTGATCGGCTTCGGCAAGCTCGGCAGCTCGATCGCCAGGCTTCTGCACGCCAAGGGCGTCCAGGTCACCGTCTTCGACATCGACCCGGTCCGCCGCACCCAGGCACTGTCCCAGGGGTTCACCGTCGCCCGCGACCGTGAGACAGCCCTGACCGGGGCCGGCCTGGTGCTCTGCGCGACCGGCGCCGTCTCCCTGCGCGGCGAGGACTTCTCCCACCTGCGAAACGGCGCCTACGTCGCCACCGTCACCTCCAGCGAGGACGAACTCGACCTCGCCGGACTCCCCGACGTCTACACCCGCACCCAGGTCGGCGACCACGTCACCCGCTACCAGACAACCGGCCACTACTTCTATCTGGCGAACGGCGGCAACGCCGTCAACTTCATCCACGGCGCCAGCGTCGGGCCGTTCATCTTCCTGGTCCAGGCCGAGATCCTCGCCGCGATCAGGATGCTCACCCGCGGCGACCTCACTCCCGGCATCCACGAGGTCCCCGCATCCGACCGCGAAGCCATCGCGGCGACCTGGCTCTCCTACTTCAACAGGTGATCACCTTGGCCATCACGGCAGAGCACATCCGCACCACCATCGCCGCCTACCTCGAAGAACACCCGGGGACAAGCGCGAACTCGGCGCCGTCCTCGATCTGATCGACGGCGGCGGCGACCTCACCAGCCGCAAGACCCTGCCCGGTCACGCCACGGCCGGCGCGATCCTCGTCGGCCCCGACGGCCGTGTCCTGCACGTCCTCCACAACGCGACCCGGAAGTGGCTTCTGCCCGGCGGCCACCTCGAGCCCTCGGACGAGACGCTCCCGCAGGCCGCCGGCCGCGAACTCACCGAGGAGACCGGCATCCCGCCCCACGTCGTCACCCCGCACGGCGAGATTCCGCTCCACATCGACATCCACCCCATCGACGCCAACCCCGCCAAGGGCGAGCCCGCCCACCGGCACTTCGACTTCCGCTTCCTCTTCCGCACCACGGCCGGAATCGGCGAACTGCAGACAGAAGAGGTCAGTGCAGCCGCCTGGCGCGAGGTGGAGAGCCTCCACGACGAACGCCTCAGGCATCGCATTGCCCAAGCCCTCCGCTGAGCCACAACCGGCTGCCCCGCAACCGGGTTCCTCACCGCGGGCGGGCAGCCGCCCACCAGCCCGGGCGGGAACGTGTCCGACGCCCCTCACGGCGCTGCGGCGGTTCCGCCGTGGACGCACCTCGTCGTCGGCGGGGGAGTGGTCCGGGATGCGGTGTTGCTCGGGGCGTGCGGGGCGAGGTGGGGACGCCTCGTCAGCCGAGAATGCTCAAGCAGCCCTGGCGCGTTGGACGGGAGAGACACAAGTGATTCACTTTCCGGAAACTCCCTGTCGTTTGCGAACCGACTGTCGAGGTGAGAGCACCGTTGAGTAGGCTACTGGATGCCTTTGAGACCGTGGTAAGCCCTGGTTACCGCCTGTTTGGGCTGGTGGACACAGCACTCGACGAACATGTGCCGGAGGCGGATCGTTCGAAGTGGCTGCTGTCCGCGCCCGGCATGGTTCACCTGCGGGTGCCACCCCAGGTTATCGAGGTGGCCGTTCGGCTGGAGAGCTGGTCCGCCCCCCCTCCGCGAAATGATGCCCAGTGGTTCGGCCAGGAAGAGGTGGAGGTAGAACTTCCCGGGGGTGACCTTGCCATCGAGACCATAGACGGCGGGCTGACAGATGTCCCCTTGAGCCTGCCTTCGCCCGGGCTTTACACAATGCGATGGCAGTGGATTTTCCACGGGGACAGGGGTGTGTTCACTTCACCGCTGCGGGGAGGGGCGGCCCCTTTGCCGATTCCTCCGGGGGAGAGGGACGAACTGAACGGCAAGGATCAGTACTGTCTTGTGCAGATCTGGCGCGTGCCCGCCGACGTCGAGGGGGAGTGACAAGTCTGCGGAGCCGGCATGATGAGCCGGCCCCGCAGCTTTGCTACTCCCGGAAACACATTCCGGCCGGTTGGTCAGCCGGCCGGCTGCTCAGTTCCCGATCACGATGATGAAGGGGTCGTGGTTGAGGATCCGGTCGTTGTCGTACCAGGCGTTGAGGCGACGCCCGGCTTCTTCGTTCTCGTCCGCGTCGACATAGCGCACGGAGAAGGCGTTGATGTACTGATCTCCTTCGTATTCGCTGCGTGCTGCGCCCTCATACGTGGAGGCCATGGGGAACTCGTCGCACTGGAGGTCGTCGTCCGGGCCGGGCTTGCCCGGCATGGCGCTCCCGTCGCAGGTGGAACGGACTCGGTAGCGATTGGCGTTGTATCTGCTCAGCTCGTCCGCCCCGGCCGCTTTTGCGAGGCGATGCATCGGCTGCAGGGCTTCTCCGCCGGGCAGTTCCTTGTCGGCCTTCGGCGGGTAGGTGTTGCCCGGGTCTTCGAGGGCGTCTCCGACGTGTTCCGCGACCGCGGCCACTCCGAAGTATTCCTCTCCGGGAGCATTGGGATCGCTCGTGTCACTCCTGTCGTAGCGGAGGGCGGGTGTGGCGTCAGGGAAGACGGAACCCAGTTGAGAGCGCCGGTTGTAGGCGGCACTGTCGAAGCGTACTTCCCCCTGCTCGCCTTCAGCGGGGATGATCTGGTCATACCCGGGGACGGTGAACTCGAGGATCGGGGTGAACAGTCCTGTGGCGACCTGATCGCCGTGGGCGACGTCGGGGGCCTCCGGGGCAGTCGACCACAGGTCGAACTTGGTGTCGCCGTCGGCCTTCCACTGGCTCGGATGGTCGTCCCGGCCGGAGGAGAGTCCGGTCTCGCACGCTTCCTCGTCCCTGGCTCCCGACGGCACTCCAGGTGCCCAGTTCCCTTCGCACTCCAACTTGACTTCGAGCTTGGAGCCAGCCTTGTTGAAGTCCCCGCTGGAGACGAAGACGTCCACATTGAAGTCGAATTCGACGAAGCGGGTGTATGGGCTAGCGACAAGGCCGCCTATCTTCCCGTACCCGATGAGCGTGTTCTGGGATATGAAGAATCCCTGCAGATAGCATCCGGGCGGCCACAGCCCGCACTTGACGGCGGGCATCACCGTCAGGGTCTCCTGGCAGTAGGAGAAACGATTCTTGATCCATCCGGACTGGTTGTCCGAATCATCGGCGTCGACGCATTCGTCGACGTCGGCGATGTACTCGTACTTGTCGAAGCCTGAATTCTCTGGCTTACGGCCTCGGGGGAATCTCGTGCTGGGAACGGTATAGGTGCGCTCCCAGACGGCGGCTGTTCCGACGGATTCCTGGGTGGACGGGCCGCCGCGGGGACGCACGCCGAGTGCCTCCAGGTTGCCGTCCCTGTTCAGGGTTTCCTCGACCAGTGCCGGGTTGTCGATCAGCTCCGGGTCGTTGATCGTGTAGCTGTCGCCGGGCTGCAGGGTGGTGGGGGTGCCGGCGGCCGCGGTCTCCACGGCGAAGGTGGCCCACGGCGACCAGCCGAGGTTGTAGTGCGTTCCGTCGTAGGGGTTGGTGCGGAACTTGTACATCTTGCCGTCGACCAGCTGGCCGTCCGGGACCCGCACCGTCGCCCATTCCCCTGGGGCGACGTAGTCGGAGACGAGTACGCCGTCTCCGGCCGGTGTGGTGATGGGCGTGTCGGTCTCCGCGTCATAGACCTGGAAGGCGGCGCTGACCGTGTCGCCGTCCGCGTCCTCGAACTTGTCCCTCAGCGTCGGGGTGAGGGTGTTGACCCCCCACACGCCGTTGTAGGAGGTGAACGGCGGACCGGCCTGTTGGGCTGTCCCGTCCTGCGGACGGTAGTTGTAGGTGACCGTCAGCTTGGGCTGGTTGGAGGTGGCGTTGCCGGAGTTGACGCGCTTCCAGGCCCGGGTGTCGTTGGTGGTGGTGCGCAGGCCCATGTGGCCGCGGGTGGCCTGGGCGGAGGCCCAGGTCTGGACGAGGGTGTCGACGTCGGCGTTGATCCACCCGTCGGGCTGGCTGTCGGTGCAGCCGGGGTTGCCGCGGGTCTGGGTGGAGGAGTGGTACTGCTGCTTCCAGGTGGGCTGGTTGGTCCAACGGGAGGACGTCGAGGAGGCGGTGGTGTCCCAGACCGTCCATTCCTGGGCGGAGCAGTCGGTGTTGCCGGAGTGGAAGTTGTAGAGCGCCAGGTTGGTGTCGACGACCAGCGCGTCTTGGATCGGTGTGGTGTTCCAGGTGATGAAGGAGCGGGCGCTGCGGTAGGTTCCGTCGGGGTTGGTGGTGCCCGGGTTGCCCATGTCGAGTTCGACGTCGTTGGACCAGTCGACGGTCTCGCCCTGCTGGACGTAGGTGTCGAAGGTGGCGGACAGGGCGGAGGTGGAGGGGTCGACGGTGACCGGGTACTGGGTCTTCGGGTCGGCGAGGAAGTCGGCGCTTGGGGTGATGACCAGGTCGATGCGGCCGCTGCCCTTGGTGACGACCTTCATATCGACGCGGGCCCGGCGGGTGTGCTTGCCGGATATCTCGTCGACGGAGGCGTCCCACATCACCGGGGCGGGCATGGTCGCGCGTGCGGCACCCGTCCTGGCGTCGGTGAACGTGACGGAGCCGTCGTCGTTGGCCCTGGCCTCCAGCCCCTTGGCCTTGACCGGCAGGGTGTACGAGTACGCGCCCTCGGGCCGCTCGTGGATCTCGACGAACTGCTCGAAACCGGTCCGGGTGGCCTCGACGATGACATCGGCGCCGGGCACGTGCCCGTGGAGGACGGCGTTGGCGGCCAGCTCCGCGACGACGAGTTCGGCGCGCTCGGCGAGGCCCTGCGGCACCTCCCAGGAGAGCATCTCGGTCACGGTCAGGAGCCGGGCCAGCCGGGCCCCGCGCCGCGTGGACGACAGCAGTTGCGTGAAGGCGGCGAGGGCCTCTCCGGCCTGCGGTGTCGCTCGGTTCATGCGGGCCAGGGTGGGGGTCGCGCGGGGGCGCGAACGAGTGCGCGGCCGTGTACGCGGAGTCCGTGTACGAGCGCTTCGGATGGACGGTACGGAAGTGCTCCGTCACGCCGGCCGGTGACCGCGAGCGCCGTCGGCGCCCGTCGCGGTCCGGGCCCGGAACACGGCGTCCCTGGTCATCGTTGCCAGGACCCGGCCGACTCTCGTCCGTGGCCCTGACGCCCTCGATACCGCGCAGTTGGTGCACGAGTCCGTACCGCGCGCGTCCGGCAACGCGCCGCCCGGCCCTGAGGCACGACGAGAACCCGCCCGGGCGACAGGACCGGGCGAAGGCGGTCACGCGCGGCCGGACTCCGGCCCTTCGGCCGTGTCCGGCCGCGCGGTGTCTCCTCGTATCACCGCGTCCCGCCACTGCCTGTCGCGGAACCCACGGCACGCATCACGCCTTCGCGGGTGAACCCGGCCTTCTCCGAGGATCGTTGCTCGGCGACGGGAGAGTGCGTGAACAGGTGGTCGACGAGGAGGTGCTGCGCGGCGGTGCCGATGCCCCGGCCGCGCGCCCCGGGCCGCGGTTGCGCGCCGACGTTCCGGTACGGGGTGCGCCCCGCGCCGGTCCGGCGTCAGGCGACGATCCCGAGCGCGCCGCCGCTGAGCATGCCGGTGTCTCAGAAGATCTGAATGGATGTGATGTTCGGCGGCCGGTTGGGGTAGGTCACGATGTTCCAGCGACTGATCCTGATGGTGTCGCCGTTGGCGTCGTTCATCTGGATGTCGTTGTTCCCGGTGGAGATCTTGTCCACCCAGGCGCCGCCTCCGAGTCCCATGGTTCCCGCGTTGGCGGCGCAGAATTCGAAGGGACCGGAAGGGCCGACAATGAGCGGACGGTCGTAATGGCCCCATATGTGCAGCAGGTCGTCAGTGAACGCTTCTCATCCTGAGCGCCAGGCGATCTCGATGGCGTGAACGGCGGCGACCGTGCGACCGATGCGGTTGGTGCTGCACCGGGCCTTGCGGAGGATCCGCCATTGCTTGAGGCGGGCGAAGGCGCGTTCGCCCGGGGCGCGCAGCCGGGCGTGGTCGCGGTTGTACTGCTGGTAGTGCTCGGGCAGGTCGCGATGACCGTAGTAGGGGGTGCGGACGGTCGCGCCGGCGCCCTGGTAGGCGCGGTCGGCCAGGACGAGGAGCTGACGGGACAGGCAGGCTTGGATCACACCGTGGGCGCGGGCTGCGGTCAGGTCGTGCGTGCGGCCCGGTGTCGCGCGGGAGAACCAGAGCGGGGTGCCGTCCGGGCGGGCGATGACCTGCACGTTCATCCCGTGGCGGCGGTGCTTCTGCGAGTAGTACGGCTCGTCCGCCGCGATGCGGTTGGTAGTGATCAAAGTGCCGTCGAGGATGACGAACCCCTCCGGCGGCAGCTCGCGCAGGGCCTCGTGCAGGCTCGGGGCGCGCTCGGCGAGGAGGTCGACCGTTTCGCTCACGTACCGGCCGGCGGTGGCGGTGGAGATGCCGAACCCCGCTGCGGCCTGGGCCAGGGTCTCGTTCTTGCGCAGGTGCACCAGGACCAGCAGGGCCTGGCGGAAGCAGCCCAGCTTCCGCCAGCGGGAGTTCAGCTCACGCCTTCGGGCGTAGATGAGCCAGGAAACGTGCTCCACGACTTCGTGGGGGACGTCGAGCATGGCACGATACGGGACCAACAGGGCTCCTGTGTCGAGACGTTGGCGAGTGAGATCACCAGCCGCAACGACCAGGAGCCCTGCCGCGTTACGGCCCCCCGACCACCAGCCGCCATCACCCACGAACCACAGGATGAGAAGCGTTCA
>NZ_PGSG01000073.1 GCF_002843305.1 Streptomyces barkulensis
AGACCTTGTCTCACGTGGTGGGTTCGGTGCGGCATGATGGGTGGCTGTGAGTGTTGATCTGTCGCAGCGGTTGGTTCCCGACGGTTTGTGGGAGCTGGCAGCTCCGCTGCTGCCGAAGTTCACGTCCCGGCCGCAGGGCGGTGGGACCGCCCCGGTGGACGAGCGGGCCGCTTTCACCGCCGTGGTGTACGTGCTGACCAGCGGGTGTGCCTGGCGGCATCTGCCGGAGACCTTCGGCATCTCCCCGGCCACCGCGCACCGCCGGTTCACGCTCTGGACCGAGGCCGGGCTGTGGCGCCGGCTGCACCGGGCGGTGCTGGACGAACTCGGGGCCCGGGGCGAGGTGGACTGGGCCGCGGCGATCGTGGACGCGGCGAGTGTGCGGGCGAAAAAGGGGGCTCGCTGACCGGGCGCAATCCGGTCGACCGGGGCAAGAAGGGCAGCAAGCTCCACGTTCTGTCCGATGCCCAGGGCCTGCCGCTCGCCCTGGGCGTCTCGGGCGCGAACGTCCACGACAGCCAGGCGCTCCTGCCGCTGGTGGCGGGCATCCCCGCCGTCCGCTCCCGGCGCGGCCCGCGCAGACGCCGCCCCGGCAGGCTCCGCGCCGACAAGGCCTACCACTCCGCCGAGAAGCTGGCATGGCTGCGCGAGCGGGGCATCGTCCCGCGCATCGCCCGGCCCGGCATCGAGTCCGGCGAGCGCCTGGGCCGGC
Organism: Streptomyces barkulensis; assembly: GCF_002843305.1. Classification (GTDB taxonomy): domain Bacteria; phylum Actinomycetota; class Actinomycetes; order Streptomycetales; family Streptomycetaceae; genus Streptomyces; species Streptomyces barkulensis. Next base: position 713 of record NZ_PGSG01000073.1, read on the forward strand.
ACCGCTGGAAGATCGAACGGTCGATCTCCTGGCTCTTCGGCTACCGGCGCCTCACCGTCCGGTACGAGCGCAAGGGCAGCCACTTCCTGGCCTTCCTCGGCCTCGCGGCCGCCCTGACCTGCTACAAGAAACTCGCCCAACTCACCACGTGAGACATGCTCTTAGTGCCGGTGAACTCGTAGAAATCCCGCCATTTCTCACCCTTAGAGTAACCACCACCAGGGCCGCCCTTGTTGTGGCTCACCTGCTTGAGCCAGAAGCAGGCCGTGGAGCTGTTGAGCAGTCCGAGTAGCCGCAGGTGCTCCTCCTCGCTCGCCCCTTCCCGCAATTTGATCACCGGAGCAGACTGCTTGAACACCTTGCCGCCCCGGTCCAGCGCGAAGTGATTGTGCGTAGTCACGAAAGCGAATGGGATCGCCCACTGGTGCGCTCCATGGTCCTTAGGGAGCTGGTGCCACTCCCACCATGGCCGACCGTCTGTAAAGTACCTCCCGCCTGAGAACGTGGCACGATTCCCCAGTTCCGTCCGATACGACCATAGCCAATCAGACAACTTGGGGAATTTCTCCAGGTTCACCAATTCGTGCCGCTCGTCGTACGGATGAAAGGCGTCATCCCCGTCCGCAAATTGAAAGTCGCGCACTTCATCGCCCACGACAAGGCGTCGAATGTATTGAGGCTCGGCATTAACTCTCTTGAAAGCGCGAGAGACGGCACTCATGGCGTCATCCGACCCCATGATTCCATAGAAACCGATCCGGTGCAGGTCACGCTTCAGAACCGCTTGCTGGGCCGTGTTGATCTGCTCAAGCATTTCCTGGCCACCGTCAGCGAGGACCCACGGCTGCTTCGCAAAGTACTTCTCGCGGTCCAGGTCGTCCACGGAAACCCACTGACTCACCGAGCCGGGCTTGTTGATCTGTTCGACAATTGCCTGCCAGACCAAGCCCTCCTCGGCGTTCTCCGGCGTGGTGGGTTCACCTTGAACGCTTCGGACCGTGCGAATCGTCGCCGCGCGCCCCTTCCCAGCACGGCGCCTGCCGACCAGGATGACGGTTGGTGTTCCGTGCCCAGGAATATAGGCACCGGAGGTGTCGATGACCTCGGTCAGTTCGACCTTGTGCGCGAAGTACTCCTCGATCAGCTTGGTGCCGAACTCGCGCTTCATGAAGGAGTTGGCGGTGATCTGGCCAACCATGCCGTAGCCGCTGCCGTCGGGCTCCCCGGTCTTGGCCAGTTGGAAGAACCGCTCAGCAAAGGGAACCGACAGGGCGTACTTGCCCGCGCAGGAGTCGTACAGCTTCCGATACAGGGCGTTGAGCTTCTTGTCCTTGACCGTGATGTACGGCGGGTTGCCCACCACCACGTCGTAGCGGCCCGGCTCCAGGATGCCGGGGTGCTCGTGTACGTCCTCCGTGGCGTAGGAGAACTCTGCCAGCGGGTCGCCGGACTTCTCGCCGATGAGCGTGAATTCGAGCTGCCGCTCCTTGATGAGGGAGTCGCCCACCGCCAGGTGGATCGGCCACTCGTACTTCGCCGCCTCCTCCAGCGTGCGCACACCCGCCGCCGCCATGGCGGCGATCAGCAGGCGGAACCGCGCGATGGCGACCGCGAAGGGGTTGATGTCCACGCCGTGCACGGAATTCAGCGCGGCCCGGACCTGCTCGTGGACGTCCGTACCCGGCCGCCGCTCTGCCCACAGGCGGACCATGCGACGGAACGCGCCGAGCACGAAGTGCCCGGAACCGCAGGTCGGGTCGATCATCTTCAGCTCGCCGAAGCGGTCGCCCATCTCCCGCACGACCGGGTTCATGGTGCGGTCGAGGATGAACTCCTCCACGAACTCCGGTGTCTGGAGCAGCGCGTACGTCTTCCGCGCCGCATCGCTGAGGTCCTGGTACAGGTCGCCCAGGAAGCGGGTGTCCCACCCTTCCGTGCCGTCCTCGCTCAGCGGGTCGGTGAAGTCGTGGACGAGGACGCCGGTCTCGTCGCGCTCGCGCCAGAACTCGATCAGCTCGCGGGCGCCGTCATGGGAGAGCGGGATCTGGTACAGCGGGTTGCGCCGCCGGTCGAACAGGAGGCGGCCGGCCGGGCCCGAGCCGATGTCGGTGAACGCCTTCTCCAGCCAGCCCCGGTAGGTGGGGTCGGTGTCCGTCTCCACGTAGTGGTCGTAGCGGGCCTCGGCCAGCTCGCGCCGGTCGGCGTCCGGGCCCGTGACGTACGGCTCGGGGATCAGGCGGTTGTCCTCGCAGAACCGCACGAACACCGTGCCCAGCACCCACGCCACCGCGACCTGCGTGACCCGCTCGCCCAGCCACTGGCTCCAGGTGGCGCCCGTGCGGCCGATGTCGAAGGCCTGGTCGTACTCGTCCCGCAGCCTGCCCGCGACCGCCTGCGCCGCCCGTACCCGCTCCGCGCGCTCCTCGGGCAGCTCCGCCGCCCGCTCCTCCACCCAGGCCGCCCACCTCGGGGTGCCCTTGGGGTCGGCCTTCTTCTCCTTGCCGTACTCGGTGCGCAGCGGTTTCAGGACGGCCTCGCCGTCCCGCACCTGCCGGTCGAGATCCGCCTCGGCGGCCCTGACCTGCTTGATCAGGTCAGCCAGCAGTGCCTTGCGGTCGATCACGTGATCACGTCTCCCGTCGTGCCTGTCGCCCCCGTGGGCGCCCCTCGCGTCCGTCGCGCCCGTCCCGCAAGCCGCGGCCCCCCGTCCGCGCGCACGGCGCGTGCGCCGGTTCCCCGCGGAACCGGCCAAAGGAGGACATGCGGCTTCGAAACCCCTGGCAGATCGTAGTCCCCGGCCGCCTGCCGGGAGAGGGGTCCGTGCGGATCAGCCCGTTCCGCCGGGCTCGGCGGACGGCCGCCGGGGGGCCTGGTCGCGCGCCTCCGACCGGGGCGCGGAGGGCTGCCGGGGGACGTGGGGGCCGCCGGCCTCCGCCCGGCCGCGCCAGTAGGCCAGATCGGTGCGGGTGGCGGCGATGCTGGGGTGGTGGGGGCCGAGGATCTGGAGCCGGTCGGCGAGGAGGTCGGTGAGCGCGGCCACGGCCGCCGCCGGGTCCCCGGCCGCACCCCGCCAGCGGGCCAGGTTGTGCCGGACGCCCAGGGTGCCGGGATGGTCCGGGCCCAGCACCGTCAGGTAGTCGGTGAGGAGGCCGGTGAAGGTCTCGACGGCTCCGGCGCGGTCGCCCGCCTTCCCCCGCAGGTGGGCCAGCTCGTGGCGGGTGGCGAGGGTGTCGGGGTGGTCGGGGCCGATGATGCGCAGGCGGTCGGTGAGCAGCTCGGCGAAAGCCGCCCTGGCGCCCGCGATATCGCCCGACGCGCCCCGCCAGCGGGCCAGTTCGTGCCGGGCGGCCAGGGTGCGGGGGTGGTCCGGGTCCAGGAGGCGCAGGCAGTCGGCGAGCAGATCGGTGAAGGTGGCGATGGCCCCGGCGTGGTCGCCCGTCCTTCCCCGCAGACGGGCCAGCTCGTGGCGGGTGGCGAGGGTGTCGGGGTGGTCGGGGCCGATGACGCGCAGGCGGTCGGTGAACAGTTCCGCGAACGCCGTCCTGGCGCCGGTGGTGTCCCCGGCCGCACCCCGCCAGCGGGCCAGGTTGTGCCGCACGCCCAGGGTGCCCGGATGGTCCGGGCCCAGTACCCGCAGATAGTCGGCGAGGATCCCGGTGAGGGCGGTCTGGGCGTACTCCACCTTCCCCGCCATGCCGTGCCAGTGGGCGAGCCGGTGCCGGGCGTTGAGGGTGTCGGGGTGGCCGGGGCCGAACCGGGCGCCCACGGAGTCGGCCAGGTGCTGGAAGTGGACCAGGGCGGCGGCCACCTGGCCGGCGTTGCCCAGACTGCGGCCGGAGCGGAAGAGCAGCGGATGGGTCTCGGGCCGGTACAGGGCCTCCCCGGCGTACCGGGCCAGGGCGTCGGTGTTGGCGCGCAGCGCCTGGGCGAGCGCGGTGTCGCGCTCCACCTCCGGCCAGGCGGCCATCAGCGCGTCGGCGGCGGTACGGGCCAGGGCGTCGCGCCGCCCGGGGCCGAGGGAGTCGCGGGCGATGCGCTGGATGAGCTGGTGGACACGTACCGCCCGGCGGGGCGTGCCGGGGGAGTGCTCGATCAGGCTCAGGCGGTGCAGGGCCCGCAGCGCGCCGACGGCGTCCTCGGCGGTGACCGTCCGGGCGGGCGGGGCGGGCCGGCCGGGCGGGCCGAACCGGTCCGGAGCCCGGACGGCGGCCCGGTCGGCGAGGTGGTCGGCGAGATGGGACAGGGCGGGGCCGCAGGTCAGGACGGAGGCCGGGATGCCGTTGGGGTCGAGCATCGCGGCCAGACGCAGCATGGGGCGGGCCAGGCCGTACGGGCGCAGCCGGTCGGCGCGGTCGGCCGACAGCGACCAGGCCGCGTCCAGCGGGGCGGCCTGGTCGTCGGGCAGGGCCCCGGCGTCGGGCAGGGCGTCGGCCAGGTCGCGGGCGCGGTCGGCCAGCAGGGCGCGGTAGGCGGCGCAGTCCAGACCGGAGTCGATCAGATAGGCGGCGGCCTGGGACAGGGCCAGCGGCAGATAACCCAACTCGCCTGCCAAGCAGTCCAGTTCCCCCTCCGGCTCATGGCGGCCGCGGGCGGCCAGGGACGCGGCCAGATACGCCCTGGCCTCCACCGGTCTGAACAGCCCGACCGGCACCAGGCGGCGGCCCGGCCCGGTCAGGGCCGCGTCCCGGCGGCGGGTGGTGACCAGGGTGCGGCCCAGCGGGCTCGCCGGTGGCCACAGGCCGCGCAGGTCGGCCGGGTCTGCCACGTCGTCCAGCACCACCATCCAGCGGCGCTGCTCCGGACCGGGCCGGTGCTCCAGCCAGGCCAGGAACTCCCGCGCCGCCGTCTCGGGCAGATCCGGGTCGGAGTACAGAATCCCGGCGGCGGCCTGGGCATAGGCGGCGACGACCGCCTCGCGCGTCGCGGCCGTGGCCCACACCAGCAGGTCCACGCCGCCCGCCGCCAGGACCCGGCGGGCGTGGTGGGCGGCGAGCTGGGTCTTGCCGACCCCGCCCATGCCGGACAGCACCTGGCACAGCACCGCCGTGCCGCCGCCGTCCAGCGCGCGCTCCAGCTCGCGCACGGCGGCGCGGTCCTGGAAACAGTCCGCCTCCCTGGGCGGCACCCCGACCAGATGCGGCCAGGAGACGCCGGGGCGAGGGCGGGGATCGGAGTGGTAGTGGGTGTGGAGGCTGGCCCGGTCGATGTGACCGGCGCCGATGCCGCCCGGGGCCTGGACGTACGCCTCGGCGGACAGAGGCGTGCCGTCCGCGCCCGGTCCGTTCAGCCCTGGGGCGGACCGGGCGGCCGAGGGTGGACATGGGCTCCGCCGTGGATCACCCCGCCCGCGACGCCGCCGTCCGCGCGGAGGTGGACGTCCCCGCCCACGGCCATCCCGTCCCGGCCGACGGACGGGCCGGCGGGCGGGACGGCGGCGGGGGCGGCGGGGGAGTGGCGCTCCAGCAGGGCGCGCAGCTCAGCGGCGAGACGGGCGCGCTCGGCGTCGTCCACGCGCTCCAGCAGGCCCTCGAAGCGGGCCTGCCAGGCCGCCTCCTGGCGGATGCGCGCCTGCTCCGCCCCGGCGGCCCCGGGCTCCCGGTCCTCGTCCCCGCCCGGCTCCGGTCCGCCCGGCTCCAGCTCGGCGGCGGTGCGGTCCAGACGCTCCAGCTCGGCGCGCTCGCGCCGCTCGTCGCCCCGGCCGAACCAGCGGGCCACCGCGTCCCGCACCGCCGTCCACGCCTCCGTGCCCGCGGCCTGCACCACCGCCGTGCCCCCGGCGGCGGCCAGCGCCGCCAAAGCCTGCTCCAGCATTCCCGTCCCCTTTTTTCCGAAGCGTGACCCCCTCGTCACACGGTAGCGCCACCGGCCCCGGCTCGCCCCGGTGCCGAGGCGAGTCGGCGGGGCGGGGAGACACCGGGAGCCCTGCCCGAGGGGAGGGTCAGCGCGCCGCCTCGGAGTCGGCCCCGGAGCGGGCCAGCCAGTCCTGGAGCTCCCGGTGGCGGAACTGGTAGGCCAGCCCCTCCACTCGCATGAGCCCCGCCTCGCAGCACCAGTCGAGGAACGCGCCGAGCCGCGCCGGCAGCCGGCCGACCACGGTCGACTTGAACGCCGCATAGCGGCGCCAGGCGCGCGCGGAGAGGCCCAGGACCGGGAGGAAGGCGAACAGGGCGCCGTACAGGAAGTCCGAGGCGGATTCCCCCAGGTGGGCGAAGAGCGCCCCTGTGGACAGCGACACGGCGACCGCGGTCGCCAGTGCGCAGCGCAGCTCCGCACGCAGCGGGTCGCGCGGCCCGGTCAGCGCCGCCTGCGGATGGTCGGCCACCGGCCACACCGCGCTGAAGACCGGCAACGGGGCCAGGTAGCCGACCGCTATCGCCGCGTACAGAGCGGGCCGGTCGCGCAACCCGTCCAGCAGATACAGCCCCAGGCCGACCGCGTAGAACAGCCCCAGCACCGCCCACCGCCAGTCGGCCGCCCGCCGCCAGTCCAGCCGGCGCGGCACCGGATGCCGCATGCTGCGCCCCATCACCATGTGCGGCCCCACCCAGAGCAGGAAGAACAGTACGACGACGGCGAGAAGGCTGTCCGGAGGGATGGCGAAGCCGAGCCGTTCGGCCACATTGATGGAGACGACGAAGGGCAGGGACCACAGCGTCATTTCCATGAAGGCGACCGGGCCCCCGCCCAGCGGCCACAGCCGGTGCAGGACGATGTCCGTCTCCGGGGCCGCCCCGCCCTCCGGGCCGGACTCCCGCCCGTCCGTCCGGCCGCCGTCGCGCAGATGGCGGGCGAGCAGGACGAGCCGCCGCTCGACCTTCGCCGGATCACGGCGCGGTCCGGGATGTGCGTTGCGGGTCATGACCGCCGCGCGCACGTACAGACCGAGCAGATGGTCCGGCGCCTCGCGGGGAGCCATCGACAGCAGCCCGGCGGGGGAGCGGACCGGGCGGTGGTCCTCGTCGCGCTCCTTGTAGACGGTGGTGAGCAGCGCCATCTTCCAGGGAGTGTCCAGCACGCGGGCCAGGCCGCGCGCCGAGCCGCTCCAGGTGAGCGCCTCGGCCACATCGCGCCACTCCTGTCGCCACCGCCCCGTCTCGTCCCGCAGACCGCTCGCGCTCAGGAACTCGAGCTGCCGGGGGCTGTCGAGCGGCTGGAGCGTGACGACCGCGGCGTGCTCGAGCCCCTCCGTCCGGCTGAGCCGGCCGTACTGCTTGGCCCGGCAGACCACCACCAGCCGTGCCCTGCCTCCGGGGAAGCCGTAGTCCCTGTTCAGGCGCTTGAGCGCGTCGAGCGCCCGGGAGTCGCGCGGCCGTGTGCCGGGCGGGTCCATCTCGTCCAGCCCGTCCAGAATCGGCAGGACGAGCCGGGCCCGCAGCAGCTCGTGCGCCACGGCCCGCGAGGGGGTGAGCCGGCGCTCCGCCAGATGGTCCGCCAGCCAGTCCGTCAGGCTGCGCTCGGTGTTCCACGCGGACAGGGGCACGCGCACTGGGACGGGCCGCCCCTCCTGCCACCGGCCGAGCAGGTCCGTCATCAGCCTGATGGCGGCCGTGGTCTTGCCGGAGCCGGGCTCGCCCAGGATGACCAGGCGGTTGCGGTCGGCGGGCAGGTTCTCGAAGTACTCGGTCAGCGGCTCCGGCCTGTCGGTCCCCGGGTCGGCGGCGTCCCGGTAGGCGATGGGGACGAAGTCGCCGGGGCCGTCGAAGTGGCTCTGGGGCACGCTGCCGAGGGACAGACCGACCTGGTGCCGGAAGTCGGACAGCAGGCGTCTGTGGTCCGGCTGCGAGGCGGCCAGGGACAGGCGTGCCAGGCGCAGGCCGTGCGCGGCCATGGCGGCACCGGCGACGGCCATCGCGAGAGCGCCGATCTCGATCGGCGAGCCGCCGCGCAGCGGCGGGGCGTCCCGCAGAAGGACGACGGCGGCGGCCAGGCCCCACAGGAGGAGCGCCGACACCATCCACACGGCGCCGCGGCGGGCGTACTGCATTCTCCCCATGATTGACGAAGTGTGGTGCGTCACAAGGGAGTTGGCAAAGGGGCGGGGCAGGGAGCCGTACCGCGGCGGCCATTTCCGCCCGGCGTGCGGGCGCGTACGCGACGGAACGCGGGCTCCGCGGCGCCCGACCACGGACACCCGCGCAATTCGGCTGACCGGAGACGCGGACGGGGAATCGCGGCGACTTCCGCGCATTCCCGGTCATTCTCGCCGGTTCGCTCCGACCGCACCCGGAAACCCGCGGACCGACCGGTGCGCGGCCGGTGCGCGGCCGGGCGATACTCGGTCCATCGCCCAGTCCACCTGGTGACCGGATTGTGGGGCAGCCGTGGAAGCAGCTCGGCAGTACAACGTGCACGAAGCCAAGACACACCTCTCCCGGATCTTCGAGCAGGTAGCCACGGGCGAGGAGCTGGTGATCGGCAAGGCGGGGGAGCCGGTGGCCGAGGCGGTGCCCCTGCGGTCCAGGGTGGGGCGGACCGGCCGCGGTTCGCTCAAGGGCCCCGTCCGCATCCCGGACGACTTCGACGAACTGCCCGACGACATCGCCGACGCCTTCGGGATGCGCTGATGCGACTCCTGCTCGACACGGGGAGCCCGCCGTGTACGTGAGCGCCGTGACACCGTGGGAGATCTCGATCAAGCAGTCCATCGGCAAACTCGAAGACCCGGCGGACCTGGCCGAACGTGTACGCGACAGCCAGTTCACCGGCCTGCCCGTCACAGCCGGGCACGGAGTGCGGGCAGGCCGGCTCCCGGAGCACCACGGGGACCCCTTCGACCGGATGCTGGTCGCCCAGGCGCAGATCGAGGGCATGACCCCGATGACCCGCGACAAGTGGATCCCGCAGTACGACGTGCGGGTCAAGTCCGTCTGAGACGCGGGACGCCCGCCCCGGCATTCCCCGCCCCCGCGACGCGCGAGCCTCGCGCGGTGCCGCACCGCTTCACCATGGGCCGGTGCTCTCCGCTCGCCACCGATTCCGGTGCGGGGTTTCCGGGAAACGTGAACGTCCCTATCCGGCCGCCGAGTTGAGGGGGAGAAGGCGGCCGCCGCCGGTATTTCGCGCGGGAATGGCGCGGTGTCGCGGGGGAGTGTCCCGTTCCGCGGCTTCCGTTCCGCGATCCCCGGGGGCGGGCCCGTGCGTCAGGCGGCGGCCCGCAGCGGGAAGGACGCCCGGATCGTCTTGCCCTCGCCCGGGCGCAGGGTGACGGTGACGTCGGTGGCCAGCTCGCGCACCAGCAGCCAGCCGAAGCCGCCGGGCACGGAGGGGTTTATCTGGACCGTCCTCGGCCGCCGGACGCTGGCGTCCGAGACCTCCACCAGCACACCGCCGTCCCGCGAACCCAGGCGGAAGTCCGTCACCCCGCCGGCGTGGCGGACCGCGTTGGACACCAGCTCCGACACCCCCAGCAGCACGGCGTCCACGTCCGCCTCGGACGCGCCCGGCTCGGCTTCCCGGAGGAAACCCCGTGTTATCTCCCGCGCCCGGTCCCCGGACTGCGGTGAGCGGTTCGTCAATCGCTCCGGTGGTCGGCCTTCCCTGTGCATCGGTCCTCCTCGTTTTCGGAGCTGCTTTCCCAACTCCACTGCATCGTCTGCCCCCGAGTGCGCAGCCGAACACAATCGGATCCGGTGACCCGGATTCCCTCCGGGAAGGGGAGCGGAATGCCACGAAAGTATGCAACAGCCCGTGGCATATGCGCGACGATAACGGGCGTCCGGTGACCGTCAGGCGTGAACGGGAACGAATCCGGGGGAATCCACCGGAGGAAAGATCCACCACCGCACGGCGGGGCGCGGGCGGGCGCCCGCCTACACTTGGCCCGGTGTTCGCCCCCCTCCACACCGACGACGAGCTGCGCGACGCGCTCGCCCGCCTCCTCGACGGGCTGCCGCCCCGGCAGGCCGCCGCGGCCGTCGAGCGGCTGATCAGCGGCTACCGGGGCAGCGGCGCCGCCGGCGCCCCCGTCCTGCGCGACCGCGGCGACGTCGCCGCCTACGCCGCCTACCGGATGCCCGCCACCTTCGAGGCCGTCCGCGCCGCCCTGGACGCCCTCGCCGAGCGCGCCCCGGAGCTGGACCCGGCCACCCACCTGGACGTGGGCGGGGGGACGGGCGCGGCCGTGTGGGCCGCCGCCGCGGTCTGGGGCGACGGCCCGCAGCGGACCGGGGAGGCCCGGGCCACCACCGTGCTGGACCGCTCCGAACCCGCCCTCGCCCTCGGCCGCGAGCTGGCCGCCGGCTCCGGCTCGGCCGCCCTGCGCGGGGCCCGGTGGCGGCAGGAGCGCATCGGCGCCGCACCGGGGCTGGAGGCGGCCGACCTGGTCACCGTCTCCTACGTACTGAACGAACTGCCCGAGGACGCCCGGGGCGCGCTGGTCGACGCCGCCGCCGCGGCGGCCCGGCGGGCGGTGGTGGTCGTCGAGCCGGGCACCCCGGACGGCTACCGGCGGATCATCGAGGCACGCGACCGGCTGACCGGCGCCGGACTGCGCGTCCTGGCCCCCTGCCCGCACAGCGACGCCTGCCCGATAGAGCCCGGCACGGACTGGTGCCACTTCGCCGCCCGCGTCAGCCGCTCCTCCCTCCACCGGCAGGTGAAGGGAGGGACGCTGGCGTACGAGGACGAGAAGTTCTCCTACGTGGCCGCCGTCCGCCCCGGCGCGGGCGGCGGCGGCCCGGACGGCGGCCCGGACGGGACGCCCGCCGCGGCGCGGATCGTGCGCAGGCCGCAGATCCGCAAGGGCCAGGTCCTGCTCGACCTGTGCACCGGGCCGGACGCCGAACGCGGCGGGCTGCGGCGCGAGACCGTCACCAAGCGCCGCGGGCCGGCCTACCGCGCCGCCCGGGACGCGCACTGGGGCGACGCCTGGGACGACGGGCGGGACGACCGGCCGGACGGCGGGCGGGACGGGGACGAGGACTGACGGCCCCGCCCCCGCCCCGCACCGGCGCGGGGGCGGACCGGATCAGCCGCGCAGCTCCGCCGTGCAGCACTTCACACTGCCGCCGCCCTTGAGCAGCTCCCCCAGATCGACGCCGACCGGCTCGTAACCGCGCTCGCGCAGCGGCCCGAACAGCCCCACCGCCGCCTGCGGCAGCACCACATGGTGCCCGTCGCTGACCGCGTTCAGACCGAAGGCGCGGGCGTCGGCCTCCCCGGCGGTGATCGCGTCGGGGAAGAGCCGGGCCAGCACCTCCCGGCTGCCGGGCGAGAACGCCTGCGGGTAGTACATGACCGCGTCATCGCGGGTGTCGTCCAGCACGCACAGCGCCGTGTCCAGGTGGTAGAAGCGCGGATCCACCAGATCCAGGCCGACGACCGGGCGGCCGAAGAACTCCTGCGCCTCCGGATGGGACAGCGGACTGCTGCGGAAGCCGCGCCCGGCCAGCAGCCAGGAGGCGGTGACGGCGAAGTCCCCCTCGCCCTCGTTGACGTGCTCCGGCTCGCGCACCTCGGCGAAGCCGCGGGCCCGGTACCACTGACGGTGCACCGCGGCCTCCCGCGCCCGCTCCGGATGGGCGAAGCGGGCGCCCAGCACCCGGCCGTCCACCACGAGCGCGCCGTTGGCGGCGTACACCATGTCGGGCAGCTCCGGGTCGGGCGCCAGCTCCTCGACGGTGTGGCCGAGCGAGCGGTAGGTGTCGCGCAGGGCCTCCCACTGGGCCACGGCCAGCGGGAGGTCCACGGGCTTGGCGGGATCCATCCACGGGTTGATGGAGTAGGTGACCGCGAAGTACGCCGGTGGGCACATCAGATAGCGGCGGGGTGTGTACACGGAAGGGCTCCTCACAGGATCGCTGTGTGCCGGAGGTGTCGCGCTGTGTCAGCACATCGTCCACCCGGCCGGGCCCCCCTGTCCTGTCCGGGAGGAGGATTTCCGCTGTACGGAGCAGGACGGTCTTCCGGCGGGCCGGGCGGGCCCGCCGGATCCCCCGGGCCGGGCCGGCTGTGACCATCGCGACCACCGTTCGATTACTCATCGGGGGCGCCGAAGGAGCAGGATGGAGAAGGCCGGGCGGGATCCGCGGATTCCGCCCGGCCGAAGGCGCTCGGTTTCGTACCCTCGAAACCCACGGCTCCGGTCGCGCGTGGGGCGGTACGCGATCTCCGCTCCCCTCCCGTGAGGAGGGGCTCTTTCCGAGTCGGAGGTCGCTGCCCGGCCCGCCCCGACGCCCCGCGGGACCGGCCGAGCACCGCAAACCAGGGAAGCGATTCCCCCACAGGCCGAGGCCGGTGGTCCCAGCACTAGGAGTCCGATGGAACGCGAAAGCAGATTCCCCCGGTGGCTGCGCCGACGCTCCCGCGGCGGCGCGCACGCGAGCGCCGCGCGGGAAGCGGCCCGCGTCCGGGAGGACCTGCTGCTGACGGCCGCCGCCGCCGGCTTCCCCCTGGCCCCCGCCGCGCACCCCGAGGGCTACGGCTGCTCCTGCGACCGCATCGGCTGCCCCACCCCCGGCCGGCACCCGGTCTCCTTCGCCTGGCAGACCCAGGCCACCACCGACCCCGAGCAGATCGCCCGCTGGGCCGCCGGCCAGCCGTCGGCCAACTTCATCACCGCCACCGGCCGTACCCAGGACGTGCTGGACGTGCCCGTGGGCGCGGGGCGGGCCGCGCTGGAACGGCTGGAGGCAGAGGGGATCGAGGTCGGGCCGGTGGCGGTGTGCGGCACCGACCCCCGGACGGGACGGATGCTGTTCTTCACCGCCACCCGCGGCACCCCGGACGACGAGGACGAGTGGTGGCCGTGCGAGCTGGACTGCCACCCCGAGACCCTGGAGGACCACCCGGGCCTGCGGTGGCACTGCCGCGGCAGCTACGTGCTCGTACCCCCCGCCCGGCTGCCCGACGACGACTCCGACCCGGCGGTGGGCTGGCTGCGCGCCCCCGAGCGCCCGCTGCCCGACCCGCTGACGATGCTGGAGGCGCTGACGGACGCCTGCGCCGCGCACGCACAGCAGGAGCCGGACCACGCCGCCCCCTGGCCGGTGCGCTGACGCGCCGGGGCCCGGGTCACTCGCCCTTGGCGCCCGTCAGACGCTGGAGGCGGTAGACCAGCTCGACCTTCGGATCGCCGGCGTCGGCCGGAGGCACGGCCGCCGTCTGGAGGCCGAGACGGACGTACGTCACCGACTGCCGCGGCGTGCCCTCCATCAGGGCCCTGACGTAGGGGTCCTTGACCTGCGGCTTGTAGCCCTGGGGCACGGTCTGCCGCATCTGGTGGTGGGTGGTGAAGAACACCAGCGCCCCGCCGTCCTCGGTGCGCAGTCCCACCGGCGCGAACCGCGCGTCCCGGGCCGGGAGGTCGGCCCACTGGGTGCGGGCGCCCGGGCTCGCCGCCGTCTTCCTCCGCTCCTGGCGCAGGCCGCTGGTGGCCGGACCGTCGGCGAAGGCGTCGCCGCCCTCGCGCAGATAGTCCGTGTACGCCTTCCCCAGATCCTTCGGCGCGACGGCCAGCCGGGCCGACGCGCCGGCGGGGACGGCCTCGGCGTGGCCCTCGCCGTCCTCGGCGAACTCCGGCACGGCGGAGGCGTCCAGCACCGACAGGTACGACACCTTCCACTTCTCCTCGACGCCGTCGCGGGTGAAGACCAGCAGCCAGCGCTTGCCGGGGCTCTGGCTGGAGGCGGTGTCGGCGACGAAGAACTTCGGCCAGCCCGCCTGCCGCGGTATCAGGAAGCGGGCGTCGCTCAGTTCCAGCTCCTGGTGGTCGGGGCTGCCGTCCGGATGGACGGCGCGGCGGGCCCGCAGCCCGGCCTGGTCGACGGCGCCCAGCGCGCCCGTCTCGATGGTGGCGTTCAGGGCGGCGTCGTTGGTGCGGTTGGCCTCGTTGTTGGTCTCGGTGAAGCGGTCGAGGGCTTTCGCCGCCTCCGCCTCGGTCACCGCCGGGACCACGGCCCTCTCGCCGTGCACCGTGACGCAGCCCGGCAGCACCGCCACAGCGGCCAGCGCCGCCGCGAACACCACCGCACGCCTGAGCCCACGCGCCTTCGTCCGCACTCTCCTCGACCCCTCCCGGACCATCACGAGGCTTCCCCGGCCCGAACCCTACCGGTGCTCCGCGGGGGCCGCCCGCCGGGAGGGGCCGGGACGGGCCGGGCCCGGGACACGGCCAACCCGGCCCCGCCCCGGGCCGGTTCGGCCGGTCCGAAGGGGCGGGGCCGGGCCGGCCGTCACATCCGCCGCGTCAGGACACCGCGCAGGCGGCGCCGTCGAGCGTGAACGCCTCCGGAGCGGTGTTGGCGCCGTTCCAGGTGCCGGTGAAGCCGATGGTCACCGAGCCGCCCGCCGGGATGTCCGCGGTGTACGAGGCGGGCTCGACGGTGACGGCCGCCCCGCTCTGGCCCGGGGTGCCGCCCCACATGTTGGTGATGGTCTGGCCGTCGGCGAACCGCCAGCCCAGCGTCCAGCCGCTGATCGCGGACGCACCGGTGTTGCGGACGGTCACCTCGCCCTGGAAGCCGCCCTGCCACTGGCCGACGACGCTGTAGCCGACCGAGCAGGCGCCCGGCGCGGGGTCGCCGCCCCGGCCGGTGGTGACGTCCACCGTCGCCGAGCGCTCGGAGCGGTTGCCGGCCGCGTCCCGCGCGTACACCGCGAAGGTGTGGGAGGTGCCGGCCGTCAGCCCGGTGAGCTGCGCCGAGGTACCGGTGACACTGCGCACGGCGGTCTCGGAGGAGCCGTCGACGCGCACCACGTCGTACGCGGTCACCCCGGTGTCGTCGGAGGAGGCCGCCCAGGACAGGGTGACACCGGTGGAGGTCACACCGGAGGCCACCGGGGTGCCGGGCCGGGTGGGGGCGGTGGTGTCGCCCGGGCCGCCGGAACCGCCGTAGACGGTGGCCTCCCTCGCGGTCGCGGCGATGCCGTTCGCGCCGTTGAACAGGCGCTCGCCCCAGCTCGTCATGGCGTCCGGGTCGAAGCCCTCGACCATGTCCAGGTACTCCACGCCACCGCCGTTGCCGCTCCAGGACCAGCCCAGGTAGCCCAGTCCGAACTCCTCGGCGGTGGCCAGGATGGCGTCCTCGTCCGGGTTGCCGTCACTGTGGTCGTGCCCGAACTCGCCCACCAGGATCGGCAGCCCGGCGTCGGTGAAGCGGCCCAGGTAGTCGCGCACCTCGGCGGCGGTGTCGAAGACGCCGTACATGTGGACGGAGAACATCGTGTTGCGGTCGGGATCGGCGGCGAAGACCGACGCGGCGTTGTCGCGCATGGTGAACGACCAGTCCTGGCCCCAGTTGGGGGCGTCGACCATCAGCGCGTGGTCGAACCCGGCGTCGCGCAGCTTGCCGATGGCGCCCCTGGTGTCGTCGGCCCAGCTCTCGTAGCCGCTGTTGCCGTGCGGCTCGTTGCCGATGTTGACGACGATGTAGTCCTCCTGGCCCTCCAGCGCGCTCTTGACGCTGATCCAGTAGTCCGCGGCCCGGTCCAGGGAGGCCGCGCCGCTCTGCTCGCCGTAACCGGTGGTGTCGTGCACCTCCAGCACGCAGATCAGCCGGTTGGCCTTGCACTCGGAGACGACGTTCGCCACGTCGGAGGCGTCGTTGCGCGTCCAGCGGTCGCCGCTGCTGAGCACGACCCGCACGGTGTTGGCGCCCTTGGCCTTGATGTGGGCCAGGGAGTCGAGCTCGCCGGTGTACCAGGTGTGGGCGTGGTTGACGCCCCGCATCACGAAGTCGTTGCCGTTGCCCTCCAGCAGGCGTCCGCCGCTGACGTGGAGGCCGGTGGCGGCAGTGCTCCCGGTGGCCCCGGACGCGGCCTGCGCGCTCTGGCCCAGGCCGGACAGCGGCAGCAGTAATCCGAGCAGGGCGCCGGAGACGGCGGCCCCGCGGGTGGTGCGTGGTCTCATCTGTCACTCCAGTGAACCGTATGGCTGACAACGATGTCAGACCGGCGCGGCGCGAGCACCCGGCGGTCTGGTGTGGAAGCGCTCCCAACCAACCGTCGCCGCCGACGCCGCGTCAAGAGGTGCGACACGAATCGGTTCCGGAACCCTCAGGCGCTGAGCGGGAACTCCTCACCCAGCTCGCGGAAGACGGCGGTGTTCAGCGCGAAGGCACGCCGGCACTCCTCGGCGATCCGCTGCTTCTCCAGATCGTCCGCCGGCACCGCGTCCAGCGCCGCCCGGTACTCGCGCTTGAACGCGGCCGGATTGTCGATCCCCTCGAAGACGTAGAAACGCACACCGTCGCCCCTGCGCGCGAACCCCCAGGCCTTCTCGGCCTTCCCCCGGATGATCTGGCCACCGGAAAGATCGCCCAGATAACGCGTGTAGTGGTGCGCGACATAGCCACCGGGCCACTGACGCACCAGCTCGGCGATCCGCCCGGCGTACGCGGCCGTCGCCGGCAGCGGGACCAGCGACCCGCGCCAGCCCTCCCCGCCGTGCAGATGGGACAGATCACGCTCCAGGGCGGCGGTACGGGCCAGCTCGGGCCGCAGGAACGGTCCTGCCACCGGATCACCGGCCAGCCCCTCCACCCCGTCCTCCAGAGCGCGGTAGACGAACCAGAGCTGCTCGGTGTACCGCCGGTACGCCTCCACCCCCAGCCCGCCGCCCAGCAGGGCACCCATGAACGCGGAACCCTCCGCCTCCGTGTGCTGCTGCCGGGAGGCCTCACGGATGAGGACGGAGAACGGAGTCGTGGCGGACGCGACCAAGGCGGGCCTCCGGGGACCAGACGACACAAGAGGACGGCGCCACAAGAGCACCGCCGGACCCGACCGATTCTCGCCGACCGGGCCCGCAAGTCAACGTCTTGCCGACAGCTTGTCGGAAAACCGTCAGGGCAGTGTCAGAATCTCCGCCCCCGAGTCGGTGACCACGAGCGTGTGCTCGAACTGCGCCGTCCGCTTCCGGTCCTTGGTCACCACCGTCCAGCCGTCCTCCCACATGTCCCACTCGTGGGTGCCCAGCGTCAGCATCGGCTCGATGGTGAACGTCATGCCCGCCTTCATCACCGTCGTCGCCCGCGGGTCGTCGTAGTGGGGGATGATCAGCCCCGAGTGGAACGAGCTGTTGATGCCGTGCCCGGTGAAGTCGCGCACCACCCCGTAACCGAAGCGCTTGGCGTACGACTCGATGACCCGGCCGATGACGTTGATCTGCCGGCCCGGCCGCACCGCCTTGATCGCGCGGTTCAGCGACTCGCGCGTCCGCTCCACCAGCAGCCGCGACTCCTCGTCCACCTCCCCGCACAGATAGGTGGCGTTGTTGTCACCGTGCACACCGTGGATGTACGCCGTCACGTCCAGATTCACGATGTCGCCGTCGCGCAGAACGGTGGAGTCCGGAATCCCGTGGCAGATGACCTCGTTGACCGAGGTGCACAGCGACTTGGGGAACTTCCGGTACCCCAGCGTCGAGGGGTAGGCGCCGTGGTCGCACAGGTACTCGTGCGCGACCTCGTCCAGCTTGTCGGTGGTCACGCCGGGAGCGATGTGCCCGGCGGCCTCCGCCATGGCGCGGGCGGCGATCCGCCCCGCGATCCGCATCTTCTCGACCGTCTCGGCGTCCTGCACCTCGGGACCGGTGTACGGCGTCGGGGCGTCCTTGCCCACGTACTCCGGGCGGGGGATCGAGGCGGGCACACCGCGGTGCGGGGAGACGGTGCCGGGAACGAGAAGCGACTGGCCAGACATGTGCGCGAGTCTAACCGTGATAGGCGACGCCCTGGCAGGGCAGCATGAACCACATGGCACTCTTCAAGCGCAAGGCGACAGGCAAGCCCGGCGAGTGGTTCTACTGTTTGTCCCACCACACGGTCGAGGAGGGCCCCCAGTGCCCGGCCAGGGAACGCCTGGGCCCGTACGCGACCCGCGCCGAGGCCGAGCAGGCGATGGACACGGCCCGCGAGCGCAACGAACGGTGGGAGAACGATCCGCGCTGGAACGAGCCCGCCCCGCGGGACGAGACCGAGTGAGCGGCGCACCCGCCCACCGGCGTGACCCGGCGCCGCCCCGCGCGGGCCACACACCCGCGCCCGGGCGACGAGCCCGCACCACCCCCGGGGCCCGGCCCGCGCCACCGTCCGCTCGCAGCCGGGCGACGGCGGGAGGGGACGGGGAGGGGCGGACGTTCCGGACACTCAAGCGTGATTTGCGGCCAATAGGCGCTTCAGTCAGCGGTGCACGGAACGGCCGTAAATCATGCCGTCCGGAATGTTCGCCCCGGACCGGCACCGACCCCCGCACACACCCGGCCCCCACCGCACCCCGGCCCCCACCGCACCCCGGCCCCCACCGCACCCCGGTACACGCTCAGATGTCGGTGAGCCGCACCCCCGCGTGCGCCCTGTACCGCCGGTTGACCGAGATCAGGTTGGCGACCAGCGACTCCACCTGGTGCGCGTTGCGCAGCCGGCCGGCGAACACGCCGCGCATCCCCGGGATGCGCCCCGCCAGCGCCTGGACGATCTCGCAGTCGGCCCGCACCTCCCCGAGCACCATCACATCGGTCTCGATCTCCTCGATCTCCGGGTCCCGGAGCAGGACGGCCGACAGGTGGTGGAAGGCCGCGGTCACCCGCGAGTCCGGCAGCAGGGCGGCGGCCTGCTCCGCGGCGCTGCCCTCCTCCGGCTTCAGCGCGTAGGCGCCCTTCTTGTCGAAGCCGAGCGGGTTGACGCAGTCCACGACGAGCTTGCCCGCCAGCTCCTCGCGCAGGCTCTCCAGGGTGGCGGCGTGCCCCTCCCACGGCACCGCGACGATCACCACGTCGCTGCGGCGTGCGCACTCGGCGTTGTCGGCGCCCTCCACGCCCAGGCCCAGCTCCCCGGCCGCGGCCCGTGCGCGCTCGGCGGTCCGCGAACCGAGGATCACCTTCTGGCCGGCCCGGGCCAGCCGGTACGCCAGACCGCGGCCCTGGTCGCCGGTGCCGCCCAGCACGCCGACCACCAGGCCGGAGACGTCCGGCAGCTCCCAGGGGTCCTTGGCGGGGGCCTTCTTCGGGGCGTCTGCGGAAGCATCGTTGGAGGTCATGCTCCGATCCTGCCAGGGTTTGCGGGCCGGGGTGCGGTGGGGTGCGGGTGCGGGTGCGGTGGGGCCCAGGGTGCGGTGGGGTGCGGGTGCGGTGGGGGCCGGGTGTGTGCGGGGGTCGGTGCCGGTCCGGGGCGAACATTCCGGACGGCATTATTTACGGCCGTTGCCGTGCACCGCTGACTGAAGCGCCTATTGGCCGCAAATAACGCTTGAGTGTCCGGAACGTCCGCCCCTCCCCGTCCCCTCCCGCCGTCGCCCGGCTGCGGGTCCGTGGCGGTGCGGGCCGGGCGCGAGGCGGCGTCGGGCCGCCGTCGCCCGGCTGCGGGTGCGGGGTGGTGCGGGCTCCGGGTGCGGGCGTGGTGCCGGTCGCGCCGGTGGGCCGGCGCGGTGGCGGGTTCCGCCGGTGGGCGGGGCGGCCCCGGCGCGGGGGGTGTGGGCGAGGATGGGGGACAATGGGGACCGTCGTAACGCCGCACCCTCAGGAGCCCGTCCCCATGGCCCCCTCGTCCCCGACCCGACGACTGCCCCTGTTCGCCCTGGTCGTCTGCGGCCTCGCCGTCGTCGCGGCGGTGGTGTCCTTCGTCCGGGGGGCCTGGCCGGTGGGGATCGTCTGGGTCCTGCTGGCCGGACTGTCGTCCAACATGGCCTGGTACTACGTGCGCCGCGCCAGGCTGGAGCGGGCCGCGGCCGAGGCGAACGGCGTCACCGGGGGATGAAGACGTTCTGGGGCTCGCCCTCCCAGAAGCGGAAGTACCGCAGCCCGTAGGCGACCTCCTGCCAGGAGACGCCCAGAGCCGCCATCACGGCGTCGACGCCGTTCCAGAAGACGGCGTTGACCTCCGGGATCCACAGGCAGGCGAAGACCGCGAGGAGACCGAAGGGCGCGAAGGGCTCCATCTGGCGGCGGGCCTTGAGCGATAGCCACGGTTCGATGACGCCGTAGCCGTCCAGGCCGGGGACGGGCAGGAAGTTGAGGATCGCGGCCGTGACCTGGAGCATCGCCAGGAAGGCCAGTGCGCAGCGGAACGCGATCGGCGCGTCGTCCAGCAGGCCCAGCAGGAAGGGCGTGACCAGGGCGAGGGCGAGGGCGGCGTTGACCAGGGGGCCGGCCGCCGAGATCAGGCTGTGCTTGAGCCGGCCGCGGACGCGGTGGCGCTCGATGAACACCGCGCCGCCGGGGAGGCCGATGCCGCCCATGATCACGAAGACCACGGGCAGGACGATGCTCAGCATCGCGTGGGTGTACTTGAGGGGGTTGAGGGTGAGGTAGCCCTTGGCCCCGACGGATATGTCGCCGCCGTGCAGCGCGGTGCGCGCGTGCGCGTACTCGTGCAGGCACAGGGAGACGATCCAGGCCGAGACGACGAAGAGGAACACCGCGAAGCCGGTGCTCGCCGCGTAGCCCGCCCACACGCCCCAGGCCGACACCCCCATGACGGTGACGAGCCCCAGGAACACGGGGCTGACCTGTCTGTTCATGGGGCCAGACCGTACCCGGCGCGGGCGGCGGGGCACGAGCCGGGGCCCGTGCCCGGCCGGCCTACTGCGCGCTGATGTCGATCGTGCGCCGCTTGCCCTGGGGCGACTTCGGGATGCGTACGGTGAGCACCCCGTCGGCCAGGTCGGCCGAGACCGCGTCCTCGTCGATGTCGTGCGGGACCATGGTGCGGTAGGAGAACCGGCCGGTGCGGCGGCTGAGCACCTTCCCGTGGTGCTCCTCCTCGAGCTCGCCGGTGATGTGCAGCTCGTTGGCGTCCAGCTCCACCGAGACGTTCTCGCGCGGGATGCCGGGCAGCTCGGCCCGCACCAGATAGGCGTCCTCGGCTTCCTCCTCCTCGACCAGCGGCACCCAGGGCCGCTCACCGGTGGGCGTGGTGCCCTGCTGGAAGAACCGGCCCACCTCGGACCACAGGTTCTCGAACTCGCTGCGCGGGTCGCGTCGTACTGGCATCTTCACGGGAGTGCCTCCCTCCTCGTGGCCTGTCCGTGCGCCGTGGCGGGTATCCGGGTGCGGGCGAACATAACGGGCGGCCCGCCGACGGGCCGGGGGAAGGCCGTCGGCGGGCCGCCGCGGGAGGACCGGTGGTGGCCGGTGGGGGAGGGCCGGCCGCCGCCGGTCAGTGGAAGGTGTGCTCCTCGGCGGGGAAGGCGGAGCCGACCACGTCCTGGGCGAACCCGCGCGCCGCGTCGCCGAGCGTCTCGCGCAGCCGCGCGTACTGCTTGACGAAGCGCGGCATCCGGCCCGACGTCATGCCGGCCATGTCCGTCCAGACCAGCACCTGGGCGTCGCAGTCCGGGCCGGCGCCGATGCCGATGGTCGGGATGCCCAGGGAGCGGGTGACCTCGGCGGCCAGCTCGGCCGGCACCATCTCCATGACGAGGGCGAAGGCGCCGGCGTCCTGGGCGGCCTTGGCGTCGCGCAGGAGCTGGTGGGCGGCCTCGTCGCCGCGGCCCTGGACGTAGTAGCCGCCCAGCGCGTTGACCGACTGCGGGGTCAGGCCCAGGTGGGACATCACGGGGATGCCGGACCGCACGAGCAGCTCGGTCTGGGCCAGCGAGCGCTCGCCGCCCTCCAGCTTCACCGCGCCGGCGCCGGCCTCCTTCACCAGGCGGGTGGCGTTGCGCAGGGCCTGGACGGGGCCCTCCTGGTACGAGCCGAAGGGGAGGTCGGCGACGACCATCGCCCGCCGGGTGCCGCGTACGACGGCGGCGGACATCATGGCCATCTGCTCCATGGTGACGGGCACCGTGGAGTCGTAGCCGAGGTGGCAGTTGCCCGCCGAGTCCCCGACGAGCAGGACGGGGATGCCCGCCTCGTCGAAGACGGACGCGGTCATCGCGTCGTACGCGGTGAGCATCGGCCACTTCTCGCCGCGCTGCTTGGCGGCGGCCAGGTCCCTCACGGTGATGCGTCGCTGCTGCGTTCCGCCGTACAGCGCCTTGCTGCTGTCGGCTGCCTGCTGGGCATGCGTCATTGCGCCGGCTCCTGTGTTCGTCGTCTCGAGGCGCCCTCACGGCGTCCCCGGATCCGCGTCCATGGTGGCACTACCGCCGGGCGGGAGGGAAGAGGGGCCGCCGCGGTGCGACACGGGGGAGCGCGTGACGATACGAGACGGGTTCGTATCGTAAATGTCCTAATCTGTGGCGATGAGTGCAGTTGATTCCGAAGCGCCGCCGTGCTCGGTGATCCCGGAGGCCGTGCACCGCAGGCGCTGGGCGATCCTGGCCGTCCTGATGCTCAGCCTGCTGATCGTCGTACTGGACAACTCGATCCTCAACGTCGCGATGAAGACCATCGCGACCCCGCCCCCCACCGGACTCGGCGCCACCCACAGCCAGCTGGAATGGGCGGTGAACTCCTACACCCTCGTCTTCGCGGGGCTGCTGTTCACCTCGGGCCTGCTCGGTGACCGCTACGGACGCAAGCGGGTGCTGCTGGCGGGCCTGGCGCTGTTCGGCGCCGGATCGGTGCTGGCCGGACTGTCCGGCTCGCCCGGCGAGCTGATCGCCTTCCGTGCGCTGATGGGCGTCGGCGGCGCCCTGGTGATGCCCTCCACGCTCGCCGTCCTGATGAACGTCTTCGAACGCGACGAGCAGCCCAGGGCCATGGGGATCTGGACCGGGAGCGTCGGCGCGGCCATCGCCGTGGGGCCGGCCACCGGCGGCCTGCTGCTGGAGCACTTCTGGTGGGGCTCGGTCTTCATGGTCAACGTGCCCATCGTGATCGTCGCGCTGATCGCGATGGCCGTGCTCGTCCCCGACTCCAGGGACCCCGCGCCCGGCCGCCCCGACGTCCCCGGCGTACTGCTGTCGGTCGTCGGCCTGGTGCTGCTGGTGTACGGCGTCATCAAGGGCGGGCAGCTCGCCGACTTCACCGACCCCGAGGTGCTGCTCACGGTGGGCGGCGGCCTCGCCGTCCTGGCCGGCTTCGTGCTCCACGAGAGGCGCAGCCGGCACCCGGCCCTGGACATGCGGTACTTCCGCGAGCCGCCCTTCTCGGCCGCCGTAACCGCCGTGGCGCTGGTGTTCTTCGCGCTGATGGGCGTGACGTTCTTCATGGTCTTCTACACCCAGAGCGTGCGCGGCTACACGCCCTTCCAGACCGGTCTGCTGCTGCTCCCGCTCGCCGCCTCGCAGCTTTTCTTCGCCTCCCGGGCCGAGCTGGCCGTGAAACGCTTCGGCGCCCGGGCCACCTGCGCGGCCGGCCTGCTGGCGGTCGCCGCGACCATGGCGGCATTCGTGCTGCTCGGCACCGACACCCCGATCTGGGTCCTGGAGGTCCTCTTCGTCGTCCAGGGCGCCGGGATGGCGCACGTCACGCCGCCCGTCACGGTCACGATCATGCAGTCGCTGCCGCGCGAGAAGGCCGGCTCCGGCTCGGCGGTCAACAACATCTTCCGGCAGGTCGGCGGCGCGCTGGGCGTCGCGGTGCTCGGCTCGCTGCTCTCGGCGGCCTACCGGGGCCGGATCGACGCAGAACTGGCCGGGCTGCCGGGCCTGTCGGAGGACGCCCGGCACGCGGCGGGCGAGTCCATCGAGGCCACCCGGGCACTGGCCGAGCGGATGGGCCCGGCGGGCCGGGCGCTGACCGAGCGGGCCGACGAGGCGTTCGTCCACGCCATGCACGTCACGGTCGTGGCCTCCGCCGCCGTCGCCCTGGCCGGTGCGGTGGTCGTCGCGCTGTTCATGCCGGGCAGGCGGGGAACGCCGGGCGGGGGGATGGGTGAGAGGGGTGAAGGGGAGGAGGGGAAGGGCGAGCGGGAGGACCGGGGAGAGGGGGTGGGCGTGCCCGGGGCGGGGCGTGGGCGGGACGCACTGGAGGCGGAGGTGGAGCGGTGAGGGAGGAGGGCGCCGGGGTGGTGCGCGCCGTGCGCGGCAGGCCGCGCAGCGCGGCCGCGGACCGGGCGATCATCGCGGCCGCCCTGCGGCTGCTGGAGCGCGGGGCCGGCGTCGGCGCGCTGTCCATGGAGGGGATCGCCCGCGAGGCGGGCGTGGGCAAGGCGACCGTCTACCGCCGCTGGCCGGGCAGGGACGAACTGCTGCTGGACGTCATGCGGGCCCTGGACGAACCCCCGGCCGAGGTGCGCGGCGACTGCGTGCGGGAGGACCTGGTGGAGATCCTGGAGGGGCTGCGGCGCAAGGGCCTGGCCAAGCGGGACTCGGCGCTGCTGCGCACCATGATGAGCCACTTCCACAGCCGTCCGAGGCTGTGGCAGGCCTACCACGACACCGTGATCCGCGCCCGGCGCGAGACGCTGCACGCGGTGCTGCGGCGCGGCGTGGCCGAGGGCGGGATCCGCGCGGACCTGGACGTCGAGCTGCTGGGGGAGCTGTTCACCGGGCCGATGCTGTCGCGGGCGCTGCTGCACGAGTGGAGGGAGCTGCCCGAGGGGCTGGCCGAGCAGATCGTGGACGGGGTGCTGGACGGCGCCCGGCCGCGCGGCTGACGCGGCAGAGGGGGGCTGAGGGGGGGCTTGAGGAGGCCGGCGCGTTCTCGGCGGGGGCGCGGAGGTGTGCGGGGCTGTGCGGGGCTGTGCGCCGTGCCGGAATGTGCGTGTTTCGTTACAGTGGCGGGTGCTGCCGAAAGGTCAGGAACCCGCCGCAGGACCGCGTTCGTCCTGGCAGACGTACAGGCGTACGGGCCGCCCGGTGCGGCGCGCCCGGCAGGCAAGACCGGCCGCCACCCGGACGCCGGACCGGGGCGGCGGCCTCGCGATGACGGCAAGTGAGGACGGCGGATGGCACGGGCGTACATGACCGAGGCGGAGTCGCAGACGTCGCGGGGCGAGGTGGACGGGCGCCCCGGCCCCGCCCCCTCCTTCGCCGCCCGCCTCCGGCGCGCGATCGCCCGGGCGGGCGGCGAGGGCCGGTGGCGCCGCGGCCTGCTGCTCGCGCTGCTGGCCGTGCTGGTCGCGCTGCTGATGGCGCTGCACTCCCGGGTGCCCAACCGGGTCGGCAACCTGGGCAGCCTGCTGGAGACCTTCCTGCCGTGGCTCGGCCTGGCGATCCCCCTGCTGCTCCTGGCCGCGCTGCTGCGCCGTTCGGCCACCGCGCTGGTGGCGCTGCTGCTGCCCGCCGTGGTCTGGGCGGACCTGTTCGGCGGCCTGGTCACGGACAAGCGCGCCGGCGGCGGAGACCTGACCGTGGTCACCCACAACGTCAACGCCGACAACTCCGACCCCGCCGGTACGGCGCGGCAGCTGGCGCGCAGCGGCGCCGAGGTGCTGTCCCTCCAGGAGCTGCCGGGCCGGTCGGTGGCGGAGTACGAGAAGGCGCTGGCGGACGCCTACCCCCACCACGTGGTGCTGGGCACGGTCGGGCTGTGGAGCAAGTACCCGATCGACGACGCCCGGCCGGTGGACATCGGCATCGGCTGGACGCGGGCGATGCGCGCCACCGTCGGCACGCCGAGGGGGGACGTGGCCGTGTACGGCGCGCACCTGCCGTCGGTGCGGGTGAGGTTCGAGGCGGGGTTCACCGCCCGCCAGCGCGACGTCGCCTCCGACCTGCTGGGCGAGGCCATCGTGGCGGAGTCCGTCGGGCGGGTGGTGCTGCTGGGCGACCTCAACGGGACGATGAACGACCGGGCGCTGGCGTCCGTCACCTCGCAGATGCGCTCCACGCAGGGCGCGGCGGGCGACGGGTTCGGGTTCAGCTGGCCCGCGTCGTTCCCGATGGCCCGGATCGACCAGATCATGGTGAAGGGGGTCGAGCCGGTGTCGTCGTGGGCGCTGCCGCCGACCGGCAGTGACCATCTGCCGCTGGCGGCGTCGGTGAGCTGGTAGGGCCCGGCCGGTCCGAGGGTTCCGGAGGACGGCTCGCCCGGTGCGGGGGCGGGCCGTCCGCTGTTTGTGGCACGGCTGTCACCTATTTGTTTTGTGCCGGAACAAAAAGCTGCGAGACTTGGTCGTGTCCGGGGCGGACCGGTTCCGCTTCCTGTGTCCTGCGTCTGCTGCGCACCCACCCTCCGCGTCGAAAGGCTCTCCCATGCCCCTGGCCCTGCTCGCCCTCGCGGTCGCGGCCTTCGGGATCGGCACCACCGAGTTCGTGATGATGGGCCTGCTGCCCAACGTCGCGGACGACCTGGGCGTCTCCGTGCCCGCCGCCGGCCATCTCGTCTCCGCCTACGCCATCGGCGTCGTCATCGGCGCCCCACTCCTGGCCGCCGTCGGGGTCCGCGTCCCGCGCAGGCGGATGCTCATCGCCCTGATGGGCCTGTTCACCATCGGCAACCTCGCCTCCGCCCTCGCTCCCGGCTACGGCACGCTGCTGGCCGGACGGGTGCTGGCCGGGCTGCCGCACGGCGCGTTCTTCGGCGTCGGCGCGGTCGTCGCCGCCCGCCTGGTGCGGGAGGGCAGGCAGGCGCGGGCCGTGGCCACGATGTTCCTGGGGCTGACCGTGGCCAACATCGTCGGCGTGCCCGGCGGTACGGCACTGGGGCAGCAACTGGGGTGGCGCGCGACGTTCCTGGTCGTCACCGTGATCGGGCTGGCCGCGATGGGGGCGCTGGCGGCGCTGGTGCCGTATCTGCCGCTGGAGCGGCGGGGCGGCGGTGCGGGGGACGCCGGTGCCGGTGGCGGTGGCGTGGTTCGTGAACTGCGCCGCGAGGTGCGGGCGCTGGGGGACCGGCAGGTGCTGCTCGGACTGCTGACGGCCGTCTTCGGGTTCGCGGGCGTCTTCGCCCTCTACAGCTACCTCGCCTCGATGGTCACCGAGGTCACGGGGATGGCCGAGTCGTCGGTGACGGTCGTGCTGGCCCTCTTCGGCGTCGGCATGACGCTGGGAGCGCTGGCCGCGGGGCCGCTGACCGACCGCGCGCCGCGGCCCACGCTGTACGGGGCGCTGGGTTCGCTGGCGCTGGTGCTGGTGGCGTTCCGGTTCACCGTCCACGTGCCGTGGGCGGCGATGGCGACCGTGGTGGTGATCGGCGCGGTGGGGTTCATGACCACCACACCGCTGCAGATGCTCGTGATGGAGAAGGCGCGCCACGCGCCGACGCTCGCCGCGGCCTCCAACCACTCCGCGTTCAACCTGGCGAACGCGGGCGGTGCGTGGGCCGGTGGCACGGCCATCGCGGCGGGCTGGGGGTGGACGTCCCCGGCGCTGGTGGGCGCGGGCCTGGCGGTGGTGGGGCTGGTGATCGCCGTGGTGGCGGGGGTGCTGGACCGGGGGGCGTCGTCCGGGCGCCGGTCGCGGGTGGTGGCCCGCTGGGCGGGCTCGCGGGAGGCGGGCGACCGGGACGGGGCCGGCGTCCACTGAGGGCGGCGTCCACTGAGGGCTGGGGCCGCCGTGGGCGGTGGGGGTGCGGTGGGGGCCGGGTGTGTGCGGGGGTCGGTGCCGGTCCGGGGCGAACATTCCGGACGGCATTATTTACGGCCGTTCCGTGCACCGTTGCCTGGAGCGCCTATTGGCCGCAAATCACGCCCCTGGCCTCCGGCATGGGGAACCCCGGAGTGTCCGGAACGTCCGCCCCTTCCCGTCCCCTCCCGCCGTCGCCCGGCTGCGGGCGTGGGGTGGTGCGGGCCGGGCCCCGGGGGGCGGCACGGGCTCGTCGCCCGGGTGCGGGTGGGCGGCCTCTGCCCGGTTCCGTCCGGCGGTCGACTCTTACAGGGGGGAACGGGCGGGATCGGGAGCCCCGTTCGGGCGCCCCGGTGGTGGGGCGCCCGCCGTCGGGGCCGGGGTCAGCCGGTTTCGCGCCAGCGGTTGGTGATCGGCAGGCGGCGGTCCTTGCCGAAACCCTTCGCGGAGATCTTCGTGCCCGGCGGGTACTGCCGCCGCTTGTACTCGGCGGTGTCCGTCATGCGCAGGACGCGGGTGACGGTCTCCTCGTCGAAGCCCTCGGCGATGATCTCCTCCCGGCCCCGGTCCAGGTCCACGTACAGCTCCAGGATCCGGTCCAGGACGTCGTAGTCGGGGAGGGAGTCGGTGTCCACCTGGTCCGGGCGCAGCTCCGCGCTCGGCGGCTTGGAGATGGAGTTCTCCGGGATCGGCGGGGTCCCGCCGCGCTCGGCGGCGGCCTTGTTGCGCCAGCGGGCGAGGCGGAAGACGGTCGTCTTGTAGACGTCCTTGATCGGGCCGTACGCGCCGACCGAGTCGCCGTAGAGGGTCGAGTAGCCGACGGCCAGTTCGGACTTGTTGCCCGGCGCGAGCACGATGTGGCCCTCCTGGTTGGACAGGCCCATCAGCAGGGTGCCGCGCAGCCGGGCCTGGAGGTTCTCCTCCGCCAGGCCGGTGAGGTGGAGCGAGTCCATGTAGGCGTCGAACATCGGGGCGATCGGCACGGTGCGGAAGTTGAGGCCGGTGCGGCGGGCCATCTCCGCCGCGTCGTCCCTGGAGTGCTCCGAGGAGTAGCGCGAGGGCATGGAGACGCCGTACACGTTCTCCGGACCGATCGCGTCGCAGGCGATGGCGGCGGTGAGGGCGGAGTCGATGCCGCCGGACAGCCCGATGAGCACCGAGCGGAAACCGTTCTTCAGGACGTAGGCGCGCAGGCCCGTGACGAGGGCGGTGTAGATCTCCTCGTCGTCGTCCATACGGGGGGCCTCCGCGCCGGTGACCTGCGGCTCGTACGCGGGGAGGGGGGAGGCCGACAGGGTGCGGTGCTCGATGCGCAGGCCGTCGGAGACGTTGCCGGAGGGGGGTTCGGTCGCGGCGGCGGGCAGGTCGAGGTCGAGGACGACGCAGCCCTCCTCGAACTGCGGGGCCCGCGCGATGACCTCGCCGTCGGCGGAGACGACGATGGAGTCGCCGTCGAAGACCAGGTCGTCCTGGGCGCCGACCATGGCCAGGTAGGCGGTGGTGCAGCCGGCCTCGCGGGCCCGGCGGCGCACCAGGTCCAGGCGGGTGTCGTCCTTGTTCCGCTCGTAGGGGGAGGCGTTGACGGACAGCAGCAGGCCCGCCCCGGCGGCGCGGGCGGCGGGCACCCGGCCGCCGTCCTGCCACAGGTCCTCGCAGATCGCCAGGGCCACGTCGACGCCGCGGACCCGGACCACGGGCAGGGTCTCGCCGGGGACGAAGTAGCGGAACTCGTCGAAGACCCCGTAGTTGGGAAGGTGGTGCTTGGCGTAGGTCAGCACGACCTCGCCCCCGTGGAGGACGGCCGCGGCGTTGCGGGGCGCGCCGGCGGGCTGGCCGTAGCGGGGCTGGGCCTCCTCCGCCCGGTCGAGGTAGCCGACGACCACGGGGATTTCGCCCAGTCCCTCGTCGGCCAGGCGGGCGGCGAGGGCGGTGAGGGCGGAGCGGCTGGCCCGGACGAAGGACGGGCGCAGGGCCAGGTCCTCGACGGGGTAGCCGGTGAGCATCATCTCGGGGAACGCCACGAGGTGCGCCCCCTGCTCGGCCGAGTGCCGCGTCCAGCGGACGACCGCGTCCGCGTTCCCGGCGAGGTCGCCGACGGTGGAGTCGATCTGGTTCAGGGCGAGTCGTAGCTGAGGCACACGGTCAGTCTAATCGTCGTACTGACGCGATCCCGGGAGGCGGGGACCGGCCCGGCTACCGCGTGTCGCACCCGTTCGGGTGAAGGTCTCGGTCCCAGGTGTGGTGGGGGCTTCCGGCTTACGATGACGGCCTCGACCACCGGCCGTCAGGAGGAATGCCATGTCCGCCGCAGCAGTCGAGTACCCCTGCGACGACGCGCCGAACCTGCTGGAGGAGGCCGAGGAGCTCTCGCAGAGGCTCCCCGGCTACCGCGTCGAGATCATCGGGGGAGAGATCACCGTGACACCACCCGCCGACGGGCACCATGGAGATGCCCTGACCGACATCATGGTCCCGCTTCTGGCCGCGGGCCTGCATGGCAAGGAGAGCCGGGTGATCCAGGCTGTGGGCGTCTGGCTGCCGGACGGGCCCTTCGACTACGCCGTTCCCGATCTGGCCGTCGTGGACGCGGACTTCGACGAACACAGGGCCGAGCACAACTGCTACGACCCCGCGGTCTTCCGGATGGTGTTGGAGGTCACCCCCTCCAACTACGGCAATGACCTGAAGAAGAAGGTCACCGCCTATGCGATCGCCGGGATCCCCGTCTACGTCATCGCCGACCGCCGCAACCGGCGGGTGCATGTGCTGACCGAGCCGGAGTACGGGGAGTACCGCGTGCACGCGGTACATCCGCCGGGGGAGTCCTTCACGCTGCCGGAGTCGGTGGGTGCGCCGGTGACGCTGGAAGCGGACCGGGTGCTGGGGCTGGGGTAGCGGCTCCCGGAGGGTTGTCGCGCGGGGCTCGTGCGGTCATGCTGGGAGCGCTCCCAGGAAAGGAGGCCCCGGTGGGCGAGAGCAGTGGCGGGCCGTTCGTACGGCCGTACCGGGCGCGGGACCGGGAGGCGGTGTACGACGTGTGCGTGCGCACCGCCGACGCGGGCGGCGACGCGCGGGGGATCTACCGGAACCCGGACCTGATGGGCGACCTCTTCGCCGGCCCGTACGTGTGGCACGCGCCGCACCTGGCCTTCGTGCTGGACGACGGCGGGCACGCGGTCGGGTACGCGATCGGCACCGCCGACACCGCCGCGTTCGCCGAGGCGTTCCGCCGTCAGTGGCTGCCGCGGGTGGCCGGCGGGTATCCGAGGGCGCGGCGGCCGGTGACACCGGACGAGCGGATGACCGAGCTGCTGTACACACCCGAGCGGATGGTGCTGCCCGAACTGGCCGACCACCCGGCGCACCTCCACATCGACATCCTCCCCGCGTACCAGCGCGCGGGGCACGGGAGGGCGCTGATGCGCACGCTGCTGGACGCCCTGCGCCGGGAGGGGGCGAAGCGCGTCCATCTGGGCATGCTGACGGTGAACACCGGCGCGCGGCGCTTCTACGACCGCCTCGGCTTCCACGAGCTGTCGGTGCCCGACCCCGGCCCGCTCACCTATCTGGGAAGGTCCACGGAGGCCGGGTCGGCGTAATGTGACGGTAACCCCTCACCGTGATACTGGTGTGCGGGCCGCTCCCTTCCCGGGCGGCATGGGGAAGGGCCGTCTGACCAGCGAGGATGGGTGACCATGGACAAGCAGCAGGAATTCGTGCTCAGGACGCTCGAAGAGCGCGACATCCGGTTCGTCCGGCTGTGGTTCACCGACGTGCTCGGCTTCCTGAAGTCCGTCGCCGTCGCGCCGGCGGAGCTGGAGCAGGCCTTCGACGAGGGCATGGGATTCGACGGGTCCGCGATCGAGGGCTTCGCCCGCGTCTACGAGTCCGACATGATCGCCAAGCCCGACCCGAGCACCTTCCAGATCCTGCCCTGGCGCGCCGAGGCCCCCGGCACCGCGCGGATGTTCTGCGACATCCTGATGCCGGACGGCTCCCCCTCCTACGCCGACCCCCGCTACGTCCTCAAGCGGGCCCTGAACAAGACCTCCGACCTGGGCTTCACCTTCTACACCCACCCCGAGATCGAGTTCTTCCTGCTCAAGGACAAGCCGGTGGACGGCACCCGGCCCACCCCGGCCGACTCCTCCGGCTACTTCGACCACACCCCGCAGCACGTCGGCCAGGACTTCCGCCGCCAGGCGATCACCATGCTGGAGTCGATGGGCATCTCGGTGGAGTTCTCCCACCACGAGGGCGCCCCGGGGCAGCAGGAGATCGACCTGCGGTACGCCGACGCCCTGTCGACGGCCGACAACATCATGACGTTCCGGCTGGTGATGAAGCAGGTCGCGCTGGAGCAGGGAGTGCAGGCGACGTTCATGCCCAAGCCGTTCTCGGAGTTCCCCGGCTCCGGGATGCACACCCACCTGTCGCTGTTCGAGGGCGACCGCAACGCCTTCCACGAGTCCGGCGCCGAGTACCAGCTCTCCAAGGTCGGCCGCTCCTTCATCGCCGGGCTGCTCAGGCACGCCGGGGAGATCTCCGCCGTCACCAACCAGTGGGTCAACTCCTACAAGCGCATCTGGGGCGGGGCCCAGCGCACCGCGGGCGCCGGCGGCGAGGCACCCTCCTACATCTGCTGGGGGCACAACAACCGCTCCGCGCTGATCCGCGTGCCGATGTACAAGCCGGGCAAGATGGGCTCCACCCGCATCGAGGTGCGCTCCCTGGACTCCGGCGCCAACCCCTACCTGGCCTACGCGGTGCTGCTCGCGGCCGGACTCAAGGGCATCGAGGAGGGCTACGAGCTCCCGGCCGGCGCCGAGGACGACGTGTGGGCGCTGTCGGACGCCGAACGCCGCGCGATGGGCATCGAGCCGCTGCCGCAGAACCTGGGCGAGGCGATCGCGCTGATGGAGCGCAGCGAACTGGTCGCCGAGACCCTGGGCGAGCACGTCTTCGACTTCTTCCTGCGCAACAAGAAGCAGGAGTGGGAGGAGTACCGCTCCGAGGTCACCGCCTTCGAGCTGCGCAAGTCCCTGCCGGTGCTGTAGCGGGACGGCGGGTCGGTACGCGGGGCAGCACGGCGGAGCGGTACGGCGGGGCGGTACGGCGGCAGCGGCGAGAGGCAAGGCCACAGTGGTGCAGGGCGGTCGGCGGGACAGCCGGTTCGGACGGTTCGTGCGGCGCGGGTTCACCGATCCGGGGGCGGCCGTCCGCCTGCTGGACTCACCCGCCCTGACCCGGGTGCGCGACGACGCGGTGCTCCTCGACGCGCTCGGCGCCACCGCCGACCCCGACCAGGCGCTGCTGTCCTTCGTCCGCCTGGTGGAGGCCCAGCCCGACGAGGCCGGGCGGCAGACGCTGCTGGGCACCGTGCTGGCGGCCAAGCCGCTGCGCGACCGGCTGCTGGGGGTGCTGGGCGCCTCCGAGGCGCTCGGCGACCACCTCGCCGGCCACCCGGACGACTGGCAGGCCCTCCACTCCTACGAGACGGCCGACCTCCACCCGGGCGTAGAGGAGTTCGAGGCCGCGCTCGCCGGTGCGGACGGCCCCGACGAGCTGCGCGTCGCCTACCGTCGCGCCCTGCTCACCATCGCCGCCCGCGACGTGTGCGGCACCACGACGGTCGACGAGACCGCCGCCGAGCTCGCCGACCTGGCCACCGCCACCCTGCGCGCCGCCCTGGCGATGGCCGGGCGCGAGGAGCCGCAGGACGCGCGGGCGTGCCGACTGGCCGTGATCGGGATGGGCAAGTGCGGCGGACGCGAGCTCAACTACGTCTCGGACGTGGACGTCGTCTTCGTCGCCGAGCCCGCCGGGGCAGCGGCGGGGGACGGCGACGGGGAGAGCGAGGCGCTGCGCGCCGCGACCCGGCTCGCCGCGCGGATGATGCGGATCTGCTCCGACACCACCGCCGAGGGCACCATCTGGCCGGTGGACGCCAACCTGCGGCCCGAGGGGCGCAACGGCCCGCTGGTGCGCACCCTGTCCAGCCATCTGGCGTACTACCGGCGCTGGGCCAAGACCTGGGAGTTCCAGGCACTGCTCAAGGCCCGCCCGGTGGCCGGCGACCCGGCACTGGGCCGTGAGTACACCGAGGCCCTGGCCCCGATGGTGTGGCAGGCCGCCGAGCGGGAGAACTTCGTCACCGACGTGCAGCAGATGCGCCGCCGCGTGGTCGCCACGATCCCCGCCGCGCAACTCGACCGCGAACTCAAGCTCGGCCCCGGGGGCCTGCGCGACGTGGAGTTCGCCGTCCAGCTCCTCCAGCTCGTCCACGGGCGCAGCGACACCTCCCTGCGCAGCCCCACCACGCTGGCCGCGCTCGACGACCTCGCGGCGGGCGGGTACGTGGGCCGCCAGGACGCCGCCGCGCTCGGCGACGCGTACCGCTTCCTGCGGGTCCTGGAGCACCGCATCCAGCTCCAGAGGCTGCGCCGCACCCATCTGATGCCCAGGGACGAGGCCGAACTGCGCCGGCTGGGCCGCTGCCTGGGCTTCCGCCAGGACCCGGTGGCCGAGCTGACCCGCGCCTGGAAGCGGCACGCGGCCGTGGTGCGGCGGCTGCACGAGAAGATCTTCTACCGGCCGCTGCTGGACGCCGTCGCCCAGCTCGCGCCCGGCGAGGTCCGGCTGTCGGCCGGAGCCGCCCGGCAGCGCCTGGAGGCGCTCGGCTACGCGGACCCGGCCGCCGCCCTGCGCCATCTGGAGGCGCTGACCTCCGGGGTCAGCCGCAAAGCCGCCATCCAGCGCACCCTGCTGCCGGTGCTGCTGGGCTGGTTCGCCGACTCCGCCGACCCCGACGCCGGGCTGCTGGGCTTCCGCAAGGTCTCCGACGCGCTCGGCCAGACGCCGTGGTACCTGCGGCTGCTGCGGGACGAGGGGGCCGCCGCGGAGAACCTGGCCCGGGTGCTGTCGGCCGGGCGGCTCGCCCCCGACCTGCTGCTGCGCGCCCCCGAGGCCGTCGCCCTGCTCGGCGACCCCGGCGGGCTGCGGCCGCGCGGCCGGGAGGCGCTGGCCCAGGAGGCGCTGGCGGCCGTCGGCCGGGCCGACGGGTCCGAGCAGGCCGTCACCGCCGTCCGCGGGGTGCGGCGGCGCGAGCTGTTCCGTACCGCCGCCGCCGATGTCATCGGCGCGTACAAGGCGGGGAGCGGGGGCGGTTCCGGTGGTTCGGAGGGTGGTTCGGAGGGTGCTTCGGGCAGTGGGGCGGAGGGGGGCTCGGGTGGGTCGGGCGGTGGTGCGCAGGGTGGTGCCGGTGGTGGTGCGCAGGGTGGTGCCGGTGGTGGTGCGCAGGGTGGTGCCGGTGGTGGTGCGGTAGGCGGTTCGGGGGGTGGTGCCGGTGGTGGTGCGGGGGACGCCGAGGGCGTCGCGGCCGCCGTGGACCGGGTGGGGGAGGCGCTGTCCGACCTGAACGCCGCGACCGTCGCCGGCGCCCTGCGGGCGGCGGTGGACGCCCGTTGGGGCGACACCCTGCCCACCCGCTTCGCGATCATCGGCATGGGCCGCTTCGGGGGCCGAGAGCTGAACTACGGCTCCGACGCCGATGTGCTGTTCGTCCACGAACCGCGCGAGGGTGTGGACGAGCGGGAGGCCGGCGAGGCGGCCCTCGCCGTCGCCGGCGAGATGCGCCGCCTCCTGCAGCTCCCCAGCTCCGACCCGCCGCTGCTCATCGACGCCGACCTGCGGCCGGAGGGCAGAAGCGGCCCGCTGGTGCGCACCCTGGCCTCCTACGGGACCTACTACCGCCGCTGGTCGCAGGTGTGGGAGCGGCACGCGCTGCTGCGCGCCGAACCGGTGGCGGGAGACGCGGACCTGGGTCGCCGCTTCGTCGAGCTGATCGACCCCCTGCGCTATCCGGAGGACGGCCTGGAGGAGGACGCGGTGCGGGAGATCCGCCGCCTCAAGGCCCGGATGGAGGGTGAGCGGCTGCCGCGCGGCGCCGACCCCACCACCCACACCAAGCTGGGCAGGGGCGGGCTGTCGGACGTGGAGTGGACGGTCCAGCTGACGCAGTTGCGCCATGGAGCGAAGGTGCCGGGGCTGCGCACCACCCGAACCCGCGCCGCGCTGGCCGCCGCGCGGGACGCCGGGCTGATCGGCGGGGAGGACGCGGCGACCCTGGACGAGGCGTGGCTGCTGGCCACCCGGGTGCGCAACGCGGTGATGCTGGTGCGCGGCCGGCCCGGCGACACCTTCCCCTCCGAGCCGCGCGAGCTGGCCGCCGTCGGACGCTACCTGGGGTACGAGCCGGGGCACGTGGGCGAGATGCTGGAGGACTACCGGCGTATCACGCGGCGTGCCCGGGGGGTGGTGGACCGGTTGTTCTACGGGGTGGAGTGAGGGTTTCGCCGGTGGTGGGTTCGCCCTGGGGGCGGGTTCCGCCGGTGGCGGGTTCGCCCTGGGGGCGGGCTCCGCCGGTGGGGGTGCGTTCTGGGGCGCGGGTTCCGCCGGTGGGGCGGTGGGGGCGCGGTGCGGTGGGGGCCGGGTGTGTGCGGGGGTCGGGGCCGGTCCGGGGCGAACATTCCGGACGGTATTATTTACGGCCGTTCCGTACACCGTTGCGTGAAGCGCCTATTGGCCGCAAATAATACTTGAGTGTCCGGAACGTCCGCCCCTCCCCGTCCCCTCCCGCCGTCGCCCGGGTGCGGGTCCGGGGTGGTGCGGGCCCGTTGTCCGGGTGCGGGCGCGTGGTCGTCACCCGGGCGAAGCGAGCCCCCGGCGCGGGGGAGGGGTTTCTCCCGTGGGTGGGGCTAGGGCGAGGCGGGGATCAGGCGGGGGAGGCGGTGGGCCGGGGCGCCGTACCAGGCGCAGGAGACCGCGAAGCCTATGCCCAGGCAGACCAGCCCGCCGACCGCGTCCAGCCAGAAGTGGTTGGCGGTGCAGACGATGACCACCAGGGTGAGGGCCGGGTAGAGCCATCCGAGGATCTTCACCCACAGCGGCGCCGCCAACAGGGCGAGGGTGATGCCGCACCACACCGACCAGCCGATGTGCATCGACGGCATGGCCGCGTACTGGTTGGAGACGTTGGCCATGTCGCCCGAG
This sequence comes from Streptomyces barkulensis, assembly GCF_002843305.1. Classification (GTDB taxonomy): domain Bacteria; phylum Actinomycetota; class Actinomycetes; order Streptomycetales; family Streptomycetaceae; genus Streptomyces; species Streptomyces barkulensis. The sequence goes on from NZ_PGSG01000073.1 coordinate 37,037, forward strand.
GCCATCGAGCCCCAGGTGCCGTGGACCTTGACGGTGTCGATGAAGTGCACGCTCTCCATCAGCCGCGGCGGAGCCAGGGGGTAGAGGTAGTAGCCGAGCAGGGCGACGGCCGTGGTGGCGAACAGGACCGTACGGGTGGCGGCGTAGCGGCCCGGGTGTCTGCGGTAGAGCCAGACCAGGACGCCGATGGTGACGATGAAGTGCAGCGTGGCGTAGTAGTAGTTCATCGTCACGATCAGCCAGGTGACGCCGTTGACCGCGTGGTTGAGGGACTGTTCGACGGCGATGCCGAGGGCGCGCTCGGCCTCCCACAGCCAGTCGGCGTTCCGCAGGGCCTGCGCCTCCTGCTCCGGCACGGCGTTGCGGATCATGGAGTACGTCCAGTAGCTGATCGCGATCAGCGTGATCTCGAACCAGATCCGGGGCCTGCGGGGCACGCGGATGCGCTGGGACACGGTGCGGCGCGGAGCCGGAGCAACCGTGTGTTCATCTGCCGGAGCGACATCGGTCACTCTGGTTTCTTCTGTCGTCCTCGCGATCGTAGCCCCCATGGTGCGCCAGTCTGCCAGAATCCGGACCCCGACCGATCATCCCCCGGTCCTGTCCCGGTCACCTCCGGTCCTCCCCGGGACGGACCTCCGTCCCTGAGGCGCGGAGGCGGTGGAGCCGCGGACGACCAGCTCGGGGAGGAAGACGAACTCGCTGTGCGGGGCGGGGGTGCCGCCGATCTCCTCCAGCAGGGCCCGTACCGCCGCCTGGCCCATCGCGGTCACCGGCTGGCGGATGGTGGTCAGGGGCGGGTCGGTGAAGGCGATCAGCGGGGAGTCGTCGAAGCCGATGACCGAGACGTCGCCGGGAACGGACAGGCCGCGCTGCCGGGCGGCCCGGATGGCGCCGAGCGCCATCATGTCGCTGGCGCAGACCACGGCGGTGCAGCCGCGGTCGATCAGGGTGCCGGCCGCGGCCTGGCCGCCCTCCAGGGTGTACAGCGAGTGTTGGACCATCGACTCCGCCTCGCCGGGCGAGAGTCCGAGCTGCTCCTGGAGGCTGGTGGTGAAGCCCTCCGTCTTGCGCTGCACGGGCACGAACCGGGCCGGCCCCAGGGCCAGACCGATGCGCTCGTGGCCGAGCGAGATCAGGTGGGTGACGGCCAGTCGCATCGCGGCCCGGTCGTCCGGTGAGACGAAGGGCGCGCGGACCTTGGGGGAGAAGCCGTTGACCATCACGAACGGCACGCCCTTGCCGCGCAGCTGCTCGTAGCGCTGTGTGTCGGCGGTGGTGTCGGCGTGCAGCCCGGAGACGAAGATGATGCCCGCCACGCCCCGGTCCACGAGCATCTCGGTCAGCTCGTCCTCCGTCGAGCCGCCGGGGGTCTGGGTGGCCAGGACGGGGGTGTAGCCCTGACGGGTCAGCGCCTGTCCGATGACCTGGGCGAACGCCGGGAAGATCGGGTTCTCCAGCTCGGGGGTGATCAGCCCGACCAGCCCCGCGCTGAGCCGGCGCAGGCGCATGGGCCGTTCGTACCCCAGCAGGTCCAGTGCGGCGAGGACGGACTCGCGGGTGGCCGGGGAAACGCCGGGCTTGCCGTTGAGGACGCGGCTGACCGTCGCTTCGCTGACCCCCGCCTGGGCTGCGATGTCAGCTAGCCGTGCGGTCACAGCACCGGACTGTACCGGTCATGTGTCCGACTGCCCACCGTACCCGGGAGTTCGCCCGGATAGGTGTGGTTTCGCCCCCCGGGGCCGGGGGGCGGAACCGGGGGCTCACCGTTCGACGCTGTAGCCGGGCAGCAGTCCGTCGCTCCACTCCTCGGCGGTGCGGGTCAGTCCCTCGCGGGCGGTCTCCTCGCCGCGCAGGATGGCCGTGTAGTGGGGCTGGAGGGCGACGAAGAGCTGTCCGCCCTCGGGGAGGGAGGGCCGGGCCACGGCCTTGGTCAGCGCCAGGTAGAAGGAGTTGCGCACCGGGTCGGACAGTACCTTCCCGGTGTAGGCGGCCGTACGGGTCGGCAGCAGCCCCAGGGCGAGGGCGGTGCTCTCCTGCCGCTTCGCGTCGGTCATGTACTTGACGAAGAGGTACGAGGCGTCGGGGTTCTCCGCCTCCGCGGAGACCACGAGGTTGTGGCCGCCGGTGGGGGAGCCCGCGGTGCCCGACCCGCCGGCCGGGACGGCGGCGATGCCGAGGTTGTCGCGGTCCTCGAACTCGGGGGAGGAGAAGATGTCGGCGGTCGCCCAGGGGCCGTTGATCATCATGGCCGCCTCGCCGCTCTTGAAGGCGTTCTGCATGGCGGCGTAGGCGTCCTTCTCCGGGGGCTTGGGCGCGGCGCCGGAGGAGACCAGGTCGGCGGCGGTGGCCACCCCCCGGACGGAGTCGGGGGAGGCGACGGTGATCGTACGGGAGCCGACGTCGACCAGATCGCTCTCCTCGCCGTACAGGAACGGCAGGGAGAAGAAGGGGTCGGGGTTGAGGGCGATGCCCTCGGCGCCGGTCTTCTCCTTGATCTCCAGCGCGACGTCCTTGAGGTCCTTCCAGGTGGACGGGGGGCGGCTGATCCCGGCCTCCTCGAAGATCCGGCGGTTGTACAGCAGGGCGAGGGTGTCGGTCACCTGGGGGACGCCGTAGACGCCGCCGTTCTCCAGCGTCACGCTCGCGGTGGTGGTCGGCAGGAAACCGGACATGTCGGCGTCCAGGGCGGGGGTGCCGGTGAGGTCGGCCAGGTGGCCCTCGGCGGCGAAGCCGATCGTCCAGCCGACGTCCGCGCGCAGTACGTCGGGTATGCCCCGGCCGGACTCCACGGCGTCCAGGAACTTCTGCTGGGCCTGGTCGAAGGGGACGGTGACGTGCTCGACGTCGATCTCCGGGTGCTTCTTCTCGAAGGCGGCGACGAGCTTGGCGAAGTGCGGGGCCTCGGCCTCGCCCGAGGTGTCCCACCAGGTGACGCTGCCGGAGGCGGCGGAGGCGTCGTCCTCGGCGGAGCCGCCGAGGACCGTGCAGGCGGTGGCCGTCAGGGTCAGGGAGAGGGCGGCGGCCAGCGCGGCGGTCCTGCCGCGTCGGGCGGCCCGTCCGGTCGAATCGGACGTGTCGGGGTGTATGTGGCTTTCCATCGTGCTCTTCCCGTCTGTCCTCAAGCGGAGGATCCGCAGTGGAACGCGGAGGAAGGTAGCAGGGGTGCAACTTCTTGCGGAAGTCGTTGCAGACTCGTTTGCAGAAAGTTGCCGCAAGGTCTTTCTAAAAGATTGCCCCGCTGTTACGTTCCTGGTCAGCCCGGCGCCGCGACCGCGCGGCCCGCGCGGAGTACGCCAGTGCCCCCGCGAGACGGGCACCGGATCATGGAGGAGTTCACATGCGGCGTGGCATAGGGACCACCGCACTGGTCGCGGCCATCGCGCTCGCGGCCACGGCCTGCGGCGGCGGGGACGGCGACGGCGGCGAGAAGAAGAACGCCAACGGCGAACTGTCGGGCACCGTCGAGTTCTGGGACACGTCGGGCGACGCCGAGAAGGGCTTCTACAAGAAGGTCGCCGAGGAGTTCGAGGACAAGCACCCCGGCGTCGAGGTCAAGTACGTCAACGTCCCCTTCGGCGAGGCCAGTAACAAGTTCAAGAACGCCGCGGGCGGCGGCTCCGGCGCCCCCGACGTGATGCGCACCGAGGTCGCCTGGGTGGCCGACTTCGCCAGCCTGGGCTACCTCGCCCCGCTGGACGACACCGCCGCGGTCGACGACAAGGACGACTACCTGCCGCAGGCCTGGGGCAGCACCCAGTACGACGGCAAGACCTACGCCGTCCCGCAGGTCATCGACACCCTGGCCCTCTTCTACAACAAGGGTCTGCTGGAGAAGGCCGGCGTCGAGGTCCCGCAGTCGGTCGAGGACATCAAGGACTCCACGAAGGCGTTCGAGAAGAACGACGTCACCCCGTTCTACCTGCGCGGCGACGACCCGTACTGGTTCCTGCCCTTCCTGTACGGCGAGGGCGGCGACATGCTCGACGCCGACGCGAAGAAGATCACCATCGACGAAGAGCCCGGCGTGAAGGCGTTCGAGGTGATCAAGGACCTGGTGGACTCCGGGGCCGCGACCACGGACACCACCAACGGCTGGGAGAACATGCAGAAGTCCTTCAAGGACGGCAAGGTCGCGATGATGATCAATGGCCCCTGGGCCATCGAGGACACCCTCGCGGGCAAGCAGTTCAAGGACGACGAGGACAACCTCGGGGTCGCCGCGGTCCCGGCCGGCAGCGCCGGCCAGGGCGCCCCGCAGGGCGGTCACAACTACTCCGTCTACGCCGGCTCCGACAACCTCGACGCCTCCTACGAGTTCGTCAAGTACATGAGCTCCGCCGAGGTCCAGAAGCGCACCACCGAGGAGCTGAGCCTGCTGCCGACGCGCACCTCGGTGTACGAGGAGAAGACCGTCGAGGACAACCAGATGGTCCAGTTCTTCAAGCCCGCCGTGGACAAGGCCGTCGAGCGCCCCTGGATCGCCGAGGGCAACTCCCTCTTCGAGCCGCTGCGCGTCCAGATGGCCGACGTGCTGACCGGCAAGACCAAGCCGGAGGCCGCCGCGGAGAAGGCCGGTGAGGAGTACGCCAAGCTCCTCGAGGACGGGGACTGGAAGTAAGGGTCCGGAAGAGCTCAGGGAGAGGCTGACCGACGACCATGGCTGTCGAGACCGGCCAGTCGGTGGCACCGGCCGCGGGCGGAGACGCCCGCGGCCGCGGCCGCGGAACTGGCGAGAAGTCCAGCAAGGTCCCCGGACCGCTGCGCCGCGCACTGGCGACGCACTGGTACGCGTGGGCCATGGTGGCCCCCGTGGTGACCGTCATCGGGGTGATCATCGGCTATCCGCTGTTCCGGGGCATCTGGCTGTCCCTGACGGACGCGGACGAGGCCAACGTCGCCCGCACCATCGGCGTCAACGAGATCGAGGCCACCTACGAGTTCGTCGGTCTCGAGAACTACCTGGCCATCCTCACCGACAACGTCTTCTGGGACCGGCTGGGCTGGACGGTGCTGTGGACGGTCGGCTGCGTCTCCGTGACCTTCCTGCTGGGCCTGGTGCTGGCCACCATGCTCAACCGGAAGCTGCGCGGCAGGGCGGTGTACCGCATCGCGATCATCCTGCCCTGGGGCATCCCCGCCTTCGTCTCCGTCTTCGCCTGGCAGATGCTGTTCAACGAGAAGAACGGCATCCTCAACCGGGTCCTGGAGGGCGGGGGCATCGAGGGCGTCCCCTGGCTGGGCGACCCCACCTGGGCGAAGATCTCCGTCATCGCGGTGAACGTCTGGCTGGGCGTGCCGTTCATGCTCGTCGCCCTGCTGGGCGCCCTCCAGGCCATCCCCTCGGAGCTGCTGGAGGCCGCCGAGGTGGACGGCGCGAACGCCTGGCAGCGCTTCCGCAACGTCACCCTGCCGGGCATCCGCTCGGTCAGCAGCACCGTGGTCCTGCTGAGCACCATCTGGACGTTCAACATGTTCCCGGTGATCTACCTGCTCACCCGCGGCGGGCCGGGCGACTCCACCGAGATCCTGGTGACCTACGCCTACCGGCTGTCCTTCCTCAACAGCCCGCGCGACTTCGCCACCTCCGCGGCCTGGGGCGTGCTGATCCTGCTGCTCCTGATGCTCTTCGCGGTGTTCTACCGCCGTTCGCTCCGCAAGCAGGGAGAGGTGTGGTGACGACGATGAACACCACGGAAACCACCACCGCGACCACGACCCCCGACCCCGCCACCACCGCGCCCGTGCCGCCGGCCGGCGGCGGGCGGCCCCGGCGGGCGCGCGGGCGCGGCGAGCGCGGGCCGCTGGCCTCCACCGCCCTGCACGCGGGCCTGCTGCTCGCGGCCCTGGCCGCGGTCTTCCCGCCCTTCTGGCTGCTGGTGACGTCCTTCAAGCCCAAGACGGAGACCTTCACCACCTCGCTGGTGCAGAACTTCACGCTGGAGAACTACACCCACGTCCTGGGCGAGACCTACTTCCTGACCTGGTTCTGGAACTCGGTGGTGGTCGTGGTGGCGACCACGCTGCTCGGCGTGTTCATCTCCGCCACCACCGGCTACGCCGTCAGCCGCTTCCGCTTCCCCGGGATGCGCCCGCTGATGTGGACCCTGCTGATCACGCAGATGTTCCCGATGGCGATCCTGATCGTGCCGCTGTACAACCTGATGGCGCAGCTCGGCCTGCTCAACCAGCCCGTCGGGCTGATCATCACCTACCTCACCATCGCGGTGCCGTTCTGCGCCTGGATGATGAAGGGCTTCTTCGACACCATCCCCGTCTCCATCGACGAGTCGGGGCGCGTGGACGGCCTCAACCCCTTCGGCACGTTCTGGCGGCTGATCCTGCCGCTGGCCAAGCCGGGGCTGGCCGTCACCGGCTTCTACAGCTTCGTGACGGCCTGGGCCGAGGTCGCCTACGCGTCGGCCTTCATGACCGGCGAGGAGAACCTCACCCTCGCCGGCGGCCTGCAGACCTTCGTCAACCAGTACGTGGGCGACTGGGGCTCGATGACCGCCGCCGCGGTGATCATCGCCGTCCCGGCCGCGATCGTCTTCGGCATCGCACAGCGCCACCTCGTCGCCGGCCTGACCTCCGGCGCCGTCAAGTCCTGATCCGCCGCCCCACTCGTCCGGCACCTCGCGTCCCCCCACTCACGACACCAGGGATGACATGACCCAGCACTCATCAGCCCCCGCCACCGGCACGGCCCCGGCCGTCCGCACGGACGCCTCGGGAGCGCCGGCCGGCTGGTGGCGCGACGCGGTGATCTACCAGGTCTACCCCCGCTCCTTCGCCGACGGCAACGGCGACGGCATGGGGGATCTGGCGGGCGTCCGCGCGCGGCTGCCCTACCTGGCCGACCTGGGCGTCGACGCCGTCTGGCTCAGCCCCTTCTACGCCTCCCCGCAGGCCGACGCCGGCTACGACGTCGCCGACTACCGCGCCATCGACCCGATGTTCGGCGATCTGCACGACGCCGACGCGCTGATCCGCGACGCCCACGAGCTGGGGCTGCGGATCATCGTGGACCTGGTGCCCAACCACTCCTCCGACCAGCACGAGTGGTTCCAGAGAGCCCTGCGCGAGGGCCCCGGCTCGCCGCTGCGCGACCGCTACCACTTCCGCCCCGGCCGCGGCCCGAAGGGCGAGGAGCCCCCCAACGACTGGGAGTCCATCTTCGGCGGCCCGGCCTGGACCCGCACCAAGAACCCCGACGGCACCCCGGGGGAGTGGTACCTGCACCTGTTCGCCCCCGAGCAGCCCGACTTCAACTGGGAGAACGAGGCCGTGCGGGACGAGTTCCGCTCGGTGCTGCGCTTCTGGCTGGACATGGGCGTGGACGGCTTCCGCATCGACGTCGCACACGGACTGGTCAAGGCCGCCGGACTGCCCGACATGGGACGGGCCGGGCAGCTGAAGCTGCTGGGCAACCAGGTGCTGCCCTTCTTCGACCAGGACGGCGTCCACGAGATCTACCGCTCCTGGCGGCGCATCCTGGACGAGTACCCCGGCGAGCGCATCGGCGTCGCCGAGGCCTGGACGCCCAGCCCCGAGCGCACCGCGCTCTACCTGCGCGCCGACGAGCTGCACCAGGCGTTCAACTTCCACTACCTGAACACCGGGTGGAACGCCGAGGCGCTGCGGGAGGTCATCGACCAGTCGCTGGACTCCATGCGCCCGGTCGGCGCCCCCACCACCTGGGTGCTGTCCAACCACGACGTGGTGCGCCACCGCACCCGGCTCGGCGGCGGCCTGGCCCGCGCCCGCGCGGCCTCGCTGCTGATGCTGGCGCTGCCCGGCTCGGCCTACGTCTACCAGGGCGAGGAGCTGGGCCTGCCGGAGGTCGCCGACCTGCCCGACGAGGTGCGCCAGGACCCGTCCTTCTTCAAGGACAACGGACAGGACGGGCTGCGCGACGGCTGCCGCGTGCCGATCCCGTGGACGCGGGCCGGTTCCAGCCACGGCTTCGGCTCCGGCGGAAGCTGGCTGCCCCAGCCCGGGCAGTGGGCCGAGCTGTCGGTCGAGGAGCAGACCGGCGACCCCACCTCCACGCTGGAGCTGTACCGCAGCGCGCTGGCGGTGCGCCGCGAGCACCCGGCGCTGGGCGCGGGCGAGAGCGTGGAGTGGCTGGAGGACTTCCCCGCCGGCGTGCTGGCCTTCCGCCGCCGGGCGGCCGACGGCTCCGGCCGCGACCTGATCTGCACCGCCAACACCACCGACCGGCCCGTGGAGCTGTCCGCGGCGCCCGGCCGGGCGCTGCTGGCCAGCGGCGAGTACGAAGGCGGGGCGATCCCGGCCGACACCACCGTCTGGTGGGAGGTATGACCGACACCGGTACGGCGCCCGCGCCGGTCCCCCAGCAGGGGGGACCGGCCGCGGGCGCCGTCCCCGGCGGCGTTCCCGGGAGTGTCCCCGGCAGTGCTCCCGGGACTGCCCGTCTGGCCGACATCGCGGCCCAGGCCTCGGTCAGCGAGGCCACGGTCAGCCGTGTGCTCAACGGCAAGGCGGGCGTGGCGGCCGGCACCCGGCAGAAGGTGCTGGCGGCCCTGGACGTGCTGGGGTACGAGCGGCCGGTGCGGCTGCGGCAGCGCAGCGCCGGACTGATCGGGCTGGTCATCCCGGAGCTGACCAACCCGATCTTCCCGGCGTTCGCCCAGGTCATCGAACAGGTCCTGGCCGGGCACGGCTACACCCCGGTGCTGTGCACCCAGATGCCCGGCGGCGCCACCGAGGACGAGCTGGTCGACCAGCTCGTCGAGCGGGGCGTCAACGGCATCGTCTTCCTCTCCGGGCTGCACGCCGACACCACCGCGGACCCGGGCCGCTATGTGCGGCTGTCCGGGCGGGGTGTGCCGTTCGTGCTCATCAACGGGTTCAACGAGCACGTCAGCGCTCCCTTCGTGTCGCCCGACGACCGGGCGGCGGCCCGGATGGCGGTACGCCATCTGGTGGACCTGGGCCATGATCCACTGCGGATCGGCCTGGCGGTCGGCCCCGTGCGGTACGTACCCGTGCGGCGGAAGGCGGAGGGGTTCACGGCGGCGCTGATCGAGCAGGGCGTACCCGCGGCGCGGGTACGCGAGCAGGTCCAGCACACGCTGTTCACCCTGGAGGGCGGCCACGCCGCGGCGGGCGCGCTGATCAGCGCCGGCTGCACGGGGGTGGTCTGCGGCAGCGACCTGATGGCGCTGGGCGTGGTGCGGGCAGCCCGGCAGCGCGGGCTGGAGGTCCCGCGCGAGCTGTCGGTGGTCGGCTTCGACGACTCCGAGTTGATCGCCTTCACCGACCCGCCGCTGACGACCGTGCGCCAGCCGGTCAAGGCCATGGCGAGCGCGGCGGTGAACGCCCTGCTGGAGGAGATCGGGGGGAACCCCGTCCAGCACTCGGAGTTCGTCTTCCAGCCCGAGCTGGTGGTGAGGGGCTCGACGGCCCCGCCGCCGCAGCAGGAGTAGGGGCGGGCGCAGGACCCGACACGTACCGCCGGGCGCCGGCGGGCACCCGGCGGTGTGTGACCTGACAGCCCGCCGCCGGGTGCCGGCCGGCGCCCGGCGGTGTGTCCGGGGGGAACCGTGCGCCGCGGGCCGGTGCGCGGGCATCCCGGCCCGGCCGGCCGGGCGCGTGGGGGCCATGTGCCTGGTCCCCCGGCCGACCGGACCGGGAGTGTGGTCGAACGTAGCACCATGCAATCTCTTGCGAAAGAGTTTGCGCAGAGGCGACGGCTGTGTTTCCCGGAGATGTCCAAAGCCTTGACGGCCCCCCGGGGCCCGTCTACGGTCTCCTGCGCGAAGACTTTCAGGCTCTTTCAGTCTTCTTGCAGCAAGAGCATTCACTGCTCCACCGCCTCACGGGCGCGGCGCGTTGCCCCCAGGCAGGCACTCGCATCTGCTTCCCCCACAGGAGGAAACGTGGCCAGGAGATCAGCGGCCGCCACACTCGCGCTTGTCGCGGGCATGGCAGGCTCCCTCATCGCCGTTCCCGGACCGGCGCAGGCGGCCCCGCCCGGGACCAAGGACGTCACCGCCGTGATGTTCCAGTGGCGCTTCGACTCGATCGCCAGGGCCTGCACCGACACCCTCGGCCCGGCCGGCTACGGGTACGTCCAGACCTCGCCGCCCCAGGAGCACATCCAGGGCAGCCAGTGGTGGACCTCCTACCAGCCCGTCAGCTACAGGATCGCCGGCCGGCTCGGCGACCGCGCGTCCTTCAAGAACATGATCGACACCTGCCACGCGGCCGGTGTGAAGGTCATCGCCGACGCGGTCATCAACCACATGTCCGCCCACGCGAGCGGCACCGGAACCGGCGGAACACCGTTCGCCAAGTACGACTACCCCGGCATCTACAGCGGCCGGGACATGGACGACTGCCGGTCGGAGGTGAACGACTACCGGGACCGGGGCAACGTCCAGAACTGCGAACTGGTGGGCCTGGCCGACCTCGACACCGGCGAGGACTACGTCCGCGGCCGTATCGCCGCCTACCTGAACGACCTGCTCTCCCTGGGCGTGGACGGCTTCCGCATCGACGCCGCCAAGCACATGCCCGCCACCGACCTGGCCGCCATCAAGTCCCGGCTGTCCGACCCGAACGTCTACTGGAAGCACGAGGCCATCCACGGAGCCGGCGAGGCGGTCTCGCCCACCGAGTACCTCGGCAGCGGGGACGTCCAGGAGTTCCGCTACGGCCGCGAGCTCAAGCGGGTGTTCAACAGCGACAGGCTCGCCCACCTGAAGAACTTCGGCGAGGGCTGGGGCTTCATGGAGTCCGGCAAGTCCGGGGTCTTCGTGGAGAACCACGACACCGAGCGCGTCGGCGACACCCTCAACTACAAGGACGGCGCCAACTACACCCTGGCCAACGTCTTCATGCTGGCCTGGCCCTACGGCTCCCCGGACGTCCACTCCGGCTACGAGTGGTCCGACAAGGACGCCGGCCCGCCGAGCGGCGGCAACGTGACCGCCTGCTACAGCGGCGGCTGGAAGTGCCAGCACGCCTGGCGCGAGATCTCCTCCATGGTCGCCTTCCGCAACGTCTCGCGCGGACAGGCCGTCACGAACTGGTGGGACAACGGCAACAACGCCATCGCCTTCGGGCGCGGCTCCAGGGCGTACGTCGCCATCAACCACGAGAGCTCCCCGCTCTCGCGTACTTTCCAGTCCTCCCTGCCGTCCGGTGACTACTGCGACGTCCAGAGCGGCAGGAAGGTGACCGTCGACGGATCGGGCCGGTTCACCGCCACCCTCGGCGCCAACGCCGCCCTGGCCCTGCACACCGGCGCCCGCACCTGCTCCGGCGGCGGCGACGGCGGGGACAGCGGGAACACCGCCGACGGCGCCTCGTTCAACGTCGAGGCCACCACGGTGATGGGACAGAACATCCACGTCGTCGGCAACCGCGCCGAACTGGGCAACTGGAACACCGCGAACGCCCCCAAGCTGGACCCGGCGGGCTACCCGGTGTGGAAGCTGGACGTGGACCTGCCGGCCGGTACGTCCTTCGAGTACAAGTACATACGCAAGGACGCCGGCGGCAACGTCACCTGGGAGAGCGGCGCCAACCGCACCGCCACCGTCCCCGCCGACGGCAGGGTCGTGCTGAACGACACCTGGCGCAGCTGAAGCTGACCCGCGCACGGAGCCGGCACCCGCGCAGAGCCCCGCGCGGACCCCGGCCCCCGCGCAGGCCATGAGACGGCCGCCCGGACCCCGGCCCACTTCCCCGCCGCCGGGCCGGGCGGCCCACGCCCCCCATCCGGTCATCCGGTCATCCGGACTCCCCCCACAGGTCGTCCCCCACACCGCGCGACCACACCGCGCGACCACACGGCGCGACACCGCGCACCACGCACAGAACACCGCACCCGAGGAGAGCGACCCGTGACAGGTCCCCTGGCGCGCAGAGGAGCGGCCGCGAGCATCGCGGCCGCGCTCCTGGCGACGCTCATCACCGCGGCGGCCCCCGCCAAGGCCGCACCACCGCCGCCGTCCGACGCGAAACTGGCCGCCGAGCCCGCCCGGCACGACCTGACGCGGGAGCAGTTCTACTTCGTCCTGCCCGACCGCTTCGCCGACGGAGACCGCTCCAACAACCGCGGCGGGCTGAAGGGCGACCGCCTGACCACCGGCTACGACCCCACCCACAAGGGCTTCTACCAGGGCGGCGACCTCAAGGGCCTGACGGAGAAGCTCGACTACATCAAGGGCCTGGGCACCACCGCCATCTGGATGGCGCCCATCTTCAAGAACAAGCCGGTCCAGGGCGAGGGGAAGAACACCTCCGCCGGCTACCACGGCTACTGGATCACCGACTTCACCCAGGTCGACCCGCACTTCGGCACCAACGACGACCTGCGGAAGCTGATCGACGCCGCCCACGACAAGGGCATGAAGGTCTTCTTCGACGTCATCACCAACCACACCGCCGACGTGGTGAACTACGAGGAGAAGTCCTACTCCTACCTGTCCAAGGGCGCCTTCCCCTACCTCACCGAGGACGGCAGGCCCTTCGACGACGCCGACTACGCCGACCGCGCCGCCGGGGGGAAGTTCCCGAAGACCGACCGCGACTCCTTCCCCCGCACCCCGGTCGTTCCGGCCGCCGAGAAGGACGTGAAGGTCCCCGGCTGGCTCAACGACCCGCAGATGTACCACAACAGGGGCGACTCCACCTTCGCCGGGGAGAGCTCGCGGTACGGCGACTTCTACGGCCTGGACGACCTGTGGACCGAGCGCCCCGAGGTCGTCGAGGGCATGAAGAAGATCTACCAGCGGTGGGTGAAGGACTTCCGGATCGACGGCTTCCGCATCGACACGGTCAAGCACGTCAACATGGAGTTCTGGACCCAGTGGGCCACCGCCCTGGACGCCTACGCCGCGAGGAAGGGCCGCGAGGACTTCTTCATGTTCGGCGAGGTCTACTCCTCCGACCCGGCCCGGATGGCCCCCTACGTCACCCGCGGCAAGCTGGACGCCACCCTCGACTTCGGCTTCCAGGAGGCGGCCCGCTCCTACGCATCCCAGGGCGGGCCGGCGGCCAAACTGTCGAACCTGTTCGCCCAGGACTACCGCTACACCACCGGCCGCTCCAACGCCTACGAGCAGGTCACCTTCACCGGCAACCACGACATGGGCCGCATCGGCGCCTTCCTGCGCCAGGACAACCCCGGCGCGTCCGACGCCGAACTGCTCAAGCGGGCGAAGCTCGCCAACGAGCTGATGTTCCTCAGCCGCGGCAACCCGGTGATCTACTACGGCGACGAGCAGGGCTTCACCGGCACCGGCGGCGACCAGGACGCCCGCCAGACCCTCTTCGCCTCCAAGGTGCCCTCCTACCTGGACGAGGAGGACAACGACCGGATCGGCACCGACCGCACCCACGCCGAGGACGCCTACGACACCTCCCACCCGCTGTACCGCTCCATCGCCGCCCTGTCGAAGCTGACCCGCGAGCACCCCGCCCTGCGCGACGGCGTCCAGACCGAGCGGTACGCGCACAGCGGCGACGGCCCCGGCGTGTACGCCTTCACCCGCACCGACGCCGAGCGGCGCACCGAGTACCTCGTCGCCGCCAACAACGGCGACAAGGCCCGCACCGTCGAGATCCCCACCGGCTCGCCGGACACCGCGTTCCGCCGGCTCCACGGCGGCGACGCCACCGTGCGCACCGGACCGGACGCGAAGCTGACCGTCACCGTCCCGGCCCTGTCCACCGCGGTGTTCAAGGCGGCCAGGCCGCTGCCCGCCCCCGCCGCCGCGCCCACCGTCGAGCTGGAGGCCCCCGCCGCGGGCGCCACCGGCACCGTCGAGATCACCGCGAACGTCGGGGGAGGAGACGGCCGGCAGCTCGACCGCGTCGTCTTCGCCGCCCAGACCGGCAACGGGAAGTGGCAGACACTCGGCACCGCCGACCACGCCCCCTACAAGGTCACCCAGTACATCGGCCCGGACGTGAAGGCCGGAACGCCGCTGCGCTACAAGGCCGTCGTGGTCGACGCCGAGGGGCGCACCGCCTCCGACACCGCCTCCTCGGCCGCCGGCCAGGCCCCGCCGCCCGAGAAGCCCTCGGCCGTCGAGCGGGACTGGGCCGTCGTCCACTACCAGCGCACGGACGGCGACTACGACGGCTGGAAACTGGTCGCCGGCGACCGCACCGCCGACTTCACCGGCCGCGACGCCTACGGCGCCTTCGCCTGGGTCAGGCCGGCCGACGGCGAGGGCAGGATCTCCTTCACCATCACCAAGGACGGTGAGGCGGACGGACCCGAGCGCACCGTCGACCTGGCCAGGACCGGCGAGGTGTGGGTCGAGCAGGGCAGCGACGAGACGCTGTCCGAGCGCCCCGAGGACGTCTACCCGCCGCAGGACGGGAAGAAGGCCGTACTGCACTACCACCGCGCGGACGGCGACTACGACGGCTGGGGCCTGCACACCTGGACCGGTGCCGCCGAGCCCACCGACTGGTCCAAGCCCCTGATGCCGGTCGGGGAGGACGCCTTCGGCGTCACCTTCGAGGTGCCGCTGGCCGAGGGCGCGACCTCGCTGAGCTACATCATCCACAAGGGCGACACCAAGGACGAGAACGCCGACCAGTCACTGGACTTCGCCACCCACGGCCGCGAGGTCTGGAAGCTGTCCGCCACCCCCGGCTACCTGCTGCCCACCACCGGCAGCGCACCCGACCTGGACCTGGGCGGGGCCGAGGCCCAGTGGATCGACCGGGACACCGTCGCCTGGAAGGTCGAGGCCACCGACGCCACCAGCCAGCAGCTCGCCTACGACACCCGCGGCACCATCGCGCTCCAGGACGGCGCCCTCAGCCACGAGGGCCGCTGGCTGCGGCTGAACCCCGTGCCCGGCGGGCTGAGCGACGCGCAGAAGGAGAGGTTCCCGCATCTGAAGGACTACCCGGCCTTCCGTATCGACCCCCGCGACCGCGACCGGGTGCGCACCGCCCTGCGCGGCCAGATCGTCGCCACCCAGCGCAACAGCGAGAGCGCGCTGCTGGCGGCGACCGGAGTGCAGATCCCCGGCGTGCTGGACGACCTCTACGGCAAGAGGGCGGCCAAGGCCGACCTCGGCCCGGTCTTCGACCGCAAGGGGCGCCCCACCCTGTCGGTGTGGGCACCCACCGCGCAGCAGGTCTCCCTCGAACTGGACGGCCGCACCGTGCGGATGCGCCGCGACGACGCCACCGGCGTGTGGAGCGCGCGCGGCAACCGGAGCTGGACGGGCGAGCCGTACCGCTACCACGTGAAGGTCTGGGCGCCCTCGGTGGGCAGGCTGGTCACCAACAAGGTCACCGACCCCTACTCCACCGCCCTGACCACCGACTCCGAAAAGAGCCTGGTCGTCGACCTGTCCGACCCGAAGCTGGCCCCCAAGGGCTGGAAGAAGCTGGACAAGCCGGCCCCGACCCCGCTGCGCGACGCGCAGATCCAGGAACTGCACATCCGCGACTTCTCCGTCGCCGACCCCACGGTGAGCGAGAAGCACCGCGGCGGCTACCTGGCCTTCACCGAGACTTCCGCCGACGGCATGAAGCACCTGCGGAAGCTGGCGGACGCGGGCACCTCACACGTCCACCTGCTGCCCTCGTACGACATCGCCTCCATCCCCGAGCGCGCCGCCGACAGGGCCGAACCCGCCTGCGACCTGGCGGCCCTGCCCGCCGACTCCGGCGAGCAGCAGGAGTGCATCGGGAAGATCCGCGGCGAGGACGCCTACAACTGGGGCTACGACCCGCTGCACTACACCGTGCCCGAGGGCTCGTACGCCACCGACGCCGACGGCACCACCCGCACCGTCGAATACCGCGAGATGGTCAAGAGCCTGAACAAGGCCGGACTGCGGGTCGTGCTGGACGTGGTCTACAACCACACCATGGCCGCCGGGCAGGACGAGCAGTCCGTCCTGGACCGCATCGTGCCCGGCTACTACCACCGCCTGCTGGCCGACGGCACGGTGGCCACCTCCACCTGCTGCGCCAACACCGCGCCCGAGCACACCATGATGGGCAAGCTCACGGTCGACTCCATCGTCACCTGGGCCAGGCAGTACAAGGTGGACGGCTTCCGCTTCGACCTGATGGGCCACCACCCCAAGGCCAACATCCTGGCCGTCCGCGAGGCGCTTGACGCCCTCACGCCCGAGAAGGACGGCGTCGACGGCAAGAACATCATCCTCTACGGCGAGGGCTGGAACTTCGGCGAGGTCGCCGACGACGCCCGCTTCGTCCAGGCCACGCAGAAGAACATGGCCGGCACCGGCATCGCCACCTTCTCCGACCGGGCCCGCGACGCGGTGCGCGGCGGCGGCCCCTTCGACGCCGACCCCGGCGTCCAGGGCTTCGCCAGCGGCCTGTACACCGACCCCAACTCCTCGGACGCCAACGGCAGCCGGGCCGAGCAGAGGCAGCGGCTGCTGCACTACCAGGACCTGATCAAGGTCGGGCTGTCCGGCAACCTCGCCGACTACACCTTCACCGACACCTCCGGCAGGCGGGTCACCGGCTCGCAGGTCGACTACAACGGCTCACCGGCCGGATACGCCGCCGCCCCCGGCGAGGCGCTCGCCTACGCCGACGCCCACGACAACGAGACCCTCTACGACGCCCTGGCGTTCAAGCTGCCCCAGGACACCCCGGCCGCCGACCGGGCCCGTATGCAGGTGATCGCCATGGCCACCGCCGCTCTCTCCCAGGGGCCGGCCCTCAGCCAGGCGGGCAGCGACCTGCTGCGCTCGAAGTCGCTGGACCGCAACTCCTACGACTCCGGCGACTGGTACAACGCCGTCCACTGGAACTGCGAGGCCGGCAACGGTTTCGGCCGCGGGCTGCCGCCGGCCTGGGACAACGAGGACAAGTGGCCGTACGCGAAGCCACTGCTGACCCTGGCCGACCTCTCGCCCTCCTGCGGGGAGATCCAGGGCGCCTCCGCCGCCTACCGCGATCTGCTGGAGATCCGCTCCACGGAAGAGGTCTTCAGCCAGTCCACGGCGGCCGGGGTCCAGCGGGCGCTGTCCTTCCCGCTGTCGGGGAAGGAGGAGACCCCGGGCGTGATCACCATGCGCCTGGCGGACGGCGACCGCGATCTGGTGGTCGTCCTCAACGCCACCCCCGAGCGGAAGACGCAGACCGTCCCCTCGCTCGCCGGCGCCTCCTACGCACTGCACCCGGTGCAGGCGAAGGGCTCCGACACGGTGGTCCGCGGCGCCGCCTTCGACGGGAAGAAGGGCGCCTTCACCGTGCCGCCGCGCACGGTGGCGGTGTTCGCCGCGCGGTGACCCGCGCGGGGCGGTGGAGCGAGTGACACCCCGGGGCGGGGCCGTCGGCGGACGGCCCCGCCCCGGGGCGCGTCCCCCCACGCCCCCCGCCTGCCCGCCCGCCGGCCGTCCCGGCCGGTGCTCAGTCCCACCAGAACGACCACAGGCTCCGGCCGGTCAGCCACCTGTCCGCGTAGCGCGAGATCGATCCGGCGCCCTGCCGCACCACCGAGGGACAGAACGCGTAGTGCTCGGCCGCCACCGGCAGGGCCTGGGCCCTGGTACGGGGCGGGTCCGGCACCGACAGGTGCAGCACGTCCGGCTCCAGCGCCACCACCCGGGTGCCGAAACGCTCCTCCCAGGAGCGCAGCACCGCGCCGTACCCCTCGAAGTCCTCGCCGGAGGCCAGGGTGCCCGACCAGCCGATGGCGGCGGGTATGTCCGCGCTCCGTGCCGCCGGGACCAGGGCCGCCCGCGGGCGGCGCAGGGTGCCGCGCGTCACCAGCGCGCGGGCCGCCCCGGCCGCCGCGGCGTCCGGGTCGGCGCCCGCACACGAGGGGGGCGCGAGCTCGGGCGGGCGTCTGCCGTACGGCCGCAGCGCCGGTATCCCCCCGGCCCCGCGGCCGCCCGGCTCCCACGCGGCGTGCCGCCGCCACCAGGCGGCCAGCACACCGGCGGCGCCCGTCCCGGCCCCGCCGCTGCCGCCCCCGCCGCTGCCGGTCCCGCCGCCCCCGCCGCTGCCGGTCCCGCCGCCACCGCCCGCGCTGCCGCCGTCCCCGCCCCGCGGCGGGGGCAGCAGATCGTCCTCCACCGCGGTGCCGCGGACATGCGTGCCCAGCAGCACGGGCCACAGCCCGGTGGCGTCCCGCACCGGGAGCATCCGCTCCCAGCCGTCCGGCCCGGCGGGCTCGTCGGAGCGCCACAGCAGCGGCTCGGGCAGCCTGCCGAGCACCGTCCGGTCGACCAGCGTGCCCGGCGGCAGCGCCGCCGACGCGGCGAGCGAGCGCAGGTTCGGTGCCTTGGTGCTCGGTCCACGGGTCACATGAGTCACGGCCTCGAAACTACCCGCCGCCGGCCCTCCCGGGAACGAGTGCCAGCAGCCTGGACACCAGTTCCGCGAACGGGCCGTCGGGGGGCTCCTGATCCACGACGCGGCGGAGCACTTCGGCCGTCTCCTCGTCGAACGCGGCCGTCACCGCGGCCAGCGCCAGCAGATCGTGGACGAGCTGCCGCTCCAGCTCCCGGCGCGGTATCGAGCGGTCGGTCAGCCAGCTGAGCGCCGTGGTCTCGGCGACACCGACCCAGGTGCGGATCACCAGGGACATGCGGGGGCCGGGATCGGTGAGTTCCAGATGGGCCAGGAGCTGGTCGTACGCGGCCTGCCGCACCTCCTCGACCACGGCCTCGCTGCGCACCGAACCGCCGCGCAGCAGCGCCGAGAAGCCCGGCGCGTGCTCCTCGGCGAAGTCGAAGTAACGCCCCATCACCAGCAGCAGCCGCAGACTGAACGGGCCCTCGTGCGGTACGTGGAAACGGGCGGACAGCTCGTCGGCCGCCCGCCGCACCGCCGCCTCGTAGAGGCTGTACTTGCCCGGGAAGTAGTGGTAGACCAGCGGCCTCGATATCCCCGCCGCGGTGGCGATGTCGTCGATGGAGACGTCCTCGGGCGGGCGGTCGCTGAATAACCTCAGTGCGACGTCGATCAGTTGCTGCCGACGCTCCTCGACACCCATCCTGCGGCGTACCCCGGTGGTCATGGGAACACCCTAGCGAGCGCCGCGGACACCGGCCGCCCCGTCCGCCTGCGGAGACGGCCGGGAGACGGCCGGGAGACGGCCGGAGGAGGACCGGCGGGGGTGCCCGGACCCGCCGCCGGCCGCCCGGCGTCAGGCCGTGCGCCACCCGGAGAACTCCACCGTGCCGGCCGTGCCGCCCGCCGCGGTCATGCCCGGGCCGGCGTCCTGCCGTCCGGCCGCGCCCGGCACCCGCACCGTCGCCACCGTCCGCCAGCTCGCGCCGCCGTCGTCGGACAGCTCGCCGGTGTACTCCTCCCCCGCGCGCCGCAGCCGCAGCAGCACCGGGGCCCTCACCCCGGTGATCCGCCGGTAGGAGTCCAGCGTGCCGTCGCCGCCCGAGTCGTAGGACAGCACCACCCCGTTGGCCGGGGTCACCGACAGGTTGACGAAGCCCGGCGAGCCGGCCCGCGACAGGTCGTTGCGGACGAAGATCCCCGCCCTCGCCCACGGCCCGGTCCCCGCCTGGGAGTCGACCCGCAGCGTCACCGAGCCCCGCTCGCCCAGCCCGCCCGGCCGGTACACGGCGCCGAACTCCGCGGTGCCCTTCCACAGGTCCGCGCCCCCGCCGTGCACGGCGTACCGCTCGCCGAGCCGGCCGAAGACCGCGCCGTTGGTGGAGACCGTGCGCAGCCCCGACGGCAGCGGCCCGGCCAGGAACAGCGAGCCGCCCAGCTCCGCGCGCACCCGGCGCCCGCCCTCGGGCCCGTACCGCGCCGTCAGGCCGTACGACAGCTCCCGCAGCGGCGCGGTCAGGGGCCGGCCGGGGGCGGTCACCCGCCAGCGGACCCGGGTCCGGCCGCCGGGCGGCACGCGGTCCGCGGTGGTGGGATCCAGCGGCACCGCCCGCAGACCGGTGGAGCCGGTGGACAGGGCGAACTCGACCGGGCCCGTGGCCCGCAGCCCGTTGGTGTTGGTGAGGGAGGCGGTCAGCAGTCCGCGCCCGCCCGGCTCCAGCGCCCCCGGCTCCAGTGCGGCCTCCAGCCGTCCCTGGTAGGGCGCGCGGGCGAGGCTGTCGCGCACGCGCAGCGCGGTGGCGTACGCATCGCCCGAGGGCCGCAGCGGGTACTCCCGGCGCTCCCGCGTCCAGGGCTCCTCGACCGCGTACCAGTCGATCCGCGCGGGCGGCCGGCCCGAGGCCAGCGCGGCGTCCAGCTCGTCCAGCAGCCGCCGCCAGCGCGGCAGGTGGAAGTCGCCGGTCAGCCCCTGCCAGTCGCGGTTGGCGTAGTCGTGCAGCTTCCCGGCGTCGGCGGTGGCCCGCTCGCCCCACACCGTCAGCAGGACCCTGGCGGTGCGCTCCAGCTCCGCCGCCTCCCGCGGGGAGGCCGCCATGCGGCGGGCGGCGTCCGTCCACGGGCCCAGCAGGAACATCCGGTGGGTCCCGGCCAGTTCGTCGGTGAGCGTCATCAGCCGCAGCCACAGCGCCGACAGCTCCCGGAAGGCCCCCAGGTCGCCGTCCTCGTAGGCGGTGCGCAGCTGGGGCAGCAGCACCCGGCTGCGGTTGGCCAGGGCCTGCCGGGCGACGTCCACCAGGTCGTGACGGTAGGCGTCGCCGCCGCGCAGGGCGGGGGCCGCCTCCAGCAGCCCGTCCAGGGCGGCGTCGAAGCGCGCCGGGTCGTAGGTCAGCTCGGTGGGGCCGTACTGCCCGGCCCGGGTGGCGGCCAGGTCGGGGCGGGCGGCGAAGAGGCTGTCGTGGGCGAAGCCGTAGAGCCTGGCGTGGTGCCGGTAGGCGGTGTCGTGCAGCGCCCGCCAGGCGTCCCGCGCCCGCGGGTCGGCGCCGCCGTAGCGGTACCCGGCGTACCGGGCGAACCAGCCGGGCAGGTCCACCGGGGCGTCGCGCCAGGCCAGTTCGGAGAAGAAGTCGAAGGCGGCCGGGTCGCGGTCGGCGGCCTCCGGCAGGTACGCGGTGCCCGCCAGGGCGCTGCCGGGCTTGTCGCGCCAGGCGTGGAAGCGCTCGTTCCACACATGGGTCTTCGCCCCCAGCGTGGTGCGCCCGCCGAAGTTGGGGATCGCGCCGAAGCAGTAGGGGGTCCCGTTCCAGTCGGCCTCGCGGTCGTGGACGGTCTCGGTGCGCTCGGAGATGCCGTCGACGATGAGCATCCGGCTCCTGTCCACGGCGTCCACCAGCTCGCGCCGCGGGTTGTTCTGCCACCCCAGGATCACCCACACCGCCTCCGGGTGGGCCTCGCGCAGCGCTCTTTCCACCCCGCGCGCGGCGTCGGCCACCGGCACGTCCCCGGCGCTGCCGCCCTCGTGCAGCAGGTCCATCTTGAAGTGCGACGCGCTGCCGAACAGTTCCCGCTGGTGCCGGTAGAAGGCGGCGGCGACATCGGCGAACACGGAGGTGCGCGGGTCGAGCCAGTCGGGCCGGGCGAAGCCGTGCCAGGTGCCCTGCGCGACGGTGCGGGCGCCGGCCACGCGCCCGGCGAAGTCCCTGGGCACCGAGCCGTAGTAGCCGGGCAGCACCGGGTGCATGCCCAGCTCCCGCAGCCGGGCGGTGATGCGCCGGCCCAGCTCCACGCGCCGCCCGATCAGCTCCGGGCTCATCGGGCCGCCGTAGCCGCTGAGGTTCTGCAGGTGCCACCAGGGCTGGTGGGAGGGGGCGGGCAGCCAGCGGCGGGCCTCGGCGTCGGAGTATCCGAAGTCCTTCAGCAGCCGGTGGTGGACGGCCTCCTGACCGGCGATGACCATCACCTGGTTGCAGCCGTGCAGGGCGAGCACGTCGATCAGCCGCTCCCAGTAGGACCAGTCGGCGTACGGGTGGGTGTAGCCGTCGTTGGTGTCGTTGAGCGCGAAGCGGTTGGGCAGCGCGGTGGAGCGCTCCAGGGGGCGCCCGGGCGCGGGCAGGGTGGCGGGCAGCTCCAGGTTGCGCCCGGCCCAGGAGATGTGCGCGGAGCAGACCTCCTTGAGGTACCAGTGCACCCCGGTGAGCAGCACGGCCGGGCTGGTGCCGGACACCTCCACCCGCCCGGCCGCGCCCGCGACCCGGAACCGCTCGGCGCCGCCCCGCGCCTCCAGCGCGGTCAGCCGGAACTGCGCGGCGTGCTCCGGCAGCAGCCGGCGCAGCGCCGCGGCGGCGGGCCCGGTGGAGAAGGGCGCCGCGGCCGCCGCCGCGCTGCCCCCGCCCACCACCGGACCCGGGCCGACCGCGGCGGCGAGGGACGCCGCCACCGTCCCGGCGCCCAGCACCGTGCGCCGGGTGAGCCCTCTGCCGCCCGCGCCCTCCACCGCCCGCGCCGCCTCGGCCGCTTCCGCCGGGAAAGGCGCCGGGACGGGCCGCGCGCTCACCGCCGGCCGCCGCACGGGTGCTGCCCGGGGGCACCGGGGCCGCCGGGGCCGTCCCCGGCGGTTGTCGGTCGTGCCGCGACGGCCGTGTCCGGCCGGTCCTGAGCCAACGGTTTCATGGGTCACCTCTCGGGAAAGCGGGTCCGGCTTCGGCTGAAGGAGGACCGGTCCGCCGCCCCGCCCGGTGGGGAGGGCCCGGGGCTCCCCGGCCCTCCCCACCAGTGCGGGAGAGCCGCCGGCCGTACGCCTGGAGCAGCCGTACCGGGCCGCCGGCCGGCGGAAACGGGCCCCGGGTGAGGACGACACGCACGGGTGTCGGCCGCGCGGCAGTACGGCGGCCCTTCCTGGGAGCAGGGGGGCGGCGGCCAACCCTCCTCAGCCGCGCGGCACCACGGTGGACAGCACGGACGGCAGCCGGGTCCAGTCGGAGGTGACCACGCTCGCCCGTTCGGCCGCCAGCAGCGCCACCCGGTCGCGCGCCTGACCCTCCGTCGGAGCGGTGGCGCTGATGGCCGGGGCCACGGCGTGGGCGTCGGTCATGACCAGCAGATAGCCGTTGCGGGCGTACCAGGCGGTGTCGATGCCGCCGGAGACGTACGCCGGGGCGTCGCCGTCGAAGACCACGAACCAGGGGCGCAGCGAGGCGTCCGCGTAGCGGGTGCGCGGATCCCCGGCCGCGGCGCGGTGCACGGCGGGGAAGGCGGTGGCCTCGCCCAGCCGGCCGGCGGCGGCGAGGCCGCGCAGATGGGCGGCGTACTCGCGGTCGGTCCACAGGGTGTCGAAGGGATTGGACTCCTCGACGGTGCCGGGGATGAGGTGGATCAGGAACTTCCCCGCCAGCGCCTCCCTGGTGGGCCAGCCCCCGCCGCGTACGGCGTCGTCGAGGGTGGCGTGACCGGCGGCGAGGTCGCCGGGCCGGTAGAGCGCGTCGCCCAGCTCCCGGGTCACCAGGGCGTCGAACTGCGCGGGCCCGCGGCCGTGGTCGCCGGCGAAGCCGTCCTTCATCTCGATCTTGATCAGGACCGGCCGGTGCCCGGGGTTGGCCTCGTGCCAGGCCCGCATGTCGGCCAGGCAGCCGGCCAGGCTCTGGTTGCGGGGCCTGGAGCGCAGCTCGGCGGGGGAGGAGGCGTTCTCGCAGTTGTTGTCGTTGACCAGCGGGCCGTCGTGGGCCACGCGCCAGCCGCCCGAGTACTTGGCCCACACGTCCAGCTCCAGCAGCGAGGCGCCGGAGTCCAGAGCGTCGGCGAAGTAGGTGTACTTGTCCTTCTCGTAGGCGTTGTGCACGCCGACGGAGGTGGTGCCGGAGTACGGCAGCGCGCCGCCTTCCGCCGCTCCGGCGGGTAACGACAGGAGCGTCGTGCCCAGGGCCGCCGCCACGACCGCTCCGTACCGCCCCGGCCGGCCGGCCGCTTCCGGCCGACCCCGTGCCCGCCCGCTTCCGAAGTGCCGTCTCATCCGTGTCCCTTCCTCGCCGAGGCCGATCCCGTCCGAAGGTATGCCGGTTCGCGTGACCGGGGGAGGGCGCGCGCACGGCGGGCGGGACAACGGAGGCGGAAGACCGGGCGGGGACCGTACTCCCGGCGTTCTGCGCGAGCCGCCTTTTCGCAGTCCGGACGGCTCTTGACCTCATGTCACGCCTTCCATAGGGTCATGAACCGGCTGCCCACCGTGATCAACGCCCTGTACCGGTCCGGCGGCCGTTCGCACGGAGTGACACGCACTACGCGGCGGGCCGGGCGTGCCCACCGCTTTCCGCAGTGTTCCCGATGCCCCTGGGGGGTTCCCGATGTTCAGACGCATCACCGCTGTCCTGGCGACGTTACTGATGGCGGCCGCAGGCCTCGTCCTCACCGGCTCCTCCGCCCACGCCTCGACCACGACGATCTGCAAGTCCTCGCCGATCCCGTCGGGGTATGTGGTCGTGGGTGAGGGCAGCAGCACGTCCTGCCCCTACTCCTTCCCGAACACCTGGACGATCCGCATGCCGTACACGTCGGGCACCACGACGATGTGCAAGGTCTCGTCGGTCCCGTCGGGGTATGTGGTCGTGGGTGAGGGCAGCAGCACGTCCTGCCCCTACTCCTTCCCGAACACCTGGACGATCCGCAAGCCGTACACGTCGGGCACCACGACGATGTGCAAGGTCTCGTCGGTCCCGTCGGGGTATGTGGTCGTGGGCGAGGGCAGCAGCACGTCCTGCCCCTACTCCTTCCCGAACACCTGGACGATCCGCAAGCCGTACACGTCGGGCACCACGACGATCTGCTCCGTCTCCCCCGTCCCGTCGGGGTATGTGGTCGTGGGCCAGGGCAGCAGCACGTCCTGCCCCGGCTCCTTCCCCAACACCAAGACGATCCGGGCCCTCTGAACGCACCCCTCCCGGGGCGGTGTGCCCGCCCCGGGAGGGCAGTAGTGCGGGACGGGCGCCGTCAGCGCCGGAAGGGGCCGGACACCTCGAACGTCATGCCGCCCAGCCCGGCCGGATCGCCCAGGGTGCCGCGCTGGGAGGAGAAGTACAGCCGGGAGCCGTCCGGGGAGAAGGCCGGACCGGTGATCTCGGAGTCGCCGTGGCCGTCGAGCCGGATCACCGGGGCCACCGCGCCCTCGGGCGTGATGACGTTGATCTCCATGTTGCCGCCGTCCTCCGCCACGTACAGGTCGCCGCCGGGGGTGCCGGTGATGTTGTCGACCCCGTCCAGCGGGGAGTCCGCGTCGTAGACCACCGACAACTCGTTCCGCCCGGCGTCGTAGGCCCACACCCGGTTGTCGCCCTTGGTGGTGAACCAGCAGGTGCCGCCCGCGTAGTGGCAGCCCTCGCCGCCGTCGAAGTGGCGGGCGGAATCCACCTGGTGGCGCGTCTGCCTCCCGAACAGCGGCGCCGACGGGTCGGGGACCTCGCGCCACTCCACACCGCCGCCGGCCGACTCGCACAGCACGTCCAGCCGGCCGCGCGACAGGTCGCCCCAGACCTCGGGGGTGTAGCGGTAGAAGCAGCCGTCCGACTCGTCCTCGGTCAGGTAGACCACCCGCCGGTCCGGGTCGCAGGCCGCCGCCTCGTGCTTGAAGCGGCCCATCGCCTTGTGCGCGACCGCCTCGCGCCGCCCGTAGGGGTCGGTCTCGAAGACCCGGCCGCGCCAGGTCTCCTCGCACGACAGCCAGGTCCGCCAGGGTGTCGCCCCGCCCGCGCAGTTGAGGCTGGTGCCCTCCAGGACGCGGTAGGCCCGGTCGACCGAGCCGTCGGCGCGGAAGCGGATCGCCGAGGCGCCGCCCACCAGGGGGACCTCGGAGTTGGAGACGTAGACCCATCCGTCGCCGTCCGGGTAGCAGGCGCCGCCGTCGGGCGCCGGGTGCCACAGGATCCCGCCGACCGGCAGGCTGGAGCGGGCCACGATCCGGCTGCGGAACCCCTCCGGCAGCGCCACCCCGTTGGCGTCGGGCGCCCGCAGCGGTCCGTACGGGCCGGCCGCCGCGGCGGACGTGCCGGCCGCGGTGGCGGCGCCCTGCCACAGGGCGCCGGAGAAGGCGACGGCCCCCGCGCCGGCGGAGGCGGTCCTCAGGAAGGTGCGTCGCTGCATGCGGACTCCAGGCGTGTGAGGGAACGTGTCAGGAGCGTGTACACGTCACCATCGCGCGTCGTCGGCGCCGGGCGAAGGGAGCCGGGGGAGAAGATCCGGTGAACAGCCGTTCACACCGGCGCGGCCCCCGGGCGGCTCCACCGTTCCGCCGTCCGGGGACCGCCCGGACCGCGCTCGGGGCGCGGCCCGGTGTCAGCCGAGGCGGCCCCGCGTCCGCATGGCCGCGCGCTGGGCGGCGGCCTGGGCCGGGCCCGTGACGTAGTGGGCCACGGGGCGGGCGGCGGCCAGGGCCGCGCGGGCCGCGTTGGAGCCGCAGGCGCCGTGGACGCCGCCGCCCGGATGGGCGGAGGCGGAGGCCAGGTAGAGACCGCGCACCGGGGTGGCGGGACGGCCGGTACCGGGCACGGGCCGGAAGAGGAGCTGCTGGTGGACGGCCGCGGTGCCGCCGTTCAGCGCCCCGCCGACCAGGCTCTCGTCGCGCGCCTGGAGGTCCGGCGGGGCCATGACGCGGCGCTCCTTGACCAGTTCGCGGAAGCCCGGGGCGCGGCGCTCCACCTCCTCCTCCACCCGGTCGGCCATGGCCTCCCGCTCGCCCGGCCCCCAGCGGCCCGTGATGCCGTCGCCGCCCGCGTCGCCGCGCACCCGCTGGGGCAGGTGGGTGTAGGCCCAGGCCGACTCGGTGCCCCTGGGGGAGCGGCTGGGGTCGGCGGTGGTCATCTGGCCCAGCAGGCAGAACGGCCGGTCCGGCACCAGACCGGTGGCCAGCTGGGCGCTGTGGCGGGTGAGATGGTCCATGCCGTCGGCCAGATGGACGGTGCCCGCGCCGGCGGCCCCGGGGGAGGACCAGGGGATGGGCCCCGACAGCGCCCAGTCCACCTTGAACGTCGAGGTGTCCCACTGGAAGCGGCGGATGTCGTCCTGGAGCCGCAGGGGCAGGTGCTCCCAGTCGACCAGCCCGCCGTACAGCGCCGGGGCGGGGACGTCGGCCAGGACCGCCCGCCGCGCCCGTACGGCGTCCCCGCCGGCGGTCCGCACGCCGAGCGCGCGCCCGCCTTGGACCACCACCCGCACCACCCGGGCGCCGCAGCGCACCGTCCCGCCCCGCGACTCCAGCCGGCCCACCAGGGCCGCGGTCAGGGAGCCGGCGCCGCCGGCCGGCACCGGCCAGCCGTGCTGCTGGCCCAGCATCGCCAGCAGCCAGCCGTAGACCGCGCCGGCGGTGGACTCCGGGAAGAGGTCGGTGTGCAGCGCGCACCCCGCCAGCAGCATCGGCCCGCCCTGCCCGCCGAACTCCTCCTCGCCCAGCCGCCGCACCGGCAGCAGCAGGGTGCGCAGCAGGCGCAGCCCCCCGGCCGCGCGCAGCCGGGCCAGCAGCGACAGCGCGGGGCGCACCGGCGGGAAGGGGGCGAGGAGGGCGTCCAGGAGGTCCGGGCCGAGCCCGTCCCACAGGCGCGTCAGCCGCAGATACGCCTCCCCGTCGCCGGGCGCGAAGGACTCCAGGCTCGCGGCGGTCTCCTCCCGGTCCCGGTGCAGCACTGGGCAGCGCCCGTCGGGCAGCGGATGGGCCAGGACGGACGGCGCGTGGCTCCACCTCAGGCCCCAGCGCTCCAGCTCCAGGGAGCGGATGACGGGCGAGGCGGCGGCCAGCGGGTGGAAGGAGCTGAACAGGTCGTTGACGTAGTCGGGGTGGACGCCGCGGTCGCTGCGCACCGCGCCGCCGGGCTCGGGCTGGGACTCCAGGACCAGCACCCGCCAGCCCGCGTCGGCCAGCAGGTTCGCGGCCACCAGTCCGTTGGGGCCGGATCCCACCACGACGGCGTCGTACGCCTCGGACATCTGCGGACAGCCTCCTGTTGCGACGGCGGGTGTGCGGGAGCGCGGGAGCGCGGGAGCGGGTCGGCGCGGGGGTGTCAGGACCCGGGCGGGGCGGTGCCGGGGGGCCGGGTGCCGGGGCGTGCGGTGCCGGGGGGCCGGGTGTCGGGGCGTGCGGTGTGGGCGGGGTGGCCGTGGGTGCGCCGGGCCTCCTTCATCTCCGCCTCGTACAGATGCTTAAGACCATCCGTCAGCCGGTCGCGCACCCGCTCCTCCAGTCGCGCGAACGGCCTGTAGTAGTGCGAGTCGTAGCCCTCGACGATCTGGAAGGTCCAGTGGCCCGGAATCACGTTGCGGCCCAGCACCTCGGTCTCCAGCAGCTCCGCCTCCTCGACGTGCCCGGCCCCGCGCAGCAGCTCCACCGCCTCGCCCAGCAGCAGGTCGGAGCGGCCGGTCATCTGGTGGAAGGAGTACAGGTGGCCGCGCGCCCGCTCGGTCGCCTCCAGCGCCTCGGTGACCTTGCCGACGGCCTCGACCGTGGCGTCGTCCACGCCCGGCGGGCGGCGGTGCGCCCGGTCGGGCCGGTCGTCGGGGTCGTCCCCGGGCCTACCGGCGGCGCGGTCGCCGGTGCGTTTGGCCGTCACGCGTGCCTCCCCGCTTCCCGGTCGGCCTCGCTCCGGCCGGACTCCACCACGTTCCGCAGCCGCGACAGCATCAGCCGGTGCCGCAGCTGGAGCGCCGCGTCCATGGGCGCGGTGTGCAGCTGGGCCACCGCGCCGCGCAGGGGGTGCTCGTCCATGGCGATCAGCGATCCCTCGCCCCACGGCTGCACCGAGATGGCGATGCGGGCCGTGCCCAGCCGCCCCGCCGACGCCTCCAGCTCCAGGCGCCCGGGCGGCTCGCAGAGGCGGACGATCGTATGACCGCGCTCGGTCAGCGGCCCCATGCCGATCGTGTAGCGCAGGGTGGTGCCCACCTCGGGCCAGCGGCCCTCCGACTCATGGGTCTCCCGGGTGCCCACGACCCACTTCTGATACTGCTCGGCGTCGCTGAGGACGCTCCACACCCTCTCGGGCTTCCTGTTCACCCACACATGTCGCACTGCCATGCGGGGCCGGGTACCCGCTTTCGCGCGAAGCACCGCCGGGGCGGGGCGGCCGACCCCCTTACGGACGAGCCCGCCCCCGCCCGCGTGCCTCCGCCCGCGTGCCTCCGCCCGCGTGCCGCCCTCCCCCGACCGGAGCGGGGTGTCGGGCGCAGGCCGCCGTCTGGCATGGTTGGCGGCGCCCTCGCCCGTCTTTACCGGTACAGCGACCGGTACGGCCACCCGCACAGCCAAGGAGACACCGCGACATGAGATTCGGCCTGCTCGGCACCGGCCCCTGGGCACGACTCGCCTACGGCCCCGCACTGCTCGCCCACCCCGACGCCGAGCTGGCGGGGGTGTGGGGCCGCAGGCCCGAGGCGGCGGCGGACATCGCCGAACGGTTCGGCGGCCGGCCCTACGGCGACGTGGACGCGCTGCTGGAGGACTGCGACGCGGTCGCCGTGGCGCTGCCCCCGGACATACAGGCGCCCCTGGCCGTACGGGCCGCCGAGACAGGCCGCCATCTGCTGCTGGACAAGCCGGTGGCCACCACCGTCCCCGCCGCCCGCGAGATCGCCCGCGCGGCCGAGGCGGCCAAGGTGGCCTCGGTGGTCTTCTTCACCCTGCGCTTCCGGCCCGAGACGGCGGCATGGCTGGAGGAGCGGAAGCGGACGGGCGGCTGGCAGCTCGGCCGTGCCGACTGGCTCGGCGGCATCCTCGCCGAGGGCGCCGAGCCCAGCCCGTTCGCCGACTCGCCCTGGCGGCGGGAGAAGGGCGGGCTGTGGGACGTCGGCCCGCACGCCCTGTCCATGCTGCTGCCGGTGCTCGGCGACGTGGCCGACCTCGACGGGTCGGTGGCCGCCGTCCGCGGTGCCGGGCAGACCGTCCAGCTCGCCCTGAGCCACGCCTCGGGCGCCTCCAGCGCCTGCGCGCTCGGCCTCGCCGTCGCGCCCGCGGCGTCCGTGACCCGGGTGGAACTGCGCGGCGCCGCGGGCGCGGCGGAGCTGCCGGAGGGGGAGACGGACGCGGTCGCCGCCCTCGGGCACGCCGTGGACGCCCTGATCACCTCGGCCCGCACCGGCCGGCCGCACCCGTGCGACATACGGTTCGGGGTGCGGGTGACGGAGATCCTCGCGGCGGCCGAGGCCCGGCTCGACGGGGCCCGGACGGCCTGAGGGCGCGTCACTCCCGGCGCAGGCTCACCCCGCAGCCGGCGCACAGCGTGTACGTCCAGTAGCCGTCGTGCCACAGTTCGGTGCCGGCCGGCTCGGCGCACACCCAGCACACCGGCGGGCCGCCCGGTTCCGGGTGGCCGGGCGGCCGGGCGCACAGCACACGGCGTACCACCACCGGCAGCGGCTCGGCGGGGTGGCGCCGGGGGTCGGGGCAGTAGGCCAGGCTGTGCCACCGGCGCCGCTGTGCCTGCCAGGCCTCGGCGCGGCCGGGCTGCCGCCTGCCCGCGCGCTTCTCGCGCACCCGGCGCCCGGCGTACGCGGCCTCGGCGGCCAGCCACACCTGCCGGGCCGCGTGGAGCTCCTCGACGGCCCGCACCAGCGAATCCGGGTCCTTCTCGGGCCTGCCCGGTATGCCCGCGCTCCCGCGCAGATGGTGGTAGGTCGCCCGGAAGCCGTACGGAGCGAAGTGCTGCAGGCACGTCCGCAGATCGCTCAGCCGGCGGTGCGCGGGCCGCGCCGCGTCGTGCACACGGGCCCGGTGCGTACCGAAACTGCTCATCCTCGCCCCCCTGTCGTCCCACGGAGAGGATGACCGCACACTGCCCCATCCGACACCTCCGGCGGGGCCGCTTTCCGCACTTTCCCGCCGCGATTTCGCCCGCCCCCCGGAAGACCGCGGACCGTGCGGCCTTCACCCCGGCGGGCGATGGAACAGACGTCCTGCTCCGGCCAAGGGGTGGCGGGGCGTACACCCGCCCAAAGCGGAGCGAAAGCGCAGGCTCGGGCCGTAACGCCCGCATGATCACCCACTGTGTCGCCGCATATTCACGCAGTGTTTGTCAAGTCTCTGCGGCGGCTCACCGGATGCCCCTATGCTCCCTGTCACGCAGCGAGGCGCATCCGTCACGGGGTGTCGCCGCCGTGTGCGGCGCCCCGGAGCCGCCACGCCCCGAAGCGGGGCGGCCAGGGGCCGGCGGGGCCGGACTCCCTCCCTCCGCGAGTGGCCTGCGCCCTGGGCACATCGTCCGCGTCGCGTCCGCCGCCCGAAGCACCGCCCGCCCCGCAATCCGTCCCACAGTCCGTCCCGCAATCCGTCCCGCAATCCGTCCCAACCGTCCACCCCAACGCCAGAGGATGCCCATGGAGCCCGCCGGCTCGTTGACGGGAGGCCGACGCCCCTCTCCCGGGGGCTTGTGGTTCGCCTCCCCCGTACTGGTGGCCGCCTGTACGGTCCTGGCCGCGCTCTTCGTCACCGCCCCGGCCCGCGCCGCGGTCGCCTGGTGCGGAGCAGTGGCGACGCTCGCGGTGGCCGCGGCCGCCTGCGAGGTGGTCCGCCGGGGCCGCGAGACCGCCGCCGCCCACCAGCGCGCGGAACGGCAGCTCGCCGACCTGGAGCACTACTGTCTGGAGGTCATGCCGCCCGTCGTCGAGGCCGTGCAGCGCGGCGAGGCGCCCGGCGACGTACTGCCCCCCTCGCTGCACCCCGCCGACTCCGACCCGCGGCTGGTGACCGCCCACGAGAAGCTGACCGGCACCGTGGTGAGGGCGGTCCAGGACCGTGAGCTCCAGCGCGACTCCGCCCGCCGCGCGATCGTCAACATCGCCTGCCGCATCCAGGCCGAGATCCACCGCCTCCAGGCAGACCTGCGCAGGATGCAGTTCAAGCACCCGGCCCCCGAGATCCTCGGCGACCTGATGCACCTGGAGCACGGCGTCAACGTCGCCGGCCGCGTGGCCACCAGCCTGGCCGTCCTCGGCGGCGGCAGCCCGGCGCGCCAGTGGCAGAAGCCCGTCTCCCTCTACGACGTGCTGCGCGCGGGCAGCGCCCCCATCGCCGAGTACCTGCGCATCGAACTGCACCGGATCGCCGAGATCGCGGTGCCCGGCCCGGTGGTCGAGCCGCTGAGCCTGGTCTTCAGCGAGCTGATGGACAACGCCACCCGCTACTCGCCGCCCAGCACCAAGGTCGTCGTCAACACCGAGGAGGTGGCCTCGGGCATCGAGGTCTCCATCGAGGACAAGGGGGTGGGCCTGACCGAGGAGACCCGCCGGCACGCCGAGTTCCTGCTCACCCAGGCACAGAACGGGCTGGACCTGGAGGACCTCGGCGAGACGGCCCGCATGGGCCTGCGCGTGGCGGGCGTCCTGGCGGGCCGCCTCGGGCTGCGGATCTCCCTGCGGCCCTCGACCTGCGACGGGGTGCGCGCGGTCGTCTTCGTCCCGCACGACCTGCTCACCGCGCTGCCCATGGAGGCCTACGCCCGGGTCGGCGGCCGCCCTCCCGGGCCGGTGACCCGGCGGCGGGCCATGGCCGGACCGCCCGCGCCCGCGCATCCGGCGGCGCCTCCGCCCGCGGCCCGGCCATGGCCCGCGGCCGGGGCGGACGCGGACGGCGAACCGGCCGTCGCCGAGCGGAACGCCAACGGGCTGCCGCAGCGCCGCCGCCGGCACGCCGCCGTCCCCCCGGCCGGGGCGCCGGGCGCGGAGGCGGCCGGGAGGTCGCCCCTGGACACCCACCCCGACACGGGGCTGTGGATGGGCGCGTTCTTCGCCGGACCCGACGGCGCCGCCGGACCCGACGGCGACAAGCCCGGCGGCGCCGAATCCGGCGGGAACACGCCCCCGTCCCCGCCCCTGGCCCCGTCCCCGGCCCCGTCCCCGCCTCCGCACCCGACGACCCCGGCGCCCCGGCGGGCACCGGACCGGCCCGCGGCCGGCGACGAGTCGTGAAACCAGAGTGGAATCAGGTGATCTGCACGTGACGACGCAGCAGCGGCTCAGGAACATGGACTGGTTGCTCAAGGACCTGGCCGTCACCGTCCCCCGCACCCGGCACATCGTCCTGCTCTCCGCCGACGGCCTGTGCATGGCCCAGTGGGGAGCCGACAAGGACGCGGCCGACCGGCTGGCCGCCGCGTCATCCGGTCTCAAGAGCCTGGCGCAGTCGGTGGCCGCGGAGTTCCCGCACAGCGAGGGCGGTGTGCGCATGGTCGTGCTGGAGGTGGACGGCGGCTTCTTCTACCTCATGGCGGCCGCCGCCAACTCCTGCCTGGCGGTGACCGCCGACGAGGGGGTGGACGCCGGACTGATGAGCCGGCGGATGAGGGATCTGGTCATCAGGATCGGCGACCACCTCGCCAGTCCGCCCCGGGCCCCAGAGCAGGCCCCGTGAGCGGGGACGGCCGAGGAGGGGAACGGGACTGGGAGGAGGGCACGCCCGTTCCCCTGTACATCGTCACCGGCGGGCGCACCGAGGCCGGGGAGGCGCGGGTGCTCGACCTGGTCACGCTGATCGTGGCCCGCTCCGAGCCGCGGCCGGGGATGCGCCCCGAGCACGTCTCCATCCTGCGCATGTGCGCCGGCCCGCTCTCCGTGGCCGAACTGTCCGCGTACCTGGACCTGCCGTTCAGCGCCCTCCAGGTGCTGCTGGCGGACCTGATCGGCGACTGTCTGGTGGAGGCGCGGCAGACCCGCGCGGCGCACACGGCGGCCGCGGACCCCGACGTCGAGACCCTGAAAGCGCTGATCGATGGATTGCAACGACTGTAGAACGCCGCCCGGCCCGCGGCGCGAGGACCTGCTGCCGGCCTCCGCGGAGAGGTCGGTCAAGGTGGTCGTCGTCGGGGGCTTCGGCGTCGGCAAGACGACCATGGTGGGCTCCGTCAGCGAGATCCGTCCCCTGACCACCGAGGAGACGATGACCCGGGCCGGGGTCGGCGTGGACGACCTCTCCGGTGTGGAGCGCAAGACCGGGACGACCGTGGCCATGGACTTCGGCCGGATCACCCTCGACGAACGGCTCGTCCTCTACCTGTTCGGCACACCCGGTCAGCAGCGCTTCTGGTTCCTGTGGAACGGGGTGATCGCGGGCGCGCTGGGCGCGGTGGTGCTGGTGGACACCCGGCGGCTGGAGGAGAGCTTCCCCGCCATGGACCGCCTGGAGCGGGGCGGCGTCCCCTTCGTCGTCGCCGTCAACAACTTCCCCGGCGCCCCCGTCCACCCCGTCCGCGAGCTGCGGTCCGCGCTCGACCTGCCCGGGCACGTCCCCGTGGTCGACTGCGACGCCCGCAGGTCCGACTCCAGCCGCGACGTCCTGCTGACGCTGATGCGCCACCTCTACGACTTCGCCACCGCGACCCGGGAGGTCATGTGAGCACGCCGCCCTTCCCCGGACCGGGCCTGCCGTCCGCCGGCCGACGCACCGGCCCGTCCACCGCCGCGCACGGCGGGACCCCGGCCGCCGGCGCGGTGCCCCCGCCCGGCTGCCCGGCCCACGCGGCGGGCGCCGCACGCCTGTACGGGCCCGAGGCGTCGGCCGACCCCATGGGCCTGTACGAGCGGCTGCGGGCCGAGCACGGCGCCATCGCGCCCGTCCTGCTGGAGGGCGGGGTGCCCGCCTGGCTGCTGCTGGGCTACGACGAGATCCTCCAGGTCGCCCGCAACCCGCGCCGCTTCGCCCGCGACACCCGGCTGTGGCGCGACTGGCGGGAGGGCCGGATCCCCGACGACTCGCCGCTGGCGCCGGTGCTGGCCTGGCGCCCCGACTGCATCTCCCAGGACGGCCGGGAGCACCTGCGGCTGCGCGGCGCGGTCAAGGACAGCCTGGAGCGCTTCGACCGGCGGGCCATCCGCCGCGCCGTCCACCGGCGGGCCCACCGGCTCGTCGACGCCTTCGCCGGTGCCGGGCAGGCCGAACTGGTCGGCCAGTTCGCCCTGACGCTGCCCATGATGGTGCTGACCGACCTCTACGGGCTGCCGGAGGAGGAGGGGACGCAACTGGTCGCGGCCAGCCGGCAGCTCGTCGGCGGCACGCGGAAGGCGCTGGAGGCCGACCGGCACATCCACCAGATCCTGGGGCGGCTGGTCGCCGCCAAGCACCTGTCGCCCGGCCCCGACCTGGCCTCCTGGCTGATCGAGCACGAGGCCGCGCTCAGCGACGACGAGGTCCGCCAGCACCTGCGGCTCGTCCTCGTCCTGGCCCACGAGGCCACCACCAACCTGATGGTCAACACACTGCGGATGGTGCTGACCGACCCGCGCTTCCGGGGCACACTCAACGGCGGCCGGATGACCATCCCGGCCGCCGTGGAGCAGATCCTGTGGGACGAGCCGCCGCTGACGGTGCTGCCCGCGCGGTTCCCCAGGTACGACATGGAGATCGCCGGGCGCGAGATCCGCGAGGGCGACCTGCTGCTGCTCGGCCTGGCGGCCGGGAACGCCGACCCGGCCACCGGACGCACCACGGGCCAGGAGATGCACGGCAACCGCTCGCACCTGTCGTTCAACAGCGGGCCGCACGAGTGCCCGGGCCAGGACATCGGGCGGGCCGTCACCGGCTCCGGGATCGACACCCTGATCGCCCGGCTGCCGGACCTGCGGCTGGCCGTCCCCGAGGAGGAGCTGACGTGGACCTCATCGTCCTGGTCGCGCCGTCTGGACGCGCTGCCGGTGCGGTTCACACCCCGTCACGACCGCAACCCGTTCGCGCGCCCCCCGGCCGGCGGGCGCCGGCCGGGAACGGGCGCGGGCGCCGGAACCCCGGACGGGGCGGCCACACCGGGCGGGGCGGCCACACCGGACGGGGCGGCGCGTACGGAACCGGGCCGCGGGCCGGCCCGCCTGTGGCGGCGCCTGCGGGGACGCGTTCAGCCGGGATGACGGCCGGGATGACGGCCGGGACGGCGGCCGGGACGGCGGCCCGGGGCCGCGGTACCGGGGGATGCGGCCCTAGGCCCTGTCTGACAAATAGCGCTGTCCGCCCGAAGGGCGGGCTCCGCGGCGTCTGGTGCGTGCGATCGCAAGGCGGAGGAGGAGAGCGCAGCGTGCTGCGCCGACGATCGACAACGCAGCGAGCGTGCGTGCCAGACGCCGCGGAGCAGGCGGGATTTGTCAGACAGGGCCTAGCGGGAGAGCGCGTCGCGCACGGCCTCCTCGCTGCGCCCCACGACCGCCGAGCCGTCGTCTGCGGTGATGATCGGACGCTGGATCAGCCGCGGGTGCTCCGCCAGCGCGGCGATCCAGCGGTCCCGCTCGGCGGGCTCCTTCGGCCAGGACCTCAGGCCGAGTTCCTTGGCCTCGGCCTCCTGCGTCCGCGTGATGTCCCAGGGCTCCAGGCCGAGCCGCTCCAGCACGGCGCGCAGCTCGTCCTCGGTCGGCGGGTCCTCCAGATAGCGGCGGACGGTGTACTCGACGCCCTCCGCGTCCAGCAGCTTCACCGCGCTGCGGCACTTCGAGCAGGCGGGATTGATCCAGATCTCCATCAGATCTCCTGGCAAGGGGACCGCCGGCTTCAGCCGGTGGGGGAATTGCTTCTTTGGCCCGCTCCGACCTCGGCTGTGTGCACGGATCTGCACTGTTCACCTCGGCCACGGCGCACCCTTCCTGTTGGACACGTACCGTACGCATAATTGACGCACGGCCGTGACCAGGAAGGTCCGCCGGTTCTCCGGTGGCGTGTACGACCTCGGGCTCCACATGGTGTGGTGCCCGAAGTACCGCCGTCCGGTCCTGGAGGGGCGGGTCGCGGAACGCCTGGAGGAGTTGATCCGGGCCAAGGCCGACACCCAGTGGGAACGCCCGTGGAAGAAACAGAAGGGGGGCGGCTCGTGATCCGTGCGTACAAGTTCCTCCTTCGCCCCACCGTCCGCCAGACCGCCGCGCTCGGCGAGATGCTGCAAGATCACTGCTCGCTCTACAACGGAGCGTTGCAGGAACGCCGGGACGCCTGGCGGCACCCGTCGAAGACCACCGTCCGCTACGGCGACCAGTCCGCCCAGCTCAAGGACATCCGCGCCTTCGACCCCGAGCGGCAGGGCCGCTGGTCGTTCTCCTCGCAGCAGGCCACCCTGCGCCGGCTGGACCAGGCGTTCGCCGCCTTCTTCCGCCGCGTCAAGGCCGGACAGGCCCCGGGGTACCCGCGCTTCAAGGGCACCGGGCACTTCGACACCGTCACCTTCCCCAAGGACGGCGACGGCTGCCGCTGGGACTCCACCCCCCACGATGCGCAGACCCGCCTCCGCCTCCAAGGCGTCGGGCATGTGCGCGTGCACCAGCACCGCCCGGTGCGCGGCCGGGTCAGGACAATCTCGGTCAAGCGCGAGGGGAGGCGCTGGTACGCCGTCCTGGTCTGCGACCAGGTGCCCGCCCAGGAGTTGCCGCCCACCGGGAGAAGCGTCGGCGTCGACCTGGGCACCGTCCACTTCCTGACCACCTCGGACGGTGAACACGTCGCCAACCCGCGCTTCCTCGACACGATGGCCGAGGAGCTGGCCGCAGCTCAGCGGCACCTCGCGACGTTCCCCAGGCGCACCCGGCAGCGCACCAAGCGCCACCGCGCCGCCGCACGGAAGGTCGCCAAGCTGCACGCCAAGATCCGGCGGCAGCGGCTCGACTTCCACCACAAGACCGCCCGCGCGCTGATCGCCGACCACGACGTGATCGCGCACGAGCGCCTCAACATCGCGGGCATCTCCAAGGCGCCCGCACCCCGGCCCGACCCGGAGACGCCCGGCAGCTTCCTGCCGAACGGCGCCGCCGCGAAGGGCGGACTCAATCGCGGCGTCCTCGACGCGGGTTGGGGGCAGTTCCTCGCGATCCTGGCGGACAAGGCTGAGAGTGCCGGTCGCCTGGTGATCCCGGTGGACCCCCGCAACACCTCCCGCACGTGCCCACCGAGCCTCGGAGGCTGCGGACACGTGGACGGGAAGAGCCGCGTCACCCAAGCGACGTTCCAGTGCACGGCGTGCGGGTTCACCGCGAACGCGGACCACGTCGGCGCGGTGAACGTCCTCGACAGGGCCGGGCTGGTCCTCTGCGCGGCGGCTTAGCCACCGACACAGGAAGTCCGCGCGTTCACGCGTGGGTGGAGTCACGCGCCTCACGGTAGTGGCCGTACGGCGGGCGGGGGCGCGGGCGGCCGGCGGCGTTCACCGGGCGGGTTCCCGCGCGGGCGCGGCGGGCGGCGGGGGAGCGGCGGGGACGGGCAGGAGCCCGGCCCCGTACAGGTGCTCGCGTGCGCCGCGGATCGCCTCGGGGGTGCTGGGCCAGTCCCGGTCCCCGGGGCTGACGGCATCCAGCGCGCCGACGGACTCCAGGGCGCGGCGCTGTTCGGGGCGGACCCCGGAGAGCAGCACGGTGATGCCGCGCCGGTGCAGCCTGTCGATCGCGTCCTTCAGCACGAGGGCGCCGGTGGCGTCCACCGTCGTCACGCGCGACATGCGCAGGATCACCACGCGCACGTCGGCGACCTCCGACAGCTCCAGCAGGAAGCGGTGGGCGGCGGCGAAGAACAGCGGCCCGTCCAGGCGGTAGGCGACGATGTGCTCGGACAGCAGGGCGCGTTCCTCCTCGTCGTGCCCGCCGGGGATGTCGCCGGTGACGTCAACCTGGTCCAGGCGGGCCTGCCGGGCCACCGCCCGCAGGGCGAGGGCGCCCGCGACGAGCAGGCCGGCGATCACCGCGTACACCAGGTCCAGCACCAGGGTCGTCACCGCGGTCAGGACCAGGACGGCCGCGTCGGAGCGGGTGGCGCGGGTGATCGCCCGCAGCGATCCGACCTCCACCATGCGCACGGCGGTGGCCAGCAGCACACCGGCCAGCGCGGCCAGCGGGATGCGGGAAACCAGCGGGGCCGCGGCCAGGACGACGACGGCGAGCACACCGGCGTGCGCCAGCGCCGCCAGCCGCGAGCGGGCGCCGCCGCGGACGTTGACGGCGGTGCGGGCTATGGCGCCGGTGGCGGGCACCCCGCCGAACATCGGGGAGGCGATGTTCGCCAGGCCCTGCCCGAACAGCTCCCGGTCGGGGTCGTGACGCTGTCCCACCGTCATGCCGTCGGCCACGGAGGCCGACAGCAGCGACTCCAGGGCGGCCAGGGCCGCGACGGCCACCGCCGGGGCGAGCAGCGAGGACAGCGCCGAGAGGTCGAGGAAGGACAGCGAGGGCGCGGGCAGGCCGGGCGGCAGGTCGCCGATCGGCTCGGCGCCGTCGAGGCGGAGCACCTCGGTCACGGCGGTCGCGGCGGCCACCGCGACGACGGAGAACGGGACGGTGGGCCGCCACCGGGCGCCGGCCAGCATCACGGCGGCCACGGACAGCGCGAGCGCGACGGCCGTCCAGTTCGGCTCCCGGGCGAACTCCACGGTCGCCCGCCAGGCGACGGCCGCCACCCGGTCGCCCTCGGGCACGGGCACCCCCAGGGCGCCGGGCACCTGCTGGAGGGCGATCACACAGGCGATGCCGAGGGTGAAGCCCTCCACGACCGGAGCCGGCACGTACCGCATCCAGCGGCCGGCGCGGGCCAGGGCGAGCGCCACCAGGAACAGTCCGGCCAGCAGGCCGACGGTCAGCACGCCCGAGGGGCCGTGCGCGGCGGTGATCGGGACGAGGACGACCGTCATGGCGCCGGTGGGCCCGGAGACCTGGAGGTTGGAGCCGCCGAAGAGGGCCGCCAGGGCGCCGGCCACCACGGCGGTGGCCAGCCCGGCCTCGGCGCCGAGGCCGGAGGAGACGCCGAAACCCAGGGCCAGCGGCAGCGCCACGATGGCCACCGTCAGTCCCGCCAGGAGGTCCTGCCGGGGGTGGGCTCGCATGGCGGCGAGGTCGGAGCGGGTGGGCAGCAGGGAGCGGCATGCGGCCAGGGCCGACCGGGCCGGGCCGGTGGCGGTGCTCACTCGGCGCCGCCTTCGGGGGCTTCGGCGGTGCTCCGGGAAGCGGCCGGGGCGACGGCCCGGGAGGGGGTCCGGGGTGTGTCCCGCAGTTCCGCCAGGAGCTCGTTCTGCCCGGCGAGCATCTCGGTCAGGATCCGGCGCGCGGCCCGCATCAGCTCCGCGACGTCCCCGCCGGCCAGCTCGTAGACCACGGTGGAACCCTCGCGGGTGGCGGTGACGATGCCCGAGCGGCGCAGCACCGCGAGCTGCTGCGAGAGGTTGGGCGGCTCGACCTCGATGGCGGCCAGCAGGTCGCGTACCGGCTTCGGGCCGTCCTGGAGCAGTTCCAGGACGCGGATGCGGACCGGATGCCCCAGCATCCGGAAGAACTCGGCCTTGGCCTGGTACAGCGGAACCGGCACGGGAACCTCGGTCTCCTCGGCGTTCGCCCCGGCCCGGTGGGCCGGAGCGGGTGTCCTCGGGTCCTCGGGCAGAGGACTTGCACTGTGAAGCATCTATCGAATTGCATAATTGTGCAACTTCGAGATCGGTGGAGGCGGTGTCAGACGGGCGGCGGAGTGAGGGCGCCCCCGATCCGACGACCGTCCGTTTCTCCGGCCGCCGGCCCGCCGGAAAGGGTGGCTCCCTCCCGCGCCGACCTGCGAGAACGCGCTCGGATCCGGGTAACTCCGGGTTCTTGACGGCCGGTTGGGGGCTTCCTATGGTCTCCTCGTTCTACCGGAAGAATTCCGGAAGGTTTCTCTCCCCACGTTTCCCACCCCCCACCGCGAGCCGGGCCGGAGCGCTCCCGGACGAGGAGAGCCCGGGCCCGGCCGCGCACCAGGAAGGAACCCGATTTGACCAGGACAACGAGCGCCACCACGGAGGCGGCCGCGCGCCGTCCGCGCCGTCCGCGCCGCCCGGGCCGTCTGCGCCGCCTCGCGGCGCCCCTGCTGCTCGCCGCCGGCCTCTGCATGAGCTCCCTGGCCACGGCGGGACCGGTCCAGGCCGTGGACAGCACCGTCGTCACCTACACCCAGAGCGGCGGCCGGACCGTCTCGTTCACCTTCGACGACGGCCCCGACCCCACCCACACCCCCCGCCTGCTGGAGGTGCTGCGCAAGCACAACGTCAAGGCGACCTTCTGCCTGTGGGGCGACCATGTGCGGCAGTACCCGTACCTGGTGAGCCGGATCGCCGCCGACGGCCACCGGCTGTGCAACCACTCCATGGCCCACCAGGACATGGGCGGCTGGTCCCAGCAGCAGATACGCCAGAACCTGGAGCAGGTCAACAACGCGATCCGCCAGGCCGCTCCGGGCGCGCAGATCACCTACTTCCGTGCCCCGTACGGCAGTTGGGGACAGTCCCCGCAGGTGGCGGCCTCGATGGGGATGCAGCCGCTGGGCTGGCGGGCGGACATCGGCGACTGGCAGCCGCCGGGCACGGGCGAACTGGTCAACCGGATCATGCAGCGCGTCACGCCCGGGGCCGTGATGCTGATGCACGACGGCGGCGGCGACCGCGGCCAGACCGTCTCGGCCGTCGACCAGACCATCCCGCAGCTGAAGGCGCGGGGCTACACGTTCGACCAGCCGGCCGTCCGCTGATCCTGCGGCGGCGCACCTCCGCGCGCACCCGGACGCACTCGCGCGCACCCGGACGCACCGGCCCCGGCGGGGATCCCCGCCGGGGCCGGTGCCGTCCCGCCCGCAGGCGTCAGACGGTGGTGCAGGCCGCGCCGTCCAGGGTGAAGGAGGCGGGCTCGCCGGTGTCGCCGGTGTGGCTCGCCTGGAAGCCGATCTGCACACTGGCCCCGGCCGCCAGGGTGGAGTTGTACGAGGCGGGCCTGGCGGTCACCGCACCGCTGCCCGGGCTGTAGCTCGCCCCCCAGCCTGCGACGACGGTCTGGCCCGCGGGCAGGTCGAAGGAGAGCGACCAGTCGCTCAGCGGCACGCTGCCGGTGTTGGTGACGGTGATGGACGCGGTCAGCCCGGTGTTCCAGGCGTTGGTGGTGTAGGCGACCCGGCAGGCCCCCGGCTCGGGCTCGGGCTCGGGGTCCGGCTCGGGGTCCGGCTCGGGATCGGTGGAGCCGGTGCCGTCCAGGCCGAAGAACGCGATGGCCCGGGCCGCCATGCCGCCGGCGGGCAGGGAGTGCCCGACCCCCTGGACGCTGATGGCCTCCACCGGGGCCCGGTCACCGGTGCCGCCGTAGCGGGTGCGGACCCAGTTCGACTGCGGCCGGTCGGTGTACGCGGGCGTGAGGCTCACCCCGTGGACGTCAGTCCACTGCTCGATCTGCTCGTTGAAGTTGGGGTAGCGCAGGGTGCCGTCCTCGGTGCCGTGCCAGATCTGCATCCGGGGCCGGGGCCCGCTGTAGCCGGGGTACGCGCCGCGCGCCAGATCGCCCCACTGCCGCGGCGTCCTGTCCACGGTGCCGTTCGCGCAGGCGCTGTTCCAGCCCGAGCCGTCGGTGGTGGCGAAGCAGGAGTGCGGCACGCCCGAGAAGGCCGCGCCCGCCTTGAACACGTCCGGGTAGTTGCCCACCAGGACGTTGGTCATCATCGCCCCCGAGGAGGCGCCGGTGACGTAGACCCGGTCCGGGTCGGCGTTCAGGCGCTGCTGCACATAGTCCACCATCGACCGGATGCCCACCGGGTCGCTGCCCCCGTCACGCCGCAGCGCCTGCGGCGAGGAGACGTCGAAGCAGTTGCCGCTGCGGGTCGCCGACGGGTAGACCACGACGAACCCGTACCGGTCGGCCAGCGAGGCGAACTCGGTGCCGGAGTGGAACGCCGGGCCGGAGCCGGTGCAGTAGTGCACCGCCACCAGCACCGGCGGACGCTCCTGGACGCCGTCGGGCACGTACAGGTGCATGCGCAGGTTGCTGGGGTTGCTGCCGAAGTTCGTCACCTCGGTCAGCGAGGCGGCGGAGGCCGGGGGCGCGGCGAGGGCCAGAAGGAGGGCCGTCAACATGGGCAGCACCCCTCCCAGCAGTGCCGTCATGCGCGATCCGGCCGGGCGGCCTCCGGATCCCCGTGCCGCCTTGCGCACGGATCTGTCGGTCATCTCCGTCTCCTTCCTAGACTGCGGAACGTGAAGGGACTGCTGCTGCGGCTGTCCGCGCTGGACGCGGACGCCGCCACCGCCGTACGGGTGATCGCCCACTTCGAGGCGCTGCTCGGCGGTGCGCTGGACCCGGTGACCCTGACGCGGTCCACGGCGGGGCTGGCCGGGTGCGCCGCCGGGCTGGAGCTGCCCGACGGCCGCACGGCGCGGTTCGCCCCGGACGGCGCCGCACTGGCGGGCGCGCCCGGGTGTGTCTCGGGCCGGGTGGATCTGGAGCCGGCCGGCCGCGTGTGGCTGGAGCGCCCCGGCGTGCCGGGGCCGTTCGACGAGCTGGTGCTGGAGTGGATGGCCATCGCCGCCCGGGTGCTGGCCGGCCGGCCCCGCCCGGCCCGCACCCCCCGGGCCGCGGACCCGGCGCTGGTCGAGCTGGTGCTGTCCGGCCGGGAGGCCGTCGAGGACCGCGCCCGCGCCCTGCGGCTGCTGGGCCTGGAGCCGGGGACACCGCTGCGGGTGATCGCGGTGGCGGCGGACACGGGGGCGGGCACGGGCACGGGTACGGGGACGGACGCCGGGGTGGAGGCCGTCGCGCTGCTGGGACGCGGCGCGCTGCGGGGCACCGTACGGGTGGCGCGGGTCGGCTCGCTGGGAGCGGTGCTGGTGCAGCGCCGGGGCGGTGCGCCCGGCGGGGAGGACGCCCCCGGCGGGGAGGACGCCTCCGGCCCGGACGGCACCTGTACCGGCACCTGTACCGGCACCTGTACCGGCACCGCCTCACCGGCCGCCGAGCTGCGGGCGGCGATGCGCGAACGCGCCCGCGACCGGAGCACGGCCCGCGGGCCGGCCCCGGGCACGCGCGTCGGGATCGGATCCGGCGCCGACCCGCTGGACGCCCACACCTCCTGGGCACAGGCCCGCTCGGCCCTGCGGTTCGCGGTGGCGGGCGC
The DNA here is from genome assembly GCF_002843305.1 of Streptomyces barkulensis. Taxonomy (GTDB): domain Bacteria; phylum Actinomycetota; class Actinomycetes; order Streptomycetales; family Streptomycetaceae; genus Streptomyces; species Streptomyces barkulensis. Next base: position 80,682 of record NZ_PGSG01000073.1, read on the forward strand.
CCCGCAGGAGGCGGTGGCCGACCACGACGAACTCGGCCCCCTCGCACTGCTGGCCGACATCCCGGTGGAGCGGCTGCGCGCCCAGGCGGACGTACGGCGGCTGGGGCGGCTGGGGGATCCGGCGCACGGCGAGCGCGGCGGCCCCGCCGCCGGGCAGGCCCGGCCGGGCGGTGAGCTGCTGGCGGCCCTGGCCGCGTTCTGCCGCACCGGCTCGCTGCGGCAGGCCGCCGCCGAACTGCACCTGCACCACAGCTCGGTGGCCGCCCGCCTGGCGCATGTGGAGAAGGAGATGGGCTGGCGGCTGCGCGATCCGCAGGACCGCTTCCGTGCCCAGCTCGCGCTGTACGCCCTGCGGCTGGCCGGTAACGGGGACGGCTGAGCGCTCACCCCCTCACCGGCCCCACCGGTCCGGGGCCGCCCAGCGCCCCGCGCAGCACCTCGACGGCCTCGGCCGTCGCCCGGCGGATGACGGCGGCGTGCTCCACCGCCCACGCGCCGTGGAAGGTGCCGGGGATCAGGTGCAGTTCGGCGGGCACCCCGGCGGCCAGCAGGGCGCGGGCGTAGTCGACGCCCTCGTCCCGCAGCGGGTCGAACTCCATCACCGACACGTACGCCGGCGGCAGGCCCGCCAGCTCGATCACCCCGGCGCGGGCGGGGGCGGCGTACGGGGAGACGCCGGCGGTGCCCCGCGTCCCGTGCCCCAGGTACGCGTCCCAGCTGATCGCGGCGTTGCGCCGGTTCCACACGGGCGTGTCGGTGAACCGCCGCGCGCTGGGGGTGGAGAGCCGGTCGTCGAGCGCGGGGGAGCACAGGTGCTGGAAGCGGACGGCCGGACCGCCCCGGTCGCGGGCGAGCAGGGCCAGCCCGGCGGCGAGCCCCGCCCCGGCGCTGTCGCCCCACAGGGCGATCCGCTCGGGCGCCACCCCCAGCTCCCCGGCCCGCTCCACCAGCCCGCACAGCCCGGTGTAGCAGTCCTCCAGGGGCGCGGGGAAGGGGTGCTCGGGCGCCAGTCGGTAGTCGACCGAGGCCACCAGGGCTCCGAGCCGCCGGCACAGCAGCAGGTTCCAGTCGTGGTCGACCTCCGGCGAGCCCAGCATGAAGCCGCCGCCGTGGATGGCGTACACCGCGGGCAGCGGGCCGCGGGCGCCGTGCGGCCGGTACAGCCTCAGCCGCACCCCGGGCGCGCCGGCCGGCCCGGGCACGTGTGTCTCCCCGACGTCCACTCCGGAGGTGTCGGCCGCCGCCACCGCCGCGGCCACCTGCGCGGCCTGCGAGGCCCGTGCCGCGTCGAGGTCGAGCAGCTCCACCTCGGGGATCAGCGGGAGCGCCGCGGCCAGTTCGGGGTCGAACCGGTGGCGCGGGCCCATCTGCGTCCTCCGATCGTCGGCCCGGGGCGCGGCGGGGCGCGCGCCGGTGTCGTGATGAGACGGTGTCACGGGCTTCCTCCCAGGTCATCAGACAGGTGTCGGGAGTACGGCCTCCCGGGCCCGACACCCGTGCGTTTTTCCCCGCTTTCCTCCCGCGTTCTTTCGGCCACCAGGTGGCGGATCGGCCCGGCGAGGATGCCGGAACCCGTCCTGACCAGCGATAACGCCTTCCCGTTACGGGAGTTGGGCAGTCCTTGACGCCGGCGCGGGGTCTCCCTATGGTCTCCCCGCTCGACCGGAAATCTTCCGGAAGTCTCGAATCGCGCAGTCGCGCCGCACGGGCCCGCCGCCCGGCCGCCGACGGAGTCCGGGGCCGAAGGAAGCGCCAGAAAGGGACCAGCCTTGACCACGACCACCACACCCTCCCCAGGACCGGCCGGCGAAGCGGCGCGCCCCCGGCGCACCCGCCGGCTGCGCCGTCTGGCGATGCCCCTGCTGCTCTCCTGCGGCATGTGCCTGGGAGTCCTGGCCGCGGCGGGCCCGGCCCAGGCCCACCGGGCGAACGACACCGTCGTCGAGACCACCCGCCACGGCGGCCGGACCCTCGCCCTCACCTTCGACGACGGCCCCAACCCCGCCGACACCCCGCGCCTGCTGAAGGTGCTGCGCAAGCACCACGTCAAGGCGGTCTTCTGCCTGTGGGGCGACCACGTCGAGGAGCACCCCGAACTGGTCCGGAAGATCGTCGCCGGCGGCCACACGCTGTGCAACCACACCATGCACCACGACGACATGGCCACCTGGTCCCCCGAGGACATCCGGGCGGACCTGGCGCGGACCAACGCCGCGATCCGCCGCGCCGCTCCGGGCGCCCGGATCCCCTACTTCCGCGCCCCGTACGGCAGCTGGGGCCGGACGCCGCAGGTGGCGGCCTCGATGGGGATGCAGCCGCTGGGCTGGCGGCTGGTGATCGGCGACTGGGAGCCGCACGGCGCCGACGAGTTCGCCCGCCGCATCACCGAGGGCGTCACGCCCGGGGCCGTGGTGCTGCTGCACGACGGCGGCGGCGACCGCAGCGCGACCGTCGAGGCCGTGGACCGGGCCATCCCCCGGCTCAGGGCCGAGGGCTGGCGCTTCGACAAGCCCGCCCGCCGCGGCTGAGACCGCCCATGACCGGCCCGACCGGCCCGACCGGCCCGACCAGCCTCCGAAGCCACCGGGAGACCCGCATGAGACCGAACAAGGCGCGGTTCGCCTTCCTCCGCAACCGCGCGGGACGGGCGGGCGGCTACGTCGTCGCCCTGCTCACCGGAGCCCTGCTCCTGGGCACGGCGCCCGCCACGCCCGCCGCGCCGGGCGCCTCCCCGGCGTCCGGCAAGCACGCCGGCCGCGCCTGGGTGGGCACCTGGTCCACCACCCCCACGGCCGTCCCCGCCTCGGACACCACCGTGTTCGAGGACCAGACCATCCGCCAGAGTGTCCGCACCAGCGTCGGCGGCGACCGGGTGCGCGTCCGGCTGTCCAACGAGTTCGGCGACCGGCCCCTGGTCATCGGCGAGGCCCGCATCGCCCACCGGGACGGGGACGGCGACTCCACCGCCGTCGACAAGCGCACCGACCGCGCGCTCACCTTCGGCGGACGCGCCTCGGTGACCGTCCCCGCGGGCGCGCCCGTACTCAGCGACCCGGTCTCCCTGCGGGTGCCGGCGGGCTCCGACCTGGTGGTGAGCATCCACCTGCCCGAGCGCACCCCGGGCTCGACGGTCCACGCGTTCGCCTTCCAGCACAACCACGTCGCCTCCGGAAACGTCACCGGGCACGCGGACATCACACCGACCGCCACCATCGACCGCTGGTACTTCCTGACGGGCGTGAGCGTGAGCGCCGACCGCACCGGGAAAGCGGGGAGGGCCTCGGCCGTCGTCGCCCTCGGCGACTCCATCACCGACGGCTCCGACACCGAGGCGAACGCCAACCACCGCTGGCCCGACTTCCTCGCCCGGCGCCTGGCGAAGGCCCGCGGCCCCCACCCGCGGGGCGTGCTCAACCAGGGCGTCAGCGGCAACCGCCTGCTGCACGACCCCAACCCCCCGGCGGGATCCGGCGCCGAGAGCTACGCGGCCTACTTCGGCCAGAGCGCCCTGCGCCGCTTCGACCGCGACGTGGCCGCCCAGCCCGGCGCCGAGCACGTCATCGTCCTGCTGGGCGTCAACGACCTCGGCCACCCGGCCGCAGGCACCGCCCCGCCCTCGGAGAAGGTCACCGCCCGGGACATCATCGACGCCCACCGCCAGCTCATAGCCCGCGCCCACGAGCGGGGACTGAAGATCCACGGTGGCACCATCCTGCCGTTCAAGGGCGACACCTTCGGCTTCCACAGCGCCGAGACGGAGGCCGCCCGCCAGGCCGTCAACCACTGGATCCGCACCAGCGGCGAGTACGACGGGGTCATCGACTTCGACCGGGCCCTGCGCGACCCCGCGGACCCCGAGCGCCTGCTGCCGCGCTACGACAGCGGCGACCACCTCCACCCGAGCGACGCCGGGGCGGAGGCGATGGCGAACGCCGTTCCCCTCCGCCTGCTGCGCTGACCGCGTCCCGCAGCGTTCTGCGGAGTTCCGCACCGTTCCGCACCGTTCCGCGCCGCGCGGCGCCCGTGCCCGGAGGGGAGCACGGGCGCCGCGCCACGTCCGGGGTTCCGGGGATCCGCGCCCCGGCGCGCTCACAGCCCGGGCAGCGCCTCCTGCTCGACCTCCCGGCGGCCGGGCGCCGGGGCGGTGCGCACCGCCAGCTTCTCCCGGCACTCCACCCCCAGGCCCCACAGCCGCGCCTGCCGGTCGCGCAGCGGCCGTCCGCACATCCGGCACGTCACACGCGGCCTACCGCCCTCCTCGGGCGGCTCCGGGCTGCCGGGCAGCGGTTCGGGCCCGGAGCCGGGTCCGGGTTCGGGGTCAGCGCTCACGTCACCGGTCTACCAGGCCCCGCGCCGACGCGCGAGAGCGGCTCCCCGGGAACGCGGACGGGCCGCGGGCCGCACACCGTGTGGTCGTGCGGCCCGCGGCCCGTCGGCCGTCCCGAGCGGCGGGAGCGGCGCTCCCGGTGCCGGTCAGAGGTCGAAGTACATCTCGAACTCGTGCGGGTGCGGGCGGAGCTGGATCGGGGCGATCTCGTTGGTGCGCTTGTAGTCGATCCAGGTCTCGATCAGGTCGGCGGTGAAGACGCCGCCGGCCTGCAGGTACTCGTTGTCCGCCTCCAGGGCCTCCAGGACGGCCGGCAGGGAGGTCGGCACCTGCGGGACGTTCGCGTGCTCCTCCGGAGCCAGCTCGTAGAGGTCCTTGTCGATCGGCTCGGCCGGCTCGATCTTGTTCTTGACACCGTCCAGACCGGCCAGCAGCAGGGCCGAGAAGGCCAGGTACGGGTTGGAGGACGGGTCCGGGGCGCGGAACTCCACGCGCTTGGCCTTGGGGTTGGAGCCGGTGATCGGGATGCGCATCGCCGCGGAGCGGTTGCGCTGCGAGTACACCAGGTTCACCGGGGCCTCGAAGCCGGGCACCAGGCGGTGGTAGGAGTTCACCGTCGGGTTGGTGAAGGCCAGCAGCGACGGGGCGTGCCTGAGGATGCCGCCGATGTAGTAACGGGCGGTGTCCGACAGACCCGCGTAGCCCTGCTCGTCGTAGAACAGCGGCTCGCCGCCGGACCACAGCGACTGGTGGACGTGCATGCCCGAGCCGTTGTCGCCGAAGATGGGCTTGGGCATGAAGGTGGCGGTCTTGCCGTTGCGCCAGGCGACGTTCTTGATGATGTACTTGAACAGCATCAGGTCGTCGGCGGCCGCCAGCAGCGTGTTGAACCTGTAGTTGATCTCCGCCTGGCCGGCGGTGCCGACCTCGTGGTGCTGGCGCTCGACCTTCAGGCCCACCCGCTCCAGTTCCAGCGACATCTCGGCGCGCAGGTCGGCGAAGTGGTCCACCGGCGGGGTCGGGAAGTAGCCGCCCTTGTAGCGGACCTTGTAGCCCCGGTTGTCCTCCAGCGCACCGGTGTTCCAGGCACCGGCCTCGGAGTCGATGTGGTAGAAGGACTCGTTCGCGCTGGTCTGGAAGCGGACGCTGTCGAAGACGTAGAACTCGGCCTCGGGCCCGAAGAAGGCGGTGTCCGCGATGCCGGAGGAGGCGAGGTACGCCTCGGCCTTCTTCGCCACGTTGCGCGGGTCGCGGCTGTACTGCTCGCCGGTGATCGGGTCGTGGATGAAGAAGTTGATGTTGAGCGTCTTGTCGCGGCGGAACGGGTCCAGACGGGCGGTGGACAGGTCCGGCAGCAGCGCCATGTCGGACTCGTGGATCGCCTGGAAGCCGCGGATCGAGGACCCGTCGAAGGCCTGCATCTCGGACGGGTCGAACGTCGAGGCCGGGATCGTGAAGTGCTGCATGATGCCCGGCAGGTCGCAGAAGCGGATGTCGACGAACTTCACGTCGTTGTCCGCGATGTACTTCTTTGCCTCGTCGGCGTTCTGGAACATCCAAGTCCTCCTAGTCCCGCCGCGAGGGGACGGGGTGGCAGCTCGAGTGGCAGTCCAGTGCGATGTCCTGCTGTCGCCCGACCTTAGATTTGCGGGATTTCTCAAGCATGACCCATTTGTTTCGTTGATGTTAACCGGACGAGTGTGCGGACGGTCGCTCCCGGTGCCGTTCCGGTGCCGCTCCGCCGCCGTCTCAGGCGCCGCCCGCGCGGCCGTGTACGGCCCCGCGGCCCGGCCGGGTACCCGGGAAGGCCGCGCGTTACCGTTGACGGGTGGACAACAGGCAAGCAATCGGATCCTGGCTCTCCGGCCCCAGGGCCGCGGCCGAGCGGATGGGCGCGGACTTCGGCTACCGGGGCGAGAGGCTGGGACTGCCCCAGGACGGGCCGGGGTCGATCGCCCCGCTGGGACGCCGGTTCGGCGCGATCTTCATCGACTGGGGCCTGTGCATGCTGATCGCATACGGTCTGCTCACGGGCGGCGACCTCGGCTCGGCGGGAAACTGGGCCCTGCTGGTCTTCGCGGTGCTCGGTGTCCTCACCGTCGGCACGGTCGGCTTCACCCCGGGCAAGCGGCTGCTGGGCCTGCGGGTGGTCTCCGCGCACGGCGGGCGGCTCACACTGCCCCGCGCGGTGGTGCGCACGGTGCTGCTGGTGCTCGCCGTGCCGGCGCTGGTGTGGGACCGCGACTCGCGCGGCCTGCACGACCGGCTCTCCGGCGCCGTGCAGGTGCGGATCTGAGCCACCCGGGAACCGAGCCGGCGCGGCGGAAGCCGGACGAAGGCCGAACGGACGGCCGAACGGGATGTGGGTGGGGCCCGGAACTCCGCGGAGTTCCGGGCCCCACCCACATCCCGTTCGGCCCGCTGCGCCGGGCGCATGCGACTCAGCGCCTGGTCGGGCCCTTCGGCATCCGCATGCCGCGGGGCATCGGCCCCTTGGGCATCGGCAGGTTGTTCATCAGGTCGCCCATGGCACGCAGCCGGTCGTTGGTCTCCGTGACCTGGGGGCCCTGGAGCACCCGGGGAAGCTTCAGCAGCTTGGTGCGGAGCTTCTTCAGCTCCGTCTGGCCCTCGCCGGTGCCCACGATCACGTCATGGACCGGGACGCCGCTGACGATGCGCGCCATGCGCTTCTTCTCGGAGGCGACCAGGGAGCGCACCCGGTTCGGGTTCCCCTCGCCGACGAGCACGATGCCCGCCTTGCCCACGGCCCGGTGGACGACGTCCTGCTGCCGGTTCATGGCGACGGCCGGGGTGACCGTCCAGCCGCGGCCGATGTTGTCCAGGACGGCGGCCGCCGCGCCCGGCTGGCCCTCCATCTGGCCGAACGCCGCCCGCTCGGCGCGGCGGCCGAAGACGATCGCCATCGCGAGGAAGGCCAGCAGGAAGCCCAGGATGCCCAGGTAGACGGGGTGGCCGACCCAGAAGCCGATCGCGAGGAGAACACCGAAGGTGACGAGCCCCACGCCCGCGAGGACGAAGCCGATCGCCTTGTCGGCGCGCCGCGTCATCTTGTACGTCAGGGCGATCTGCTTGAGCCGCCCCGGATTCTCGGATGTTTCCTTCCTCGCCATACAGCGAAGTCTACGTCGCCCGCCCGCACCGGGTCGCCGCGGCCTCCGGGACCGCCCGGGCCCTCCCGTCCGCGCCCGGCGGCGGCCCCGCGAGGACCGCCGCCCGGTGCCGCGTCAGGCCGCGGTGGCGCCCCGGCGCTCGACCGCCTGCCGGTACAGGCGCCCGGCACGGTAGGAGGAGCGGACCAGCGGGCCGGACATGACACCGGCGAAGCCGATCTCGTCCGCCTCGTCCTTCAGCTCCACGAACTCCTGGGGCTTGACCCAGCGCTCCACCGGGTGGTGCCGCGGCGAGGGGCGCAGGTACTGGGTGATGGTGATCAGCTCGCAGCCGGCCTCGTGCAGGTCGCGCAGGGCCTGGCTGACCTCCTCGCGGGTCTCGCCCATCCCCAGGATCAGGTTGGACTTGGTGACCAGCCCCTCCGCGCGGGCCCGGGTGATCACCTCCAGCGACCGCTCGTAGCGGAAGGCGGGGCGGATGCGCTTGAAGATCCGCGGGACCGTCTCGACGTTGTGCGCCAGCACCTCCGGGCGCGAGGAGAAGACCTCGGCGAGCTGCTCGGGCACCGCGTTGAAGTCCGGGATCAGCAGCTCGACGCCGGTGTCCGGCATCAGCGCGTGGATCTGGCGGACGGTCTCGGCGTACAGCCAGGCGCCGCCGTCGGGCAGGTCGTCGCGCGCGACGCCGGTGATGGTGGCGTAGCGCAGCTCCATCTGCTGGACGGACTCGGCCACCCGGCGCGGCTCGTCGCGGTCGAACTCGGCGGGCCTGCCGGTGTCGATCTGGCAGAAGTCGCAGCGCCGGGTGCACTGCTCGCCTCCGATGAGGAAGGTGGCCTCGCGGTCCTCCCAGCACTCGAAGATGTTGGGACAGCCGGCCTCCTGGCACACCGTGTGCAGGCCCTCGCGCTTGACCAGGGACTGCAGTGCGTTGTACTCGGGGCCCATCTTCGCCCGGGTCTTGATCCACTCGGGCTTGCGCTCGATGGGGGTCTGGCTGTTCCGGACCTCCAGGCGCAGCAGCTTCCTACCGTCGGGTGCGACAGCGGACACGTCCGGCACTCCCCTTTGTGTTGGTGGCCTTTGAATCTTCGGCGCACACCAGGGTACGCCTTGGCTTGTTCGGGTCAGACGGCGCGGGGCAGAGGTTCGGTGGACTCCAGCACCGCGCGCAGATGCTTCTCCACCACGGGCAGCACCTCGGCGACGGTCACCGGTCTGCCCAGCTCCTGGGAGAGCGAGGTGACCCCGGCGTCCCGGATGCCGCACGGCACGATGCGGTCGTACCCGGTGTTGTCGGAGTCGCAGTTCAGCGCGAAGCCGTGCATGGTGACGCCCTTGGCCACCCGGATCCCGATGGCGGCGAGCTTGCGGTCGTCGCCGCGCTGGCCGGCGTTGGAGGGCGCGTACTGGGGCCCGCGCAGTCTCGGGTCGTACTCGTCGTCGTGGAGCGCGGGGTCGAAGTCCAGCTCCAGGCCGCCCGGCACGGTCTCCTTCCCCGGCTTCCCCGGCTTCCCGGGATCGCCCAGCACCCACACCCCGCTGCGCCCCTCGACCCGGGTGGTGGCCAGGCCGAACTCCGCGCAGGTGCGGATCAGCGCCTCCTCCAGCCGCCGCACATGGGCGACGACGTCCACCGGACGGGGCAGCTTCAGGATCGGGTAGCCGACGAGCTGGCCCGGACCGTGCCAGGTGATCTTGCCGCCGCGGTCCACGTCCACCACGGGAGTGCCGTCCAGGGGGCGCTCGCTGTCCTCGGTGCGCCGGCCGGCCGTGTAGACCGGCTGGTGCTCCAGCAGCAGGCAGGTGTCGGGGATCTCGTCGGCGAAACGGGCCGCGTGGACCTCGCGCTGCCTGCGCCACGCCTCCAGATACTCCACGGCCTCCCCGCCGAAGCCCAGATGGACAAAGCGCAGCTCGCTCACGGCGGCTCCTCCTCCGGTCGTCTCGGGCCGCGGCACACCTCGTCGCGCGTCCCGGCAGCCAACTGTACGGCTCCGGGGCCGACGGCCGGCGGGCCGGTGGCGGGCCGGTGGCGGGCGGCGGCGGTCGGTGACGGGGCGGTGACCGAGCGGTTCCGCTTCCCGCGCTCACTCACACGTATGGATGAAACCCGCGCTCAGACCCCCGGAGGGGCGGAGCGGACGGCTAAATTCGCGCCGTTCCAGCAGGGCGCCCCGGCGTCTGTCGTACCCCAAGCCGCGAGGCAGGAGACCGCAAAGCCGATGTCGACGGAACGACCTGGGAAATCCTCCCAGCGCACCCCCAACCGCCAGCTCGCCGCGCTCATCGCCGAGGCCGGGTTCTCCAACGCCGGGCTCGCCCGGCGGGTCGACCAGCTCGGGCTGGAGCACGGACTGGACCTCCGGTACGACAAGACCTCGGTGACGCGCTGGCTGCGCGGACAGCAGCCGCGCGGCACGACGCCGGCGCTGATCGCCGAGGTCTTCACCCGCCGCCTGGGCCGCAGGCTCACCGCCCAGGACCTGGGCCTGGACGCGTGCGCGCCGGTCTACGCCGGGCTGGAGTTCGCGGCCACACCGGGCGAGGCGGTGGACATCGTCGGCGGCCTGTGGCGCAAGGACACCGGGAACCACGCCGAGCTGCGCAAGATCGCCTTCACCCCGGCCGGGCTGGTGGTCCCCAGCCGGGACTGGCTGATCGGCCGCCCCGACGAGCGCGTGGCGCGCGGCGAGCCCGCGCCGGAGACGGTGCGGGTGCCCGCCCAGGGCCGCGGACCCCTGTCGCCGGCGGCCGTACCGCCGCCCCGGGTGGGGCAGGCGGCCCGGATCGAGCGGGTGGAGCGGGGCCCGGGACAGCGGGTCACCGCCGGGGACGTCGCCGCCCTGCGCTCGGTCGGCGAGCTGTTCCGCGCCCTCGACCACGCCTACGGCGGCGGCCACGCCCGGCAGGCGCTGGTGCGCTACCTGGAGCACGAGGCCGAGCCGATGCTGCGCGGCGCCTACGGGGAGCAGACCGGGCGCCGGCTGTTCGCCGCGGTGGCCGACCTGACCCGCCTGGCGGGGTGGACGGCGTACGACATCGCCGCGCACGGGCTGGCGCAGCGCTACTTCGTCCAGGCGCTGCGGCTGGCCCAGGCCGCCGGGGACCGGGCGTACGGCAGCTATGTGCTGGTGACGATGAGCAGGCAGGCGGTGTACCTCGGGCACGGCCGCGAGGCGGTGCAGCTCGCACGGGTCGCCCAGCAGGGCGTCGGCTCCTCGGTGCCGCCGGTCGTCCAGGCGCTGCTGCACGCGGTGGAGGCGCGCGGACACGGGGTGCTGGGGGAGGTGCGGGCGTGCACGGCGTCGCTGGCCCGCGCCGAGCGGGCGCTGGGGCAGGCGCGGCCGGGCGACGAGGTGCCGCACTGGGCGCGGTTCTTCGACGAGGCGCAGCTCGCCGACGAGTTCGGGCACTGCCACCGGGACCTCCAGCAGTACCGGGCGGCGGCCCAGCACGCCGAGCGCTCCCTGCAACTGCGGGGCCCGGGCTATGTGCGCAGCCGGCTGTTCTGCCGGATGGTGCTGGCCACGGCCCGGCTGGGGCTGGGCGACGTGGAGCAGGCGTGCGCCCTGGCCGCGGAGTCGGCGCAGCAGGCGGCGGAGATGCGGTCGGTGCGGGCGCACGAGTACGTCAAGGACTTCGAGCGCCGCCTGGAGCCGTACCGGGACGCCACACCGGTACGCACCTACCGCGAGCGGGTCGCCGCCCTCGTCTGATCCCTGTAGTCCCTGTAACCCCGTAACCCTTCTGGTCCTCCTGGTCCTTCCGCCACCCGTGCCACCCGTGCCACCCGCGGACCGACCGTGCCGCCGCGCCGCCACGCGGCGGCACGGTCATGTCCGGCCCGTGGCTTTCCCCCCGCCCCGGCCTCCCGCCCCCTGCCCGGAGCTCCTCAGGCCGCGGCGGGCAGGAGCGGGCCCCGCTCCCGCGGCCGGATGCCGAAGTCGCGGCGGACGGCGTCCGCGGCTCGGCGGGCCGAGCGCAGCGCACCCTGGGCGTCGGCGGTGTCGCGGTGGTCGCCGCAGACGTACAGGCCGTACAGCACCCGGACCGGGCGCCGCGGATCGTGCGGCGCGGGGGTGGCGGGCACGGCCAGCGGGTCGTGGTGGGCGGCCAGCAGCTCCCAGCGGCCGGTCGGGACGCCGTACAGCCCGGCGAGCTGGGCGCGCGCGGCCCGGTCCAGCACGGCGGCCGGCTCGGACGCGGCGGAACCCAGCACCACGGAGGTGACCAGCGCGCGGCCCGGCCGGGCGCGCGAGGGGTCCACGGCGCTGGCGACGGCGGTGTACGCCACCGGGCCGCGCCGGTCGGCGTCCAGGACGAGCAGCGGCTCGTCCGTCGGCGCAGGGCCGTCCACCGCGTGGTGCAGCACGGTCACCGGGCGGAAGTCCGGCACCCGCAGGCCCGGCAGCAGCTCGGCCGCGTCGCGGGCCCCGGTGGCGATGAGCACCGCGCGGCAGCGGATCGTGCCGTGGTCGCGCGTCACCACGGCGTTGGCGGCCACGGACAGCACACGCACCCCGGTGCGGACGGTGCCCGGCGGCAGCCCGTCCGCCAGGGCCCGGGGCACCGAGGCCGCGCCGCCCGCGGGCAGGCACAGCCCGCCGCGGGCGAAGTCGCGCAGCGCCAGATCGCCGATCCGGCTGGAGGTCGTCAGCTCCGGGTCGCACAGCAGCGCGCCGAGCAGGGGGCGCAGCAGACCGTCGGCCGCCCGGGGCGACAGGGCGCGGGCGGCCAGGGCCTGGGCCGCGGACAGCTCGGGACGGGCGCCGAGACGTTCGGCGGGGGTCGAGGCGAGCCGGGCGAGCTGGGCGCGCAGCCGGGCCTGCTCCAGGGTGGTGCCCAGCGCGGCGCGCGCGCCCCGCGCGCCGCGGTGCTGCCGGGGGATGTGGGCGGTGCGGGAGCCGCGGGCCGTCCTGGCGGCGCGGGGCGCGCCGAGGCGCAGTCCGCGGTCGCCGCTGCGGATCAGCACTCCGGAGGTGAAGGGGCGCAGATCGAGCCCGGCCAGGCCGGGGCAGCGGCGCAGCTCGGACCAGCCGGAGAACAGCGGCCGACCGCCGCGGTCCAGCCGGTAGCCGTCGACCTCCTCGGTCGCCATCCGGCCACCGACGGCGCCTGTGGCCTCCAGCACGGTGACGTGCAGCCCGGCGCCGGTCAGATGGTGCGCGGCGGCCAGGCCGGCCAGGCCCGCGCCGACGACGGCGACGTCGGTGGTCTCCCGGCCTCGGCCGGGACTGGGACGGAGTGCGCTGCCGGGCATGGGCCCTCCCGTGGTCGACGCTGCGGCGCGAACGGACGTCCGGGTGGTTCCTGCCCCCCGAAGGCGCGTTCGACGCGCGCTTTCAAGCCGACCCTAGGGAAACGGGCGATCACGGACAGTCGCGCACGCACCGGGCACGGTCGCACACCGGTCGCGCACGGGTGTACGGCGGTCGCACACCGGTCGGGTCCGGCTCGTGCCACACCCGTTCGCCGCCCGCACGGCCCGATGGAAGCGTCCCGCGGGCGTAGGCCCAGGGCTCAGCGCAGCGCCGCCCGGATGGCGTCCTCGATGCCGGGGAAGGCGAAGACGAAGCCGGACTCCAGCAGCCGCCGGGGCAGCACCCGCTGGCTGCCGAGCACATCCGTTGAGAACTCGCCCAGCACCGCGCGCAGCGCGAACGCGGGCACCGGCAGCACCGCCGGGCGGTGCAGCACCCGGCCCATCGCGGCGGCCACCTCCCGCTGGGTGACCGGCTCGGGCGCGGTCAGGTTGACCGGCCCGGACAGCTCCCCGGTGTCCAGCAGATGCCGCAGCGCGGCGATGTGGTCGTGCAGCGCGATATGGCTCCAGTACTGCCGGCCGCTGCCCAGCGGACCGCCCAGCCCGGCCCTGAAGATCGGGAACAGCCGCCCCCAGGCCCCTCCGGTGCGGGAGACCACCAGCCCGGTACGGGCGTACACCGTGCGGACCCCCGCCTCCTCGGCCGGCGCGGCGGCCTCCTCCCACTCCTGGCAGACATCGGCGAGGAAGCCGCGTCCGGGCGGTGCGTCCTCGTCCACGGCGCGGTCGCCGGTGTCGCCGTAGTAGCCGACGGCGCTGCCGACCACCAGAGTGCGCGGCGGGGTGTCGAGCGAGGCCAGGGCCTCGGCGACGGCGGCCGTCCCCAGGACCCGGCTGTCGCGGATCTCCCGCTTGTACGCCTCCGTCCAGCGGTGGTCGCCGACGCCCGCCCCGGCCAGGTGCACCACCGCCTCGCAGCCCACCAGCCCGGCCGCGTCCACGTACTGCCGCCCGGGGTCCCACTCCACCTCCTCGCCCGTCCGGGCCGGATGCCGCACCAGGCGCAGCACCTCGTGCCCGTCGGCGCGCAGGGAGTCCACAAGAGCCCGGCCGATGAGGCCGGAGGAGCCGGTGACCGCGATACGCATGGGGCAATCCTGAGGGACAGCCGGTCCGATGGCGAGGCAGAGTGACCGGCATGTCCGCGTCCCCGGCGTCCCCGGCGTCCCCGTCCTCCCCAGCGTCCCCGTCCTCCTCGGCGAGCCCGTCCTCCCCGTCCTCCTCGGCGAGCCCGCCGGCCCGGATCACCCCGTCGGCGGCCCGAACCGCTCCCACAGCCGGGGGAAGGCCGCGGCCGGGGCCCGGTCGTCCCCGGAGCCGGGCGGTGCGCCCTCCGGCTCCCGGGGCGGGTCGGGCAGGCCGAGGTCGGGCAGCTCCAGACCGGTGAGCCGCTCGTAGGCCTCGTCCGCGGCGCAGCCGATGTCCTCGCCCTGGCCGTCCACCTCCGGATCGAAGTCCTCCAGCAGATCGGCGAGCGAGTCCGGGTCGTGCAGCGCCCCCTCGAACACCCTCCTGCCCCGGCCGACCAGCCAGCAGCGGAAGGAGTCGAAGGCGTCCTCGTCCGCCCCGTCCAGCAGCACCCGGGCCGCGCCCCACACGTCCCGGCGCCAGGCCCGGTTCACCCGGGCCTCGAAGTGGCGGGCGAAGTCCACGACGGTGTCCGGGTCGAGCCGCGTCAGCCGGTCGACCAGCAGTTCGGCCTGGTCGGCCGGATCGCCCCCGGCGGCCTCGCGGGTGCCGTCGACCAGCTCCCAGAACTCCGTCTCGTGCATCGTCACGGGACCAAGGATCCGCCCTGCCGGCGCCGCCCGCACGCGGGGCGGCCGGCCGGCGCGGCGCCCGGTCCGGAGTGATGGGAAAACCCGACAGAAGATGTCCGGTATCGGTGGCAGCGTGCCCGGTGCGCACAGGGCGCCGGACAGGCGCCATGGACACATGGAAGGACACACACGTGAGCACGGCAGCGGTGTCGGGGAAGAGTCTGGAGGGCAAGGTCGCCCTGGTGGCGGGGGCCACCAGGGGCGCGGGCCGGGCCATGGCCGTGGAGCTGGGCCGGGCGGGCGCGACGGTGTACGCCACCGGCCGCACCACACGCGGACACGTCAGCGAGGTGGGCCGCCCCACCGAGACGATCGAGGAGACCGCGGAGCTGGTCACGGCGGCCGGGGGCACCGGCATCGCGGCGGTGGTCGACCACCTGGAGCCCAAGGAGGTCCGCGCCCTGGTGGAGCGGATCGACCGCGAGCACGGGCGCCTGGACGTCCTGGTCAACGACGTCTGGGGCGGTGACCACCTGCTCGACTTCGACACGAAGGTGTGGGAGGTCGAGCTGGACAAGGGGCTGCGGATGCTGCGGCTGGGGGTGGAGACCCATCTGGTCACCAGCCATTTCGCCCTGCCCCTGCTGATCCGGCGGCCGGGCGGGCTGGTGGTGGAGGTCACCGACGGCACCGCCGAGTACAACGGCCCCAGGTACCGCGGCAACCTCTTCTTCGACCTGACGAAGAACGCCCCGATCCGTGCGGCCTTCGGCCTCGCCGAGGAGCTGAAGGAGTACGGCTGCACGGCGGTCTGCCTCTCCCCGGGCTTCCTGCGCTCGGAGGAGATGCTCGACACCTTCGGAGTGCGCGAGGAGAACTGGCGCGACGCTCTCGCCCGCGAGCCGCACTTCGCCATCGCCGAGTCGCCCGCCTACATCGGCCGGGCGCTGGCGGCCCTGGCGTGCGACCCGGACGTGGCCCGCTGGAACGGGCAGTCCCTGTCCAGCGGGCAGCTCGCCGTCGAGTACGGCTTCACCGACACCGACGGCTCGCGGCCGGACGGCTGGCGGTACTTCATCGAGGTCGTCCACGGCGGGAAGGAGGCGACCGCCGAGGACTACCGGTAGAGCCCCGCCATCCGCTCGGCCGCCCGCGCCATGCGCTCGCGCAGCGCGGGCGGGCCGAGCACCTCGCACTCGGGGCCGAGGGCGAGCAGCTGGTCGTAGGCGACGTCCAGGGACTCCACGGGCAGGGCGACGGTGGTCAGCCCCTTCTCGTCGGTCTCCCCCCGCGCCAGCGCGTCCTCGGCCGCCGCCCGGTCGGTGGCGTACCGCAGCGCGCGCACCCCGGCCCGAGTCAGCCGCACCACGGCGGTCTCGCGCAGGATCGAGCGGGCGAAGGCCGCGGCCCGCTCCTCCCAGAAGCCGGGCAGGTCGAAGTCCGCCTCCCGTCCGAACCGCCCGTCGAGCGGGGTGACGGAGTCGAAGCGGTCCACCCGGTAGACACGCGGATCCCCGTCGGCGCGGGCGACGAGGTACCACACGCCGGCCTTGAGGACCAGGCCGTACGGTTCCAGCGTCCGCCGCACCCGGGAGCCGTCCCGGCGGCGGTAGCGCGCGGTGACCGGCCGGTCGTCCCACACGGCCTCGGCCAGCGCCGGCAGCGCCTTCGGCGTCTCGGTGGGCTGCCACCACCCCGGAGCGTCCAGATGGAACCGCTGCGCCGCGCTGCGCGGGGCGTCCGCCAGCTCGGGGGTGAGGGCCGCGGCCACCTTCAGCCGGGCGGCCGAGGCCGCGTCCGCCAGGCCCATCTCCCGCAGCGCGGAGGGCACCCCGGACAGGAACAAAGCCTCCGCCTCGTCGCGCCCCAGACCCGTCAGCCGGGTGCGGTAGCCGCCGACCAGCCGGTAGCCGCCGGTCCGTCCCCGGTCGGCGTAGACGGGGATCCCCGCCTCCGACAGGGCCAGCGCGTCGCGGGCGACGGTGCGCTCGGAGACCTCCAGCCGCTCGGCCAGCTCGGCGGCGGTCATCGACCGCCGCGTCTGGAGCAGCAACACCATCTCGATCAGCCGGGCAGCACGCATGCGCCCATCCTCCCCGCCGGGGCGCGCGGCGCGGCGCGCGCTGTTAACGTGCTGTCAACCCACAGGGACAAAAGCCGAGGAACGTCGCATATGGCCACCGAATCCAGCAGCACTCCGACGACTCCGCCGCCCCGCGCCCAGTGGGGGACCCGCACGGGCTTCCTGCTGGCGGCGATCGGCTCGGCCATCGGGCTCGGCAACATCTGGCGCTTCCCCTCCGAGGCCTACAAGAACGGCGGCGGGGCCTTCCTGCTGCCCTACCTGATCGCCCTGCTGACGGCGGGCCTGCCGCTGCTGATCCTGGAGTACACGCTCGGCCGCCGCTACCGGAAATCCCCGCCGGGCGCGTTCCGCCGGCTGTCCGGCCCGGCGCAGGCGATCGGCTGGTGGCAGGTGGCGGTCTCCTTCGTCATCGCCGCCTACTACGCCGTGATCCTGGCCTGGGCCGTGCGGTACGTGGGCTTCTCGGTGGGCGAGCAGTGGGGCGACGACCCGAACGCGTACTTCTTCGGCGACTTCCTGCGCACCGCCGAGCAGCCCGGCTGGATCTCCTCCTACGTCGGCGGCGTGTTCTGGCCGCTGCTGGTCATCTGGATCGCGGTCCTGGCCGTCCTGGCCCTGGGGGTGCGGCGCGGCATCGAGATGGCCAACCGGATCTTCATCCCGCTGCTGGTGGTCTTCTTCGTCGTCCTGGTGGTCCGCGCGGTCACCCTGGACGGCGCCGGGACCGGTCTGGACGCGCTGTTCTCGCCCGACTGGGGCGCGCTGGCCGAGGGCGGTGTCTGGGTCGCCGCCTACGGGCAGATCTTCTTCTCCCTCTCGGTCGGCTTCGGCATCATGATCACCTACGCCTCCTACCTGCGCCGCCGCGCCGACCTCACCGGCTCCGCGCTGGTGGCCGGGTTCGCCAACAGCTCCTTCGAGCTCCTGGCGGGCATCGGGGTCTTCGCCACCCTCGGCTTCCTCTCCGCGGCCAGCGGCACACCGGTGGGGGAGACCGTCACCGACGGCATCGGCCTGGCGTTCATCGCCTTCCCGACGATCATCTCCAACATGCCGCTGGGCACCCTGTTCGGCCTGCTGTTCTTCGGCTCCCTGGTGATCGCCGGCTTCACCTCGCTGATCTCCATCGTGGAGGTGGTGGTCGCCTCGGTGCAGGACAAGACCGGCATCGGGCGCGTCCCGGCCGTGCTCGGCGCCGGCGGCCTGACGGCCCTGGTGTCCATCCTGCTCTTCCCCACCGACAGCGGGCTGTACCTGCTGGACTCCGCCGACCACTTCATCAACCGCTACGGCATCGCCCTGGCCTCCCTGGTCGCGGTGATCGTCGTCGCCTGGGTGCTGCGCAGGCTGCCGGCGCTCCAGCGGGACGCGGACGCCACCTCCGCCATCCGGCTGGGCGTGTGGTGGCGTCTGGCCCTGGGGGTCGTCACCCCGCTGGTGCTGGGCTGGATGATGGTGGACAGCCTGCGCGCGGAGTTCGACGAGAACTACGGGGGCTACCCCTCCGGCTTCCTGTTCTGGTCCGGGTGGGCGGTCGCCCTGGGCGCGCTGGTCTTCGGCGTGCTGGCCTCCCTGCTGCCCTGGCCGCGCGGTACGGAGCCGGCGGGCACGGAGCCTTCGGGGCCGGCCGGCCCCGTGGAGACGCGACCGGGCACGCCCGGGGAAGGGAGGCACTGATGTCGGCGGGCGCCGTTGTGATGATGATCGTCGCCATGATCGTGGTGTGGGGCGGGCTGCTCGCGGCCATCCTCAAGCTCCGCGGCCACACCGAGGAGTACTGACGCCCTGACGTACTGAAACGCTGGGCCCCCGCCCGCCCGCCCGGCAGGCCGGCCGGGCGGGCCTCCCGGCAGGTGGGAGGAGACACGCCCGGCCGGGTTCCGTCAGGCCAGGCCGTAGCGCCCGGCCGCCTCGCGCACCGTCTCCCGCTTGACCTCGCCGCGCCGGGCCAGCCGGTCCAGGGCCGCCACCGCGACCGACTCGGCGTCCACCCCGAAGTGGCGGCGGGCCGCCTCGCGGGTGTCCGACAGGCCGAACCCGTCGGTGCCCAGCGAGGACCAGTCCTGCTCCACCCACGGGGCGATCTGGTCCGGTACCGCCCGCATCCAGTCGCTGACCGCGAGGACCGGGCCGGGCGCGCCGCACAGCGCGCGGGTGACGTACGGAACGCGGTCCTCGCCGTTGAGCTGCGCCGCGTCGCAGGACAGGGCATCGCGGCGCAGCTCGCTCCAGGAGGTGGCGGACCACACGTCGGCGGTCACGCCCCAGTCGTCGGCGAGGAGACGCTGGGCGTCCAGCGCCCAGTGGATGGCGGTTCCCGAGGCCAGCAGCTGGATCCGGGGCGCCTCGTCACCGGAGGGGGACGTGGCGGGGGTCCCCTCCCGGAAGCGGTACAGACCCTTGAGGATGCCCTCCTCCACGCCCTCGGGCATGGGCGGCTGGACCTTCGGCTCGTTGTAGACGGTCAGGTAGTAGAAGACGTTCTCCTGCTCGGGCCCGTACATCCGGCGCAGGCCGTCGCGCACGATCACCGCGATCTCGTAGGCGAACGCCGGGTCGTAGTTGAGCGAGGCCGGGTTGGTGGCCGCGATCAGGTGGGAGTGGCCGTCGGCGTGCTGCAGGCCCTCGCCGGTGAGCGTGGTGCGGCCGGCGGTGGCGCCGACGACGAAGCCGCGGCCGAGCTGGTCGGCGAGCTGCCAGAACTGGTCGCCGGTGCGCTGCCAGCCGAACATCGAGTAGAAGATGTAGAACGGGATCATCGGCTCGCCGTGCGTGGCGTAGGAGGTGGCGGCGGCGATGAAGTCGGCCATGGCGCCGGCCTCGGTGATCCCCTCGTTGAGGATCTGCCCGTCGGCCGCCTCCTTGTAGTACATCAGCTGGTCGCGGTCGACCGGCTCGTACGTCTGCCCCCTGGGCGAGTAGATGCCGGCCGAGGGGAACAGCGACTCCATGCCGAAGGTGCGGGCCTCGTCGGGGACGATCGGCACCCAGCGCCTGCCGGTCTCCGGATCCCGCATCAGGTCCTTGACCAGGCGTACGAAGGCCATGGTCGTGGCCGTCTCCTGCTTGCCCGACCCCTTCTTCAGGGACTGGAAGGCGCGCTCTCCCGGCTCGGGCAGCGCCGGGACCGGGTGGGTGCGGCGGGCCGGGGCGGGACCGCCGAGGGCGGCGCGGCGCTCGGCGAGGTAGCGCACCTCGGGGGAGTCGGGGCCGGGGTGGCCGTAGGGCACCGGGCCCTCGCCGAGGGCGCTGTCGGGGATGGGCAGGCCGAGCAGGTCGCGCATGTCCCTGAACTCGTCGGCCGTCAGCTTCTTCATCTGGTGGTTGGCGTTCTTGGACTCGAAGCCCCGGCCGAGGGTGTGGCCCTTGACGGTCTGCGCCAGGATCACCGTCGGCGCGCCCTTGTGCGCGAGCGCGGCCCGGTAGGCGGCGTACACCTTGCGGGGCTCGTGGCCGCCGCGCGAGGTGTGGAAGCACTCGATGATCTTGTCGTCGGTCAGCACCCTCGCCATCTCGGCCAGCGCCGGGCCGGCGCCGAAGAAGTGCTCGCGGATGTAGGCGGCGTCGCGGGTGGCGTAGGTCTGGAACTGGGCGTCGGGCACCTCGCGCAGCCGCCTGACCAGGGCGCCGGTGGTGTCCAGGGCGAGCAGGTCGTCCCAGGCCGATCCCCACAGCGACTTGACGACGTGCCAGCCGGCGGCGCGGAACTGGGCCTCCAGCTCCTGCACGATCTTGAAATTGGCGCGGACCGGGCCGTCCAGGCGCTGGAGGTTGCAGTTGACCACGAAGGTGAGGTTGTCCAGCCCCTCGCGTGCGGCGAGGGCGAGGGCGGCGGTCGACTCCGGCTCGTCCATCTCGCCGTCGCCGAGGAAGGCCCACACGTGGCTGCCGGAGGTGTCCTTGATGCCGCGGCCGGTCAGATAGCGGTTGAAACGGGCCTGGTAGATCGCCGAGAGCGGGCCCAGGCCCATGGAGACGGTCGGGAACTCCCACAGCCAGGGCAGCCGTCGCGGGTGCGGGTAGGAGGGCAGCCCGCCGCCGCCGGCCTCCCGGCGGAAGTTGTCCAGCTGCGCCTCGGTCAGCCGTCCGTCGAGGAAGGCGCGGGCGTAGATGCCGGGGGAGGCGTGGCCCTGGATGTAGAGCTGGTCGCCGGAGCCGGGGGCCTCGGGGGAGGACTTGCCGCGGAAGAAGTGGTTGAAGCCGGTCTCGTAGAGCCAGGCGGCGGAGGCGAAGGTGGCGATGTGGCCGCCGACGCCGAAGCGGGAGCCGCGGGTGACCATGGCGGCGGCGTTCCAGCGGTTCCAGGCGGCGATCCGCCGCTCCATGTCCTCGTCGCCGGGGAAGGCTGGCTCGGCGGCGGTGGGGACGGTGTTGACGTAGTCCGTCTCCGGCAGCGCGGGGAGACCGAGTCCGGTGCGGCCGGCGTGCTCCAGGGTGCGCCGCATCAGGTACGCCGCCCGGTGCGGACCGGCCTCGCGGGCGACGGCGTCCAGGGACGCGGCCCACTCGGCGGTCTCCTCGGGGTCGCGGTCGACGAGCTGGTCGAGCTCGCTGGGAGTGCGTTCGGCGTCGGTCATGGTGTGGCCGCCTTCCGGACAGGACGGGACATGGGGGTGGGGGGTGTCACACCCACTGCCGGACTGTACGCCCACGATCGATGATCGATCAAAGGGTGGGAGCCGAAAAAGTGCCGGAAGAACGAAATTGGCATTCAGTGCCGCGAATCAGGCACGGGGTGCACACCCCAGGACGTGCTCCTTGACCAGCTCGCCGATGCGCGGATCACGCCTGCGGAACGCCTCCACGACCGCCTCGTGCTCCTCGGCGTACGACTGCTGCCGGGTGCCCAGCCAGCGGATGGCGAGCGTGGTCCACACCCCGATGCCCAGCGACTCCCAGGTGTGCAGCAGCACGCTGTTCCCGGCCGCGCGCACCAGCTCGCGGTGGAAGGCGACCGTGTGCCGCACCTGCGCCTCGCCGTCCCCGGCCCGGTCGGCCTCGTACAGCCGCGCCACATGCTCCTCCAGCGCCGAGACGTCCCCGGCCAGGCGGTCGGCGGCCAGCTCGGCCGCGATCTGCTCCAGCCCGGCGCGCACCGGGTAGATCTCCTCCAGATCGGCCGCCGTCAGGTTCCGCACCCGTACGCCCTTGTTCGGCGCCGACTCGATCAGCCGCAGTGCCTCCAGCTCGCGCAGCGCCTCGCGCACGGGCGTCTGGCTGACCTCCAGCTCCACGGCGATCCGCCGCTCCACGATGCGCTCGCCCGGCTTCCAGCGCCCGCGGACGATGCCCTCCACGATGTGCTCGCGGATCTGCTCGCGCAGGGAGTGGACGACGGGCGGGGCCATGGGCGCTCCTTGTCTGCCTTCTTCGGGGGAGGACACCGACGATACGGCCCCGCCCGCACGGCGGCGCCCCCGCCCGGAACGGATCCGGTGCGGGGGCGCGATGCGCGGGGAGCGGTCAGAGACCCAGCTCGCCCTCGAACTCGCCGGCCTCCAGACGGGCCTTGACGTCCGTCAGGTAGCGGGCGGCGTCCGCGCCGTCGACCAGCTGGTGGTCGTAGGACAGGGTCAGGTAGACCATGTCCCGGACGGCGATGGTCTCGCCCAGCTCCGGGTGGTCCACCACGACCGGGCGGCGCACGGTGGCGCCGATGCCCAGCTCGGCCACCTGCGGGTAGTTCACGATGATCGTGTCGAACAGCGCACCGCGCGAGCCGGTGTTGCTGATCGTGAACGTGCCGCCGGACATGTCGTCCGGGCTGAGCTTGCCGGTGCGGACCCTGCCCGCCAGCTCCGCGGTCTTCTTGGCGATGCCGGCCAGGCTCAGGTCGCCCGCGCCCTTGATGACCGGGACCATCAGGCCCTTCTCCGAGTCCACCGCGATGCCGATGTTCTCGACGTCGTGGTAGGTCACGGTCCCGTCGTCGTTGATCTTGGCGTTGATCGACGGGTGGGCCTTCAGCGCCTCGGCGGCGGCCTTGACGAAGAACGGCATCGGGGAGAGCTTGACGCCCTCGCGGGCCAGGAAGTCCTCCTTGGCCCGGGCCCGCAGCCGCATGATCCGCGTGACGTCCACCTCGACCACGGTGGACAGCTGCGCCTGGTTGTGCAGCGCCTTCATCATGTTCTCGGCGATGACCTTGCGGATGCGGGTCATCGGCACCGTCCGGCCGCGCAGCGGCGACGGCTCGGCCTTGGCCGGGCCGCGGCCCGCCGGTGCGGCGGCCGGCGCCTGGGCGGCCTGCGCCCTGGCCGCCTCGGCCGCGGCCACGACGTCCTGCTTGCGGATACGGCCACCGACGCCGGTGCCCTTGACGGTGGACAGGTCGACGCCGTTCTCGGCGGCGAGCTTGCGCACCAGCGGGGTCACATAGGCGCCCTCGCCACCGCCGGCCTGCGCCGCCGGTGCCTGCGCCGGGGCGGGCGCGGGCGCGGGTGCCGGGGCGGCGGGCGCCTGCTGCGCGGGGGCGGGCTGCGCCGGAGCCGGGGCGGGCTCGGGCTGGGCCTGCGGCTCGGGAGCCGGGGCGGGCGCCGGAGCCGGGGCGGGCTCGGGCTTCGGCTCCGGCTGGGCCTGCGGCTCGGGCTGGGCCGGCGCGGGAGCCTGGGCCGGAGCGGCACCGGCGGCGCCGATCACGGCCAGTTTCGCGCCGACCTCCGCCGTCTCGTCCTCGCCCACCACGATCTCCAGCAGGGTGCCGGAGGCGGGGGCCGGGATCTCGGTGTCGACCTTGTCGGTCGAGACCTCCAGCAGCGGCTCGTCGGCCTCGACCTCCTCGCCGACCGACTTCAGCCAGCGGGTGACGGTGCCCTCGGTGACGGACTCGCCGAGCGCCGGCAGCACCACATCGGTGCCCTCCGCCGCACCGCCGGACGGAGCCGCCTGCTGCGGAGCCTGGGCCTGGGCGGGCTCGGGCTGGGCCTGGGGCTCGGGCTGCGCCTGCGCCTGCGCCGGGGCCGCCTGTGGCTCGGGGGCCGGGGCAGGCGCCTCGGCCTGGGCAGGCGCCTCGGCCTGGGCGGGGGCCTGGGCCTGGGCGCCGCTGCCTTCCCCTGCCTGCGGCGGGGATGCCCCATCGTCGATCACGGCCAGCTCGGCGCCGACCTCGACCGTCTCGTCCTCGGCGACCTTGATGGAGGACAGGGTGCCGGAGGCGGGGGAGGGGATCTCGGTGTCGACCTTGTCGGTCGAGACCTCCAGCAGGGGTTCGTCGGCCTCGACGTGCTCACCCTCGGCCTTCAGCCAGCGGGTGACGGTGCCCTCGGTGACGCTCTCGCCGAGCGCCGGCAGGGTTACGGAAACCGCCATGGTTTCGGTTGCTCCTAACGAAAAGTGCGAATGGCGTGGTGCTCTCGCGCCCGGGAGGGTCAGTCGTGGGAGTGCAGCGGCTTGCCGGCCAGGGCCAGGTGGGCCTCGCCGAGGGCCTCGTTCTGCGTCGGGTGCGCGTGGAGGAGCTGCGCGACCTCGGCGGGCAGAGCCTCCCAGTTGTAGACGAGCTGGGCCTCGCCGACCTGCTCGCCCATCCGGTCACCGACCATGTGGACGCCGACCACGGCACCGTCGCGGACCTGGACGAGCTTGATCTCGCCCTGCGTCTTGAGGATCTTGCTCTTGCCGTTGCCGCCGAGGTTGTACTTCAGCGTCACGACCTTGTCCGCGCCGTGGATCTCCTTGGCCCTGGCCTCGGTCAGACCGACGGAGGCGACCTCCGGGTGGCTGTAGGTCACGCGCGGCACGCCGTCGTAGTCGATCGGCACGACGTCCATGCCGGCCAGCCGCTCGGCCACCAGGATGCCCTCGGCGAAGCCGACGTGGGCGAGCTGGAGGGTCGGGATGAGGTCGCCGACGGCCGAGACGGTGGGCACGTTGGTGCGGCAGTACTCGTCCACCAGGACGTAGCCGCGGTCCATGTTCACCCCGGCCTCCTCGTAGCCCAGGCCCTGCGAGACCGGGCCGCGGCCGATGGCGACGAGCAGCAGCTCGGCCTCGTACTCCTTGCCGTTGGCCAGGGAGACCTTCACGCCGTTGTCGGTGTACTCCGCCTTCTCGAAGAAGGAGCCGAGCGAGAACTTGATGCCGCGCTTGCGGAAGGCGCGCTCCAGCAGCTTGGAGCTGTTCTCGTCCTCGGCCGGCACCAGGTGGGGCAGGCCCTCGACGATGGTGACCTCGGCGCCGAAGGACTTCCACGCGGAGGCGAACTCGCAGCCGATGACGCCGCCGCCCAGGATGACGACGGACTGCGGCACGCGGTCCAGCTTCAGCGCGTGGTCGGAGTTGATGATCCGGTTGCCGTCGATCTCCAGACCCGGGATCGACTTGGGCACCGAGCCGGTGGCCAGCAGGACGTGCCGGCCCTCGTAGCGCTGCCCGTTCACGTCCACCGAGGTCGGGGAGGAGAGGCGGCCCTCGCCCTCCACGTAGGTGATCTTGCGGGAGGCGATCAGCCCCTGCAGGCCCTTGTACAGACCCGAGATCACGCCGTCCTTGTACTTGTGGACGGCCGGCATGTCGATGCCCTCGAAGGTGGCCTTGACACCGAAGCCGGCGCTCTCGCGCGCGGAGTCGGCCACCTCGCCGGCGTGCAGCAGGGCCTTCGTCGGGATGCAGCCGTAGTGCAGACAGGTACCGCCGACCTTGTCCTTCTCGATCAGGGCGACGTCCAGACCCAGCTGCGAAGCCCGCAGGGCAGCGGCATAACCGCCGCTACCGCCTCCGAGGATCACTAGGTCGAAAACGGTGCTGGCGTCGTTCGCCACGTCACGTCCTCCATGCATGGGTACGCCGGAGCCGGTCCGTCGGAGACCGGGCGGCTGTATGTTCGGCCGCTTCTTGCTCGGCCCTGTGGGTTGAGCGGGCCCTGTCCTGCCGAGACAACATCTTTGCACTTGTCGGCGGACAGTGGGACGCCGGGCCGGTGTCCCAGCCCCTCATACCCAGATGAACAGGAGGATTGCGAGCGGGTACGCGTGTCTACCGGACAGTAGGCCGACCGGGATCGCTCACAGCGAACGCGCCGAGGCCGAAGCAGGCCGTGACGCGCGCCGGGTCCCCGGAGGCTTTCCGCCTCCGGGGACCCGGCGGTGCGGCCCTCACCGGGGCCGTCGGACGACCGTCACAGAACGTCCCCCGCCGCGGCGCGCTCGGCGAGGCGGACCAGGGTGCGCACCGCGCTGCCGGTGCCGCCCTTGGGGGTGTAGCCGAAGGGGCCGGACTCGTTGAAGGCCGGACCGGCGATGTCCAGGTGCGCCCAGGTGGTGCCCTCGGCGACGAACTCCTTCAGGAACAGGCCGGCCACCAGGCCGCCGCCCATCCGCTCGCCCATGTTGGCGATGTCGGCGATCGGCGAGTCCATGCCCTTGCGCAGATGGCCGGGCAGCGGCATCGGCCACGAGGGCTCGCCCACCTCGGTCGCGCTGTCGTGGACGGCCGTGCGGAAGGCGTCGTCGTTGGCCATCACGCCGAACGTGCGGCCGCCCAGCGCCAGCACCATCGCGCCGGTCAGGGTGGCCACGTCCACCACCGCGTCCGGCTTCTCCTCGCACGCCCGGGTCAGGGCGTCGGCCAGCACCAGGCGGCCCTCGGCGTCGGTGTTGAGCACCTCGACCGTCTTGCCGCTGTACATGGTCAGAACGTCGCCCGGCCGGGTCGCGGTGCCCGACGGCATGTTCTCCGCCAGCGCCAGCCAGCCGGTGACGTTCACCCGCAGGCCGAGGCGGGCGGCGCCGACCACGGCGGCGAAGACGGCGGCGGCGCCGCTCATGTCGCACTTCATGGTCTCGTTGTGACCGGCCGGCTTGAGCGAGATGCCGCCCGAGTCGTAGGTGATGCCCTTGCCGACCAGGGCCAGGGTCTTCTTCGCCTTGGAGTGGGTGTAGGACAGACGCACCAGACGCGGCGGGTTCGCCGAGCCCTGCCCGACGCCGAGGATGCCGCCGTAACCGCCCTTGGCCAGGGCCTTCTCGTCCAGCACCTCGACCGTCAGCCCGTGCTCCCTGGCCGCGCTCTGCACGGCGGCGGCGAAGGACTTCGGGAACAGGCCGTTGGAGGGGGTGTTGATCAGGTCGCGGGCGCGGTTGACCTCGGCGGCCAGCACCTCGGCCCGCTCGGCGACGGCCTTGTGCGCCTTGTCGCGGGGCTTGGCGCCGAGCACGATGACCTCGGCCAGCGGGGCGCTCCTGTCGCCGCCCCCGCCCTTGCCCTTCTTCCCCTTGGCGGCGCCCTTGCCGTCCCTGGCGTTCTTGTCCTCCTTGCCGCGGTACTCGGTGAAGGAGTAGGCGCCCAGCAGCGCGCCCTCGCAGACGGCGGCCAGGGACGCCTCGTCCCCGGCCGGCAGGGCGAAGCCGGCCTTCTTCCGGCCGGCCAGCGCGCGGGCGGCCGCACCGGCCGCCCGGCGCAGCGCCTCCGGGTCGTACGGCCCGTCCCCCTCCGGGGCGTCACCGAGTCCGACCGCCAGCACCAGATCGGCCTTCACCCCGTCCGGGGCGGGCAGCTTGGTGACCTCCCCCTCGCCGCCCGACGCGCCGAGGGTCTCCAGGACGCCGGCCAGGGAGCCGCCGAACGCCTGGTCCAGGGGCTCGCCGCCCGGAGCGACCGCGGGCCCGTCCGGGCCCTTGGCCACGCCGACGACGACGGCGTCCGCGCGCAGCGTCGCGGCGGACGAGGAACTGAGAGTGAGAGCAGACACAGTGGTGGGAATCCCTCTTCCGATGGGCAAGCCGAGTGGATGTGCACGGCTTCGGGCACGGGCCGAGCCTACGTCGCGGCCCGAAGCGCCCCGCCGTCGGCTCCGGGCGGTGGTTTCCGCGAACCGCCCGGAGCCGACGGCGGGGCGTGACGGAAGCACGGACCGTCCCGCGGAATTCTCCGAGGGGGGTCAACCCAGCGCAAGCACCACCAGGGAGGTGGTGAGAGCGGTTTCGCCCACCGCGCCGAAGACGTCGCCGGTCACCCCGCCCAGTCTGCGGCGGCAGCGGGTCAGCAGCAGGTGCGCCGCGCCCAGCGCCACCACGACCGCCGCGGCGCACCGCACGGCCCCGTAAGGCCCCCACAGCGCCCCCGCGCCCGCGGCGGCCGAGACCACCACCGCGCAGGTCAGGGCGGCGGCCCGCAGGGGCACCGCGCCGGCGACCGCCGCGCCCAGCCCCCCGGGGCGGGCCGCGGGGACGCCCTCGCGGGCGGCGAACGTCAGCGCGGCGCGCGCGGCCACCGCCGAGACGGTCACCGCGACCGCGCCCCACGCCCAGCCGGCGGCGTACGCCCCGGCCACCGCCGCCACCTGGGCGAGCAGCACCAGCAGCAGGGTGACCACCCCGAACGGACCGATGTCGGAGCGCTTCATCACCTCCAGCGCGCCCTCGGCCGGGCGGCCGCTGCCCAGGCCGTCGGCGACGTCCGCGAGCCCGTCCAGATGCAGACCGCGCGTCAGCACGGCCGGTACCGCGACGGTGGCGACCGCCGCGAGCAGCGGCGAGGCGCCCAGCAGCAGCGCGACGCCCCCGGCGGCGGCCGCGCACAGCCCGGCCGCCAGACCCACCAGCGGGGCGCACACCATGCCCGCGCGGGCCGCGGGCCGGTCCCAGCGGGCCCCGGAGACCGGCAGCACGGTGAGCGTGCCGAAGGCGAAGCGCACCCCGTCCCGAACGCCGGCCGGCGGCGGGGCGGGCTGCGGCGGGGCGGGCTGCGGCGGATGCCGCGGTGGCGGGTCCTGCGGCGGCTGCGGGACGGTGTCCACGGGCTCTCCTGCGTTCTGCCTGCGAGAGGACGGCCGGGCTCGGCCGGCGTACTGAATCGGCCGGCGTACGGGCTCAGGTGGCGTCGAGCATCCGCGCGGCGCCGGTCGGTTCCGCGTCCGGCTCCGCCGTCGCGGAACCCTCCCCTTCGTCCGGTTCCCGGCGCACCGGCAGCTCCGCCGCCAGCGCGGCCGCGGCCCGGACCAGGGGGAGGGCGAGCAGCGCGCCGGTTCCCTCGCCCGCGGTGACGCCGTGGTCCAGCAGCGGGTCGAGTGCCATCCGGTCCAGCGCCTTGGCCTGCGCGGGCTCCCCGCTCGCCGACCCGGCCAGCCACCAGTCCGGCGCCCGGAACGCCACGCGCTGGGCGACCAGCGCGCACGCGGCGCCGACCACGCCGTCGAGGATCACGGGGGTGCGGCGCACGGCCGACTGGAGCAGGAAGCCGGTGATCGCGGTCAGGTCCGCCCCACCGACGGTCGCCAGCAGCCTCAGCTGGTCCCCCAGGACGGGCCGGGCGCGGCGCAGCCCGTCGCGGATCGCCGCGCACTTGCGCATCCAGGCCAGATCGTCGATGCGCCCGCCGCCGCGGCCGGTGACCACGGAGGCGTCGGTGCCGCACAGGGCGGCGACCAGCACCCCGGCCGCCGTGGTGCCGCCGACGGAGATGTCGCCCAGGACCACCAGATCGGTCCCGGCGTCGGCCTCCTCGTCGGCGACGGCCATCCCGGCCCGGAAGGCGCGCTCGGCCTCCTCGGCGGTCAGGGCGTCCTCGGTGTCCAGGCGTCCGCCGGAGCGCCGCACCCGGTGGCGGGTGACCTCCGCGGGCAGCTCGTCCGGGTCGCAGTCCAGCGACATGTCGACGATCCGCAGCGGCACATCGAGACGGCGCGCCAGCACCGCCGCCGGACTCGTGCCGTCCAGGGCGGCGCGCACCAGGGCGTGCGCGCCCCCGGCGGGCCGGGCGGAGACGCCCAGCCGGGCCACCCCGTGGTCCCCGGCGAACAGCACGGCCTTCGGCCGCGAGACGGGCTCCACGGGAACGCGGCCCTGCGCCGCCGCCAGCCACTCGCCCAGTTCGTCCAGCCGCCCCAGCGCCCCGGCCGGCAGGCCGGTCCGGACGCGCCGCTCCTCGGCGTCCCGGCGGACGCCGCTGTCGGGACGTTCGATGAGGTCGCCGAAGTCGTCGAGATTCAGGCTGCCGTCGCTCATGGGGGCGACACTACCGTCCCCCGTACGGCCCCCGGCCGTACGCTCAGCCGGCGCTCAGCCGCGCAGCGGCAGGGCGGTGCCCGCCGTGACCAGCAGCACGTGTTCGCACTCGGCCGCCACCGCCGCGTTCAGCCGGCCCAGCTCGTCGCGGAAGCGGCGGCCCGCGGCGGTGGCGGGCACCACGCCCGAGCCGACCTCGTTGCTGACCGCCACCACCGTGCGGGAGGCGGCGCGGAAGGCCGCGACCAGGGCGCCGGTCCGCCCGGCCAGCGCGCGGGGGGCCTCGCCGCCTCTCCAGCGGTCGTCGTCCCAGGCGCCGGCGCGGTCCATCGCGTCGGTCAGCCACAGGGCCAGGCAGTCGATCAGCACCGGCGGGGCGTCCTCGGCGGTGAGCAGCGGCACCAGGTCGCAGGTCTCGGCCGTGCGCCAGGAGGACGGGCGGCGCTCCCGGTGGGCGGCCACCCGGGCCGCCCACTCCCGGTCGCCGTCCCGGCTGCCGCCCGTGGCGACGTACAGCACGTCCGGGAAGGCCGCCAGCCGCCGCTCGGCCTCGGCGGACTTGCCCGAGCGCGCGCCGCCCAGGACCAGCGTGCGCCGGGGCAGATCGGGGACCGCCCGGTAGTCGCCGACCACCACCGTGGCGCCGTCCGGCTCGGTACGGGCCCCCGCCGCGGCCAGCCGCCGGTGCAGCTCCGCGCCGGGCGGCACGTCGTGGTCGATGTGGACGGCCAGCACGTCCGTGGTCGGGCCCACGGCCCCGGCCGCCCGCAGCCGGGCGAGGGCGTCGGGACGGCCCAGGACGTCCATCAGCACCAGGGCGTACGGGGTACGCGAGCCGTCGGACGGCAGGTCCGAGGGCCCGGCCCCCGGCGGCAGGTACAGCAGGCGCTCGCCGTCGGGCCCGCCGACCTCGTACCCGGTGCCCGGCGCGTCCAGCGCCACCGCCCGCACCCGGTGGCCGCTGATCAGCGTCAGCCTCCGCCCGTCGGGCACCCGCACCGGCGCGGGCAGCCCGGCCGGGACCTCCGGCGCCGGCCCCCCGCGGGGCCCCCCGGGGGAGTGGGACAGCAGCACCTGCCGCACACCGTGCAGCGAGCTGCCCGCTCTGGCGGCCGCCAGAGCGGGGCCGGGGGTCAGGTCGAGCAGCAGGACGCCGTCCACGAGCAGCGCGGTCGCCGCCCGCGCCCGCGCCCGGGCGGCGGTGGCGCAGGCCGCGCAGGGACAGCCGGGCCGGGGGAGGCCGGCGGGGGCGCCGGTGCCGAGCAGAGTCAGTTCCACGGCACGATCGTCTCGCGCCCCGCCGGACCGCCGCGCGAGGGGGGCCGGGCCGGTCCGCACGGATCGGCCGGGCAGGGCCTAACCTGCGGACAGCGGGACAGGATCTGTGGAACGTACGGCGGCACCCGGCGCGGTACGGCACGGGGACCGGCCGCGGACAGGGTACGGACAAGGGACAGGGGAGGCGCACATGGCGTGGACGTGGCGATTCGAGAAGGCCGACGGCACGGAGACGGAACCGGCCGTCCGGCCGGAGGAGTTCTCCACCCAGGGGGACGCGGAGAGCTGGATCGGCGAGACCTGGAGGGAACTGCTGGAGGGCGGTGTCGAGCAGGTGAGGCTGCTGGAGGACGGCACCGAGATCTACGGGCCCATGAGCCTGAGCGCGGCCGAGGAGGCCTGAGGGCCCGGGACCGGCGGGGGCCGGCCCTTTCCGGGGCCGGCCCCCGCGTGCCCGGGACCGGTGCGTCCGGGACCGGTGCGTCCGGGACCGCGGGGCCCGTCAGCGCTCGCCGAGGGTGACCGTGACGGTCCGCTCCCCGCCGTCGCGCCGGTAGGCGACCTCGACCCTGTCGCCCGGCTCGCGGGAGGCCAGCGCCTCCGCCAGCGCGGTGGTGTCCGGGATCTCCTCGCCGCCGAGCCCGACGATCACATCGCCCGCCCGGAGCCCGGCCTCGTCCGCCGCGCCGCCCTCCTGGACCCGCACGATCGCGACCCCGGCGGGCCGGTAGTCCTCGCCCAGGACGGTGCGCACCGTGGCCTCGACGGCCGCCTCGTCGGAGTCGACCACCTCGCCGTGCTCGATCATCTGGTCGGCCAGGTGCCGCACGGTGTCGGAGGGGATGGCGAAACCCAGACCCGGCGCCGTGCCGCCGTCCCCGCCGGGGGAGCGGGCGGCCAGGGTGGGCACACCGATGACGCGGCCGGAGAGGTCGACCAGCGCACCGCCGCTGTTGCCCGGGTTGATCGGCGCCGAGGTCTGGATCAGGTTGCCGATGGTGGCCTCGGCGCTGCCCTCGCTGATGGCGCGGCCGGTGGCCGAGATGATCCCCTCGGTGACGCTGGAGGACAGCCCCAGCGGGTTGCCCATGGCCAGGACGATCTGGCCGACGTCCACCTCACCGGAGTCCCCGAAGGTCGCCGGGCGCAGGCCGCGGGGCGGATCGGTGAGCTTCACCACCGCCAGGTCCTCCTCCGGATAGCTGGCGACCAGCTCCGCGTCCAGCTCGTCCCGCCCGGTGGCCATGGTGATCCGGAACCGCTCGGCGTCGCCCACCACATGGGCGTTGGTGACGATGTGGCCCTCGCCGTCGTAGACCACGCCCGAACCCAGTCCCTCCCCGGTGGTGACCTGGACGACGGACGGCAGGACCTGGTCGACCACCTTCTGGAAGGACTCCTGCAGATCGCCGGCCGTGGCCGGCACGGGGACGGTGGCGCTGGGGGAGGGCGAGGCGCCGGCGCCGCCGGAGGAGTCCGAGCCGGTGCAGCCGGTGAACAGCACGGCGGCCGCGCACAGGGCGGCTGCGCCCGCGCGGCGCCCGCCGCGCAGTGGGGAACGGGTCATGGGAACGAGCGCCCCCTCGCTGGTCTTCCGCCGGCCCTGCGCCGGTCTTCCGCCGGACCCCGCGGCCGGGCACGACCGGACCGCGGAGCCTCCGGGTTCCCCCGGGGAGGCCGCCGGAAACCGCGACGCGCCTGGTGCACGCACGGAGCGCGCGGGAGCGGGACGCTCAGTCGCGTACGGCGCACAGGTGCAGCAGCGCCGCCACCGCGCGGTACGGATCGGTGCGCCCGGCCCGCTCCTCGGCGGCCAGCAGCCGCTCACCGCCCTCACCGCCGGGCAGGGGGCGGTCCTCACCGGTGAAGACCCGCACCCCGTACCACCGGTGCACCGGAGTGCTCATCCCGGCCAGGGTGGCGGTCAGCGCCTCGCGGCGCAGGGCGCGCTCGGCCGGGCCGGGCGGGGCGAGGCGGGCCAGGGCGCCGGCCCAGTCGCCGGCCAGCCCCGGCCGCATGGCCGCCGCCTCGGTGTTGGGCACCAGCAGCGACAGCAGACCGCCGGGGGCCAGCACCCGGCCCAGCCCGGCCAGCAGCGGTCCCGCCTCGTCACCGGGAGCCAGTACCCCGTGGCAGAGCACCACGTCGAAGGAACCGGGCAGGAAATGCGCGCCGGTGCTGCGACTGTCGCCCGGGACGACGCGCATCCGCTCCCGTATGCCCGCAGGCTCCTCCTCGAGGCCCCGGCGTACGGCGTCCGCGAGGGCGGGGTCGGACTCCAGCCCGGTCACCTCGTGCCCGGCGCGGGCCAGGGCCAGCGCCTGCAGCCCGTGGCGCAGCGCCACGTCCAGGACGCGCAGCCGCCGCCCCACGGGGAAGCGCGAGGCGATCTGCTCCTCCAGCTGCCGGGCGACCAGCGCCTGCCCCACGGCGTCGTCGTGGGGCAGGGCGTCGCGCGGTGCGTCGCGCGGTGCGTTCGCGTGGTGCTCGTCGTGTCGTACGGCTGTGTCCATCGATGGGTCCGCCGTTGGTCCGTCGCTGCTCGGCCGGGATAAGTAATCCACTTCCGCGCCCCGTCAGCGGCGCGGGGCCTCGCCGCGGGCGATCTGCGGCTTGGGCAGCCGCATACGGCGCATCTGGAGGGTGCGCATCAGCGCGTAGGCCACCGCACCCCGCCGGTTCTCGTCGGGGAAGCGCTCGGCCAGGGCCTTCTTCAGCCGGAAGCCGGTGAGGACGGAGTCGACGACGATCATCACGATGACGCCCAGCCACAGCAGCAGGGAGGCGTTCTTCACCTGCATCGACGGCATCATGCTCAGGATCAGGATGACCACGGCCAGCGGCAGGAAGAACTCCGCGACGTGCCACTTGCCGTCGACGAAGTCGCGGGCGTAGCGCCGCACCGGGCCGCGGTCGCGGGCCGGCAGATAGCGCTCGTCGCCGCCGGCCAGGGCCTCGCGCTGCCTCGCCAGCTCGGCGCGGCGGGCCTCGCGGGCGCGCCGGGCGGCCTCCTTGCGGTCGGCCGGCGGCTTGGCCACGGCACGGCGCAGCGCCTCGGCCTCGCTGCGCTTGGGCGTGGGGCGGCCCTTGGGGGCCTGCGGGTCACGGCGCTGCTTGGTCAGCTCCGCGCTCTCCCGGGGGGACGCGGTCTGCTCATCACGAGAACGGCTTCGGAACACACAGCCAAGAGTACGGGGCGGTCAGGTGTGACCCCCACCCCCACGGGGAACGATCCGGCAACGGCGGGTCGTCGCAGCCCCTGCTACTTCCTGGGCGGGAGAAACACCGTTCGCCGATCGTCCTGGAGGAGGAGCACATCCGGGTCCGAACAGTGCGGTAATGGAAGCAGGGCCCGTAGGGTGGGACCTGTCGGTGTGCGAGATTCAGTCCGTCTTCGAAGGGGGCGCGCGAAGCCCATGAGCGGTGTCATGAAGCGTATGGGGATGATCTTCCGCGCGAAGACCAACAAGGCCCTGGACCGGGCCGAGGATCCGCGCGAGACACTCGACTACTCGTACCAGAAGCAGCTCGAACTGCTGCAGAAGGTACGCCGCGGGGTCGCCGACGTGGCGACCTCCCGCAAGCGGCTGGAGCTCCAGCTCAACCAGCTCCAGGGCCAGTCCTCCAAGCTCGAGGACCAGGGCCGCAAGGCGCTCGCCCTCGGCCGCGAGGACCTGGCGCGCGAGGCGCTCTCCCGCCGCGCCGCCCTCCAGCAGCAGGTGACCGATCTGGAGCAGCAGCACCAGACGCTCCAGAGCGAGGAGGAGAAGCTCACCCTCGCCGCCCAGCGCCTCCAGGCCAAGGTGGACGCCTTCCGCACCAAGAAGGAGACCATCAAGGCCACCTACACCGCCGCCCAGGCGCAGACCCGCATCGGCGAGGCCTTCTCCGGCATCTCCGAGGAGATGGGCGACGTCGGCCTGGCCGTCCAGCGGGCCGAGGACAAGACCGCGCAGCTCCAGGCCCGGGCCGGGGCGATCGACGAACTGCTCGCCTCCGGGGCCCTGGACGACTCCAGCGGGATGGCCAAGGACGACATCGCGGCCGAGCTGGACCGCATCTCCGGCGGCTCCGACGTGGAGCTGGAGCTCCAGCGCATGAAGGCCGAGCTGGCGGGCGGCACGAGCGGCGACCGGCAGGCCATCGAGGGCGGGCAGGAGCAGGCCGCACAGCCCCAGCAGCAGCCCCAGCAGGCGCCGCGGCCCCAGGACGCCCCGCGCTTCGACAAGCAGTAGAGGCAGCGGTACGCCGGGGAGCATCACCCCCGGCGTACCGGGCACACGTCCTCCGGGAAGCCCGGAAGGAGATCGCCGTGATCGTACGGATCATGGGTGAGGGGCAGGTCAGGCTGGACGACAGCCATCTGCCCGGCCTGAACGCACTGGACGACGAACTGCTCCATGAGATGGAGCACGGTGACGAGGCGGGCTTCCGCCGCACCCTCGAAGCCCTGCTGGACGCCGTGCGCTCGCTGGGCGCGCCGCTGCCGGACGACGCCCTGGAGCCCTCGGACCTGATCCTGCCCGAGCCCGGCGCCACGCTGGAAGAGGTGCGCGCCATGCTGGGCGAGGACGGACTGTTCCCCGCCGACGCCCCGGCCTGAGGCGGCCGGGAGCCCCCCGCGGCGGCGCCCGCTAGGGGAACGCGGCGGAGGGGACGTACGGCGACGGCGGCCGCATCCCGCGCAGCCCCACCCAGCCCGCGGTGTCCGGCTCCAGCCCCGCGACCAGCCCGACGTCCAGCGCCCACTGCTGCTCGGCGGTCAGGCCCTCGATCCGCACCCGGCGGCCCTCGCCCGCAGCCCCCAGGGCGGCGGTCAGCAGCCGGGTGGCCAGCCGCCGCGAGGTCGCGCCCAGCAGCTCCACCCGGACCTCGGGGCCTTCGGGACCCCCGGACCCCGCGGAGAGGTAGCAGTAGCCGCTGCCGGCGAAGTCGTCGGTGACCAGCAGCCTGGCGTGGCGGGGCAGCTCCTCGTGGTCCGGCCCGTGGGCGCCGCCGCGCAGCCGACGGTCCACCGAGTCCATCAGGTCGCGGTCCCCGGGGCCGCCCTCGGCCACCGCGCCGTCGGGGGCGGGCAGCGAGGCGGTCGAGACCTTTCCCGTCAGCCGGGTGGCCGGGTGCAGCTCCAGGCCCGCCCGGCGGCAGACGCGGGCCGCGACCGGGTGGGGCGGCACCAGGGCGATCCCGCGCAGGCAGCCGCGGCCGTACTCCAGCGCGCGTTTCAGCAGGGCCCCGCCCACGCCCCGGCCCCGCGCCTCGGGCAGCACGGCGAGCAGTGACAGTCCCCAGGTGCCCTCCCGCCGCGCGGACAGCACGACCCCGACGGGCCGGCCGGTGGCGTCCTCGGCCAGCCAGCAGCCGCCGGGGTCGGTACGGGCCAGATGGCGGGGGTGGTGCGGGCGGCGGACGGCCGGGGCGGGCAGCGGCGCGTGACCGGGCGGCGGGGCGCAGGCGGACGGCGGTGCCAGGAGGGCGGCGTCCGCGACGAACCGCACGGCCTGGGCGTCGTCCTCACGGTCGCGTACCGGGCGCAGCAGCATGACGGCCATCCTGGCCGACCGCGCCGCGCCCGGTCACGTGTCTTCCGCGCCCCGGGCGCGATCCCCGGGGATCACGGCAGGGCGAGCATCCGCTCCAGGGCCAGCTTGGCGAACTTCTCGGTCTCCGGGTCGACCTGGATGCGGTTGACGACCTTGCCGTCGGCCAGCGACTCCAGGGCCCACACCAGATGGGGCAGGTCGATCCGGTTCATGGTCGAGCAGAAGCAGACCGTCCGGTCCAGGAAGACGACCTCCTTGCCCTCCGGGGCGAAGCGGTTCGCCAGCCGGCGCACCAGGTTCAGCTCGGTGCCGATCGCCCACTTGGAGCCGGCCGGGGCCGCTTCCAGGGTCTTGATGATGTACTCGGTGGAGCCGACGTGGTCGGCGGCCGCGACGACCTCGTGGCGGCACTCGGGGTGCACCAGCACGTTGACGCCGGGGACGCGCTCGCGCACGTCGCGGACCGAGTCCAGGGTGAAGCGCCCGTGCACCGAGCAGTGGCCGCGCCACAGGATCATCTTCGCCGCCCGCAGCTCCTCGGCGGTCAGACCGCCGTTCGGCTTGTGCGGGTTGTAGACGACGCAGTCCTCCAGGGACATCCCCATGTCCCGCACGGCGGTGTTGCGGCCCAGGTGCTGGTCGGGCAGGAACAGCACCTTCTCCCCCTGCCCGAAGGCCCAGTCCAGCGCCCGCCTGGCGTTGGAGGAGGTGCAGATGGTGCCGCCGTGCCGTCCGGTGAAGGCCTTGATGTCGGCCGAGGAGTTCATGTACGAGACCGGGACGGTGGCGTCGGCGACGCCCGCCTCGGTCAGCACGTCCCAGCACTCGGCGACCTGCTCGGCGGTGGCCATGTCCGCCATCGAGCAGCCCGCGGCCAGGTCGGGCAGGACGACCTGCTGCCGGTCGGAGGTGAGGATGTCGGCGGACTCGGCCATGAAGTGCACGCCGCAGAAGACGATGTACTCCGCCTCCGGGCGGGCGGCGGCGTCCCGGGCGAGCTTGAAGGAGTCGCCGGTGACGTCGGCGAACTGGATGACCTCGTCGCGCTGGTAGTGGTGGCCGAGCACGAAGACCTTCTCGCCCAGCCGCTCCTTGGCCGCGCGGGCGCGCTCGATCAGGCCGGGGTCCGACGGGGAGGGCAGGTCGCCGGGGCACTCCACTCCGCGCTCGCTCCTCGGGTCGGCGTCGCGGCCGAGGAGAAGCAGGGCCAGCGGGGTCGGCTGGACGTCCAGGGCGTCCCCGGGGGTGGCCGGGGCGGGGGCGGAAGGCGGGGCGGTGTTCACGGCACGCACCCTTTCATCGGCTCAGCGGGTCTTTTCGTCGGATTGACGCTATCTATCATAACCCCTTCACGTCATATTGACGATGCCGATCGCGTCAATGTGACGCACCCCCGCCCGCCCGCGCGGGAGTGACCGCCGGGCACCGGGTGTGCGAGCATGAAAGACGCAAGACGCGCCCGGCCTGGAATGAAACCGGGAAGCCGCCTGTTGAGCAGGCGGCAGAGCAGTCCGTACAACCCGGGAGAGAAGCAGATGTCCGTATCGGACGAGACCGCTGTGACGACTGACGGAATCATCCTGTCCGACGCCGCCGCGGCGAAGGTCAAGAGCCTGCTCGAACAGGAGGGCCGTGAGGACCTGGCCCTGCGCGTCGCCGTTCAGCCCGGCGGCTGCTCCGGCCTGCGCTACCAGCTCTTCTTCGACGAGCGGTCGCTGGACGGCGACGTCGTCAAGGAGTTCGACGGCGTCCGCGTCGTGACCGACCGGATGAGCGCCCCGTACCTGGGCGGCGCCTCCATCGACTTCGTCGACACCATCGAGAAGCAGGGCTTCACCATCGACAACCCGAACGCCACGGGCTCCTGCGCCTGCGGTGACTCCTTCAGCTGAGCCGCCCGCCCGACGCGGCGCACACGACACACCGAAGGCGGCGGCCCCCGACCGGGGGACCGCCGCCTTCGGCATGCCGTTCCCCCTCGCTCACTCCTGCGGAGCGCCCTCGGGCAGCCGCTCGCCCTCCTCGTCCAGGATCTCGCGGTCGCCCACCGGCTCGTCGAGCTCCACCTCCACGGTCATGTCCTTGGCGACCAGCACACAGGCCCTGCCCGGCTCCCGGGGCTCGCCGGTGATCCGCACCGTCACCTTCCCGGCGCTCTCCTCGGCGCTCGCGCTGTACTCGTCGCACACCCCGCCCCAGAAGTGGACCGTGAGCGTGCGGTCCCCCGGCCCGTACTCCTCGACGTAGGTGGCGGTCCTGATCCGCTCCTCGGGACGCGGGCCCGGGGTGCCCGGCGCGGACGTGGAGTCGTCCCCGGCGGAGGGCGGCGCCAGGAACTCCGGCTCCACCGCAGGGTGGGTCACCGTGTGCGTCCCCCCGCCCGCCGGCGCCACCTCGAACAGCCAGGAGGGAACGAGCAGTTCACGTCCCTGCGAGGAGTACGCCGACAGCCCGAACGCCGCCCCCGTCACCTCCACCGGCTCCCTGTCCCCGGCCGGGCCGCAGGGCTCGGGACCGCCCCCACCGCCCGGCCGCTCCGGATCGCCGTCGGCGGGCGGGACGTCTCCCGGCTCCCCGGCCCCCGGCCCGGCGCCCCCCGGCTCCGGCTTCGGGGCGTCCTTCTCCGGCGGCCCCGAGCACTTCAGCCCCAGATCCACCCGGCCGCCGCGCTCGTTGAGCGCGGCCAGGGTCTCCTCGGCGTCCATGACCGGGTACTCGGCGCCACCGTCGGCCTTCTCCAGCCCGACCGCCCGGCCGTTGCCGCTGGCCGGCGTGCCTTCGTGGCCGACACCGATCTCCGTCGTCCAGCCGTGGACGGGCAGCCCGTCCTGCCGGGGCTCGACACGGACGATCCGCAGCCCGCCCCGCTCCTGCCCGGCATCCACCTCGGCGCCCTCCAGGCCGAGGGCCTTCACGACGGGCCGGGCCGCCTCCTTCGCCTCCTTCTCGGAGATCTCCCCGGCCTTCAGCGGCACCGCGCCGGTGAACGACCAGGCGCCCGAGGCGGCGTCCACGGTGAGGTTCCTGTCCTTGCCGCCGACCGTCCAGGAACCGTCCTTCCCGCGGACCTCGCCGCGCACCTCCAGCGCCTTCGCCAGCTCGGCCACCTCCTCCTCGCCGACCTTTCCGGCGGGCCGGTAGACCGGGGCCGAGCCGGGGCCGTCGGGCAGGGGAGCGGACGCCTTGTAGACCGGGCCGCCGGGGGCGGGCTCGCCGGGCGCGATCCCGCGCTCCGGCGAGGCGGCGCGGGCCTGCCCGTAGCCGTCCAGGACCAGCGGCTCGGGCCTGTCCCGGTCGCTGTGCCCGGCCGCGTCCGAGGCCCCGCCGCTCCCGGCGGTCGAGGCCCAGTACGCGCCGCCGCCTCCGGCCAGCAGGACGGCGAGGGCCACCGAGACGGTCGTCAGCCCGCGTCGCCGGGTTCGGGTGGGTTCCGTGGTGTGGTCGGCGCTCACCGCATCGCTCCTTCGGTTCCGTGCACCGTGCGTCCGCGTGCCGCGCGTCCCCGGTGCCTGTCTCTCCAGCCGTGCGCCGGTGTGACGGGAGCGGACCGCGGACGGTTCCACCGGGACGGCCGCGGGAGGAACGCAAGGCTCCGGGCGGACGGGAGGAGACGAACAAGTAGCGTGGTGTACCCGCAGTCCCCGCCTCCCAGGAGCAGCCCGCCGTGCGTATCGCTGTCACCGGCTCCATCGCCACCGACCATCTGATGACCTTCCCCGGCCGCTTCGCCGACCAGCTCGTCGGCGACCGGCTCCACACGGTGTCGCTGTCCTTCCTTGCCGACACCCTCAACATCCGGCGCGGCGGCGTCGGCGCGAACATCAGCTTCGGCATGGGCCAGCTCGGGGTGCGTCCGGTCCTCGTGGGAGCGGCGGGCGCCGACTTCGAGGAGTACCGCGCCTGGCTGGAGCGGCACGGTGTGGACACCGAGTCGGTGCGCATCTCCGAGATCGCGCACACCGCGCGCTTCGTGTGCACCACCGACACCGACCACAACCAGATCGGCACCTTCTACACCGGCGCCATGAGCGAGGCCCGGCTGATCGAGCTCAAGACGGTCGCCGACCGGGTCGGCGGGCTGGACCTGGTCCACATCGGAGCGGACGACCCCGAGGCGATGATGCGCCACACCGAGGAGTGCCGCACCCGCTCCATCCCCTTCGCCGCCGACTACTCCCAGCAGCTCGCCCGGATGGAGGGGGAGGAGATCCGCGGACTCACCGAGGGCGCGGCCTACCTGTTCACCAACGAGTACGAGGCCGGGCTGGTGGAGTCCAAGACCGGCTGGAGCGCGCGGGACATCCTCGACCGGGTCGGCGCCCGGGTCACCACGCTGGGCTCCAAGGGGGTCCGCATCGAGCGGGCGGGCCGCGAGACCCTCACCGTGCCCTGCCCCGACGAGGAGGCCAAGGTCGATCCGACGGGCGTCGGCGACGCCTTCCGGGCCGGCTTCCTGTCGGGCCTGGCCTGGAACCTCGGACTGGAGCGCGCCGCACAGCTCGGCTGCATGCTCGCCACGCTGGTGATCGAGACGCTGGGCACCCAGGAGTACGAGCTGAAGCGCTCCCACTTCCTGGAGCGCTTCACCAAGACCTACGGCGAGGACGCCGCGGCCGAGGTGCGGGCCTGCCTGTCCTGAACACGCGCGCCTG
The DNA here is from genome assembly GCF_002843305.1 of Streptomyces barkulensis. GTDB lineage: Bacteria > Actinomycetota > Actinomycetes > Streptomycetales > Streptomycetaceae > Streptomyces > Streptomyces barkulensis. The sequence goes on from NZ_PGSG01000073.1 coordinate 121,720, forward strand.
TCGTCCCTCCGCCCCCCGGCGGATGCCGGGGGGCGGAGGGACGACAGGCGGAGGGCGTCAGGCGGTGCGGCGCACCCGGTGGGCGTGGCCCCGCACCCCCAGGTACTCGTGACCGCGCATCTCGCACCAGGCCGGGACGTCCAGCCGGGCCGCCTCGTCGTCGGCGAGCAGCAGGACCGTGCCGCCCACCGGCACCCGGTCGATCACCTTCGCCAGCTCGATCACCGGGATCGGGCACCGCTTGCCCCGGGAGTCGACGGTGAGCGCCGCCTCCCGGCCGGGGTCCGCGGCCTTCGGTCCGCCGTTCTCCCCGTGGTCCGCCGTGCCCGCCGTGTCCGTCCCGGTCGCCGCGGCCGGGGCCCGGAGCCGGTCGCGCACCTCCCGCACCGCCTCCGGCAGCACCGCCAGGAAGGCGTCGACGTCCGCCCCGGCCGTGCCCGGCGGCAGCGACACCCGGACGTTGCCCTCGGAGAGCACCCCCATCGCGCGCAGCACATGACTGGGGACCAGCGTGCTGGAGGTGCACGAGGAGCCGGAGGAGACCGAGAACCCCGCCCGGTCCAGGGCGTGGAGCAGCGCCTCGCCGTCCACGTACAGACAGGAGAAGGTCACCACGTGCGGCAGCCGGCGCACCGGGTCGCCCACCACCTCCACGTCCGGCACCAGCGCGGGCACCTCGGCGCGTACGCGGTCCACCAGGGCGCGCAGCCGGGCCGCCTCGGCGTCCGCCTCCGCCCGTACCGCCCGCAGCGAGGCCGCCGCCGCGACGATCGCGGGGAGGTCGGCGAAGCCGGGGGAGCGCCCCGACTCCCGCTCGTCCGCCGGGGGCGGCGGGGCGAACCGAACCCCCTTGCGCACCGCCAGCAGACCGACCCCGCCCGGCCCGCCCCACTTGTGCGCACTGGCCGCCAGCAGGGACCACCGCCCGGGCACCGGGCCCCACGCCAGCGACTGGGCGGCGTCCACCAGCAGCGGCACCCCGGCCCCGGCGCAGGCTTCGGCCACCTCCTCCACCGGCTGCTCGGTGCCCACCTCATGGTTGGCGGACTGCAGGCAGGCCAGCGCGGTCCCTCCCTCCGGGGAGCCGCTCACACGCAGCGCCGCGCCGAAGGCCGCCGCCTCCACCCGTCCCGTGCGGTCCACCGGCACCCGCACCACCGTCCCGCCGCCCGCCTCATGGGCCTCGGCGGCGTGGAGCACGGCCGAGTGCTCCACGGCGGAGACCACCAGGGCGCGTCCGGCCCGCCGCCTCCCGGCGAGCGCGCCCGCGATGCCGGTGTGCAGGGAGCGGGTGCCCGAGGGGGTGAAGACCAGCTCGTCCGGGCGGCATCCCACCGCCTCGGCCGCCGCCTCGCGCGCCGCGTCCAGCAGCAGCCGGGCCCGCCGGCCCTCGCGGTGCAGCCGGGTGGGGTCGGCCCAGCCCTCGTCGAGCGCGGCGAGCAGCGCCTGGCGGGCGACGGGGTGGAGGGGGAGGGAGGAGGCTGCGTCGAAGTAGGGCACACCGGCACGCTAACGCGCCCGCCGCGCCGTGTGCCGCCGGGACCGTGCGGGCCGCGGAGGCGGCCGTTCCGTTCCCGCCCTGCCTGTTCCCGCCCTGCCCAGCCTTGCCTGTTCCCGCCCTGCCCCGGCCCTGCCTGTTCCCGCCCTGCCCCGGCCCTGCCTGTTCCCGCCCTGCCCCGGCCTGGTTCCACCCCATCGGAGGGCCTCGCGGCGCGTTGGGCACCCTCCCCGCGCGACCCCAAATAGCGTCCAGTAGGGTTTGCTCCGCATAAACATCCAAACCCCTGCCCGTGCCAGGGCCGGCGCCCGACCACACACGGCCGAGCCCGGGCCGAGCGGGCGAGACTCTCGGGAAGGCGCTACGTGAGTCCCAACGGCTCCGACCTCCCCCACCGCCCTGCGGGCGTGGGCGGTACCCCCATGGCGCGGCGCCCGATGCGGCGGAAGCTGCCGCAGGCGCTTGCTGCGGGCCTGGTCCTGGCGACCGCCACCGGTTGCACATACAAGGACTTCCCCCGCCTCGGCATGCCCACCCCGGTCACGGAGGAGGCGCCGCGGATCCTCTCCCTGTGGCAGGGCTCGTGGGCGGCAGCGCTCGCGGTGGGCGTCCTGGTGTGGGGCCTGATCCTGTGGTGCGTCATCGTCTACCGGCGCACCAGGACCAAGGTCGAGGTACCTCCGCAGACCCGGTACAACATGCCCATCGAGGCGTTGTACACGGTGGTTCCTCTCATCATCATCTCGGTGCTCTTCTACTTCACGGCCCGTGACGAGACCAAGCTCCTGGAGCTTTCCGAGAAGCCGGACCACGTGATCAACGTGGTCGGCTACCAGTGGAGCTGGGGCTTCAACTACCTGGAGGACGTGGACGGCGACACCTCCACGTCCAACACGGACGCCGACGAGCTCTCCGGCATCCCCGCCGACATGCTCGAGGCCGTCCCCGAGGGCGCCGAGGGCGTCTACGTGGCGGGCACGCCGGCCGACAAGAACCCCCAGACCGGCAACCCCGGCCCGACCCTGTGGCTGCCCAAGGGGGAGAAGGTCCGGTTCATCCTGACCTCGCGCGACGTCATCCACTCCTTCTGGGTCGTGCCGTTCCTGTTCAAGCAGGACGTCATCCCCGGTCACACCAACCAGTTCGAGGTGACCCCCGAGAAGGAGGGCACCTTCCTGGGCAAGTGCGCCGAGCTGTGCGGCGTCGACCACGCCCGGATGCTGTTCAACGTGAAGGTCGTCTCCCCGGAGCGCTACCAGCAGCACCTGGAGGAACTGGCGGAGAAGGGCCAGACCGGCTACATCCCGGCGGGCGGAGCCCGCCAAGAGCGAGAAGGCCAGTAACCCGTGAGCATCCTCAACGAATCCCAGGGTGCCGCCGCGACGTCGGATCAGCCGGCGGCGACCCCCGCGCCCCTGCGCCGCGACCGGCGAGGCAACCGTGTGATCCAGTGGCTGACCACCACCGACCACAAGACGATCGGCACGCTCTACCTGGTCACCTCGTTCTTCTTCTTCTGCGTCGGCGGCGTACTGGCACTGGTCATGCGCGCCGAGCTGGCCCGTCCGGGCCTGCAGGTCATGTCGAACGAGCAGTTCAACCAGGCGTTCACCATGCATGGCACGATCATGCTGCTGATGTTCGCCACCCCGCTGTTCGCCGGCTTCGCGAACTGGATCATGCCGCTGCAGATCGGCGCGCCCGACGTGGCGTTCCCGCGGCTGAACATGTTCGCCTACTGGCTCTACCTCTTCGGCTCGCTGATCGCGGTGGGCGGCTTCCTGACCCCCGACGGCGCCGCGAGCTTCGGCTGGTTCGCCTACACCCCGCTGAGCGACGTGGTCCACAGCCCCGGTGTCGGCGGCGACATGTGGATCATGGGCCTGACCTTCTCCGGTTTCGGCACGATCCTGGGCGCGGTCAACTTCATCACCACGATCATCTGCATGCGCGCGCCGGGCATGACGATGTTCCGGATGCCGATCTTCACCTGGAACGTGCTGCTGACCAGCGTGCTCATCCTGCTGGCCTTCCCGCCGCTGGCGGCGGCGCTGTTCGCCCTGGAGTCGGACCGGGTGTTCCAGTCGCACATCTTCGACCCGTCCAACGGCGGCGCGCTGCTGTGGCAGCACCTGTTCTGGTTCTTCGGCCATCCGGAGGTCTACATCATCGCGCTGCCGTTCTTCGGCATCGTCTCCGAGGTCATCCCGGTCTTCAGCCGCAAGCCGATCTTCGGCTACATCGGCCTGATCGGCGCCACCATCGCCATCACCGGTCTGTCGATCACCGTGTGGGCGCACCACATGTTCGCCACCGGCGGTGTGCTGCTGCCGTTCTTCTCCTTCATGTCGTTCCTGATCGCGGTGCCCACCGGCGTGAAGTTCTTCAACTGGATCGGCACGATGTGGAAGGGCTCGCTGAGCTTCGAGACGCCGATGCTGTGGACGGTCGGCTTCCTGGTCACCTTCCTCTTCGGCGGTCTGACCGGTGTCCTGCTGGCCTCCCCGCCGCTGGACTGGCATGTGACCGACTCCTACTTCGTGGTGGCGCACTTCCACTACGTGGTCTTCGGCACGGTCGTCTTCGCGATGTTCGCCGGCTTCCACTTCTGGTGGCCGAAGTTCACCGGGAAGATGCTCGACGAGCGGCTCGGCAAGATCACCTTCTGG
>NZ_PGSG01000074.1 GCF_002843305.1 Streptomyces barkulensis
TGAGGTTTTCTCAGCGAAATGATCTCCGCGAAGTGGGCTGATCGGTGCAGGTCCGGGTGGATCGGGCCGGGCGGCCCCGGCTCTGGACAGACGTAAAGCCCCTGGTAGGACAGGTCTCACCACAAGATCATGTCCGTAACCACCAGAGGCTTCACGTTGGTCACCTATGTTGCCACGCTCGACGTCCCACGCCATGTCGTGGAGTACCTGTCCCGCCTGCTGGCCGCACACCGACGACGCATCGGCACGCCGCGCGGCTCGCGGGCGCTGGGCCCGTTCCGCCAGGCCGTACTGGTTCTGCGCTGGTTCCGCGAGCGCGGCTGCGTGCACTGCCTGGCCCGTGACGCCGGAATCTCCCAGGCCACCGGCTACCGCTACCTGCACGAAGGCATCGACGTCCTCTCCGCCCAGGCCCCGGACCTGCACGAGGTCCTCTCCCGCTGCCGAGGTGAAGGCATGACACACGTGATCCTCGACGGCACACTGATCGAGTCCGACCGCCTCGCCGGCCTCCGGGACAACGGTAACGACCTGTGGTTCAGCCAGAAGCACAAGGCGTTCGGCGGCAACATCCAGTTCCTGTCCGCTCCGGACGGCACCCCCCTGTGGGTCTCCGACGTCGAGCCCGGCAGCGTCCCCGACATCACCGCCGCCCGCCTGCACGCCTTGCCCGCCCTTTACAAGGCCGCCGAGGGCCTTCCGACCCTGGCGGACAAGGGCTACATCGGCGCGGGCATCGGCATCCGCATCCCGGTCCGCCGCCCAAAGGGCCAGTCCGAGCAGGCACTTCACGCCGATACCCGCATGCTCAACATGCTGCTGCGGCATGTCCGGGCCCTGGGCGAGCGCACTGCCGCCGAACTCAAGCAGCGATGGCGGGCCCTGCAGCACGTCACGCTCAGCCCCAACCGGATCGGCGACATCGCCAGAGCAGCTCTCGTTCTCAACGGGATCTGGAAGTGATCACCGATGAGAAAACCTCAATGGGCACGCGCACAGGGCATTGCGCCCCGCACGGCGTACCGCTGGTTCCGTGAGGGCACGTTGCCGGTCCCCGCGGAACGCGTGGGGCCTCGCACGATCCTGGTGAACATCGAGGCGAACACCTCACCCGCCGTGACCGGTGGCGCGGGCTTGTACGCCCGCGTCTCCTCCCATGATCAGAAGCCGGACCTGGAGCGGCAGACCGCCCGGTTGTCGGCGTGGGCGGCGAAGGCCGGTCACAAGGTCGTCCGTATCGAGTCCGAGATCGGGTCGGGCATGAACGGCGCTCGCTCGAAGGCGAAGCGGCTGCTGGCGGACCCCGCCGTGACCACGGTCGTGGTCGAGCACAGAGACCGCCTCGGGCGGATGAACGTGGAACTGGTCGAAGCCGCGCTGTCCGCCTCCGGGCGCCGCCTGGTGGTGCTGGACGAGGGCGAAGCCGAGGACGACCTCGTGCGCGACATGGCGGAGGTGCTGACGTGGTTCTGCGCCCGCCGGTACGGGCGTCGCTCGGCGAAGAACCGGGCGAAGAAGGCCCTGGAGGCGGCTGCCGCCGGTGAGTGAGCCCAAGAGGCTGCGACCGATCGGGGCGCCGTTCGTCGCGCCGGGGCCGTCCGGGGTGGCGGTACGTGACCGCCTCAAGCACCTCACCGACGTGGACGACAAGGTGTTGCGACTCGTCGGCGAACACCTGGGGCGCCTGGCTTCCCTCGACCTCAAGACCCGGTGCGCCGACGGCCTGGAGCACGATACGGACACGTGGGCGGCCCGCAAGCAGGGGCTGACGGCCTCCTCGTCGTCGCGGTGGGCCGGGGCGATCACGAAGGCCACCCACGATCAGTGGGCGCTCTCCCGGCGCTGCCAACTCGCCCACACCCAAGGTCTTGAGGCCGGCGTGCGCACGCTGACGCACCGCCTGTCGCAGCCGATCGGGGAGAAGGGCACCGGGCGTGCTCCGGGCGGATACCGGTCCAGGGGCGAGTGGTTCCACAAGTCCCGCCGTCTGGCGACGCTGGAACACCGCCTCGATGTGGTCCGTGCGGAGCGTGAGGCCGGTGTCGTGCACGTCGTGCGCGGCGGCCAGAAGCTCCTCAACAACCGTCACAACCTCCAAGCCGCCCAGCTCACCGAGACCGCGTGGCGCGAGCGGTGGGAGGCCGAGCGCTGGTTCCTCCGCGCCGACGGCGAGTCCGGCAAGCGGTACGGGAACGAGACCATCCGCGTCACCCCCGAGGGCGAGGTCTCCATCAAGCTGCCCGCACCGCTGGCCCACCTGGCGAACGCCCGGCACGGCCGGTACGCCCTCGCCTCGAAGGTCGTCTTCGCCCACCGAGGGACGGAGTGGCGCGACCGGATCGAGGGCAACCGGGCTGTGGCCTACCGCATCCACCGGGACGTGGAACGCGGACGCTGGTACCTGACGGCCTCCTGGCAAAGGCCCGTCGTCAAGACGGTTCCGCTGGACACCGCCCGCGCTCAGGGCATGATCGGCGTGGACACCAACGCCGACCACTTCGCCGCCTACCACCTCGACCGGCACGGCAACCCGATCGGCAACCCGCGCCGGTTCTTCTACGACCTCACCGGCCCGGCCGGCCACCGAGACGCCCAGATCCGGCACGCCATCAGCCGGCTGCTGCACTGGACAGGCCGGTGCGGGGTGAAGGCCATCGGCCTGGAAAACCTGGACTTCACCGCCGAGAAGACCCGTGAGAAGCACGGGCGCCGCAAGCGGTTCCGGCAGCTCGTCTGCGGCATCCCCACCGGCAGGCTCAAGGCCCGGCTCGTCTCCATGGCCGCCGAGCACGGCCTGTCGATCGTGGCCGTCGATCCGGCATACACGTCGATGTGGGGAGCACAGCACTGGGCCAAGCCCCTCACCTCGAAGAACAGGAAGATGTCCCGACACGATGCCGCCGGTATCGCGATCGGGCGACGCGCCCTCGGGCACCCGGTCCGGCGACGGACGGCACCGCCCCACGACGACCGGAGTGATCGTCGTGGGCATCGGACCGCCCAGGCCGACCGTGGTGGCCGGGAGCGTGAGGGAACCCGCCCACCCGTCACGGAGCGCGCACACGATGCACGTCGCCGGATCGGGGAACAGCGAACGCGGGAACCCAGCGCATCCAACACCGTTCGGGATGCGCGCAGTTCCGGGAGCTGGCATCAGATGTCACTCCCGGACACTGTTTAGGAACGGTCACAGGGCCAGCCACACCGCCGTGTCGCCCGGCAGACGGCCCCCTTCCAACTCCTCGCCGGCCAGGAGCACCTCGCTGTGGGCCGGCAGCGTCACCGGATCGCCGGAGAGGTTCGCCACGCACCGGAACCCGGGGGTGCGGACGAACGACAGCACCGGGTCGTCCGGGGCGCTGTCCCAGGTGAGCGTGCCGTCCCCGAGGGCTGGGTGGTTGCGGCGCAGGGCCAGCGCCGACCGGTACAGGTTCAGCATCGACGACGGATCGCGGTCCTGGGCCTCGGCCGTCAGCGGCTTCCAGGCGACGGGCTGCGGGAGCCAGGGCGGCCTCCCGGCGCCGTCGGGGCTGAAGCCGAACGGCGGGCCGTCCCCGCTCCACGGCAGTGGGACACGGCAGCCGTCACGCCCCCGGTCGGTGTGCCCGGAGCGCTGCCAGGTGGGGTCCTGGAGCAGCTCCTCGGGAAGGTCCTCGACCTCCCACAGGCCCAGTTCCTCTCCCTGGTACAGGTACGCGCCGCCGGGCAGGGCGAGGGTGAGCAGGGCGGCCGCCCTGGCCCGGCGGGTGCCGAGTGGCAGGTCCGCGGGCCCCCGCAGGTCCGAAAGTGAGCGCACCGGTCCGTCCGGCTGCGGCCTGGCGTAGCGGGACACGTGCCGGGCGACGTCGTGGTTGGACAGCACCCAGGTGGCCGGTGCGCCGACCGCGCCGAGCGCGGTGAGGGACTCGTCGACGACGCGGCGCAGGTGGTCGGCGCGCCAGGGCGCCATCAGGTAGTCGAAGTTGAACGCGGTGTGCAGTTCGCCGGGGCGGACGTAGCGGGCCAGCCGCTCGGGGAAGCCCGCCCAGGCCTCCGCGACGAACGCGCGGGGATCGTCGTACGCGTCGGCGACGTTCCGCCAGCCCTGGAAGATCTCGTGCACCTCCTCGCGGTCCCAGTGCGGATGGTCCAGGCCGCCCGCCCCTTCGAGGAGTTTGCCGTCGAGGGAGCCGATGTCGGGCAGACCGGGCGCCTTCACCAGGCCGTGTGCCACGTCGATGCGCACTCCGTCGACGCCGCGGTCGAACCAGAAGCGCAGGACCGACTCGAACTCGGCCCGCACCGCGGTGTCGTCCCAGTTCAGGTCCGGCTGCTCGGGGGCGAACAGGTGCAGGTACCACGGGCCCGGGGAGCCGTCGGGCTCGGTGATCCGCGTCCAGGCGGGGCCGCCGAAGACGCTTCTCCAGTTGTTGGGCGGCAGTTCGCCTCCGGGGCCGCGTCCCGGCCGGAAGATGTAACGCTTCCTGGTGGGGGAACCGGGCCCGCCGGACAGTGCCTCGCGGAACCACGCGTGCGCGGACGAGGTGTGGTTCGGCACGATGTCGATGAGGAGGCGCAGGCCGTGCTCGTGTGCCTCCTCCACCAGCGCCCGCGCGTCCTCCAGCGTGCCGAAGACCGGGTCGATGTCCCGGTAGTCCGCGACGTCGTAGCCGCCGTCGGCCATGGGGGACGGGTACCAGGGGGTCAGCCACAGCGCGTCGACGCCGAGTCCGGCGAGGTACGGGAGGCGCTGCCGTACTCCTTCGATGTCGCCGATGCCGTCGCCGTCGCCGTCGGCGAAGCTGCGGATGTACACCTCGTAGATGACGGCGTCGCGCCACCAGTCGGCGGTGGTCCGGGCGAATGCCACGTCTCTCCTCAGGGCGTGATCGGGATGTCGGACGAGGGGTTGGTCGCCTGACGGCGCCCGCGCCGGGTCCCGCGCCGGGGGGCGGTACCCGAGATCACCGCGCGGGTGGTGCCGGGTCCGCAAGCGGCCCGTCAGTGGAAGTTGTTCCACAACTGTCTGCCCGTCCCGCCGCCGAAGATGTCCGCGGAGGAAACCGGTGGGGTGGGGAGGGGCTGGGACCGGCCGAGGCCCTCCCCCCGGCTCCAGACCGCGTGGGAGCCCCGCGGTGGCTTGGAGCGGGGAAGGTTCCGCCACCGGAGTGACGCCGACGGCGACGGCTGCGACACCCGGTGGGAAGCCCTGCTCGCCGAAGCGACCATGCCCCGAGTGAGGCGGCGGATGTGCGCTTCGGCAGGCGCCGAGAATCCGGGTGCGGGGGTGGGTGATGCGCTTGGAAGCCGGTTCTCACTCGATCGGCGGGATTGGTCGTCCCGGACGCGCGCTTCCGTGCGCAGAGGGCGGCACGCGTGTGCTCCTCGCGCGGTCGTCCGCGCTCTGACCGGGGCAGCCCTCGCGGAGGCAGGTTGGTCACCGCGGGGGCTGCACTGGGCAGCCGCCGATGTCGATCATGGAAGGGACGGAGAAGATCTTGCTGTTCCGAGGGCGTTTTCGGACTCTGCTGACCGTTGCGGTGGCCGCCATGGCCACCGTGGGGCTGTCGGTATCGCCGGCCCACGCCGCACTCCCGGTGGGCCAGGATGTGATCATCAGCAACTACGCCAGCAACTGGTATCTGTCCACCGACCACCAGACCGTGGGCGAGGGCCAGCGCGTCCAGATCTGGGACCGTGACCCGATGGCCAACAACGGCGCCGGCAGCATCTGGCGCCTCACCCCCCGCACGGACGGAAGCTACAGCATCTCCCCGAGCGAGCCGTACGGCCGCACCCCGCGGTTCTGCCTGTCCAACGAGAAGGACCCGAACCGCAGTGGTGAGGGGGCCGTGTGGGTCAGGCGCTGTGCCGACGCGGACTCGCGGCAGTCCTGGTGGATCGGCGAGACCAGTAGCCGCTCCTACATTCACACCATCATCCCCGCGAACGACCCCGGTTACGCGCTGGGTCCCCACCGCGGCATGGCCGCGGCCGACGTCCATGTCAACGTCACCCGCCGGCAGGGCGGCACCTCCGCGACCGTCCAGATGTGGAAGATCAACCCTGCCTGAGGCCCAGCCGCTCAAGGCCTCTGCCACGGCGTGGTTCCGTGTCTCCGCGCCCGCGGAGACACGGAACCACGCGGGAGGGCGACTGGCACCGGCGGTTGGGCCCTGACCCCTGATCCTGGCCACGCCCCCCGGGGCCACCGCCGAGTTCGCGAGGACGGCGAGCGGGCCGACCACAAGCGGATCGCGCATGTGATGCGGAGCATCGAGTGGAGGGCCGACGGGCCGATGACGTGCAGGTTCGCGTCGAAGCGGCCAAGGCCGGCGGCAAGGGCGGTCCAGGACCGGGGCCCAGGGCGTTTCGCCCGTCACCCGCATGTGCCTCCTCCGGCTCACTTCCAGGTGGGAGCAGAACCACGCCCGTCACCACCACCACGCATCTGAACTTCCGCGGCTCGGCCCGCGAGGCGCTGGACTTCTACCGGTCCGTCTTCGGCAGGCACACCGTCGCTGTGACCTACGAGGACGCCGGCGACGTCCAGGACGACAGCGAGGCCGGCGCGGGTCGGGCGGAGAGGGGTGTACGGGGCGGCCCTCCCCGCTTCGGCGAGAGCCTTCGGCGGCATCGCGGCGCCCGCCCAGAATGTGCTGGCCGTCACCGGTCTTCGGGGGCTCCTCAACGCCTGACCGGTCGCTTAGCATGAACGGATTATGAAGGGAGCGTTTTCGGTCGGCATCGGTGGATCCGGCATTGATGTCGGAGCCGGCGGCGCAGCCGACCACGGCGTGCACGGCGGAAGCAGTGCCCCCGAGAAGGTCGGGGCCAGGCTTCGTCTCGGCGAACTGCTCACCGAGGGCTGCCGCGGCACAGTCGCCATCCGGGCGCACGTCTCGTGCAGACCGGCACCCCGTATTCCAGACCTCAGAGGGCCTCTCGTATGAATGCACTTCCCCTGCTCCTGATCGGCCTCGCGATGTTCGCGGGCGGATATGTCCTGTACTCGAGATTCCTGGGCAACCGGGTCTACAAGCTCGACGCGTCCTTTCGGACGCCCGCGCACGAACTGCAGGACGGCGTGGACTACGTCCCGACCAACAAGTTCGTGCTGTGGGGACACCACTTCACCTCGGTCGCGGGCGCAGCGCCCATCGTCGGCCCCGCGGTCGCCGTCATCTGGGGCTGGCTGCCCGCGTTCCTGTGGGTCACCCTCGGCACGGTCTTCTTCGCGGGCATGCACGACCTGGGCGCCCTGTGGGCCTCGGCGCGCAACAAGGGCCGCTCGATCGGCACGCTCTCCGGCCGCTACATAGGCGGCCGGGGCGCCAACCTCTTCCTCGTCGTGATCTTCCTGCTGCTCCTGATGGTGGTCGCGGCCTTCGCGGTGGTGATCAAGAATCTGCTGATCTCCACCCCCTCGGCGGTGATCCCCGCCTGGGGCGCGGTCGCGGTGGCGCTGCTGGTCGGCCAGGCGGTCTACCGCTACAGGATGAGCCTCGGCCTGGTCACCGTGATCGGCGTCGGAGCGCTCTACGGCCTGATCCTCCTCGGCGACGCCGTACCGGTGGAGCTGCCCGACCCGATCCTGGGTATGTCTCCGGCGACCTTCTGGATCATCGCCCTCTTCGTCTACGCCGGCATAGCCTCCCTGCTGCCCGTGTGGGTGCTGCTCCAGCCCCGTGACTACATCAACGGCGTCCAGCTCTTCGTCGGGCTCGGCATCCTGTTCACCTCGGTACTGCTGAGCGCTCCGACGATCGTCGCCCCGGCCTTCAACGACGCCGTGCCCGCGGGCACCCCGAGTCTTGTGCCGCTGCTCTTCGTCACCATCGCGTGCGGCGCGATCTCCGGCTTCCACGGCATGGTCTCCTCCGGCACCAGCTCCAAACAGCTGGACAAGGAGACCGACGCCCGTTTCGTCGGCTACTTCGGCGCGGTCGGCGAGGGCCTGCTCGCGCTCGGCGCGATCATCGCCGCCGTCGCGGGCTACCGCACCCTGGCCGACTGGGAGGCCGTCTACAGCGCCTTCGGCCAGGGCGGCGTCGCGGCGTTCGTCGAAGGCGGCGGCGCGATCCTCAACAGCGGACTGGGCCTGCCCGTGTCGCTGAGCTCCACGGTCCTGGCCACCATGGCGATCCTGTTCGCCGCCACCACCATGGACACCGGCGTGCGTCTGCTGCGTTTCGTCGTCCAGGAGGCCGGCGAGGTCGCGAAGGTGAGAATCGGCAATGTCGCCGGCACGCTCATCACGCTCGCCGTCGGTGCGGGACTCACCTTCAGCCAGGGCGCCGGGGGCGAGGGCGGCCTGCGCATCTGGCCGCTGTTCGGAACCAGCAACCAGCTGCTGGCCTCCCTGACGCTGTCCATCGTCGCCGTCATGCTGATCCGCAAACGGCGCAATCCGGCGCCCGCGCTGATCCCGCTCGCGGTCGTGTTCGTCATGGCGTTCTGGGCCGCGGTCGTGCAGCTCGGCGACTTCTACGAAGCTCGGGACTGGCTGCTGCTGATCATCGACCTCGTCATCATCGTCGCCGCCCTGTGGGTCGCCTTCGAGGCGGTCGTCGCGATGCGGCGGGCCTCCAGGGAGCCGCCGGAGGCTCTCGACGCCGATGTGACCGAGAAGGGCGAGCTGACGAAGTGACGTCCCGCTGGGCCTCGCTGCGGGCCGGGCTGGAGGAGTTCTACGCCGGTCCCTACCGGCGTACCCTGGCCCGCGCCCGGCGCGAGGAGGACGACCTGTTCCGGATGGTGGTCCTCGCGGAGGCACTGGGCGTGCCGGACCCGGCGGCGTACTACACCGCCGAGCTGATGCCCGCCCTCTACGAGGACTTCCACGCCTGGCACCGCCGTATGGGCATGGACCGCTCACCACTGGAGCACATCGGGTGCTGCTAGACCTCATCACCTCGCGCAGGGTCGTCTTCGTCGGCGGCAAGGGCGGGGTCGGCAAGACGTCCGTCGCCGCGGCGGTCGCCCTCGGCCGTGCCCGGTCGGGCGCCCGCGTGCTGCTGGTCTCCACCGACCCCGCCCACAACCTGGGCCATCTCTGGGGCCGCCCTGTGGGCGACGCGCCCGTGCGCCTCGCCGGCCCGGGGGACCTCGTCTCCCGGGCCGGGGCGGCCGGTCACGTCGACGGGCTGGAGATCGACCCGGAACGCACGGTCGAGCAGCACCTGTCCGCGGTCGCCGGGACGATGCGGCGGCTGCTCCCCGAGCGGATGCACGCACCGGCCGCCCGGCACCTGCAACTGGCCCGGCAGGCGCCCGGCACCCACGAGTCAGCGGTGCTGGAGCGGATCGCCGAGGCGGTGGAACTCGGCGAGGAGGCCTACGACCTGGTCGTCTTCGACACCGCGCCGTCCGGCCACACACTGCGGCTGCTCGCGCTGCCCGAACAGCTCACCTCCTGGACCGAGACCCTGCTCGCCAACCGCGACCGGTCCGAGCGGTTCGGCGCCGCGGTGCGCGGCCTCGGCGGCGGCGGGGACAGCGACCGCGACGCCGAGCTGCGCCGCATCCTGCTGCGCCGGCGCGACCGCTTCTCCCTGCTGCGCGAGGTGGTGACGGACCCGGCGCGGACCGGATTCGTGCTCGTACTGACCGCCGAAGTGCTCCCGATCGCCGAGACCGTGGAGGTGTACGAGAAGCTGACCGGCCTCGGTGTCGACGTGGCCGCGCTCGTCGCCAACCGCCGTTCCCCGGCCGGCGCCGGTGAGCTGCTCGAGTGCCGGCGGAGGCTGGAGGACGAGCACCTCGCCCGGCTGCGGCAGCGGATCCCGGACGTCCCCCTGCTGGAGGTGCCGCTGCTGCCGGGGGATCTGGTGGGCACGCGGGCCCTCGCCGCACTGGCGGACCGGCTCGGGCACTCCACTTCTTAAGATTCGGGACTCTGCGCCGGTCCGTGGTGTGCGCCGGGTCGGCGTCTGCGCCGCTCACCTTCGTGGTCGGCGCAGCCGGTGTGCTCCGGCCGGCGCCGCGACGAAGCGAGCACGTGGCCTGCTTCACCCGCGAGGTGGTATTCCGGCGGTGTGCCCCGACTGCCGGGAACACAACGTCGTGCGCGAGGACGACTTCGTCCGCGTCTTCTGCGGCAGCGATCTGCCTACGGTGTGGAACGTGGATTCCACCGTGTGACGGCCGAGGGGCACAGCCACTCGCTGACGGCGGCTACGAGTGAAGAACGTCGCGGGCCTGTTCCGCGGCGCGGGCGATGCTCTCGCTGACGAAGCCGAGGAATCGGGCGACGTTCTCGAGGCGGGCGGCGGGCGGCGGGCGGCGGGCGGCGGCCGGAGTGCCGGGGCCGAGGACGCCGATGCCCTGCCGCGCGGTGTCGACGAGTTGGGCGGTGGAACGGGCGCTGGCCATCATCGACCGGTACCAGACGTCGTCGTCGACGACGTAACGCTCGCGGCGGCGTTCGCCGCGCTCCCGGCGGACGAAACCCTGGCCGTCGAGGAACGCGACCGCTTTGGAGACGGACGTCGGGCTGACCTGGAGGTGCCGGGCGAGTTCGGAGGCGGTGAGGCTGCCGGTGTCGGTGAGGGTGAGGCAGGCCATCACCCGGGACATCATCCTCGGCATGCCCGAGGCCATGAAGGCGGCGGCGAATGCCTCCTCGTACTCGCGTACGGCCTCGGAAACACCTCCGTGGGCCTGCGGGAGCGTCTGCGGTTCTCCTGGCACGGCCTGCCCGCGCCGGCGGGTGCGGCGTTCGGTGGCACGCTGGGCCAGGTCGGCCCGTTGGCTTCGGCAGTCGACTCCACCGGCACAGGACCGCTCGATACACTGCCGCGATCTGTGGTCGCTCCCCGTGAGTGCGGGGAACCGGCCCGCGATGGAGCGAGCAGCATGACCGACTTCGCCGGCGCTGACGCCGACCGGTGAGGCAGGGCAGAACCAACCACAGCAAGGTCGGCCTCCAGCGCCCGCGTCTGCGACGCCATGGGCGGGGGCGAGGATCACCATTGACCGGATGAGGAAGATCGCCCGGCAGATCGTCGGACTCCGGCCGACCGCGGGCCGGAGCAGCAGGCACGGCAGCTCCGCCCCGGGGTGGCGAATCCTTGTGCGGTATCCGGCCCGGTGATCTAGGGTTCCGCTGAACCAGGGAGGGCGAATGCACAGGGCACGGGGAAGACGGTGGGCCGCGGTGTGCGCAGCCGCGGCGCTGGCGGTGGCCGGATGCGGGCAAGGCGCCACCGAGGGGCCGTCGGCCAGGGGGAGCGTCCCGTACGAGAGCCTGGGAGAGCTGCCGGAGAAGCTCGGCGCGGACGGCACCACGATCACGGTGGGCGACCCGGACGCCCCCATCACGGTGCACCTGTACGAGGACCCGCGCTGCCCCTACTGCCAGGAATTCGAGGCCACTGGAGGCGCCCCCGCACTGCGGGAGGCGACGATCCGGCGAGAGGCGAAGACCGAGTACACCCTGGCCTCGTTCCTGGACGACCGCGCAGGCGGAGACGGCTCGAAGAAGGCGGTCAACGCGCTGCGCGCCGCGCTGGAGCAGGACAGGTTCGCCGAGTACCACGAGGTGCTGTACGCACACCGGCCCGCGGACAGCGCCGGCGACTACACCGACGCCTTCCTGCTGGAACTCGCCGATCAGATCGACGGTCTGCGCGGCCCGGCATTCGACACCGCGGTGAAGACCATGAAGTACCGCGACTTCGTGACCGCCTCCCAGCAGGCCTACGAGCGCGCCGGGGGCGAGGAGGAACCCGAAGGCCCGGGCACCCCCACCGCTGTGATCAACGGCAAGCGGATTCCGTTGGAGCACAGCGGGATCCTGCTGGACACCGACGGCTTCGCCGATCTGCTGGAGGAGATCCGCGACAAGCCGCTGGCCTGGCAACGCCTCGACCTGTAGCCCCTGGGCCGCTTCGCCTCGCCCAGCTGCCGGTCCGCCACCGCGGTGGCGGACCGGCAGCTGAGATCCGTACCCGGCCGTCCGCGATGACGGCCGGACGCGGCCGGTGCCGGGTCGGAGCCGTCGCCGACTCCCTCTCCCCAACCGGAGGGGACGCCCGGCGGGGTGCCCCGGCGCTGGTGCCCGGGGAGAGGCGCGGTCCGCGCACCGCCGCGCCGGGCACGAGGCGTCAGGTTCTGTCCGCGTGCTCCCGCAGGCGAGCGGAGATCAGGGACTCGAGCGCGTCGGCCGCCAGCTCGGCGTACCGGGCGAAGTCGGTGTCGTCGCCGGCGGCCGCTGCCACCCGGAAGCCGTCGGTGAGGGCCCGTCCCATGACGGCCATGTCGTGCGCCAGCTCCGCCGCGACGTCGTCCGTCACTCCCGCGTAGGAGGCGCGCAGCCGGGACGCGATGAACTGGAACATCTCCTTGCGGATGGCGAGGTAACGCTGCCGGGCGAGGTTGTCCTCCAGTCGCCGCTCGAAGGCGAAGACGAGGCCGATGCTCCAGAACGCGGCGGCCGGATCGGTGAGGCTGCGGGAGGCCGCGGCCGAGTCGCTGATGCTGCGGCGCAGCAGTTCGCGCAGGTCGCCGACGGACTCATGGGTCCTGCGCCAGACCTCGAAGCAGTAGTCCAGCAACTCGACGAAGAGCTGCTCCTTGTTCCGGAAGTGCCAGTAGACGGATCCGATCGGCAGGCCGGACACGCGCGCGACGTCGGCCATGGTCGTCCCCTCGTACCCGGCCTCGACCGCGCGCGAGAGCACCGCCTCGAGTATCGCCCGCTTCGACACCTCGGATGCCCGGTGCGTCTTCCGCCGCGTGGCCATCGGCTCCCCTCACCCCTCTTCGGACTGCAGTTCTACCAAATGCACGCCGACTCTTGACACCGACCGCAGGCACTCGTCAGTGTAATGGCGATTCTAGAACGTAACTTCTAGGTTTCGCCGATGGGGCGCGACTCGGTGCGCGTTCCATGTCCTCCTTGCGGGCCGCTGCGATGGCACGGGTCCGCTCTGTCCCGAAACAGGGAGACTTGTATGAGGATCACCGATCATGTCCCGCAGGAGAAGATGAGCGGTCTGCAGGTCCGCGCCATCGTCATCGCGATCACTCTGGTCGTGCTCGACGGCTACGACGTCTCGCTCACGTCGTTCGCCGCCCCGTACATCGAGAAGGGGTTCGGGGTCTCCAAGGCCGAGCTCGGACTCGTCATGTCCGGCGCCCTGATCGGCATGCTCCTGGGCTCGATCATCGTCGCGCCGCTCGCCGACCGCATCGGCAGACGCAACATGGGTGTCATCTCCACCGTGACGATCGCGGTGGGCATGTTCATCGGCCCGTTCGCGACGCCGGAGACCGGGACCTGGCCTCTGGTGGTGAGCCGCATCGTCACCGGCATCGGCGTCGGCTCCCTGGTCGCCGTGGTCGGCGTCATCCTCTCCGAGTACACGGGCAAGCGCGTGTACGCGCTGGTGATGGCCGTCTACGCCGCCGCGATCAACATCGGCGGACTGCTCGGCTCGATGATCGTGGGCCCGATGCTCGACACGCGTGGCTGGCAGTTCGGCTGGTGGGTCGGGTTCGCGCTGAGCGCGATCGCCGCGGTCGCCACGTACGCCCTCCTCCCCGAATCGCTCGCCTGGCTCTCCGAAGGGCGTCGCCCGGACTCCCTGCAGCGGCTCAACACACTCCTGGCGAAGATGCGCCGGCCCGCGCTCACGGCGCTCCCCGCGCCCGACTCGACGAACGTCAAGGTCAAGGGCTCGCTGCGCACCGTGTTCACCGGCCGCACCGGTTTCTACACGCTGCTGATGATCGTCGGATACGTCGCGTACATGCTCAGCTTCTACTTCATGACGAACTGGGCGCCCTCCAGCGTGGCCTCGGCCAACGACAACCCGGCGCTGGCCCCGCAGCTCGTGACCGCCTTCAGCATCGGCGGCATTCTCGGCAACGTTCTCTTCGGGTACCTGGGAGGCAGGATCGGCATCCGCCTCCTCGCCCCGGTCTTCCTGGTCCTGGCCACCGTCACCCTGTCGCTGTTCGGCATCGCCGGATCGGGGATGCCCACCGCCTGGTGGACCCTGTTCGCGGCCTCCTTCTTCGTCTGCTCGGGCACCGCCGCCTTCTACGCGATCGTCCCGACGCTCTACCCGACGCTGGCCCGCTCGACCGGTTTCGGCGTCGTCATCGGCGTCGGCCGGTTCGGCGGCATCGCGGCGCCGGTCATCGGCGGCGCGGCCTTCGACGCGGGCTGGGGGATGGCCGCGGCCTTCACCGTCTTCTCCCTGCCCATGCTCATCGCCGGCGTCTGCATCCTCGCCCTCCACCTGAGCCAGCGCCGCTCCGACGCGGCCGAGACCCGGCCCGAGCCCGCGCTCTCCGGTACGTCCGCGTAGCGGCCGTCCGCCTCTTTCGAGAAAGGAACCACTTCCATGCCGCTGGCCGTCGCAGCGCTCTCCCACGCGCCGTCCTTCGGCAACGTCGACCCGGGCGGGGAGACGTTCGCCGAGATCAATGCCGCCATCGACGAGGTGAAGGAGTTCGTCGCCGGGTACGACCCCGACCTGGTCGTGGCGTTCGGGCCCGACCACTTCAACGGCCAGCTCTACTCGCTGATCACCCCGTGGGCGATCGGCGCGGTCGCCGAGGGCATCGGCGACTACGGCACCACCGCGGGGCCGCTGCCCGTCGACGGTGACGCCGCCCGGGCCCTCCACGCGGCGGTGCTGGCCGAGGGCGTCGACATCGGCCGCAGCGAGCGGATGAAGGTCGACCACGGCGTGGTCCAGCCGCTCGACTTCGTGTTCGGCAAGAACTTCACGCAGCCGATCGTTCCGGTGTTCGTGAACGCGATCGGTCTGCCACTCACCCCCATGCGGCGGGTGCGCCTGATGGGCGAGGCGTTCGGCCGGGCCGCCCGGGCCCTCGACAAGAAGGTGCTGTTCCTCGCCTCGGGCGGCATCTCCCACAACCCGCCGATCCCGCGCTGGGACGGTGCCCCCGGCACCGTGCACGAGCGCCTGGTCGCGTACGCGCCCTCGCCCGAGGAGCGGCGGGAGCGCGAGCAGATGATCGTCAAGGGCATTCAGGCGATAGCCGACGGCAAGGCGCCCAGCGACCCGCTGAACGAGGAGTGGGACACGCTCGTCCTCGACGTGCTCCGCTCCGGCGACCTCGGCCCGGTCGACGGCTGGGAGAACGGCTGGTTCGTGGCGGAGGGCGGCTCGGCCGCGCACGAGATGCGCAGCTGGATCGCCGCCTACGCCGCGCTGTCGACCGCCGGCCCCTACCGCTTCGCCGTCGACCGCTACTGGGCGGTCCAGAAGTGGGGCGCCGGCTTCGCGGTCCAGGCGGCGGTGACCGCATGAGCCGGGCTGAGAAGACGCACTTCGCCACCCTGTGGGAAGAGATCGCGGACCTGGAGCACTCGCTGCGGTACGTGGACGCGGGCGGCTACCGCACCCGGGTGCTCGACATCGCCGGAGCGAGCCCCAACGCGCAGACGGTCGTGCTCGCCAGCGGCACCAGCGGCCACATCGAGGCGTGGACGCAGAACGTCCGGGCGTTCGTGGAAGCCGGTTTCCGGGTGGTCGGCTACGACTACCCGGGCCACGGCTACACCTCACTGGCCGACCACCCGCTGGAGATCCGCGACTACGAGGAACACCTGATCGCGCTGCTCGACGCACTGGCGCTGGAACGCGTGCACCTCGCCGGCGAGTCGCTCGGCGGCTGGCTCGCGCTGAAGTTCGCGCCGAAGCACCCCGAGCGGCTGCGCACGGTGATCCTGTCCGCACCGGGCGGGCGGGTGGTCGGCGAGCCGCAGCTGGACCGGACGCAGTCGGTGAGCGCCAAGGCGGTGAGCGAGCCGACCTTCGACAACGTGAGGAAGCGCCTGCAGGTCGTGATCCACGACCCGGAGAACATCACCGACGAGCTCGTGCGCGTCCGCCGGGCGATCTACGCCCGCGACGGGTTCAGCATGGCGCACGTGTCCGCCCTGCGGGAGCCGGAGCGGCGTTGGCGCAACCGCGTGACGGACGAGGACTTCGCGGCGGTCCCGGTCCCGGCCCTGATGGTGTGGACCGACCACGAGCCGACCGGCGACGAGGCCGAGGGCGAGCGCCTGTGCGGACTGATCCCGGACGGCGAGTACCTGCTGGTCCGCGGTGCCGCGCACTGGCCGCAGTGGGAGGGAGCCGCGGAGTTCAACGCCGCGGCGGTCGCCTTCCTGGAGAAGCATGCCTGACGAAAGGACCGCAGTGAGCGTCCCCCGGGAGACCATCACCCAGATCGCGCGCGAGCTGTTCGAAGCCAAGCGCGGCGTGTACACCGTGCCGTACGTGAGCCCCCGGCTCCCCGAGCGTGACCTCGACGCGGCCTACGCGATCTCCGCCGAGTTCGCCGCCCTGCGCGAGCGCGAGCTGGGTGTGAAGCGGGTGGGCCGCAAGGTCGGCCTGACCAACCCCCTCGTGCAGCAGCGCGTGGGCATCGACGAGCCCGACTACGGCATCATCCACGACGACATGGTGCACGCCTCGGGCACGCACCTGCCGCTGTCCGCGTACAACCGCCTGCTCATCGAGGCCGAGGTCGCGTTCGTGCTGAAGAGCGACGTCCTGGAGGCCTCACGCGAGAGCGTGGAGGCGGCGATCGACTACGTGACCCCCGCGTTCGAGGTCGTCGACTTCCGCTACGACGGTTCGGTCGGGCAGATCGTCGACACCATCGCCGACAACGCCGGCTGCAGCGGCGTCGTCCTCGGCGAGGAGCGGCACCCCTACGGCGAGGTCGACCTGCCCCGGGCGGAGATGGTCATCACCGGTGGCGCCACCGAGATCACCCGAGGTGTCGGCGGCAACGTGCTGGGGGACCCGGTCAACGCGGTCGTCTGGCTGGCCGGGACGGCGATTCGCACGGGCGAGCCGCTGCGCGCCGGCGAAGTGCTGCTGTCGGGCTCCATCGGCTACATCGAGCCGTGGCCCGCCGACGTCGAGTGCGTCGCCACCATCACCGGACTGGGTCGCGTGGTCGCGACCGCGGATTCGAAAGGCTGAACATGAGTGACTACCGTCCCGTCGACGCGACCACCCGCGTCGAGATCGAGCAGCTCATCACGGAGATGCTCTACCGCCTCGACCACAACCGGGCGGACACCACCTGGGAGCTGTACACCGAGGACGGCGTCTCGGTCGGCCCGATGGGCGACATGGACCGCGAGGCCATGAAGGTCTGGGGGGCCAAGCGCGCCCGGCAGACGGACGTCGTCGGCCGTCACTTCATCGGCGGGATCCGCCTGGTGTGGGACGGGGACGAGGTCGAGGGAACGGTGCAGTACCTGACCTTCCGCGACACCAACGAGCCGCAGACGCTGCCCGCGTCGGTCGGCGAGTTCCGCGAGCGCTACCGCAGGGTCGACGGCCGGTGGCTGTTCGCCCGCCGGGAGATCGTGCCGGTCTTCGGCGGCCGGGCGGCCGCGGCCCACGCCGCGCGCGTGGCCGGACAAGAGGGGCAGGCGCAGTGAAGCGAGCAGCTCCCGGCGACCGGGCCCCCGTCCTGTACCACCAGACGGTCCCGTCGTTCTCGATGCCGGAGTGGGCGGTGACCGCCGGGTACGACGGCGTGATCCTCGATCTCCAGCACGGCGAACTGGGGCTCGAGGCGGCCTGCGGGATCCTGCGCTCGATCCCGAGGGACAACGCGTACGCGTACGCCCGGGTGGGCTCGCTGGACCCCGCGCCGATCCTGCGGCTGCTCGACAGCGGGGCCCGCGGCATCGTCGCGCCCACCGTCGAGTCCCGCTCCCAGACCGAGACCCTGGTCGCCGCGGCCAAGTACCCGCCGGCCGGGAACCGCAGCCTGGGGCCCTCGCGGCCCGCGCTGTACCCGGGCGACTCGTACACCGAGGCGGGCAACCGGGCGGTCTCCGCCGTCGCCCAGATCGAGACGAAGGCCGGGGTCGACCGGGCAGAGGAGATCGTCTCGACCCCGGGCCTGGACTCGGTCTACATCGGGCCGGCCGACCTGGCCGTCTCCTACGGTCTGCCCGGACGCGGGGACTGGGAGGAGGGCCCGGTGCGCGAGGCGATCGCCCACCTGCGGGAGGTGACGAGCGCGCACGGCGTCACCCTCGGCATCTACTCCGGCCGGCCGGAGTACGCGGCCGGCCTGTTCGCCGACGGCCTCGTCGACTACGTGGGCCTCGGCATCGACCTCGTCCTGCTGAACCGCGCGTTCGGCGACACCATCGCCGGGCTGGACCCGGCACGATCCGCACGGAGCACCTCATGAAAAAGGCCTGCGACGTTCTCGTCGTCGGGGCGGGTCCGGTCGGTCTGACCCTGGCCAACCTGCTGGGGCAGCAGGGCGTCGACGTCCTCGTCGTCGAGCGGGAGCACGAACTCATCGACTACCCGCGGGCCGTGGGCATCGACGACGAGGCGCTGCGCGCGATGCAGACCGCCGGCCTCGTCGGCGAAGTGCTCCCCCACACCATCCCCGACCAGAAGATCTACATGATCAATGGCGACCGGATGATCCTGTCCGAAGTGAACCCGACGACGCGCGAGTTCGGCTGGCCGCGCCGCAACGGCTTCGTGCAGCCGCTGGTCGACCGGGTGCTGCTCGCCGGCCTCGACCGCTTCCCCAACGCCGCCGTGCGCTTCGGCGCCGAGGTCGTGGACCTGTCCGAGGACGCCGACGCAGTGGTCTCCACCCTCGCGAACGGCGAGACGGTGCGCGCGCGGTACGTCGTCGCCGCCGAGGGCGGGTCCTCACCCACCCGCAAGCGCCTGGGCATCTCGTTCGAGGGCGAGACCCGGCCGACCGACGGCATCGTGATCGACGTCGCCAACGACCCGATCGGCACGCCCCACGCCGTCTTCGGCGGGGACCCGGCCCGCAGCTACGCCTCCATCGCACTGCCCCACGGCATCCGGCGCTGGGAGTTCACCCTCTTCGAGGACGAGGGCGAGGCCGACGTCGAGGACGACGCGTTCGTCTTCGGCCTGCTGGCACCGCATGTTCCGGACCCGTCCAAGCTGGACATCATCCGCCGCCGCGTCTACCGGCACCACGCCCGGATCGCGGGCCGGTTCCGTCACGGGCGGATCTTCCTCGCCGGCGACGCCGCCCATGTCATGCCCGTCGTCGGCGGCCAGGGCTGGAACTCGGGGATCCGCGACGCCTTCAACCTCGGCTGGAAGCTGGCCGCCGTCGTCAAGGGCCTTTCGACCGACGGTCTGCTGGACACGTACGAGACCGAACGGCTGGGCCACGTCACGCAGATGGTGGCCGTCTCCCTCCAGATGGCGAAGGAGATGACGGACCACGATCCGCAGAAGGCCGCCGAGCGCGACCGGATCGCCGCCGGCCGCACACCGGAGGAAAGGGAGGCCCAGAAGCGGCAGGCGTTCAAGCCGCAGCCGAAGTTCGACCGGGGCGTGGTGGTGCACACCCCGCTGCCGGTGTCCAAGTCGCTGCCGGACCGCGACGTGCCCCGGCTGGCGGGCACGATATTCCCCCAGCCGACGGCCACCGACGCCGACGGCGCGGAGATGCTGCTCGACGACGCGACCGGGCAGGGTTGGCGGGTCCTCACCTGGAACAACGACCCGACGGCGTTCCTGTCGGCCCCGAGGCGTGCCGCGCTGGACCGGCTCGGCGCCCGCCTCGTGCAGGTGGTGCCGAAGGCACAGCTGCCGTGGGCGCGGAAGCAGGCCACGGCCGGCGTCACCGTCGTCGGCGACCTCGGCGGTGAGTCGAACCTGCAGGCCTGGTTCGACGCGCGGCCGGTCGGCGCGGTCGTCCTCCGCCCCGACCATGTGATCGCCGCCGAATGCCTGCCCCAGGAGCTCGACGACGTTCTCGCCCGGGTTCTGGAGGCCGCCTGCGTCGCGTGACGCGCGGCGGAGCTTTCCGGCCGCGGTGGGGCGGTGTACGACGTGCGCGGGGCCGAAGTGGTCGCGAGGAACGCGCCACTTCGGCCCCGTCCTTGTCGGTAGCCCCCTTCTAGAATGGCGATGCTGGTGTAGCGCGGGGCACGGACGACAGGCGGCGACAGGGTGACGGGCATGAGGCGGGGCAACGGTACGAAGGGCACGCGGCAGGCGCGCTCGGACCGGAGCCGGGAGCAGATCCTGCGGGCGTCCCTGGATCTGGCGCTGGAACACGGCTACCAGGGCACGACCATGGCGGCCGTCAGCACGGAATCCGGCCTGCCCATCGGCTCGGTCTACTGGCATTTCAAGAGCAAGGAGCAGCTCTTCGTCGCCCTGCTCGAGCACTGCTACGAGGTGTGGATGCGGATCCACTCCGGCCCCGACGGGTTGCGCCGCAAACTCTCGCGAGGCATCGCCGGCCTGTCCGGCGCCGACCCGAAGCAGTACACGAAGGAGGAGGCCCTGCTCAAGGCCGCGGCGGTCTGGGCGTTGAGCAGGCAGCTCGGCGGTCTGGGCGAGGACAGCGAGGTCCGTGCAGCGTACCTGCGGATGCGGGAGGAGATGTTCAAGGTGGACGTCCAGCGGCTCACCGAGTCCATCCCCGCCGAAGTCGCCGAGCGCTTCCCCGACATGGCCGCCAAACTCACGGTGCTGAGCCTGGCGTTCACCGACGGCTTCTACGTCCACGCGAACTCCGACGTGCACCTGGACCTGGACTTCGGTGAGTACGCCGATCTGGCGGCGCGGGCGCTGGAGGGCCTGGTGGACGACTTCGCCCGCCGGGCGGCCGAGGAGCGGTAGGACCTTCCGGAACCGCCCGGCGGGGAGGAGGAGTCAGACGCCGCGGGTGAGCCCGCCGTCGACGCGCAGGTTCTGCCCGGTGGTGTAGGTGGCGTCGCAGGCGACGAAGGCCACCGTTCGGGCGACCTCCTGGTAGGCGGCGGCCCTGCCCAGCGGAATCGCGGAAGTCCACTCGGCCGGAACGGACTCCGGGGCGGCGACGGTGTACCCGGGTAGCACGTTGTTGATCCGGATGCCGTCCGCGGCGACCTCGTCCGCCCACAGCTTCGTCCAGGTCGTCATCGCGGCCCGGGCGACCATGGAGGTGGGGAAGCGGGGCGAGGGCTCGGTGGGGCTGGCCGAGGAGATGTTGACGATGCTGCCCCCGCCCTGCGCGCGCATCGGAGCCAGGGCGGCGCGGCAGGCCCGCACCACGTTGTAGAAGTACAGGTCGAAGCCGGTGGCCCAGTCCTCGTCGGTCAGTTCCTCGAGCTTTCCCTTGGGGCCGTGGCCCGCGCTGGTGACCAGCACGTCCAGCCGGCTCCAGGCGGAGGCCACCTGCCCGACGGCCGCCTCGACGACCCCGGCCTCGGTGTAGTCGCCGCGGATGGCGAGACCACCGAGCTCCCCGGCCAGCTCGTCCGCCCCTTCGCCGCGCGCCAGCACCGCCACCCGGTGGCCACGCGCGGCCAGTTCGCGTGCTGAGGCGGCGCCGATGCCGCTGCTGCCGGCGATCACGAGGGCGGTGGGGGACGCTTCGGTCATGCTGCACTACTCCTGGTTACGGGGCCGGATCCGGTCAGGCCGACCGCGCGGCCCGCCTCCTTGCGGCTGCGGCGGCCGCCGGTGTCCCGCTCGGGCGCGGGCTCGGCGGCCACAGGGCGACTTCCTGGCTGGAGCAGCCCCTCTAGAATTATTATTCTAGTCGAACGTAACCGGCCTCACGCCGGACGTCAACGGCCGGAGGCCGACACGCTGAGCGGCAGAGGGGCCCACGGGACCTGCGCCCGGGGCGGCCGGCGAGCACGTGCCTACCGTCCGGCGTCCCCCGGAGCGGGGAGAAGGTCGGTGGCACCGTTCGTGATGGTTCCGGTACGCCGGAGCCGGGACGCCATGGCCAGCGCGCACACGCCACTGACCAGCAGATCCGTCACCAGACAGACGGCGCGGCTGGCCACCGCCACGGCGGTGGCCGCGGTGACGGGCAGCACTTGGGAGAGTGTTCCGATCAGGACCATCTCCCGGACCAGGGCGCCGTCGGGCAGTACCACGACGACCGAGCTGACCCCCGTGGCCAGCGCGAACGCTCCGACGCTGATCACCAGAGACTGCCCCATGGGCGCGCCCATGGGGAGCGTGAGCAGCCACAGATGGAGGCCGGAGACCAGACGGCAGGCAAGCTGCCATCCGATGGCCGCACGGATCTGCCGTCCCGAGCCGGACACGGTCAGTTTTCGGCGCAGCAGGCGGGCGGCCGCCTGCGCGGCCCGTCCCACCAGCGACGGCCGCGCCAGCGCGAAGGCCAGCGACGCGGCCGGGAACAGCAGCAGCCAGCTCCAGGCCCCGAACATCAAAGGCGCGGCCAGGCTGCCGACGACCATCCCGGTCAGCAGTACGACCGGAATGTTGAGCAGCGAGACAGCGATGATGACCAGCGTTCCGACACCGACACTCCGGGCGAGCCGCGCATGGGTGAGAGCCACCCAGAGCGCCCCGGGCGCGTACTTGGCGCTCATTCCGACGAAGTAGACACCGGCGGCGGTGCGGCGAGGCAGGACATGCCCCAGATCGGCGAGGAGGCCGCGCCAGGACATCATGGCGCACAGCAGGGCTGCCACATTGATCACGCAGGAGACCAACACAAAGGGCAGCGCCCGGAGGGTCATCATGGGGCGTGTGGCCGACCAGTCCTGTTCACGGAGGGCCAGCACGAGCCCGACGACGATGACGCAGGCCAGCGCCCAGCCGGCCAGTGGCCGCCAGCGAGGCCGCGGGCGCCGCCGGCGGCGGCTGGTGTCATCCACGGCTGGACTTCCGGCGCGTCAGGCTCTCGTACAGGCCGAGGGTGCGGGCGATGGTGTCCGGCCAGCGGAAGTTCCGGCGGGCGTGGGTTTGGCCACGGGCGGCCAGCCGTGCGGCTGCGGCGGGGTCGTCCAGCAGCCGGCAGATGAGGGCGGCCAGTTCGTCGGGGGTGTCACCGCTCATCCGCAGCGCCGCTGGACCGCCGTCGTCCTCGCCGTCGGAGATCAGCGCAGAGAAGCCGGAGCCGAGCACCACCGGGGCCGCCAGGGC
Source organism: Streptomyces barkulensis (assembly GCF_002843305.1). GTDB lineage: Bacteria > Actinomycetota > Actinomycetes > Streptomycetales > Streptomycetaceae > Streptomyces > Streptomyces barkulensis. Next base: position 22,914 of record NZ_PGSG01000074.1, read on the forward strand.
CATCGCCTCGACCGAGACCAGCCCGAACGGCTCATAACGGGAGGGGAAGACGCAGGCGTCGGCGGCGAGATAGTGGCGTCGCACGTCCTCCTGGGGCAGATAACGGTGGTAGACGTGCGTCCGGTCCCCGATGCCGAGCTCGGTGACCAGCCGGTCCACCGCCGTGTCCTGGTCCGTGCCGGCGAGGCCGACGCCGAGCATCACCAAGTGAACCCCGGGATGGCGGCGGGCGACCGCAGGCAGGGCGTGGAGCAGCGTGGGCACGCCTTTGACCGGGCTGAGCCGGCCGGCGAAGACCAGCAACGGGGTGTCGGGGGGAAGCCCGAGTTCCGCGCGGAGCCCGCTTCGCGCCCGCTCCCGCTCGCGGGCGAGCTTCGCGTCGTCGGAGTCCCGGTCGGCCGGGATGCCGGTGGTCTCGCAGCCGTGCGGGATGACGCTGATGCGGTCCGCCCGCCAGCCGTGCGCGACGACCAGCCGCCTCAGCTCCGGGGTGGGCACGACGATCCGGGCCGCGGCTTCGGCGAGCAGCCGCTGATTGATCTCGATCAGCCGGAAGGGATCGGTCATATCGGGCTGCTCGGCCATCGTCATCTCGGTGTTGTGAACGTGATAGACCACGGGCAGCCGTAGCACGGTGGCCGCGAGGATTCCGGCCGGGGCACTCTGCCAGTCGTGCACGGCCACCACTGTGCCCGGCCGGCGGGCTCGCACGAGCGCGGGCAGTGTCGCCAGATTGAAGGCGAGCAGGGAGAGCGCGAACAGGGCCCGGCCGCTGAGCGCCAGATGGTTCTTCGGCGCCACGATGCGCCGCTTGAGCCGGCTCGGCAGCCAGGGCCGCCGGATCGTCACGGGGCCATGCCGCTCCCGGCGGGGGAGGTTCGCCGGGCAGTTCAGGGTGTACAGCGTCAGTGGCACGTCGCCGTGCTCCCGTTGGACGCACCGGACGAACCGCTGCGCGTACTCCGCCAGGCCGCCCAGGGTCCAGGGCGGGTACTGGTGACAGACCACTATCACCCGCCGCAGCGGGGAGCGTGGTGGGGCGGTGCCGAGGGCCGGGCTCAGGCGACTCAAGCGGACCATCCTCTCTCTGCAGCCCTGTAGGAGCCGATCCGCCGTACGGTTCTCGGATCGCGCTGAAGGATTCCGGCATACGTGCGGGAACGGACTCGAGGCGTGCATCGGCTGCGCAGTTGTGGCAGTTGTGGCAGTGGGGCGGAGACGGTGGTTTCCCGGGTCGTACTCACAGAAATCGGCTGACGGTCAGAACGATCAGCCACAGAATGCCGTTGATCATGAGCGGTGCGTCCGTGAGTACGTCATGGCCCGGCTCTTCACTGCCGCGGTGCAGCGCTATCAATTGCAGATAGCGGCACAGGGCGAAGATGGCGAGGGGCATGGTGACGACGGCCAGCACGGCAGCGTGTGGATGCGGTGCGGAGAGGACGAACAGTTCGTAACTGATCAGTGTGACCGCCAGCAGCAGGACCATCAGCTGGTCGAGCAAGGAGACCGAGTACCCCGTGAGAGCGGGCCGCTGCGTGGCCGCCCGCTCCTGGATGTCCGCGGTGACAAGTTCGTGGCGTCGCTTGCCGAGCGCCATCAGCAGGCAGGCGCAGTACACGGATATGATCAAAGGAGGGCTGAAAGGCGCCGCCACCACCAAACAGCCCGCCAGCGCCCGAAGGGCGAAGCCGATTGCTATCACGCTGACGTCGACCAGCGGGAAGTGCTTCAACGCCAGGCAGTAGGCCAGATTGAGTACCACGTATGCAGCGGTGACAGCCTGCACCGCCGGCGGCAGCAGTGCGCCGCAGGCTGCCAGTGTCGTCAGACAGCCCGCGCCCAGGAGCAGCGCGCCGAGTGGGCCGACCTGACCGCTGGCCAACGGCCGATGGCGCTTGACCGGATGCAGCCGGTCCTGCTCGCGGTCGAGCCAGTCGTTGAGGACGTAGACCGCGGCGGAGGCCGCCGTGAACGTGGCGAAGGTGGCGAGTCCCCACGCGATGTGGTGCAGGAGCGCCGCGGGGTCCACGGCCAGCGGAATGATGAGGACGAAGACGTTCTTCACCCACTGGCGAGGGCGCAGCAGCACCAGTGCTGCCGGCAGCCGGGAACGCCGGGCAGTGGTGCGTGATGTGCCTTCCTGGAGGGAACCGTGCGAGCCGTCCGTCGCGCGGGCCGGTTCCGCAGGAGCCGTCGCCGACGCTGCCGGGGGTGTGGACGTCCCAGGACCGGGCGGTGCGGCCGCGGCCGCACCGCCCTGGTCGTCCACGGTGTCTCCGCCGCCCAGCCGCTTCACCGCCGACTGCCGCTCAGGAGCTTCTGGAACGCCTCTTCGTGCGCGTCGAGGAACGCCTCCCCACCGAAGAGCTTCGTCGCTGCTTCGCGCCCCGACTCCCGGTCCTGGGAAGGCAGTTCGGCCATCTCCAGGATCGCCGCACGCAACGCCCCCGGGTCCCCGGGCGGGACCAGTCGCCCGAAGCCCGTGGCCTCGATGGGGTAGCGGGAACCGGGTAGTTCCGTGCTCACCGGCGGGATGCCGGCCATCATCGCCTCGACCTGGACGATGCCGAAGGACTCCGATATCGAGGGCAGTGCGAAGACGTCGATCGAGGCGTAGAAGTCCCGTACCGCGTCACCGCGCAGCAGGCCCGTGAAGCGGATCCGCTGGTCGTCGCCGGCCTCCCGGCGGAGCTGTGCGATGTTGCTGCCACCCGCCACGGTCGTGTAGTCCCCCGCGATCAGCAGTCGTGCCCGGGGGTCGTCGATGGCTCGGAAGGCCCGTATGAGGTATTCGATGCCCTTGTCCACGGTGATCCGGCCCATGAAGCCGATGTGCAGCCCGTCCCCGTCGCGCAGCCGGGGCGTGCCACCGTTGCGGTCCACGCACGGTGAGGAGACGGGCAGCAGTCGGCGGCGCCTGATCGTCGGCCAGATGCGTGACCCACGTGCCTGGTCCTCGCTGTTCGTGATGACCAGGTCCGCCTTCCGTACGGCAGCCTTGCACGACTGGTCGACGGCCCACATACCGAAGCGGTTGACGGGGCCGTCGGGCAGGAAGACGTCGATGTGGTACGTCACGACCAGCCGTGCGCCGCGCTTGAACGCGGCGACGAACGCGGCCTCGGGGTTGGGCAGATGCATGTGGACGATGTCCGAGCGTGCCGCCAGACGCCCGGCCAGTAACGGAAGTTGAGGGCTGATGAAGCCCCTGCTGATCCGGGCGAGTACCGGAGCCCTGAAGACGTGGACACCGTTGAGGACTTCCCGACGGGCGAGTGCGGGATCGTGCTGGGCGCAGACCACCGCGACCTTCCAGCCACGGCCGGCGAGCCCCTCGGCGGTCAGCCGCGCAGCCTCCGTCAGACCACTGACATACGGGCTGTAGTAGTCGAGCATCACCGTCACGTCGAACGTGTCAGGTTGCAGCACGGTGCTTCCCTTCCTGTGTCTGACCTGGTGTCGCGGTTCACGAAGAGACCTGGTCCGGGACGACTACGCGGATCTTCTGGGCCGAATGGTCGGAGAGGGCCTCGCCGCCGCGGAGGTGGTAGCCGGAGACCGCCAGGTTCTCAGTGGTGAAAAGCCAGTCGAAACGCCACAGTCGGGGCAGCACGCGCCACGACCGGGGCAGTGAGCAGGAGCCCTCGCAGGCAGGCCAGGAGAAGGCGGGAAACAGGGAACCACTCGGGTTGTGGGGCCGAGTACCGGCTCCGAGTGAGTAGAGATTCATCCAGGCCGCGTTGAAGTCGCCGGCCACCACGGCCGGGTGGGGGTTCCCGCCCAGATCCGCGCGCAGTTTGCGGTATTCCCTGATCCACCAGTCCCCTTGGTCCTTACCGGCCCGGTAGAAACGGTCCAGCCCGTAGCGGATATCGCAGGGCCGGAAGCGAATCGGCAGATGCACGTTGTAGAAGGAGACCGTGCGTCGGCCCACTCGAATATCGGTGCGCTGAGCCTTCGCTCCCTTCCAGTACCAGTCATCACCCGTGGCGGGAACCCGCTGGTTGGGCGCTGCGACGACCGGCAACCGGGACAGAGTGAGCAACTCGCCCTGCACGAGCAGCCGGTAGCCGGGAAACTCCGCACGCAGCCGGGCCGAGTCGTCGATGCGGACAGGACTTGTGCACTTCTTCTGCTCGTCCCTGCTCGAGTAGTTCCAGTTGAGGTATTCATGGAGGAGATACACGTCGGCGTCCTGGCGGCGCAGAAAGGCGTAGAAGGCCTCCTTGTCGTCGGACGCCATCTGCCAGTAGTCCGTGGACCAGGCGAAGACCTTGACCTCCGTGCCCCGGGAGCTGTCCGCGGTGGTGTCCGTCCATCCGAAGCCGGCCACGTACGCCCCGGCCGGCAACAGGAGCACCAGGACCGCGGAGAGCCAGCGGCGCACCGGCGTCGCGAACGGGACGAGTACGAGCAGCAGCACAGGCACCACCACCACGGTCAGCGGCGGGGTGATCTCGACGATGAGCCATGGCCACCAGCGGCCGATGAGCAGGACGTGGAGGGCGAGGAGGACCGTCCAGACCGCCGTGCTCGCCACCAGCAGGCGCGTTCCCCAGCACCAGCGGCGGGCGGCCGGCGCCTCCTCCGGCGTGTTTGGTGCCTGCTTCGATGCGTCCCGGCCGGTGTCCTCCTCGGCCGGGGGTGCGGACGAGCCGCCGCCCGGTGCGCCCGTGGCGGCCATCAGAAGAACACCTTCGCGAGTCCCAGCACGCCCTGCCGCCACGGGTCCCGGCTGGTCCGTCCGCCGCCCTTGCCCGCCGGGACGCCTGTCGCCGTTGCACGTTGTGCGCGCCACCAGGCGTACGTCTGGAGGATGGCGTCCTGGTTGGACAACCGGGGGCGGAAGCCGAGTTTCTCCCGGGCCTTGTCGACGCTGACGTAGGAGTCGGCAAGCAGCTTGGACACCAGCCTGCCGTACACGGGGGACAGCTTCGTCCGCTCCAGTCCGCGCAGCACCGCCACCGCGGGTCCGCCGGGCATCGACACCACATGCCCGCCGTGCCCCGCGGCGTCCAGCACGCACTGGAAGTCCTCCCGCAGGGTGCCGAACTCGGCGGCGCCGATGTTGTACGTGTCGCAGGCCACCTCGTCCGGGGCGCGCAGCACCTCCAGCACCGCATCCACGAGATCGTCCAGCCCCAGCATCTGGATGCGCACATCGCCCTTGCCGAGCACGGGAAAGTTCCTGCCCTCCTCGGCCCACTGGAAGAGCATGTCGAACAGCCCCATCCTTCCGGGACCCAGGAAGGTCTTGGGCCGCAGTACCGGCAGACACATACCTCCCGCCCGGAACCGCTCGACGACCTTCTCCGCCTCCGCCTTCGCGGAGCTGTAGGGATCCACCGGCTCAAGCGCGTGGTCCTCGGGTGTGGGTACCAGCCGGGGCAGTCCGTAGACGGCGGTCGAGGAGATGTGCAGCACCCTGGGCACGGCCGCGGCGCGGGCCGCTTCCAGCACGGTGGTGGTGCCTTCGACGACGATCGACCTGATGTCCGCCACGGGGTAGCTGGGCAGCGCGGAGGCGCAGTGCACCACGGCGTCGGCGCCTTCGAAGGCTTCGGCGAGGGCGTCCGCGTCACGTATGTCCCCGGTGAACGGCTTCAGTCCGGGTCTCGTGGGCACCGGTGCCAGGTCGAAGGCGCGGACCTGGCTGTCCGCCGCCAGCAGGCGGTTCACCAGGTGTGTGCCGAGTACGCCGGCGGCACCGGTGACGGCGACACGGCCCGGGAGAGCAGATCGGCCCGGGGACGGCAGCCCGTGCGGCGCGTCGGTCACCACGAGCTCACCCGCTCCCGTATGAAGCGGCCGAGCAGCCGGTTCATGCCCTCGGCAAGGGTGGCGTCCAGGGCGCCGAGGAAGTGTTCGGCCTCTTCGGGGCCCGCTACCAGCGGAGGGCTCACGACCAGCGGACTGCGACCGTTGAGCGTGTTGTAGGTGTAGACGTCGTGCTTGCGGTACAGCGTGTCGATGACCGCTGCGGTGATGATCTTCGTACGGATCAGCGGGTCCCTGGCCAGGTCTCCGGCCGGCAGCTTGCCGATGAGGTCCAGCACCTTGGGCCCGCCGGAGAGGAACACCCCGTAGAGCGCGCCGGAGCCGCGCACATCGGCGATCAGGTCGGGATGGGTCTTCCGGATGCGCTCAAGACCTGGCCGCAGTACCGCTTCCAGGGCGCGGGCCCGCCCCGGATAGTCGTCCTCGACAGCTACGCAGACGGCCTCGATGGCCGTCGCGGTCTCCTCGCCGAAGCCGTAGTACGTCGTGGACGTGCTCTGCGTCATCGCGTCGCCCATGTTGTCGTACGCCTTGCGGAAGACCGGCTCACGCGCCACGTAGGCGGAAATGGAGGACTTGCCGCCGCCGAACGACTTCGAGGTCGTCACCACGTCGGGCACGAGGCCCTCGTACCGGGTGAAGTAGAACATGCTGCCGGTCTTACCCCACCCGGTGTAGATCTCGTCGAAGATCAGCACGATGTCCTCGGCCGTGCACAATTCACGGAGCTCGCGCAGGAATTTCTCGGAGCACCAGCGCATGGTCGACGCGCTGAACGGCTCGATGAGGAGTGCGTACACCTCGCTGCGGCCCCGCGCGTCCCTGTTCTCCGCGAGAACTCGCCGAACCGAGCCGATGTCGTCGTACTCGAAGGTGCCGATGCCGGGAATGGTGGGAAACTCGAAATGGTTCTGCGCCCCGCCGGTGAGCCCGCCGGAACCGAGGAGTTTGCCGTGGAAGCTGCTGTCCGCCCGCAGGATCCGGTTCCGCCGGCCGCCGTGGTACTTGTACGCCAGTTTGACCGCGCCCTCGACCGCCTCCGCTCCGGAGTTCGGCAGGAACGAACGGTTCAGATCACCCGGCAGGACCGCTGCCAGATTGTTGCCCAGGGCGGCGAGATACGGCGAGAAGTAGGTCTTGTGCACCTCCATGCGCCGCTGTTCCTGGAAGCGCCGACGTGCGGCGAGAATGCGCGGATGGTTGTGCCCGTGGTTGAGTACGCCGACTCCGCCGGTGAAATCCAGAATCTTACGGCCGTCACGCGTGTAGATATAAGCGCCCTCGGCATGGTCGACAAGCTCCCGGCCGAAACCGAAGGAGGTCATCAACCGGACCTGGCTCTTGTTGATATACGTGCGGTAGAGTTCGTGTACTTCCTCGACATCCAGCTTCTCGGCCTCTTCCAGGCTGACGAGATGCGCCATGGGCCCTTCCGATCGACGTTTTTGGGTGCTCCGACATCTACGGCAAGGATTCGTGTCCCGCCGTCACTGCGGTCCTCGTCCGCGAGATCCGGACCGGGCGCGCTACCTCGTTCGACGGGCCGGGAATCCGCGGCGGCCGGCTGTCCCGGCCACCGTCCGTCCCCGCCCGTGGCCGCCGCTCTCACCGCCGTGTTCTCCGGACGGCCTCAGAGAGTTACGGCCTCGGGCGTCAGGGACTCTCCCGTGTACCTGTGGCTGGATGTGCCCCCGTTCCCGTATCCCTCGGGCCCGAGGGGGGATGCGTGACCGGGCGCCCCGCAGAGAGGGCTCTTGCCGTGCCTGGAGGCGTGCGGCCCGGCTCCCCTTCGTGGACCACCTCAGTAGAGCACAGGGCCGCTGTCAGAAATCTCGCAGCTAACGTCAGGGACATGCCAGCGGCACCGTCACCAGCCCGCGTCGGCCGTCGGCGCACCGAGGAGATCGCCTGCTCCGGCAGCGTTCGAGTCCCCCAGCTCTTCGAAGAAGGCTGTGGTCCGGCCCCATACCCGCCGCGCCTCCACCGACCGGCCCGTCTCACACAGGGCGTGGCTCAGTACGTTGAGGATGCGGGTCTTGGTATACCGGGCACCCGGCTCGTGGCAGCGGGCGAGGGCACGTCGACACCAGGCGATGGTCTCCTCGTGCCGGCCGAGGGCGGCGTACGTCAGGCACAGGTCCCGCAACGCGATGCTCTCCCCCCAGCGGTTGCCGATCCTCCGGAAGGCACCGACCGCCCTCGACTGGTGTTCGCGGGCACACTCGGACTCGTTCAAATCCTGGTAGACGCGGCCGAGACCGGCCAGAGCGAAACCTTGCCCCCAGTGGTTTCCGATCTCCTCGAAGATGCCGAGAGCCTCCGCATGGTGCTCCAACGCACGCCTGGGCTCGCCCAGGTTCCCGCGAACCCGGCCAAGTCCGGTCAGCGCGATGCCCTCCCCCCAGCGGTCCCCGAGCTCGCGTCGCAGCACGAGCGCGTTCTCGAGCCACTCCAGCGCTTCGGCGAACCGCCGCTGGTTCCACCGGGCGAACCCGAGGCTGGTGAGCACCGAGGCCTCGCCGCAGCGATCACCCTGTGCCCGGGCGGCGGCGAGACCCACCCTGTGGCTCTCGATCCAGTCGCCCCAGTGTTTACGCAGGTTGAAGAAGCCCCACAGGACGGTCGGGAGCCGCCAGGCGATGGTGTACTCACCGACCTCGAAGGCGAGCCGGACAGCGGCCATCAGGTTGGCGCGCTCTGTCTCACTCCACCGCAGCGCCTCCTCGTGCGAGGAGAAGGCAAGCGGTTCACAGCCCTCCTCGAAGGGGTCGGGTGGACGGTGCTGGTGGCCGGGGTTGAGCATCCGCTCGGCCGCATCGGCGGTGTGCAGGTACCAGCACAGGACGCGACGCAGCGCCGCCAGCCTGGTCGGCTCGCTCTCCTCCGCCTCGGCCCGCTCCGCCGCGTACAGGCGCATCAGGCCGTGGAACCGGTAGCGGTACCGGTTCCGGCCGGCCCGCTCCAGCAGGCCCCGGCCCGTCAGCCCCTCCACCAGCCGCCGCGTCTGCTCCGTGCCGACGCCGATGAGCACGGCCGCCGCCTCGACGCTGATGTCGGGCCCGGGGTGCAGGCCGAGGGCGCGGAACGCGCCGGCGGCGGCCGTGTCGAGTGCGTCGTAGGACCAGGAGAAAACGCCGCGAACCGCCGAGGTCTCGTCGTCGCCCACGCTGAGCACATCCAGCCGGCGCCGCTCCACGGCGAGTTCAGCGACAAGGTCGTGCAGCGGGGCGGAGTGCCCGGCCGCCGGTCCCGTCCGGTTGTCCGGTCCGGACAGGTGGTGGACGCGCTCGGCGGCCAGGGCCAGGGCCAGGGGCATGTGAGCGCACAGACCGGCGAGTTGCACGGCGGTGTCCGGCTCGGCCGCGACCCGGTCCTCGCCCACGACACCGGCGAGCAAGGTGACCGACTCCTCGGCAGACAGCCGGTCGAGGCCGACGCGGTAGGCGCCGTGCCGCACCGCCAGGCCGCGTAGCTGGCCGCGACTGGTGACCAGGACCAGGCAGTGCGAGCCGGGCAGCAGCGGACGCACCTGCGCGGAGTCGCGCGCGTTGTCCAGCAGCACGAGCACCCGCCGGCCGGCCAGGGTGCTGCGCAACAGCGCGGAGCGGCCGTCCAGCTCCGACGGGATCTGCCGCGCGGGGACGCCCAGCGCTTGCAGGAACATCTCCAGGACAGCGGTGGGCTCCACTGGAGAGCCCAAACCGTAGCCGCGGAGATCGGCGTAGAGCTGCCCGTCGGGAAACCGGTCGCGTACGTGGTGTGCCCAGTGCACCGCCAGGGCGGTCTTGCCGGCACCCGCCGCCCCGTCGACCACGGCGATCGCCGTGGTCTGCGCGGACTGACCGTGCTCGGCGGGCAGCAGGCCGTCCAGTCCGGCCAGCTCCATGGTGCGGCCGGTGAAACAGGGGATGCCCGGCGGAAGCTGCTGTGGGCGGACCGGCGGCGACTGCGCAGGCGGATCGACGGCGGAAAGGACGATTGTGCCGACGACCGGCTCCTGCTCACCCACGCCGCCGGCAGGGGAGTGGGTCGCGCCGCCGTCGAGGACGGACCGGTGCAGTTCCCGCAGTTCGTCGCTGGGATCGAGCGCCAACTCGTCCCGGAGGATCGCGAGGACTTGTTGGTACGCCTCCAGGGCCTCGGCGCGGCGACCGCACCGGTGCAGGGCCAGGATCAGGCGCTGCCAGCTCGCCTCGTGCAGCGGGTGGGCGGTCGTCAGCTCGCGCAGCTCGTGAATCAGCTCATAGTGCCGACCCGCCGCCATCTCGAGGTCGATGCGGCACATCAGAGCGCTCAACCACTCCTCGTTCAGCCGGGGCACCACCCCGCGATCCAGCCACGGGGAGGCGACATCGGCGAACGGGTCGCCGCGGCGGAGCGCCAGAGCTTCGCGCAGCAGAACCAGCCTCTCACCGGAGTCATCTCCGGCGGACTCCGAGCGCCGGACGAGATCCCGGAATCGCAGCAGGTCCACGCTGTCGGCTGATACCCGCAGGGCGTACCCGCCGGGTCTCGTCTGCACCAGGTCGGGGCCGAGCAGGTGGCGCAGCCGTCTCACGCAGGTGTGCAGCGCGCCGCGCGCCCGTTCCACCGGGGTCTCTGCCCATATTCGATCGATCAGCGTGTCGCTGGAGACGACCTCGTTGGGCGACATCACCAGGCACGACAGGAGCACACGTAATCGGCCTGCGGGTAACTGCACCACCCGCTGTCTGTGCCTCACCTCGAGTGGCCCCAGCACCCGGACGTCGAAGTCCTCGCATGCCGCCGCGTCTCCAGATGGGACCGAAACCGATGAGCGCATAGAGCAGACCCCTGTCTCCCGTGACATGCTGTCGATAACGGCCGATACGCGGTCCGAGGGCTCGGACGAAAAATAGGCCACACGCTGTCAGTCGATGTTCATTCCCCGCTGCGGGTGATGGGAACCCGCCGGGCGTCGCGTCCGCGCATGCGGTGGCCGTCTTCCTTCAGAGAGACGACTTCGGCATGGTGGACGAGTCGGTCGATCATCGCGGCGGCGGCGACCTCGTCCCCGAAGACCTCTCCCCGGCGATCAGGGGCCGGCGCTTGTTCCCCTACAAGAGTTGCTGCTGCCACTGGCCATATCCCGTTCCCGAAGTCCTCGTTGGCTTTCGTGGCTGCGGCCTGGTCTCGAAGGTGCTGCCCCGACCGTTCAGGTGCGAGGAGGTGCGCCGGTGGCCGAGGCGAGGTTCCAGGTCATCGCGGGTCGCGGCGCGCCTGCGCACCCACGGCGTCCGCCCGGAGGCGCCGGCCGGACAGACGGCCGCCCGCAACCGCCTGCACCGCACCTGTGGCCCCAACCCACCACCCCGTCTGCCGAGCCCGCGGCGGTCGACGCGGTGGTCCTGGAAGAGCCACCGTCGCCGGCCCCCGGTCTCCTCGGCTGAAGCCTCCTGTGGCGCATCACCTGGTGTGGCCGATTCCCGACCTCCATGTACAACCACTGGCGCAACTCGTGCACGAAGTCACCTGTAGGGGGTATCTGCGTTTGACTTCAACCATGCCTGAGCTTCTAGGTTCGTCATAGAGCCGCAGGAGCCGACCGGCGGTGCCTTTCGAGGAGGTTCGTCATGGCCGAGCGCACAGCTCACATCGAGATCCCCGGCCGTTACCGCTATGCCGTGATCCCGCACATCATGGTCGATGACGCTGCCGCGGCGATCGATTTCTACCGGCGGGCGTTCGGCGCCCGCGAGGACTTCAGGATCGACGCTCCGGACGGCGGGATCCTGCACGCCGAGATCACCATCGGACAGTCGGTGCTGATGCTGGGCGACGCCAGCGTGGACGAGGCGGAGGCCGGCTCCTTCGCCGCGCCGGCCTCGCTCGGTGGCGGCACGTCCGTCACCCTGCATGTCTTCGTGCCGGACGTCGACGGCCTGGCGGAGCGCGCAGAGGCTGCCGGCGCCGAGATCCTCCAGCCGCCGACAGACATGTTTCATGGTGACCGCACCGTCATCCTCAAGGACCCTTCGGGTCACATGTGGGTGTTCCTGACGCACGTGGAAGACGTCTCGGAAGAGGAGCTCCGGCGCCGGCTGGCCGCCGCCGGGTGACCGCTCGCAGTCGCGCGCGGGGTCCGCACCGACGCCCTGGTGGAGGCCGGCGGCCACCGGATCGGCTGGGAGGTGCGGCTGTCCACCGCCGGCCACGGCGGGCCCCGCAGCGTGCGGGCCCGCGCCCAACGCGCCGCCGACAACGACATCACCCCGGCCTGGCACCGACCGCCGCGAGGAAGCCGGACACAACGACACCCAGCGGACCCGCTCCGACCGCCTGCCCGCCTCCGGCATCGCCAAGAAGTACGGCCTGCGCATGGTGTCCGGCCACCGGGCCGGACGCCACCGCTCTTCCAGTCGCCCCACCACCTCGACACCATGCCCGACCAGCACAGACCCGGCCCCACACTCGGTTTCGAGCCTCCCTCCAGGCCGTCCTCACCCTTCACCTCACCGCGTCAGCGTGAGATTGGGAAAACCTCACTGATTGGAGCGATTCCGCTGGCGCTTTCCGAGGCAGCGACGCGAACAGCGCGTCGTTCGTTATCAACAGCGGCTACATGGGAAGCTGCGACGTCGTCGCGTTCCACTACCTCCCGGGAGGCCGAGGAGGTTGTGGTTGTCTCCCGCCCTACGAGTACTACGTGGACAACCTGTCCCGTAACCCCTTCACCACCGGGTACAACATGAACGACAACACCATGTCGCACCGGTGGGTCGACTCATCCGCGTGTGTCTCCGGCAGTTGGGTGATCCAGCCCTGCACATCGTGTGTGCGGCGGGCCCGGAACGTGCACGGCACGTTCCGGGCCCGCCGAGAACTGGACCACGCCACCTCCAGCGGTCCGACGGCCCAGGAGCCGGGTGGTCCAGCCCGCACAGCGGAAGAGGGGAAACTTTATGCAGGTTGCCAAGCGTTCTCTACTCGTGGCCGGCACCATTGAGCGGCAGAGCAGGGGGGGAGCCGAATGCAGATCAGATTCGAGATGACGGGGCCGAACGGGGACGAGGATCTGCGTTCCCTGTACCACTGGTTGTCCGACGACCGAGCGCTGCGTGGACACGTGCGCGTCCGGCCGGTCGTCGGCGATTCGTCCGGGCGGATGGGAGCCGGTCTCGAAGCGGTGCTGGCGGTGATCTCCACGGCCGTGGCACTGGCTCAGTTGCCGCTGTCGTATTCGGCCTGGCGCCAAGGCCGCAGGCCCCGGACACCGGTCACGATCAACGTCCTCGGCGCGGATACGGAGCAGGCCGAGGCCGTACTGCGCAGCCTCGGGCAGTCGCCTCCCGCTCCGCGGCAGCAGACCGCCACCGGGGCACCTGATCGGCCCGATGCCGCGGACGGTGCCCCTGAGGAGGCGCGGTGACCGTCACCGACCGGCCGGACGGGGCACAGACCAGCGGTACGCCCCACAGGATTGACCCGGCCCGCTCGGCCTGTGTGCTGATCGGGGTGGACGACTACACGTATCTGGACTCGCTGCGCAGCGTCAGGCACAACCTCACCGCGTTGCGGGCGGTCCTGACCGACAAGGAGATCTGGGGCCTCCCCGAAGACCGGATCACGGTCGTGACGAACCCCAGGGCCCCTTCCGACCTGGTCGGCCCGATACGCGAGGCGGCCGAACGGGCCGAGGACACGCTGATCGTCTACTACGCGGGCCACGGACTCCTGGACAGGCAGGAGCGGCAACTGCACCTGACGTTACCCGGCTCGGCCGAGGATCAGCCGGACACCTGCGTCCGCTCCGCCGATGTCCGCCGCGCCATCCGGGACCGAGGTTCCGCTCTGCGCCGGGTGCTGATTCTGGACTGCTGCTTCAGCGGCCAGGTGATGGCCGAGATGTCCTCCGCCGACCGCGGGGTGCGTGGTGGAGAGGCGGCCGTGGGGACCCTGCGGGGCGTCGAGGGCTCGTACGTGATGACCTCGGCCCCGCGTGACCGCCCTTCCCATGCCCCGGATCCCCGGCGCTGCACCGTCTTCACCGGCGCGCTCGTGGACGTCATGCGCCAAGGGCTGCCCGACGGGCCGGAGATGCTCGGGCTGCACGCACTCTTCGTGGCCGTCAGGGCGCACATCGCCGCGATGAGGCCGGAGATGCCGCAGGAGCCCCAGGACGAGGACCGCAATGGAGTCGGCGGACTGGACTTCATCCGCAACGTAGCGGTGCTCCCCTCACTGACCGCACACACCGGTCCACCGCCGGTGCGACGCGGGCGGACGGTGCGTTGGTCCCTGCTGAGTGCGGCGGCGGGCGTCGCCCTCAGCCTGGGGGCGGCGCCCGCGGTGGACTGGTGGCACAGAGCGCACCCGGCCCCGGCTACCGGGCCGTGCTCGCCCCGGGCCGTGCTGCTCGACCACTCCGACGGCCTCGACAAGGAGCAGGTCAACTACGAGCCGATCGAGGGCCTCTCGGCACTCGCGCTGACCTCCGAAGAACCGGTCACGGCGCTCGCGGTCGCCGACAACAACCCGGGCCGGCTCTTCCCGTTGCACCTCGGCTCCCCGTTCGACCTGGAACTCTCGGCGAAGACGGCCAACACACTGCGACGCGCGGACGGCAGCAACTTCCCCGACTGGTACGACGCGGAGGCGCTGGTCGTGGAGGAAGGAGGCAGGACGGTGCTGGTCGGTTCCGAGACCGGACCGGCCATCCGCCGTTTCGACATCGCTACCGGAAAACAGGTCGGCAAGTCCCTGCCCGTGCCGAAGGAACTCCGATACGCGCCGGAGGGAAGCGCGCAGATGGGCCGTGGCATCGAGTCGCTCACCGTCTCTCCCGACGGCCGTCGCCTGTACGCGGGGTGGGAGGCACCGCTGGCCACGGACGGCGACACCCGCGGTCGGAACATCCTGCGTATTCAGCGCTACACGGGTGCTCCCGGCGGGGCCTACGTTCCGGACGAGCAGTACACCTATCTGTCAGGGGACGGGCTGTATCTGGCGGAACTGGCGGCGGTCGACGACATGCGACTGCTGGCGCTTGAACGACACTACGTGGCAGGGCTCGGCAATACGGTCCAGGTTGTCGAAATCCCACTGGAAAACGCCCGGGACGTGACGGGCGAGGAGTCGTTGTACCGGCTGCCGGCCGATGTCTTCGCTGAGAGGGAGGTGCTCTTCGACCTCGCGGACTGCCCGGCCGGCGGTCCGGGAGTGGTGAGGACGACGCCATCGAAGCAGGGCAATCCACTGGCCGACAACGTCGAGGGCATGGCGTTGGGGGAGGAGTGGACCGATGGCCGCTACGAGGGATGGCGGCCGCTGTACCTGATCTCGGACGACAACGGCAGCACGGCGCAGATCACGCGAGTGTACTCGCTGGCCGTCCGCCTGTCGGGGTAGCACGGGTCCCGGGTCCCGGCCGGACCGCAGTGCGCCTCACCGGCGGATCAGGACATCGGCACTCGGTGTCCGTCGCGGCTGGGGTCCGTGCCGTCCGAGCGGAAGCGCATGAGGTCCTGGATCCGGTTCCGTGAGGAACTCGGCTTCGGGCAGGCCGAGTTCCTCGCCCGGTACACGTAGACCGGCTCCGGCTCCGGCCCCGGCAGCGCGAGCGTCAGTGGTGCGGCCGCGCGCCCGGCGCGTGCCGAGAGTCGGAGCAGCGGGAGTGCGCGGGCCCGTGCGCGCGTCGGCGCGCTTCCGCCCGCCCTTACAACCGGAGGTGGCGGTGTTCCTGCAGGGCGTCGAGGACGACGGCTTCCCCGAAGACCTGGCGAAAATTCCGGGCGGCCCCGAGGCGCGCGACGCCAGAGTACCCGAAATGCGACATCGCGGAAGACCGGCCCCCCGGCCGACGGCGGCTCCCTCCGGTGAGCAGGACGACGAACCGGTCCGGCGGGAAACGGATGTCATGGCGCTTCCAGGACGCCATGTCCTCACCGGGGGAGCCGGCCACGGCCGGCGGGAGCAGAACATGGCCGCACCGGCGGTACGGCTCGCGTCACGACCCTTGCCCCGCGAAGGTCGGTGCCGCCGCCGGCGCCTCGCCCGGCGGGCCGTCACCGGTTCCGTCCTGGCCTTTCGTCACCGTGCCGCTCCTGGGCCTCTTCACGCCCGCCCATGCCGGAGTGCTTTACGTCTGAGCCCCGGGCCGGCGGCACCGGTAAGCGACTGACGACCTGCGCCCAGGGCCCCGGGGCCAGGTCCTCGAAGGGAGGGACGCCCTTCGAGGACCTGACGAGCGGGCAGCCCTTCACCGTCGAGCACGTCGACCTGCCCACGCACCACTGTCTCCGTACGAGTCAGTGGTTCTCTCCGAGAGCACCCCGGCCGCTCACGGTCCGAAGTAGCCGTCGAAGTTCCGCGAGAACTCCCAGCCGCCGTAGCGGTCCCAGTTGATCGACCACGTCATCAGTCCGCGTAGGTCGGGCCAGGTGCCGTGCGTCCGGTAGGTACCGCAGGCCGTGCCCTTGGTGAGGCAGTCCAGGGCCTTGGCGACCTCAGCGGGACTGGTGTGCCCGCCACCGGCCTGGCTGGTCGCGGGCAGGCCGATCGCCACCTGCGAGGGCTTCAGCGGAGGGAAGACCTTGTCGGGGTCGCCCGCGACGGGGAAACCCGTCAGCAGCATGTCGGTCATCGCGATGTGGAAGTCGGCGTTTCCCATGGTGTGGTACTGGCCGTCCAGCCCCATGATCGGGCCGGAGTTGTAGTTCTGGACGTGCAGCAGCGTCAGGTCGTCGCGCAGGGCGTGGATGACCGGCAGGTACGCTCCGGCACGCGGATCCTGGCCGCCCCACCGCCCTGACCCGTAGTACTGGTGACCCAGTTGCACGAAGAAGGTCTCGGGAGCCATGGTGAGGGTGAAGTCCTCACCGTAGCGGGCCTTGAGGGTCCTCAGCGCCGAGATCAGGTTGACGATGACCGGGCTCCTGGGGTTCTGGAAGTCGGTGTCGCCGTCCTCCAGGGACAGGGAGTGTCCCTCGAAGTCGATGTCGAGGCCGTCGAGGCCGTACTCGTCGATGATCGCCGCGACCGAGCGGACGAAGGCGTCGCGTGCGGCCGTGGTGGTGAGGCGGACCTGGCCGTTCTGGCCTCCGATGGAGATCTGGACCTTCTTGCCCGCCGCCTGCTTGGCCTTGATCGCCTGTTTGAACTCCTCTTCCGTCTCCACGTTCGGGCACTCGCTCGGCGGGCAGTGCGCGAAGCGGATGTCACCGGAGGTGGTGGAGGTGGGCTCGCCGAAGGCGAGGTTGATGACGTCCCAGGTGTCGGGGACGTCGGCCATGCGCGTGTAGCCGGAGCCGTTGGCGAAGCTGGCGTGGAGGTAGCCGACGAGGGCGTGGCGTGGCAGACCGGTGTCCGGGCCGCCGCCGTCGCCGGTCCGGTCGGTGGTGGCGGTGACGGGGGCGGACCTGGCCGATTCGCTGGCGCCGTTGACGGCGCTGACGCGGAACTCGTAGGAGGTGGCGGCCGCCAGGCCGGTGACGGTGGCCGAGGTGCCCTGTACCGACAGTGCTCTGGCCCCGTCCCGGTAGACGGTGTAGCCGGTGGCGCCGTCGACGGCGTTCCAGTTCAGGGTGACCGAGGAGGAGGTGGTGGCGCCGACGGTGGGTGTGCCGGGGGCGGCCGGGGGCTGGGGGTCGGGGTCGGGCTCGCCCGGGTCGCCGCCGGGGCCGGTGAGGGAGACGTCGTCCACGTGGTGGGCGCTCTGGCCGTACCAGCCGTGGGTGTGGACGGTGACGGAGGTGGTGTCCGGGCCGGTGGTGAAGGAGGTGCGCAGCTGCTGCCAGCCGGTGCCGCCCGGGGTCCAGGTGGAGACGTCGGTGGTGCCGGTGCCGGACGCGCCGAGGTAGACGTAGGAGCCCTGCACCCAGGCGCTCAGTTCGTACTGGGAGTCCGGCTGTACGGTCACGGTCTGGGTGCATTTGGCGTTGTCGCTGCCCGAGGGGGTGGCCTTCAGGGCCGCCGTGCCGCCGTGGACGGGGGAGGAG
>NZ_PGSG01000075.1 GCF_002843305.1 Streptomyces barkulensis
TGAGGTTTTCTCAGCGAAATGATCTCCGCGAAGTGGGCTGATCGGTGCAGGTCCGGGTGGATCGGGCCGGGCGGCCCCGGCTCTGGACAGACGTAAAGCCCCTGGTAGGACAGGTCTCACCACAAGATCATGTCCGTAACCACCAGAGGCTTCACGTTGGTCACCTATGTTGCCACGCTCGACGTCCCACGCCATGTCGTGGAGTACCTGTCCCGCCTGCTGGCCGCACACCGACGACGCATCGGCACGCCGCGCGGCTCGCGGGCGCTGGGCCCGTTCCGCCAGGCCGTACTGGTTCTGCGCTGGTTCCGCGAGCGCGGCTGCGTGCACTGCCTGGCCCGTGACGCCGGAATCTCCCAGGCCACCGGCTACCGCTACCTGCACGAAGGCATCGACGTCCTCTCCGCCCAGGCCCCGGACCTGCACGAGGTCCTCTCCCGCTGCCGAGGTGAAGGCATGACACACGTGATCCTCGACGGCACACTGATCGAGTCCGACCGCCTCGCCGGCCTCCGGGACAACGGTAACGACCTGTGGTTCAGCCAGAAGCACAAGGCGTTCGGCGGCAACATCCAGTTCCTGTCCGCTCCGGACGGCACCCCCCTGTGGGTCTCCGACGTCGAGCCCGGCAGCGTCCCCGACATCACCGCCGCCCGCCTGCACGCCTTGCCCGCCCTTTACAAGGCCGCCGAGGGCCTTCCGACCCTGGCGGACAAGGGCTACATCGGCGCGGGCATCGGCATCCGCATCCCGGTCCGCCGCCCAAAGGGCCAGTCCGAGCAGGCACTTCACGCCGATACCCGCATGCTCAACATGCTGCTGCGGCATGTCCGGGCCCTGGGCGAGCGCACTGCCGCCGAACTCAAGCAGCGATGGCGGGCCCTGCAGCACGTCACGCTCAGCCCCAACCGGATCGGCGACATCGCCAGAGCAGCTCTCGTTCTCAACGGGATCTGGAAGTGATCACCGATGAGAAAACCTCACTGACACCCCACCAACTGGACCCAAAGGGCTAATCAACAGAAACCCATCCCCTAGATGTTGACCGGTCAACTCTTCGCTCCCTAACCTTCAAGTACGCCCACTAAATAGTTCAGCGGGCAGGGAACGTAACTCCTTCCCCCAACCTCGCACCAGTTGCGATGAGGCCCTGCGGCAGCCACCAGAGAGGAAAGCTGCGTGACCGAAGTCGGTGCGGGTGCGGCAACACCTGACACGCTGCGTGTGCAGATGGTCGCTGACCTACGAGCTCGAGGCGCGATCACCTCACCAGAGGTGGAGTCCGCCTTTCTCAAGGTGCCGCGTCATCTCTTCGCACCCGAAGTGACCGCAGAAGAGGTCTACCAAGCCCCGGAAGGCATCTTCATCAAGTACAACCCCCAAGGCAGACCGGTCAGTTCGGTTTCGGCCCCATGGCTGCACGCACAGATGTTAGAAGCGGCCCAGGTAGAGCCCGGCATGGCAGTACTGGAGATCGGCTCCGGGGGATGCAACGCAGCACTACTGGCGGAGCTGGTCGGCGACCAAACCTTAGTGACCACCGTCGACATCGATCCCGACATCACCGCACGAGCCCGCAAGCTACTCGCCGAAGCCGGGTACGGGCAGGTACGAGTTGAGGAGGCCGACGGCGCCAGACCACTCCGGGACCCACCACCACACGGATTTGATCGCATCATCGTCACTGTCGGCGCCTCTGATCTGCCAACAGCATGGACCGACCAACTCGCCCCCAACGGCCGGCTAGTGGTCCCGCTGCGATTCCGCGGCCTCTCACGCACCATCGCCTTCACCCGCGAGCAGGGCCACCTGCGTAGTGACACACTGATCATCTCCGGGTTCGTGGCCATGCAAGGCGACAGCGCTTACGCGCCCCGCACGGTACGCCTGGCTGGACAGGACGTCCGGCTGGTCGTCGACGAAGGCCAGCCTGCCGAGGCAGAAGCACTGACCGAAGCGTTCACCGGACCCCGGCACGAAGAGTGGACCGGGGTGGAACTGGGCGGTTCGGAGAGAATACTGCCGCGGTTGGAAGTGTGGCTTGCAGGAGCGACGGCCCCTTACGGCAGATTGCGCGCCACACAGGCCGCTACCGACCGCGGCTTGGTCGGCTGGGTACTGAGCAGAGGAATGCCAGCAGTATGGAACCGCCACTCGCTGGCCTACCTCGCCCTGCGCCGGGTCGCACAGACCACACCAGAGCGCTACGAGCTCGGAGTAATCGCCCACGGCCCAGGCCGCGAACACCTCGCAGCTCACCTGACTGACGCAGTCAGGCGCTTCGACCGTGAGGCCAGAAACGCGGGAGACCCCGTGGTGCGCGCCTACCACCGCCACGACCACGAAGTGCCCGCCGGAGTGACTGTCGACAAACCCAGCGTCCGCCTGACGATCACCTGAAGGCGCGGGCCGGCTCCGCACCGGAGCAGGCCCGGATCCACGCCCCCTGGCACCGAGCCCGGGAGGCCAAAGTGGAGGGAGTGAAGATGGCAGCACCGACAGCCCAGACACATTCGCCCGGGGTAGCGGCCGGACCATCCCCGGAGCTGGCCGACGCCTTCGACCTGGACCCCACCCAGCAGGACATCGGGAGCCTGGGTATCTGGCTCAGTGGCGACGAGGACGAAGGCGACACCACTGGGGACGGCTGCGGCGAGTCGCCACCGCAGGGACCGACCACGGGCTGCTGACACCAGCACCCCAGGGCCGGGCACACCAGCGCGTGCCCGGCCCCCGGTCTTTCCGATCGGCGTTCTCAACGGACGGTACGATGCGCAGGCTTTTCGACCCTCACCCCGTGGCAATGGCCCGGATCCCGCTGCGCCCCTGCCTGGAACCCGCCAGCAGCCCCCCTGACAGCACAAGCAGTGACCTGCTGGACGAAGGCATGTTCCTGGCCAGCCGAAGCGCTGTGCAAGCAGCAGGCACAGCAGACGGACAGGCGACACGACGCGCCTACGACCTGCGCTCACGCACCCGCACCACCCCCCACGGGGTCTTCGCCGGGGTCGCAGCCGCCACGCTTACCGCACCCGCCACCGTCATGCGGCTGGGGAGCGCCCACCAAACCATGACCACCCTCAGTCCTGCCTGGCTGACCGCGGTCGCTGACCGGCTGCTCCACGAGGAACCGGACCTGCTGCCCAAACTCACCCTGACCGCTGCCGCCCTGGCCGTCCGCCGAGGAGACCGGCTGGAAATCGAACACCCCACCTCCGAAGGAGTGCAGCTGGCCAGCGTGCGCGCCACCGGCGTATCACACTGGCTGCTGGAAGCCAGCCACGGCGGCATGCCAGCCACCGACCTTCTCACCGGGCTCCTCCGCCGCTACCCCGGCGCCGAACCGCACAAAGCCACACGCGCCATACTCGACATGATCGACAGCGGTCTCCTCCTGACCGACCTGCTCCCCACCGACCCGTACGCCGCCCCACTGCAGCACCTGCTGGACAAACTTCCAGCAACAAACCCAGCACGGCCGTCACTCACTCGCCTCGACCACCTGCTAACCCAATGCGACACCCATCCGCCAGGCACCCCACAACGACGCAAGCTACTGGAAGAAGCTCGCGACCTGGCTGACGCGCTGCACCACACAAACCGGCCGCTGGTCGTGGACACCCTCGCCGACGCCAAGATCACCCTCCCTCCCGCCATAGGTGAAAACGCCGCCCAAGCAGCCTCACTCCTGTGGCGAATCGGACACCGCGCCGGCCCGCTGAACGAGTACCACCAGCGTTTTTGCGCCGCCTACGGCCGCCAGCGGCTCGTGCCGCTCCTGGACGTCCTTGATCCCGTCACCGGCCTCGGCCCGCCAGGTCCAAGCGACGCAGTCGGCGTCGAAGAAGGACTGGACACCCACCGCACCGCCACGTTGGCTCGGCTCCTCGCCAATGCACTCTCCTCCGGCACAAACGAACTCGTCCTACGCGAGCAGGACATCGACGAACTCTCCAACCCCTCGCCCCTGCCCCCACCACGCACTGCCGAAATCCACCTCCAGCTACGGCGCGACCCCCACGGGCTGCATGTCGCGGTCTGCCCCGGCACCGGATCCCAGAACGCCGGAGCAGCACCCGGCCGCTGGATACGCTGGCTCCCCGACCTGGCTCCCCCCGAAAAGACCGACACCGACAGCGGCCCCATGATCGCCGAAATCGTCTGCCGTCCGCGCACCGCCGCTGCCAACACACTGGCCACGCAGACCGGCACCGCTCCCTGGCACATCCCACTCGACATCCCCGCCCGCCCCGGCAGCCTCCTGCTCAGCGACCTTGCCGTGACCACCACAGGCACCCACCTGCAACTGTGGTCCACCCGCCACCACCGGCCGGTCCTTCCCGTGCTCTACAACCGCCTCGCACCCCGACTCCTGCCTCCAATCGCCTACACCCTCCACCTCCTCGGCCACGCCGGAACCCGCCCCTGGCACCCCTGGAACTGGGGCCCTTTGAACTGCTGGCCCTACACCCCGCGTGTGCGCTACCGCGACATCCTGCTCGCCCCGGCACGCTGGCGGTTACCCAGCACCCTCACCACAGCAGCGAACCACCGCACCACCTTCGAAACGGCCCTCACGACCTGGCGCACCCAGACCCGCCCAGCCCCACCACCTGTCCTAGTCACCGAAGAAGCCGACCGCCGCCTCACCCTCGACCTGCGCCAAACCGACGAACGCGAATTGCTGCGCCGCAGCATCCACCGCGGCACCCGAACCCTCAGCGAACCCCTCGCCAGCCGGGAAGAACTCGCCGTAGTCGACGGCCCACACGGCAACCGCCACCTGATCGACCTCGTCGTCCCCCTCACACGGCGCCACACCCCCCGCCCAGCACCCCCCGACCCGCGGCGCGCAGTACGCGCCGCCGGCACCGGCATCCACCTCCCCGGCAGCAACTGGCTGTCAGCCACCCTCTGCACCCCAACCCACCTCCACAACACCGTCCTCACCGAACTCGCCCCCCTGCTCACCAACCTCCCCGAAGACGTCGACCGCTGGTTCTGGCTGCGCTACACCACCCCCGCTCTCGGACCTCACCTACGCCTGCGCTTCCACGCCAACCCCCGCACCCTCACCCTCGACATCCAGCCCCAACTGGCCGACCTCACCAACCGACTGCACCGCCAAGGCCTACTCAGCTCCAACGCTCTACGCCTGGAGCCATACGAACAGGAGATCGAACGTTACGGCGGACCACAGGCCATCACCGCCGCCGAAAACCTCTTCTGCGCCGACAGCCGCTTCGCACTAGCTGCCCTGCCCCACCCCGAGGACGAGCGAATCCTCATCGCCGCAGCTCAAGCCGCCGACACCGCCCGCACCCTCTGCCCCAGCCAGCCTCACTCCGCCCTGGGCCCCGGCCGCCTCACCCGGGACCAACGCCGCCACCGCGACGCCCTGCGCCCCCGCCTCACCAGCAGCCCCACCACACTCATCCCGGACGACCTAGCCACCACCCATACCGAACGCCAGGCCGCACTGACCGCCTACCGCGACACCGTCCCCCCACAATCCGCCGCACGGTGCGCCAGCGACATCATCCACATGCACGCCAACCGCATACTCGCCACCGACCCCGGACGCGAAAAAACCATACGAACCCTGGCCGCCGACCTCCTGCACCGACCATGAGCACCGCCGCCCGCGCCAAGGCCGCCGAGGCCGCCCTGGAAATCGCCCGTACCCTACGCACCCCCGAGGCCGTCACCGCTTCCCTGACCGGCCGGGCCGCCTCCACCCTGTGCTACGGCCTAGCAGGCACCGCACTCCTGCACGCCTGCCTCGCCCAGGCAGAACCCGGATCAGCCACAACAGCCGCAACTCACTGGACCACCGCAGCCCGCCTCCTGGGCAACTCACCCCCCGACGGCATCCATACCGGCCCTGGAGCCCTCGCAGCATCCCTGATCATCGGCACCGGCTACCTACCGCCCCACGACCCCCACCATCCCCTGCTCCCCCGCGCCACAGCCTGGCTCTCGGCTCGCGCCACCGCACTCGCCCGCCACCACCACCAACGCGCCACCCGCGGGCAAGCCACCCCCTGGGCGGTCTACGACGCGATCAAAGGACTCACAGGCATCGGCCGCGTCCTTCTCGCCGCCCACAACCGCGGCCACCGCACCGAAGCCGAGCCAGGCCTACGCGCCGCACTGTCCGCCCTCACCCACCTGATCCTCACCCCCCTAGGCACCCGCCTCGGCTGGTGGATCCCCGCCAACCTCCACCCCCCTACCGTCCGCGTCCCCACCACCGGCGCGGCCACCACAGGCCTCGCCCACGGCATCGCCGGACCTCTCGCATTCCTCGCCACAGCCCAACAGGCCGGACACACCGCTCCCGGCCAACCCGACGCAATCCACGCCGCAGCCCAATGGCTCCTCACCTGGCAGACTCCCAACCACACATGGCCGCCCCACATCAGCGGAGACGCCCTGGACAACAGCAAAACAGCCCCCACCCCCATCCCAGGACGCACCACCGCCTGGTGCTACGGCACCCCCGGTATCGCCACCGCCCTCACAAACGCGGGCCACGCCCTCGGCCTCCCCACCCTCACCCGCACCGCCACCGACGCCATGAACGCCCTCGCCGCCCGACCATCAGACAACTGGGACACCGAAGGCAGCGCCCTGTGCCACGGCAGCGCCGGCCTCCTGCAAACCGCCCGGCGCATCCCCTCCCCCGCCCTGACCGAACGCGTCGCACGCCTCACACTGGCCGACACCCCGACGCACCGCCCAAACGGCTTCCTCACCGGACGGGCCGGTACCGCACTGGCCCTGGCAGACCTCGGCGGCCTGCTCCCCCAACCAACAGACCCCTGGGACTGCCTCATCCTGCTGTCCTGAACCACTCCAAGACAGCAAATGTCGGCGTTTGGCTTTGTTCACGAGTCGTGGTTCTGGCTCAACTTCCGTGATCGGTTACTCAACGTCATCCGAGGAGAGGGCTGGGTTCTGAGGGTGACCTGTCGTTGCTCCCGCCGAAGGGCGATGATGATCGGATTCAACTGGTGATCGTGAAGGAGCCCACATGCCCAGAGCTGGTGATGACGGAGCTGCTGAGGCGGCTGACTGCGGCGGCGCCCCCGCTCCGGCTGCCAGTGGACGGATCATCTTCTTGAATGGGACGTCCAGCTCGGGCAAATCCAGCATCGCGAAAGCACTGCTCCAGATCTTGGGCGAGCCGTCCTTCCATATGCCTGTGGATGCCGTCCACGCGATAGGGTCTGTCAAACGTTCGGTGTAACTGGGGTGGTCGAGGTCACTGACGGGCCGCCGACAGGCGCCCGTCGAAGGTGATGTCGAAGGCGTTCAGCGCGGTCTTCCAGCGCATGGTCCAGCGGGCCTGTCCCTTGCCGGTGGGGTCCAGGGACATGATCGCCATGTAGACGCACTTCAGAGCGGCGGTCTCGTTGGGAAAGTGTCCACGGGCCTTGACCGCCCGCCGGATCCTGGCGTTGACGGACTCGATCGCGTCCGTGGTGCAGACGATGCGGCGGATCTCGGCATCGAACCGCAGGAACGGAGTGAACTCTCCCCCAGACTCCGTCCGGGGGCACCCCCACCCAGGCGTTCTCCCACAGCTTCACGATCGCCGGATACTTCCGGCCCCGGGCGTCGGCGAACTCGGCGAACCGGTCCAGGGCGGCCTCCTCGGTCGGTGCGGTGTAGACGGGCTTGAGAAGCTTGGCGATCTTGTCCCAGTCCTGGCGGGCGGCATAGCGGAAGGACTTCCGCAGCAGATGCACCACGCAGGTCTGCACGATCGTCTTCGGCCAGACCGCGTCCACTGCCTCGGGCAGGCCCTTGAGCCCGTCGCAGACCAGCATCAGCACGTCGCTGACGCCGCGGTTCTTGAGCTCGGTGAGGATGTGCAGCCAGTGCTTGGCGCCCTCGCCGCCGTCACCGGCCCACAGGCCCAGGATCTCCCGCCGGCCCTCGACCGTGACCGCCAGGGCCACATAGATCGGCCGGTTGGCCACCGCACCGTCGCGGATCTTCACGTGGATGGCGTCGATGAAGACCACCGGATAGACCGGGTCGAGGGGCCGGTTCTGTCACTCGGCCATGCCCTCGAGCACCTTGTCGGTGATGGTGGAGACGGTCTGGCGGGAGACGTCAGCGCCGTAGACCTCGGCCAGGTGGGCCTGCACCTCGCCGGTGGTCAGGCCCTTCGCGGCCAGCGAGATCACCATCTCGTCGACCCCGGTCAGGCGCTTCTGCCGCTTCTTGACGATCTTCGGCTCAAAGGAGCCGTTCCGGTCGCGGGGCACGACGATCTCCACCGGCCCCACGTCGGTCAGCACGGTCTTGG
>NZ_PGSG01000076.1 GCF_002843305.1 Streptomyces barkulensis
TGAGGTTTTCTCATCGGTGATCACTTCCAGATCCCGTTGAGAACGAGAGCTGCTCTGGCGATGTCGCCGATCCGGTTGGGGCTGAGCGTGACGTGCTGCAGGGCCCGCCATCGCTGCTTGAGTTCGGCGGCAGTGCGCTCGCCCAGGGCCCGGACATGCCGCAGCAGCATGTTGAGCATGCGGGTATCGGCGTGAAGTGCCTGCTCGGACTGGCCCTTTGGGCGGCGGACCGGGATGCGGATGCCGATGCCCGCGCCGATGTAGCCCTTGTCCGCCAGGGTCGGAAGGCCCTCGGCGGCCTTGTAAAGGGCGGGCAAGGCGTGCAGGCGGGCGGCGGTGATGTCGGGGACGCTGCCGGGCTCGACGTCGGAGACCCACAGGGGGGTGCCGTCCGGAGCGGACAGGAACTGGATGTTGCCGCCGAACGCCTTGTGCTTCTGGCTGAACCACAGGTCGTTACCGTTGTCCCGGAGGCCGGCGAGGCGGTCGGACTCGATCAGTGTGCCGTCGAGGATCACGTGTGTCATGCCTTCACCTCGGCAGCGGGAGAGGACCTCGTGCAGGTCCGGGGCCTGGGCGGAGAGGACGTCGATGCCTTCGTGCAGGTAGCGGTAGCCGGTGGCCTGGGAGATTCCGGCGTCACGGGCCAGGCAGTGCACGCAGCCGCGCTCGCGGAACCAGCGCAGAACCAGTACGGCCTGGCGGAACGGGCCCAGCGCCCGCGAGCCGCGCGGCGTGCCGATGCGTCGTCGGTGTGCGGCCAGCAGGCGGGACAGGTACTCCACGACATGGCGTGGGACGTCGAGCGTGGCAACATAGGTGACCAACGTGAAGCCTCTGGTGGTTACGGACATGATCTTGTGGTGAGACCTGTCCTACCAGGGGCTTTACGTCTGTCCAGAGCCGGGGCCGCCCGGCCCGATCCACCCGGACCTGCACCGATCAGCCCACTTCGCGGAGATCATTTCGCTGAGAAAACCTCAGTGGCACGTGCACCATGAAGCTTGGTGATCTGAAAGTACAGGGAATTGCCGAAGGCATATGCATTCGTTGCCTCGCTGGGGTGTGTAGTTTTTCGAGGTAAGAACACTATTTCAACCCTTGGTGCGGACAAGCTGCCCGTGTGGTTTGTGTGGTCATCGGTGTAATGCTTGATCAAGAGGGATTTTCCGATGAATGGGGCTGTTGCCTCTGCTGGTGTACCCAGCCGGACGTTCCCCTGCTGGCTCGTGAGAGGTGGGTCGCGTGTGACGATTGTGGTGCGGAGGGCCAGGCGCCTTCGTTCGGTCGGCGCCTGTTGATCGAATCGCTGACTGTGCTGGCAGCTGATGCCCAGACTCAGGCGGCCTGGCTGGCCAAGTGCGGTGTGATGACGGACGAGATCGCCCTGGACTTCGACCACGCTTTTGGCATGGCCGGGTCTTTGATGCTGGCGGGATGCCTCACCCGCCGAGTGGTGGCCGGCCTGCAGGAAGTTGACGCGACCCTT
Organism: Streptomyces barkulensis; assembly: GCF_002843305.1. Lineage (GTDB taxonomy): Bacteria > Actinomycetota > Actinomycetes > Streptomycetales > Streptomycetaceae > Streptomyces > Streptomyces barkulensis. The sequence continues at coordinate 1,490 of NZ_PGSG01000076.1, forward strand.
AACGCGATGAGCAGTGAGGGGAACGCCGATCGATGGACAAGGGATGCGCTGTCCACCGATGAGGGATGGGCTTTGGCCCGGAGACTGGCCCGCCAAGTCCTCGTTGTTGAAGTGGGCGAATGGCAGCGTCCCCTTCCGGGGATCACGGTTGTCCGATAACCGGCTCCGCTGCTCTGGATGTCCATGCTGCTGGGGTGGCCCACCCGATGGTGCGGGCGGTTCCCGGGTCGGCAGCCGGATCCGATGGTCGCAGTTGTACCGGCGGTGATGGTGAAGTGCTGGCCGAGGACCGTGGTGGCTGGCTTGAAGGCCTGGACCCACTTGCTGGAGACCTGCTCGTGGCCAAGCGCTTTGTACCGCCAGGTGGCGTGAGCGTCGCGTTCGGCTATCGAACCAGCGGGCTGCTCCTGCCAGAACGTTGCGGCAGTGAGACACCTACGGGCCGCTGCAACGTTGCGAAGGTCATGGGTGCGACCGTAGCCAGTTTCCGTCCCTTCTTCGGGGGTGGGGGTTCGTTCCGGCGGTGCGGGAGTGGGTTGCCGGGCGTGGTGGGCAGGAGCGGGTATAGCGCCCCGGTTCCGGCTCTGGTGGTGTTCTGTGCCCTGCCTGGTCTGGCCTGCCGTGCTCCTGTTGTGGCTCGCCGGATGCTTGCTGGGGGCGGCGGGGTCTGGCGGGTTCAAGGTGTTGGTCGTTCGGCGGGTGTGTGATCGCGGCAGGCTGTTTCGGTGGGTTTGGTGGGGAGCGCGGTGCGTTTGTTGAGGGGTGTGTGGTGCGGAGGTGGCGGTAGGGCCGGTTGGCCGCGCGTTTGAAGTGGCGGGGATGGAGGCGGCTTGTCTGCTGGCGGCGTTCTGGGTGCCGCTGCTGACTTCGCGGTCTTCGCCTGCTTCCTGTGTTCGCGGGGGTGTTGCTGGTGGAGGAGTGGGTCGGCGGTAAGGGTGGCTGTTCTGCTGTGTCCTGTGGCGGGTTCGGCGCGGGGGTGTGGTTTGTGTGGTCACCATAGGTAGCCGTTGAAGTCTTGGGTGGTGTGGTGGTCGGGGTCTGTGGTGGGGGTGGTCGGGGGGTCGTTGGGGTGGGGGAGGGGTGGGTCGGGGATGTGTGCGGTGTTGGGTGTGGTGGTGGCGCAGGCGTGGCAGAGGTCGGCTACCCGCCAGAGGTGGTGGGTGGGGTGGTGGGTGAGGTAGAGGGCGATGAGGCCGTCGCAGCCGCGGTGTGGTGGGTGCCATCGGCAGCCGTTTTCTCGGCATTGGCAGGTGCGCAGGTGTGGGGCCAGGGGGGATTGGTGCAGGTGGTCGCGTAGGTGGTTGTGGATGGTTTCTCGTGCGGTTGTGGGTTTGGGCGGGTGGGGGAGGGGGCCGCAGGTGGTGCAGCGCAGGGCTGGCGGGGCGCAGTGGGTGTCGGCGGTGATAGCCCAGGTGCGCTGTGGTGGGTGGGGGGTGGTGTTGGGTGTCATGAGGGTGGTGTCTGTTTCGCTGTCTGGTGGAGGGGCGGGGCGTTTTGGTGGTTGATCGGATTGTGTGGTGCAGATCTCTGCCCTACTTGGGGTGTTGGTCAAGATAGGGCAGGGGTCTGCACTGACAGGGCAAGAGTCTGCACCGTGCGATAGCTGAGTGACGATCTCTGTGCCCGACCCGAACCTGTCTGCGTTGCGTATGGAGTTGGCGCGGGCGCGGGCGGTGCGGGGCTGGACCTACGACCAGCTCGCCGAGCGGAGTGGTCTGGCGCGTCGCACGCTGATCGAGATTGAGCAGGGCCGCACCGTCGGCAGTCTGAAGACCTGGCATGCGCTCGCGCATGCCCTGGGGGTGCCGATCGGGCAGCTCCTCGGTGTTCTGTGCGAGGGGCATCAGCCGCCGGCGACGTCCTCGTCCTGAAGGGTGTTCAGGGACTCTGGGGGAGGCGCGGCCGCCTCTGCTGGTCTTGTTGCCGGGTGTTGAACTGGCGATCTAGCTCCGAACGTGTGCTGTAGCCGGTTCACTCTTCTCTGGGACATATGCGACTTGGGTGCCGGTATCGCGGCGTGTCGCCTGTCACGGTCCTCTGCATGTGTCTTTCTCCTTTTCCACGGACCGCCGGGCCGGTGCCGGGGGGTGGGCGGGCGCCCTGGGGCGTGCGCGGTGGTTTTGGTGCGCCTGCGGTGCAGGACTGTCGCTGCCGGCCCGGCGCGGCCTGCGCGGCGAGGACGAGCCGCAGTCGGCGGGTGGGTGTGCGGCCCGGGCGGGGTGTGACCGCGCCCTGCCCGGGCCGCACTGCGGGCGCGGTCTGGTGCGGGCCTGTCCGGGGTGTGTCGTGCCGGCGGGTGGTGGGGCGGTGAGGGTGGTGGTGTCGCCGGTGTGGGTGTGCGGGAGCCGGTGCTGGCCGTGGCCGCAGACGGTGGAGGCGGTGCTGGACCGGGCGGCCGCCCGGCATGGCGGGGAGCTGGTGGTGGTCGAGGGCGCGGGGGTGGGGGCGGAGCGGGCCGCGCACCGCTGGTGTCTGGAGCGGGGTCTGCCGGCGTGGCGGCACCGCTGCCATCCGCGGCCGCCGGCGGGCCGGTATGTGGTGCGGCTGCCGCGCGAGACGCTCGGGGCGCGGCATGAGCGGATGCTGCGTGATGAGGGGCCGCGGCTGGTGGTGGTCTTCCACGAGGCGTTCACCCCGGGGCAGGGGGTGAGTGCGGACATCGCCCGCCGGGCGGTGGCCGCGGGGGTGCCGGTGTGGCTGGTGCCGGGCGCGGATCCGGTGCGGGGCCGGTGGCTGACACAGGCCGACCTGCCCGCCGCGCCGGCCGGCCTGATGGACATGCCCGGTCTCAGTCTCGACCCCGTTTCCGGTTCCGGTTGCGGACCCGGCCTCGGGGAAGCGCCCGGCCGGCCGGACGCACCACCTCCCGACCCGGACCTGCCCGGGGCACGGAACGGGCCGGGCGGACCGGACGGTTCCGTATCCGGTCTGGCCGACGCGCCGGCCGCCCCGACCTGTACTTCCTGACCTGCTGCATGTGCGAAGGAGACGACGATGACAACGGTGACGGCAGCAGAGCCCACCGCAGAGCAGATCGCGGCCGCCGAGGCGTTCGACGCCGGAGAGCACCTGGTGATCCAGGCCGGCGCGGGCACGGGGAAGACCACCACCTTGGCCCTGCTGGCCCACACCACCCAACGGCGCGGCCGGTACCTGGCGTTCAACCGGACCATCGCCCAGGCCGCAGCCCAGACCTTCCCCCGCACGGTGATCTGCAAGACCGCGCACGCGCTGGCCTACGCCGCGATCGGCCACCGCTACCAGGCCCGGCTCAACGCCCCCCGCATCCCCAGCTGGCGCACCGGAATGGAGCTGGGCATCAACCGCAGCATCACCCTGGACTCCAAGGACATCTCGCCCCGGGCCCTGTCGGCGGTGGTGCTGCGCACCGTGGAGCGGTTCTGCCACTCCGCCTCCCCGGTCCTGGAGGCCGGCCATGTGCCGCGGCTGCGCGGCCTCGATACGGACGAGCTGCACGCGGAGTTCGCCGACCTGGTCCTGCCGTACGCGGGCAAGGCCTGGGCCGACCTGCAGCACCCCGACCAAGGGGTGGTGCGCTTCGACCACGACCACTACCTGAAGATGTGGGCCCTGTCCCAGCCCAGAATTCAGGCGGACTTCCTGCTGCTGGACGAGGCCCAGGACACCAACCCCGTCCTGGAAGAGGTCTTCCTGGCCCAGCGCGGCCACGCCCAACTGGTCATGGTCGGCGACTCCGCCCAGGCCATCTACGGCTGGCGCGGCGCGAAGGACGTGATGACCGGCTTCGACGGCACCCCGCTGACCCTGTCGCGCTCCTTCCGCTTCGGCCCGCAACTGGCGACGGAGGCCAACCGCTGGCTGACCATCGCCGACGCCCCCATCCGGCTGACCGGCACCGACACCATCCCCACCGAGGTCGGCGAAGTGGACGAGCCGGAAGCAGTGCTGTGCCGCACCAACGTCGGCACCATGGTCGAGATCATGAAACACCTCGACCACGGCTACGCGGTGGCCCTCGCCGGCGGCGGCCAAGCCCTGCGCGCCCTGGCGCACGCCGCCCGCGACCTGCAGGCCGGCCGCCGCACCTCCCACCCGGAACTGGTGCTGTTCACCACCTGGGGCGACCTGATTGACTACGCCGAACACGACCCCGCCGGCCGGGACCTGCAGCCACTGGTCGACCTGGTCAGCGAACACGGCGCCGACACCATCCTCCACGCCGCCGACTGCCTCGTCGACGAACGCCACGCCGAGGTCACCGTCTCCACCGCCCACAAGGCCAAGGGACGGCAGTGGTCCACGGTACGCATCGCTGATGACTTCACCCCGCCGCCGGACCTGGAGGACACCGACGAACACGGCGAGCCGCTGCCCGGGCCGATCGACGACACCGAGGCCCGCCTGGCCTACGTCGCGGTCACCCGCGCCCGCCACGGCCTGGACCTGGGCGGCCTGTCCTGGATCGAGCACCACCCCGCCGGGCAGGTCGGTGGTGTGTGCACTTGCCCGGGTCGGGAGGGACCGGTGTCTGAGGAGTGATGGAGCAGGTCTGAAAAGCGCCATGCTGTGTCTTTCCGCTGTGGTGTGTGCTGTGCCCTTCCCCGGCTTCCCGGCCGGGGAAGGGTGCCACGATGGCCTGTGCCGGGGCGTGGGTGGGCGCGGTGATCTCGCGGCTTCTGCTCAAGTTGCAGGGCAGGGTGGGACTGGTCTGGGTCAGGAGGGCACGGTGGCGTTCCAGCGTCCGCGGGTGAGGGTGGTGGTGCCGCCCGGGGTGATGCGGACGGCGGCTCCGTAGATGGGGAGGGCGCCTTCGGTGTTGAGGCGGTTCCTGATCTTTTCCAGGGTGTTCCACAGGCGGCGGGGGCCGCTCTGGTGGACTTCGGGCGGGTCGGTCCAGGTGGCGGTTGCTCGGGCCCAGGAGCCGTCGGGGTGGAGCATCCAGGCGGTGCGGTGCCGGCCGGGCTTTTCCTCGAAGTGGTGCTCGATGCCGGGTTCGGTCAGTTCCAGCATCGACCACACCTCCCAGGCTTCTTGGATGTTGAGGACGGGGTAGCGGCCGGTGGTGACGTCTTCGCCCTTCTGGTCGCGGAGCGCGGCGATTCGGTGGGCCTGGCCGGGTGGGTAGTCGGGGCCGTGGCGGGTGTGCATGAAGCCGGCCCGGTCCCATTCCACGCGGCCGGTGGCGCCGCCGTCCTCGGTGCGGTCGGCGGTGATGATGACGGGCATGTTGGTCAGGGTGGTCACCAGCCGTCCGCCTGGGCGGAGGGCGGCCAGCCAGGAGGCGGGTATGGGGCGGACGGCGACCATGGAAACGATGCGGTCGTAGGTACCGGGGAGCGGGCCGGTGGCGTCCACCTGGGCCACGTCTGGTGTCCAGCCGACGGTGGCCAGGCGTCCGCGTGCGGTTTTCACCAGGTAGTCGTCGACGTCGATGCTGGTGACGTGGGCGTGGCCGAGGCGGGAGCAGGCCAGTGCGGTGGAGTATCCGGTGCCGGTGCCCACGATCAGCAGTCGGCTGGTGTCGGTGATCATGCCGTGGCGCAGCATCCGCACGACCAGGGACGGGTGTGTCGAGGATGAGGTGGGTGGTCCGGTCGGCCGGTCTGCTGGTGTGGCGTGGTCGGCGTGGAGGTGCCCGATGCGGGTCACCAGCGATCCGGTGTCGCTGTAGGCGGCGGCCGCCCACGCTGTGGGGTCGGTGGGGCCGTCGTGCAGCTCCCAGCTGCCGTCGCCGGCCGGTTGCCACCAGCGGGGGACGAACAGGTGCCGTGGTGTGCTGGCGACGGCCGGGCGCCACCGGGAGACCGGGTGGGTTACGGCGGCGGCCAGGCGGTCGGCGTGCTTGTTCCACTCCACTGCCAGGTCTGTCCGTTCCACAGTCGAAGTCTCCTTGCTAGTAGGCGGGGTTGCAGGCTGTGCTTTCGGCCGGGGAGCAGTCGGAGCCGTCGCTGTTGGGCTTGCACGCTGTCGCGCTCGGACGCCGGGGGACCTGCGCCATCAGGGCGGTCATCGCGTTGCTTTCGAGGATGGTGCGCAGCTCGGTGGTGCGGACGTTACCGGCCGGGGGCAGGAAGCGGGCCAGCACGCACATCCACACATCCCCATGCGGGCCGATCGCGGCGCGGCCGGTGCCGCATCGGCCGCACAGTTCCCCGATGGTGGGGTCCGTGGTGGTGGCGCGGCCGACGCCGCGCTGCCGGTCGATGTGGATGTGTTGTACGCCCAGCGCTTCGAGTTCGGCGCGGGCCTGGGCGGTTCGTTGCCCGTCGAAGGTGTCGATGATGCCGACCTTGAGGGGGATGCCCAGCTGTACGGCCCGGATGATGTTGGCCCGGGTGCGGTCATGGGAGGAGCGGCGGCCGGTGATGCGGGTGTGCTGATCGGGGAGGTCGCTGTAGTAGGAGGTTGCCAGCGATACGGCGGGGTCGCGTAGGCGCTCCCACAGTGCCTCGCGGACGTGGACGAGGTTGGAGAACACCTGCACGTGCAGGCCGCGGTTGAGGGCGTGGTCCAGCAGGGTGGTGAAGTCGGGGCGCAGGGTCGGCTCGCCGCCGATGAACTGGACCTCGGTTACGCCCATGCCGGCGGCTTGGTCGATCACTGAGCGCCAGTCGTCGGCGGTCATGGTGCCGTGGTCGGCGTCGGGCCCGGAGGCGGCGTAGCAGTGGGTGCAGGCGAGCTGGCATTTCCCGGTGATTTCCAGTTCCAGGAACGTTGTTCTGACCGTGGTGGCGGTCATGTTTCCTCCTTCGCGATGTGCGGAAGCGGGCGCGGGGTCGCGGGGGGTTGGGCTTGGCCTGGGCGGTGTTGCAGGTGAGGCTTGCCCGGGCGGTTGCTCCCAGGGGGCTGCGGTGCGGGGCCGGGCGGGCCTGGAAGCCTTGGGTTTCAGCCGGTGCTGGTGAGGCTGTAGCGGGCGTCGGCATGGGCGTGGATGCGGTGGTTGAGGGTGGCTCGGCACGCGGGGCAGGCGTACAGGGCGGCGGTGGTGGTGTGGTGGCGGGCTTTGCCGAGGCGGGTGACGGCCGGGCCGGTCAGGTCGCACCACCAGCACGCAGGGGTCTGGGTGCCGGTGGCGTGGTGGACGCGGCGGGCCAGGAGATGCAGGCACGGGCCGCAGGCGTAGATGGGGGCGGTGTCGCAGTCGTGGCGGGCCTCACCGAGCCAGGTCACGGGCAGGCCGTCCAGGTCGCACCACCAGCAGGGCGGCCCGGTGACCGGTGTCTGCCCGGCGCTCACCGGAGCGCTCCGGTGGTGTTGGGCTGGAGGTCGTCGAGGTTGACGGGGGTGCACTCCTGGAGGGACACAACCAGGCGGGCGGCCAGGGTCCAGCGGATCTGCGGGGAGTCGTAGGGCACCGGCACCAGGCGTTTGCCAGGGGTCCGCTGGAGGGTGGCGGGGTCGTAGATGGTGCCGGCCACGCCCCATGCGGGGGCGTATTCCACCCAGGCCGCAGTGTGTCCTTGGCGCAGGGCCGGGCAGTGGCGGACGGAGAGGTGGGCACAGGGGATGCATACCGGAGGGCTGGCGGTGATCTCGCCGTCGCTGATGGGCCGGCTGGTCTTGCGGACCAGGAATAGAGAGCGGTCCTCGGCGTCGAGAGTGGGTTGGCCGCAGATCTGGCAGAGCAGGTCGAGCATCGCGCGGCGCTGCCGCAGGGCGTGGATCTCCTCGAGCCGGGGTTCGCCGCGCCGGTGCTTGGGGGTGATGGCCTGCCGCTCCCACAGCACGCCCCAGGAGTCGCGGTCGTACGGCGTCTCGTCCGCGAACGCCAGATGCTCCGGGCCCGTCCCGATCCGCCGGCGGACGACGGGCGGGGTGGTGAAGCGCTCGCGGGACCAGGCGGTGATGTAGGGAACGACCGGAGGCAACTGCTTCACAGGGCTGCTCCGGCGGCGTCGGCCTCGGCGCGGGCTGAGCGGTAGGCGGCTTCGAGATGGAGGCCGCGGGTGAGGCCGTGGTCGGTGGGGCCGACCAGCCAGCCGCGGTCACCGAGCCGGAACGGATCAACGAAGCTGGGGTGGGGCAACAGGACCAGGCGGCCGGTGGCGAGGACCTCCCCGCCTTCGGTGGCCCAGCCGTGCGCGGAGCCCCTGGTGACGATGAACTCCGCGCCGGGCGGGCCGACCAGGACCGGGCCGAGGGAGACGCAGGCGGCGCGCAGCAGCCGCACGGTCTCCGGCGCCAGCGTGAGGGGCAGGCGGACGACGTCCCAGGCGAGCCCGGCGGGGACTTCGGCGAGCGCGCCGCGGGACCAGGCGGCGGTGACGGTGTCGGTGCGGCCAGCTCCGGCCAGCCAGTCCAAGGGCAGATAGCCGTCAGCAGCGCCAGCCACCATGGACCGACGGACCCGGTCACCATAGGCGCGAGCGGTCACAAGGCCACCTTCATCTGGGGCCCCAGCGTCTCCTCGATCACGACCCGGAGCAGACCGGTGCGAGTATGCACCGGTCCGTGGACGGGAGAGGTCAGCCAGTAAACCCCGGGCCCAGACTCCTTGCTTGATGGCGGCACCGCAACATACGAGGCCGTACTGAGCGGGCTGGTGTACTGCACCGTCCATCCGCTCGTACTCTGAGGCGGGACCAGGAAGTACAGGGCCCGCTCTCGAGGATCGACGATGACGGCGCCGTGCTTCCCCTTCAGCTGCTTCAACGCTTGGACAGCGATCCACCGGGGCACCTTGACGGCATCCCACCGCCCCCCGCAGGGGACCAGCGTTAGATCCCCTGCGGTTTCCATACCGCTTGTGTCCGCAGTCACGTCTGCTCCTCATCCGTATCTGCCGGTTGATACGGCGACCGTAGGGTCGGAGCAGTGGCCTTACCCGAACCGAGAGTTCGGGTAGCTACGGGTTCGGGTCACAACAGGTCCAGGCGCTGAGCCAGTGCGGTGGCCTGGCGGCGATACGTTGGCCGCACTCGGCGGACGAGAGCAGTGGTCATTTGGCGGGCCACGAGGCTGCGTTCCAAGTCCTCTGGCGCCAACTCCTCCAAGGACTGCAGGTGGACCAAGACTGCGGCGTCCTCGCGACGCAGGTCGTAGCAGCGCGCCACTTCCAGACCGAACGTGAACTGCCGTTCCCTGGAAGGCAGGCGGGAGGTGTCGATTTGGTCAGCGGTGCGTAGGGCTTCGGAGGCCTCACCGGCGAGAGTGTCCAGACTGATCATATGCAGCGCGACGTTGGTCGGCCCGAACACGGTCCACTGCACGTTGCACTCATCTCCGACTGGAGCAGCGAGCGGCGCGGCTTGTTCTTCCAAGTGCTGCCGTGCCTGCCACCGCCGCCGGGTACGCGCGGCGGACAGCGCGACCACTAGCTCCAGAGCGCCTCGCATCGCTGTGGTTTCCAGCGATGCAGGGGCGCGGCGGAGGCTTTCAATCGCGGACGTTGCTACGTCTTCGGCCTCGGCTGCTCGTTCCTTGCCCTGGGATAGTAAGACTTGTCCGAGATTCCACTGAGCGGCGGCGATCCGTACCGGGTCATCAGCGTCTTCGGCGGCGTGGCGTGCACGATCGGCGGCCACTAACGACAGGTCCAGTCGACCCGTCCGTCGGCAGTATGAGCGCAGCAACCCGTACAGGTCTGCAGAGGCACGGAGCACTTCACGCCGTGCGTCCGTCTCGTCGTCGGCGCGGTAGGCGCGTACGGCGTACTCAAGGTCGGTGATCAACGACGGCAGTACAGCCTCCACCTCGGTGAACCGCGCTGGTGAGGTCTGCCAGATTCGCCACACTGCATCAACTCGCTTCCGTAAAGCGCTGGGTGAGGCAGGCTCGGTGCCGTAGGGGGTGCCATGTCCCATCAGGGCCCGGACCACGCCGGACGCTGCGCTCGTCGGAGAGGAGGGGTCCGGGGTCGACGGTTCGTCAGTGAGCAGTGCGGCGACCGGTACAGCCAGTTCTGTTGCGATACGTGCGATGACGTCGGCAGATGGGACCTTCAGACCGCGTTCGATCTGAGATAGATATGCCTCGGTGATGCCGACCAGGCCAGCGATCGCAACCTGTGTACGGCCGCGCTTATTGCGGTAGTACCTGATCCGCTCACCGATGGGCAACCTCGGCAAGTCCACACGTCCCCCTTTACCCTTCGCCTTGAGGCAGGTTGAGTGATCAGCGTAGGAGGATGCCCACGCTTCTGGCACTCTGTGTACACGATTGTGTGACGAGTGGTTACAGCAGTCGGCGTCAGGGAGGCAACGATGGTGCTGGTGCTATGGGATATCGACCACACCCTCATCGACACACGAGGCGTCGGCCGAGAGTTGTCAGCGGAGGCATTCAGCCGGACCACCGGGCAGAAGATGCGCCGCCAGGCGAAGATCGACGGCATCACCGAAGCCGTCATCTTCCGCGAGACTGCCAAGCTCCATGGCCTCACGACGACCCGGGCCGACTTCGGGCGTTTCGCTCAGGAACTCGTCGCCGCCCATCTGAGGCGATCGGCCGACCTCCGCGAACGCGGCCAGGTTCTCCCAGGGGCATCGGCCGCACTTGACGCACTGGCAGTCCAGCCAGGAGTACGGCAGACCGCACTCACCGGCAACGTTCGCCGTGTCGCCGAGATCAAACTCGAGGTGTTCGGCCTTGACCGGCATATCGACTGGGAGATCGGCGCTTACGGTGAGGACAACGATGTACGTGCCGAACTGGTACGCATCGCCTTGGAACGCGCCGGACTCACCCCGGCAGAAGCTGTGCTGGTCGGAGACACTCCGGCTGACGTCGAAGCCAGCCACGACAGCGACGTGAGGATTATCGCCGTCGCCTCTGGTCGCAGTGGCCAAGCCGAGCTACGAGCTGCTGGCGCCGACGTGGTCCTGCCCAGCCTGGACGACACTGAGCTGTTCTTGAAACTAGTCTGTCGCTCCTGACTCGGAAACCGTTGCCGCTCAGGGTGTAGAGCAGATGCCCGCTGAGGTTTTCTCAGCGAAGTTCACTGCCATGCATCGTGGAGGACGAGGGCGGCCCGGGCGATGGCTCCGATCCGGCTGGGGCTGACCGTCACATGCTGTCAGAGGACACGGCAGACTCCCCGCTGGCGGTCAGTTGGCCTTCCCGCTGGTGGACATGGAATCTCCCCGGTGGCGGACAGCTGATCTCCCCGCAGACCCACTGAGCTGTACTGATCTTCGTGGAGTCCCTCAAGCCTGGGTTACGCTTCCAGGCGTAAGGAGAACCACGAGCAATGCCAGCACCCCGTAAGTACCCCGATGAGCTGCGTGAGCGGGCGGTGCGCGAGGTCCGCGCGACCGGCCGCCCTGTGGCCCACGTCGCCCGCGACCTCGGCATCCACAAGGAAGCCCTGCGGTCCTGGGTCCGCCAGGCCGAGGCGGACGCCGGCGAGCGTGACGACCGGCTGACGACCGCCGAGCGCGACGAGTTGAAGGAACTCCGCAAGGAGAACGCCGAGTTGAGGCGGGCCAACGAGATCCTGAAGGCCGCCTCGGTGTTTTTTGCCCAGGAGATCGACCGTCCCCGGACGAGGCCGAGCAGGTGATCGACCACCTGCGCGACAAGGGCCTCGGGGTCGATCCCGTCTGCCGGGTGCTGGATGTGTCGCCGTCGACGTACTTCGCGCGCAAGACGCGGCCGAAGTCGGCCCGACGCCTGCGCGACGAAGAACTGATCCCGCTGGTCACAGCCGCGTGGGAGGACTCCGGGCGCACCTACGGCGCACGCCGCGTCACCCGCGCCCTGGTCCGCGCCGGACACACGGTGGCCCGCTGCACGGTCGAGCGGCTGATGGGCGAGCTCGGCATCGAGGGCGTCATCCGCGGGCAGCGCCGCCGCACCACGGTCCCCGAGCCGGCCGCGCCGCGCCCGCCGGACCTGGTCAACCGCCGTTTCACCGCCGAGCGGCCCAACCAGCTGTGGCTGGCGGACCTGACCTACATCCGCACCTGGTCGGGGTGGGTCTACGTCGCGTTCGTCCTGGACGCGTACTCACGCCGGATCGTGGGCTGGCAGGCCGCCACGCACCTGCGCACGGACCTGCCGCTGGACGCACTGGAGATGGCGCTGTGGCGGCAGAGGATCAAGAAGGACGCCGATCTCATCCATCACAGCGACCGCGGGTCGCAGTACGTATCCATTCGGTACACGGAACGTCTCGCCGAGGTCGGTGCCTCGGCGTCGGTCGGGTCCGTCGCGGACAGTTATGACAACGCGATGGCCGAGGCCCTCAACGGCACGTTCAAAGCCGAACTGATCGAACATCAGGGGCCATGGCGGGACTTCGACCAGGTCGAGCGGGCCGTCTTCCAGTGGGTCGCGTGGTACAACGGTGAACGACTCCACTCCGCCCTGGGCTACGTGCCGCCCGACGAGTACGAGCAGACGTACTGGGCGTACCTGGAGGAAGTCCCGCAGACCGCTTGATCACACGATCGCGGACTCTACGAAA
>NZ_PGSG01000077.1 GCF_002843305.1 Streptomyces barkulensis
TGAGGTTTTCTCATCGGTGATCACTTCCAGATCCCGTTGAGAACGAGAGCTGCTCTGGCGATGTCGCCGATCCGGTTGGGGCTGAGCGTGACGTGCTGCAGGGCCCGCCATCGCTGCTTGAGTTCGGCGGCAGTGCGCTCGCCCAGGGCCCGGACATGCCGCAGCAGCATGTTGAGCATGCGGGTATCGGCGTGAAGTGCCTGCTCGGACTGGCCCTTTGGGCGGCGGACCGGGATGCGGATGCCGATGCCCGCGCCGATGTAGCCCTTGTCCGCCAGGGTCGGAAGGCCCTCGGCGGCCTTGTAAAGGGCGGGCAAGGCGTGCAGGCGGGCGGCGGTGATGTCGGGGACGCTGCCGGGCTCGACGTCGGAGACCCACAGGGGGGTGCCGTCCGGAGCGGACAGGAACTGGATGTTGCCGCCGAACGCCTTGTGCTTCTGGCTGAACCACAGGTCGTTACCGTTGTCCCGGAGGCCGGCGAGGCGGTCGGACTCGATCAGTGTGCCGTCGAGGATCACGTGTGTCATGCCTTCACCTCGGCAGCGGGAGAGGACCTCGTGCAGGTCCGGGGCCTGGGCGGAGAGGACGTCGATGCCTTCGTGCAGGTAGCGGTAGCCGGTGGCCTGGGAGATTCCGGCGTCACGGGCCAGGCAGTGCACGCAGCCGCGCTCGCGGAACCAGCGCAGAACCAGTACGGCCTGGCGGAACGGGCCCAGCGCCCGCGAGCCGCGCGGCGTGCCGATGCGTCGTCGGTGTGCGGCCAGCAGGCGGGACAGGTACTCCACGACATGGCGTGGGACGTCGAGCGTGGCAACATAGGTGACCAACGTGAAGCCTCTGGTGGTTACGGACATGATCTTGTGGTGAGACCTGTCCTACCAGGGGCTTTACGTCTGTCCAGAGCCGGGGCCGCCCGGCCCGATCCACCCGGACCTGCACCGATCAGCCCACTTCGCGGAGATCATTTCGCTGAGAAAACCTCACTCGGCGGCACCTCGGAAACCCGGGGAGTCAGGTGCGGCGGTGGAGGAGACGGCCGGCGAGGACGGTGGCGAGGCAGTGGCCGTCGGCGGCGTGGACGGCGAAGTCCGCGCGGGCGCCCGCGGAGAGGGTGACGGGTCGGGGGGCGGGCAGGACGGTCAGGCCCGAGCGCTGGACGGCGGTGCGCACCGAAGGGCGGGTGAAGGGGCCGACGACGGAGGTGAAGCCCTCGCGCAGGAGGCGCTGCAGGCCGCGACGGGCGCTGTGGCCCCAGCGCACCTCGTCCATGGGGAGGGCCGCCAGGGCGGAGCCCGTGAGCGGTTCGGTGTCGGGGATGCCGGGCAGGCCCACTTCACGCGGGTCCGGGTGGTAGGCGGCCTCCAGCCACGCCGCCGCGTCCACCGCGCAGCGGCCGGGGGCCAGTTCGCCGGGCCAGTGGCGGACGCGGGCGGCCGGGTACGCCTCGGTGAGGGAGTCCGCGGGGCCGATCGCCGCGATCCGGTCGCCGGAGACCGCCACCGCGTGCCCGTCCAGCCGCTCGCCGTCCCCGGTGAGGCGGACGGCGAGCGGGGCGTGGATCGTCAGCACGGGATCGCGGGGTGAGGGTGGTCAGCCGGCGTCGATGAGCTTCAGCTCGGGGTGCGCGGTGCCGCCCTCGATCGCGGTCGAGGACAGATGGGAGACGACGCGGTCGTCCACCGGGTCCTTGGCCGGGTCCTCGTGGACGACCAGGTGCTCGTACGTCGTCGAGCGCTGCGCCGGGACGCGTCCGGCCTTGCGGATGAGGTCGATCAGCTCCATGCGGTTGGAGCGGTGCTTCGCTCCGGCCGAGGAGACGACGTTCTCCTCCAGCATCACCGAGCCCAGGTCGTCCGCGCCGTAGTGCAGGGAGAGCTGGCCGATCTCCTTGCCCGTCGTCAGCCAGGAGCCCTGGATGTGGGCGACGTTGTCCAGGAAGAGCCGGGCGACGGCCAGGATGCGCAGGTACTCGAAGACCGTGGCCTGGGTGCGGCCCTTGAGGTGGTTGTTCTCCGGCTGGTAGGTGTACGGGATGAAGGCGCGGAAGCCGCCGGTGCGGTCCTGCACGTCGCGGATCATCCGCAGGTGCTCGATGCGCTCGGCGTTGGTCTCGCCGGTGCCCATCAGCATGGTGGAGGTGGACTCCACGCCCATCCGGTGAGCGGTCTCCATGATCTCCAGCCAGCGCTCGCCGGACTCCTTCAGCGGCGCGATCGCCCTGCGCGGGCGCTCGGGGAGCAGTTCGGCGCCGGCTCCGGCGAAGGAGTCCAGGCCGGCCTCGTGGATGCGGCGGATCGCGTCCTCCACCGTCACGCCCGAGATGCGGGCCATGTGCTCGACCTCGGAGGCGCCCAGGGAGTGGATCACCAGCTCGGGGAAGCGCTTCTTGATCGCCGAGAAGTGCTCCTCGTAGTACTCCACGCCGAAGTCGGGGTGGTGGCCGCCCTGGAACATGATCTGGGTGCCGCCCAGCGCCACGGTCTCCTCGCAGCGGCGCAGGATGTCGTCCAGGTCCCGGGTCCAGCCCTTGTCCGTGTCCTTGGGGGCGGCGTAGAAGGCGCAGAACCGGCAGGCGGTCACACAGACGTTGGTGTAGTTGATGTTCCGCTCGATGATGTACGTGGCGATGTGCTCGGTGCCCGCGTACCGGCGGCGGCGCGCCGCGTCGGCGGCCTGCCCCAGCGCGTGCAGCGGGGCGTGCCGGTAGAGCTCCAACGCCTCCTCCGCGCTGATCCGCCCGCCCCCGGCGGCGCGGTCGAGTACGGACTGGAGGTCGGCGTTATCGGTCACCGGGCGGTCCTCTCGGGCTTGGCGGTCGGGTCGGTCGGGCCTGGCGGCCGGGTCGGCCGGTGCGCGGCGGCACGGCGTCCGATCCAGCGTACGCCAGCGCCCCGGCGGCCTTTCGGCAGGTCAGTTCGCTCCGGCCGGGCGGGGCAGGAGCCGGAACCGGGGCCGGGACCTGGGCCTGGGCGGGGCGGCGACGGGGTACGGCCTCGGCTCAGGGGGTACGGCCTCGGCTCAGGAGCTCCACGCGCACATCCGCCGGGAATCCGGTGGTGGGTCCGGTCCTTCGGGCGAACTCGGCGATGCCGGTGAGCTGTTCGGGGCCGAGCCGGAAGTCCAGGGTGGTGAAGTAGCGCTCCAGCAGCTCGGCGTCGAAGGCCTCCCAGCGGGCCGCCTGCTCGGCCACCTTGGCGACCTCCTCCAGGGACAGGTCGCGGGAGTCGAGGAAGGCCCGGTGGACCTCCCGCACGGTCTCCGGTTCGCGCTCCAGGTAGTCGCGGCGGGCGGCGAAGACGGCGAAGACGAACGGCAGGCCCGTCCACTCCTTCCACATCAGCCCCAGGTCGTGGACCTGGAGGCCGAGCCGGGGCGCGTCGTGCAGGGAGGCGCGCAGCGCGGCGTCGCCGATCAGCACGGCGGCCTGGGCTTCCTGCATCATCAGGCCGAGGTCGGGCGGGCAGGTGTAGTAGTCGGGGGCGATGCCGTGGCGCTCGGCGAGCAGCAGCTGGGCCAGCCGCACGGAGGTGCGGGACGTGGAGCCGAGGGCGACGCGCTCGCCGTCGAGGGCGGCCAGCGGCACTTTGGAGACGATCACGCAGGACATCACCGGGCCGTCGCAGCCCACGGCGATATCCGGCAGTGCGACCAGCCGGTCGGCGTTGCGGAGGAATTCCACGAGGGTGATCGGGCCGATATCGAGATCCCCGTTCACCAGCTGTTCACTCAGTTTCTCGGGGGTGTCCTTGGTGAGCTCCAGGTCCAGCAGGGTGCCGGTGCGGGCGAGCCCCCAGTAGAGGGGCAGGCAGTTGAGGAACTGGATGTGCCCGACGCGGGGCCGCCTCCGCAGGGGCTCGGCGACGGGCTGGTCAGCGTCATTGGTGTCCACCTTGCGAGGCTATCCCCGCAGGTCCGGTCCGCCTCCCCGGGGGTGCTCACCCGGACGGGCGCGCCGGAGCATGATCACCCTTCCACTCCGGTGGGCACCGTGCTACGCTCACAGCAAGTTGCAGTTTGGTTTCCCTTGCAGTACAGAGCCTGCGGAGCATGTGACCGCGGGCTCTCGTCGTTTTCAGAGTTCTTCATTGGCTTCTGGAGCAGGGCAACCCTTATAGGCCCAAGGAGGGCTTATGGCTACCGGAACCGTCAAGTGGTTCAACGCCGAAAAGGGCTTTGGCTTCATCGCCCAGGACGGCGGCGGTCCCGATGTGTTCGTTCACTACTCCGCGATCAACGCCAACGGTTTCCGTTCCCTGGAGGAGAACCAGGCGGTCACCTTCGACGTGACGCAGGGCCCGAAGGGTCCGCAGGCGGAGAACGTCACCGCGGCCTGAGTTGCCCGGCTCGGCCAGACGCCCTGGCCGTGACGGCGTACGCCCGCCCGTGAGGGCGGTACGGCGCCGGCAGACGACCGGATAAGCAGTACCCAAGGAGCCCCCGCCAAGGCGGGGGCTCCTGCCTTTCCCGTGTCCGGCTCCGCCCGGCGCCCGGCACACCGCCCGGCGCGGTACGCCTCGGGCCCCGGCCGACTCCCGGGGTCGGGAGTCGGCCGGGGCCCGAGGCCGCCGTGCGGAGCCGGTCAGGCGGTGGCGGGGGC
This sequence comes from Streptomyces barkulensis, assembly GCF_002843305.1. Classification (GTDB taxonomy): domain Bacteria; phylum Actinomycetota; class Actinomycetes; order Streptomycetales; family Streptomycetaceae; genus Streptomyces; species Streptomyces barkulensis. The sequence goes on from NZ_PGSG01000077.1 coordinate 4,598, forward strand.
CGGCTCGCCGCTCCGGCGGCCTCCCGCGCCTCCCGCGCCTCCCGCGGGGACGGCGCCGGTGCCGTCGGTGCCGTCGGTGTCGTCGAGGGCATCGATGTCGAAGCTACGGGCGCGGCGGAAGGCGTCCAGGTCGAGGATCCTCTCCCGGGCCGCGACCACGACCGGGACCGCCGCCTGGCCGGCGACGTTGGTGGCCGTCCGGATCATGTCCAGGACCGGGTCGATCGCCAGCAGCAGACCCACGCCCTCCAGCGGCAGACCGAGGGTGGACAGGGTCAGCGTGGTCATCACGGTGGCGCCGGTGAGGCCGGCGGTGGCGGCCGAGCCGATGACCGAGACGAAGGCGATCAGCACGTAGTCGCCGATGCCGAGGGAGATGCCGAAGATCTCCGCGACGAAGATCGCGGCGAGTGCCGGGTAGACCGCGGCGCAGCCGTCCATCTTGGTGGTGGCCCCGAACGGCGCGGCGAAGGAGGCGTACTCCCTGGGCACCCCGAGCCGTTCGATGGCCTTCTGGGTCACCGGCATGGTGCCGACCGAGGAGCGGGAGACGAAGCCCAGCTGGATGGCGGGCCAGGCCCCGCGGAAGAACTGCAGCGGGCTGACCCGGGCCGCCAGCGCCAGCAGCAGCGGGTAGACGCCGAACATCACCAGCAGGGAGCCGATGTAGACGTCGGCGGTGAAGGTGGCGTACTGGCCGATCAGGTCCCAGCCGTACTGGTCGATGGCGCGGCCGATCAGGCCGAGGGTGCCCAGCGGGGCCAGGCGGATGACCCACCACAGGGCCTTCTGCAGCAGGGTGAGGGCCGACTCGGAGAAGGAGAGCAGCGGTGCGGCCTTCTCCCCGATCCGCAGGGCGGCGACGCCGGCGACGGCGGCCATGAAGACGATCTGCAGCACGTTCAGCTCGGTGAACGGCGTGACCACGTCGGTGGGGATGATCCCGGTGAGGAAGTCCAGCCAGGAACCCGCCTGTTCGGGCCGGGCGCCGTCCTTCGGGGACAGCCCGGTACCCGCACCCGGGTTGGTGAGCAGACCGATGGTCAGGCCGATCCCGACGGCGATCAGCGAGGTGGCCATGAACCACAGCAGGGTGCGGCCGGCCAGCCGGGCGGCGCCCGAGACGTTCCGCAGGTTGGTGATCGAGACGGTGATGGCGAAGAAGACCAGCGGGCCGACGGCCAGCTTCAGCAGCTGGACGAAGGTGCCGCCGACCTTGTCGAGGGCGGTGCTGAGCCAGGCGACGTCGCCGCTGCGGGCGATCCAGCCCAGCAGGGCTCCCAGGACCAGGCCGAGGAGGATCTGGGCCCAGAAGGGGACTCTGGCAAGGCCTGTGCGGCGCTTCGGCGCGGTGGTCTCGTCGACTGCGGCGGCCTCGCCGGTCGAGGAGGACTCGTCGGGCGCGCTGGATGACGTGTTGGAGGACACGGACACACTCCGGTGGGACATGTGGCGGGGACAGAGTTCTCGGGGTTCTGCGCGTTCTGTGCTTTCCGCGCGTTCCATGCGTGCGTCGAGTACACGACGGTCCCGGAGAACTCGGGAAGAGAAAAGAGGGCGCCGGAGGGATCCGGCCGCCTTGGGTCGCGCGGGACTCAGCCGATGCGACAGGCCGCGGACAGGCAGCGGCAGAGGTCGACGTGCAGCCGGGCCACGAGCATCGTGCTCCTGGCCTGGGGGGTGGTGCGGGCTGCGGTCGTCATGGTCCTCACGCTAACACCGGGCCCCGGGGCTTCCCGGGCGCCGTCTGGGCGGAACGGTTTCCGCCGACACACAACGCCCCGGCGGGGAAAGGCATTCCCGGCGGGGCGTCGTGAAGGAGTGTGACGAGGGTTACGCGGCGCGGAGGGCGGCGTTGACGGGTGGTGTGACGGGTGGTGTGACGGGTGGTGTGACGGGTGGGAGACCGGCCCGGTCCTGCGGGCTCAGTCCTCCTGGCTCTGGTTGGCGGCCAGCTTCCGCTTGGCCCGGTCCACGCGCTCGGCGATCTGCACGGACATCTCGTCGCGCTGCCGGCGCAGCAGCACCAGGCTGAGCGGCGCGGAGACGACCATGGCGAGCATCAGCAGCCACAGCGGGTTGGCCTTGCCGATGGCCTCGGGCAGTACGCCGACGTAGGCGAGCACCGCGACGACCACGAAGCAGGCGAGGAAGACGCCCAGTCGCATGGCCGTGTAGCGGAGCGTCGCACGCGGTGTGCGGCCCGGCGCAGTGCCGGACGCAGTGCCGGACGCGGCGTCGGAAGCAGCGTGCGGCGCCCTGTTCGTGTTGCCGGTCTCCGATGTGCTGGTCACGGTGGTGGGTCCTTTCGGCGTGGCCGGGTCAGCTGAGCCGGAGCCACATGGTGATGTCGTCCCGGAGGTCGTCGTCCGCGACGCGGATGGCGTCGGGCACGCGTCCGACCTCCTTGTAGCCGCACGAGCCGTAGAAGTGCTCCAGCCCGAGCCCGCCGCGGCAGGTGAGCCGGATGCCGCGGACGCCGTCCATGCCCCGGGCGGCCTCCTCCACGGCGGCCATCAGGGCCCGTCCCTCGCCCCGGCCCTGGCGGTCGGGGCTCAGCATCACGGTGTACAGCCACACCCAGTGTCGCATCAGCCGGTGTGTGTTCGGCATCAGGAAGGCGGTGCCAGCGACCCGGTCCTCCTCGTCGTACGCCGCCAGCAGCCGGGCCCGTCCCTCGGCCATCGCCGCGAGGTGCCGGGTCAGCTCGGGCCGCACGTCCTCGGCGGTCACCGGCGGTACGAAGCCGACGGCGCCGCCCGCGTTGGTCACCCGCGCCCACAGGTCGCAGACCCCGTCGGCCAGCCGCCGGTCGACGGGAGGGTCGAGCACGTACCGCAGCGTCATCGAGCCGTCCTCACCGATGTGTTCCGCCTCACCGATGTGTTCCGCGTCACGCCCGCCGCCGGGTCACAGCCGCATCGGCTGCGGCGACTCGCGCCGCGCCGGGTCCGGGCCGTCGTACTCGCGGACGATCTCGTAGCGGGTGTTGCGCTCGATGGGGCGGAAGCCGGCGTCGCGGATCAGCTCCAGCAGGTCCTCGCGGGTGAGCTTGTCGGGGGTGCCGTAGTTGTCCGCGTCATGGGTGATCTTGTACTCGACCACCGAGCCGTCCATGTCGTCCGCGCCGTGCTGGAGGGCGAGCTGGGCGGTCTGCACGCCGTGCATCACCCAGAACACCTTCACATGCGGCACGTTGTCGAACAGCAGCCGCGAGACCGCGAACGTCTTGAGCGCCTCCGCCCCGGTGGCCATGGTGGTGCGGGCCTGGAGCCGGTTGCGGACCTTGCCGTCCTTCATGTCCACGAAGTCGTGCTGGTAGCGCAGCGGGATGAAGACCTGGAAGCCGCCGGTCTCGTCCTGCAGTTCGCGCAGCCGCAGCACGTGGTCGACACGGTGGCGGGGCTCCTCGATGTGCCCGTACAGCATGGTGCAGGGCGTCTTGAGGCCCTTCTCATGGGCCAGGCGGTGGATGCGCGACCAGTCCTCCCAGTGGGTGCGGTGGTCGACGATGTGCTGCCGCACCTCCCAGTCGAAGATCTCCGCGCCGCCGCCGGTGAGCGACTCCAGACCGGCGTCGATCAGCTCGTCGAGGATCTCGGAGGCCGACAGGCCCGAGATCGTCTCGAAGTGGTGGATCTCGGTGGCGGTGAACGCCTTCAGGGAGACGTCCGGCAGGGCCTTCTTCAGCTCCCGCAGCGAGCGCGGGTAGTAGCGCCAGGGCAGGGTGGGGTGGAGACCGTTGACGATGTGGAGCTCGGTGAGGTTGTCGCCCTCCATCGCCCTGGCCAGCCGCACGGCCTCCTCGATGCGCATGGTGTACGCGTCCTTCTCCCCCGGCTTGCGCTGGAAGGAGCAGTAGGCGCACGAGGCCGTGCACACGTTGGTCATGTTCAGGTGGCGGTTGACGTTGAAGTAGACGACGTCGCCGTTCTTGCGGACGCGCACCTCGTGGGCGAGGCCGCCCAGCCAGGCCAGGTCGTCGGACTCGTACAGGGCGATGCCGTCCTCACGGCTCAGCCGCTCACCGGCGCGGACCTTCTCCTCCAGCTCGCGCTTGAGCCCAGCGTCCATGCGTCGCCGCCTCCTTGTTCGGTGTGTACGGGGTTGCGGGTCCTGCGGGGCCGTCCGTTGCGGGCGACCCATTGAGCCTACGCCGTCCCCGCCGCGCGCCCGGGCGGGGCCCCGGCCCCCGGGGGCGCCGGCGGGGACGGCCGAGTCCCCCCGGGCGCGCGGCGGCCGCGGTCACTCCTCCTCGGTGGGCAGTACGCCCACCCGGTTCTCCCACTTGGTGGAGAGCACGATGGTGGTGCGGGTCCGCGAGACTCCCTTGGTGCCCGAGAGCCTGCGGATCGTCCGCTCCAGGCCGTCCACGTCGGTGGCGCGCACCTTGAGCATGAAGGAGTCGTCCCCGGCGATGAACCAGCAGTCCTCGATCTCCGCCTGGTCCCGCAGCCGCCCCACCACGTCCTCGTGGTCGACGGAGTCCGAGAGCTGGATGCCGATCAGGGCGGTGACGCCCAGACCCAGGGAGGGGGCGTCCACGGTCGCGCGGTAGCCGGTGATGACGCCTGCCGCCTCCAGCCGGTTGATGCGGTCGGTCACGCTGGGGCCGGAGAGGCCGACGAGCCGGCCCAGCTCCGCGTACGAGGCCCTGCCGTTCTCGCGCAGCGCCTGGATGAGCTGTCTGTCCACCGCGTCCATGCGTCCTGGTGCCTTCCGTCGTTCGGCCGTCGTCCGGGCTGTCCGGCTGTCGGATACCGCAAGAGCTTTCCGTAATCGAATCTAAGGCATCCGCGCCCACCGCCCTACGACTGCCTCTGTGCGCCCCCCAGCTCGCCTTCCCATCGGCGGTAGAGATCGTGCGGAACGCCCAGTGCGTCCAGCGCGCGGCCGGCGACGAAGTCGACCAGTTCCTGGATGTGGGCCGCCCCCGCGTAGAAGGCGGGCGAGGCCGGCAGCACCACGGCCCCCGCCTCGTCCAGGGCGACCATGTGCCTGAGCGTCTGGCCGCCCAGCGGCGTCTCGCGCACGGCGACGACCAGCGGGCGGCGCTCCTTGAGCGTGACGCTCGCCGTACGCTGGAGCAGGTCCTTGGACAGTCCCAGGGCGATGCCCGCCACGGACGCGGTGGAGGCCGGTACGACGATCATCCCCCTGGCCGGGTACGAGCCCGACGACGGTCCCGCGGCCAGGTCGCCGGCGGGCCAGTACCGCACGGTGCCGCCCGCCGCCTTCCCCGCCGCCCTCTCCGCGGCCGCCTCCGGGCCCCCGGGCTCGGGGACCGCCACGTCGTACGCGTTCGGGGTGCCGTCCGCCCCCCGGGCCAGCCAGCGGCGCAGGTCCTCGCGCCAGTGGGCGTCGCGGAAGGGGTGGCCGGTCTCGTCCAGCAGGGTCAGCCGGGAGGCCCGGCTGACCACCAGGTCCACGTCCTCGCCCGCCGCGAGCAGCCCGCGGATCACCGACGCGGCGTACGGCGTCCCGGACGCCCCGGACACACCGACGATCCACGGCCGTCGCACACTGTCACTCACGGCACCGAGCCTAAGGCGTGCTCCGGAAGCAGCGTCGTCCGCCCGCAGGGCGCCGCCCCGCGGACGGGACTTTCGGAACACGTCCCGAGGCCGCCGCGCCGCCCTCCCGCGCCGGCCTCCCGCGCCGGCCGGGGCACCCTGGCCCCTGGTCTTCTCCGTCCCCGAGGTAGTTGGATCGACGCATGTCCCGTATGCCCCGCGTCCGCCGCGCATCCCGTACACCCCGCGCACCCCGCACACCCGTCGCGCACACCGAGCACTCCGGGCACGCCCCGGCCGGCGGGCGCACCGGTCGCACACGCCTGGCGGCGGCCGGCTGCGCCCTGCTGATCGCCGCCTCCACCGCCTGCCAGACCCCCGGGAGGGCCGACGCCGGGGCCAGGGTCCGCCAGGCCGTCGACAGGCTCGGCGAGTGGGAGACGGTGTCGGTCGCCGCGCGCGTCGACGCCCCGGCCGACGAGATACACGCCTTCCTGCGGCGCAACCACGAGCGGGGCATGGGCCCGGCGGTCTCCCGCACCGACGCGCTGCTGCTGTCCCGGATGGAGACGGCGTTCGTGTTCGGCGCGGACAGGCCGCTGAAGGACCTCGGCGGGAAGGACCGGATCGACACGGCCGCGGCCGTGAACTTCGGCAACCGGGACGTGGCCGCCTACAAGTCGGTCGGCGCCGACTTCTACGTGCGCGCCAACTGGACGCGGCTGGCGCACGAGACGGGCCGGAGCCGCGAGACGGTGGTGCTGGCGGCCGAGCTGGCCCGCTCGGCGGACTCCCTGCCGCCCTCCCTGGCCGCCGCCCGGGACATGTTCGAAGGCCGGTGGGTGCAGATGGACCCCGAGGAGTTCGACCACTTCGCGCGGGCGGTGGGCGGCAAGTACGGCGAGCGCGCCCAGCGGCTGGCCAACAGCGTGGACATCCTGCAGAGCGCCCGGGCCCAGCACCATGTGATGGACGCGGTGCGCCGGGCCCTGGACGACCACGCCGTCCTGCGGGAGGCCGGGCGGGCGGACGGCACCGAGCGCGTCAGGGTGACCCTCCCGGCCCGCGAGGCCGCCGACGGCCTCGCACGGGCGCTGGCCCCGCTGGAGGACCGCTTCGACGGGATCGGGTTCTCCTGGCTGGAGCGGGCGCCGGACCGGCGGATCACCGCGGAGCTGGCACTGCGCGGCGGCGTACTGTCGGGAATGACGGTGGACCTGGCGCAGTTCACCGGACGGACGGGCGCCGGGGAGACGGAGGAGATACCGCTCACCCTCTCCTTCGCGCCCGGTTCGGCGGTCTCGGTGAAGGCGCCCAGGGGCGCCAGGTGGCTGGACCCGCAGGACGTGATGGCCGCGGTGCTCTACGAGGAGCTGGGCTCGTCCCGGCCCTGAGACGCCCCGGCCGGAACTCCCGGCACGTTCCGTGACGTTCTCAGGACGTACGCGGCGGCGAAAGCGGGCGGAGAGCCGGACAGACCGGGGACATCCGGCCCGGCCGGCGGCTGCACCGGATGCCGGCGGCTGCACCGGAACCGGAACCGGCGGCGATGCCGGGACCGGTCAGCGGTATCGAACGGGAGAGAGGGACCGGATGGTGTACGGACCGGCGGCCGGGGCGTCCCGCTCCCCACGCGCCTCCAGGGCGATGTCGGCGGGCGTGCTGATGGCGTCCTGGGTGGCCCTGCTGTGGCTGCTGGAGGCCGTCGACGTGGCCACCGGCAACTCCCTCGACCCCTACGGCATCTCGCCGCGCGAGACGGACGAGCTGGCCGACGTGGTGCCGGCGGCGTTCCTGCACTTCGGCTGGGACCACGTGGCGGCCAACAGCCTGCCGCTGCTGGTGCTGGGCTTCCTGGCGGCCGTGCGCGGGATAGGCCGCTTCCTGGCCGTCTGCCTGACGATCATCGTCGTCAGCGGTCTGGGCGTCTGGCTCACCGCGCCGGAGAACTCCCTGACGGCGGGCGCCTCGGGTGTGGTCTTCGGTCTCTTCGGCTATCTGCTGGTGCGCGGCTTCGTCGACCGGGACGCACTCGACATCACTGTGGGCATCACGGTCGTGCTGCTCTACGGCTCGATCCTGTGGGGCGTGCTGCCCACCGCCCAGGGCGTCTCCTGGCAGGGGCATCTGTTCGGGCTGATCGGCGGGGTGCTGGCGGCGTTCTGGTTCCGCCGCTCGGCGCCGGCCTCGCGGGCCCGGCGGCAGATACCCTGACCCGCCCGGCCGCGGCGGACCCGGCCGGGCGGGCGGCGCACCGCCGCCCCGGGCCGGGCCCGCGACCGCGCCGTCACACCGTCAGACCGCGCAGCGCCAGATCGAGCAGGACGCAGGCGAACAGCACGATCCCGATGAAGCCGTTGACGGTGAAGAACGCCCGGTTCAGCCGGGACAGGTCGCCGGGCCGCACGATGGAGTGCTCGTAGACGAACGCCGCCACCACGACCGCCAGCCCCGCCCAGTACGGCGCGCCGGCCCCGGTCAGCGCGCCGTACCAGGCCAGCAGCGCCACGGTGACGACATGGGAGCCGCGGGCCCCGTACAGCGCGGCGGCTATGCCGAAGCGCGCGGGGACGGACCGCACCCCGTGGGCCCGGTCGGCGGCCACGTCCTGGCAGCCGAAGATCAGGTCGAAGCCGCCGATCCACACGCCCACCGCCAGCCCGAGGACCACCGCCTCCCACGACCAGGCGCCGGTGACCGCGATCCAGGCGCCCACGGGCCCCATGGCCTGTGCGAGCCCGAGTATGGCGTGCGGGAAGTCGGTGAACCGCTTCCCGTACGGGTAGACCACCATCGGCACCACGGCGACGGGCGCGAGCGCCAGGCACAGCGGGTTCAGCAGCGCGGCGGCCCCGAGGAAGACGGCGAGCGCGACCAGCGCCCCGGCCCACGCGGTGCGCACCGACAGCGCCCCGGTGACCAGCTCGCGCCCCGCGGTGCGCGGGTTGCGGGCGTCGATCTCCCTGTCGATGATCCGGTTGGCGGCCATCGCGAAGGTCCGCAGCCCCACCATCGCGACGGTGACCAGGAGCAGCTCCCGCCAGTGGACGGAACCGTCGGCCAGGAACATCGCGGTGAGCGAGGCGGTGTAGGCGAAGGGCAGCGCGAAGACCGAGTGCTCGATCATCACCAGCCGCAGGAACGCCCTGACCCGGCCGGCGGGCCGGGCGGGCTGGGGGCCGGCGACGCCCTCGGTGACGGAGCTCACAGCCCGTACTCCCGCCAGCGGCGGCTGACCTTCTCGGCCGTGTCGGGGTCGGACAGGACCATGTCCGGCCAGCCCCCGTCGCGCGTGTAGCCCTCCTCGGGCCACTTGGCGGTGGCGTCGATGCCCGCCTTGCCGCCCCAGAACTGCTGGTAGGAGGCGTGGTCGAGATGGTCCACCGGCCCCTCGGTGAGGAGGAGGTCGCGGGCGTAGTCGGTGTTGCCCAGGGCGCGCCAGGCGACCTCGTGCAGATCGTGGACGTCGCAGTCGGAGTCGACCACCACGATCAGCTTGGTCAGCGACATCATGTGCGCGCCCCAGATGGCGGACATCACCTTCTGCGCGTGCTTGGGGTACTTCTTGTCGATCGAGATGATCGCGCAGTTGTGGAAGCCGCCCGCCTCGGGGAGGTGGTAGTCCACGATGTCCGGGACGATGATCTTCAGCAGCGGCAGGAAGAAGCGTTCCGTCGCCCGGCCCAGCGGCCCGTCCTCCGTCGGCGGGCGGCCCACCACGATGGACTGGAAGACCGGCCGTCTGCGCATCGTCACGCAGTCGATGGTCAGGGCCGGGAAGTCCTCCTGCGGCGTGTAGAAGCCGGTGTGGTCGCCGAACGGCCCCTCCGGGAGCATCTTTCCCGGTTCCAGCCAGCCCTCCAGCACCACCTCTGCGCGTGCGGGGACCTGGAGCGGAACCGTTTTGCAGTCCACCATCTCCACCCGCTTCCCCTGGAGGAAGCCGGCGAACAGGTACTCGTCGATGTCGCCCGGCAGCGGCGCGGTGGAGGCGTAGGTGACGGCGGGCGGGCAGCCGAAGGCGATGGCGACCGGCAGCCGCTCGCCGCGCCGCGCGGCCGTCTGGTAGTGGTTGCGGCTGTCCTTGTGGATCTGCCAGTGCATCCCGATGGTGCGGCGGTCGTGCCGCTGGAGGCGGTACAGGCCCAGGTTGCGGATGCCGGTCTCGGGGTCCTTGGTGTGGGTCAGGCCCAGGTTGAAGAAGGAGCCGCCGTCCTTGGGCCAGGTGAACAGCGCGGGCAGCTTCTCCAGGTCCACGTCGTCGCCGGTGAGGACGACCTCCTGGACGGGCGCCTCCCTGACCTTCCTCGGCGGTACGTGCGCCATCGAGCCGAGCTTGCCGAACGCCTCGCGCATCCCGACGAAGCCCTGCGGCAGCTCGGGCCGCAGCAGTCCGCCGATCTTCTCGCTGATGTCGTCGTAGGAGGACAGGCCCAGTGACTTGAGCGTGCGGCGGTCGGTGCCGAAGACGTTCATCGCCAGCGGCATGTCGGAGCCCCTGACGTTCTCGAAGAGCAGCGCCGGGCCGCCGGACTTCTGGACCCGGTCGACGATCTCCCCGACCTCCAGATGGGGATCGACCTCGGCCTTGATCCGTACGAGGTCGCCGTCGCGCTCCAGGGCCCGCAGCAGCGAGCGGAGATCGTCGTATGCCATACGGGCAAGTATCCGACACCGATTACCCTGGGCCTGTCACGGGGCCTCCTCCGGCTCCGGCCCGGCGCCCGGGCATCCCGGACCACGGGCCCGCGCAGGGCCCGGCACCTGCCGCACTACACGCTTCCAGGGGGCGTTGCCCAATGCTCAGGCTTCTTCCGACCGTTCTGATCCTGGCGGTGTGGATCTACGCCTTCATCGACTGCCTGAACACCCCCGAGAACGAGGTCCGCAAGCTGCCGAAGCCGGCGTGGGTCTTCATCATCGTGCTCTTCGGTTCGGTGCTGTTCGGGCCCATCGCCTGGTTCCTGGCCGGGCGGCCGCGCAGGAACGCGCCCTACGGCGCCACCCGTCCCGCCGAGCGCCGCTGGGTGGCGCCGGACGACAACCCCGACTTCCTGAAGTCGATCAACGAGCGCGGACGGCAGCGCCCCGGGACACCCGAGCAGGAGCGGAAGCCGGAGCAGGAGCGGAAGCCGGAGTCCGGTGAGGAGCGGGGCCGGAAGGACGACGGGAGGGACGGCGGCGCCGGCAGGGAGGCCGACAAGGAGAACGGCGGGCCGGAGGACACCACCCCGCCCGCCGCCTCCTGAGAGCGCGCCCGCGTCACATCACGTCACATCACCTCGCGACGGTCACACCCCGCCGTAGGAGTGCAGGCCGTCGAAGAAGATGTTGACGCCGTAGTAGTTGAACAGGAAACACAGGAAGGCGATCAGCGCCAGGTACGCGGCCTTGCGCCCCTTCCAGCCCGCCGTGGAACGGGCGTGCAGGTACGCCGCGTAGCCGACCCAGGTGATGAAGGACCAGGTCTCCTTGGGGTCCCAGCCCCAGTAGCGGCCCCAGGCGTTCTCGGCCCAGATGGCGCCCGCGATGATGGTGAAGGTCCAGAACGGGAAGACGGCGGCGTTGACGCGGTAGGCGAAGCCGTCCAGCGACGCGGAGCTGGGCAGCCGCTCCAGTACGGAGGCGGCGAAGGCGCCCGGCCTGCCGCCGGCCTCCAGCTTGGCCTCGTAGCGGTCCCGGAACAGGTACAGCAGCGTGGAGACCGCGCCGAGGTAGAACAGCGCGCCGCACACGATGGCCAGCGAGACGTGGATCCACAGCCAGTACGAGTCGAGCGCCGGGACGAGCTGGTCGCTCTCGGTGTAGAAGACCACGATGGCCAGGCCCAGGTCGAGCAGCACGGTGGTGACCAGCGGCAGCCCGATCCAGCGGATGTCCTTCTTCGCCACCAGGAAGGCCAGGTAGGCGCCGACGGCGACCATCGAGAAGGCCGTCGAGAACTCGTACATGTTGCCCCAGGGGGCGCGCTGCACCGACAGGGCGCGGGTGAGCACCGCGCCGAAGTGCAGCAGGAAGGCCAGCACGGTGAGCGAGACGGCGATCCGGCCGTACAGGTCGCCCTGCTCGTCCCCGCCGGCCGCGCCGGGGCCGTCCGGCACACCGGCCCGGCGGCCCGGGGCGGAACGGGTGACGACCCTGGGGCGCTCCAGCACCTCCGTGCCGCCGCCGGAGGTCCGCACGGTGACGGAGACCTTGTCGGCGTTCCTCCCCGCGGCGGCGGTACGGGCGCCCCCGGACTTCCCGGCGCCCTCGACGGTCAGCGCGGCGGCGGTGCGGGCCACCTTGCTGCGGCTGCCGAACACCCACTCCACGATGTGCGCGACGAAGGCCAGGGCGTACACGGCCATCGCCGACTTGATCAGCAGGTTGCTGAACTCGGCGAGGCTCTCGTTCGCTGCGACTGCGATGTCCACTGGGTTCACTCGTTCTCTCCTCGTGACGAGGGGCCGGCGTCCTCGGTGGCAGCCGGTACGTCTTCTGTGGTCCCCCCCGTGCTACCCCCGGCGTCCTGAACGGTGTTCCGGCCGGTGTCCCGGTCGGCGTCCTCGCCGGGGGCCGGGCCCTCCCCGTCCGGATCCTCCCCGTCCGGATCCTCCCCGTCCGGATCCTCCGCGGGCGGGTCCTCCGCGGGCGGGGCGTCGTCCTGGAGGGCGAAGGCCAGGTCGCCCAGCTCCTCGGGGAGCCGCGCGGACTCGCTGCGGCCCAGCCCGGCCATCTCCACCACGGTGACGCCGTCCGCGCCGCGCCGGGCGCGTACCCACACCCTGCGGCGGCGGATGAACAGCGAGCCGGCCAGGCCGAGCACGGCGGCGGCGGCCCCGGCCAGCGCCCAGCCCTCCCCGGGCTCCTGGGAGACCTGGAAGCTGGCCCACTGCTCGACGCGGTCGAACGTCAGCGTGCCCGCGCCCTCCGGCAGCTCCACCGACTCGCCGGGGCGCAGATCGGCCCGGAACAGGTCGCCGTCCTCGGCCTTGAACTGCTCCATCTTGTCGGTGTCGAGCTGGTAGACGTTCTGCGGGAGCCCCGCGTTGACGCCCAGGTCGCCGTGGAAGGCGTTGAGGGAGAGCACCGGGTAGTCCAGCTCGGGGAAGGTGGAGTGCGGCCCGCGCTCGGCGTCGATCCCGTAGGTGGGCGTGAAGATGCCCTGGAAGCCGAGCTGCTCCTTCTCGCCGTCCTTGTTCCGGTAGTCGGTGACCTTGATGACGCCCGTGGAGGTCAGGCCCAGGCTCTCCTGCGGCAGGAACGGCACCGGGCCCCGGTACGCCATCTTCCCCTGCCCGTCGGTGACGGTGACGACCGGCGCGTAGCCGTGGCCGACCAGGAAGACCTTGGAGTCGCCGACCTTCAGCGGGTGGTTGACCTCGATGGAGGTCTTCTTCTCCGCGCCGTCGGCGCCCTCCCAGTACGAGACGTCGGCGCGGAAGGTGCGCGCGGTGCCGCGCTGCGGGCCGGTGCGCTCGAAGGAGGCGTGGAACTCCTCCAGCGTGAAGCCGAAGACGTCCAGGTCGTCGGTGTCGTACAGCGTCCCGGAGGTGAAGTCGTCGTAGTGGACGAGCGTGTTGGAGAACCCGTCGCCCTCCACGATGAGCTTGCCGCCCTCGGAGTTCCACAGCTGCCCGGCCGCGAAGGCGAGCAGCATCACGATCAGCGAGACGTGGAAGACGAGGTTGCCGGCCTCGCGCAGATAGCCCTTCTCGGCGGCGACCGAGCCCCCCGAAGCGGAGTCGGAGCCGCCGGATCCGCCCGGGCCGCCCGGCTCCTCGGTCAGGGACGTGCGGAAGCGGCGCCCCTTCAGCAGCGTCCGCGCCGCCCGGAGCACCCGCTCCGGCTCGGCGTCGGTGCGCCAGGTGGTGTGGACGGGCATCCCGGTCAGCCGGCGCGGCGCGCGCGGCGGACGGGAGCGCAGCTGGCCGATGAACTGCCGGCTGCGCGGAAGGATGCAGCCGATGAGCGAGACGAACAGCAGGATGTAGATCGCGGAGAACCACACCGAGCTGTAGACGTCGAAGAGCTGGAGTCTGTCGTAGACCTCCGCCAGCGTCCCGTTGCGCTCCTTGAAGTTCCGCACGGCGAAGACGTCCGAGCCGTTCTGCGGGATCAGCGAACCGGGAACGGCGGCGAGCGAGAGCAGGAAGAGCAGGATCAGCGCGACCCGCATCGAGGTGAGCTGCCGCCAGAACCAGCGGGCCCAGCCCACCGGCCCCAGGGCGGGGACGTCGACCGACGGGTCCTCGCGGGGGGCCGTGGAGATCCGGCCGCCCGCCTCCTGCTCCTCGGCGCCGGCCCGGGTGTTCTCGGGGGCTTTCCCGACATCGGCTGTGGGCATCTCAGATCCCTACGGTGAAGCTGTTGGTCCAGGTGCGCATTTCGGTCAGCAGCAGGTCCCATGCCCCGGTGAGCATCAGGATCCCCAGCGCGACCAGCATCCCCCCGCCGATCCGCATGACCCACACATAGTGCCGCTTGACCACGGCGAAGGCGCCGATCGCCCGCCGGAAGCCCACCGCCGTCAGTATCAGCGGCAGGCCCAGGCCCAGGCAGTAGGCGACCGTCAGCAGTGCTCCCCGCCCCGCGCTCGCCTCGCTGAGCGCCAGTGTGTTGACCGCGGCCAGCGTGGGCCCCAGGCACGGGGTCCAGCCGACGCCGAAGAGCACACCGAGCACGGGGGCGCCGGCCAGGCCCACGGCCGGTCTGCGGTGGAAGCGGAACTCGCGCTGCCCGATCCCCCTGAGCAGTCCGGCGAAGAGCAGGCCCATCGCGATCAGGAACACGCCCAGGATCCGGGTGATCGTCTCCTGGTACTCCAGGAGCGTATGGCCGAAGTACCCGAAGAGAGCGCCGCCCGAGACGAAGACCGCCGTGAAGCCCGCGACGAACAGGGAGGCGCCGAGCACCATCCGTCCTCTGCGCGCCTCGGCCAGGTCGGCGCCGCCGATCCCCGTGACGTAGGAGAGGTAGCCGGGGACGAGCGGCAGGACGCAGGGGGAGAAGAACGACACCAGCCCACCCAGCAGGGCGATGGGGATCGCCAGGAGCAGACCACCGGTCAGGACGGTCTCGTAGATCCCCGTCCCGGAGGCGAGGTGGAGCATCCGTCTCACTTCTCCCTGATCAGGGGCTCGATCATGGAGCGGAGTTCCTCCTCGCCGAGCGGCTTCAGGGCCCGGGCGGCGATCCTCCCCTCCCGGTCGAGGACGAGGGTGGAGGGGATGGCCTGCGGGTTGAGGCTGCCCTTGGGGAAGCGCAGCAGAAGCTTGCCGGAGGGGTCGTAGAGGCTGGGGTAGGGCACCTCGTACTCGTCCTCGAAACGCTGGGCCGGGACCCGGTCGAGGTCCCGGGTGTTGATCCCGACGAACCGCACCCCCTGGTCCTCGGTCTCACCCGCCACCTTCACCAGATGCGGCATCTCGGCGCGGCACGGCGGGCACCACGAGCCCCAGACGTTGAGGACCACGACATCACCCCGGTAGTCGGCGACGTCCAGCCACTCCCCGTCCACCGTCTCGCCGGAGAGGTCGGGGGCGGGCTTGCGGTCGGCCGGCTTCACCTCGGTGACCGTGCCCGTTCCGTCCACGTAGTTCTTGCCGGATCCGCCGCTCTGCTCCTGGCCGCCGCCGGCGCCGCAGCCCGACAGGATCAGTGCGCAGGCCGCCGCGGCGGTGACGGCCGCGGACAGCCGGGAGCGGCCCGGGGAGCCGGTAGCGCGAAGAAACATGTGAAAAGTTTCCCATGCGCCTCGCGCAGGCGTTCCCCCGCCCCCGCCAAAAGGCCCCACCGGGCGATACCCCGACAACTCCCCCCACCGGAATGTGACTTGGGTCACCCTGGCCGACGGTCGCCGGGCGGCCGCGACCGGTCCGGCCGCGGCGGCGCGGCCGGCCGGACCGGTCAGGCGCCGAAGCCGGGCCCCTTGCCGGCCTGCCCCTTGACCGGCTTCGCCCCGGCCCTCAGGTGCGGCGGCACCAGATCGCGGGCCGGCTCGCTGTAGCCGACCGAGACGATCCGGTCGCCGACGAAGGTGAAGGTGGTCAGCGACGCCAGGGTGCACTGCCGCCTGCGCGGGTCGTGCCACAGCCGGCGGCGCTCGACGAAGCTGCGCACCGTCCAGATCGGCAGCTGGTGGCTGACGCACAGCGCCTCGTGACCGCGGGCGGCGTCCCGTGCGGCCTCCAGCGCCGCCATCATCCGCACCACCTGGTCGATGTACGGCTCGCCCCACGACGGGCGGAAGGGGTTGCGCAGGTGCGGCCAGTTCGCGACCCGCCGCAGCGCCCCGTCCCCGACGCCGAAGGTCTTGCCCTGGAAGATGTTCTCCGCCTCGATCAGCCGCTCGTCGCCGGCCACGTCCAGGCCGTGCGCCTCGGCGATCGGCGAGGCGGTCTCCTGGGCGCGCTCCAGCGGGGAGGCGACGACATGGGTGATGTCGCGCCCGGCCAGATGCTCGGCGACCCGCTCGGCCATGCGGCGGCCCAGGTCGGAGAGGTGGTAGCCGGGCAGGCGCCCGTAGAGGATCCCCTTGGGGTTCTCCACCTCGCCGTGCCGCATCAGATGGACGACGGTGCGCTTGCCGCCGCCGTGCTGCTCGCGCTCCCCCGCCGTCTCGGGGGAGAGCGCCACGTCCGCCGGGTCCGTCATACCCGCGGGGTCCGCCGACTCCGCCGGGTTCGGGACGCTCCCGTTCGGCTCGCCGGTCATGCCCCCTCCTCCGCGGCGGTGGCCCGCGCGGCGGCGCGCGCGGCCGGCGGCAGGGCGGCGGCGATCCGCTCGACGGCCCGGTCGTCGTGGGCGGTGGAGACGAACCAGGACTCGAAGGCCGAGGGCGGCAGGTAGACGCCCCGGGCCAGCATCTCGTGGAAGAAGGCGGTGAAGCGGAACGACTCCTGGCGCCTGGCCGCGTCGTAGTCCGCCACGTCCCCGTCGGTGAAGAAGACCGAGAACATGTTGCCCGCGCTCTGCAGCCGGTGCGCCACGCCCGCCTCGGTGAGCGCCTCGGTGACCAGCGCGCGGATCTCGGCGGAGACGGCGTCCAGCCGCTCGTACGCCGCGTCGTCCAGCAGGCGGAGCTGGGCGAGGCCGGCGGCGGTGGCGACCGGGTTCCCGGAGAGGGTGCCGGCCTGGTAGACGGGTCCGGCGGGGGCGAGGTGGGCCATCACGTCGGCCCGGCCGCCGAAGGCCGCGGCCGGGAAGCCGCCGCCCATCACCTTGCCGAAGGTCATCAGGTCCGGCACGACGCCGTCCAGGCCGTACCAGCCGGCCTTCGAGACGCGGAAGCCCGTCATCACCTCGTCCGAGACGTACAGCGCCCCGTTCTCCTCGCACAGGCGCTTGAGCCCGGCGTTGAAGCCGTCGCGCGGCGGCACGACGCCCATGTTGCCCGGCGACGCCTCGGTGATCACACACGCGATCTCTCCGGGGTGCGCGGCGAAGACGGCGGCGACCGAGTCCAGATCGTTGTACGGCAGCACCAGCGTGTCCCCGGCCTGCGCGCCCGTCACGCCGGGGGTGTCGGGCAGGGCGAAGGTGGCCACGCCCGAGCCGGCCGCGGCCAGCAGCGCGTCGACGTGTCCGTGGTAGCAGCCGGCGAACTTGACCACCTTGGCCCGCCCGGTGAAACCGCGCGCCAGGCGGATCGCGGACATCGTGGCCTCGGTGCCGGAGGAGACCAGCCGCACCTGGTCGACGGGGGCGATGCGGGCGACGATCTCCTCGGCCAGCTCCACCTCGCCCTCGCCGGGCGTGCCGAAGGACGTGCCGTGCGCGACCGCCCGCCGCACCGCCTCGACCACGGCGGGGTGGGCGTGCCCGAGGACCATCGGGCCCCAGGAGCACACGAGGTCCACGTACTCACGGCCGTCGGCGTCGGTGAGGTACGGACCGGTACCGGACACCATGAAGCGGGGCGTACCGCCCACGGCGCGGAAGGCGCGCACCGGAGAATTCACGCCTCCGGGCGTCACGACGGCGGCACGGTCGTACAGCGACTGCGATACTGGGGCATCGTACGGATAGCTCACGCAAGCCATGGTCTCAGAGCCTCGCGCGCATGTGCGGCCGGGCGTTTCACAGCCCGCCAGAAGGGGAGGTCTCTGAAAGTCTTTGGAGACGATGATCTGGTTGCGCGGCGGGGGCCGCAAGTGGTCGGGTGGTGACATGCAGCGCGGTGGCGGACTGGGCGAGGGCACGGGGGACCTGGGCCGGGGACCCAGGCGGGCGCGGGGACGCCACCGGCGGGACCGCGACGCGAGAGCGGTCAGCGAGACCGCCGAGGCCGGGGCCGGCCGGACCGGGGCGGCCGGGGCCGAGGGCACGGAGACGAGGAGCAGCAAGGGTGGCCGGGTGGGGGTGACCTACAAGTACTTCGGCGCGCCGGACGGCGCCACAGCCGCCCGGGTGCCCATCACGATGCGCCCGGACGAGCTCGGCGGGGACGAACTGGGCCACGGCATGTTCACCAGCATCAAGCCGGAGACGATGGCCGCCATGGTCCTCACCGGCATCGAGGGCGTCCCGCTGCACAAGGTGCCCCCGCTGGAACTGGTCGTCCTCCACTCCGACTACGCGGTGGTCAGGCTCCCCATGACGGTCGTCGACCCGCTGCGCGGCATCGGGGAGGAGTCGGTGGGCGCCGCCGCCTTCATCTGGTCCACCGTCCCCGACCGGGGCGGCCCGCGCGACGCCTTCGACGTCTACCGGCTCCTGCACGAGTGGCAGGACTTCAGCCACCGGCTCCACGAGGCCGGCCACCAGCCGTACTGCCTGGTCTGGCCCTGAGCGCACCCTGAGCGATCCCTGAGCGATCCCTGAGCGACCTCTGAGGGCCGGCGCCGGTGCCGGCCTTCTACGCTCCCGGTATGTCCGTCGCGCGCTCCGTCCTGCTGTTCGCCCTGGCCGCCCTCCTGGAGATCGGCGGCGCCTGGCTGGTGTGGCAGGGAGTGCGCGAGCACCGCGGCTGGGCGTGGATCGGCGCCGGGGTGATCGCGCTGGGCGCCTACGGCTTCGTCGCCACCTTCCAGCCGGACGCGAACTTCGGCCGTGTGCTGGCGGCGTACGGCGGGGTCTTCGTCGCGGGCTCCCTGACCTGGGGCATGGTCGTGGACGGTTTCCGGCCGGACCGCTGGGACGTCGCGGGAGCGCTGGTCTGCCTGGCCGGGGTCGCACTGATCATGTACGCGCCGCGGGGCGGGTGAAACCGGCCGCCTATCCTTCGATGCGGTCCGCCCCGGAACGTCCGCCACCCCGCGAGGAGCCTCCATGACCCCGCCCGCCGAGCAGCAGCCCACCGCCGTCATCACCGGCGCGAGCAGCGGTATCGGCGCCGCCGCCGCGCGCCGGCTGGCCGCCGCCGGGTACCGCACCGTGCTCACCGCCCGCCGCGCCGACCGCGTGGAGGAGCTCGCCGCCGGGCTGAACGCCGACGGGCACCGGGCCGAGGCGCACCCCCTGGACGTCACCGATCGCGCCGCCGTGGACGCCTTCGCCTCCCGGCTCGGCCCCCTCGCCCCCGGCAGCGTGCTGGTCAACAACGCCGGCGGCGCCCTGGGCCTGGAGCCCGTGGCCACCGCCGACCCCGCCGACTGGCAGTCGATGTACGAGGTCAACGTGCTGGGCACGCTTCACATGACGCAGGCCCTGCTCCCGGCCCTGACCGCCTCCGGCGACGGCACCGTGCTGGTGCTCTCCTCCACCGCGGGCCACGGCACCTACGAGGGCGGCGCCGGCTATGTCGCCTCCAAGCACGGCGCCCACGTCCTGGCCGAAACCCTCCGCCTGGAGCTGTGCGGGCAGCCGGTGCGCGTCATCGAGATCGCGCCCGGCATGGTGCGCACCGATGAGTTCTCCCTCACCCGCTTCCGCGGCGACGCCGAGAAGGCGGCGAAGGTCTACGAGGGCGTCGCCGAGCCGCTGACCGCCGAGGACGTGGCCGACACCGTCGTCTGGGCCGTCACCCGGCCCCCGCACGTCAACGTCGACCTGCTGGTCGTCCGCCCCCGTGCCCAGGCGTCCAACACCAAGGTGCACCGCGAGCGCTGAACGGCGGGCCCGTGCCGCACCGGGAAAGCCCGGTGCGGCACGGGCCCGCGGGTCTCAGAGCCGCTCGGGGGTGCGGATGCCCAGCAGCGCCATGCCCTGCCGCAGGGTGTGGGCCGTCAGGTCGCACAGGAAGAGCCTGTTCTCCCTGACCGCCTCCGACTCCGCCCGGATCACCGGGCACTGGTCGTAGAACGTCGTGTAGAGCGAGGCGAGCTGGTAGAGGTACGCGGCCAGCTTGTGCGGCTCGTACGTCTCGGCCACGCCCGCCAGCGTCTCGGCGAACTCGTCCAGGTGCAGGCCCAGCGCCCGCTCGGCCGGGGCCAGTTCGACCTCCGGGTGCGCGGCGGGCCGCGCGTCGCCGGCCTTGCGCAGGATCGACTGGATCCGGGCGTAGGCGTACTGGAGGTAGACGCTGGTGTCGCCGTTGAGCGAGACCATCCGGTCCAGGTCGAAGACGTAGTCGCGCGACATGGACGTCGACAGGTCGGCGTACTTCACCGCACCGATGCCCACCTGGGCGCCGCGTTCGGCGATCTCCTCCTCCGTCAGCTCCAGACCGCCCTGCTCCGCCTTCTCCCGCACCACGGCCGTGGCCCGCTCGACGGCCTCGTCCAGCAGGTCCACCAGCCGGACCGTCTCGCCCTCACGGGTCTTGAACGGCTTGCCGTCCTTGCCCAGCACCGTGCCGAAGGCGAGCTGCCGCGCGGCGTCCCCGGGCAGCCAGCCGGCCCGGCGCGCGGTCTCGAAGACCATCTTGAAGTGCAGCGCCTGCCGGGCGTCCACCACGTACAGCAGGGTGTCGGCGCCCAGCTTCCCGACCCGGTCGCGGATGGCGGCCAGGTCGGTGGCGGCGTAGCCGAAACCGCCGTTGGACTTCTGCACGATCAGCGGGACGGGCTTGCCGTCGGGGCCCTTGACGTCGTCGAAGAACACGCACAGCGCACCCTCGGAGCGGACCGCGACGCCGCTTTCCTCCAGCTCCTTCACGACCTGCTGGAGGTCGTCGTTGTAGGCGCTCTCGCCGACCACGTCCGCGTCGCGGATCTCCACGTCGAGCTGGTCGTAGACCGCGTGGAAGTAGATCATCGACTCGCCGACGATCCTCCGCCACATCTCCAGCGTGGCCCGGTCGCCGCTCTGCAGGAGCACCACCCGGTCGCGGGCGCGCGTCTTGAACTCCTCGTCGGAGTCGAACAGCGCCCGGGACGCCTTGTAGAGCCGGTTCAGCCGGGACATCGCGGCCTCGCCGGACGCGCCGGAGCCGCCGGCCTCCTCGCCGGAGGCGTGGTCCAGCTCGTGCGGGTGCTCGACCAGGTACTGGATGAGCATGCCGAACTGCGTGCCCCAGTCCCCGATGTGGTGCCGCCGGACCACCTTCTCGCCCCGGTGCTCCAGGATCTGCACGATCGCGTCGCCGATCACCGTCGAGCGCAGGTGCCCGACGTGCATCTCCTTGGCCACGTTGGGCTGCGAGTAGTCGATGACGGTGGTGCCCGGCCGCTCGGCGTACGGCACGCCCAGCCGCTCGTCGGCCGCCCGCGCCGCCAGCGTCCGCACGATCGCGGCGTCGGAGACGGTGATGTTGAGGAAGCCGGGTCCGGAGACCTCGATGCCGGCGATCTCGTCCGTCTCCGGCAGCGCGGCGACCACCCTGCCGGCCAGCTCGCGCGGGTTGCCCCCCAGCTTCTTGGCCAGCGCCAGCATCCCGTTGGCCTGGAAGTCCGCCCGGTCGCTGCGTCGCAGCATGGGGTCTCCCCAGCTCGAAGAGCGAGGGGAAGGGTCCGCACCCGATGCCACGACCTCCGGCAGGGCTGCCGAGAGGGCGTCCGCGACGCGCTGGTGGACGGTTGCGGCAAGGGAGGGGACCGAGGCCATGAAGGGATGCCGTTCCTCTGAGTGGGGTTTACCGGATCGGTCCAGTATCCCACGCGGCCCGCAGCCGGGGCGCGCGCGTTTATCACGGACGCGCGGCCCGTACCGCGTCTGAAACAATGGAGCCGTCATCTCAGACACCACAGCACACCACAGCCAGGAAAGGGACGTGCCGACCGTGGCTCAGAGCACAGAGGCCGACTGGGTCTCCCGCATCGCGGACGAGGTCATCGCCGAGGCGGAGCGCCGCGCCCCCGGCAAACCGGTCGTCTGCGCCTCGGGCCTGAGCCCCTCCGGCCCCATCCACCTGGGCAACCTCCGCGAGGTCATGGTGCCCCACCTCGTGGCCGACGAGATCAAGCGGCGCGGCGTGCCCTGCGAGCACATCCTGTCCTGGGACGACTACGACCGCTTCCGCAAGGTCCCGGCGGGCATCGAGGGCGTCGACGCCTCGTGGTCGGAGCACATCGGCAAGCCGCTCACCGCGGTGCCCGCGCCTCCCGGCAGCGAGCACTCCAGCTGGGCCGAGCACTTCAGGGCCGCCATGGTGCGGGCGCTGGACGAGCTGGGCGTCGAGGTGCGCGGCATCAGCCAGACCCAGATGTACACCTCCGGCGCGTACGGCGAGCAGATCCTCTTCGCCATGCGCGAGCGCGCCCGCATCGACGCCGTCCTGGACCGCTACCGCACCAAGGTCACGCCCGAGAGCGCCGGCAAGGCCCCGAAGAAGCAGGGCGGGCCGAAGGACGCCGGGATGTCCGCGGCGGAGATCGAGGCCGCCGAGGGCTCGGGCGCCGCGGGCGAGGACGACGGCAGCACGGGCGACGCCGGGTACTTCCCGTACAAGCCGTACTGCTCCGTCTGCGACCGCGACCTGACGACGATCACCGCGTACGACGACGAGAGCACGCGGCTGACGTACGTGTGCCAATGCGGCCACGAGGAGACGGTGCTGCTGTCGGAGCACCGCCGCGGCAAGCTGGTCTGGAAGGTCGACTGGCCGATGCGCTGGGCGTACGAGGGCGTGGTCTTCGAGCCCTCCGGCGTGGACCACCAGTCCCCCGGCTCCTCCTACGTCGTCGGCGGGCAGCTGGTGCGGGAGATCTTCGGCGGCGAGCAGCCGATCGGTCCGATGTACGCCTTCGTCGGCATCAGCGGCATGGCGAAGATGTCCAGCTCCAAGGGCGGGGTGCCCACCCCGCTCGACGCGCTGGAGATCATGGAGGCTCCGCTGCTGCGCTGGCTGTACGCCCGCCGCCGCCCGAACCAGTCCTTCAAGATCGCCTTCGACCAGGAGATCCAGCGGCTCTACGACGAGTGGGACGCCCTGGAGCGCAAGGTCGCCGACGGCGCCGCACAGCCCGCGGACGTCGCCGCGTACCGCCGTGCCACCACCACCGCCGGCGGCGAACTGCCCCGCACCCCGCGCCCGCTGCCGTACCGCACGCTGGCGTCGGTGGCGGACATCACCACCGGGGACGAGGCGCAGACGCTGCGCATCCTGAGCGAGCTGGACCCGGACAACCCGGTGGCCTCCCTGGACGAGACGCGCCCGCGACTGGACTGCGCGCAGCGGTGGATCAGCACCCACGTACCGGCCGATCAGCGCACCCGGGTGCGCGAGGAAGCGGACACCGAACTGCTGGCCTCGCTCGACGACGACGCGCGCGAGTCGCTGCGACTGCTGCTGGACGGCCTGGACGACCACTGGTCGCTGGACGGGCTGACCACGCTGGTCTACGGCGTACCCAAGGTCCGGGCGGGCCTGTCGCCGGACGCCAGGCCGACCCCGGAGCTGAAGGTGGCCCAGCGCGCCTTCTTCGCCCTGCTGTACAGGCTGCTGGTGGGCCGCGACACCGGCCCGCGGCTGCCCACGCTGCTGCTGGCCGTCGGCGCGGACCGGGTCCGCAAGCTGCTGGGCGCGTAACACCGGCGCCCGCCCGTGCCGCGGCCCCGGCACTCCTGAAGGAGTGCCGGGGCCGCGGCACGGGGCACGGACGGTTCACGGAGCCCTCAGCCCGGTACGGCGGGGCTGATCAGAGCCGGGATCCTCCGGTCGCGTCGACGACCTGGCCGGTGACCCAGCGGGCGTCGTCCGATGCCAGGAAGGCCACCACGTCCGCCACGGAGCGGGTGGCCGAACTGGCCATGTCGGTGTGGCCCGCCCCGGCCCGCGAGAAGCCGCGCGAGAGGCCCCGCGAGAAGACCTGAGCCGCCTTCCTCCGCCCCGGCCTCCCGGTCCGGGGACTACCGGCCGGGCGGAGGCGGATCACTGACGGGGAGTCAGCCCCCCGTGCCCATCTCGTCGTTGTACCGCTCCCGGAACTCCCGCAGATACGGGCGGAGGTGGCCCTCGCTGAGCAGACTGCCGTCGGCGTCGGTGACGTTGTGGCGCTCGTGGAGGGCGCGGGCCAGCTCCCGGGCGTTGGGACGCCGGCCGTGCTCGGCCATGAACTCCCGGAACGCGAGGTAGTACACCTCCGTGTACTGGGTGCCGCTGGGCATGCCGGTCGGCCTGGTGGCGTCCGGCTCCGGCACCGCCTCCCGGCGCGGCCCGGGGACGGCGGCAGGCGCCCCGGCGCCGGAGCCGGGACGGCCCATCGGGCGCCGGCGGCCTCCCTCGTTGACCGGCACCGTCACCTCGGTGCGGGCCGCCGCGGCCCCGGCCGCGTACACGGGTGCGGCCGCCTCCGCCGGCACCTCCGCCGGTACCTCCGCCGGCACCTCCGCCGGTACGGACCGCGCCTCCTGTACGGCCTCCCGCCGGGCGGTCTCCCACGGCGCGGGCCCGGAGGACGGCACCGCGGCCGCCTCCCGCACGGCCTCCGCCTCCTCCTCGACCGACCTCCAGGACGGGGGCAGGATCTCGCGCCCGTCCCGCACGCCCGCCTCCGCCGGGGCCGCCGTCCCCGGCACGGTCCCCTCACCGGTCACCTCATCGCTCCCGGGCGCCCCGCCGGGCGCGGGCGCCCGCTCCGCGGAGGTCCCCGCGGGGAGCGCCTCGGCCGGCGTGGTCCTTCCGCTCTCGACCGCTGTCCTCCCGCCCGCGACCGCGGCCTTCCCGCCCACGGCGGGCAGTGCCTGCGGGTCGATGCCGGCGGCGGCCAGGCCGGCCGGGCCGGTCTCCGCCAGCGGCACCCCGTACCGGGCCAGCCGCAGCGGCATCAGCGCCTCCACCGGCGCCCGCCGCTTCCAGGTGCGCCCGTAGCGCGCCCGCAGCCGCGCCTCGTAGATCAGGCGGTCCTGCTCCATGCGGATGACCTGGTCGTAGGAGCGCAGCTCCCACAGCTTCATCCGGCGCCACAGCCGGAAGGTGGAGGGGAAGGCCAGCAGCCAGCGCGAGATCCGCACGCCCTCCATGTGCTTGTCGGCGGTGATGTCGGCGATCCGGCCGACCGCGTGCCGCGCGGCCTCGACCGCGACGACGAACAGCACCGGGATCACCGCGTGCATCCCGACCCCCAGCGGGTCGGGCCAGGCGGCGGCGCCGTTGAAGGCGATGGTGGCGGCCGTCAGCAGCCAGGCGGTCTGCCGCAGCATCGGGAAGGGGATGCGGATCCAGGTCAGCAGCAGGTCCAGGGCGAGCAGCACCACGATCCCGGCGTCGATGCCGATGGGGAAGAACGGCGCGAAGCCGCCGAA
>NZ_PGSG01000078.1 GCF_002843305.1 Streptomyces barkulensis
GGGGTGATGGCCACCGCGCGGAAGGAGATGCCCTGCCGCTTCTCGCCGTTGAAGACGTTCTCCCACTCCCGCGCCCGCAGCCCGGTCACCCCCACCGGCGCCCCGGTGGTCAGCTCCCCGGTGATGCCGGTCTCCAGCACCGTGACCTTGTCCAGCAGGTTGGCCTCACCGTCGTCCACGATCATCAGGCCCACCGTCATCAGCTGCGCGCCGGTCTCCGGGTCGGTGGCGATCTCACCGGTCCGCCGGTTCGCGATCTTCGGCTGCGGGGCGGTCGCCACGATCACCGCAGCGGTCGACAGGTCGATCTTGAAAGACGCCATGACAGGACTTCCTCTCAGAGGGGGAGCAGCAGGCAGACCACTGCCCATGGGTCGGATCAACGTCTGCATTGTTTGAACAATGCGAACAGTTCAGATGTTGACCCCTCAGTGGCGCTCCGTCAAGGGCTTTGGCCACATTGACTGGACAATGCAGGTCGCGCGGCGTTTCATGGAGGCATGGCAGTCAAGAAGGTCGGTCGCGGCACCTACAAGCAGCAGATCTCTGACGACCTGCGCCAGCAGATCGCGGCCGGCACGCTCGCGCCCGGCGCCAAGCTGCCGACAGAGGCCCAGCTCACCGACGAGTACGGCGTGACGCGCGGCACGGTCCGTGCGGCGCTGGACATCCTCGTCAACGAAGGGTTGATCGTCTCCAAGCGCCCCGTCGGGTACTTCGTCCGCGAGCGCAAGCCGATGGTCTTCCGACCCCAGGCGGAGTTCCGCCCCCGGCCGTACACGCCGGAGATGGACGCCTTCATGACCGAGCATCAGGGCCGCGACCCCGAGCAGACCATCGAGGTCAGCATCGTGGAGCCGACCGCCGAGGTGACCAAGCGCCTCCAGCTCGAAGCCGGGCAACTCGTCGTCACCCGCCGCCGAGTCCGCTACCTGGACGGCGAGCCGTTCAACATCAACGACAGCTTCTTTCCGCTCGACCTGGTGCGGGACACCCCGATCATGCGACCCGAGAGCATCCCCGAGGGCGCGAACGAGGTGCTGGCCGGACTCGGCTACCGCCAGGAACGGGCCATCGATGAGCTGTACGTCCGCATGCCCACCCCCGACGAGGTGCGGCGACTGGAGCTGGCACCCGGAACGCCCGTCGGCTACCACGTGTGCACCGGGTACACCGAGGAGGGCAAGCCGGTCCGGGTCGCGATCTCGGTCCTGCCCGGCGACCGCCACGTGATCTCCTACGAGCGACGCCGCGAGACGCCCGCGGACCAGTCATGAGCGGAGTCCGCATCCGGCCCGCGAGCGCCGAGGAGCTGCCGACCGTCGAGGGGCTTTTGATCGAGGCGTCCGAGTGGCTCGCCTCACGCGGGATCGACCAATGGCAGTTCCCGCCCCACCGCGACCGCATCCAGAAGGCCATCCGGCACGGCGAGTGCTTCCTGGCGGTCGGTGACGAGGACCGGCCCATCGGCACGATCACCGTGGACGACCACGCCGACCCGGAGTTCTGGACCGAGGCCGACGACCCCGGCAGTGCGCTCTACGTTCACCGCATGGCGACGAGCCGGACAGCGGCGGGGCGGGACGTTGGGGCCGTGATGCTGGACTGGGCTGCCAAGCGCGCCGCCCAGCAGGGCAAGGGGTGGTTGCGCCTGGATGCGTGGAAGACCAACCCAGGGTTGCACCGCTACTACGAGCGCCAGGGGTTCACATTGGTCAGGTTGGTCGACTTGGAGCACCGGAAGTCAGGTGCACTGTTCCAGCGCCCCACGTAGGGCTGTTACAGGTTTCTCTACCTCATCAAGGCTCGCTCCGCTCGCTGTCCGGCGGCCGGGCCGCAGTGCCAGCACACCGAGCCGCACCACGACCCTGCCCGCCGCTGCGTCCGACTGGCCCCCGACCAAGGGACGACCACAACGGCCGGCATCCATGACCGGCGGAAGCAGGCAGGGCCGTGCACAGCACACCAGGAACACGAAGACGCGTCCCACGGTTCCCGGCCTCCACGTCTGCCAAGGGCAGTCTTGATCCCACAGGGATCAGGTGCCGCGCCAAGCGCGGCGGCGCCGGGCCGGGCGCCGCCGCGCTGGCCCCTCCTCGTCTTCGCCGCCGGGGCCGCGCGCCGTCACCCGCCCGCGCCCGCAAGGGGGCGAAAAGACCAGGCCGGGGCTGGGGGCGGTCGGCTCCACGGCTTTACCCACCTGCCCGGTCCGGGACCCGCGTCGGGCACGACCAGGGGGCCACTCGGACACATTGCGGGCAGGTCCAAAGCCTGCCCGAGTTGCCAACCAGCGTACGGCCCCCTGATCATGCCCGACCCCAGCCCAGGCAGGACACCGGCCAAACCCGCTCC
>NZ_PGSG01000079.1 GCF_002843305.1 Streptomyces barkulensis
AGTGCGGCGTCGAGGGCGGCGAGGGCCTCACCGGTGGCCAGCGGCGCGATCCCCGCCCGCCGCATCCGCGCCCGGTCCACCTCCGACAACTCACCGGTCATCCCACTGCTCTGCCCCCACAACCCCCACGCCAACGACACCGCCGGCAACCCCTGCGCCCGGCGGTGCACCGCCAGCGCGTCCAAAAACGCGTTCGCCGCCGCATAATTCGCCTGCCCCGCCGTCCCCAACGTCCCCGCCACCGACGAGAACAACACGAACGCCGACAGACCCATCCCCCGCGTCAACTCATGCAGATGCCACGCCGCATCCACCTTCGGCCGCAGCACCTCCTCCACCTGCCCCGCCGTCAACGACTCCACCGTCGCATCCGCCAGCACCCCGGCGGTATGCACCACCGCCGACAACGAACGCCCGGCCGGCAACTCATCCAGCAGCCCGGCCACCGCCGCCCGGTCGGCGACATCACAGGCGGCCACCTCCACCTCCGCCCCCAACCGGCCCAACTCCGCCACCAACTCCGCAGCCCCCGCCGCCTCCCGGCCCCGACGACTGACCAGCAACACACGCCGCACCCCGTGCACCACCACCAGATGCCGCGCCACCACACCCCCCAGCGTCCCCGTCCCACCGGTCACCAGCACCGTGCCGTCCGGGTCCAGAGAGCCGAGGC
>NZ_PGSG01000080.1 GCF_002843305.1 Streptomyces barkulensis
AGTGCGGCGTCGAGGGCGGCGAGGGCCTCACCGGTGGCCAGCGGCGCGATCCCCGCCCGCCGCATCCGCGCCCGGTCCACCTCCGACAACTCACCGGTCATCCCACTGCTCTGCCCCCACAACCCCCACGCCAACGACACCGCCGGCAACCCCTGCGCCCGGCGGTGCACCGCCAGCGCGTCCAAAAACGCGTTCGCCGCCGCATAATTCGCCTGCCCCGCCGTCCCCAACGTCCCCGCCACCGACGAGAACAACACGAACGCCGACAGACCCATCCCCCGCGTCAACTCATGCAGATGCCACGCCGCATCCACCTTCGGCCGCAACACCTCCTCCACCTGCCCCGCCGTCAACGACTCCACCGTCGCATCCGCCAGCACCCCCGCGGTATGCACCACCGCCGACAACGAACGCCCAACCAGCAGCCCGGCCACCGCCGCCCGATCGGCGACATCACAGGCGGCCACCTCCACCTCCGCCCCCAACCGGCCCAACTCCGCCACCAACTCCGCAGCCCCCGCCGCCTCCCGGCCCCGACGACTGACCAGCAACACACGCCGCACCCCGTGCACCACCACCAGATGCCGCGCCACCACACCCCCCAGCGTCCCCGTCCCACCGGTCACCAGCACCGTGCCGTCCGGGTCCAGAGAGCCGAGGCGGGCGGTATCGGGCCCGGCACCACCACCGGCACCGGCACCACCACCGGAGACGGCCGCCCGCACCAGCCGCGGCACCAGCACCCGCTCCCCGCGCACCGCCACCTGCCACTCACCAGCGGCCACCGCCGCCGCCACCACCCCCACCGGCACCTCACCGGCAGCCTCCACATCCACCAGCACAAAACGCCCCGGATGCTCCGTCTGCGCCGACCGCACCAGACCCCACACCACCGCACCGACCGGATCGGCCACCTCACCCGGCACCACCGCCACCGCACCCCGCGTCACCACCACCAACGGCCGCTCCCCACCACCGGACAAACACTCC
>NZ_PGSG01000081.1 GCF_002843305.1 Streptomyces barkulensis
TGCGGCCGAAGGTGGATGCGGCGTGGCATCTGCATGAGTTGACGCGGGGGATGGGTCTGTCGGCGTTCGTGTTGTTCTCGTCGGTGGCGGGGACGTTGGGGACGGCGGGGCAGGCGAATTATGCGGCGGCGAACGCGTTTTTGGACGCGCTGGCGGTGCACCGCCGGGCGCAGGGGTTGCCGGCGGTGTCGTTGGCGTGGGGGTTGTGGGGGCAGAGCAGTGGGATGACCGGTGAGTTGTCGGAGGTGGACCGGGCGCGGATGCGGCGGGCGGGGATCGCGCCGCTGGCCACCGGTGAGGCCCTCGCCGCCCTCGACGCCGCACTCACCGGCACGGACCGCGCCGCCCTGGTGGCAGCCCGCCTCGACCTGTCCGCGCTGCGGTCCCAGGCGGGTGACGGAACCCTGCCCGCCCCCTTCCGCGGCCTGGTCCGCGCCCCCCTGCGGCGAAGCGCGAGCACCCCGGGGGCCGAGGGCTCATGGGCCGGCCGGCTGAGTGGGCTGGCGGAGTCCGAGCGGCGGCGGGCGCTGCTGGATCTGGTGCGCGGGCAGGTCGCCACGGTGCTCGGTCACACGCGCCCGGGCACGGTGCCGGCCGACCGGCCCTTCACCGAGCTCGGCTTCGACTCGCTGACCGCCGTGGAGTTGCGCAACCGGCTCAACGCCGCGACCGGTCTGCGCCTGCCCGCCTCCCTGCTGTTCGACCACCCCACCCCCGACGCCCTGACAGACCTCCTTCTCGACGAGCTGTTGGGCGGATCGGAGGGGGCCGCGGAGGAGCGGTCCTCGGCGCCGGTGGCGGTGGCGGCGGTGGACGAGCCGATCGCGAT
>NZ_PGSG01000082.1 GCF_002843305.1 Streptomyces barkulensis
GTGATCAAGATGGTGATGGCGATGCGGCACGGGGTGTTGCCGCGGACGTTGCATGTGGAGGAGCCGTCGGATCAGGTGGACTGGTCGGCGGGTGGGGTGCGGGTGCTGGCCGAGCCGGTGGTGTGGCCGGCCGGTGAGGGGCGTCCCCGGCGGGCGGCGGTCTCGTCGTTCGGGATCAGCGGCACCAACGCCCACCTCATCCTCGAAGAAGACCGGCGGGAGCCCGGCGAAGACCACCGGAACGAGCCCCACGACGACCTCCACGACTCCCACGAGCACCAGGACGGGCACCGCGACGAGCACGGGGAAGGGGCCCCGGCCGGAACCGGAGGCCGCCCCGTTCCCTGGGTGGTCTCCGCCGCCACCGAGACCGCCCTGCGGGCCCAGGCCGCACGGCTGCGCCACCACCTCGCGCACACCACCGAGGCGGACGAGGCCGGCATCGGCCACGCGCTCGTCACCACCCGGGCCGCCCTCGCCCACCGCGCGGTCGTCGTCGGCGCCGACCGGGACGCGCTGCTCGCCGGACTCGACGCCCTCTCCCGCGGTGAGACCGGCGCCGCCGTGCGCGGCGGACGCGCGAGCCGCCCGCGGAAGACCGCCTTCCTGTTCTCGGGGCAGGGCAGTCAGCGTCCGGGGATGGGGCGTGAGCTGTATGCGGTGTATCCGGTGTTCGCGGCGGCGTTCGATGCGGTGTGCGGGGAGGTGGACCGGTATCTGGAGCGGCCGTTGCGGGAGGTGGTGTTCGCGGCGGAGGGCAGTGCGGAGGCCGGGTTGCTGGATGAGACGCGGTATGCGCAGCCGGCGTTGTTCGCGGTGGAGGTGGCGCTGTTCCGGTTGTTGGAGAGCTGGGGTGTGGTGCCGGGGTGTGTGGCCGGTCATTCGGTCGGTGAGGTGGTGGCGGCGTATGTGGCCGGGGTGTGGTCGCTGGCCGATGCGTGTGCGTTGGTGGCGGCGCGGGGTCGGGTGATGCAGCAGGCGCCTTCGGGTGGGGCGATGGTGGCGTTGGCGGTGTCGGAGGAGGAGGTGGTGGCTCAGCTGGGCCGGTGGGGTGGCCGGGTGTCGGTGGCGGCGGTCAACGGTCCGGATGCGGTGGTGGTGTCGGGGGATGCCGTGGCGGTGGGGGAGGTGGCCGCGTGGTGGGCGGCGCGGGGGCGTCGTACGCGGCGGTTGCGGGTCAGTCATGCGTTTCATTCGGCTCATATGGAGGGTGTGCTGGAGGAGTTCGGGGCGGTGGTGCGGGGGTTGTCGTTCGCGCCGGCCGGTATACCGGTGGTGTCGAACGTGACCGGGCGGGTGGCTTCCGATGAGGAGTTGGCCTCGCCGGAGTACTGGGTGCGGCATGTGCGGGAGACGGTCCGTTTCGCCGATGGTGTCCGGGCGCTCCGTGGTGAGGGCGTCACCGTCTATCTGGAGGTGGGACCCGACCCCGTCCTCACCCCCGCCG
>NZ_PGSG01000083.1 GCF_002843305.1 Streptomyces barkulensis
GAGCGTTTTCCAACCTCATGCTGATGTAGCGAGGTGGAGGGTGAGGACGGCCTGGACCAGGCCGGTGATCCGGGTGGTGGAGCAGCGGAGCTTGCGCAGCAGTCGCCAGGACTTGAGGGCGGCGACCGCCTGCTCGCCCAGGGCGCGGATGCGGGCGTGGGAGCGGTTGTGGGCCTGCTGCCCGGCCGAGAGCTTCTCCCAGCGGCCCCAGTAGGGCACCCGGACGGCAGGGCCGGCGCCTCGGTAGGCCTTGTCCGCCCAGCAGGCCGCGCCGGTCTCGGTCAGGGCGTCGATGACGCCGTGGGTGCGGGCCGCGCGGAGGTCGTGGACCGCTCCGGGCAGCGCCGGGGAGGCCCACAGCAGCTTCCCCGCCGGGTCGGCGAGGACCTGGATGTTCATGCCGTGCCGCTTGTGCTTGCCGGAGTAGTACGGCCGGTCGGCGGCGATCCGGTCGATCGGCAGCAGCGTGCCGTCCAGAATCAGATACGCCTTCACCGACGCGGTCCGCACCGCGTCGGCCAGGTCGGGGGCGAGGGCCGCCAGGAGTTCGATGGCTTCCCGGATGTAGCGGTGGACGGTGGCCACCCCGATCCGGAAGGCCGCGGCGAGACGGCTGTAGGTGTCGCCGCAGCGCAGGTGGGCCAGGACCAGCAGTGCTTGCCGGTTGCTGGACAGGCGGCGCCACCGGCAGCCGATGGCTCTGCGCCGCTCGGCCAGGTGACGGCTGAGGAACCGCAGGGCCGAACTGGACAGATCGATCGCCGATGGGTAGACAAGCACACGAAGCTCCTGGCCTGACAGGTTGATCTTGGTCGACAACCCATCTACCAGGAGCTTCACCCGTTGCTACCGCCGGGGTCTGTCTCCAACCTCGGCGTCAGGTTGGAAACAGCTCAGGGTCTGCTCGGCCGTACGCAGCCGGCGCCAGGCGTCCGGCTCCTTGTCCATCACCTCGTCGACCAGGGGCCGGGTGAGCAAGGCCAGGCACTCGGCCAACTGCCGCCGGGTGTCCGGAGAGGGCGGGGACTGAACAGGGGCCGTGTACCCGCTGGTGAGATAGCACGCCGGGTCGGCCAGAGTCCATCCCACGACGGCGCCGTCCTGAACGAGCAGTGCCAGTCCGAGGGCGATGCCGATGCGCGCTTCCAGAGGCGCGTCCGGGACTGCGAGGTCCCGCAGGCAGATCAGCTCGGCCGCTTCGGCGTCGCAGTGCAGCACGGTCGCCTGCGGCATGCCGAAATCGCGTACCTCGTCCGCGCGAAGCCCACCCCGGAGAGTCGGAAGCCCGCCGGGGATGTGGATGCCGGCTTCCGCGGGAGCGGCCTCGCTCGGCATGTGGAGCCCGACGCTCACCAGCTCGTGACTCTCCTTGTCGAACCGGATGTCGTCCTCCTCCGACCACAACCACTGCAGGCTGCCGAAGGTGGTCCGTGCCTGCTGCTCGGACTCCGCCCTGCTCGCGAATCCGCCGACGATCACCTGTGGCATGTCCAAGGCCAGACGCGGAACAAAAGGCAACGGAGCGTCCGTCACCACGGCGTCGAGGCTGTTCAGAACGATTTCCACGGGAGCTCCACCTCACCGAGTCCGGTCAGCAGGCCGCAGCTTTTCACTCACTCCTCGATGACAGGTCGGGTGGGGGAGAGGAAGGGATCCAAGCGGGTGTGGATTTCACCTCTGGCCATGACTCGGACACGGAAGGCGTTTTGCCCCGGCGGCTCCTCCATGTCGGCGGAGCGTTCGTAGAGCAGCCCCCAGGAACCGGGGAAGCGAGTCGCGATGTAACGCAAGAGCTCCTCCAGTTCGGCAGCCTCATCACGGCGGCGGTTCACCAAGCCGTTGACCATGACGAAGTACTCGCCGTTGTAAATTTTCAACTCGGCTTCGGTAGTCGCCCAGTCGATATCAGCGATCCGTGTCTGCAGTTCAGTGACACCGGATTCCAGGCCCCCTGCATCCGATTCTTCAGATGATTCTGCAATTCCGAACCAGCCATGAAACTCGTACATTCTCACTCCAGTGGGGTCGTGTCGATCACAGGCTCGACCCCGTAGCGGTTTCCGTGCTCTTTCAGCTTGTTTATGACGCCAGGTCCGGGTTCGCCGTCAAAGTGAAAGTACGGTGTGCGGCCGGATTGTATCGCATATTCAAAAGTCGCCTTAGCTTGATTTCTTAGAGCACTACCCATCTGCATCCCCCCGGGCTTTGATTGTGCGACATACTCGTCGCTTACCGTGTCGATCTCTCGTCCCTTCGGGTCATTCTCAAACTTAACCCGAGACTCCCCGCCAAGGCGCTCGGCAAGTGCATCGGCTGCAGGGTCCGGTTTGTGCACCTTCACCAGTCCGCCCAGCCCACCGTTGTTCTCATAGGGCGCCAGACCGAGGGGGTCGGTCCAGGTGTAGGGGTTGTGGACGTAGGTGGCCGGGTTGGGGGAGGGGGCCAGGCCCAGGGGGCCGGGGGTGGTGTAGCGGGCGGTGGCCGGGTCGTAGTACCGGAAGTAGTTGTAGTGCAGGCCGGTCTCGGGGTCGTAATGCCGGCCTGTGAAGGTCAGGACGTGTAGGTGGCGACGTCAATGGCCGACGCCTCATCCTTGAGGTGGAGTCTTTGCAGGCATGTACTTCGATTTCCTCCATTCAAGGGAGGTTAGGTACTACGTTCAGCCATTCTTTCACCTCTTCGCACCTTCTCCCTTCCTGCTGGACGATATCCTCCACATTCTTCAGTGTGTTTAGCAGATTCTTAATCCGTCGCAGAGTCAACATTTCTTCACGATTCAATTCACACCAACGTGAAGCCTTCTCTCTAATGTCTTCAAGCGGGTAGGGGATCGAGTCGAGAACGAGTCGGCACAGCTGTGAAATGCCCCAACTTTCTCCGATTTTTATTTCTTTGAATTCGCGAATGACGTAAGATCTGACGCGTGCTTCTTCCGTTGCAGAGGAAAGGGGGTCGATGAACCCCATTTCTCTCTTCTTGCGAGCGCACATAATTGCTGCCTCGCCCCATAGAATTCTCTCTTCTTGCGGCAGTGAGCTCTGCATTCTTCCGACGCTCATTTCTCGCAGGCGCTCCAGTTCGGCGCCAGGTGGATTCTCTGCGACGACGAATGCGATGATGCTTCTTGCTCGCTGCGCGGAAGCCTCTCTTGGGCGCGCCTCTCCGGAGGGGTGATCCCGGTTGCCGGGAGATTTACTCGAAGAATTGTATTCCGGCTCGCTCAAAGGCTTTTCTTCCCGTTTCGAGACTTTCGATGGAAGGTTTGTAGTGTCCGCTCTGGTTGTTGATATCCATTCCGAAGTAGCTTCCGCTGGAGCCAGCTATCTCCGCCTCGCCTGCGGCTAGTACTGGGCGTCCCTCGGTGAGGACGGGGTGCTTCAGTTCGGTGCCATCCACATGTTTGGGGATGATGAACAGATCGCCTTGCTCGTCGACTGCCCATTTGACTGTCCCTGAGTTCACTGCGGCGTCGAACCCGTCATCACCCACTCTCAACGGTTTGACTCCGAGTCTTTCCGCGTCAGCCAACTCTTGCGCCAGGTCTTCCGGCATCTGGTTGTGATACGGGCTGAGGCCGAGGGGGTCGGTCCAGGTGGAGGGGTTGTGGACGTAGGTGGCCGGGTTGGGGGAGGGGGCCAGGCCCAGGGGGCCGGTCTCGGGGTCGGCGTACTGGCCGGGGAACCGCAGGAGGGTGTAGGCGGTGGCGTCGCGGTTCCAGGTGGTGCCCCACAGGGTGGTGCGGGTGTGCCAGGCGATCTCGCCCGTCTCGTCGACGAGTTCGGTGGGGGCGCCCACGAGGTCGGTGACGATGGCGAAGAACCGCCGGTCGATCTCGCTCTGGTCGGCGGGATCGAGGAGGCGTTCGGTCTGGGCCAGGGGGCGGTGGCCGTCGTGGTCCCAGGTGAGGGCGACCGGGTGCGGCAGATCGGGTGAGGTGGTGGTCTGCTCGACGAGGACCGGGCCGTCCCAGGTGAAGTCCACCTGTTCGGTGACGGTCTCCCCGTCCGCCGCC
Organism: Streptomyces barkulensis; assembly: GCF_002843305.1. GTDB lineage: Bacteria > Actinomycetota > Actinomycetes > Streptomycetales > Streptomycetaceae > Streptomyces > Streptomyces barkulensis. The sequence goes on from NZ_PGSG01000083.1 coordinate 4,013, forward strand.
AGGCGCTGCTTGGCGATACGGCGGCCCAGCGGGTCGTAGAGGTAGCGCCAGCGGGTGCCGTCGGGGGTGGTGACGGTGGTGAGGCGGTCCTCGGCGTCCCACTCGTAGCGCCAGGTGTCGGGCTTCTTCGACAGCCGGACGCGCTGCCGCAGGACGGTGCGGCCGGCCGCGTCGTACTCGTAGCGGAAGCGCCCGGCGCGGGTGAGGCGGGTGCCGGTGTAGGTGCGCTCGCCGGTGGCGTCGGCGGCGGCGTGCCCGGCGGGCCAGGAGGCGGAGGTCTGGTTGCCGGCCGCGTCGTAGGCGTAGGTCTCGCTCCAGTCGGCCGCGGTGACGGCGGTGACGCGTCCGGCCGGGTCGAGGTCGAAGGCGCGGTGGCCGGACAGGAGGTCGTCGACGGCGGTGAGGTGGCCGTCCGGCCGGTAGTGGTACGTGCGCTGCTGGACGGTGGCCGCCTCCGGGCCGGCGGTGAGGGCCTGGCCGGTCAGGCGCCCGGCCGGGTCCCACCACTGGGCCAGGGTGAGGTGCTCGCCGATGCGGCGGGCGGTCTCGCGCCCGGCGGCGTCG
>NZ_PGSG01000084.1 GCF_002843305.1 Streptomyces barkulensis
CGGGCCGGTTCGGGTTCAGTCCTTGATCTCGCAGATGACGGCGCCGGCGCTGACACCGGTGCCGACGGCGGCGGTCAGGCCCTTGACGGTGCCGGCGCGGTGGGCGTTGATGGGCTGTTCCATCTTCATCGCCTCCAGCACCACGATCAGCTCGCCCTCGGCCACCGTCTGGCCCTCCTCGACGGCGATCTTGACGATGGTGCCCTGCATCGGGGAGGCCAGCGCGTCACCGGAGGCGGCCGGACCGGACTTCCTGGCCGCGCGGCGTTTGGGGCGGGCGCCGCCGGCCGCGGCGGTACGGGCCAGGGACATGCCCAGCGCGGCGGGCAGGGAGACCTCCAGGCGCTTGCCGCCGACCTCGACGACCACCGTCTCGCGGCCGGGCTCGTCGTCGTCCTCGGCGTCCGCGCCGGGCGCGGTGAACGGGCTGATCTCGTTGACGAACTCGGTCTCGATCCACCGGGTGTGGACCTCGAAGGGGCCGGCGGGCCGGCCGTTGACCTCGGGGGCGAAGGCCGGGTCGGCGACCACCGTGCGGTGGAAGGGCAGGGCGGTGGCCATGCCCTCCACGGTGAACTCCGCCAGCGCCCGGGCGGCCCGCTGCAGCGCCTGGGCCCGGGTGGCGCCGGTGACGATCAGCTTGGCCAGCAGCGAGTCCCAGGCCGGGCCGATGACCGAGCCGGACTCCACCCCGGCGTCCAGGCGCACGCCCGGGCCGGCGGGCGGATCGAAGCGGGTGACGGTGCCCGGGGCGGGCAGGAAGCCCCGGCCGGGGTCCTCGCCGTTGATGCGGAACTCCAGCGAGTGGCCGCGCACCGGCGGGTCGTCGTAGCCCAGCGGTTCGCCGTCGGCGATGCGGAACATCTCGCGCACCAGGTCCAGGCCGGTGACCTCCTCGGTGACCGGGTGCTCGACCTGCAGGCGGGTGTTGACCTCCAGGAAGGAGATGGTGCCGTCCTGGCCGACCAGGAACTCGCAGGTGCCGGCGCCGACGTAGCCGGCCTCCTTCAGGATGGCCTTGGAGGCGCGGTACAGCTCGGCGTTCTGCGCGTCGGTCAGGAACGGGGCGGGGGCCTCCTCGACCAGTTTCTGGTGGCGGCGCTGCAGCGAGCAGTCCCGGGTGGAGACGACCACCACGTTGCCGTGGGTGTCGGCCAGGCACTGGGTCTCCACGTGCCGGGGCCGGTCCAGGTAGCGCTCCACGAAGCACTCGCCGCGGCCGAAGGCGGCCACCGCCTCGCGCACCGCGGAGTCGTACAGCTCGGGGACCTCCTCAAGGGTGCGGGCGACCTTCAGGCCGCGTCCGCCGCCGCCGAAGGCGGCCTTGATCGCGATGGGCAGGCCGTGCTCGGTGGCGAAGGCGACGACCTCGTCCGCGCCGGAGACCGGGTCGGGGGTGCCGGCCACCAGCGGGGCGCCGGCGCGCTGGGCGATGTGGCGGGCGGCGACCTTGTCGCCCAGGTCGCGGATGGCCTGCGGAGGCGGGCCGATCCAGGTCAGCCCGGCGTCGAGGACGGCCTGGGCGAAGTCGGCGTTCTCCGACAGGAAGCCGTAGCCGGGGTGGACCGCGTCGGCGCCGGAGTCGGCGGCGGCCCTGAGCACCTTGTCCATGTCCAGGTAGCTGGTGGCGGGGGTGTCGCCACCGAGCGCGAAGGCCTCGTCCGCCGCCCGCACGTGGAGCGCGTCCCGGTCCGGGTCGGCGTAGACGGCCACGCTCGCGATCCCGGCGTCCCGGCAGGCCCGGGCGACCCGGACAGCGATTTCACCGCGATTGGCGATGAGCACCTTGCGCACGATGGCTTCCTCCTTGGCGCTGGGCCGCAACATATGAGCGATGTGAGTTTAGGTATCGGCGACACCGCAGGCCGAGTCGCCCAGGGGGGTGAGCTTGCCCACACGGAATGTGATCCCGAAAGTCCCCGGGAGCCCAAATCCCTTGTGGGTACACGGTACGCCGCGATCTCGCGTCCGGCTGGAGATCTTCGGTGTGGTCAAGGTTACTGTCCGGCTGAGAAACGAGCGTCCCTGACTCTTTGTGGGATTCCTACGAACGGAGGGGTGATTCTTTGCCGGGGCGCGAGGTCTTTCCCGAGCCGTTACCCGTTAGTAGCATGCGCGCTGTCGAAGGGGCCGCGCACCGCGCGCCCACGGGACGAGGGGTGGGGGACGGGATGGCGCTCAGAAGGCCGGTGGCCCTGACGGCGGCCGCCGTGCTCGCGGCCGAAGCCGCCGGCGCCGGGTGGCTGCACTGGGTCCTGGGCCTCATGGTCGACCGTCAGGAGATGTCCCTGGCCGGGCTCGACCCGCACCTGATGGCCCTCTCGACGTGGACCGGCGGTGTGCTCGTCGGCGCCTACCTGCTGCTGTGCGCCGCACTGCTGCTGCGTACGGGGCTGGCCGACCGGCCGCCCGGCCGCCCCTCCCGCGCCCTGCTGGTCGCCGCGGCCGTGGTGCACGGGGTGCTCGGCGCCCTCGGCGTCGGGCTGGTTGGCTGGGCCGCGTTCGCGGCCATGATGCTCGTGCTGGGACTGCTGGTGCTGACCCTGGTGGCGTACGGCCCCCGCGGCCGTACGAAGGAGACGCGGGGTCCGGACGCGCCGGAGGGCCCGGAGGGATCCGGGGAGGCTCCGGCGGGACCGGCCGGGCCGCCTCTTACGCCCACAGCTCCGTGACGGAGACGCCCAGTTCGGCCAGGAGGCGGCGCAGCAGCGGCAGCGACAGCCCGATGACGTTGCCGTGGTCGCCCTCGATGCCGTCGACGAAGGGGGCCGAGCGGCCGTCGAGGGTGAAGGCGCCCGCGACGTGCAGCGGTTCGCCGCTGGCGACGTAGGCGGCGATCTCCTCGTCGCTCGGCTCACCGAAGCGGACGGTGGTGGCGGCGGTCGCCGAGACGCGGCGGCCGGTGGCCGTGTCCACCACGCAGTGCCCGGTCACCAGGACGCCCGCCCGCCCGCGCATGTCCTTCCAGCGGGCCGTGGCCTCCTCGGCGTCCGCCGGCTTGCCCAGCGGCCGCCCGTCCAGCTCCAGCACCGAGTCGCAGCCGACGACGAGTGCGCCCGCGGCCTCGGGGCGCCCCGCCACGGCGCCGGCCTTCGCCTCGGCCAGCAGCAGGGCCAGCTCGCCCGGGGTGGGGGCGTCCAGGGCGTCCTCGTCCACACCGCTGACGATCACCTCGGGCACCATCCCCGCCTGCCTGAGCAGCCCGAGCCGGGCGGGGGACTGGGAGGCGAGGACGAGACGGCGGCGGGGCGCGTTGGTGTGGGCCATACGGCCCATCCTAGGAAGCCTCCCGACCGCCCGGGGCCGGGGCCGCTCGCTCACAGCAGCAGGAAGACCGCCACCATGGCGACGGCGAGCAGCCAGCCGGTGCGGCGGAGCATCGCCTGGGTGGTGCGCAGCTCCTCGGGGGGTTCGTCGGCCGGGTCGGACCAGAGCATGCCCCGATCCTGCGCCACGGCCGGGCCGGGCGCCTGAGTACGCGTACTCAGGCGCCCGGCCGTGTGCGGTGTCTCTCGCCGATGGGCAGGTCAGGCGGGCCAGTACGCCGTCCGCCAGGCCCGCGGGCCCGGGTGCGGCAGGCGGTGGCCGGGGACGGTGCGGGCCGGGTCCGACCACTCCGAGCCGCGCTCGGCGGACCCGTCGGCCTCCTCCGCGGCCGCGAGGGCCGCGGCCCGGGTGCGCACCACCGCCAGGGCGGCGGCCAGTTCCTCGGGGGTCGGGTTGCCGCGTACGACCTTGATCACGTCACGGTCTCCTCGCTGTCGCGGGCGGTCAGGGCGGTCAGGGCGGTCACGGGGCGGTCAGAGGGGGATGTTGCCGTGCTTCTTCGGCGGCAGCGACTCGCGCTTGTTGCGCAGCGAGCGCAGGCCCCGCACGATGTGGCGGCGCGTCTCGGAGGGCACCACCACCGCGTCCACGTACCCGCGCTCGGCGGCCACGTACGGGTTGAGCAGGGTGTCCTCGTACTCGGCGGTCAGCTTCGCCCGCAGCTCCTCGCGCTCCTCGTCCGTCTTCGCCGCCGCCAGCGTCCTGCGGTGCAGGATGTTGACCGCGCCCTGCGCGCCCATCACCGCGATCTGGGCGGTGGGCCAGGCGAGGTTGAGGTCGGCGCCCAGGTGCTTGGAGCCCATCACGTCGTACGCGCCGCCGAACGCCTTGCGGGTGATGACGGTGATCAGCGGCACCGTCGCCTCGGCGTAGGCGTAGATCAGCTTGGCGCCGCGCCGGATGATGCCGCCGTACTCCTGGTCGGTGCCGGGCAGGAAGCCGGGCACGTCCACGAAGGTCAGCACGGGGACGTTGAAGGCGTCGCAGGTGCGCACGAAGCGCGCGGCCTTCTCGGAGGCGTCGATGTCCAGGCAGCCGGCGAACTGCATCGGCTGGTTGGCGACGATCCCGACCGGGTGGCCCTCCACCCGGCCGAAGCCGGTGAGGATGTTCGGCGCGAACAGCGGCTGGGTCTCCAGGAACTCGCCGTCGTCCAGCACGTGCTCGATCACGCCGTGCATGTCGTACGGCTGGTTGGCCGAGTCCGGGATCAGCGTGTCCAGTTCGAGGTCGGTCCCGGAGGTCTCCAGGTCCGCCTCCTCGGGGAAGGCGGGCGGCTCGGAGAGGTTGTTGGACGGCAGGTACGACAGCAGCGCCTTGACGTACTCGACCGCGTCCTCCTCGCCGGAGGCCATGTAGTGCGCCACGCCGGAGGTGGAGTTGTGGGTGCGGGCGCCGCCCAGCTCCTCGAAGCCGACGTCCTCGCCGGTGACGGTCTTGATGACGTCGGGGCCGGTGATGAACATGTGCGAGGTCTGGTCGACCATCACCGTGAAGTCGGTGATCGCCGGGGAGTAGACCGCGCCGCCCGCGCACGGACCCACCACCAGCGAGATCTGCGGGATCACACCGGAGGCGTGGGTGTTGCGGCGGAAGATCTCGCCGTAGGCGCCGAGCGAGGCCACACCCTCCTGGATGCGGGCGCCGCCGGAGTCGTTGATGCCGATGACCGGGCAGCCGGTCTTCAGCGCGAAGTCCATCACCTTGACGATCTTCTGGCCGTAGACCTCGCCCAGCGCGCCGCCGAAGACGGTGAAGTCCTGGGAGAAGACGGCCACCGGGCGGCCGTCGACCGTGCCGTAGCCGGTGACGACACCGTCGCCGTAGGGGCGGTTGGCGTCCAGGCCGAAGTTGGTCGAGCGGTGGCGGGCGAACTCGTCCAGCTCGGTGAACGACCCCTCGTCCAGGAGCAGTTCGATTCGCTCGCGGGCGGTCAGCTTGCCCTTGGCGTGCTGCTTTTCCACCGCGCGCGCCGAACCCGCGTGCGTGGCCTCCTCGATGCGCCGCCGCAGATCCGCGATCCTGCCCGCGGTCGTGTGACGATCCTGGTCCTCGGGGGCTGGGCTCTGCTGCTCGGACACGGGCTGCGGCTCCTCGTCGTGGCGTGCGGTCGTCGTGCGTCGTGCGTCGTGCGTCGTGGCGTCTGGCTACCGACTCGTAGCGTATCGGCGCGGGAGTGATCCGGCGGTGCGGCGTTTGCCACACCTAATCTGTCTTGCATGACACCGAACGACCCGTCGGACAGTCCCTGGTCGGACCTGGAGCGCCCCCCGCTGAACGCCGCCTCGCTGCGCCGTGCGCTGGTGCGGCCCGAATCGCTGTGGACCTCGCTGGAGGTGGTGGACTCCACCGGCTCCACCAACACCGACCTCGCCGCGCGGGCCGCCCGCGGCGAGGCACGGGAGGGGGAGGTGCTGGTCGCCGAGCGGCAGACCGCGGGGCGCGGGCGGCTGGAGCGCACCTGGACGGCGCCCGCCCGCTCGGGGCTGTTCCTCTCCGTGCTGCTGACCCCCGAGGCGCCCGCCGACCGGTGGAGCTGGCTGCCGCTGCTCGCCGGGGTCGCCACCGCCTCCGCCCTGTCCCGCGTCGCCGGGGCGGACGTGGTGCTGAAGTGGCCCAACGACGTCCTGGTGCGCTCCGGGGACGAGGAGCGCAAGATCGGCGGCATCCTCTCAGAGCGGGTCGAACGCCCCGGCGGCCACGCCGCCGTGGTGCTGGGCATCGGTCTCAACGTCACACTGCGCGAGGAGGAACTGCCGGTGCCCGGGGCAGGCTCCCTGGCCCTGGCGGGCGCGCGCGTCACCGACCGCGACACCCTGCTGCGCGCGGTGCTGCGCTCCGTGGAGGAGTGGTACGGCCGCTGGCGGGAGGCCGGCGGCGACCCGGAGGCGAGCGGAGCGCGCGAGGCGTACACCGCCGGCTGCGCCACGCTGGGCCGGCGGGTGCGCGCGGTGCTGCCCGGGGAGCGCGAACTGCTGGGCGAGGCGGTCGCCGTGGACGGTGCGGGACGCCTGGTCCTGGCCGGCGCCGAGGGTGTGCAGCAGCCGGTGGGCGCGGGTGACATCGTGCACCTCAGGCCCGGTTCACAGGGGGAGTAGGGGCGGCCGCGGGAGCGGTCGCCGGGAGAGTGAGCCAGGGCACACCTGCCGTATCGTTGAGTCGACCCAGCGCGGCGGGCGCGGCGGCAGTGAGTGGATCGGAAGGGCAGTGGACGACTCGGGCACCCCAGCCGAAGAGCCGGCGACGGACGGCGAAGCGGCCGGTGAGGCGGCCGGTGAGGCGGACGGTGAGGTGACCGATGGGGTGACCGGTGAGGCGGACGGTGAGGTGACCGGTGAGGCGGCCGGTGGGGCGGCTCACGAACAGGCCCCTTTGGAGGGGGACCCCCTCGCGCTCCGCATCGAGCAGCTGATCCTCGGCGCCGGCCGGCAGTACACGCCCTTCCAGGCGGCCCGCGCCGCCGACGTCCCCATGGAGCTGGCCGCCCGCTTCTGGCGCGCGATGGGGTTCGCCGACATCGGCCAGGCCAAGGCGCTCACCGAGACGGACGTGATCGCGCTGCGGCGGCTGGCCGGCCTGGTGGAGGCGGGGCTGCTGAGCGAGGCGATGGCGGTGCAGGTGGCGCGGTCCACCGGGCAGACCACCGCGCGGCTGGCCGAGTGGCAGATCGACTCCTTCCTGGAGGGCCTGACCGAGCCGCCCGAGCCGGGCATGACCCGCACCGAGGTGGCCTACCCGCTGGTCGAACTGCTGCTGCCGGAACTCCAGGAGTTCCTGGTGTACGTCTGGCGGCGGCAGCTCGCCGCCGCCACCGGCCGGGTGGTGCAGGCGGCCGACGACGAGGAGATGGTGGACCGGCGCCTGGCGGTCGCCTTCGCCGATCTGGTCGGTTTCACCCGGCTGACGCGCCGGCTGGAGGAGGAGGAGCTGGGCGAGCTGGTCGAGGCGTTCGAGACCACCGCCGCCGATCTGGTCGCCGCGCACGGCGGCCGGCTGATCAAGACGCTCGGCGACGAGGTGCTCTACGTCGCCGACGACGCGGGCACCGCGGCCGAGATCGGGCTGCGGCTGATCGAGACCCTGGCCAACGACGCGACGATGCCGGAGCTGCGGGTGGGCATGGCCCTGGGCACGGTCACCACCCGGATGGGCGATGTCTTCGGCAACACGGTCAACCTGGCCAGCCGGCTGACCTCGATAGCGCCCAAGGACGCGGTGCTGGTGGACGGCGCGCTGCGCGCCGAGCTGGTGGCCGCCGGGGAGGCGCCGGAGTCGGAGAAGGAGACGGACGCCGACGCGCCGTACCGCTTCGCGCTGCGGCCCCTCTACCAGCGCCCGGTGCGCGGCCTGGGCGTCATCGAGCCCTGGCTGCTGACCCGCCGCGCCCCCGGCTCCTGACCGCCGTCCGGCGGTCTCGCACCACCCCGGCTCGCGGCGCCCCCCGTCCGCGTACCGCCGCCCGCCCCTGACGTGCCGGGCGGGGCGGATGGCATGATGCGCCCGTACACCAGTGAGCGATCGTTAACCGGAAGGGCTGCGTGGGCGACGTGAGCGAGGGCGTGGGCGAGGAGCGGTTCGGCGAGTGGGTCGCGGTGCGGCGGGAGCCGGAGGGACACGTCGCCGAGCTGGTGCTGGACCGGCCGAAGGCGATGAACGCCGTCTCCACCGAGATGGCCCGGAACATCGGGGACGCCTGCGCCGCGCTCGCGGCGGACCGGCGGGTGCGCGCCGTGGTGCTCTCCTCCACCCACGAGCGGGCGTTCTGCGTGGGCGCGGACCTGAAGGAGCGCAACTCCTTCAGCGACGCCGACCTGTCCCGGCAGCGGCCGTACGCCCGCGCCGCCTACACCGGGGTGCTGGAGCTGCCGATGCCGACGATCGCCGCCGTGCACGGGTTCGCGCTCGGCGGCGGCTTCGAGCTGGCCCTGTCCTGCGACCTGATCGTCGCCGACCCCACCGCGGTGGTCGGCCTGCCGGAGGTGTCGGTCGGGGTGATCCCCGGCGGCGGCGGCACCCAGCTCCTGCCGCGCCGGGTGGGCGCCGCCCGCGCCGCGGAGCTGGTCTTCACCGCGCGCCGGGTGGAGGCCGACGAGGCCCGCGGGCTGGGCCTGGTCGACCATCTGGCGGCCCGCGGCGAGGACCGCGCCGAGGCGCTGGAGCTGGCCCGGCGCATCGCCGCCAACTCCCCGGTGGGCCTGCGGGCGGCCAAGCGGGCGCTGCGCACCGGATGGGGGATGAACCTGCGCGCCGGTCTGGAGGTCGAGGACGCGGCCTGGCGCTCGGTGGCGTTCTCCGGCGACCGGGCCGAGGGGGTCGCCGCCTTCAACGAGAAGCGGGCCCCGCGCTGGCCGGGGGAGTGACCCGGCGACGAGCGGGCACGAGCCCGGTGAGCCGGACGGGCCGGTGCGAGCCGGTCGGCGACCCGGAGTGAAGGCCCATAACCTGGGTCGTGTGGATCGGGTACGGCATGGGTGACGACGCGCGGCTGAGGACCGTGGTGGGGCTGGCGCAGGAGATGGCCGCCGCCCACACCCTGCGCGAGGTCGCCCGCACCGCCGCCGAGGGCGCGCGGGCCGCGCTGGGCGGCTCCTTCGCGGCCCTGTCCGTCTGGGAGCGCGAACGCGGCCTGCTGCGGGTGCTGGTCAACACCGGCGAGCGGCGCGGGGACGAGGAGGAGTTCCCCGAGGACGAGACGTACCCGGTCCACGACTTCCCCGAGATCACCGGCCTGCGCCACGGCGGCGGCCCCGGGGCCGGGACGCACGCCTGGGTGGAGACGGCCGCCGACGGGGAGCGGGCCTCTCGGTACGGACCCGGGGCGCCCCGGGAAGGCCGGCCGCCGGCGCTGCGCCGGCGGGGGCGCGGCTGCTGTGTGGTCGCCCCGGTCGTGGTGGACGGGCGGGCGTGGGGCGAGCTGTACGTGGCGCGCGAGCCCGGCCAGCCGGTCTTCGACCGCGCCGACGCGGACTTCGCCGAGGCGCTGGCCTCGGTGATCGCGGCCGGGATCGCCCAGACCGAGCGGCTGGAGGAGGTGCGCCGGCTGGCCTTCACCGACCCCCTCACCGGCCTGGCGAACCGCCGGGCGGTGGATGTGCGGCTGGACGAGGCGCTGGAGCGGCACCGCGCGGACGGGACGGTGGTCAGCCTGCTGGTCTGCGACGTCAACGGGCTGAAGGGGGTCAACGACGTGCTGGGCCACGATGCGGGCGACCGGCTGCTGGAACGTTTCGCCTCGGTGCTGTCCCTGTGCGGCGCGATGCTCCCGGAGACCCTGGCCGCCCGGCTGGGCGGGGACGAGTTCTGCCTGCTGGCGGTGGGGCCGCCGGCGGACGAGGTGGTCCGGGTGGCGGACGAGGTGTGCCGCCGGGCGGCGGAGCTGGAGACGGGGCAGGGGGTGGCCTGCGGGGTCGCCTCGACGGGCGATCCGATAGGCCCGGTCCGCTCGGCCCGCCGGCTGTTCCGTCTCGCCGACGCCGCCCAGTACCGGGCCAAGGCCGCCCGTACCGACAAGCCGGTGGTGGCCGGGCGCGAGGGCGGCGGCGGGGAGATTGGTGCGGCCGGACGGGCGGAGGGCCCCGAGTACACCGGGGACGCCGTGGTCCGCCTGGCCGACCAGGCCGAGGAGGGGCGGATCGGAGCCCGGGGCGACCGCCGCCGGCTGCGCGGCCTGGACGTGTGAGCGCTTGAGGCGCGGGCCCGGGGAGTACGCGGGTCCGGCGCGGGCCGGGCGCGGTCCCGGCAGGGTCGTGACAGAACTCGATTCACTCTTTAGTGTTCCTGAATATGGATATGCAGAACCGCGTGGTGATCGGCTCCTCCGGCACCACCGCCGAGGACGTCGTAGCCGTCGCCCGCGGCCTGGCCCGCGTCGAACTGTCCGACGAGGCGCTGGCCGCCCTGACCGCCGCCCGCCGGATCGTCGACGACCTGGCCGCGGCCCCCGACCCCGTATACGGCGTCTCCACCGGCTTCGGCGCCCTGGCCGTCCGCCACATCCCCGCCGGGCTGCGCGTACGGCTCCAGCGCAACATCGTCCGCTCGCACGCCGCCGGCATGGGCCCGCGCGTGGAACGCGAGGTGGTGCGGGCGCTGATGTTCCTGCGGCTGAAGACACTGGCCTCGGGCCGCACCGGGGTACGGCCCGAGGTGGCCCGCGCCATGGCGGACCTGCTCAACGCGCGCATCACACCCGTCGTCCACGAGTACGGCTCGCTCGGCTGCTCCGGCGACCTGGCGCCGCTGTCGCACTGCGCGCTGGCCCTGATGGGCGAGGGCGAGGCCGAGGGCCCCGACGGGCGGGTGCGGCCGGTGGCCGAACTGCTGGCCGAGCACGGGCTGGCCCCCGTAGAGCTGCGGGAGAAGGAGGGGCTGGCCCTCCTCAACGGCACCGACGGCATGCTCGGCATGCTGGTGATGGCCTGCGACGACCTCGCCCGGCTGCTGACCTGCGCCGACATCACCGCCGCCCTCACCCTGGAGGCGCTGCTGGGCACCGAGCGGGTGCTCGCGCCCGAGCTGCACGCCGTCCGCCCGCACCCCGGACAGGCAGCCTCCGCCGCCAACATGCTCAAGGTCCTGGCCGGCTCCGAACTCACCGGCCACCACCAGGACGACGCCCCGCGCGTGCAGGACGCCTACTCGGTGCGCTGCGCCCCCCAGGTCGCGGGCGCCGGACGCGACACCCTGGCGCACGCCCGCACCGTCGCCGAGCGGGAACTGGCCGCGGCCGTGGACAATCCGGTGGTGCTCCCCGAGGCGGGGCGGGTGGAGTCCAACGGCAACTTCCACGGCGCTCCGGTCGCCTACGTGCTGGACTTCCTGGCCATCGCCGCGGCCGATCTGGCCTCCATCGCCGAGCGCCGCACCGACCGGCTGCTGGACCGCAACCGCAGCCACGGGCTGCCGCCCTTCCTGGCGGGCGACGCGGGCGTGGACTCGGGGCTGATGATCGCCCAGTACACCCAGGCCGCCCTGGTGAGCGAGATGAAGCGGCTGGCGGTCCCGGCCTCGGTGGACTCGATCCCGTCCTCGGCCATGCAGGAGGACCACGTCTCGATGGGCTGGTCGGCAGCCCGCAAGCTGCGCACCGCCGTCGACGGGCTGACCCGCGTGGTGGCCGTGGAGCTGTGCGCGGCCGCCCGCGCGGTCGAGCTGCGCGCGGCGGAGGGGCTGACCCCCTCGCCCGCCGCCTCGGCGGTGGTGGCCGCGGCGCGCGGGGCCGGGGTGCGGGGCCCGGGGGAAGATCGTTATCTGGCGCCGGAGTTGGCGGCGGCGGAGGCGTTCGTCCGCACGGGAGGGCTGGTGGCGGCGGCCGAGGCCGTCACCGGACCGCTGGCGTGAGCCCCTCACGGCCGGTCCGGACGCGGGCGTTGACCAGCAGGGCGACGCCCGCGCCGAGGAATCCGAGACCGCCGACGAGGTAGGGCGTGCTGTCGAAGGTGCCGGTGTCGGCCAGCACCACCTCGCCTTCGGAGCCGGCCCGCGGCCGGTCCTGTGCGCCGGCCTGTGCGTCGGTCCGTGCGCCGGCCTGTGCCTGCGAGGCGGCGGATCCGGCCGGTTCGCCGTCACCGGTGGCGTTCGCGGACGGTACGAACCACAGCCCGCACAGGAGGCCGCCCGCGACGGCGGCGGTCACCAGCGGTCGACGGTGTGCTCGCACGGAAGAGCCCCCTCGGTACAGCGGATCGGTGGTGCTGTGACCGATGCTAACGACGGGAGGGGGGCCGCGTGAAGGGCGGCCGGTGCCCGTGGTCTCCCACCGCCCGGCCGCCTCATGCGAAATCGGTCACATTGCCATATAAGCGCCGTGACAGGAGGAAAGTGCTGTGATGTGATCGGGTGTCACGGGTGGACGGGTCGCCGGTAACGATCCGGACCCGAGGGGGGAATTCCCGTCCGCCAGTGCAACCCCTGGTGACCGAAGGGTGTCTTACCCCACAGTCTTACCCTGGGTGGAACGGGTCACAGTTCCCTCGCGTTCTCGTATGTGCGGCCGTGGGGTGGATGTCCCGCTTCGCCTTCACCGGACGGCGTGGGACGCGGAACGGGGAGCCAGAGGTTCGTCAGCGGATGGAGAAGCGTGTGATGAGGGACGGCAAGCGCCGCAGGAGCGTCGTGGCGGCGGCCGCGCTGCTCAGTGGAGTGCTCACACTGTCGGCGTGCGGGGGTGAGAGCGGCAGCGCCGACGGCGGGTCCGACGCCGGTTCCGCGAAGAAGCCGGAGAAGGAGCAGGCCCAGGTGGACAAGGCGGCGGCGGAGAAGTCCTCCGACGCCCGAATACTCATCACGCCCAAGGACGGCGCGGACAACGCCAGCATCCACGCGGCCGAGGTCGGGGTGAAGGGCGGCAAGCTCACCTCGGTGACGATGAAGGCAGCCGCGACCGGCCAGGAGGTCGAGGGCACCCTCGCGGCCGACGGCAGCGGCTGGAAGCCCAACGGCCAGCTGCAGCGCGCCACCCGGTACACGATCTCCGCCGAGGCCGAGGACTCCGAGGGCCGCAAGGTGCTGGAGAACGCCACCTTCACCACGGTCTCGCCCGACAACAGCTTCATCGGCTACTTCACGCCCGAGGACGGTTCGACCGTCGGCGTCGGCATGCCCGTCTCCCTCAACTTCGACAAGGGGATCACCGACAAGAAGGCCGTCCAGGCCGCGATCGAGGTCAACACCACCAGCGGCCAGGAGGTCGTGGGCCACTGGTTCAGCGACACCCGCCTGGACTTCCGGCCCAAGGACTACTGGAAGGCCGGCTCCAAGGTCACCGTCGACCTCAACCTCGACGGCGTCGAGGGCGCGAACGGCATCACCGGCGTCCAGGACAAGAGCTTCAGCTTCACCGTCGGCCGCTCCCAGGTCAGCACGGTCGACGTGAAGACCAAGACCATGGAGGTCGTCCGGGACGGCAAGACCGTCAAGACCTTCAAGATCTCCGCGGGCGCGCCGGAGACCCCCACCTACAACGGCCAGATGGTGATCTCCGAGAAGTACAAGGAGACCCGGATGAACGGCGCGACCGTCGGCTTCACCGACGACGACGGCAAGGGCGAGTACGACATCCCCGACGTGCCGCACGCCATGCGCCTGTCGACCTCCGGCACCTTCATCCACGGCAACTACTGGGGCGCCGACTCGGTCTTCGGCAACGTCAACACCAGCCACGGCTGCGTCGGGCTGAACGACGTCCAGGGCGCGGACGACCCCGGCCAGGACGGTGCCTGGTTCTTCAAGAACTCGCTCCTGGGCGACGTGGTCATAGTCAAGAACTCGCCCGACAAGCAGATCACCCCGGACAACGGGCTCAACGGCTGGAACATGTCCTGGGAGGACTGGAAGGCCGGATCCGCCCTCTGATCCGCCCTCCGATCCCCCAGATCCTCCGCAAGAGCCCGTGACGGCTCGCTGACGGCATCCACCGCTCCTTCGGAGCACCTCCCGGAAGGCGGCGGGAACGGCGCACCGCGCTGTTCCCGCCGCCTTCCGCCGTTCCCCGTTCCCGCCGGGCGGCCTCGCGGCCGGGCACCGGAAGAACCGGAAGACGGGCCGGAGACGAACCGGACAGGCCCCGGGAGCGTCCTCACCGTCGCGAGAGCCGGAAGCGGCCCGCTTCGACCCCGGACCGAGGGGAACCGGCGCGGCGTCACACCCAGAACACCTGTCCCATACGAGGCCGTATGGTGCGGGCGTCACGGCCTCCCGCAGACTGATCGCGCCGGGGGGCCGCAGGGGTCCCCCCACGCATGGTGATCACCTCACCAGGGGGAAAGTTGACACAACGGAGGAGAGCGGGCGCCGCCGCGATAGCCACCGCCGTGGCCGTCGCACTGACGATGGGGCTGACCACCGCATCGTCCGCCGCCCCGAGGACCGGCCCGGACGCCGCGCCGGACGCCGCGCCGCAGACCGCACCGAGGACAGGGCCGGGAACGGGGGCGTTCCCGGCGGGCCCGCCGCGGGGAACCGACCGGACCGAGCGCGGCCGGCGCTCCGTCACCCTCGTCACCGGCGACCGGGTCGTGCTGGACCGGCACGGCAGGGTCACCTCGGTGATCCGCGCCGAAGGACGCGAGGACGTACCCGTCCGGGTCGTCCGCACCGGGGACCGCACCTATGTGATCCCGCAGGACGTCACCCGCCTCATCGCCGAACGCAGGCTCGACCGGAGGCTGTTCGACGTCACCGAACTCAGCCGCGAGCAGTACCGGGACAGGACCGGCACCGACGTACCGGTCATCGTCACCTACCGCGGCGCGAGACCCGCGGCCAGGGCCGAACTCCACGCCGAGGCCGAACCGACCGTGCGCGCCGCCTTCCGGTCGGTCAACGGCGAGGCGCTGGCCGTCGCCGTGGACCGGGCCGCCAAGGCGTGGAAGGCCCTGACCCGCCCGGCCTCGGCCGGACAGCTCGCGGCGGCGCCCGGAGTCGCCACCGTCTCCCTCGACGGCGTCCGCAGGGCGGCGCTCGACACGAGCACCGCGCGGATCGGCGCCCCGGCGGCATGGAAGGCCGGCTACGACGGCAAGGGCGTCACCATCGCCGTCCTCGACACCGGCATCGACGCCGCCCACCCCGACTTCGCCGGGCGGATAGCCGCGGAGAAGAACTTCACCGCGTCCGAGGACACCGAGGACCGCTACGGGCACGGCACCCACGTCGCCTCCATCGCGGCCGGCTCCGGAGCGAAGTCCGGCGGCCGCTACAAGGGGGTGGCCCCCGGCGCGAAGCTGCTCAACGCCAAGGTCCTCGACGACGCCGGCTACGGCAGCGACTCCGAGATCATCGCCGGGATGGAGTGGGCCGTCGCACAGGGCGCCGAGGTGGTCAACCTCAGCCTCGGCGGCGGCGACACCCCCGAGATCGACCCGATGGAGGACGCCGTCGACCGGCTGTCGCGGGACAGCGGCGCCCTCTTCGTCATCGCCGCCGGCAACGAGGGCCCCCATGCCTCCAGCATCTCCAGCCCCGGCAGCGCGGACGCCGCGCTGACGGTCGGCGCCGTGGACAAGCAGGACGCCCTCGCCGACTTCTCCTCCATCGGCCCGCGCACCGGGGACGGCGCGGTCAAGCCCGACCTGACCGCCCCCGGCGTGGACATCGGCGCCGCGGCGGCCGAGGGCAGCATCGTCGAGCAGGAGGGCGACCCGGTCGCCGACGGCTACGTCTCCATCTCCGGCACCTCCATGGCCACCCCGCACGTCGCCGGCGCGGCCGCGCTGCTGGCCCAGCGGCACCCCGACTGGACCGGCGAGCGGATCAAGGGCGCGCTGACGGCCTCCACCGAGCCCGGCAAGGGCTACACCGCCTTCCAGCAGGGCTCCGGCCGGGCCGATGTGAACAAGGCGCTGAAGCAGACGATCGTCGCCGAACCGGTGTCGATCGGCTTCGGCACCGCCCAGTGGCCGCACGGCGACGACAAGCCGGTCACCAAGGACATCACCTACCGCAACCTGGGCACCGAGGACGTCACCCTCTCCCTGACCGCCACCGGCACCGACCCCCGGGGCAAGGCCGCCCCCAAGGGCATGTTCACCTTGGCTGCCGACGAGATCACCGTCCCCGCGGGGGGTACGGCCGAGGTCGCCGTCACCGCCGACACCCGGCTCGGCGGCAGCGTGAACGGCGGCTACAGCGTGGCGGTCACCGCGGCCGGCGGCGGCCGGAGCGTCCGCACCGCGGGCGCCGTCGACCGCGAGGTGGAGTCCTACGACCTGACCGTGCGCACCCTCGGCCGCGACGGCGGGCCCGCCCCCCTGTGGAGCAGCATGCTCGTCGGTTACCGGACCGATGTGTTCAAGAGCCTGACGGGCGAGGACGGCACCACCACCGTCCGCGTACCCAGGGGCACCTACGCCCTGTCCACCGACATCGCCCTGCCCGGCGGCACCGAGGAGGAGTACGAGGGCAGCGACTGGCTCGTGGCCCCGGCGGTCCGGCTCACCAAGGACACCACCGTCACCTTCGACGCCCGCAGGGCCGAGGAGGTGAGGATGACGGTGCACGACCGCAGGGCGAAGCAGATCGACCTGTCCGTCGAGTACACCGGCACCCTCGGCGACGAAGGCTACGTCGGCCTCTACGGCGGCACGGAGGGCGGCGGGCGGGCCCTGCGCACCGCGCAGGTCGGCGGCACGGGCGACGTCGAGGCCACCTCGACCGCCGCCGCCGTGTGGACCCGCAAGGGCACCGACTACAACACCTTCCACGTCCGCGAGGGCGGCTTCTACACCGGCCTGAGGACACACACGAAGAAGTCGCAGATGGCCAGGCTGAACGTCCGGCAGGGCGCCTCGGCCCCAGGACGCACCGGAGTCCTGGCCACCGTGCCCTCAGCCGTGGGCTCCTTCATCGGGACCGAGCGCAGGCTCCCGAGCACCAACACGGTCTACGTCAAGGCCGAGGGCACCCGCTGGTCGCAGTACTTCACCCAGCTCGGCCCCGAGGGCGACTTCGAGGCCGACTACTACACCGACGAGCGGAAGTTCACCGCGGGCAGGACCTACCACCGCACCTTCAACAACGCCGTATTCGGACCCCACCTGGACGAGTACGGCGGCATCTTCCGCGACGGCGACGAGCTCTACGGCATGCTGAACCCGCTCACGGACGGCGCCGGCCACCACGGCGACGTCGCCTACGACTCGGCGCGGACGACCCTGTACCGCAACGGCGAGAAGTACGCCGAGGAGAAGGAGATCCTCGACCACACCGGCTTCACCCTCCCCAAGGGCAGGGCGGAGTACAAGCTGGTCACCACCCTCAGCCGGGCCAAGACCTCCCGGCTGAGCACCAGGGTGAGCGCCACCCACACCTTCACCTCGGCCCGCACCTCCGGCGAGACCCGCCTCCCGGCGACGGCCGTGCGCTTCGCGCCGAAGCTGGCCCTGGACGGCACGGCCAGGGCGAGGGCCGTCATGAGGGTGCCGGTCACCGTCCAGGGAACGGCCGCCGGCAAGCACCTGAGGTCGCTGACCGTCCACGTCTCCTTCGACGGCGGCGGGAGCTGGAGGAAGACCACCGTCAGGAAGGGAAAGATCACCTTCAGGAACCCCGGCAGGAAGGGCACGGTCTCCTTCAGGGCGAACGTGAAGGACAACAAGGGCAACACCCTGTCCCAGACGATCGTCAACGCCTACCGCACCAGGTGACACCCGCGGTCACACGGGCGACACCGTGCCCATGAGCCACATGCGGCCACCGGTGACAGTGCGGCCCGCCGGAGCGATCGCTCCGGCGGGCCGTTCCGCGTCATCGGGGAGGCGGACGGGGCCGGCGGGGCGGGAGATGCGAACGGTGCCGCGATACGGGACCGTTCCGCCCGGAAAGACACGGAAAGTGGCATAGGACCGCTCCCGGCGGAAACCCGTATCGAGGTACGGGGGAGTACGCAGCATGTACCGAGGACCCGAGCTGCCGAAAGGACGTGGCAGAAGTGAAGGTCGCCTTTCTCGTCGCCCCCGAGGGCGTGGAGCAGGTAGAGCTGACCGAACCGTGGCAGGCCGTGATCGACGCCGGAGGCACCCCGAGCCTGCTGTCCACCACCGGCGGGCGGATCCAGGCGTTCAACCACCTCGACAAGGCCGACACCTTCGAGGTGGACAAGCAGGTCGGCCGGGCCGCGGTCGAGGACTACGACGGACTGGTGCTGCCCGGCGGCGTCGCCAACCCCGACTTCCTGAGGATGGACGAGGGCGCAGTCTCCTTCGTCCGGGAGTTCTTCCAGACCGGCAAGCCGGTGGCGGTGA
Organism: Streptomyces barkulensis; assembly: GCF_002843305.1. Classification (GTDB taxonomy): domain Bacteria; phylum Actinomycetota; class Actinomycetes; order Streptomycetales; family Streptomycetaceae; genus Streptomyces; species Streptomyces barkulensis. The sequence continues at coordinate 18,069 of NZ_PGSG01000084.1, forward strand.
TCTGCCACGGCCCGTGGACGCTGATCGAGGCGGACGTGGTGCGCGGCAGGAAGATCACCTCCTGGCCGAGCCTGCAGACGGATCTGCGCAACGCCGGCGCCAACTGGGTCGACGAACAGGTCTCCGTCTGCACCGATGGACCGAACACCCTGGTCAGCAGCCGCAAGCCGGACGACCTCAAGGCGTTCAACCAGGCGTTCCTGCGGGAGTTCCAGACCGTCTCGGCCTGACCACGCCACGCGGCTTCCGGCCCCGCCCGACCCGCTGTGGGCCGCCCGCCACCCGCGGGCGGCCCACACGCGCGCCCAGACCAGGACTCCTGGCGGTCAGGCGCTAGCGGTGTAGGCGTCCCTGGCCAGCTCACCCAGGTACTCGCCCAGCGGCTGGTGGGTCGGGGGGAAGTGCGGCCCGCTGCCGTCCTTGGGCACGACCACCACGCGGACGAAGGGCGCCAGCGCCATGTTCCCGGTGTCGATGTGCTCCTGCGAGTCGAACCGCACCGCCCACGCCACCGGGTGCTCCTGCGTCAGCCCGTCCTGCACGACGATCGTGAACTCCCCCTCGGGGAAAGCCTCGTCGAGGAACCGGCGGGCGGAGTCGATGGCCTCGTCCCGTGAGAGCACTGGAAGTCTCCTTGGTATCGCTCAGAACCTTCGGGGAACCGGCGGACCCCGGCGCTCGGACGGCGTGAACCCGCTTCCGGACGACCGCACCGCCATGACTGGCGCAGCATAGGACGATACGACCGGCCCGCGCCCCCCGGCCCGGTCCTCACCGCCGACCAGGGCCGGCGAGGCGGCGCAGCGCGCCGCGAACAGCACCCGCAACCGCAAGGCGGTGCTGCGCATCATCGACAACGGCTCGGTCCAGCCCGGCCAGACACTCCATTTCCGCGCCTTTCCGGAGTCCATGGCCTGGGACAACAACGAGATCGAGAGGTGGGTCGCCGAGGACCCCAGGCGCGGCCGCGCCACCTGGACCGGCGACCGCGGCCGCCCCCTGCGGTGGGAGTACGACGGGCAGTGCTACGCGCCGACGTCGCTGGTGAAGGAGATGGTCGAGCAGCTGACGGGGAACCGGCCCGGATACGCCTCCGGCCCCAGGTACTGGCTGGACTCCGAGGGGCGGGACCTGGCCGAACTGGCCGACCTCCCCGGCGAGCCCGCCCCCGACACCCCATGAGCACCGACGCCCCATGAGCACCGACGCCCCATGAGCACCGACACCTCATGAGCGCCGACACTCCCGAGCACCGGAACGCCACGCCCGTGGAAACGGACTACACGGCCGCGTCAAGGTGTCCGCCTCCGGTCTGCCCGGAGTGCAGCCGGCCCATGAGGTCCGGCGGCTCCGTGCTCTCGGGGCGGCAGGACGACGGCCGACGAGCCTGCCGCTCGCTGTGGAGTTGTGCCGGGCGGCACCTGTGGTGGAAATGGGCCGACCGGCCGGAGGAGCCGCTGGAGGCGTGCCCGTTGCCGGAACTGTTCCGCTGACACCAGCGGACGCCGACAGCCGGGAAGGGTTCCCGGGCAAGGCCCTTCCGCCGGACCAAGCCCCCTCTCACCGTGAGTCGGTGGCGTTCGCGGCGGTACTCAAACCGCCGGGCCGGGCCGTGCCTACCATCCGGATATGGAGAACAAGGGGCTGGGGTTTCTGGTGGGGCTGGGCGCTCGCGGGCTCGGTGTACCTCGGCTGTGGGGAATCGGTCCGGGGGTGCTCTGTCCCCGACGGCGGCGGCTGGTACTTCGCAGCGATGATGACGGTGCCGTGGCTCCTGACGTTCTTCGGTAACGCGGTCATCCGTGACGACGACTGGCGCCCGTCACTTGGCATAACAGCCGGGGCCGCCGCGGGCATCGCCTTCGCCCTGTCCAAGGACTCCATGCCGCCGCGCATGTGGATCCTGGCCGCGGCACTCATGGTCATCGCGATCGGTACACCATTGACGCTGTGGTACCGGGGGCGCAGCCGGCAGACCTCGTGAACGACGGGCACGTGCGACCTCTGAGAACGAGGAGGACCGGAGCGGGGTGCGGCGGCGACCGGGATCCCCAAGTGCTACTGGCGCCTGGACCCCACTCGATCACCCAGAGATGAATGAGGCCACGATGCGCCGGGTAGGGTCATAGCCCGCTGAAGGGGAGGGAACGTTGGACCTCAGTGAGGTTGAGAAGGCCGTAGACGACGGTAGAGGTTATGCAGCTATCAGCGTCAAGGCGCTTCGCAACGCTGTGGGGGCAGCCCGTGCGAAGAAGAACGTGGTGGCGGAGATCTCTGCCGGCCTACGGGCAGGTGGGTTCGGTCACGTACCGTTCGAGATACCGAAGCGCCAAGATCGGGTGGTTTTGGTGTACCGCCTCGGCCCTGGTACAGGTGCTGCGCTGATGGCGCTGGTGGAGGCGGCACACGGTGATGGTGAGCAAGCGAACGGTGCCGCGTGGCTTCTGAGCACCATGTTGGCGTCGGTCGACAGCAAGTAGGGCTGCGCGACTTCTGACATCCGCGATCGACATCAACGAGGCCGGACATCAGCGCACAGGGGCATCCTTGAGGGGCCGACAGACCAGTCGACGCTAGCGCCAAGAGCGGACTTGGATCGAACTTGTAAAGCGGTGGCCAGCATGCGGTCTGGGGTGGCTACCGCGGGCCGTTGATGCGTTCGGTTGCTCTCGCAGTAGGCGGGCTACCTCCTGGGCCGCGAGGGTCGGTAGGCGCAAGTGGAGGACGCCCGAGCCGTCGGCGTCGGTGTCGGCACGGGTTGCCAGCTCGGTGGTGTCGATGCCGGCGGAGGACAGGGCGTCGGTCAGGTCGGCCGCTGTGTTCGTCGCGTCTCGCCAGCCCGCCACGTAGTCCACGCCACGGACCCAGAGCCAGCCGTCCGGGTCCAGTTCGCCGCTCTCGGAGGCAGGGCCTGTCGGGGCGTGCTGCACTGAACTTCCCTTCCTGCGAATGAGGTTTGGCACCGTGCCGTTCGCGCTGACGATCAGGCATGACGGCGGCCCCGGTACTTATCGGGCACCGGGGTCCGCGAGGGCTCCCAGAGCCGGACCACCCGGATGCTGTCCGGGCGAGGGGTGGTCCGGCTTCTTCACTTGTCTTGCCGGTCAGCGTGGGTAGGGGTCGCCGGCTATCGCCAGCGGTATGACCACCGCGACCCAGAAGACGACCATCAGCACGCAGAACAGGCGCTGCCTCACAGGTACTCCCCCTCGGCAGGGGGCATGCGCCAGTTGCGGGTGACGACCTCCCGGTACGTGCGATGGGACGGGTGGCTTCCCGTGTGGGAGAAGGCCCAGGCGCGCGCCTCGTCGAAGTCCGCTTCCGTGCCGGAGGAGGCCAGGCACGAGGAGCACTCCAGCTCGTGCAGCATCTCGGGGGCGTCCGCGGTGATGTGCGGTGCCATCGTCCACGTGATGTAGCGGAAGACCGTGCGCATCACGGCGCGTCCTTGCCGTACGGGTTCCTGCTGTATGCGTTGACCTCGGCCAGCCGCGCGGTCAGCCGCTCCTTCGGGGTGACGGGCCGCACCTGGCCCGGGTCCGCGTCCCACTCCAGGCCGCCGCCGGGCGGTCTGAGCTGTACGTGCGAGCCGAGGTGGTCCATCACCCGGCCCACGCGGCCCGTTCGTTCGTCCAGCGCCAGCGTGCCCACGTCGAGGGCTCCCTTGTCGCTCATGCAGTGAGGATCACGCCGGTACCACGGACGTTGGTACCTCCCCCAAAACCCATTTGGGGACGTCCCGGAGTTGGTAGAACGTCCCTGGCTACGTCCCCGCGACCAGGGAGAGACTCGGTGCAGAACGAGCGACTACGAGCCGCCATGGCAGCCGGTGGGTGGACCTACGCCACCCTCGCGGCGAAGGCGGAGGTGGACCCCAAGTCCGTTGAGCGGTGGGTCAACCTCGGCCGTACCCCGCGCCGCACGACGGCGATGCTGGCTGCCGAAGCCTTAGGAGAAGACGTGCACGCACTCTGGCCGGCCCTGCGCCAGGCCCGCAGCGCACGAGCCATAAGTCCCGAACTGATGGCCCTGTACGACCAGCGCGCGGACGTTCCCGTGTCGACCTTCACGGACATGCTCGCCCAGGCCCGCGAGCACATCGACGTGCTGGTCTACGCGGCCGTCTTCCTGCACGAGGCGTACCCCCGCCTCAACGACCTGCTGCGGGAGCGGGCGGCCGAGGGGTGCACCGTGCGCATCGCCATCGGCGACGCCGACAGCGAGAACGTCCAGCAGCGCGGCCGGGAAGAGAAGTTCGGCCACGGCATCGAGTCCCGTTGCCGACTCGCGCTCATGCACTACCGGCCACTGGTCGGCGTGCCGGGCATCGAGATCCGCACGCACGGGACCACGCTCTACAACTCCCTCTACCGGGCAGACGATCAGATGTTGGTCAACGCCCACGTGTGGGGTGTCAACGCCTACGGGGCGCCCGTGTGGCACCTGCGCCGCCACGACAATGGCAAGGTCTTCGACACCTACGCGCAGAGCTTCGACGCCGTCTGGGCAACGGCGACACCGGTACGGGAAGAGTGAGGCATGGCACGGACCGAGTACTACGACGACCCCGACGCCCCCGAGCCCAACAGTCTGGTCGTCGCCGCCTCCGCCGTCGTCACCGACGACCAGGGCCGCATCCTGCTCCAGCGCCGCCGCGACAACGATCTGTGGGCCCTGCCCGGCGGCGGCATGGAGATGACCGACTCCCTGCCGGGCACGGCCGTGCGCGAGGTGAAGGAGGAGACCGGGCTGGATGTGGAGATCACCGGTCTGGTCGGCACCTACACCGACCCCCGCCACGTCATCGCCTACAGCGACGGTGAGGTCAGGCGGCAGTTCAACGTCTGCTTCACCGCCCGCGTCACCGGGGGCGGACTGGCGATCTCGGACGAGTCCACCGAGCTGCGGTTCGTGCCGCCCGGAGAGATCGACGCCCTGTCCATGCACCACACCCAGCGGCTCAGGCTCCGGCACTTCCTGGAGCACCGCGACCGGCCCTACCTCGGCTGACCCGGCCGGAAGACGGTGACGCCCCCGCGCTGCGGGAGCAGGCGGGGGCGTCGCGACGAGGCGGCTGGGCAGAGGTCGGCCAGGGGCTCAGCCCTCGGCCCGGGCCACGCCGACCGGGCAGCTCACGCCCGTGCCGCCGATGCCGCAGTAACCGCCGGGGTTCTTGTCCAGGTACTGCTGGTGGTAGCCCTCGGCCGGGTAGAAGGGCCCGGCGGGGAGGATCTCCGTGGTGATCTCGCCGTAGCCCGAGGAGGCCAGGACGGCCTGGTAGGAGTCGCGCGACGCCTTCGCCGCGGCATCCTGTTCGGCGGAGTGGGTGTAGACCGCCGAGCGGTACTGGGTGCCCACGTCGTTGCCCTGGCGGAAGCCCTGGGTGGGGTCGTGGGACTCCCAGAAGACCCGCAGCAGCTCCTCGTAGGTGACCTTTGACGGGTCGAAGACGACGCGGACGGCCTCGGTGTGCCCGGTCAGGCCCGAGCAGACCTCCTCGTACGTCGGGTTCTCGGTGTGGCCGCCCTGGTAGCCCGCCAGGGTGGTCCACACCCCGTCGGTCTGCCAGAACTTCCGCTCCGCGCCCCAGAAGCAGCCCAGGCCGAAGTCGGCGGTCTCCAGCCCCTCCGGGTAGGGGCCCAGCAGCGGGTTGCCCAGGACGGTGTGGGCCTCGGGGACGGTGTAGGGGCGTTCCGGGCGGCCCTTGAGGGCCTCCTCCGCCGTCGGGAGGGACTTCCTGAAGTGGCCGAACAGCATGCTCAACTCTCCTCGTGGCCTCGGCGGGCCCGGTGGGGCCCGGTGCCGCCTGGGGGCGGCGTACGCCGTGTGCCGTACGCCGCCCCTACGTCTCAGTGCGCCGGCGGGGTGTGCGCCGCGTCGCCGCCCAGGCTCTCGTAGCCGGCGACCGCCAGGGCGCGGTACGCCGAGTACTCCGCCACCGGGTCGCCGCCGTCGACCCAGGGCAGCGCACCGACATAACCATCGACGGCCCGCACCTGTTCCACGGCCTGCGCGTACCGCTCGGCGCGCACCAGGAAGCACAGCAGCAGATGGCGCACGTGCGGGGCGACGGGGTGGTCGGCGGGCGCGTGGTGCAGGGCGTACCGCGCGCCCTCGACGGCCTGCTCCACCACCGCGCTGCGGTAGAGGCCGCTGACCATGTTGGCCTCCGGCAGGTGGTCGTAGACCGCGAAGAGCGGCAGGGCCGGCAGCAGGCTGCCCTCGGGTGCCTCGCCCGCGGCGCGCTGCGCGAAGGCGTAGGCGTCCTCCTTGGAACCGTGGCCCCTGGCGGACCAGTACGGCAGTGCGACCAGGTGCGCGCCCATGTGGTGCGGCGCGCGCCTGCGCACCTCCTCCCACCGCTCCTCGAACTCGGGGCGGCGCACGCCCAGGGCGCGGGCGGCGAACAGGTCGGTGATGTACGCGGTGGGGTCGGCCGGGGCGAGCCGGACCGCCTCGCGGGCGATCTCGCGGGCCTCCTCCAGGATGATCCGCCGGTCGGCCGAGCCGGTGTCGCCCAGCGCCTGCCAGACCAGGAACTGCGCGTACACCTGCGCGCAGCCGGCGTCGCGCGGGGAGGTGGTGCGCCAGTTCCGCAGCCAGCGCGCGTCCGGGGCGGGGGCGGGCGGCTGCTCCTTGCTGAGGGAGGGGGTCTGGTCGGCCGAGGGGGCCGGCTCGGCCGGGGCCTCGGGGGGCGCGGGGGCGGTGCGCGAGCGCGCCAGTTCCACGGCCGCGGCGCCCGCCAGCGACTGCACGCGCTGCCAGCGCAGCTCCCAGTCGTCGCCGGTCAGCGCGAGCAGCCGGGCGACGGGCTGCCAGTCCTGGGTCCGCTGGGTCTCCTCCAGTGCCTCGATCAGCTCCGGGTCGGGGCCCGGCAGCCGTACGTCGAGCCGCTCGGGCGGTACGAGGCCGTAGCGGTCCGGATCGCCGGCGGCCCGGACGCCGGGGGAGCCCCCGGAACCGGTCAGCGCCCGGCGGCGGCGGACCGCGGGCACGATCAGCAGGCCGACGACGGCGGCGGTGGCGATGAGGAACAGCAGGGCTTCCATGCCTCCACGGTACGGCCCGCGGGGCTAGGCTCGTGGCCATGAGTGACCAGCACGCAGCACGGGACGAGGCGCGGGACGCGGAGCAGAACGCGGCGCGTACCCCGGCGCAGCACTTCGAGACCCTCGCCATCCACGCCGGGCAGGAGCCCGACGCCGCCACCGGGGCGGTGGTGCCGCCGATCCACCAGGTCTCCACGTTCAAGCAGGACGGGGTGGGGGGCCTGCGCGGCGGTTACGAGTACAGCCGCAGCGCCAACCCGACCCGCACCGCGCTGGAGGAGAACCTCGCGGCGCTGGAGGGCGGGCGGCGCGGGCTGGCCTTCGCCTCCGGACTGGCCGCCGAGGACTGCCTGCTGAGGACCCTGCTCACCCCCGGCGACCACGTCGTCATCCCCAACGACGCCTACGGCGGCACCTTCCGGCTGTTCGCGAAGGTCGCCGAGCGGTGGGGCGTGGAGTGGGACGTGGCGGACTCCTCCGACCCGGCGGCCGTGCGCGCCGCGCTGCGCCCGCGCACGAAGGCGGTGTGGGTGGAGACCCCGTCCAACCCGCTGCTGGGCATCGCCGACATCGCGGCGCTGGCCGACGTGGCCCGTACGGCGGGCGCCCGCCTGGTGGTGGACAACACCTTCGCCAGCCCCTACCTCCAGCAGCCGCTGGCACTCGGCGCGGACGTGGTGGTGCACTCCACGACCAAGTACATGGGCGGCCACTCCGACGTGGTCGGCGGCGCGCTGATCACCGCCGACACCGCGCTGGGCGAGGAACTGGCCTTCCACCAGAACGCGATGGGCGCCATCGCCGGGCCGTTCGACTCCTGGCTGGTGATGCGCGGCGCCAAGACGCTGGCGGTGCGCATGGACCGGCACTGCGCCAACGCCGCGCGGATCACCGAACTGCTCGTCTCCCACCCGAAGGTCGTCCAGGTGTACTACCCGGGGCTGGAGACGCATCCCGGGCACGAGGTGGCGGCCAAGCAGATGCGCGACTTCGGCGGCATGGTCTCCTTCCGGGTCGCCGGGGGCGAGGAGGCGGCGGTCGAGGTGTGCAACCGGGCGGAGCTGTTCACGCTCGGGGAGTCGCTGGGCGGGGTGGAGTCCCTGATCGAGCACCCGGGCCGGATGACGCACGCCTCGGCGGCGGGCTCGGCGCTGGAGGTGCCCTCGGATCTGGTGCGGCTGTCGGTGGGCATCGAGGCCGCCGACGACCTGGTGGCGGATCTGGCGCAGGCGCTGGGCTGAGCCAGGGTCGGGCCCGGGCCCGACCGGGCCGTACGGGGTGTCGGCGGGGATCGCGGCGGGGCCGCGGTCCCCGCCGTCCTGTGCGGGGGCGGGCATCACGGCGGGGGCGCGGGCGTGCGGTGTCCGCGCCCCCGCCGTGATGCCCACCCCCGCACCGTCAGGTGGACATGCCGTCAGGCGGAGCGCTGCTGGCAGCCGACGCAGCGGCTCGCGTACGGCAGGATCTCCAGCCGCTCGGCCGGGATGGCGCTGCCGCAGCCCTCGCAGACCCCGTAGGTGCCGTCCTCCAGCCGGGCCAGCGCCAGGTCGATCTCCGCCAGCACCCGGCGGGCGGAGTCCGTCTGGACGGCCAGCAGGTCCGCGGACGCCTGGTCCGCGGCCTCCTCGACGGCGTTGAGCTGGGACAGGCGGGAGTCGCGTTCGTGCTCCAGGCGCAGACGCGCGTCGTGCGCCGGGAGGCGTTCGGGAGGGTCCGCGGAGCGGGCCGCGTCGATCGTCATCGCGGTCGTGTTCCTTCCGGGCTGAGGGAGGCCGATGGCATACGGGAGGGCGCGCGGCCCGTCCCGGGAGAGGGGCCACGCGCCCCTGCGCTCCCACCATGGACGGCGTGCCGGTTCCGGTCCATCGGTGGCGCCACCCATTCCGGGGTGGGGGCGGTGTGTACGCACCGGGCGGGGCAGGGGCACCGGGGCCGGGCGGGATGGCCCGCGTCACCGATCGACCGGGGCGGCCCCGCCGCGGCAGGCTGGCGGGGAAGGGCCGGGCGATGCCGGCCGGACCGCGCCGATGGCGGATAGTGGTGGGGACGCAGGTGATGGAGGAGGACGTGCACGCCGTGTCCCTGTTCTGGCGGATCTTCGCCCTCAACGCCCTGGTGCTCGGCGCGGCCACGGCGCTGCTGCTGTGGGCGCCGGTGACCGTCTCGGTGCCGGTGCTGCTCACCGAGGCCGTCGTACTGGTCACCGGCCTGGCCGTGATGCTGGTGGCCAACGCCGCCCTGCTGCGCGTCGGACTGGCGCCGCTGGAGCGGCTGACCCGGCTGATGACCCGGGTCGACCTGCTCAGGCCCGGCCACCGGCTGCCGGTGGCCGGACACGGCGGGGTGGCCGATCTGATCCGCACCTTCAACGACATGCTCGACCGGCTGGAGGCCGAGCGGGCCGCCAGCAGCGCCCGGGTGCTGTCCGCGCAGGAGGCCGAGCGCCGCCGTATCGCCCAGGAGCTCCACGACGAGGTCGGCCAGAGCATGACGGCCGTGCTGCTGGAGCTGAAGCGGGCGGCCGACCGCACCCCGGACGAGGAGCTGCGCGCCGAGCTCCGGCACGCCCAGGAGACCACCCGCGGCAGCCTGGACGAGGTGCGGCGGCTGGCGCGCAGGCTGCGCCCCGGCGTACTGGAGGACCTCGGCCTGGTCAGCGCCCTCACCGCACTGGCCGCCGACTACTCCACCCACACCGGACTGAGGGTGCGCCGCAGCTTCGAGGGCGGGCTGCCGCCGCTGGACGGCGAGCGGGAGCTGGTGCTGTACCGCGTCGCCCAGGAGAGCCTGACCAACGTCGCCCGCCACGCCGAGGCCGGCAGCGTCGAGCTGCGGCTGCGGCGCACCGCCGGCGGTGTGGTGCTGAGCGTGCGCGACGACGGCCGCGGCATCGGCTCCGCCCCGGAGGGCGCCGGCATCCGCGGCATGCGGGAGCGCGCGCTGCTGGTCGGCGCCGACCTGGACATCGGCCCGGCGCCGGAGGGCGGCACCCGGGTCCGTCTGACGGTGCCCGTGGACGGAGCGCCCGCGCGACCGACGCCGCCGGTCGGCGCGACCACCACCGCACAGGAGGCGGCTGCGTGAACGCGCCCGAGCCCGGCGTCACCCGCATCCTGCTCGCCGACGACCACGCGCTGGTCCGCCGCGGGGTGCGGCTCATCCTGGACGGCGAACCGGACCTGAGCGTCGTCGCCGAGGCCGGGGACGGCGCCGAGGCCGTCGCCGCGGCCCGCGAGCACCCCGTCGACCTGGCCGTCCTCGACGTCGCCATGCCCCGTATGACCGGACTGCAGGCGGCCCGGGAGCTGTCCGCCCGCCACCCCGGCCTGCGCATCCTGATCCTGTCGATGTACGACAACGAGCAGTACCTCTTCGAGGCGCTCAAGGCCGGGGCCTCGGGGTACGTGCTGAAGTCGGTGGCCGACCGGGATCTGGTGGAGGCGTGCCGCGCGGCGATGCGCGGCGAGCCGTTCCTCTACCCGGGTGCGGTCACCGCGCTGATCCGCAGCTACCTCGACCGCGTCCGGCAGGGCGGGGACATCCCCGAACGGGTGCTCACCGCACGGGAGGAGGAGGTGCTCAAGCTGGTCGCCGAGGGCCACTCCTCGAAGGAGATCGCCGAGACACTGGTCATCAGCGTCAAGACGGTGGAGAGGCACCGTGCGAACATGCTGCACAAGCTCGGGCTGCGCGACCGCCTGGAACTGACCCGCTACGCGATCCGCGCGGGGCTGATCGAGCCCTGAGCCCGGTTCCGCGCCCGCCGGCGGATACGGGAGGACGCGGGCGCCGCGCCGGCGCCCGCGGTGACCGACGGCGCCGGGTGCCGGAGGAGGACAGCGGAGGAGGAGGCGGCATGGACCAGCGGTCCGCCGTGCTCCGGTTCGCGCCGGCACGGGCCCTGCCGGCGGTCCTGGCCCTTCTGCTGGGGGCCCTGGCGCCCACCGTCTCCGCACTCGGCTCCGCACTCGGCTCCGCGCACGCCTCGGCGGCCTCGGCCGCCTCCGCTCCGCCGGGCGCCGCGCCGAACGCCGCCGCCGCGGCCGCGCAGACCGCCGACGGGCCCTGCGCGGCCGAGTGCGACCGCACCCCCCTGCTGCACCGGGACGCCGCGGCCGAGCGGCACGCCCCGCACCCCGCGGGGGCGGCCCTGCCGGTCCGGGCCCGCCCCGCCCGGACCACCGCGGGCATACGCCCGCCCGCACCCCCGCCGCACACCGCCGCACGTCCCCCGTACACCGCACGCCCTCAGGGCCGGGCGCCGCCGCCTCCGCCGGACAGCTGACGTTCCCCGTCGTCCCACCGCCGCGGCCGGCACCCGGCCGCGGCGCCCTGCTGGAGGCACACCTTGAAACGCGCCACCCTGGTGCGGGCGCTCCTCGCCCTCACCGTGATCGCCCTGTCCGTCTACGCCGCGGTGACCTCCTCCCCGCGGCTCGGCCTCGATCTGCGCGGCGGTACCCAGATCGTGCTGGAGACCCGCGACTCGCCCACCACCGAGGCCGACCGCGAGGCCACCGACCGAACCCTGGAGGTGCTGCGCCGCCGCGTCGACGCGCTCGGCGTCGCCGAACCGAACATCACCCGGTCCGGGGACAACCGGATCATCGTCGAACTGCCCGGCCTGCAGGACCCGCGCGAGGCCGCCGACGTCCTCGGCCGCACCGCACAGCTCACCTTCCACCCCGTCCTCGGCGCCGCGGCCGAGGGGGAGGAGGCCGAGGAGGAGGGCGAGCGCGTCCTGCCCGACACCTCGGGCCGGCCGCTGCGCCTGGGGCCGGCCGAGCTGACCGGCGAGGGGGTGGAGGACGCCGAGGCGGCCATCGACCAGCAGACCGGCGGCGGCTGGTACGTCACCGTCGACCTGCGCGGCGGCGGTGAGGAGGCCTGGGCCGAACTGACCGGCCAGGCCGCCTGCGCGCCGCCCGGCGACCCCAGGCGGCGGGTGGCGATCGTCCTGGACGACGAGATCATCTCCGCGCCGCAGGTCGATCCCTCGGTCGCCTGCGAGCGGGGCATCACCGGCGGCTCCACCCAGATCACCGGCGACTTCTCCCAGGAGGAGGCCAAGGAGCTGGCCCTGCTCATCGACGGCGGCGCCCTGCCGGTGCCGGTGGAGATCATCGAGCAGCGCACCGTCGGCCCGACCCTGGGCGAGGAGGCCATCGAGGCCAGCGCCCGGGCCGCGATCATCGGCACCGCGCTGACCGCGCTGTTCATCATCGCCGTCTACCGCCTGCTGGGCGCCCTCGCCACCGTGGCCCTGGCCTGCTACGGGCTCATCTCCTACGCCGCGCTGACCGCGCTCGGCGCGACCCTCACCCTGCCGGGACTGGCCGGCTTCGTACTGGCGATCGGCATGGCCGTGGACGCCAACGTGCTGGTCTTCGAACGCGCCCGGGAGGAGTACGCCGCCCGCGGCGGCAAGAACCTGTCCAGGGCGCTGACGGAGGGCTTCCGCAACGCCCTGAGCGCCATCGCCGACTCCAACGTCACCACGCTGCTGGCCGCCGGCCTGCTGTTCTTCTTCGCCTCCGGGCCGGTGCGCGGCTTCGGCGTGACCCTGTCCATCGGTGTGCTCGCCTCCATGGTCAGCGCCCTGCTGATCACCCGGGTGCTCACCGAGTTCGCCGTCTCCCGCGACGCGGTGCGCGGGCGGCCGCGGCTGACCGGCATCGCGGGCGTGGGCCGGGTGCGGGAGTGGATCAACCGCCGCGAGCCAGACCTGATGGGCCGGCGGCGGCGCTGGCTGGCGGTCTCGCTGGCCGCCGTCGTCCTGGCGGGCTCGGGCATCGCGGCGCGCGGGCTGGACTTCGGGGTGGAGTTCACCGGTGGGCGGCTGATCGAGTACTCCACCGCCTCCCCCGTCGACCCGGAGCGGGCGCGCTCGGCGCTGGCCGAGGCGGGCTTCCCCCGCGCCGTCGTCCAGACCTCGGGGGAGGGCGACATCTCGGTGCGCACCGAGGAGCTGTCCAACGACGAGGCGGCCGAGGTGGCCGAGACGATCGGGGAACTGGGCGGGGAGACGGAGAAGATCCGCGACGAGCTGATCGGCCCCAGCCTCGGGGACGAGCTGCGCAGGGGCGCCCTGATCGCCCTCGGCGTCGCGCTGGCCGCCCAGATGCTCTACCTGGCGATCCGCTTCCGCTGGACCTTCTCGGTGGGCGCGGTGCTGGCGATGGTCCACGACGTGCTCATCCTCGTCGGGATCTTCGCCTGGCTCGGCAAGCCGGTCGACGGGGTGTTCCTGGCCGCCCTGCTCACCGTGATCGGCTACTCGGTCAACGACTCGGTGGTGGTCTTCGACCGGGTCCGCGAACTGTGGGCGGCCCGGCGCAGGGAGCCCTTCGCCGGGGTCGCCAACGCCGCCGTCCTCCAGACCGTGCCCCGCACCGTGAACACCGGCATGGGCGCGCTGTTCATCCTGGCCGCGCTCGCCCTGCTCGGCGGCGACACCCTGACCGACTTCGCCGTCGCGCTGCTGATCGGCATCGTCGTGGGCACCTGGTCCTCGGTGTTCACCGCGACGCCGCTGGCCGTCGAACTGGAGGCGCACAGCAGCGCGCCGCCGCCCAGGCCGGCGCGGAGCAGGTCCTCGGCGGCCGCGGGCCGCTTCGGGACGGGGGACGGACGCCGGCCGGGCGACAGCGGCGCCCAGGTCTGACGGGCCGGGCGCCGGGCCCGCCCTCCCGGGGCACGCCGACGCGCCGCCGCACGCCCGAGGGGGTGTGCGGCGGCGCGTACGCCGCGTACGCGGGGCCGGGCCGGTGTGCGACCGGTGTACGGCCGGTGTGCGGCCGGTGTGCGCAGGTGCCGGACGGGGTCAGGACCGCCCGGCGTCCGAGGCGGGCGACTCCTCGAAGTCGACCTTCCCTATGTGGCGGTTCAGCGACTTCATCAGCATCCAGACGGCCAGTCCCAGCACCGCGAAGACGAGGAAGCCGAGGACACCGGGCGTCACCTTGTTCTCGTCGAACTCCTTGGCGAGGTCGACGAGGCCGGGGGCCTGGGTGAGGGCGAGAGTGGTCGGGCTCATGGCGTCAATTGTTACGGATGCCCGCGAAGAGGTCGTCCTCGGGGACGGACGTGTCCACCAGAGACTTCGCCAGCTCGTACTCCTCCGTCGGCCAGACCTCCTTCTGGAGCTCCATCGGGACCTTGAACCAGCCGCCGTCGGGGTCGATCTGGGTGGCGTGGGCGATCAGCGCCTTGTCCCGGACCTCGAAGAAGTCCGCGCAGGGCACATAGGTGGTCAGCGTGCGCTCGGGACGCTGGAACTCCTCCCACCGCTTGAGCCACTCGCCGTAGGGGGACTCCAGACCGCGCTCCAGCATCGCCTCGTGCAGGGCGAGGGTGCGGGGACGGTTGAAGCCCTGGTTGTAGTAGAGCTTCAGGGGCTGCCAGGGCTCGCCCGCCTCCGGGTACCGGCCGGCCTCGCCCGCGGCGTCGAAGGCCGCCATCGTGATCCGGTGGGTCATGATGTGGTCCGGATGCGGATAGCCGCCGTTCTCGTCGTAGGTGGTGACCACGTGCGGCCGGAAGGCGCGGATGCTGCGCACCAGCCGCTCGGCGGCCTCGTCCACGTCCTGGAGCGCGAAACAGCCCTCCGGCAGCGGCGGCAGCGGATCGCCCTCGGGCAGACCGGAGTCGACGAAGCCCAGCCACTCCTGCTTCACGCCCAGGATCTCGCGGGCCTCGGCCATCTCCCTGGCCCGCACCTCGTGGATGTGCTCCTCGATGTAGGCGTCGCCCTGGAGCTTCGGATTGAGGATGGAGCCGCGCTCCCCGCCCGTGCAGGTCACGACCAGCACGTCCACCCCCTCGGACACGTACTTCGCCATGGTCGCCGCGCCCTTGCTCGACTCGTCGTCGGGGTGCGCGTGCACGGCCATCAGTCTGAGCTGTTCAGTCAAGGCTCGATCCTCGTTACCTGGTCATGGGAGACGGCTTCTATAGTGACCGAAGCGGCATCCGCTTGTATTCCCGATAGGACCGACAGGACCGGCAGGACATGGCGATGAGTTCGGCTGACCCGGCGCGCGCGCAGCTGCCCCAAGGGCGGTACGGGCGCTCGGCGGACGGGCGCTCGGACCGCCGCCTGAAGGCGGTCGGCGCGGTGCTGGGCGTGGCGTTCCTGGCGCTGATCGCCTGGTTCGGGGTGTCGTACGTCACCGGGACGAAGGTCAGCGGCGAGCTGATCAAGTTCGAGATCGTCTCGGACCGGGAGGTGGCCGTCCACCTGGAGGTCCGCAAGGGCGAGGACGTCACCGGAGTGTGCACCGTCAACACCCTCGCGGCGGACGGCGGGGACGTGGGCCGTGCGGACTTCACCTTCGACGGGCCTCGCGGCCGCATCGACGAGGTCGTCACCGTACGCACCACCGAGCGGGCCACCAGCGCCCAGCTGATCGGCTGTACGGCGGCCGGCGGAAACTGACGGTCCTCCCCGGGCCCCGAAGGTCCGACCTTCTTCCCTTTTCCGGCGGAATTGTTAGGCTCGTGGTTTCGCCCACCCATGAAGGCGCACCCTTCGGGTAGGGCGTTGCTTTATATCCGAGAGTACCTACGAGGAGCACCTGTGACCCAGACCAGCGACAACGTCACCTGGCTCACCCAGGAGGCGTACGACCAGCTCAAGGCCGAGCTGGAGTACCTGTCGGGTCCTGCCCGCATCGAGATCGCCAAGAAGATCGAGGCGGCCCGCGAGGAAGGCGACCTCCGTGAGAACGGCGGCTACCACGCGGCCAAGGAGGAGCAGGGCAAGCAGGAGCTGCGGGTACGCCAGCTCACCCAGCTGCTGGAGAACGCCAAGGTCGGCGAGGCTCCGGCGGACGACGGCGTGGTCGAGCCCGGCATGGTGGTCACCGTCGCCTTCGACGGTGACGAGGACGACACGATCACCTTCCTCCTCGCCTCCCGCGAGTACGCCAGCTCGGACATCGAGACCTACTCCCCGCAGTCCCCGCTGGGCCGGGGTGTGAACGGCAAGAAGGTCGGCGACGACGCCGAGTACGAGCTGCCCAACGGCAAGATGGCCTCGGTGCGGGTCCTGAACGCCAAGCCGTACCAGGGCTGAGCCCTCCGAGGGGCGGACGACGCGGCCCCCGGCCGCCACGGATCCTTCCGTGGCGACCGGGGGCCGCTTCGCCGTGCTCACGGTCGTGAGCACGGCTGTGAGCACGGCGCGCCGGTCAGGCCGCCGAGCGGTACTTGCGCACCGCCAGGGTGCGGAAGACCGCGATGATCAGCACCGACCACAGCAGCGAGGCCAGTACCGGGTTCTGCATGGGCCAGGCGTCGGGCGCCTGGTAGCCGGGCGGGAGGTTGCCGAACAGTTCGCGGGCCGCCAGTACGGTCGCGCTGAACGGGTTCCACTCGGCGACGTGCTGCAGGAACGACGGCATGTTCTCCGAGGGCACGAAGGCGATCGAGATGAAGGTCAGCGGGAACAGCCAGATCAGCCCGCCGGAGGTCGCCGCCTCCGGAGTGCGCACCGACAGGCCGATCAGCGCGCCGATCCAGGTGAAGGCGTAGCCCAGCAGGAGCAGCAGACAGAAGCCCGCCAGCGCCTTGAGGACGCCCTCGTGGGCCCGCCACCCGACGATCGCCGCCACGACGGCCAGCACCACCAGTGTCAGCGCGGTCTGGACGAGGTCGGCCAGGGTGCGGCCGGTCAGGACCGCGCCGCGCGCCATCGGCAGGGAGCGGAAGCGGTCGACGAGGCCCTTGTGCATGTCCTCGGCGATGCCCGCGCCCGCGCCGGCCGTGGCGAAGGTGACGGTCTGGGCGAAGATGCCCGCCATGAGGAACTCGCGGTAGGCGCCGGCGTCCACACCGGCGCCGGGGATGCTGATCGAGCCGCCGAAGACGTAGCTGAACAGCACCACGAACATGACCGGCTGGATGAGGCCGAAGATCACCATCTCCGGGATGCGCATCATCCGCAGCAGGTTGCGCTTGGCGATGGTCAGCGAGTCCGTCAGGGACTGCCCGATGCCGCCGCCCGCGCGGGGCGCGCGGGTGGTGGGCGTGGAACCGGTGGTGGTGCTCACTTGGTGTTCTCCTTCCGGCCCGCGGCCTTCGCGGCGGACCCGGTGCCCTTGCCGTCCGGGCCGGTCCCGGCCTCCTCGGCGTCCTGTGCCGCGTGGCCGGTCAGCGAGATGAACACGTCGTCGAGGGTCGGGCGGCGCAGGCCCACGTCGTCGAGCTCCACGCCGCGGGCGTCCAGCTCCCGGATGGCCTCGGCCAGAAGCTTGGCGCCGCCGACGACCGGGACGGTCAGCCTGCGGGTGTGCTCCTCCACCGCGACCGCGCCCCTGCCCAGGCCCCGCAGGACCTCCTCGGCGGTGCGGATGTCGTCGCGCTCGTGCACGACGACCTCGATGCGCTCGCCGCCGATGCGGGCCTTGAGCTCGTCGGAGGTGCCGCGGGCGATGACGCGGCCGTGGTCGACCACGGCGATGTCGTGGGCGAGCCGGTCGGCCTCCTCCAGGTACTGGGTGGTCAGCAGCAGCGTGGTGCCGCCGGCGACCAGTTCCTCGATGACCTCCCACAGCGCCTGGCGGTTGCGCGGGTCCAGGCCGGTGGTCGGCTCGTCCATGAACATCACGGGCGGGCTGACGACCAGCGCGGCGGCGAGGTCGAGACGGCGGCGCATGCCGCCGGAGTACGTCTTGGCGGTCCGGTCGGCGGCGTCGGCGAGGTTGAACCGCTCCAGCAGCTCGGTGGCCCGCCGCTTGGCGTCGCGTGCGGACATCTGGTAGAGGCGGGCGACCATCTGGAGGTTCTCACGGCCGGTCAGATACTCGTCGACGGCGGCGAACTGCCCGGACAGACCGATGGAACGGCGCACCTCCTGGGGCTGCTTGAGCACGTCGATGCCCGCCACGACCGCGCGGCCGCTGTCGGGCCGCAGCAGTGTGGTCAGCACTCGTACGGTGGTGGTCTTCCCCGCGCCGTTGGGCCCGAGCAGGCCCAGCACGGTGCCTTCGGGGACGTCGAGGTCGACACCGTCCAGAGCCCTGACGTCGCCGAAGGTCTTGACCAGCCCCTCGGCGTGGATGGCACCTGGCATGGAGGTCTCCCATGGGTGTGGGTGGTCGGAAAAGGACGGGAACGCTGGGAACCGCGGCAACAGTGGAAACCGCGGAGAGCAGCCGCTCCGCACCGAATGCGACGGCGCGTGCGGATGCCCGCGGACACACCGCGGGCGCGGTGCGGGTCAGCACTATGCAGCAACGCGATATATCGCGTCAAACGATTTACGGCGTGTCCCGCGGACGTGTTCCAACGGCGCCCCACCAGTGTCCCCACCAGTGTCCCCACCGGTGCCCCACCGGCGCGACGTGCCCGGGGCGACCCGTTCCGCGCCGCCCCGTGCGGCCGCCCCCGTACGCCTCAGCCCGTCACCGTGTAGCCGGCCCTGACCAGCGACGCCTTCACCTCGGCGCAGTGCTGCGGACCCTTGGTCTCCAGATGCAGGTCCACCTCCACCTCCGTCAGCCCGAGCCGGGGGTCGGTCCGCACATGACTGACGTCCAGGACGTTGGCGTCCGCCACCGACAGCTCCGCCAGGAGCGCCGCCAGCGCCCCCGGACGGTCGGTCAGCCGCAGCCGCAGCGACAGGTAGCGGCCCGCCGCCGCCATGCCGTGCCGCAGGGTGCGCTGCAGCACCAGGGGGTCGACGTTGCCGCCGGAGAGCACGGCCACCACCGGCCCCTCGAAGGCCTCCGGAGCGGACAGCAGCGCCGCCACCGGGCTGGCGCCGGCCGGCTCGACGACGAGCTTGGCCCGCTCCAGGCAGAGCAGCAGAGCGCTGGAGATCGCGTCCTCGCTCACGGTGCGGACCTCGTCGACCATCCTGCCGATGATCCCGAACGGCACGTCACCGGGCCGCCCGACCATGATCCCGTCGGCCATCGTCGAGACCGACTCCAAGGTCACCGGATGCCCGGCGGCCAGCGAGGGCGGGTAGGCGGCGGCCCCCTCGGCCTGCACCCCTACCACGCGCACGTCCGGCCGCAGCGACTTGACCGCCAGCGCCACCCCGGCCGCCAGCCCGCCGCCGCCGATGCCGACGACGACCGTGCGGATCTCCGGGCACTGCTCCAGGATCTCCAGCCCGACCGTGCCCTGGCCGGCGACGATGTCGGGGTGGTCGAAGGGGTGGATGAAGACCGCGCCGCTCTCGGCCGCGTACTCCTGCGCCGCCCGCAGCGTCTCGTCCACCACCTGCCCGTGCAGCCGCACCCGGGCGCCGTAGTCACGGGTCGCCGCCACCTTCGGCAGCGCCGCGCCCACCGGCATGAAGACCGTCGAGCGCACCCCCAGCAGGGACGCCGCCAGGGCGACGCCCTGGGCGTGGTTGCCCGCGGAGGCCGCGACGACCCCGCGGGCGCGCTCCTCGGCGGACATCGCGGCTATCCGCACATACGCGCCGCGGACCTTGAACGATCCGGTGCGCTGGAGGTTCTCGCACTTGAGGTGGACGGGGGAGCCGACCAGTTCGCCGAGGTGGCGGCTGCCCTCCAGCGCGGTCGTCCGGGCCACGCCGGAGAGGGTCTTCTGGGCGGCGCGTACATCGTCGAGGGTGAGTGCCGGCGCGTCGTCGCGGCCGGTGTGCTGGACAGTGCTGGCGACCATGCCGCCAGTCTGGCAGCCCGGCCCGCGGGCGGCTCGCGGGGACCCCGGCCGCCTCCCGGGACCCCGCGGAGCCCGGGCGGGCGCCGCGCCCCGCTTCCCGCCGCGGGAGCCGCTCATTCGTACGCTGCCGGTACGGGGCGGGCCCGGGGCGCGTACTCTGTGGCACACCCTCAGCCCGTCGTACCCCGTATTCACGAAGAAGCGAGCACCCGGCCATGCCCACGCACCCGGACATGACGACCGCACACCCCCACGACGAAACGAGCGAAGAGAGCGTGCAGGCCAGCATGCCCCCCACAGCAGGCCGCCCGGACCCCGACCAGGACCGGACCGGCTCCGCACCCCCTCTCGACCTCGACGCCCTGCAACACCAGGTGGCCCTCTTCGCGCGCCGCGCGGAGCAGACCCGGCTCGGCGGCGTCGGACAGGCCCGCAACTCCATGGACCGCGCCGCCTACCTGCTGCTCAACCGGCTGGACCGGGACGGACCCACGGGCGTCAAGGCGCTCGCCGCGGGCATGGGGATCGACTCCTCGACCGTGACCCGCCAGGTGGCCCCGCTGGTGGAGTCCGGCCTGGTCAAACGCACCTCCCACCCCGATGACGGCCGCGCCGTGGTCCTCCAGCTCTCCCCGCGCGGCGTCGCGCGGCTGGAGCAGGTGCGCGCCTCGCGGCGCGAGCTGATGGAACTGCTGACCCGGGACTGGGACGAGGAGGAACGGACGGTCTTCTGCGAACTGCTCACCCGCTTCAACCAGGCCCTCTCCGACTTCCAGGCGGAGGGCTCCTGATCCTCTCCGCGGCCCCTCTGCGGAGGCCCGCTCCCGAGCAAGGCGCAAGGCGTCCGGGGGCGGGCCCCGCGAAGCCGCTGCGACGCGGCGTCTGCCCCTCCGGGGCGCACGGGGAGCCGGAGGGGACATAACCAACCGACTCGCCGCCGAGACGTCCCCGGGCAGTTTCGGCCTGGAACGTTTTCGAGGAGTTCCGGTGTCGAAACATGAGATGAACGGCCGGGTGCAGAGGTCCGGGCCGAGGTCCGATCGGCGACTTTCACCCTCCGCAGCCGGAACAACACCCTCCAGCGTGACCACGGTGTAATGCGCCCTCTCGTCGGCCGAAAAGAGAAGTAGATTTTGAGACACGTCAAGTGTCACGTTGCGCAAGATGGCTGGGGATTAATTGAGCTTGACGTGTTCCGGGGAGGGTGCTTACAGTCGCTCAAGAGATCGAGTTCCGTGTCGTGCGGCGCGTCCGCTCGCAGTGGGCGACGAGAGCAATGTTCGACACGTCGAGACCATTTCGCTCGTATGATCATCGACGAAAGGTTAGTGAAGTGCGATCTGAATTAACCGCGACGCGACCGGATTCCGCCGATATCCGCCCTGAGGCGCTTGCGGCGCAAGACTTCGCGAACACCGTCCTCAGCGGATCGGCGCCGGGCTTCCATTCGGACTGCGAGACCCCCGCCATGGCCACGCCGGCCACCCCGACCGCGGCCCAGTTCGTCATCCAGGGCAGCACGATATGCCTGGTCTGCTGACGAGAAAATGATCCGGGCGCCGGGGAGTCCCTGTAGTCCAGGCCTCTCCGGCGCCCGGTTCCCAGATTTTCACGACGGTAGCCAGACCTGCGGCTGGGGAGACGAAGAATCCGGTGAGACGGAAGCGGTGGAGATGGCGCGCCTCAAACGCGACTGCCGCCCAGGAAGCAGCTGATCGCGTATTTCTTCCGATAGCGGTCGGACAGATTCTGGCGGCTGCGGAGACTCTTTCTCTCCGAGAAGAATTCGAAGAGCATGGTTATCTGCGTGGCGTGTCGGCCCAGCAGTATCCGCCGGGCAGTCTGAGGCGCCGGATCGGCCGCGTCCTCGACCACCCGCGCACCCCAAGAGTGCTCGCGGGAGTGACTCTTGCCGCGTCGGCGGGGCTTGTGTTCGCGCGCGGCAACCGGAGGGCGCAGATCACCGCTGCGGCGATCATCGGGACGTGCAATCGGCTGAATGAGATCCGCACCCCGTACGGACGGGACGGTGCGGACCAGATGACGGCGGTCATCACGCAGTACCGCGCCCTCACGGCGCTGATACCCGATCGGCAGGTCTCCGACGACCTCTTCCTGCGGGCGGTCAACTTCCAGGCCGGGCTCAGTTATGCGGTCTCGGGCATCGCCAAGGCCTTCGGCAGCAGTTGGGTACAGGGTGACGCCCTGCTCGAAGTCCTGCAGACGGAGGCCTACGGCCGGGGACCTGCCGCGGCCCTTCTGCGCAAGCGTCCGGGACTGTGCCGGGCCCTGACCGTCGGCACGGTGCTGTGGGAGACGTTCTTCCCGTTCGTCTACCTGTTGCCGCGCAGGCAGGCCTCCCAGGTGCTCTCGGCGGTCAAGGCCTTCCACGTCGGGGTGGCGGCAGCGATGGAGCTGCCGCGATTCGTGTGGGGGTTCTTCGGGTCCCACGGAGCGGTCGGCTACGTGCTGGACACGCGCGGCGCACGCCGGACCTTCGAGAAGACCGTGGTCGGCGTCGTCGGCGGCGTCACCCTCGCGAGCGCGCTGATCGCGCGCGAGAAGCGCAGGATCGCCGAGCAGCGGCGGCTCGGCCCCAAGGGCGCCGCGCGGCTCCGCTGCGCGGACGGCACCGTCGAGTACAGGGTGGACCGCCCCGCGGACGGGGCCGCATCCCGCGCTGTGGTCGTTCTCGAGTGCGGCCTGGGGCAGTCCCTCGAATCGTGGGAGTGGGTAGCGGAGAGCCTGGCGCAGCAGTACACGGTCATTCGCTACCACCGGCCCGGATACGGCCTCACGACGTCGCGCGCGACGAGCGGGGACCTCCTCGCCGCGGTGCTCGACGAGGTCGGCGCCGAGGGGGAGATCGTGGTGGTCACCCACTCGATCGGTTCGCTGAGCGCGGCCTCCTACGTGGGGGACGAGCGCTTCGCCGACCGCGTCGGCAAGATGGTCGTCGTCGACGGCACCGACCCGGCCCTCCTGGAGGAGGACCGCGGGGACCGCAGGCGGCTCGGCAAGTTCGTCCAGGCACAGGTCTACACTCTCTTCGCGGCCGTGACCGGAATCTACGAGTGGGCGCCCAACGCGGTGGAGCGTCAGTCGGGGTACACCCCCGACACCCAGTACAGCCACGTGCAGTTCGTGTTCTCACCGAGGAACATCGTCAACTCGGTCCGGGAATACCGGGGGATGCGGACCGACGACGCCCTCTCCCGCCTCGGCGCGGTCGGCTCGGTCCTGGTCATCGCCTCGGACGAGTTCGCCGCCCAACAGGCGGTGCTGGCCGAGAAGCTCGGGGCGAAGATCGAAGTGGTGCACGGTTCCGCGCACCGGTCGATCATCGGGTATCGGGAGCATGCCGAGAAGGTCGAAGGCGCTATCAGAAGGTTCATGGATGCTTGCTGACCGGATCAAGGGGGCGGTGGCCTCCTGTGCCGTAGGCGCGCTCGCGGCGCACCTGATCGCGACCGTTCTGCAGAACACCCCCGACTCCTACAACCAGGATCTGCGCAAGTTCACAGGTGGCTGGCCCATCCCCGGATGGAGGTTCTTCGCGCCGAACCCGGGCGTGCAGAACGTGCACCTGCTGGTGCGCGAAACCACCGGCGACGGCCCGACGCCGTGGCGGGACGTGACCCCCGTCGTGCCGCACGGGTGGACACAGGTGCTGTACAACCCGCAAAGCCGCGGTCCCAAGGCGCTGTTCGACGCCATGCAGCAGCTCTCCGTCATGAGCGCGAACCAGGCCGACTTCGCCTGGGTCACCCGGAGCCTGCCGTACGACCTGGTGCTCGCGGCGAGCCGGGCCGCGGCGACCGACGACGCACAGGCCCTGCAGTTCCTGTTGATGAACGTGTTTCCCAGTGCGCCGGCGGAGCATCGGATGAAGCCGATCCTCACCTCCGAGTGGATCCCTCTGGGTACCGCCGCCCCCCGCACGGCGGGAGCCGTCGGGTGAACGTGGAGAAGTTCGAGGGTGCGGAGCTGCATGTCCACATCACCGGCTCCATCAGCGCGGCGCTCGTGCCGTGGTGGATCCACTGGCTGCGGGAGCTCCATCCGGACCTGATCGTGAACGTGTCGGTGACGCCCGCCGCGTCGCGGTTCCTGGCGGTCCGGGCTCTCCATCACCTGGCCAACGGCAAGGTGTGGGTCGATTCGTGGGACGACCCGGGGACACCGCCCGAGGTCAACTCCGGGAGAAGCGGCGACTCCGAGTGTTTCCTCGTCTTCCCCGCGACCCTGGACACGGTCATGCGCCTGGCACAGGGGCGCGCGGACTCACCCGCCCTCCTGATGTTGCAGGTGACCGATGCGCCCATCGTGATCGCGGACACGTTCCCGGGGTCCAACGAGATCGTCGAGAGCAATGTGCGGACCCTCATGCTCCGCCCGAACGTCGAGTTCGCCCCGCGGGTCAACGGCGTACGCGCGAGCAACCGGTCGGAGGCCGAGGTGGGGTTCAACCTGCCCGGCGCTCTCGCCGTGGTCAACAGAATGCTGAAGGAAGGTCGTCCCGGTGAGTGACCCGAGCGTGTACGACGAGGCGGCGATCGAGGCCTACGACCTGGTGTCCTCGATGCTCTCCCCGGGGGCCGGGCTCGCCGCCTGGGTGTCGTCGCACCGGCCGCTGGCCGGGCGTACCGTCCTGGACCTGGGGTGCGGCACGGGCGTTTCCTCGTTCGCGCTCGCCGAGGCCGGCGCACAGGTCACGGCGGTCGACGCCTCACGGCCGTCGCTGGACGTGCTCGAGAGCAGATGCCCGGACCGCGGCGTCGAGGCGGTGGAGGGCGATTTCCGGGATCTCCGGTTCGACTCCGCTTTCGACGTCATCACCCTGTCGCGGAACACCTTCTTCCTCGCTCAGGAACAGCAGGAGAAGATCGATCTCCTGCGGGTCGTCGAACGGCACCTCGAACCGGGAGGCGCGGCCTTCCTGGACTGCACCGACCCCGCCGAGTTCCAGCGGGCGGGTGGCGACGCGCACTCGGTCACCTATCCGCTGGGCCGCGAGCACATGGTGACCGTGACGCAGACCGCGGACCGGGCCGCCCAGCGGGTCCTGAGCGTCTTCCTGGTGCAGAGCGCGTCGACACTCACCGCGTTCCACGAGCAGGCCACCTGGGCCACCCTCGCGGAGATCCGGCTGATGGCACGGATCGCAGGCCTGAAGGTGGCGGACGTCAACGGGTCGTACGCGGGAGAGCCCTACGGTGCGCACTCGCGGGAGATGCTGGTAGTACTGGAGCGACAGTGAGCGAAGTGCCCGCGATCGCGGCGGAGGGCGCCACGGTCGTCCTGGACGGGACCACGCTGCTGGCACCGACGACGTTCGCGGTGATGCCGGGCGAGTTCTGGTGCCTCACCGGCAGCAACGGCTCCGGGAAGACGACCCTCCTGCGGGCCTTCCTGGGGAGCCGGAGACTGACGGACGGTGCCGTCCGTGTCCGGGGCGAGACCGTCGACCTGGCCAGGCCCCGGCACCGGCGGCTCGTGGCCTCCCTCGTCGAACCGGTGCCCGTCGCACGTGACATGACGCTGCGCGAGCAGGTGACCCTGGTCGCCGCCTCCTGGTACGGCAACACCACGACGACCGTGGAGCGCGCCGAGGAGGTCATCGGGCAACTGGGCCTCTCCGTACTGGGCGAGAGGTTTCCCACGCAGCTCTCCTCCGGCCAGCTGCAGCTGTTCAGTCTCGCGCTGACCCTGGTCCGCCCCGCCGACGTCGTCCTGCTCGACGAGCCGGAGCGGCATCTCGACACCGACCGCGTCGACCTCGTCGCCACGCTGCTCGCCGAACGCGCGGAGCGGGGAACCTCGTTCCTGGTCGCCACCCATGAGGCCGCCGTGGTGGAGGCCTGCGACGGCGTCGTGGAGCTGGGATGACGGTGGACGGCATCATGGCGGCGGAGGCCGGCCCCAGGGACCGGGTCCAGGCCGTACGGCAACGGTACGCCCACCGCGGTGGCCGCGCCACGGTGCACGACTGGGCGTACACCGGCTACCTCGCCGTCATCCTCGTCTCCGTCTACGCGGCGCCGGTCGTCCACCTGATGAGGACCTCGCGGGCGCGTGTCCCACTGGAGTCCTCCGAGGCGGCGGCGCCCGTGGCATGCCTGGTCGCGGCGGTGGCGGTCTGGGGCGCCCAGCTCGCCGGCCGGTTCTGGGGGCCGCTGGTGCTCAAGCCGTTCCTGCTGCACGTGTTCATGTCCACGGACCTGTCCCCGACGCACTACCTCGGCACGATCGCCCGCCGCCGGCTGATGTACGCGGGACTCGGAACGGTGCCGGCGGTGTGCACGGCGACGTTCCTCGGGACCGACCTGTTCGACCACCCGGGGAGCGCGCTCGTGCCGCAGGGCGTGGCCGTCGCGGTGGGCATCGGCGCCGTCGCCTCCGTCGCGTGGCTGTGGGGTCAGATCCGGACGGTGCGCGAGAACCTCCTGCTCGCCTTCGCCGCGGCCGCCGCGGCCGTCGCCGTCGCGCTGCTCGGCCGGTCCGCCTTCCTGGGCGTGGGCGGTCTGTGGCTCGTCGCCGGTGTACTGGCGGTCTCGGCGACGGTGCTCGGCCGGTCCGCCTTCCGGTCCCTCCGTACGGTCGATCTCGCCCGGCTGGCACGTGAATCGGCGCGTGCCGCCGAGGCCCAGGCCTTCGCCTGGACCGGCACGCTCCACCACGCGCTCGACCTGTACCGCCCGGAGCCGCGCGGGCTCACGTCGGCCCTGCTGCGCCCGGACGGGCGCCTGCGCGGCCACCTCGCACAGGGAGCGGTCCGCGCGCTCCGCACACGGGGCCGTGCGATCGCGGCCGCGGCCTTCCTGCCGACCGGTGGTGCCCTGCTGACGCTCGGCGTCGCGGAGCCGGACGCCGAAGGGGCGACGTTGTTCCGGGTGGCCGGCTCGGTCGCCGTGTACTGGGGGTCCGGGTGGGTCGGCGAGACCTGGCGCGGTCTGCGCGACGAGCTGACGCTGGCCCCCTTGTTCGGTGAGCGGTGGGGCGGGGTGCTCGCCCGCACCCTGGCCTGGCCGGTCGTCGCGGTGGTGGTCATGGTGGGCCTTGCCGGGGGTGTCGCGGCCATGACCCGGTGGCCGTTTCAGGGCGGCGGGCCGGCCGACGCGCTGCTGCTCGCCGCTGCATCGGTGGTGCTCGTGCTCGGTGCCAGGTTCCTGCGCGAGATGAAGACGAATCTGCCGATCGAACTGCTGCTCCCCGTCATCACGCCCCTGGGCGACCTTTCCGGGCTCCGGGTCTTCGTGTGGCAGTTCGACGGACTCGCCGTCGTGCTGACCGGCGTCCTCGTGATGACGTGGATTCCCTCCGCGCCCGGCGCGGCCCTGGTCGCGCTGGGCATGGCCGCCTGGTGCGGCTGGGCGGGCCTGCGCCGGACGGGGTGGGCCCGCCCGGCGCTGTTCACCCGCCTCGGCCGGGCGTAGGGCCGCCCAGCGCCGAGTGGTACCGGTACCCGGGCCGACGGATGACGGGCCGCCGCGCGGGACCGCTGCGCAGGGCAGGATGGGAGGCATGGCGAACCGACTGGCCCGTGAGACGTCCCCCTACCTCCTCCAGCACGCGGACAACCCCGTCGACTGGTGGCCCTGGTCGCCGGAGGCGTTCGACCAGGCGCGGCGGCGGGACGTGCCGGTGCTGCTCAGCGTCGGCTACAGCTCCTGCCACTGGTGCCATGTGATGGCCGAGGAGTCCTTCGAGGACGAGGTCACCGCCGAGTACCTCAACGCCCACTACGTGTCCGTCAAGGTGGACCGCGAGGAGCGCCCGGACGTCGACGCCGTCTACATGGAGGCGGTCCAGGCCGCCACCGGGCAGGGCGGCTGGCCCATGACCGTCTTCCTGACGCCGGACGGCGAACCGTTCTACTTCGGCACCTACTTCCCGCCCGAGCCCCGGCACGGGATGCCCTCCTTCCGCCAGGTGCTGGAAGGGGTGCGCGCCGCCTGGACCGACCGGCGCGAGGAGGTCGCCGAGGTGGCCGGGCGGATCGTGGCGGACCTGGCGGGGCGGAGCATCGGCTACGGCGACGGCGGGGACGCCCCGCGTCCGCCCCGGCCGGAGGAGGTGGGCTCGGCACTGCTCGGGCTGACCCGCGAGTTCGACGCGCGGCACGGCGGCTTCGGCGGCGCGCCGAAGTTCCCGCCGTCGATGGTGCTGGAGTTCCTGCTGCGCCACCACGCCCGCACCGGCTCCGAGGGCGCACTGCAGATGGTGGAGGCGACCTGCGAGGCGATGGCGCGCGGTGGCCTCTACGACCAGCTCGGCGGCGGCTTCGCCCGCTACTCGGTGGACGCCACGTGGACGGTGCCCCACTTCGAGAAGATGCTCTACGACAACGCGCTGCTGTGCCGGGTGTACGCGCACCTGTGGCGCGCCACCGGCAGTGAGCGGGCGCGGCGGGTCGCGCTGGGGACGGCCGACTTCATGATCCGCGAACTGCGCACTCCCCAGGGCGCCTTCGCCTCCGCGCTGGACGCCGACAGCGACGACGGCACCGGGCGGCACCGGGAGGGCGCGTACTACGTCTGGACGCCCGCCGAACTGCGCGAGGTCCTCGGAGATGAGGACGCGGAGCTGGCCGCCGCCCACTTCGGGGTGACCGAGGAGGGCACCTTCGAGGAGGGGGCCTCCGTCCTCCGGCTCCCGGACACCGACGGTCCCGCGGACGCCGAACGGATCGAGTCGGTGCGCCGCAGGCTGCTGGACGCCCGCTCCGCGCGTCCGCGCCCCGGCCGGGACGACAAGGCCGTCGCCGCCTGGAACGGGCTGGCGATCGCCGCGCTGGCCGAGACCGGCGCCTACTTCGACCGCCCCGACCTGGTGGAGGCGGCCACCGCCGCCGCCGATCTGCTGGTCGCCGTCCACCTCGATGCGGGCGGGCGCCTGGCGCGCACTTCCCGCGACGGCGCCGCGGGCTCCGGGGCCGGGGTGCTGGAGGACTACGGCGATGTGGCCGAGGGCTTCCTCGCCCTGTACTCGGTGACCGGCGAGAGCTGCTGGCTGGAGCTGGCCGGCACCCTGCTGGAGACCGTGCTGAGGCGCTTCACCGCCGCCGACGGCACCCTGTACGACACCGCCGACGACGCCGAGCGGCTCATCCGCCGCCCCCAGGACCCCACCGACAACGCCGCGCCCTCCGGCTGGACGGCCGCCGCCGCGGCCCTGCTGTCGTACGCCGCCCACACCGGGTCCTCCCGCCACCGGGAGGCCGCCGAGCGGGCGCTGGGCGTGGTGACGGCGCTGGCCCCGCGCGTGCCGCGCTTCATCGGCTGGGGGCTGGCCGCCGCCGAGGCGGCGCTGGACGGGCCGCGCGAGATCGCGGTGGTCGGCCCGGCGGGCGATCCGGCCACCGCCGTGCTGCACCGCACCGCCCTGCTGGCCACCGCGCCCGGCGCGGTGGTGGCCGTCGGCGAGCCGCCGGCGGACGGCGGCCAGGGCGCGGGCGGCGGCAGGGGCGGCGGGGCGGGCGACGGCGCGGACGAGGAGACGCCCGCGCTGCTGCGCGACCGGCCGCTGCTGGAGGGCCGCCCGGCCGCGTACGTCTGCCGGCACTTCGCGTGCGACGCCCCCACGGCCGATCCCAAGCGGCTGGCGCGGACGGTGGGCGCGTCCGCCGGAGCGTGAGGCGGTGCGGGCGGCGGCCCCCTTCCGCCGCCCGCAGACCGCCCGCACACCACCCGTACAGCACTCGCGCGCCGCCCGCGCGTCACCCACGTGGGGAAAAACACGGAGCGCCCGGCACGGGGTATCCGTACAGTGGCGGTCATGCAGGTGATCCAGTCGACGAAACTCGCCAATGTCTGCTACGAGATCCGGGGTCCGGTTCTCGAGGAGGCCATGCGGCTGGAGGCGGCGGGTCACCGCATCCTCAAGCTCAACACCGGCAATCCCGCGCCCTTCGGCTTCGAGTGCCCGCCGGAGATCCTCGAGGACATGCTGCGCAACGTCGGGTCGGCGCACGGCTACGGCGACGCCAAGGGGCTGCCGGCGGCCCGGCGCGCGGTGATGCAGTACTACCAGACCAAGGGCATCGAGCTGGACGTCGAGGACGTCTACATCGGCAACGGCGCCTCCGAGCTGATCCAGATGTCGATGCAGGCGCTGCTGGACGACGGCGACGAGGTGCTCGTGCCGGCGCCGGACTACCCGCTGTGGACGGCCTCGGTCTCGCTGTCGGGCGGCACCGCCGTGCACTACCGCTGCGACGAGCAGTCCGACTGGATGCCGGACCTCGCCGACATCGAGAGCAAGGTGACCGACCGCACCAAGGCGATCGTCGTCATCAACCCCAACAACCCCACCGGCGCCGTCTACGGCGAGGAGGTGCTGCGCGGCCTGACGGACATCGCCCGCCGCCACGGCCTGATCGTCTACTCCGACGAGATCTACGACAAGATCCTCTACGACGGCGCCACCCACACCCCCACCGCCGCCGTCGCCCCCGACCTGCTGACCGTCACCTTCAACGGTCTGTCCAAGTCCTACCGGGTGGCCGGGTACCGCTGCGGGTGGATGGCGGTCTGCGGGCCGAAGACGCACGCCGCCAGCTACATCGAGGGCCTGACGATCCTGGCGAACATGCGGCTGTGCGCCAACATGCCGTCCCAGTACGCGGTGGCCACCGCGCTGGGCGGACGGCAGTCGATCAACGATCTGGTGCTGCCGGGCGGTCGGCTGCTGGAGCAGCGCGACACCGCGTACGAGCTGCTGACGTCCATCCCGGGCGTGACATGTGTGAAGCCCAGGGGGGCGCTGTACCTCTTCCCGCGGCTGGATCCCCAGGTCTACAAGATCAAGGACGACCGGCAGATGGTCCTGGACCTGCTGCGGGCGGAGAAGATCATGGTGGTCCACGGCACGGGTTTCAACTGGCCCGAGCCGGACCACTTCCGCATCGTCACGCTGCCTCCGGTACAGGATCTGGCGGACGCGGTGCAGCGGATCGGTAAGTTCCTGGACGGCTACGGCCAGTACTGAGGCAGGGCCGAGGCGGCACCGGGACAGCGCCGAGGCGGCACCGGGACAGCGCCGAGGCGGCACCGGGACAGCGCCGAGGCAGCGCTGAGCCAGCACTGCGGAGCTGTCCGCGCCCGGTGGGCGGTGCGGGGTGACCGGAGTCCGGACGGATGGGAAAGGCCTGGCGGGGGCGGGTGAGGACGCCGGGAAACTCTCTGCACCCGTGACAACTTTAGACAGAGTCCAAGTTAAGATGGACTCCTGCATCAGTCAGGAGGCCATCCCATGTACGAACCGATTCGCACGCCGTCGGTCCACACCATGGCCGATCCGGCCAGGGCCGAGGGACTCCTCCCGCGCCGCTCCCGCGAGGAGGAGCTGGACAACAGGCTCGCCGGCCATCTGACCGCGCTGCTGACCGTGACCGACGAGCTCCGCGTCCACACCCCGAACGCGGAGCTGGACGACGCCGCACAGCGGCTCGACACCCAGGTCACCCGATTGTGCGCGGGGCGCGCCCCGCTGCGGGCCGAGCCGTCCGCCGCCGGGGCCGACGCCTCCCGCGTCACGGCCCTCCACCAGCGGGCCCACACACTCGCCGGGCAGGCCCTGGTCGTGGCCACCTCCCGCTCGGACGCGGCGGCCGCGACCCTGGCCGCCGGGCGGTTGGAGGCCCACGCCCGGGCGCTCGACCTGGCCGGGGTCGGCTGACCGGCGCCGTCCGGAGGACGGACCGGAGGACGGGAAGTCCGCGAAGCCCGCGGGCCCCGTCCCGGCACAGGGTGCCGGGACGGGGCCCGCGGGCTCTCGCGCGGCGGCTCGGCCGGGCGGCTGTCCGGCCGGACGGCCGTCCGCTCAGCCCAGGCGCTCGACCAGGGCGTGGTACTCGTCCCACATCGCCTTCGGGGTGTGGTCGCCGAAGGTGTTCAGGTGCCCGGGGATGAGGGCGGCCTCCTCGCGCCAGACCTTCTCGTCCACCTTCAGCAGGAACTCCAGGTCCGCCTCGGGCAGCGCCAGGCCGTCGGTGTCCAGGGCGCTCTTGGCCGGGACGACGCCGATGGGCGTCTCGGCGCCCTCCGCCTCGCCGTTCAGGCGGCCGACGATCCACTTGAGCACCCGGCTGTTCTCGCCGAAGCCCGGCCACACGAACCGGCCGCCGTCGTCCTTGCGGAACCAGTTCACGTAGTAGATCCTCGGCAGCTTCGCCGGGTCCGCCTTGGCGCCGACATCCAGCCAGTGGCCCATGTAGTCGCCCATGTTGTAGCCGCAGAACGGCAGCATGGCGAACGGGTCGCGGCGCAGCTCGCCGACCTTGCCCTCGGCCGCGGCGGTCTTCTCCGAGGCCACGTTGGCGCCGAGGAAGACGCCGTGCTGCCAGTCGAAGGACTCCGTCACCAGCGGCACCGCGCTGGCGCGGCGCCCGCCGAAGAGGATCGCCGAGATCGGCACGCCCCTGGGGTCCTCCCACTCCGGCGCGATGATCGGGCACTGGGAGGCGGGCACGGTGAAGCGGGCGTTGGGGTGGGCGGCCGGGGTGCCGGAGGAGGGCGTCCAGTCGTCGCCCCGCCAGTCGGTCAGACGGGCCGGGGGCTCCTCGGTCATGCCCTCCCACCACACGTCGCCGTCGTCGGTGAGCGCGACGTTGGTGAAGATCGCGTTGCCCCACAGGGTCTTCATCGCGTTGGCGTTGGTGTGCTCGCCGGTGCCGGGCGCCACGCCGAAGAAGCCGGCCTCGGGGTTGATCGCGTAGAGGCGGCCGTCCTCGCCGAAACGCATCCAGGCGATGTCGTCGCCGATCGTCTCGACCGTCCAGCCCGGGATCGTCGGCTCCAGCATCGCCAGGTTGGTCTTGCCGCAGGCGCTGGGGAAGGCGGCGGCGACGTACTTCGACTCACCGCGGGGAGGCGTCAGCTTGAGGATCAGCATGTGCTCGGCGAGCCAGCCCTCGTCGCGCGCCATCACCGAGGCGATGCGCAGCGCGTAGCACTTCTTGCCCAGCAGCGCGTTGCCGCCGTAGCCCGAGCCGTAGGACCAGATCTCACGGGTCTCGGGGAAGTGGGAGATGTACTTGGTGGAGTTGCACGGCCAGGGGACGTCCTCCTGGCCCGGCTCGAGCGGGGCGCCGACGGTGTGGACCGCCCTGACGAACGTCCCGTCCTCGCCCAGCTCCTCCAGGACGGCGCTGCCCATGCGGGTCATCGTCCGCATGGAGACGGCCACGTACGCGGAGTCGGTGATCTCCACGCCCAGCGCGGAGAGCGGGGAGCCCAGCGGACCCATGCAGAAGGGGACGACGTACATCGTCCGGCCGCGCATCGAGCCGCGGAAGACACCGCCCTCGCCACCGGAACCGGTGAAGACCTCGCGCATCCTCGCGGGGTCCATCCAGTGGTTGGTGGGACCCGCGTCCTCCTCCTTCTCCGAGCAGATGAAGGTGCGGTCCTCCACGCGCGCCACGTCGGAGGGGTCGGAGGCGGCGTAGTACGAGTTGGGGCGCTTGACCGGGTCGAGCTTGGTGAAGGTGCCCTTGGCGACCAGTTCCCCGCAGAGCCTGTCGTACTCCGCCTCCGAGCCGTCGCACCAGACGACGCGGTCGGGCTGGGTGAGGGCCGCGATCTCGTCGACCCAGGCGGCCAGTTCCTGGTGACGGGTGGGGATGGTGTTGCCGGGAGCCGCAGTACTGCGCGCCACAATCGCTCCAGATGTCGAGGGTTTCATGCCGGATACCGCACGTGTATCCGTTTTGTTCATCCGTACTTCAGACTCGGCCCCGTGGGGGCTGCGACCCGGATGCTGCGGCGTTGCTCATCCGGTGCCGACCACGCTCATTTGATACTCCGCCTTCGGGGCGATTCTGTCCAGACGGCCGTGTGGTGAGCATGGCCACGCGGCGGTGATACCTACGGTCACGTAGGTACGATGAGAGGCATGACCGCCGCAGTGCCCGAATCCCCCAGGACTCTGCCCGCCGACGACCGCGGCGACCGTGACGGCCGTGGGGACCGCGAGGACCACGGGGCCGACAGGTCCGCCCACCCCGTCAAGCCCCGCCTGCGGGGCTGGCTGCACGCCGGGATGTTCCCGGCCGTGCTGATCTCGGGGATCTTCCTGACCGCCCTGGCACAGACCCCGCGCGGCCGTCTGGCCTGCGCGGTCTACACACTGACCGCCTGTCTGCTGTTCGGCGTCAGCGCCCTGTACCACCGCGGGAACTGGGGTCCGCGCGCCAACGCGGTGCTCCGCCGCCTCGACCACGCGAACATCTTCCTGATCATCGCGGGCACCTACACGCCCCTGACGATCCTGCTCGTCCCCCAGGGGCGCGGCCAGTTGCTGCTGTGGGGCATCTGGGCCGCCGCCGTCGCCGGCATCGCCTTCCGCGTCTTCTGGGTCGGCGCGCCGCGCTGGCTCTACACCCCCTGCTACATCGCGATGGGCTGGGCCGCGGTGTTCTTCCTGCCCGACTTCCTGCGCGCGGGCGGCGTCGCCGTCCTGGTGTGCGTGGTCGTCGGCGGCCTCCTCTACAGCGTGGGCGGCCTCGTCTACGGCATCAAGCGGCCGAACCCCTCACCGCGCTGGTTCGGCTTCCACGAGGTCTTCCACTCCCTCACCCTGGCCGCCTTCGCCGTCCACTACGTGGGGATCTCCCTGGTGGCCTACAACGCCACCTGACGTGCGGCCCGTTCCCCGACCCCGTTCCCCGGCCCCGGCCGGAGGTCAGCCGCCGCGCCGCACCGAGCGGCCGGCGAGCACACCGGTGCGGCGGCCGTCCTCGACGGCGAACCGGCCGCCGACCAGCACATGCGGGATGCCCGGCGGCGGGGTGCGCGGCGCCTCGAACGTCGCCCCCGCCGCCACCGTCTCCGGGTCGAACAGCACCAGATCGGCGTGGTGCCCCTCACGCACCAGCCCCCGGTCCGGCAGCCGCAGCCGGGCGGCCGGCCGCCCGGTCAGGTGCGCCACGCACTCCTCCAGCGACAGCACGCCCAGCTCGCGCACATAGCGGCCCAGGTAGTGCGGGAAGGTGCCCCACGCCCGCGGATGGGGCCGGCCGCCGACGAGGATGCCGTCGCTGCCGCCGGTGTGGGCCCGGTGCCGCATGATCGCCCGGACGTTCTCCTCGTGCCCGACGTGCTGGAGGACGGTGGTGCCCAGCCGGTCGTCGAGCAACAGCCGCCGCGCCACCGTGAACGGCTCCTCGCCGCGCCCGGCCGCCGACCGCGCGACCGTGCGGCCCACGTACCCGGCCAGGGCGGCGTCCGTCACCCCGGAGACCTCCACGGTGTCCCAGTCGACCGGCACCCCGTGGCAGCCGTCCGAGCCCTCGGTCTCCATGGCGTACCGGATCCGGGCGCAGGCGGCCGGATCCCGCAGCCGGGCGAGGGTCGCCCCGGGACCGCCCTCGGCCGCCCAGCTCGGCAGCAGCGCGGCCAGGGTGGTGCAGCCGGGCAGGTAGGGATAGCTGTCCAGCGTCAGGTCCACGCCCCCGTCCAGGGCCGCGTCCAGCAGGGCCAGCAGCTCGGGGGCGCGGCCGGCGTTGACGGAGAAGTTCACGGTGGCGTGCGCCAGGTGCAGGGCGCATCCCGAGGCACGGGCGACCTCGATCATCTGCGCGTACGCCTCCAGCGCGCCGGCGCCGTAGGAGCGGTGGTGGGGGCAGTGGTAGCCGCCGTAGGACGCCACCACCCGGCACAGCTCGGTCAGCTCGGAGTCCGGGGCGTACATCCCCGGGGTGTAGGTCAGGCCGGAGGACATCCCCACCGCGCCCTGCTCCAGGCCCTCGGCCACCAGGCGCCGCATCCTGCCCAGCTCCCCGTCCGTGGCGGGCCGGTCCTCCCAGCCGACCACCATCGCCCGCACCGTGCCGTGGGGGACGAGATAGGCGGCGTTGACGGCGGTGCCGCGGTCGAGCCGGTCCAGGTACTCCCCGACGGTCCGCCAGTCGAACTCCACGTCCGAGCCGTCCCCGTTCCAGCCGGTGATCGCCTGCCGCACCCGCGCCAGTGTGCGGTCGTCCACCGGCGCGTACGACAGGCCGTCCTGTCCGAGCACCTCCAGCGTGACGCCCTGGGCCACCTTGGCGACATGGGCGGGATCGCGCAGCAGCGCCAGATCGCTGTGGGCGTGCATGTCGATGAAGCCGGGCGCCAGGACGAGGCCGTCCGCCTCCAGCACGCGCCGTGCGCCGGGGCGCGGCCCGGGGTCCCCCTCGTGGTGGACCACGGCGATCCGGCCGCCGTCGACGCCGACGTCGGCCCGGCGGGCGGGGGCCGGGGTGCCGTCGGCGACGCGCGCGCCACGCAGGACGAGTTCCACGGCGGACTCCGGTTCTCGGAACGGGGGCGGGGGGAGGGACGGGGGAGGGGGGTCAGAAGAACGTGCGGACGAAGTCGGTGACGGTGCCGTCGGCCTCGGCGACCGGGATGAGCTGCCACCGGTCGAAGACCGTGCACGGATGCGACAGGCCCAGCGCCACCCAGTCGCCCACCTCCAGCTCCGCGCCCGGCGCGAGGCGCACGAACGCGTGCTGGTCGGCCAGCTTCACCACCTCCATCCCGTCGGCGGCCCGCTCGGCGCCGCCGCCGCCGGCGGCGCGGACGGCCACCGGCTGGGGCAGGCCCAGGTCGTAGGAGGCGTCGCGCTTGCCCGCGTTGAGGAACGCCAGATGAGGCTCGGGCCGGGAGAGCACCTGCGCCCACAGCCGGAACGCAGGCAGCAGCGAGCCCTGCCCGGGGACGCGGTTGAACGGGGTCGCGCGGTGGTAGTGGCCGTCGTCGTGCGAGACGTACGCGCCCGAGCGCAGCAGCTTCAGCACCGGGCGCGACAGCTTCGGCAGCCGCCCGAGGACCTCGGCCACCGCGTCGAACCAGGCGCTGCCGCCCGCGCTCACCACGATCTCCTCCTGTGGCCCCAGGGCGGCGAAGCGGCCCGCCGCGTCCAGGGCGGCGGCCAGCGCGACCAGCTCCTCCAGCCAGGCCCGTACCCGCGCGGCGTCGGCGTCCGGCACCTCGCCCTCGTAACCGGCGACACCGACCAGCCGCAGCGAGGCCGCGTCCGTCACCGCCCGCGCCACCCGGGCCGCCTCGTCGGCGGTGCGTACACCGGTACGGCCGCCGGGCACGCCGAGCTCGACGACGACGTCCAGGGGGCGCGGGGCGGGGGAGGCGTGGTGGGCCGGGGCCAGGGCGGCGTCCATCAGCTCCACGCCGCGCACCGAGTCCACGTAGCAGACGACCGTCGCCTCCGGGTCAGCCGCCAGCTCCGCGGCGATCCAGCGCAGCGCGGCGGCGTCCACCACCTCGTTGGCCAGGAAGACCCGCCGCACCCCGAAGGCCCGGCACACGCGCACCTGGGAGGGCACCGCCGCCGTGATGCCCCAGGCGCCGTGGTCGAGCTGGCGCCGGAACAGCCGCGGGGACATCGAGGTCTTGCCGTGCGGGGCGAAGGCGAGGCCGTGCCGGGCGGCGAAGGCGCCCAGCTGCCGCAGGTTGTGCTCCAGCGCCCCGGCGGCCAGCGTCAGCACCGGGGTGGTGAAGCCGCCGGTGAACAGCGGGCGCCGCTGTGCCGCCAGCTCGCCCACGGTCAGTCCGGCCGCGTCCGGGGGCAGCCCCTTGAAGCGGTGGTCGACGACCTCGTCGGCGAGACGGGCGACGGGGTCGGCGGGCCCGGGCCCGCCGGTGTGCCGGGGGCGTGCGGAACGCCGGGGGAGCGCGGCGTGATCGGGGCGCTCGGCGTGATCGAGGTGCTCGGCGTGATCGGGGTGCTCGTCGGCCATGGTGAACTCCGGACTCCGGGACGGGCCCCGGGAGAATGATTGCGATATGTGCAACGCTTATTGCGCATAGTGCTTGTCGCTGTCTAGCATCCCCGCGAACGCCCGGTCAACGGACGGCCGGGACGGAGACGGAGGAGGGGAGGGACGACCGTGACAGTGCCCCCCGTGCCCCCCGTGCCCCCCGCGACTCCTGCCTCCCCCGCACCCTCCGCACCCGCCGCGGACTGCGGCCCCCGCGCCGGGGCCCCCTTCGACGCGGTCTGCCTGGGGGAGACCATGGCCGCCTTCCGGCCCGCCGGCCCCGGCCGGCTCGCCGACTCCCCGGTCTTCGTCCGCGGCGTCGGCGGCGCCGAGTCCAACACCGCCTGCCTGCTCGCCCGCGCCGGGCACCGGGTCCGCTGGATCGGGCATGTGGGCACGGACGGCTTCGGCGACCACGTACTGGCCGAGATCGCCGCCCGCGGAGTGGACATCTCCGCGGCGCGCCGTGACCCCGACCGCCCCACCGGCGTCTACTTCCGCACCGGCGGCGAGCGCTCCACCACCGGCGAGCGGCCCGCCGACCCGGCCCTGGCCGAGGTGCTCTACCACCGCGCCGGATCGGCCGCCTCCGCGATGTCCCCGGACACCGTCGACCGCGCCGCCGCCGAATCCGGCCGGATCCTCCACCTCAGCGGCATCACGGCGGCCCTCTCCGACGGCTGCCGGGCACTGCTGTACGAACTGACCGAGCCCAGGCCCGGACGGCCGCTGCTGTCCTTCGACGTCAACTACCGGGTGGGGCTGTGGAAGAGGCGGGACACGGCCGTCCTGCTCGACCTCGCCCGCCGCTGCGACCTGGTCTTCACCGGCGCGGACGAGGCGCGGGCCGCCTGGGGCGCGGCGGACCCGGCCGCCCTGCGCGAACTGCTGCCGGAGCCGTCCGTGCTCGTGGTCAAGGACGGCGGGCGGGGCGCGACGGCCCACACCGCGGCGGGCGCCTGCCATGTGCCCGCCCTGTCCGTGGAGACGGCCGACCCCGTCGGGGCCGGGGACGCCTTCGCCGCCGGGTTCCTCTCGGCCACCCTGCGCGGACTGCCCCCGCGGGCGTGGCTGCGGCACGGCCATCTGGCCGCCGCCGCCGCGCTCACCTGCCCGGGCGACCTCGCCGAGCCGCCCGGCCGGGCCCTGGCCGACCGGCTGGCCGCGCTCGGCGACGACGCCTGGGGCAGACTGCGGCTCACCCCCGGCTGGACCACACGGAAGGCGTGAGACAGATGAGCCAGACCGTCGACCGGGCGCTGAGCATCCTCCCCCTGCTCGCGCGCGGTCCCGCAGGTCTCGAACAGGTCGCCCGGCATCTGGACGTCCACAAGTCCACCGCCCTGCGGCTGCTGCGCACCCTGCACGAGCACGGCATGGTCCACCGCCAGGCCGACCAGCGCTACCGCCTGGGGGCGCGGCTGATCGCGCTGGCCCAGGAGGCCGTGGAGAACATCGACGTGCGCGCCGTCGCCCACCCGTACCTGGCCGAGCTGAACGAGGCGTGCGGGCACACCGTCCACCTGGCGGTGCGGCAGGAGGACGAGGTCCTCTACATCGACAAGGTCGAGAGCCGCTACCCGGTGCGGATGTACTCGCGCATCGGCAGGCCGGTGGCGGTCACCGTCGCCGCGGTCGCCAAGGTCATCCTCGCCGACCTGCCCGAGGCCGAGCGGCGCGCGCTCGCCGAGCGCCTGGACTACCCCCGCCACACCCCCCGCTCCACACCCGGGCCGGACGCCTTCCTGAAGGAACTGGCCCGGGTGCGCGAGCAGGGCTGGGCCACCGACCTCGGCGGCCACGAGGAGACGGTCAACTGCGTCGCCGCCCCCGTGCGCGGCGCGGACGGCCGGGTCGCGGCCGCGCTGTCGGTCTCCGCGCCCGCCGCCGTCGCGGGCCCGGACGAGCTCATGCGGCTGCTGCCCCTGGTGCGGCGTACGGCGGACGCCGTCAGCGCCGAGTACTCGGGCAGGCCGCCCGCCCCCTGAGCTCCGCGGAACCCCGCGAAGTCAGCCCCGTCCGGAAGGAAGACCGTGAGCGACACCCCCGCGCAGACACCCGCGCAGACACCCGCGCAGACCCCCGCGCAGACCCCCGCCAAGACCGCCTTCACCCCGCCGTCCCACACCGCCCCGCCCGCCCGCTTCTCGCACGGCGTGCGCAAGGGGAACATCCTCCAGGTGGCCGGACAGGTCGGCTTCCTGCCCGCCGTCCCCGGACAGCCGCCCACCCCGGCGGGGCCGACCCTGCGCGAGCAGACCCTCCAGACCCTCGCCAACGTGGAGGCGGTCCTGAAGGA
Source organism: Streptomyces barkulensis (assembly GCF_002843305.1). GTDB lineage: Bacteria > Actinomycetota > Actinomycetes > Streptomycetales > Streptomycetaceae > Streptomyces > Streptomyces barkulensis. Next base: position 57,823 of record NZ_PGSG01000084.1, read on the forward strand.
GGGCGGCGCGAGCTGGGAGGACGTGGTGATGGTCCGCGTCTACCTCACCGACACCGGCCACTTCGCCGAGTTCAACGAGATCTACGACGAGTACCTCGCCGGCACGGCGGGCCTCACCGGCCCCCCGGCGGCGCGGACGACCGTCTACGTCGGCCTGCCCGCCGGGCTGCTGGTCGAGATCGACGCCATGGCCGTCCTGGACTGACGCCCGGGTGACCCCGGGGGCCCGCCCGTGCTCCCGCGCGCCCGCGCGTGCCCGTACGCCCTCTTGTGCCGCCCGGCGGCGCGCTGTTGTATGCGCCACGCCGGTTGCGGGGACGAGAGCGGAGGGCGCACATGGCCAGTACGGGCGAGAAGGGCGCGGCGGACGGAGCGGACGGCACGGGCGGGACGGAACGGCCCGGGAGCGGGAGGGAGGCCGTCGCGGGGGCCGCCGCGGCCCCTCCCGAACGGAAGGCGAGCTGGCGGCTGGTCGGCCCCGGCATCGTGGTGGCGGCCACCGGCGTCGGCGCCGGAGACCTGGTGGCCACCCTCGTGGCCGGCAGCAGGTTCGGCTACACCCTGCTGTGGGCGGCCGTCGTCGGCTGCCTGGTGAAGATCGCACTGGCGGAGGCGACCGGCCGCTGGCACCTGGCCACCGGCCGGACGATCTTCGACGGCTGGCGCAGCCTGGGTGCGTGGACCACCGTCTACTTCGCGGTCTACGTCACGGTGTGGGGCTTCGTCTACGGCGCCGCCGCCATGTCCTCCAGCGCGCTGCCGCTGGTCGCCCTCTTCCCGGGCCTCCTGGAACTGAAGACATGGGCGATCCTGTGCGGGCTGGCGGGCCTGGCGTTCGTCTGGTTCAACCGCTACGCGATCGTCGAGAAGATCATGATGGTCTTCGTCGGCGTGATGTTCGCGGTGGTCCTCTACGTGGCGGTCCGCGTCACCCCGCACCTCGGCGACGCCGTGGCCGGGCTGCTGCCCGTGCTGCCGGACGGCTCGCTGCTCTACACCCTCGGTCTGGTCGGCGGGGTCGGCGGGACGATCACCATGGCCGCGTACGGCTACTGGGTCAACGCCAAGGGGTGGACCGACAGCGGCTGGATGCGGATGATGCGCCTGGACAACCGGGTCGCGTACCTGACCACCGGCGTCTTCGTGGTGGCGATGCTGATCGTCGGCGCCGAACTGCTGCACGCCGCCGGCACCGCCGTCGGCTCCGGCGACCAGGGGCTGCTGGACCTGGGCCGGATCCTGGAGGAGCGCTTCGGGTCCGTCACCGCCAAGCTCTTCCTGATCGGCTTCCTCGCCGCCTCCTTCTCCTCCCTCGTGGGCGTCTGGCACGGCGTCAGCCTGCTGTTCGCCGACTTCGTGGAGCGTACGCGCGCGGCACGGGCGCAGGGCACCGGCGGCGAGCCCCCCGTTCTGGAGGTCGCACGCGGGCAGCGCGAGCGCTCCGGGCCGTTCCGCGGCTACCTGCTGTGGCTGACGTTCCCGCCGATGGGGCTGCTGTGGCTGGACAAGCCCTTCGGACTGGTCATCGCCTACGGCGTGCTGGGCGCCTTCTTCATGCCCTTCCTCGCCGGGACGCTGCTGTGGCTGCTCAACTCCGGCCGGACGCCGAGCCGGTGGCGCAACGGGCCGCTGAGCAACGCGATGCTGGCGGCGGCCGGGCTGCTCTTCGTCGTTCTGTGTGTCCAGCAGGTGCGCGAACTGCCCTGGTGACCGGCGACCGCCCCGCCGGGGCGTTCGTGCGGGAACGCCACGGGGCCCGGTCCGCGGTGCGGTGGACGCGGACCGGGCCCGTTACCTCTTACCTCTCGTTACCTCTTACCTCTCGTTACCTCTCGACGTACCGGTGTTCCGCCGCCGGTGCTACGGCAGCGCGTGGACGTGCGGGCCGACGGTGTCCGACCACCGGTCGCCGTTGAGCGCGTCCCAGTTGGTGGACCAGGTCATCGCGCCGCGGATGCCCGGGTAGGTCCGCGCGGGCTTGAACGAGCCGCAGTTCGTTCCCCTGGCCAGGCAGTCCAGGGCGGCGTTCACCACGGAGGGGTCCACGTAGCCGGAGCCCGCGCCGCGGGTGGAGGCGGGGGTGCCCAGGCCGACCTGGGAGGGGTCGAGGCCGCCTTCGAGCTGGATGCAGGCGAGCGCGGTGAGGAAGTCCACCGAGCCCTGCGAGTACACCTTGTTGTCGCAGCCCAGCATCGAACCGCTGTTGTAGTACTGCATGTTGACGACCGTGAGGATGTCCTTCACGTTCAGCGCCAGCTTGAAGTACTCGGTGGACGTGGACTGCATGTCGATGGTCTGCGGGGCCATCGTGAGCACCATGGAGGGCCCGGCCTTCGCCGACAGCGAGCGCAGGGCCTGCGTCAGCCAGGTGGAGTTGATGCCGTGCTCCAGGTCGATGTCCACGCCGTCGAAGCCGTACTCCTCCATCAGCCGGTGGGCGCTGTCGGCGAAGCGCGCGGCGGAGGCGGAGTCGTTGACGATGACGTTGCCCTTCTCGCCGCCCACCGAGATGATCACCTTTTTGCCACCCCTCTGCTTGGCGGCGATGTCGTCCTTGAACTCCTGGACGGAGGAGTAGCCGAGCGCCGGGTCGAGATTGAAGGTGATCTCACCGGCGCTGGCCGTGGAGTCGGCGAAGGAGACGGCGATGATGTCGTACTGGTCCTGCACCTCGCGCAGCTTCTGCACCCGCGCGCCGTTGTCGAAGTTCTGCCAGTAGCCGGTCAGGGCGTGTTCGGGGACGCCGGTGTCCGGGCCGCCGCCGTCGCCGGTCCGGTCGGTGGTGGCGGTGACGGGGGCGGACCTGGCCGATTCGCCGGCGCCGTTGACGGCGCTGACGCGGAACTCGTAGGAGGTGGCGGCCGCCAGGCCGGTGACGGTGGCCGAGGTGCCCTGCACCGACAGTGCCCTGGCCCCGTCCCGGTAGACGGTGTAGCCGGTGGCGCCGTCGACGGCGTTCCAGTTCAGGGTGACCGAGGAGGAGGTGGTGGCGCCGACGGTGGGTGTGCCGGGGGCGGCCGGGGGCTGGGGGTCGGGGTCGGGCTCGCCCGGGTCGCCGCCGGGGCCGGTGAGGGAGACGTCGTCCACGTGGTGGGCGCTCTGGCCGTACCAGCCGTGGGTGTGGACGGTGACGGAGGTGGTGTCCGGGCCGGTGGTGAAGGAGGTGCGCAGCTGCTGCCAGCCGGTGCCGCCCGGGGTCCAGGTGGAGACGTCGGTGGTGCCGGTGCCGGACGCGCCGAGGTAGACGTAGGAGCCCTGCACCCAGGCGCTCAGTTCGTACTGGGAGTCCGGCTGTACGGTCACGGTCTGGGTGCATTTGGCGTTGTCGCTGCCCGAGGGGGTGGCCTTCAGGGCCGCCGTGCCGCCGTGGACGGGGGAGGAG
>NZ_PGSG01000085.1 GCF_002843305.1 Streptomyces barkulensis
CCATCGTGCGCAAGGTGCTCATCGCCAATCGCGGTGAAATCGCTGTCCGGGTCGCCCGGGCCTGCCGGGACGCCGGGATCGCGAGCGTGGCCGTCTACGCCGACCCGGACCGGGACGCGCTCCACGTGCGGGCGGCGGACGAGGCCTTCGCGCTCGGTGGCGACACCCCCGCCACCAGCTACCTGGACATGGACAAGGTGCTCAGGGCCGCCGCCGACTCCGGCGCCGACGCGGTCCACCCCGGCTACGGCTTCCTGTCGGAGAACGCCGACTTCGCCCAGGCCGTCCTCGACGCCGGGCTGACCTGGATCGGCCCGCCTCCGCAGGCCATCCGCGACCTGGGCGACAAGGTCGCCGCCCGCCACATCGCCCAGCGCGCCGGCGCCCCGCTGGTGGCCGGCACCCCCGACCCGGTCTCCGGCGCGGACGAGGTCGTCGCCTTCGCCACCGAGCACGGCCTGCCCATCGCGATCAAGGCCGCCTTCGGCGGCGGCGGACGCGGCCTGAAGGTCGCCCGCACCCTTGAGGAGGTCCCCGAGCTGTACGACTCCGCGGTGCGCGAGGCGGTGGCCGCCTTCGGCCGCGGCGAGTGCTTCGTGGAGCGCTACCTGGACCGGCCCCGGCACGTGGAGACCCAGTGCCTGGCCGACACCCACGGCAACGTGGTGGTCGTCTCCACCCGGGACTGCTCGCTGCAGCGCCGCCACCAGAAACTGGTCGAGGAGGCCCCCGCCCCGTTCCTGACCGACGCGCAGAACGCCGAGCTGTACCGCGCCTCCAAGGCCATCCTGAAGGAGGCCGGCTACGTCGGCGCCGGCACCTGCGAGTTCCTGGTCGGCCAGGACGGCACCATCTCCTTCCTGGAGGTCAACACCCGCCTGCAGGTCGAGCACCCGGTCACCGAGGAGGTCACCGGCCTGGACCTGGTGCGCGAGATGTTCCGCATCGCCGACGGCGAACCGCTGGGCTACGACGACCCGCCGGTGCGCGGCCACTCGCTGGAGTTCCGCATCAACGGCGAGGACCCCGGCCGGGGCTTCCTGCCCGCCCCGGGCACCGTCACCCGCTTCGATCCGCCCGCCGGCCCGGGCGTGCGCCTGGACGCCGGGGTGGAGTCCGGCTCGGTCATCGGCCCGGCCTGGGACTCGCTGCTGGCCAAGCTGATCGTCACCGGCGCCACCCGGGCCCAGGCGCTGCAGCGGGCCGCCCGGGCGCTGGCGGAGTTCACCGTGGAGGGCATGGCCACCGCCCTGCCCTTCCACCGCACGGTGGTCGCCGACCCGGCCTTCGCCCCCGAGGTCAACGGCCGGCCCGCCGGCCCCTTCGAGGTCCACACCCGGTGGATCGAGACCGAGTTCGTCAACGAGATCAGCCCGTTCACCGCGCCCGGCGCGGACGCCGAGGACGACGACGAGCCCGGCCGCGAGACGGTGGTCGTCGAGGTCGGCGGCAAGCGCCTGGAGGTCTCCCTGCCCGCCGCGCTGGGCATGTCCCTGGCCCGTACCGCCGCGGCCGGCGGCGCCCGCCCCAAACGCCGCGCGGCCAGGAAGTCCGGTCCGGCCGCCTCCGGTGACGCGCTGGCCTCCCCGATGCAGGGCACCATCGTCAAGATCGCCGTCGAGGAGGGCCAGACGGTGGCCGAGGGCGAGCTGATCGTGGTGCTGGAGGCGATGAAGATGGAACAGCCCATCAACGCCCACCGCGCCGGCACCGTCAAGGGCCTGACCGCCGCCGTCGGCACCGGTGTCAGCGCCGGCGCCGTCATCTGCGAGATCAAGGACTGAACCCGAACCGGCCCGGCGCACGGAAGGGGGGTGGGACGGCCAAGGCCGTCCCACCCCCCTTCCGCCGTACACGCCGTATGCGCGTACGCGCCGCCGGCGTGCGGCCGGTCTCAGTGGCGGCGGGGCGCCAGATCCGCCACCCGGCCCAGTCCCTGGCTCTCGCCGGGAGCGATCGGCGGGGCCGCCCGCAACTGGGCGCCGCCCCCGCCGCCCGGCGGATGGTGCCGGCCGCGCTGACCCGGCAGCGGCACCTCGCGCCGCGGCCGGCCGCCCGGGCCGCCCGTGCGGCCCTCGCCCTCCGCCCCGGCCGGCCCGCCCTGACCGGGGTGTGCCACGGGCGCCGCGCCCACCGCGTCGGACGGCGTACCGGCCGCACCGGCCACCGTGATCTGGACGCCCTGGTCCGCCAGCGCCTGGAGCTCGGCCGCCGCCCGGTCCTCGTGCGGCGGTGGCTCGTCGGTCACCAGGCGGGTGATGGCCTCCGCGGGGACGGTCTGGAACATGGTGTCGACGCCCAACTTGGTGTGGTCCGCCAGGACGACCACCTCCGCGGCGGCCTGCACCAGCGCCCGGTCCACGCTCGCCGACAGCATGTTGGAGGTCGACAGGCCGCGCTCGGCCGTCAGCCCGCTGCCGGACAGGAAGGCGCGCGAGACCCGCAGCCCCTGCAGGGACTGCTCGGCGCCGCTGCCGACCAGCGCGTAGTCGGCGCCGCGCAGCGTACCGCCGGTCATCACGACCTCGACGCGGTTGGCGTGCGCCAGCGCCTGCGCCACCAGCAGGGAGTTGGTGACCACGGTCAGGCCGGGAACGCGCGCCAGGCGGCGGGCCAGTTCCTGCGTGGTCGTCCCGGCTCCGACGACGACGGCCTCGCCCTCCTCCACGAGGCCCGCGGCGGCGTCGGCGATCGCGCTCTTCTCCGCCGTCGCCAGATGCGCCTTGTGCGGGAAGCCGGACTCCCGTGAGAAGCCGCCGGGCAGCACCGCGCCGCCGTGCCGGCGGTCCAGCAGTCCTTCCGCCTCCAGCGCCCGGACATCACGACGCACGGTCACTTCGGAGGTCTGGACGACACGTGCGAGCTCACGGAGCGACACGGCTCCGTTGGCCCGCACCATTTCGAGGATCAGTTGACGACGTTCTGCAGCGAACACAGAACAGACGGTAACCCGGGCGACCGTCTGCTTTCAGCTGTTTCCGCTGAATAACGGAAATTGTTCGTAGGCAGGACCCTGCCGTGGTATACGCGGACGGCCCGGCGGAACCCGGGCCGCCGGTCAGCCGCCCTCGGCCGCCTTCCGCGTCTGGAGCTGCCGCGCCACCTCGCCGATCGAACCCGACAGGGAGGGATAGACCGTGAAGGTGTTCGCGATCTGTTCGACCGTCAGGTTGTTGTCGACCGCGATCGAGATCGGGTGGATCAGCTCGCTGGCGCGCGGCGCGACCACCACACCGCCGACCACGATCCCCGTGCCCGGCCGGCAGAACAGCTTCACGAAGCCGTCCCGCACGCCCTGCATCTTCGCCCGCGCGTTGCGCAGCAGCGGCAGCTTGACGGCGCGGGCGTCGATCCGGCCGGCGTCCACGTCGGCCTGGGTGTAGCCGACGGTGGCGATCTCCGGGTCGGTGAAGACGTTCGCCGAGACCGTCTTCAGGTCCAGCGGGGCCACCGTCTCGCCCAGGAAGTGGTACATCGCGATCCGGCCCTGCATGGCCGCGACCGAGGCGAGCGCGAACACGCCCGTGCAGTCGCCGGCCGCGTAGACGCCGGGCGCGGAGGTGCGCGAGACCCGGTCGGTGCGGATGTGGCCGGAGTCCTTCAGCGTCACCCCGGCCTCCTCCAGGCCGATGCCCGAGGTGTTGGGGACGGCGCCGACGGCCATCAGGCAGTGGCTTCCGGTGATGACCCGGCCGTCGGAGAGGGTGACCTCCACCCGGTCCCCGACGCGCTTGGCGGAGGCGGCCCGGGAGCGCGACATCACGTTCATGCCGCGGCGGCGGAAGACGTCCTCCAGGACGACCGCGGCGTCCGGGTCCTCGCCCGGCAGCACGCGGTCGCGCGAGGAGACCAGCGTCACCCGGGAGCCGAGCGCCTGGTAGGCGCCCGCGAACTCGGCGCCGGTGACGCCGGAGCCGACCACGATCAGCTCCTCGGGCTGCTCCTCCAGGTCGTAGACCTGCGTCCAGTTCAGGATGCGCTCGCCGTCGGGCCGGGCGTCGGGCAGCTCGCGCGGCTTGCCGCCGGTGGCGATGAGCACGGCGTCGGCCGTCAGCCGCTCCTCCTCGCCCCCGGCCGTCTCCACCACGACCTGCCGCGTGCCGTCGGACGCCTGGCCGGGCTCCAGCCTGCCGCGGCCGCGCAGCACGCGGGCGCCGGCGCGGGTGACGGCGGCGGTGATGTCGTGCGACTGGGCCAGCGCCAGGCGCTTCACACGCCGGTTGACCTTCCCCAGGTCCACGCCGACGACCCGGGCGGGGTTGTCGGGGTCGGGGGTGCCGTCCTCGACGATGATGCCGAGCTCCTCGTAGGAGGAGCCGAAGTTCGTCATCACCTCGGCGGTCGCGATGAGCGTCTTGGAGGGGACGCAGTCGGTCAGCACCGAGGCGCCGCCCAGACCGTCGCGGTCGACGACGGTCACTTCCGCTCCGAGCTGCGCGGCCACCAGCGCCGCCTCGTAGCCGCCGGGTCCACCACCGATGATCACGATCCGAGTCACGTACCCCAGTCTCGCACGCGCCTCCGCGGTGGCCGCCACCACCCGCCGCGGGCATGGCGGCAGCGGGCGGTGGTGGGCGGCGGCGACTGCCGCGGAGGCACGGCGGTGCGCGCCCGGGCGGTCCGCACGGGCGGCGGGGGCGGCTGCCTATACCCTCGTCGCATGTCGCTCTACGCCGCATACGCCGGAAACCTCGACGCCCGGCTGATGTCCCGCCGCGCCCCGCACTCGCCGCTGCGCGGCACCGGGTGGCTCAGCGGCTGGCGGCTGACCTTCGGCGGCGAGCACATGGGGTGGGAGGGCTCGCTGGCGACCATCGTCGAGGCCCCGAAGGCGACCGTCTTCGTCGCGCTGTACGACATCGCGCCCATGGACGAGGACTCCATGGACCGCTGGGAGGGCGTCGGCATGGACGTCTACCGCCGTATGCGGGTGCGGGTGCACACCCTGGACGGCGACGAGCCGGCCTGGTGCTACGTCCTCAACGGCTACGAGGGCGGGCTGCCCTCGGCCCGCTACCTGGGGGAGATCGCCGACGCCGCGGAGTCGGCCGGGGCGCCCCACGACTATGTGACGGAGCTGCGCAAGCGCCCCTGCTGAGGTCGGCGGGCCCCCGCCGGGCGTGCCCTCGCCGGGCGCCTCCCCGCGGGGCACCTCCCCGCGGGGCACCTCCCCGCGGGGCGAATTCCGGCCGCTTCCGTCAACTTCAGGACATTCCACCCCGCCCAGGTCCGCTTTCGGCCGCTTCCGGGACCACTCCCCGGACACCCGTCTACGCGCGTAGGCGATTACCGGCTACCCTCATCGGCGTGAACGCTTCTGCCACCACCGACTACTCCGGCGCCCCGTACGCCGCCGCCCGCACCGCGGCGGCGCGCCTGCGCGAGCTGACCGGCGCGGAGACCCACGACGTCGCCCTGGTCATGGGCTCGGGCTGGGTGCCGGCCGCCGACGCGCTCGGGGAGCCGGAACACGAGTTCCCGATCACCGACCTGCCCGGCTTCCCGCCGCCGGCGGTCGAGGGCCACGCCGGAAAGGTCCGCTCGCACCGCCTCGGCGACAAGCGTGCGCTGGTCTTCCTGGGCCGCACCCACTACTACGAGGGCCGTGGCGTCGCGTCCGTCGTCCACGGGATCCGCTCGGCCGTGGCCGCGGGCTGCAGGACCGTCGTGCTGACCAACGGCTGCGGCGGGCTGCGCCCCGGAATGCGCCCCGGCCAGCCGGTCCTCATCCGGGACCACATCAACCTCACCGGCGTCTCGCCGATCGTCGGCGCCAACTTCGTCGACCTCACCGACCTGTACTCGCCGCGGCTGCGCGCGCTGTGCCAGGAGGTGGACGCCACCCTGGAGGAGGGCGTCTACGTCCAGTTCCCCGGCCCGCACTACGAGACGCCCGCCGAGATCGGCATGGTCCGGGCGATCGGCGGAGACCTGGTGGGCATGTCCACCGTCCTGGAGGCGATCGCCGCCCGTGAGGCGGGCGCCGAGGTGCTGGGCGTCTCCCTGGTCACCAACCTCGCCGCGGGCATGACCGGCGAGCCGCTCAACCACGAGGAGGTCCTCCAGGCGGGCCGCGACTCGGCCGCCCGGATGGGCTCGCTGCTGGACAGCGTCCTGCGGCGCATCTGATCCGGCGCCGCCCGGCGGCACGGCCCCCGGACCTCCGAGCCCCGGGCCCCGGGCCCCTTCCCCGGCTCCCCGGACACGGCCCGCCCCCGGACGGCCCACCCCCGGGCGGGTCGCGCGGGGGTTCCGCGGGCGTTCCGGGTACCGGTGGACACCGAGCCCGCGCCCACCGGCGCGGGAGCGCAGCGAAGCAGGAGCGGCGTACGGCGCCGCCCACAGGCGAGATGCGAGAGGCGGAAGAGACCGTGGCAACCGTGCACGAGGACCTGACCGCGCAGGCGCGGTCCTGGCTGGCCGAGGACCCCGACCCGCAGACCCGTGCGGAACTGGCCGCCCTCATCGAGGCCGGCGACCTGGAGGAACTGGAGGACCGTTTCTCGGGCACCCTCCGGTTCGGCACCGCCGGACTGCGCGGGGAGCTGGGCGCCGGCCCGATGCGGATGAACCGCGCGGTCGTCATCCGCGCGGCCGCCGGGCTCGCGGCCCACCTGCGCGGCCGCGGACACGACGGCGGCCTGGTGGTCGTCGGCTACGACGCCCGCCACCGCAGCGAGGACTTCGCGCGCGACACCGCCGCCGTGATGACCGGCGCCGGCCTGCGGGCGGCCCTGCTGCCCCGCCCCCTGCCCACGCCCGTACTGGCCTTCGCCGTCCGGCACCTGGACGCCGTCGCGGGCGTCACCGTCACCGCCAGCCACAACCCGCCGCGCGACAACGGCTACAAGGTCTACCTCGGCGGGGGCGCCCAGATCGTGCCGCCCGCCGACGGGGAGATCGCCGACGAGATCGCCTCCATCGGCTCCCTCGCGGACGTGCCGCGCGCCGAGTCCGGCTGGGAGGTGCTCGGCGAGGAGGTCGTGGACGCCTATCTGGAGCGCGCGGCCGGCGTCCTCACCCCCGGCGGGTCCCGGAACGTGAAGGTGGTCCACACCTCGCTGCACGGCGTGGGCGGCGCCACGGTCGCCGCCGCCTTCGAGCGCGCGGGCTTCCCCGCCCCGGTGCCGGTGGCCGAGCAGGCCGAGCCCGACCCGGACTTCCCCACCGTCGCCTTCCCCAACCCGGAGGAGCCCGGGGCGATGGACCTGGCCTTCGCCGCGGCCCGCGAGCACCGGCCGGATCTGGTGATCGCCAACGACCCCGACGCCGACCGCTGCGCGGTGGCCGTCCCCGACCCGGAGGCGGACGCGGGCTGGCGGATGCTGCGCGGCGACGAGGTGGGGGCGCTGCTGGCCACCCATCTGGTGCACAAGCGGGCGCGGGGGGCCTTCGCCACCACGATCGTCTCCTCCTCCCTGCTGTCGCGCATCGCACAGGCGGCGGGCCTGCCGTACACCGAGACGCTGACCGGCTTCAAGTGGCTGGCCCGCACCGACGGGCTGCGCTACGCCTACGAGGAGGCGCTGGGCTACTGCGTCGACCCCGAGGGCGTGCGCGACAAGGACGGCGTCACGGCGGCGCTGCTCGTCGCGGAGCTGGCCGCCGAGCTGAAGGAGAGCGGGCGCTCCCTGACCGAGCTGCTGGACGACATCGCGGTGGAGTACGGGCTGCACGCCACCGACCAGCTCTCGGTGCGGGTGGAGGACCTGTCCGTGATCGCCGGTGCGATGCGCCGGCTGCGCCAGGCGCCGCCGGCCCTGCTGGCCGGTCTGACGGTGACCTCGGCCGAGGACCTGAGCCGGGGGAGCGAGGCCCTGCCGCCGACCGACGGCCTGCGCTACCGGCTGGCGGGCGACCCCCGGCAGCGGGTGGCCGGCGCCCGGATCGTCGTCCGCCCCAGCGGCACGGAGCCGAAGCTGAAGTGCTACCTGGAGGTGGTCGTCTCCGTGGCGGACGTCTCGGACCTGGCCGCGGCCCGCGCCACGGCGAAGGGGATGCTGGGCGCCCTCAGGACGGACCTCGCCGCCGCCGCGGGGATCTGACACGTCTGCGTCTGCGTCCCCGGGCGCGCCCGGGGACGCAGACGCAGACGTCAGCCCAGGAACAGCAGGAACAGCACGGCCGCCCCGCCGGCCACCGCCGGGACGAGGACCTCGTAGGCCCAGCGGACGCTCGGGGCGCCCTGCGCCCCCTCGTCGGAGGAGTGACGCTCGGCCAGGGTGCGGATCTCGTCGATCGCCTGGTCCGCCTGGGCCCGGTAGCCGCCGGCGCCGGACAGTTCCGGGGCGAACACCGCTCCGGGGCCCGACAGGTTCGCCGAGGAGCCGCCGCCCCCCTGGCTCTGCCGCAGCGCCTTCTTGCGCTGGCGCAGCGAGACCGGGATCGCCCACATCTGGTACTTGCCGTCGCCCGCGAAGACCTCGGCGGAGTACGCCGCCCGTACGCCCTCGACCGACGCCCACGGCAGCGTGATCGTGCGGAAGGGGTTGCGCACCCGCAGCCGCTCGCGCCCCGCGTACACGGCGGGCCGCAGGGAGAAGGCGAAGATCAGCGGCACGAGCGCCAGCAGCGCGGCCAGCGAGAGCCACCGGGTGCGGCCCTCGCCGCTGACGATCCCGTCGGCGGCGAGCAGCACGACGAGCGCCAGCAGCAGCGTGCCCCCCACCATCCCCATGGTCGAGCGGTAGGTGTGGTCCGCGTACCCGGTCTGCTCACTCATGCCTCCGATTCTGCCCGACCGCGCCACGCGGGTGTCCGGCCGGGATGTGCGGGAGGGGGATGACAGTTTGCTACGCGCGTAGATATGCTCCTCTGGTGACCATGCCTGCCTCGTCTCCCACCGCACCCGCCGCACCGCCTCCCGCCACGCCCCCCGCACTGGCGGACGCGACCGCCTCCGACGCCGCGCTGCGCCGTTTCCTGCACGGCCTGCCCGGGGTCGACGCGGTCGGCCTGGAAGCCCGCGCGGCCCAGCTCGGCACCCGTTCGATCAAAACCACGTCGAAGGCCTACGCCATCGACCTCGCCATCTCGATGATCGACCTGACGACCCTGGAGGGCGCCGACACCCCGGGCAAGGTCCGGGCGCTGTGCACCAAGGGCGTCAACCCCGACCCCACCGACCGCACCGTGCCGAAGGTCGCCGCGATCTGCGTCTACCCGGACATGGTGGCCACCGCCCGGCAGGCCCTGGACTCCGGCGGCGGGCAGGACGTCAAGGTCGCCTCCGTGGCCACCGCCTTCCCCTCCGGCCGCGCCGAGCTGGACGTGAAGCTGGCGGACACCCGCGACGCGGTGGCGGCCGGCGCCGACGAGATCGACATGGTGATCGACCGGGGCGCCTTCCTCTCCGGCCGCTACATGAAGGTCTTCGAGGAGATCCGGGCCGTGAAGCAGGCCTGCGCCCGCCCCGGCGGCGAGGACGCGCACCTGAAGGTGATCTTCGAGAACGGCGAGCTGTCCACCTACGACAACATCCGCCGCGCCTCCTGGCTGGCGATGCTCGCCGGGGCCGACGTCATCAAGACCTCCACCGGCAAGGTCACGGTCAACGCCACCCCGGCGAACACCCTGGTGATGCTGGAGGCCGTCCGCGACTTCCGCGCCGCGACGGGGACGCAGATCGGGGTCAAGCCCGCGGGCGGCATCCGCACGGCCAAGGACTCGATCAAGTACCTGGTGATGGTGAACGAGGTCCTCGGCGACGACTGGCTGCACCCCGACTGGTTCCGCTTCGGCGCCTCCAGTCTCCTCAACGACCTGCTGATGCAGCGCCAGAAGCTGACCACCGGGCGCTACTCCGGCCCCGACTACGTGACGGTGGACTGATCACGATGAGCCCCATGTTCGAGTACGCACCCGCGCCCGAGTCCCGCGCCGTGGTGGACATCGCGCCCTCCTACGGGCTGTTCGTCGACGGCGAGTTCCGCGAGGCCGCGGGCGGCAGGTCCTTCAAGACCGTCTCGCCGTCCACCGAGGAGGTCCTGACCGAGGTCGCCCACGCCGGCGCCGAGGACGTGGACGCCGCCGTGGCCGCCGCCCGCCGCGCCTTCGCCTCCTGGTCGGCGCTGCCCGGCGCCGAGCGTGCCAAGTACCTGTTCCGCATCGCCCGGATCATCCAGGAGCGCTCGCGCGAGCTGGCCGTCCTGGAGACCCTGGACAACGGCAAGCCGATCCGCGAGACCCGCGACGCCGATCTGCCGCTGGTCGCCGCGCACTTCTTCTACCACGCGGGCTGGGCCGACAAGCTGGCTCACGCCGGCTACGGGCCCGACCCGCGCCCGCTGGGCGTGGCCGCCCAGGTCATCCCGTGGAACTTCCCGCTGCTGATGCTGGCCTGGAAGGTCGCCCCGGCGCTGGCCTGCGGCAACACCGTGGTCCTCAAGCCCGCCGAGACCACCCCGCTGTCGGCGCTGTTCTTCGCGGACGTCTGCCGCCGGGCGGGGCTGCCGAAGGGGGTCGTCAACATCCTCACCGGCGACGGCTCCACGGGAGCGGCGCTGGTGGCGCACGAGGGCGTCGACAAGGTCGCCTTCACCGGTTCCACGGCCGTGGGCAAGCAGATCGCGCGCACGGTCGCCGGAAGCAGCAAGAAGCTCACCCTGGAGCTCGGCGGCAAGGGCGCCAACATCGTCTTCGACGACGCGCCGATCGACCAGGCCGTCGAGGGCATCGTGAACGGCATCTACTTCAACCAGGGCCAGGTGTGCTGCGCGGGCTCGCGCCTGCTGGTCCAGGAGTCGGTGCAGGAGGAGCTGCTGGAGGCGCTGCGGCGCAGGCTGTCCACCCTGCGGGTGGGCGACCCGCTGGACAAGAACACCGACGTCGGCGCGATCAACTCCGCCGAGCAGCTCGCCCGCATCACCGAACTCGCCGACAGCGGCGAGGCCGAGGGCGCCGAGCGCTGGTCCCCGGCGTGCGAACTGCCCGAGCGGGGCTTCTGGTTCGCGCCGACGGTCTTCACGAACGTCACCCAGGCCCACCGGATCGCCCGCGAGGAGATCTTCGGCCCCGTGCTGTCGGTGCTGAGCTTCCGCACCCCGGACGAGGCGGTGGCCAAGGCGAACAACTCGCAGTACGGCCTGTCCGCGGGCGTGTGGACGGAGAAGGGCTCGCGCATCCTGGCGATGGCGAACAGGCTCCGGGCCGGCGTGGTGTGGGCCAACACGTTCAACAAGTTCGACCCGACCTCGCCGTTCGGCGGCTACAGGGAGTCGGGCTTCGGCCGCGAGGGCGGCCGTCACGGTCTGGAGGCGTACCTCGATGTCTGAGCAGTCCGGCAACTCCGGGGGCGCCGCGCGCACGCGCCTGGGCGTCCTGAAGACCTACAAGCTGTTCGTCGGGGGCAAGTTCCCCCGGTCCGAGAGCGGACGGGTGTACGAGGTGACCGACACACGCGGCAACTGGCTGGCCAACGCCCCGCTCGCCTCCCGCAAGGACGCCCGGGACGCGGTGGTCGCGGCCCGCAAGGCGTTCGGCGGTTGGTCGGGGGCGACCGCCTACAACCGCGGCCAGATCCTCTACCGGATCGCCGAGATGCTGGAGGGCCGCCGCGAGCAGTTCGCCGCCGAGGTGGCCGCCGCCGAGGGCCTGTCGAGGGCGAAGGCCGCGGCCCGGGTGGACGCCGCGATCGACCGCTGGGTGTGGTACGCGGGCTGGTCCGACAAGATCACCCAGGTCGCGGGCGGGGCGAACCCCGTCGCCGGCCCGTACTTCAACCTCTCCACCCCGGAGCCGACCGGTGTGGTCGCCGTACTGGCCCCGCAGGAGTCCTCCCTCCTGGGCCTGGTCTCGGTGCTCGCCCCGGTGATCGTCGGCGGCAACACGGCCGTCGTCGTGGCGAGCGAGCGCGCGCCGCTGCCGGCCCTGTCCCTGGCCGAGGTGCTGGCCACCTCCGACCTGCCCGGCGGGGTGGTCAACATGCTGTCCGGCCGGACCGCCGAGATCGCGACCCCGCTCGCCGCCCACAGCGACGTCAACGCCATCGATCTGACGGGCGCGGACACGGATCTGGCCAGGGAGCTGGAGACGGCCGCCGCGGACAACCTCAAGCGGGTGCTGCGTCCGGCGGACGCGACCTCCGACTGGTCCGCCGACCCGGGCACCAGGCGGATGCTGGCCTTCACCGAGACCAAGACCGTCTGGCACCCCGTCGGCGTCTGACGGGCCGTCCGGCCGGGGCGGCCCTCCGCTCAGGAGAGCCGCCCCGGCCGGGCTCCCGCTCAGCCGGGCAGCAGACCCGCCACCGGACCCGTCACCGGCAGGGTGCGGATCGTGCCCCCCTCGCTGACCGGCCCCGTGACGGCCCCGGTGCTCACCGGTTGGAAGTCGGCGACCTGGGTGCCGACCGTGTTGTCCAGCGGATCGACGCCCGTGCCCGCCAGCGGATCGATCCGCGCGTCCTTGACCGGGCGCACCGCACCGGCCGTCGCGTGCTCGGTGGCCCCCACGCCCTCGGCCAGACCGTTCAGGCTCGACCCGAGCGAGTCCGGCGAGAGCGCCGACGTCAGGCCCGACAGCTGTACGGGCGCCCCGGCGCCCTGTCCGGGGGCCGCGGCCGCCGTTCCCGCGCCCGAAGCCACCGCGGCCCCGACCGCGGAGACGGTCAACCCGGCCCGCAGCAGGGCACGCCGGACGCCGCTGCTCCCCGCTTGCCTCTCCCGTGCGTGACGGCGGCGCTGAGCGGTCATCGGTACACCTACCAAGAGAACTCGAAGACTGTGTCCGTACGGTCACGCAGCGTATACGAGCCGGGCGTCACACGCACATGCGTACCGGGCTCCCTGTGGATGGCCGACAATGGTCTTCCGTGAGCTCCCACGACACCGCCCGCGTGATCCTGCTGACCGGTCCCTCGGGCTCCGGCAAGTCCTCGCTCGCCGCCCGCACCGGGCTGCCCGTACTGCGCCTGGACGACTTCTACAAGGAGGCCGGCGACCCGTCCCTGCCCCGGCTCGCCGGCGGCGACCGGGTGGACTGGGACCACCCCGGCTCCTGGGACGCCGACGCGGCGGTGACGGCGATCGCGGCCCTGTGCGGGAGCGGCCGGACCACCGTCCCGGTGTACGACATCTCCACGAGCTCCCGGACCGGCGAGGACGCACTGGACCTGCACGGCGCGCGCCTGTTCGTCGCCGAGGGGATATTCGCCGCCGAGATCGCCGCGCGCTGTCTCGAACTGGGCCTGCTGGCCGATGCGTTGTGCCTGCGCGGGCGCCCCTCCACCACCTTCCGGCGGCGGCTGCTGCGCGATGTGCGCGAGGGCCGCAAGTCGCTGCCCGTCCTGGTGCGCCGCGGCTGGGCGCTGATGCGCGCCGAGGGCGGAATCGTCGCGCGCCATGTCGCCCTGGGCGCCCACGCCTGCGGCCGGGACGAGGCACTGGCGCGGGTTGAGGCGCTCGGCGCACCCGGGAGGCGTACGCGCGGAAGCGAGCGCCCGGGGGTCGTGCACGCATGAGAGCGGGCCCGGCCGGACCCCCGGCCGACCCGGCCCGCTCCCGGAGCACCCCCGTGCTCTCCCCCGTGTCCCCCCGCTTCTCCCCCGTTCCCCCGTCTCCCCCGGCCCCGGTGCGTCAGGCGACCAGCTCGCCGAAGCTCTCCTCCAGATCGCGCCCGAAGCTCAGCGTCTCGTCGCCGCGCAGCCGGCGCAGGGAGCGCCAGATGCTGCTCTTGACCGTGCCGACGCTGATGTTCAGGATGTCCGCGATCTCCGGGTCGGTGCGGCCCTCGTAGTAGCGCAGGACCAGCATCGTGCGCTGGAGTTCGGGCAGTCGCGCCAGCGCCTGCCACAGCACCGCGCGCAGTTCGGTGCCGCGCATCGCGTCGCTCTCGCCGGCCGACTCGGGCAGTTCCTCGGTCGGGTACTCGTTGAGCTTGCGGCGGCGCCAGGCGCTGATGTGCAGGTTCGTCATGGTGCGGCGCAGATATCCGCCGACCGCGGCCTTGTCGGTGATCCGGTCCCAGGCGCGGTAGGTGGAGAACAGCGCGCTCTGCAGCAGGTCCTCGGCCTCGTGGCGGTCTCCCGTGAGGTGGTACGCGGTGGCGTACAGGGAGGCGCGGCGCTCGCGGACGTAGGCGGTGAACTCCGCCTCCGTCACACCCCCCCGGCGCCGCTCCCCCGAAGCCTCCCCGTGCGTTTCCTCCCCCCGGTTCGCCCCGGCCTGCTCCCCCCCGGCCGGCTCGGGCGCGGCGGCGATGTGCGCCGGCCGCCGCCGGCCGGTGCCGCGGTCGCACCCTCCCCCCGCGGCGCCGGACCTCCCCCCGGTCTGCGCCGGAACCACGGGAGTGCGCAGACGCGTGTGGATAACCGCGCTGGTGATGTTGCGGTGCAGTGTGTTCATCTCGCGCCCCCCTTTGTGGAACCGGTCCGTGTCCTCGGTCCGTGTCCTCGGTCCGTGCCGAGTACGCCGTGTACACCGAATACGCCCAATACACTGCCGGGGCAGTTTCATCGCCGGGTCCGCCGTCTGTCACAGGGGTGTCACAGAGGCGGGGCGGACCGTGACCCGCCCGTGTTCGCGCTCCGTTCACCGGCCGGTCGAAGTGCGGGCACCGGATGGGCCAGAATGGCGCGCGTGCCTTTCCTGTTGCTGATCGAGGACGACGAGGCCGTCCGTACGGCCCTGGAGATGGGGCTGACCCGGCAGGGCCACCGCGTGGTGACCGCTGCCTCGGGCGAGGACGGCCTCAAGCTGCTGCGCGAACAGAGGCCCGACCTGATCGTGCTGGACGTGATGCTGCCCGGCATCGACGGTTTCGAGGTGTGCCGCCGCATCCGGCGCACCGACCAGCTGCCGATCATCCTGCTGACCGCGCGCAGCGACGACATCGACGTCGTGGTCGGCCTGGAGTCCGGCGCGGACGACTACGTGGTCAAGCCGGTGCAGGGACGGGTGCTGGACGCCCGCATCCGCGCGGTGATGCGGCGCGGCGAGCGGGAGGCGAACGACTCGGCGACCTTCGGCGCGCTGGTCATCGACCGCTCGGCGATGACGGTGACCAAGAACGGCAGGGACCTCCAGCTCACCCCGACCGAGCTGCGGCTGCTGCTGGAGCTGAGCCGCCGCCCCGGGCAGGCGCTGTCCCGGCAGCAGTTGCTGCGGCTGGTGTGGGAGCACGACTACCTCGGCGACTCCCGGCTGGTCGACGCGTGCGTCCAGCGGCTGCGCGCCAAGGTCGAGGACGTCCCCTCCTCGCCGACGCTGATCCGCACGGTGCGCGGCGTCGGCTACCGGCTGGACCCCCCGGCGTGACGGGCGCGTACGAGGCCGGCGGGGGTCCGGCGCCGATACCCGCTCCCACGCCCGCGTTCGCGCCCCGGCGCGGCCGGACCCGCCGGGAGGCGCCGTGAGCGGCTCCCTGGGCAGGATCACCGGGTCGCTGCGGCTGACGAGTCTGCGGCTGCGACTGGTGGTGGTCTTCGCGCTGGTCGCGCTGACCGCCGCGGTGGCCGTCTCCGGCATCGCGTACTGGATCAACCGCGACGCCGTCCTGACCCGGGCGCAGAACGCCGCGCTCAACGACTTCCGCGAGTCGCTGGGCGACAACGCCGGGTCCCTCCCCCGCCGGCCGGCCTGCGACGCGCTGCGGGAGACGGCCGGCACCATGGCCAACAGCACCCAGCGGTACGAGGTGGTGCTGATCGGGGAGCAGGCCGGCGGCTCGCGCTGCGAGGCCGCCTCCGACCCGCGGTTCACCCTGGAGGACGTGCCCGGGACGCTACGCTCGGCGGTCGCCGAGAAGCGTCCGCTCGACGCCGTCAACAAGGCCCCGTACCACCTGTACTGGCAGCGGATCACGGTGGGCGGCGAACCGTATCTGGTGGGCGGTGCGACCGTGATCGGCGGCGGACCGACGGGGTACATGTTCAAGTCGCTCGCCCCCGAGCGGGACGACCTCAGCTCCCTGGCCTGGTCGCTGGGGATCGCCACCGCGCTGGCCCTGGTCGGCTCCGCCCTGCTGGCGCAGGCCGCCGCCACCACGGTGCTGCGGCCCGTGCAGCGGCTGGGCGAGGCGGCGCGGAGGCTGGGCGAGGGGCGGCTGGAGACCCGGCTGAGGGTGTCGGGGAAGGATGAACTGGCCGAGCTGTCCAGGACGTTCAACCGCACCGCCGAGGCGCTGGAGCACCGGGTGGCCGAACTGAGCGCCCGCGAGGAGTCCAGCCGCCGCTTCGTGGCGGACATGTCGCACGAGCTGCGCACGCCGCTGACCGCGATCACCGCCGTCACCGAGGTCCTGGAGGACGAGATCGACTCGCTCGACCCGATGATCGCGCCCGCGGTCACCCTGGTCGTCAGCGAGACCCGGCGGCTGAACGACCTGGTGGAGAACCTGATGGAGGTCACCCGCTTCGACGCGGGGACGGCCCGCCTGGTGCTCGACGACGTCGACGTCGCGGATCAGGTGACCGCCTGCGTCGACGCCCGGGCCTGGCTGGACGCGGTCGAGCTGGACGCCGACCGCGGCATCACCGCGCGGCTCGACCCGCGCCGTCTGGACGTGATCCTGGCCAACCTGATCGGCAACGCCCTCAAGCACGGCGGCTCCCCGGTGCGGGTGTCGGTGCACACCCGCGAGGGCTCGGCGGGGGAGGAGGGGCCGGACGAAGGACCGGGCGAGGGGCCGGACGAGGACGAGCTGGTCATCCGGGTCGCCGACCGCGGCCCCGGCATCCCCGAGGAGGTGCTGCCGCACGTCTTCGACCGCTTCTACAAGGCCAGCGCCTCCCGCCCCCGCTCCGAGGGCAGCGGGCTCGGGCTGTCGATCGCCATGGAGAACGCCCACATCCACGGCGGTTCCATCACCGCCGAGAACGCGCCCGAGGGGGGCGCGGTCTTCACCCTGCGGCTGCCGCGCGACGCCAGCCGCCTCGCACCGGAGCAGGACCGGGACTCGGACACGGGCGCGGACACGGGCCGGGAGGCGGACACCGCCCCGGGCGCGGACGGCGGCGGCGCACACCGGGAGGACGGACGATGAGCACCACACGCCGTACGGCCCCCGTCCTCCGCGCGAGCGCCGCGGCCCTGGCCGCGCTCGCGCTCGGCGGATGCGGCATACGCTCCACGCCGGTGCCGGTGGACGCCGGTCCGGCGCCGTCACGGGCCTCGTGCGCGGCCCCCGCCGCCGAGGAGGAGCGCGGTCCCGGCGGCGGGAGCGTCCGGGCGGACGTCTTCCTGGTCTGCGGCGGCGCCGTCTCGGCGGTGGAGCGCACCGTGGCGCCGGGCGGCCCGGAGCAAGGCCCGGGGCCGGGCCCGGAATCCGGCCCGGACACCCGGCTGGAGACGGCCCGCGAGCTGCTGAAGGAGCTGCGGGAGAACCCGTCCCGGGCCGAGCGGGAGGCGGGCTTCGGCAGCTCCGTCCCCGGGGATCTGGAGGTCACCGGACCCGGGGACGGCGACCCCGGGGGGACGCTGCGGCTGAGCCGGGACCCCGGCGGGCTGCCGTCCTTCGCGCTGGCCCAGATCGTCTGCACCCTCACGGGCACGGCCGCCGCCGGCCGGGACGGCTCGGTGGTGCTCGGCGGCCCGGTACGGGACGGCGGCGGGGAGCCGCCGCTGCGCTACTCCTGCACCGACGCGCTGCGCGGCAGTCCCGAGGCGGCGAAGACGGCGGGCACCCCGCTCCCGTAGGGGCCGGGCGCCCGATGTACCCGCGTCCGCGCCCGCTGTCCGATGTCCGGTGTCCGGTGTCCGCGCCGCGCACCGGCGCGCCCGAAGGGGCGGAACCGCAGCGCGCGCCGTGTGCGTCTTCGCCGCCGTGCAGCGTCATCACCCCGGCGGCTCCGCCGCCCACCGCATCCGTGCAGCGGGGCTCGTACTCCTCGGCTGCCACCTGCTGTTCGTCGGCTGGCTGACGCTGCGGCCCCTGTCCGTCCCCTGGGTCTCCCCCGCCAACCTGCGGCCCTTCGCCTCGATCCACGCCGATCTGGCGGACGGCCCCCGGGCCGCGCTGGAGGGCATCGGCGGCGGGCTGGCCCTGCTGGCCCCGCTGGGGGTGCTGCTGCCGATGGCGGCGGGCCGGGCGGCGTCGCGGCTGGGCTCGTGGACGCGTACGGTCTTCGCCGCGGCGATGATCTCGCTCGGCATCGAGCTGGTGCAGCCCGCGGTGCCGGGGCAGGTGGCGGACGTGGACGCGCTGCTGCTCAACACCACGGGTGTGGCCCTGGTCCATCTGCTGTGCTACCCGGCGCTGCGCGCCCGGCTGCGCGCGGCGGCCCGGCAGGACGGCTCCGGCGCCCGGCGGCCGGGGTCCCCCGGGAAGGGGAATCAGGGTGCGCCCCCGAGGACTCCCAGGGTCGGAATCGCACCCTAGAGGGACGCTTTCGCCCGCAACGCTCACCTACGGTGGATCTGTCCCCGCCGAACGACGGCGTTCCGTCAGAGCGAAGGAGTCCCGACATGGCCGCAATCGTCCGCCCCAGCGACGACCGGATGATCGCCGGTGTGTGCGCCGGGCTGGCCCGCCGCTTCGGCACCACCCCGAACACGATGCGCGCGATCTTCCTGGTCTCCTGTCTGCTGCCGGGGCCGCAGTTCCTGCTCTACATCGCCCTGTGGATCCTGCTGCCGGACGAGCGCAAGGTGCAGCGCACCGGCTGGTGACGCGCTCGCCGGCGCACACCCCGCACACAGGGGAACGGGCCGCGCACCGGGAATGGCCCGGTGCGCGGCCCGTGGCGCCTCCCGTGGGTGGGGTGGAGGGAGGGGGAGGCGCTGGAAGGGGAGAAGGGGGGAGGCGCGTCAGCCCAGCAGTTTGCCCGTCTGCAGAGCGCCGGTGAGCTGGCCCGTCGGCAGGTTGAGCATCGTCGGCTTCTCCGGGCTGCCCAGCGGCAGGCCGCCGAGCAGGTCCCGCACCGGGTCGTGCTGCTTGGTGTTGGGCCGGCCGGCGTCGGGCTGCTGCCCCGACCGGCCCTCGGCGGGAGCGGGCAGTGTCCTGGCCTGCTGGGGTGCGTCGGGGGCGGGCAGCGTCCTGGCGACCTCCTGCACGGGCAGGCTCTTCACCGCGCCCCCGGCGGTCCTGCCGAGCCCCAGGGCGTCCGCCGCGGAGGCGGCCCCGGCGCCGGTGGCGGCGAAGGCGGCGCCGAGCACGGCGACACCGATCGTCTTCATCGTTCGCTGCTTCATCAGCTGGTACGTCCTCGTGTGGATGGCTTGAGCGGCCTCGCGAACGTAGCCAGGGCACCGCACCCGCCGCAAACACCCCGAAACGGCCCGGCACCCGCGTCCGCCGCCGCGCCCGGCCGCCTCCCGCGCCCTCCCCCGGCCGTCTCCGGCCGGGGAAGTGCTGGTCACAGGCCCTTGGCGGCGGCCTCCCGGAACAGCCACTCGGCCTTCAGCTCGGCGTATCCGGGCTTGATCACGTCGTTGATCATGGCCAGACGTTCATCGAAAGGGATGAACGCGGACTTCATCGCATTGACGGTGAACCACTGCATGTCGTCCAGCGTGTAGCCGAACGTCTCCACCAGGTGCCCGAACTCGCGGCTCATGCTGGTGCCGCTCATCAGCCGGTTGTCGGTGTTGACGGTGGCGCGGAAGCGCAGCCGCCGCAGCAGCCCGATGGGGTGCTCGGCGTACGAGGAGGCCGCTCCGGTCTGGATGTTGGAGGTGGGGCACAGCTCCAGCGGGATCCGCTTGTCGCGCACGTACGCCGCCAGCCGGCCCAGCTTCACCGTGCCGTCGCCGGCGACGTGGATGTCGTCGATGATGCGCACCCCGTGGCCGAGCCGGTCGGCGCCGCACCACTGGAGGGCCTGCCAGATGGACGGCAGGCCGAACGCCTCGCCGGCGTGGATGGTGAAGTGGTTGTTCTCGCGCTTGAGGTACTCGAAGGCGTCCAGGTGGCGGGTGGGCGGGTGGCCCGCCTCGGCGCCCGCGATGTCGAAGCCGACGACGCCGAAGTCCCGGTACCGGTTGGCCAGTTCGGCGATCTCCAGCGAGCGGGCGGCGTGCCGCATGGCGGTGAGCAGGACGCCGACGCGGATGCGGTGCCCGGCCTCGCGGGCCCGGCGCTCGCCCTCCCGGAAACCCTCGTTGACGGCCTCGACGACCTCCTCCAGCGTCAGTCCCGCCTCCAGGTGCTGCTCGGGGGCGTAGCGCACCTCGGCGTAGACCACGCCGTCGGCGGCCAGGTCCTCGGCGCACTCGGCCGCGACCCTCACCAGCGCCTCGCGCGTCTGCATCACCGCGCAGGTGTGGGCGAAGGTCTCCAGGTAGCGCTCCAGCGAACCGGAGTCGGCCGCCTCGCGGAACCAGGTGCCCAGCGCCTCGGGGTCGGTCTCGGGCAGACCCTCGTAGCCGCACTCGCGGGCGAGCTCGGCGACGGTGGCCGGACGGAGGCCGCCGTCGAGGTGGTCGTGGAGCAGCACCTTGGGGGCGCGGCGGATCTGGTCCGGGGTGGGGACGGTGGTGACAGTCTCGCTCGTCATTGCCGCACTCTAGCGCCTACGCGCGTAGATATCACCCTTGGGCGGATCCCGCACCCGCCCGCACACGGCCCGGACGCCGCCCGCACGCCGCCCGCACGCCGCCCGGACGCGACCCTGCGGCTTTCGATACCCAATGGTGACCGCCCGGCACCGCCCGTACACCCCCGCTTCTGCGATCGTTTTGCCGTGACTCAGCAGGCGTTGCCGCGCCGGGATGCGCGGCTGGGGCGGGCGTTCGGTGACGACCACGCGGTACAGGGCGTGGCCTTGCTGCTCCCGGGAGGGACCGCCGGGGGCACTCGCGGCCGCTCCCGCCGGGCCGCGGCGGCGATGCTGCCGCTGGCGCGGCGGCTGGCGCAGGCGGGGGCGGGACACGAGGTGGTCGCGCACCTCCTCCACTACCGCTACCGCGGCTGGAACGGCGCGGACGCCCACCCGGTGCGGGACGCCGAGTGGGCCCTGGACGAGATCCTGCGCCGCTACGGCGACGTCCCCGTATGCCTGGTGGGCCGGGACATCGGCGCCCGGGCGGCGCTGCGGGCCGCGGGCCACCCGGCGGTGGTCTCCGTCCTGGCCCTGGCCCCCTGGCTGCCGGAGGTGTCCGAGGACGGCGGCGAGGAACCGGTACGGCAGCTCGCCGGCCGGCGGGTGCTGATCGTGCACGGCACGGACGACGAGCACACCGGCCCGGACCGCTCCTACCGGCTGGCCATACGCGCCAAGAAGATCAATCCGGACGTCTGCCGCTTCGAGGTCCACACCGACGGCCACGCGCTGCGCCAGCACCGCTCGGAGGTCCTCGCCCTGGCCGAGGACTTCACCCTGGGCTCGCTGTGCGACCGGGACCTCGCCCGCCCGGTGGCCGACGCGCTGGCGGCCCCGCCGCCGCTGGGCCTGCGGATGCCGCTGGCGGCCGGCTTCGGCCGCTCCCTGCGCCACTGAGCACGCCACAGGGTCCGTACGGCCAACCTGCGCACCCCCTGCCCCCTACGCCAGCAGCCGCCCCCGGCGGCTCAGCAGGAACGCCCGGAACGCCGCCACCGGCGGGGTGTCCGGGCGGCCGTCCACCCAGGCCACCCCGATCTCCCGCACCGCCCGCGGCTGACTGACCGCCAGCTCCCGCACCCCTGGCCGGGGCACGGCCGGAGGCGGCAGCAGAGCCACCCCCAGCCCGGCGGCGACCAGCCCGCGCAGCGTCTCGGCCTCCTCCCCCTCGAACGCGATCCGGGGCTTGAAGCCCGCCTCGGCGCACAGCGCGTCGAAGATCCGCCGCATCCCGTAGCCCGGCTCCAGGGTGATGAACGACTCCTGCGCGGCCTCCGCCAGCCGCACCCGCCTGCGCCGCCCCAGCGGATGCTCCTCGGGCACCACCAGCCGCAGCCGCTGCTCGTCCAGGCGCCGCGCGACCAGATCCGGGGCGGCCGGCACCGGGGAGGTCAGGCACAGGTCCAGATCCCCGGCGCGCAGCCGCTCGATCATCGCCTCGCCGTACGTCTGCACCAGCGAGAAGCGCACCCGGGGATGGTCGGCACGGAAGGAGCGGATCAGCCCCGGCACGGTCTCCGACCCCAGCGTGTGCAGGAAACCGAACGCCACCTTCCCCGCCGCCGGATCGGCGTCCGCCCGCACCGCCTCCGCCGCCTGCTCCACCGAGCCCAGCGCCCGCTCCACCGAGGCCAGGAACGTGCGCCCGGCCGGCGTCAGCGCGACCGTCCGCCCCCGCCGCGCGAACAGCGCGACCCCCAGATCGTCCTCCAGCCGGGCCATCGCCCGGCTGAGCGTGGACTGCGGCACCCCCAGCTCACCGGCCGCCCGCGTGACGTGCTCGTGCCGGGCCACGGCTACGAACTGCGCCAGCCGCGGGGTGAGTACGGCGGCCCAGGACCCGGGGTCGATGTGAGGTGCGTCACCGGATGTGCCGGATGTAACCGAGATGTCTTTTCTGTTGCCGACCGGTGACACGACACCCTCCCAGCTCGCCTTATGCATCTCTGCATGAAGACCGGCACCTTTGTGCATTGGACGCATCAGATCCCTGACCGTACGTTCGAGACATGCCTTCCGTCGATACCGGGGCGCCTGTCCGCACAGGTGCCTCTCCCGAGCGTTTCCCCTCCTCCCCCCGGCGCATCAGCCTCGCCCTCTTCGCCGTGGGCCTGGCGACCTTCGCCCTGCTGTTCTCCACCCAGCCCCTGCTGCCCGCCCTCACGGCCGACTTCGGCGTGACGCCGGGGCAGGCGAGCTGGACCGTCTCGGCCGCCACCATCGCGCTGGCGGTGGCCGTGCTGCCGCTGTCCGCCCTCTCCGAGCGCTTCGGACGGCGCACCCTGATGACGGGCTCCCTGGCGGTCGCGGTCGCCGTCGCGCTCGCGCTGCCCTTCGCTCCCAACATGGAGGTCCTGATCGTGCTGCGCGCCCTGCAGGGCGTGGCGATCGCGGGCATCCCCGCCTCGGCGACGGCGTACCTGGCGGAGGAGGTACGGCCGGCCGCGCTGGTCGGGGCGATCGGCCTGTTCGTGGCGGGCAACAGCGTCGGCGGCATGACCGGCCGCGTCCTCACCGGCTGGGTCGCCGAGGGCTGGGGCTGGCGCACCGGGCTCGCGGCGGTCGGCGCGCTCTCCCTGCTGTGCGCCCTCGCCTACCGGCTGCTGATCCCCCGGGCGCACAACTTCACCCCGGCCTCGCTGCGCCCCTCCGAGCTGCTGAGCACCGTGCGCGGCCACCTGTCCGACGGGCTGCTGGTCCGGCTGTACACCCTCGGCCTGCTGTTCATGACCGTCTTCGGCGCGGTCTACACGGTGGTGGGCTACCGGCTGACCTCCGAGCCCTTCGGCCTCTCCCAGGGCCTGGCCGGCTCGGTCTTCGCGATCTACCTCGTCGGCACCGTCTCCTCGGCCGCCGCCGGGCGCCTGACCGGACGGCTCGGCCGCCGCGGCGCGCTCTACCTGGCCATCGGCGCCACCGCCACCGGCCTGCTGCTGACCCTCGGCGACAGCCTCGCGGCCGTACTGCTGGGCCTGGTCCTGGTCACGGCGGGCTTCTTCGCGGGCCACGCGGTCGCCTCCGGCTCGGTGGGCCGCACGGCGAAGACGGGCCGGGCCCAGGCCTCGGCGCTCTACCAGATGGCGTACTACGTCGGCAGCTCCCTGGGCGGCACGCTGGGCGCGATCGCCTACCACGCGGCGGGCTGGAGCGCGACGGTCGCCTTCTCCCTGACCGCCCTGGTCCTGGCGGCGGGCGTCACCCTCTACGCCACGCGCCGCGCGGTGGTCCAGCGCCGCCTGGCGGTCGCGCGGACCTGCTGAGCTCCACCCTCCCGCGGGCGTCTTTCCGGCCGGCTCAGCCGACGGGGAAGACGCCCGTGTCGATGGTGAGGCCGAAGGGATC
Organism: Streptomyces barkulensis; assembly: GCF_002843305.1. Lineage (GTDB taxonomy): Bacteria > Actinomycetota > Actinomycetes > Streptomycetales > Streptomycetaceae > Streptomyces > Streptomyces barkulensis. Next base: position 23,819 of record NZ_PGSG01000085.1, read on the forward strand.
GGGAAGGTGGATGGTGTCCCCCAACTTCCCCGCGTGCAGCACCCGGTAGACGTCCTCCTTCGGCTCCCCGTAGAGCGTCACGGTCGGGCCGCCGGGCGCCCAGCGGTCCACCAGCAGATACAGCGGCACCCCGGCCAGGGCATACCCGGCGGGCTTGCTGATCCGGTCGTGCCGGGCGTTGGGTGACCTGATGCACCGCATCGTCCGAGAGATCTGAGAAGGAGTGTGCGTATGTCCAATCTTGCCTGGCAGAAGTCCACCTACAGCGGCGAGGCCGCCAACTGCGTCTACGTCGCCGCAAGCGACGACGGCACCATCAAGCTGCGCGAGAGCGACGATCCCGGTGCCGTTCTGAGCACCACGCCCGAGAGGCTGGCCGCCTTCATACGCAGCGTGAAGACGGGCGAGCTCGACCGCTTCACCGAGTCCTGACCTGGGCCGGGGTGCGGTGGGGGCGCGGTGCGGTGGGGGCGGGTACGGGTGCGTGCGGGGGTCGGGGCCGGTCCGGGGCGAACATTCCGGACGGCATGATTTACGGCCGTTGCCGTGCACCGATACATAAAGCGCCCATTGGCCGCAAATCACGCCCCTGGCCTCCGGCATGGGGAACCCCGGAGTGTCCGGAACGTCCGCCCCTCCCCGTCCCCTCCCGCCGTCGCCCGGCTGCGGCTGGTTCCCGGCCGTCCGTCACGCGGTACCGCTCGGGATCAACTGGTCAGGTCCTCGTCTTGTGGGGTGGAGCTTCACCGTCGCGGAGACGCTCAATCGCCTCGCTGCCGCCGACCGGCCGGCACCGGATGCACCATCGGAATGAGCGCGGGCGGCATCGGCAGATCAGGCCCGGTCCGAAGCGCAGTCCGGGTCAGGGCGCTTCGTTCAGCTTGGAGGCGAGCCGCGGATGCCCTGTCCGCGCAGCCGTGTCGCCCTGGAAAAGGGATTGCCCCGGAGGGAGGGCTCACGTTGGCTGGTCGGCATGGCCGAACTGCATACCGATCGCCTCCTCCTTCGTCGATGGCGTGACTCCGACCTCGGACCATGGGCGGCGATGAACGCCGATCCCGAGGTCCGCGAACACTTGGGCGATGTACTCAACCGTGAACAGAGCGATGCCTCCGTGGCACTGTTCCAGGCCGAGTTCGACCGGCGAGGCTACGGGTGGTGGGCGGTCGAGGTGCGGGCCACAGGCGAGTTCATCGGCTTTGCGGGCCTGGACGAAGTGGATGACGGCATGCCGTTCACCGGAGTGGAGATCGGCTGGAGGCTCGCCCGGTGGGCCTGGGGCCGGGGCTACGCCACCGAGGCCGCACTGACGGTACTGGCCTACGGCTTCGACACGCTCGAGCTTCCCGAAGTCCTCGCCGTGACCACAGCCACCAACCTTCGTTCACAGGCGGTCATGCGCCGGATCGGTATGACCCGGGACCCGGCCGACGACTTCGACGACCCCGCCGCACCCGAAGGACCACTGCGCCCGAACGTGCTGTACCGGATCGCCCGCGGTACGAGAGTCCGACATTCGCCGCGGTAGCAGGGGCATGTGCACGGAAGATGCGGTACGGCATGCGGGAAGCCGACCCGCACCCCGCAGCGCGCCGGACGGAATGGCTTACGGCCGTCGCTGCGGCCCGTCAGTCGGCCGAGCCGGTGCCCCAGGCGGAAACCTCTGCGTCGAGTTCCCCGGGCGCCTTCGTGTGGCCTGGATACCTGTAATCCAGACGGTCGGCGTCAGGGTATTTCTCGGCCCATGCTTCCGCCGCATGAGGCGGGTTGACCGGGTCCAGGGGGTTCACGAGGAGAAGCAGCCGTGGCGCTTCCTCCGCGTCGGGCATCGTCCATGTGGAGTCCGCACCGGCAGGCATCACCGAGCACGGACGGTGCATGCCCGAGAGCGCGGCTCCGAGGGGATTCCTCTCCGGCGACCCCGCGCCTGCTCCCCAACCCCGGTACGCCGTACAGACATTGGCGAGGTATCCCACGAACTCCGGAAGCACCTGACCGTCGCGGTGACGGCGGGTGTAGCTACGGCTGCTGGACTCTACGACCCCTTTGCCCGCCTTGCCGATATCCGGCCAACTGGTCAGGATCTCGCGCAGTGGTTCAGCGTTTTTTCCGAGGTCGCGGGAGAGAGAGAAGAGAGCGGTCATCCGCTCGTACTCCTCGACGCCGTCGGCGAGACCGGTCTGCGTGCCGTCGTAGCCCATGTCCCGGAGCGTCCGGTGAAGCTTCTGCCGGCAGTCGGAGGCCGCATCGCTTTCATCGCATCCCATGACATCCTGCAAGCCCGCCTCCACTGCGAGGCTCCGCTCGGTCATAAGCGTGGTCGCGGACGTGCCCGGCGGAGGCGCGGGGGCGTCCATCACCGCCCAGCCGCCGGTGCGTTCCAGCTCGGGCATCACAGCCGTTGCCCGGACCGCCCCGAACGACTGCGCGTACACCCCCGATATCTCCCCCTCCTTCTCGACGAGCTCCTTGAACGACTCCTGGTATTCCGCACGGTCGAGGCGGTAGAGGTCCATGTCGCAGGAGTTCTGGAAATCGTCGGGCCAGTTCTTCGTCTGCCATTCCGAGAGTTCGCCGCCCTTCGACACGTCAGTGAACGCTTCTCATCCTGAGCGCCAGGCGATCTCGATGGCGTGAACGGCGGCGACCGTGCGACCGATGCGGTTGGTGCTGCACCGGGCCTTGCGGAGGATCCGCCATTGCTTGAGGCGGGCGAAGGCGCGTTCGCCCGGGGCGCGCAGCCGGGCGTGGTCGCGGTTGTACTGCTGGTAGTGCTCGGGCAGGTCGCGATGACCGTAGTAGGGGGTGCGGACGGTCGCGCCGGCGCCCTGGTAGGCGCGGTCGGCCAGGACGAGGAGCTGACGGGACAGGCAGGCTTGGATCACACCGTGGGCGCGGGCTGCGGTCAGGTCGTGCGTGCGGCCCGGTGTCGCGCGGGAGAACCAGAGCGGGGTGCCGTCCGGGCGGGCGATGACCTGCACGTTCATCCCGTGGCGGCGGTGCTTCTGCGAGTAGTACGGCTCGTCCGCCGCGATGCGGTTGGTAGTGATCAAAGTGCCGTCGAGGATGACGAACCCCTCCGGCGGCAGCTCGCGCAGGGCCTCGTGCAGGCTCGGGGCGCGCTCGGCGAGGAGGTCGACCGTTTCGCTCACGTACCGGCCGGCGGTGGCGGTGGAGATGCCGAACCCCGCTGCGGCCTGGGCCAGGGTCTCGTTCTTGCGCAGGTGCACCAGGACCAGCAGGGCCTGGCGGAAGCAGCCCAGCTTCCGCCAGCGGGAGTTCAGCTCACGCCTTCGGGCGTAGATGAGCCAGGAAACGTGCTCCACGACTTCGTGGGGGACGTCGAGCATGGCACGATACGGGACCAACAGGGCTCCTGTGTCGAGACGTTGGCGAGTGAGATCACCAGCCGCAACGACCAGGAGCCCTGCCGCGTTACGGCCCCCCGACCACCAGCCGCCATCACCCACGAACCACAGGATGAGAAGCGTTCA
>NZ_PGSG01000086.1 GCF_002843305.1 Streptomyces barkulensis
GGACTTCAAGGTGGCGGATCTGTCCCTGGCGGCGTTCGGCCGCAAGGAGATCACGCTGGCCGAGCACGAGATGCCCGGTCTGATGGCCATCCGCCGCGAGTACGCCGCCGCCCGGCCGCTGGCCGGGGCGCGGATCACCGGGTCGCTGCACATGACGGTGCAGACGGCCGTGCTGATCGAGACGCTGGTGGCGCTGGGCGCGCGGGTGCGCTGGGCGTCCTGCAACATCTTCTCCACCCAGGACCATGCCGCCGCCGCGGTCGCGGTCGGTCCCGGTGGCACTCCCGAGGATCCGCGGGGGGTGCCGGTCTTCGCCTGGAAGGGCGAGAGCCTTCAGGAGTACTGGTGGTGCACCGAGCAGGCGCTGACCTGGCCGGGCGAGCCCACCGGCGGGCCGAACATGATTCTGGACGACGGCGGGGACGCCACGCTGCTGGTGCACAAGGGCGTGGAGTACGAGAAGGCCGGCGCGGTGCCGGACGTCTCCACGGCCGAGTCCGAGGAGCACGCGGTCATCCTGGGCCTGCTGGCCCGCACCCTGGCCGAGCAGCCGGGCAAGTGGACGGCGCTGGCCTCGGAGATCCGGGGGGTGACGGAGGAGACCACCACCGGGGTGCACCGGCTGTACGAGATGCAGCGCGACGGCGTGCTGCTCTTCCCGGCGATCAACGTCAACGACTCGGTGACGAAGTCGAAGTTCGACAACAAGTACGGCTGCCGCCACTCGCTGATCGACGGGATCAACCGGGCCACCGACACCCTGATCGGCGGCAAGGTGGCCGTGGTGTGCGGTTACGGGGACGTGGGCAAGGGGTGCGCGGAGTCGCTGCGCGGGCAGGGCGCGCGGGTGATCGTCACCGAGATCGACCCGATCTGCGCGCTGCAGGCGGCGATGGACGGCTATCAGGTCGCCACGCTGGAGGATGTGGTGGAGAGTGCGGACATCTTCGTGACCACCACCGGCAACAAGGACATCATTCTGGCCTCCCACATGGCGCGGATGAAGCACCAGGCGATCGTGGGCAACATCGGCCACTTCGACAACGAGATCGACATGGCCGGTCTGGCGGCGATCCCCGGGATCGTCAGGGACGAGGTCAAGCCGCAGGTGCACACCTGGACCTTCCCGGACGGGAAGGCGATCATCGTGCTGTCCGAGGGGCGGCTGCTGAACCTGGGCAACGCCACCGGGCATCCGTCGTTCGTGATGTCGAACTCCTTCGCCAACCAGACGATCGCCCAGATCGAGTTGTTCACCAAGCCGGATGCCTATCCGGTGGGGGTGTATGTGCTGCCCAAGCATCTGGACGAGAAGGTCGCCCGGCTGCATCTGGAGGCGCTGGGGGCGAGGCTGACCGTGCTGAGTCCGGAGCAGGCGGCCTACATCGGGGTGCCGGTGGAGGGTCCGTACAAGCCCGACCACTACCGCTACTGAGCCACCACTGCTGACACCGGTGCCGGTACACGGCACGTCACACAGCAGGTAGGCGACACCGTCAGGCCCCCGCTCCACGGCGGGGGCCTGACCCGTAAGGATCCCGTCATGCCCCGTGGCCGCTACTCACTCCACGACCCGCACGACCGCGCCCCCCTGGGCGAGGAGCACTTCCAGTGCGCCACCGGCCCGTCCGGCTGGCGGTACGTCTCACAGCTCACCGCACCCTCCGGCGGCCGCGCGGGCTCGGTCGACCTCACCCTGGACGGCATCGGCCGCCCTCTCCGCCTCGAACTGGCCACCCCCCACTGGCAGGTGCGCGGCGCCGCCCTCGACGGCGTGACCTGGGTGCGCGCCGACCCGGCCGGAGAGCGGGCACAGGAGGGCAACGCGCCCGCCCACGCCTTCACCGGAGCGTCCCCCGCCTTCCTCGTCGCCGTCGCCCGGCTGCTGCGCCCCGCGCCCGGCGCACCGGCCACCCGCGTCCGCCTCGTCGCCTTCGCACCCCCCGTGCTCGCTCCCCGCACCCTCGACCAGGCCTGGGCGCTGGTGGACAGCGAAACACACGCCACCGACAGCGGCCCGCTGACCGTGGACCACTACCGGGTCGACGATCTGGAGACGGGCGAGCGGCACTCCGTCCACATCGCAGGGGACGTCGTCCTGGCCGCCCCCGGAATCGAGCTGGAGGACCTGGAGTCACCGCCCTCGACGTTCGACTGACCCGCCGGCCGGGCCGCTCGGCCGGCGGGTCAGGCCGGGGGAACGAAGCCGGTGCGCGGCCCGTCCGCCTCCCCGCCACCGCCACCGCCACCGCCACCGCCGTCACCGGCAGGTGGCTGCGGCGGAGACGGCGCGGGCGCCGGAGGGGCAGAGGGAGGGGAGGCGGGCCAGACGGGACCGGGACCGGAACCGCTTCCGGGGGCGCTCGGCGGAAGCGCGGTGCCGCTCTGTCCGGCCTCCGGCCGGACCCCTTCCCCGAAGGCCCGCTGCGCCTCCCGCCCCTGCCGCTCGGCCACCACACCGGACAGGTACACGGCCGGAGGCATCCCCTCCGGGGCAGGGGCCCCGGTGAAGCCCGCCACGTCGGCCGCCAGGCGCTGCGCCATCGACCAGCCCACCTGCGGATCGAGCTGGTCCGCACGCAGCAGGTACTGCCGTACGGCAAGCCACAGCCCGTCCGGCACCCGCGACAGGTCCAGCTCCGCGAAGTGCCCGGCCACCCACGGAGGAGGCGGCGGCACCGGCACCGGCCGCGACACCGGGATCCGCTCCCGCACCACCAGTGTCCCGGCGAACACGTCACCGAGCCGCCGGCCCCGCGCGGAGACCAGCGAGGCGATGCACGCGACGACCCCCACCGTCATCTGGATCTCCACGAAGCCCAGCGCCCCGCGCACCAGCGCGTGCCGGAAGCGGATCGGCCCGCCGTCCTCCCGTACCACCCGCAGTCCGCACGCCGCCTTCCCCAGCGAACGGCCGTGGGAGAGCGTCTCGACCGCTACCGGCCCGCCCACCAGCACCAGCAGCAGCAGCGCGACGGCGATCGCGGCGGTGGCCGCGTCGTCCAGCGACCCGGTGGCCGACAGCACCGCCATCGACAGCGCCAGGTAGACCCCCCAGAGCACGACCAGATCTATGAAGACGGCCAGGGCCCGGCTCGGCAGCCGCGCGGGCCGCAGCCCGAGCACCACCGCATCACCCGTCACGAGCTGACTCACCCGGCACGCCTCCTCGCCCTCGCTTCAAACCCGTGTACGCCTCCTACGCCGTACGCCGGGTACGTACACAGTCTGCCGCCCACGGCCGACCGACGGACAAGCAGCCCGAGACCGACCGCCCCCCATCTGAAAAGCTCTCCCCATGGACCTCGATGTCTTCGTCACCGCCCACCGCGCCGAGTGGGACCGCCTGGAGGAGCTGCTGCGCCGCCGAAGCCGCCTCACCGGAGCCGAGGCGGACGAACTCGTCGCCCTCTACCAGCGCACCTCCACCCATCTGTCGCTGATCCAGTCCACCGCCCCCGACCCCGCGCTGACCGGCCGGCTCACCTCGCTCGTCGCCCGCGCGCGCAGCGCGGTCACCGGCACCCGCCGCTCGACCTGGCGCGACGTGGCGCGCTTCTTCACGGTCGGTTTCCCCGCCGCCGTCTACCGCTCCCGGCACTGGTGGATACCGACGGCCCTGCTCTCCACACTGGTCGCCGTCCTCATCGGCTGGTGGATCGGGGCCCACCCCGAGATCCAGGCCTCCATCGCGGCCCCGGAGCAGCTGCGCGAGATGACCCGGCCCGGAGGCCAGTACGAGACGTACTACTCCAGCAACCCGGCCACGTCCTTCGCCGCCCAGGTGTGGACGAACAACGCCCAGGCCGCCGCGATCTGCCTGATCTTCGGCGCCTTCCTCGGGATACCGGTGCTGTGGGTGCTGTTCCAGAACATGCTGAACATCGGCATCGGCATCGGCCTGATGGCCTCGGCCGGCCGCCTGGACGTCTTCCTCGGTCTGATCCTCCCGCACGGCCTGCTCGAACTGACCGCTCTCTTCGTCGCGGCCGGCACGGGGCTGCGCCTGGGGTGGACGGTCATCGACCCGGGACCGCGCAGCCGCCGCACGGCGCTCGCGCAGGAGGGGCGAGCGGCCATCGGCATGGCGCTCGGCCTGGCCGCGGTGCTCTTCGTCTCGGGCGTCATCGAGGGCTTCGTGACCCCCTCGGGACTGCCCACCTGGGCCCGGATCACCATCGGAGTGGTCGCCGAGCTGGCCTTCCTGGCCTACGTCTACCTGCTGGGTGCCAAGGCTGCGAGGAGGGGGGAGGCGGGTGACGTGGAGGCCGCCGACCGCTCCGCCGAGGTGCCTCTGGCGGCGTGACACGGGCCGATGTGCATCGAGGCCCTCGGACCTGCTACGGTTCTGATCGTTCCGGAGGGCGCCCTTGACGGGGGGCTCTGCGGGAGGTAGATTTTAGAAGTTGCCCGGAGGGTGGTACCCTCTGAGGTAGACGGATGAAAATCTATCCAGCTTCTACCGGGAGCCCATGGCTCCGGTGAGGCAATCCGAATTCTCATCGGGAAGCGAAGCCGATTTCGATCGGCCAAAGCGAATCTGATAGTGTCGGAGACACCGAAGGGAAGCGCCCGGAGGGGCCCCGGAAGGGGTGCCGAAGGAAGCGTCCGTTCCTTGAGAACTCAACA
>NZ_PGSG01000087.1 GCF_002843305.1 Streptomyces barkulensis
CTGCCGAGGTCTACGCCCGCATCACCGACCGCAGGCGTGACCACCTGCACAAGCTCACCACTCGGCTCGTTCGTGAAAACCAAACGATCGTGATCGAGGACCTCACCGTCCGGAACATGGTGAAGAACCGGAGCCTGGCCCGCGCCATCAGCGACGCGGCCTGGTCGGAATTCCGGAGCATGCTGGAGTACAAGGCCCAGTGGTACGGCCGCGAGGTGATCGCGATCGACCGATGGTTCCCCTCCTCCAGGCTGTGCTCGACCTGCGGCACCTTGCAGGACAAGATGCCGCTGAACGTCCGCACCTGGACGTGCGACTGCGGGACGGCCCACGACCGGGACGTGAACGCGGCGAAGAACATCCTGGCCGTCGGGCTGACGGCGTCTGTCTGTGGAGCTGGTGTAAGACCTCAACGGAGTACTCCGGGCGGGCAGTCGGCGATGAAGCAGAAAACCCCACGGCGCGAGCCGTAGGAATCCCCCTCCTTCAGGAGGGGGAGGAAGTCAACTCGCGTTCCTTCCTCTCTCGGGTGCGCCGGTTCGCGCGGCACCGTACGGGCGCGCATGTGTGGAGACCGGCGCGGTGCGGGGAACTCATCGCCGCCGCGGCGGGTGGCGCAGGTCTCCCCGGTCCGCGGCATGACCGCCGCAGCCGCGGGTAGCCGCCCGCTGGTTCGCAGCCGCACCACGGCCGGACGTGCCCGCGGTGGGCGTGCCCGGATGGCGGGCGCGGCGGCGGGCGCGCGACCGGCACGTGAAACGATCTGGGGCGCGGCGAACGGCCGCACCACGGGTCGCTCACGGCGCCCGTGACACGAGAGAGAGGATCCGCACCATGGCGACCACCGCGACCCGGACCGAGCACCCGCCGATCTACGAGGGTCTGCTGGAGGAGCTCGGGGACGTCCCCACCGAGACGCGCGAGGCGGCCGAGCGAATACTGCGCGAGACCCGTGAGGTCCTGGACTGGAGAGAGCTGGGCGAGGCGCAGCACCGCCCCGAATGACCCGGGTCCGCCCGGACCGCCTCTGAGGACGTGGGCGCCGGGCGCTGCCGTCAGGCGGTGGCCGGGAGTGGCACCAGGAAGAACTCCCGGCCGTCACGCCCGACCACCCGCACCGGATTCGAGGGCAGCGCGTCGAAGACGGCCGCCGCCACGGTCTGCGGTGCGTCCTCGGCGGTGACCGGCGGCCCGAGGGCCGCCCGGATCGCCTTCCGGGAAGTGGGCGAGGGGGGCTTGCGCCCGGCGGACTCGGCGCACTCGTCGATCTGCTCGTCGCTCAGGTCCGGCCCGTATCCCCTGCGGCACGCCTCGGCGGCCACCACAGTGGCCAGGGCGGCGCGGTTGTGGTCGCGGCAGATGTCCCCCGGGGTTCCCGCGGGGTGGAAGTGGCGGGCGGTTCCGATCGAGATCGGGGACGACGAGGACGACGAGGACAACGAGGCCTCCGTGCAGAGCTGGAATCCGTGCGGGGGACGAAGAAGGAAGGGCGGGGCTCCCGCTCCGGGCGGCCGGGGCGTCCTCCATGGTACGGCCGCGCTCCGGCGGCTCCCCCGCGAGGCGCCCCGTGGGAGGGAATCGCGGGGGAAGGGAGGGAAGGCCCCGGCCGAGACGGGGGAGAACTCGACCGGGGCCGGTTGGGAGGCGGGTGCCCGGAGGGCGGTGCCCGGGGGAAGAGGCACGTTCGCGTCCGTCGGCACCCGCATCTGGTTCAACCGTAAACCATTCTGGGGTGTTCCCCCGCACCGGGCCCCGCTCCCGCGCCCCCGCGCACTTTTCCCCGGCCTTCCCGGGTGACCGGACGGCGGCTGGGTAGCGGGACATCATGAGGACAAACCGCCCCATCTCTCACATACTCCGGGGGCGGCGGGCGGCTCTGCTCTGGGCCGTCCTGCTCGCCCTCACCACCGCCCTCCTCTCCCCCGCGGGCGGCGCCCGGGCGGCCACCGGCCTCGACGAGGTCGCCGCCGCGCTGCGGGACGATCCCGTCTACGTCGATCCGGCCGCCTCCGACAAACTCTCGAAGTCCGAGGCCGACCGGCTCACCGAGCAGATCCGGGCCGGCGACGTCCCCGTCTACATCGCCGTCCTGCCCGACGACTCCTCCTACGGGGGCGACGCCGTCTTCGACCGGCTGCGCTCGGAGGTGGGACGCCCCGGCGTGTACGCCGTCGCGCTGGGCTCGCAGTTCGGCGCCGCCTCGGACGCCGGGGTGCTGGCCGGTTCGACGGCCAGTGAGCTGGCCCAGCGCAATCTGCGGGAGCACTCCGGTGAACCGGACCGGATCCTCAGCGGCTTCGTCACCGACGTGCAGTCGGCCGCGCGCACCGACGGCGGCACGGGCGGTTACGGCGACCGGGACACCACCGGCGGCACCGGTGGCGCCGGCGTCCTGGTGGGCTTCCTGGCCGTGCTGGCGGTGCTCGCGCTGGGCGGCCTGTTCCTCACCCGGCGCTCGCGCAAGCGGCGGCAGGAGGAGGAGCGGGCCGAACTGGAGCAGGTGCGGGCGGCGGTCCAGGAGGACATCACCTCCTACGGCGAGGCCCTGGACCGGCTCGACTTCTCCCCCTCCGCCCCCGGCGTCACCCCGGAGATGCTCGACGACTACCGACGGGCTCTGGACGCCTACGAGAAGGCCAAGGAAGCCTCCGACGCGGCCCGCCGCCCCGACGACGTACGGGCGGTGTCCGAGGCGCTGGAGGACGGCCGGTTCGCCCTGGCGGTGCTGGACGCCCGGAGGGAGGGGCGGGAGCTGCCCCAGCGGCGGCCGCCGTGCTTCTTCGACCCCCGGCACGGGCCGTCCGCGCGCGATGTGGAGTGGGCGCCCCCGGGCGGCTCGCCCCGCGAGGTGCCGGTCTGCGCGGCCGACGCCGCCCGGCTCGACGACGGCCTGGACCCTGCGGTGCGGACCGTGCCGACGGCGACCGGCGAGCGGGTGCCCTACTGGGACGCGGGCCCGGCCTACGGCCCGTGGATGGGCGGCTACTACGGCGGCTACGGCTCGATGCTGCTGCCGGGCCTGCTCTTCGGAACGGTCCTGGGCAGCAGCATGGGCGGCTGGGGCTACGGCTACGGGCCCGGCTGGGGTTACGGCGGCGAGAACGGCGGGGACTTCGGCGGAGGCTTCGGCGGTGGAGACGGAGGCGGTTTCGGCGGAGGCTTCGGAGGCGGGGACTTCGGGGGCGGCTTCGGCGGCGGGGGCGACTTCTGAGCCCCTCCCCCACCCCGCTGCCGGGCGGGCCCGGGAAGCCGGGCCCGCCCGGTTCTCACGCCGTGCGGCGGCGGAAGAGCGCCCCGGAGGCCACGACGGAGACGGCGAGGATCCCCGCGCACCAGGCCAGCGCCCGCCAGGGCGCGCCGCCGACCGGCTGTCCCAGCAGCAGTCCCCGCAGCGACTCGATGAGCGGGGTGACGGGCTGGTGCCCGGCGAAGCCGTGGAGCCAGCCCGGCATGGTCTCCACGGGGACGAAGGCGCTGCTCGGGTAGGGCAGGAACAGCACCAGGAAGGTGAAGCCGCTCGCGGCCTCGGTGGATTTCGCGAGCAGGCCGACCGCGGCGGACAGCCAGGACAGGGCCAGCACGTAGGCGGCCAGGAGTCCCGCGGCGGCCGCCCAGCCGGCCGCGTCGGCCTCCGGCCGGAAGCCGATGGCGAAGGCGGCGGCGAGCACCACGGCCGTCGCGGCGGCGTTGCGCGCGGCACTGGCCGCCACGTGCCCGGCCAGCACGGAGGTACCGCCGACGTCCAGGGAGCGGAAGCGGTCGACGACGCCCTCGGCCATGTCGCCCGCGACGCCGACGGCCGTCGCCGCGGCCCCGTAGCCGGCGCACAGCACCAGCACTCCGGGGACGACGTAGGTGATGTACCGGGTACCGGTGTCGATCGCCCCTCCGAAGAAGTAGACGAACACCAGCATCAGCATCACCGGCAGTATCAGCGAGGTGAGCAGGGCGTCGGTGTTGCGCATGGACAGCCGTGTGCAGCGGGCGGCCATGACCAGGCAGTGGGTCAGGGCGCGGGCCGGGCCCCCGGGCGCGGCGGCGCGGGGTGCGGTGAGGTCAGACACGGGCGGGCTCCTTGCGGGCGGGGGCGGCGGGGGTGGTAGGGGTGGCGGCCCGGCCGGTGAGCGCCAGGAAGACGTCGTCGAGGGTGGCCTCGTGCACGGTGAACCGGGCCACCGCGTCCCGGTCCGGATCGATCTCGTCCAGCAGCGCCCGTACCCGCGCCGCGCTCCCGTCGGTGGGCACTCCCAGGAGCAGCCGGTCCGGTTCGCGGTGCACGGCGCGCACGCCGAGCAGATCCGCGGTGCGCCCGTAGGCGGCGGCGTCGGTGAGCGTGAGGTCCAGACGCCGTCCGGCCACCCGCCTCTTGAGGTCGGCGGCGGTGCCTTCGGCGACCACCCGGCCCGCGTCGAGGAGTGCGATGCGGCCGGCGAGCCGGTCGGCCTCCTCCAGGTACTGGGTGGTGAGGAAGACCGTGGTGCCGGCGGCCGCCAGGCCGGCGACGAGTTCCCACATGGCCTGGCGGCCGCGCGGGTCGAGCCCGGTCGTCGGCTCGTCGAGGAAGACGACCTCGGGGCTCGCCACGAGCCCCGCCGCGATGTCCAGACGGCGGCGCATCCCGCCCGAGTACGCGCCGGCCCTGCGGTCGGCGGCGCCGGTGAGATCGAACCGCTCCAGCAGTTCCCCGGCGCGCTCGCGGGCCCGGCGCCGTGTCAGCCCGCACAGCCGGCCCATCATGCGGAGGTTCTCCTCGCCGGTCTGCTGCTCGTCCAGCGCCGCGTACTGGCCGGTGAGGCTGATGCGGCGACGCACCTCGCGCCGGTCGCGCACGGTGTCGAAGCCCGCGACGCGGGCCCGGCCCGCGTCGGGGCGCACCAGTGTGGACAGGATGCGCACGGTGGTGGTCTTGCCGGCCCCGTTGGGCCCCAGCAGCGCGAACACGCTGCCGCGCGCCACCTCCAGATCCACTCCGGCCAGGACTCTCACCCGGCCGTAGGACTTCTCCAGGCCGGTCGCCTCGACCACCGGTTCGTCGGCCATGACGGCTCCCCCTCTTGTCCCGCGCGCCCCGGGCACGCTTCTGCGTATGACATACACGCTATTGCGTAGGGTATACACATCCCTAGGATGGCGGTCAACCGGACGGAGAGCACCACAGCGGCGAGGGCGGGCACGACAAGATGGCGAAGGACAGCGGCGACGGCCTGCCTCCCGGCGTGGAGACCGCCTGGGGCCTGCGCGAACGCCCCGGCAAGGGACCCCGTCCGGGGCTGAGCGTGTCCCGGATCGTCGGCGCCGCGATCGAACTCGCCGCCGCCGAGGGGATCGCGGCGGTCTCCATGGCCCGGGTCGCCACCGCCCTCGGCGTCTCGACGATGTCGCTGTACCGGTACGTGGCCTCCAAGGAGGAACTCCTGGTCCTCATGGAGGACACCGCCTCGGGGCCGCCTCCGCAGGGACCCGTGCCGGAGGAGGAGGGCTGGCGGGCCGCGCTCGCGCACTGGGCCCGCTCCCACCGGGAGGTGCTGCACCGCAACCTGTGGATGCTCCGCATCCCGGTCAGCTCGCCGCCCATCACGCCCAACTCGGTCGCCTGGATGGAGCGGGGCCTGGCCTGCCTGCGCGGCACCGGGCTGGACGAGGGCGAGAAGGTGCAGGTCATCCTGCTGGTCAGCGGCTTCGTCCGGAACGAGGCGACCCTGATGGCGGACATCGAGGCCGCCGCCAGGGCATCGGGCCGGAGCACGGCCGAGACGATGGCCTCCTACACCCGGCTGCTGGACAGACTGACCGATCCCGAACGCTTCCCGGCTGTCACCGCGCTCCTCGCCTCGGGGGCCATGGACGGCGCGGAGGGCCCCGACGACGACTTCGCCTTCGGCCTGGAGCGCCTGCTGGACGGCGTCGAGGCGCTGGTGCGGACGCGGAGCGAGACGGGCCGCTGACGCACGGCGGTGTTTCTGCCGGGCGCCCGGGAGCCGGCCAAGGGCTTCATCGGCGCGATGCTGCGCGAGGACCCGGCGGCGCCGGGGAAGCAGAGGCACACGATTGACAGGGTCCGGGAGCGTCTGGCGGCGGAGCGCGGTTTCGGGCTCCGCCGGCTGCACCACGGTCCGCGACCACGCGCCCTCCGGAGCCGGCGCTGGAGGCCGAACAGGACCGCCGGAACCTTGAAGGCACGGTTCCGCACGGCTCCAGGACACCTGTGGCGAACGCGGAAACCACCGATGGAGGACCCTGCGGCTTCGTGTCCGAGGGCGGTCCCGGCACTGTCACGACGACGGCGCCCACGGTGAGTCACAGGCGCACGAAGCTCACCATGAGCACAGCCAGGGACAGCAGCAGCATGCCCAGGCAGTTGACCCAGAACGCGGAGTTCAAAGCTCGCGCACGCATATGGGATGCGGCGGCCGCCAGGAAGTAGACAACGATCGCAGCAGTGGTCGTCATGGCGACCCCGGGCACCCGGAGCCCGGCGATGAGCCCAGCCACGGAGGCCGCCTTGAAGGTGATCAGCACCCACCACCAGTCGCGCGGGAACCGTACGCCGTCCAGGCAGTCGACGATGAATCCCGGTGGACGGAGCATCATCGCGGCGTCGCCCGCCTGTACCCCGATCAGGATCAGGACCGGCCAGACGGGGGACGGGAGTTCAGACAGGGTCATCGGTCGTTCCCTGCGCATGCGGTGACGAATTCGGCGGTGCGCCGGATCCCGGCCGCCGTCTGCCGCCGGTCGGTGGATCCCGCGGCAAGCATCATCAGCTCACCCAGGTAGCTGGTGAACATCACCTGCGCACCATGCCGGGCGAGGGGGCCGGGTATTCCCGCCCTCACCATCGCGGCGGTGAGATCGCCCTCGGCCAACGTGCGCAGCCCGCCGAGGGCCGCGCTCTCGGGTCGGCCTCGGGTCAGGGCCCGGAAGTACGAGCGCGCGAGTTCCTCGTTCTCGGTGAACAGATCGAGGAACGGGTCGAAGTAATGGGCCAGGTAGTCGACTGCGGAGGCTGCGGACCCCGCCGCCGACGCGGGGACGCGGGCGGCGATGGCTTGGTCGTAGACAAGGCTCAACAGGGACTCCTTGTCCCCCACCGCCATGACGGCGCCCACGGAGACATTCGCCTCCGCGGCGATCTGCCGCACCGTCGTGCCCTGGAAGCCACGCTCCCGGAAGAGTCCTCCGGCGGCCTCGATGATGCGGGTGGCGGTCCGCCGTTTCCGTTCGGCGCGAGTCTCCTGAACACGTTCACTGAACATGTTCATAACGTAGTGGGCGCGGTTGCACCGGCACAACAGCGCCGGTCGGCACGGAGTGGTTCGCGAAGGCCCACCGTGCTGCCCCACGACTCTTCGTGGCTGATGCCTGAACCGCGGATCCCGGCCCGCCGCACGGACAACAGCCCACCTTGGTCCACAAAGGAGCCGGGCCCTTCCGAACCGCGCCCGCCGGGGACGCGGGCCGAGAGGGCCCGGTGGCGCCCCGGCAGGCGGGGCCCCCTGGGTCAGCGCGGCAGGGCGTCCAGCCAGACGGCGGTGTCCGGCGGCAGCGTCCGCCCGTCGCACGGGCCGCTGGCCAGCAGCGGCCCGGCCTCACAGGGCGGCAGGGGCAGCGGGGCGCCGGAGAGGTTGACCCGGCACTCCAGGGCGCCCTTGCGGAAGGCCAGCTCGCCCTCCCGGGCCGGCAGCCAGGTGAAGCTCTCGTCCCCGGTGAAGGAGCGGCGGGTCTTCAGGGCCGCCCGGTACAGCTCCAGGAAGGAGCCCGGCCGGCCGGTCTGGGCCTCCACCGAGTACTCGCCCCAGCCGTCGGGCTGCGGCAGCCAGCTCCCGCCCGGGCCGAACCCGCAGGAGGGGCCCGACCGCTCCCAGGGCAGCGGTACGCGGCAGCCGTCGCGGCCCTTGCGGGCGTTCCCGGTCCGCTCCCACATCGGGTCGCGCAGCGCCTCGCGCGGCAGGTCGGCCACCTCCGGCAGGCCCAGTTCCTCACCCTGGTAGAGGTAGGCGGTGCCGGGCAGCGCCAGGGTGAGCAGAGCGGCGGCGCGGGCCCGGCGGCGGCCCGCCTCCTGGTCGGCGGCCGGCTCGCGGCCGTCCGACATCAGCCAGGCGACGGTGTCGGCGCCGGCGGGCAGGGCGTGGCGGCTGAGGTGGCGCACCACGTCGTGGTTGGACAGCACCCAGGTGGGCAGCGAGCCGACCGAGCGGGCGCCCTCCAGCGAGGAGTCGATGACCTCTCGGTAGGCGCCGGCGTCCCAGGGGCAGCGCAGATAGGGGAAGTTGAACGCCTGGTGGAGTTCGTCGGGCCGGGTGTACAGCGGCAGCCGCGCCTGGCTGACGCCCGCCTCGGCGACGGCGATCCGGGGCGGAGTGTACTCGTCGAGGATCTTCCGCCAGGCCCGGTGGACGTCGTGGACCTCGTCGCGGTCCCAGAAGGGGTGGTCGTGTCCTTCGGGCGGCGCGTTGAGAGGGGCGGAGTCCGATCCGTTGGTGTCGCGCAGCGGCAGGGCGAGGTCCTTGCGCATGCCGTGCGCCACGTCGATGCGGAAACCGTCGACGCCCAGATCCAGCCAGAACCGCAGGATGCTCTCGAACTCGGCCACGACCTCGGGGTTCTCCCAGTTCAGGTCGGGCTGCTCGGCTGCGAAGATGTGCATGTACCACTGGCCGTCCGGCACCCGGGTCCACACCCCGCCGCCGAACTTGGACTGCCAGTCCGAGGGCGGCTCGCCGCCGTCCGGGCCGCGGCCGTCCATGAAGACGAAGCGGTCGCGGGCGGGTGAGCCGGGTGGGGAGGCCAGCGCCTCGGCGAACCAGGGGTGCTCGCCGGAGCAGTGGTTGGGGACGATGTCCACGATGACCTTCAGCCCCAGGGCGTGGGCCCTTTCCAGGAGCTCGCGGAAGTCCTCCAGGGTGCCGTGGCGGGGGTCGACGTCGCGATAGTCGCTGACGTCGTAGCCGCCGTCGGCCCAGGGCGAGCGGTAGAAGGGGGTGAGCCACACCGCGTCCGCGCCCAGTTCGGCGACGTGGCCGAGGCGGTCGGTGACCCCCCTCAGGTCGCCCATGCCGTCCCCGTCGGCGTCGGCGAAGCTGGGCACGTATATCTGGTAGACGACGGACTCCCGCCACCAGTCGGCGTCGTCGCCTCGGGACGTGCTCTGTGTCACGGCTGCCTCTCGGGTCCCGCTTGTAAGACAAGCCGAATTATTGGGCCGTAACGTGGTTCACGGTCAAGAAATGCCCGCGATACGAGCGCGTGACATATGCCATGTCCGATGATGTCCGGACTCGCCGCTCCGGCTCTCCCGCCGCCGTCACGCGGTTCGCCCCGGAAGGCCCGGGTAGCCGTCCTCACACCGTCCGTGCCCGTTCCACAGCACCGGGCCGTGTGAGGAGAGACATGTCCGCAGCGCAGCAGACCGACGGCCTGGTGAACTGGGCCACCGGCCTGATGGAGACCCTCGGCGCCCCCGGGGCGGGGCTGGCCATCGCCCTGGAGAACCTCTTCCCCCCGCTGCCGAGCGAGGTGATCCTGCCGCTGGCCGGGTTCACCGCCAGCCGCGGCGACATCAGCCTCTTCGCCGCTCTTGTGTGGACCACGCTCGGCTCGGTGGCCGGAGCGTTCCTGCTGTACTGGGCGGGCGCGCTGCTGGGCCGGGAGCGGACCCTGGCCCTCGCGCGGAGGATCCCGCTGCTGAAGCCCTCGGACGTCGAGAGGACCGAGGCGTGGTTCGCCAGGCACGGCACCAAGGCGGTCTTCTTCGGGCGGATGGTCCCGGTCTTCCGGAGTCTGATCTCGGTGCCCGCCGGCATCGAGCGCATGCCCGCGGCGACGTTCCTGACGCTGACCACACTCGGCAGCCTGCTGTGGAACACCCTCTTCGTGCTGACCGGGTACGCCCTCGGGGAGAACTGGCACACGGTGTCGGGCTACGTCTCGATGTACTCCAGGGCCGTGGTGGCCGTCATCGTCGTGGCCGTCGTGGGTTTCGTCGCCGTCCGCGCGGTGCGGTACCGCCGCGGCGACGGGTAGGGCGCCTCGGGTCCACGCCTCGTCTCAGGTGCGCCCCTCGTCCTCCTGCGCCTCCTCCAGAACGGGTCCGGCCGTCATCCACCCGGCCCGCACCACCGTGAAACCGTCCGCCTCGTAGGCGTCGCAGACCTGGTGGTCGTCGTCGACCACCAGGGCGACGGTGCGCCCCCGCGCCAGGCTCCGCAGCAGTTCGGGCTTGGCGACGCGGGCCGGGCGGCGGTCCCGCCCCCCGCGCATCAGCAGCGGCCCGCCCGGCAGGCCGTGCCGGGCCAGCCACCGCAGGGTGTCGCGGCGGCACCGCTCCGGCCTCCCGGTCACGTACGCGATCTCGTGCTCCCCGGCGGCGGTCAGGGCCAGTTCGACGCCCTCGGCCAGCGGTGGGTCGTCGGGGGCCGCGGCGAAGAATGCGCCCCAGTCGCGGCGCCCGTCGAGGAGGTGCAGGCGGTGGCGGACATCGGCGAGTGTTCCGTCCAGGTCGAACACCGCCAGCGAGCGGGACGCCATCGGTCACCTCCGGGTGCGGTGGGGCAGTGGCACTCGCGCCATGCTCGCACCCGCCGGTCACGGCCGTGCGACCGGCCTCGGGCCGTCCACCCACCAGCGCAGCGCCTCCGTGGCCAGCTCGGACGGCACCTCGTGGCCACCGCCGAACTCCCGGTAGGTGACCGCGTAACCGGACTGCGCCAACCGCGGGACGAGGCGGCGGCTGCACGTGCCGACCGGCAGGACGGGGTCGTCCCGGCCGTGGGAGACGAAGATCCGGGGGTGTCCGTGGTGGACCATCGGCGCCAGGAACCCCGGTGAGAAGGCCAGCACCGCACCGAACAGGTCCCCGTTGGCCAGCCCCAGCGAGAGCGCACAGGAGGCCCCGTCGGAGAAGCCCGCCACCGCCACCCCCGCCGGGTCCACGGGGAAACGCCGGAAGACACCGCGCAGCGCGGCGTCCAGCCGGGCCACGTCCGGGCCGTAACCACCGCCTGTGACATCCCAGGTGGAGCCGGCCGCCTGGGGCGCGAGCAGCAGCAGCCGGCCGGATCCGGCCTGCGGGAGCAGCCAGGTCAGCGCCTGCTCCGCCGTTCCCCCCTCCCCGTGCAGCACCACCACCAGCCAGTACGGCCGCGTCGGCGCCCCGGCCCCCGACGGCGGCGGAACACGCAGCAGCGCCCGCCCCTCCAGCCGGTGCGTACCCGGGCCCTCCTCCCCGGCCCCGGGCGGGGACACCGGGGGCGGGGAGGCGGAGGGCCGGGCGGACAGCCGGCCGTGCGGCAGGTCGTCCCCGGCCTCCGGGTGGGGGCGGGCCCGCTCCGGCCCCGGCGCACCGCCCGCACCCTCTCCCGCGTCCGTCCCGGTCACTTCCGCTCCCCTCTCCCGTGGCGCCGCATGCGCCGTGCCGCCGGGGGTACCCCCGGCGGCACGGCGCATGCCCGCCTCCCCCAGGGGTACGCACCCCGCATGGCCGACAAAAAGGACACGAACAGGAACGCGGGCGGGGACACCCCGTCGAAGTGGACCCCGGACGACGACAGGGTCCAGGAGATCCAGGAGGCCGAACGCGAACGCGGCGAGGCCCGTCCGTTCGACTATCCCTACGGCGAACGCCGGGCCAATGTGCGGGCCAGGCGCCACATCAGCAGGGAGGAGGCCGACGCGGACATGCCGCCGGGCCTCTCCGGAAGTTACGGCACCACCGGCGGCGGGCAGCCCGCGGGCCCGGCGCGCGCCCGGCCGGGCAGGTCGGTCGTGGGCGAGGACCCGGCCGGGGTCGTCGACCGGGACGGCCCGGCCGGGGAGCGGGCCGGAGAGGAACCGCGGAAGACCGGTGAGGAGGACACCGGGCGCGGGTGACGGCCGCCGGCCCTGCGCGCGGGCCCCTCGGCCCTACTCCCCGGGCCGTACGTCCGGCACGTCCGGCACGTCCCGTACGTCGAACCCGCCGCGGCCGTCGGTCCGCACCTCACGCACCGCGTCGAAGCCGTCCGACCGGCGGGGTTCGCGCAGCCGCCGGAGGGTGTCGAAGAAGCCCGCCTCGGGCACGCGCTCCCCGCCCCGGCGCGCGGCGTTGCGCGCCAGGGCGTTCGGCACGTCCGGCGGGAACCAGTACGCCACCACCCGCGCCCCGTACGCGCGTCCCGCGGCGATCAGGGGAGCCCACTCCAGCGGTGACGGGTTGGTGTTGTCCACGACCACCGGCCGCCCCCGCTCCAGCGCCTCCTCCACCAGGCGCATCTGGCGCCGCTGCCGGTGCCGGGCGGAGCGTGGGAAGAGGTCCTTGCTGACCACGGTGTACCCGGCGGGGAGGCAGCGGGCGCGGAAGGTCGTCTTCCCCGAGCCCTGGAGTCCCACCAGCACGGCCAGTTCCACAGGCGCCCGCCGCCCCTGGCCCGGGGCCTGCTCCTGCCCGGGCCCCCGCCCGGGCGGCGGTGCCGCCACGGCCTCTCAGCCCTCGCCCTCGGCCTTCTGCTGGGTCAGGCTCCAGGCGTACTGCAGCCAGTCGGACAGGGCCACGCTGCTCAGACAGGAGGTGACCAGGCGGGTGGCGCGCGGAGCCGTGGCGTAGCCCGCCGTCAGACCGCCGGCGATCCACACCGCCACACAGAAGGGGCAGGCCAGCAGTTCGCCCACGGACCGGTGCAGTCCGTGTCCGCGGGGCACGTCCATGACCTCGGCGCCGTGGAGACTGCCGGTGCGGCGGGTGAAGGGGGCCCGCAGGAAGCTGGTGACCTTGTCCTTGGTGAGCAGTCGGGAGCTGCGGTAGGTGGCGACCCCCATCAGAAGCAGGTCCAGCGGGGGGATCCGCTCGGGCAGCTGCCGGCCCGACGCCCTCATGCGCCAGGCGAACACCCCCGCACCGGTCGCGTAGACGCCCGCCAGCGTGGCGAGTCCGCGCAGGGAGACCTCCCCCTCCTCGGAGTACCCGTCCGCGCCGGTGACCCGGCCCACCGTCTCTGCGGCCTGGTCCATGGCATCACTCATTCGGCTCCTCCTCGTCACCGGTCCGGAAAAAGGACCCCGCGCCGGCCGTCCCGCGCCTCGCGCCCGTGCCGGGGCCGCCCATGTCACGGCCTGGGGTTCGTACGCCGCCACCGGGGGCGCGCCTCGGCTCCTCTCCGCCCCGCGACCGAGGCGCACCGCGGGCAGAGCCGCCGTACGCGGTCGGCCGCGCCGCCCGACTCGGGTATGACGTCTGCCCACGTCACATGCGGGAAGCGGTCGAGCCGCGAGCGGCTGAGGGACAGTCCGCACACGGTCTGGTTCATGCCCCGCTCCCAGGCGTGCGCCTCGCCCGCGGGCAGCCGGACGCCGTCCTCGTCGTCGATCCACCGGCCCGACGCGGCCACGGCGTATCGCTTGCTCACTGACACGGGTGTACGGGTTTCCCCGAGCGCCGTCCCCACACTCCTTCTCATCGGTTTCCGCAGCTCCCGGGGGCTCCGCGTCCGCCGCTCGGCCGCGTCCCTCCCCTCCTTCCGGCCGCGGCCCCGGCCACCGCCCGTGCGGTACGGCGGCCGCGGCTACCGGGAGTCCGCGGCCGGCTCCTCCCGGCGGTGGAGCCTGCCGCCCGCGCGGAACTCGTGGATGGCATGGCCCTGTTCCCCCGCGGTCAGCATCACCTGCTCCCAGCCCAGTGCGCGGTTCCCCGTGGCGAGCAGCGGGCCGCTCTCCCGGCCGCCGACCACCTCGCGCAGCAGTCCGGCCGCCCGCTCGCTGATGTTCCCCTCGCCCTCGGGCACCGCCCGGCCGCACACCCCGGTCACCCGCCTCGCCCGCAGATCCACGTCCTGGATCTCCAGGGAGAGCAGGTCCAGCACCCGCAGGTCCCCCTCCCACAGCAGCAGCCACAGGGCGCGGTGTGCCATGTCGATGGAGTCGTCGGCGAGCAGTTCCTCGAGCCGTTCGGCGGTGATGCGTTCGTCCGTGAGCGTCATGGCCCGGCAGTATTCCGGCCGGACACGTCCGCGGATAGGGGTAGGAAGGATCCTTCCTGTGAAGGTTGTACCGCGAAACGCCCGCGCTCGCCGCCCGCGGCGAGCGCGGGCGGCGGACTGCGGTGGAGGTCCGCATGGCCCTCCACCGCAACTCCCCTGTCAGCAGGTGAGGTTGTCGCCCGGAGTGGTGCCCAGGATCTGGACGAACCGCTGGTAGTTGTCGATCCGGCTCTGCACCTGGGCCGGGTTGCGTCCGCCGCACTCCAGGGAGCCGTTGATGCTGCGGATGGTCTCGCCGAAGCCGTGCCCGCCCACCATCGCGTCGTGCGGGGTCATGGTGCCCGGCCCGCTCTGGGTGTTCCAGTACCACAGGGCGGTCTTCCAGGCGACCGCCGCGTCCCGCTCCACCAGATAGGGGTCGCGCAGCAGGTCGATGCCCAGCGCGTCGCCCGCCGCCTTGTAGTTGAAGTTCCAGCTGAGCTGGATCGGACCGCGCCCGTAGTAGGCGGCCTGGCCGGCCGGGCAGCCGTAGGGCTGCCCACTGTCGCAGTAGTGCGGGTAGTTGGCGGTGTTCTGCTCCACGATGTGGACCAGGCCGCCGGTCTCGTGGCTGACGTTGGCGAGGAAGGCGGCGGCCTCCCGCTTCCTCACCGTGTCGCCGCCGGTGCCGGCGAAGGCCGGGTAGGCGCTCAGGGCCGCCTTCAGGCCCTGGTAGGTGTAGAAGGAGTTCCGGTTCGGGAACATCTGGTTGAACTGCGCCTCGCCGACCACGAATCCGGACGGATCCGGGTCTGTGGGCGGCGGGGTCGTACCGCCGCCGCAGGAGCCCTGATCGCTCCAGACTCCGGAGGTGCCGGGCGGCGCCTCGTTCTGGGTCCACCAGCGGGCGGTCCAGTTGTGGCCGTTGTGGGAGACGGTCGTCCCGCCGAGGTAGACCGCCGAGGAGCTCCACGGGGTCGCGCACTCGGCGGCGGAAGCGGAGGTCGCGGGGACGGCGACCGCCAGGGCGCCTGCGAGGGCGGAGGCGGCGAGACCCGCCATGAGGCGTTTTCTCAGCACGTGAACTTCCCTTTCGGGGTGAAGGGTTGACCGGGAACACTCAAGCGCCTTGGTATATACCAGTCAAGGTATGGACCAGATCCGTTTCCGCCGGAGCCGCCGGAGCCGCCGGAGCCATCCAACCGGGAGGAAGGTCATTCACCGTGATCGTATGAATTGAGACTTCACCCGAATGCCGGTCATCCGGTCGGGTCCCGCCTTCGTTGTTGTGGACGTGACTCCACCAGATCCGTTTTCCACGCCCGCGGCCCGCCTTCCCGGATCGAGCCGCCGTGAGTGACCAGGGACCGCACTTCGATCCGTACGGAACGCCCGCGGACCCGGACCCCGACTGGTACCGCACCGGTGTCCATCCGGACTTCGATCCGTGGTTCGTGCCGGAGCAGAGGGCCCCCGCCCCGCCCGACGTGGACGTCCTCGACCCGTCCTGGGACTTCGAGGCCGAACTCGCCAAGCTGCTGCGGGACTCCGGTCACACACCGCACCGGCCCCACGGCAGGGAGCACAATCAGCCCCATGCCCGGCCCCGCTCCCCCGAACACCACGGGGGCGCGGCGCACACCGGGCCTGAACCGTCCGCGGAGGACGAGACCACCCGGGTGCTGCGCCGCTTCGACGCCGGGGACACGGGAGAGCCGGGCCACTCCGGCGGCAGCGCCGCTCCCGCCCGCCGGGCGGGGCGCTCGGCCGCCGAACGCCGTCACCGCCGCAGGCGCCGGACGCCGCACCGGCCGGAGCTGTCGCTGCTGCATGTGTTCAGCTACGCCGTGGCGGCACTGACCGCCGGCATCGTGGCGATGGTCAGCGTGCTGGGCGGACTGGTCTCCTACGACCCCCTGCGCCTGCTGGCCGGGCCCACCGTGCCCGCCGACCTGGCGCGGTGGTGGCCCCTGCTGATCTACGGACCCTGGCTCACCGGCTCCCTGTCGATTCTGCGCGCCACCGTGCTGCGGCGCCGGGTCCGGCACTCCTGGGCGGTGGTGATCCTCTTCTCGGCCGTGGCGGTGGCCCTGTGCGTGGCCCATGCCCCCAAGACCCTGACCGGGGTGGCGGCCGCGGGCCTCCCCCCGATCACCGCCCTGGCCTGCTTCCACCAGCTGGTGGGGCAGATCACCCTCACCCAGCCCCGGCACGCCCTGCCCCGCCGGCCCGCGCCGCTGCCGCAGCGTGGCCCGCTTCCCCGAAGGCGGACCACGTACCGCGTGGCCGGTCCGGGGCGCCCCTCCGGGGAGGGGCGCCCCGGGCGAAGCGGCTGACGGACGCGGGAACGGAGCCTGCCGGACGGCCCTTGAGGGGCCGTCCGGCAGGCTCTCGTCATGGTGCGGCGCCGCTCCTCAGCGGCCGGCCCGACGGCTCTCCGGCGGCCCCAGGTAGCTCGGCCGCAGACCGCCGGTGTCCACGACGATCCGGTGCACGATGACCGTCGGGTCGACCATCCACAGCTTCAGGACGTGGACGCCCGGCCGGCCGACCGTGTGCCGGGTGACGGTGCGGTTGACGTTGTCGGAGGTGTTCCTCGCCCACCGCCTGTTCATGTAGGTGTCGTCGGCGCCGGTGGCGGTGGTGACGTTCACCGTCCGCGGTTCGGCGTCGTCGATCGAGACGGCGTACCGCAGGCCTTCCGTCGGCAGGACGTTGTTGCGCGGCGACAGATACACCCATACGTCGACCTCGCCGGCCGTGGTGAGCGTCATCTCGTACTCCAGGCGCGGCCCGCGGCCGCCGGGTTCCCGGCTGGGAGCGGTGACGGGGTAGGGCTCCATCCCGTCCTCCGCCCGCCCGATGTCCGGAAGGCGCTTCCAGCGGATGCCCGCGGTCCCGACGGCCCGGGAGCAGTGCGCGGCCTCCATGGAGATGTGCCCGTCCGCCTCGACGAAGCCCCGCGGCCCCCGCCGCGGCATCCGGTGGTTCTCGACGACGGCCTGGACCTCCACGGTGGCGCCGCCGGGGCCGTGGACGGTGATGGGCACCCTGGTGACGCCCTTGGGAGCCCTCCTCCAGTCGATCCGCACGGTGGCGCGCACCTGCTCCTCGACCCGCCCGCGCGCACGCCTGATCCGCACCCAGGGCTCGGCCGCGGTGATGCGGTAGTCGAAGGGCCTGCTGCCGCGGTTGAAGACCTCGATGTACTGCTCGGGGTAGTTCTGGTACGGGCTGAAGGCGGGCAGCACCGCCTCCGCGTCCGCCTCGGGCCACCACAGGTCGGATCCGTCGATGCCCACGCCCATCTCGGCGCGGTCGGGCAGTTCGATGCGTCTGACCGCCGGGAAGACCTCGTCGGGCAGCGCGACGTGGTCGGGCGTCTGGGGCTGCTGCCAGGGCGCGTCGGGCCCGTAGCGCTCCACGTCCCCGTAGCCGATCTTCGGCTGGGTCTGGAATCCCTTCCACTTTCCGCCGGCCAGGATGTTGTTGTAGTAGTCCGACATCGCCCGGTCGTCGGCGAAGCGCTCGTCGGTGAGGTCGGCGTAGCGGTTGGTGGCGGCGCGGCCCTGCTCGGCGTAGAGGAGGTTGGTGAACTCCGCCTCGCGCAGCTCGTAGAGGTTGGCGGTGGCCTTCACCTGGTAGAGCACGAGCTGGTGGTAGGCGTCCCTGTCCTCCTCCGGGAGCCTGCGGCCGGTCTTCTCCGCCCGCCCGGCCAGGCGGCGCCACTCCTCGGTGACCCGGGCCGTCTCGCCGTAGTGGTTGAGGTGGTACGGGCTGGCCTGGTCGTCGTGGACCACCGCCTCCTCGTCCCTGGACAGGTCCCTGGCCGGGTCCAGGGTGATGCGGCGGTTGAGCAGCTCGGGCTTGCGGCGGGCCTGCAGGACGCCGTAGGTGTGCAGGATCGAGGCGATCTCGTCGGCGTGCTCGGGGCCGAAGCTCTGCGCGACGTAGCCGCGCCCCCACTCGTGGAGCCGCTCCAGGGGCCAGCGCTCCGGGGCCCAGGCGTAGTCGAGGAAGAACTGCGTGGGCAGCTCCTCGGCTTTCAGATCGCCCACGTTGACCACCCACAGGCGGTCCACGCCGTAGGTGTGGGTCAGATGGAGCTGCTCCCAGGTGCTGACGAGGTTGACGGTGTCGACCCACTTGTAGTTGCGGCCGACTCCGACGTAGTCGAAGTGGTAGTACATGCCGTAGCCGCCGGCGCGCTTCGGCAGCGACTGGTCCGGGAGCTTGCGCATGTTGCCCCAGTTGTCGTCGCAGAAGACGACGGTGACGTCGTCCGGCGGGCGCAGGCCCTTGTCCCAGTAGCGCTGGACCTCCTTGTAGAGGGTCTGCACCTGCGGGACGCCGGTGACGTCCTGTCTGCCGGTGACCTCGGCCAGGATCTCGCGCTGGCTGTCGAGGATGGACCGCATCAGGTCGATGCCGTCGCCGTCGGGCAGGCTGACGTCGCCGTTGCCGCGCATGCCGAGGGTGACCACCCCCTCGAAGTCCTCCTCGGTCATGCGGCGGACGCCGTCGGCCCAGTACGCCTCGATCGCCTGCCGGTTGCGGCGGAAGCTCCACTCTCCGGTGCCGCCGTAGGGGTCGCTGCCGGGCTCGGTGATGTTGCCCTCGGCGTCGCGTTTCGCGGGGGTGGCGTGGCGGTTCCACTCCTCGATGCCGCGCATCATGGGGGCCTCGTGCGAGGTGCCCATCACGATGCCGTACTCCCTGGCGGTGGCGTGGTTGGCCGGGTCGTCCTCGGCGAAGGCCCGGCCCCACACGGCCGGCCACAGATAGTTGGCCTTGAGACGGAGGAGGGTCTCGAAGACCTTGGCGTAGAACTCCTTGTTGAATCCGTTGGGGAAGCCGGGGGCGTGGCCGGGGCCGAAGTACTCGGGCGCCCAGGTGCCCAGCGCCGGGTTCTCGTCGTTGATGAAGAAGCCGCGGTACTTCACGGCCGGGGTGCCCTGGGTGTGGCGGCCGGGCAGCACGTGCAGCTCGTCGTGGCGGCGCGGCGGTACGTCGTCCCAGAAGTGCCAGGGTGAGACGCCCATCTGGCGGGTGGTCTCGTAGATGCCGAAGATGGTGCCGCGCTGGTCGCTGCCGGCGATGACGAAGGCGCGGCGCACCCCCGGCACCGGGTTCTCCACCACCTGCTCGACGGTGGTCTCCCACTTCCCCGCGATGCCGGAGACGTCCAGCCTGCCGTCCGCGACGAGCCGGTCGATCAGCGGGCTCCTCCCGATGGTGCCGACGATCACGGCCTCGGCGCGCCGCGGCGGGGCATCAGCCCGTTTGAGGGCCGGCTCGACACCGGTGACGCGCCCGATGTCCTCGCGCAGGTCCTCCGCCGCCCGCAGTACGCCCGGGTGGTCGCCGCCGCTGACCACGATCGGCGCGGCGCGGCCGTCCGCGACGAGGGGGAAGCTCCCGGTTCGGCGGGAGAAGGAGATGTAGGCGTCGGAGCCTCCGCGGTGCCTGCCGCCGCCTCTGTCCCGGTCCGCCGCGGCGGCCGGGGCTGCCGTGGCGGCGGGTACGGCGGTGGCGGCCGCGGTCAGCGGAATCAATTCGAGGAACGTCCGCCGGCTGGCGTTCCCGGGTGCCTGTGGACCGGTGTCGGGCCTTCTCATTGTTCGATCTCCGCAGGTCATGGACGGGAGAGGACTGGAGGGAAGCGCACACTGATCGTTCCGGAACGATTCCGGAAATGGAATCACCGAGGCATGCTCCGGTCAAGGCTCTCCACCACGGAACTTCCGCGGTTTACACGGCGGTTGAGGGCGCAATCCACAAGAAGGGACCGTCCGGCGATCCGAAAATTTTCGCCGCCGTGACGACGCCCCCGCCGTGACGACGCCCCCGCGTGGTGGCGCCTCCCTCGGGCGGCCGCGCCGCCGCAAGCCCCCTCGGCCGACCGGACCTGCGGAAGCCGGTGGTCCCGAAAGCTCCGGGCCCGCCCCGCAC
The DNA here is from genome assembly GCF_002843305.1 of Streptomyces barkulensis. Taxonomy (GTDB): domain Bacteria; phylum Actinomycetota; class Actinomycetes; order Streptomycetales; family Streptomycetaceae; genus Streptomyces; species Streptomyces barkulensis. Next base: position 19,881 of record NZ_PGSG01000087.1, read on the forward strand.
CACGGCGGCGGGGCCGTACGGACGTCCGTACGGCCCCGCCGCCGTGGTGCGCCGCCCTCCGGGGCGGCCGTGCGGGCTCAGCCCGGCCAGGTACCCGTCAGCTTGCGGACGGCGACGGCACCGCCGCGGTCCACCGCCGCCCTGACCACCGAGAAGATCACGCCCTGGATCGCGGCCGCCAGCAGGATCTCGCCCAGCTTGCGGTCCTCGTCCCCGGGGTCGGGCGCGTCGTCCTCGTCGCTGATCGCCTTCCACGCCTTCTTGAAGGCGGTGCTCGCGACCAGGCCGCCCAGGGTGCCGAGCGCGAACCCCACGGGCCTGTACACCAGCTTCTGCTTCCTCTTCTTCATGACCGGTTCTCTCCTACCGGGTCCGCGGGACTGTTCCGGACGCTCCCGCCGCGGGCCGCCCGGGTCTTCCCACGGCTTCCCCGTACACGCCGCGCCACACCGCGTACGCGCCGGTCAACGGGTCACCACATGCCGCTCGTCGGGGACGCAGTGGGTCATCGTCAGACCCTCGACGTCCCGCGGCGGGTTCTTGCCGAGGTTCGCCAGGCGCTCGCGGTCCTCGTCGGTGAGCTGCTGGTTCGGCAGCGGCTCCAGGCTCGCCACGTCCTGCGGGGAGATGCCGAGCCCCTCGCCCACCCGCAGTCCGAGGTCGTTCTCCGCGAGGAGCAGGTGCCACACCATCCGTTCCTGGATGTGCCGGGGGCACTGCCTGAACTGGTCGGTGAAGTTGGCGACCAGGTCGTCGCGCTCCCAGTCCTCCATCAGCAGGTAGCGCTGCCCGGCCTGCAGGTAGTCGTTGGTCCGCGGGATGCGGCTGCGGGTCAGCCTGCCGCTGAGCTCCGGCCCCTGCTCGCCGTAGCCCGGCCCCTCCGCCTCCTGGAGCCCGCCGAGGGTGGACGGCTCGTAGTTGACGTGCCGGTTCTCGCCCCGGGGGTCGACCTCGTAGGCCATGGGGCCGCCGTTCTGGTTGGTGTGGACCGGGGCCTTGGCCCGGTTCACCGGTAGCTGGAGGTAGTTGGGGCCCACCCGGTAGCGCTGGGTGTCGCTGTAGGAGAAGGTGCGGCCGACCAGCATCTTGTCGTCGGAGAAGTCCAGGCCGTCGACCAGCACCCCGGTGCCGAAGGCGATCTGCTCGTTCTGGGTGAAGAAGTCGTCCGGCATCCGGTTGAGGACCATCCGGCCGACCGGCTTGGGCGGGAACTCCTGCTCGGGCCAGGTCTTGGTGTCGTCCAGCGGGTCGAAGTCCAGCTCCGGGTGCTCGTGGTCCTCCATCATCTGCACCAGGAGTTCCCACTCGGGGTACTCGCCCCGCTCGACGGCCTCGTACAGGTCCTTGGTGGCGTGGCCGAGGCTGTCGGCCTGGACGTTCGCGGCGTCCTCCTCGGTCATGGAGCGCACGCCCTGCTTGGGCATCCAGTGGTACTTGACCAGCATGGTGCGGCCGTCGGAGTTCTCCCACTTGTAGGTGTTGACCCCGAAGCCCTGCATGTGCCGGTAGTCGGCGGGGATGCCGCGCGGGCTGAAGAGGTTGACCAGCATGTGCATGGACTCGGGCGTCTGCGACATGAAGTCGAAGATCCGCTCGGGCCGCTGCTCGAAGGTCACCGGGTCGGGCTTGAGGGCGTGGATGACGTCGGGGAACTTGATGGCGTCCCGGATGAAGAAGACGCCCAGGTTGTTGCCGACCAGGTCCCAGTTGCCCTCCTCGGTGTAGAACTTCACCGCGAAGCCGCGGGGGTCGCGGGCGGTCTCGGCGGAGTCGCGTCCGCCGATGACCGTGGAGAAGCGGACGGCCACGTCGGTGCGCTTGCCCCGCTCCTGGAACAGCTTGGCGCGGGTGTACTGCGCGATGGGCTCGTCGCCCCAGGAGCCGTACGCCTCGAAGTAGCCGAAGGCCGTCACGCCGCGCGCGTGCACCACCCGCTCGGGGATGCGCTCCCGGTCGAAGTGGCTGATCTTCTCGAGGAAGTGGTAGTTCTCCAGCGTGGCGGGACCCCGGGCGCCGACCGTGCGCTGGTTCTGGTTGTCGTGGATCGGGTGGCCCTGCCGGTTCGTGAGCACCGGCCGGTCGTCGCGCTGCCTGGCTGTCTCGGTCACGTACTGGTCTCCTTCGAACGGGGGTTCGCGCGGCGGAGGCGTCCGGAACCGCCGCGCGCGTGTGCCTGTACCCCGATCCGCCCCTTTCGTACCTTCACATCGGCCATCGGTGCGCCGCGGGGAACGCGCAGACCGAACACGCCGGTTTGCCCTCGCCCCCTGCAGGGGTCAAGGGCAAACCGGCGTGCGGACGTATGTGCGTGCCGTGTACCGGCACGCACATACGGAGTCAGCGCTCCAGATCGCCACGCATGGCGACGAACAGCTTCCCGGCCTCGTCGAGGGTGCTGTCGGGGAACAGCGCCACCGCGGCGGTGCTCTCGTCCGCCCAGCCGCAGACCACCTGGCCGTTCTCGGCGAGGGAGGCCATCAGACACTCCACCGAGCCGCCCAGCGGCCCCGGGTCGGCCACCGGCCGCGCCAGGGGCTGTCCCAGTTCCGGGTCCCACTCGATGTACTCCAGCATGCCGCGGAAGAGATGCTCGCGGCGCTTGTTCGTGTCCTCGGGGACGTTGTCGACGCCCTCGAACAGGACCGGGTCGCCGCCGTCCGGGCCGGCGAAGCGGCTGACGACCAGTCGCATGCCGTCCCGCATCTCCCCCGGGTCGACCGGTACGTCCCCGGCGGCGCCTTCCCCGGTCCGCTTGCGCAGGCCCCCCGCCTCCGCCGCGTCCACCAGGGACCGCTGACCGTCCGGCGCGGCCGGCTGCGACGCGCTCGGGGATGCGGCCGCCGACGCGCCCGGGACCGCGGACGCCGGGACGTCGTCCGCCGGCAGGTCCTCCGGCTGACAGGCGGTCAGCGCCGCGACGGCCGCCGCCGCGACGACCGCTGCCCGGAGCAGCGCTTCTCGTGATGTCCGAAACACAGTGGTGTACCCCCCTGTCCATGGCCGTCCCTCCGACGGCCGCGACCAGTGGACGCGCAGGTGGGCGAGCCCGGTTCCCCCACCCGGGCCGCTGCCGGAGGGGGAGCCGGCGCGCCCCTGAGGCTGGCCCGAAGTCCGCTGTACCCGCCGGTCGATCCGGGGTACGCATGACGGGGGGCCACAGAGCGGACGGCCGCTCCCCCGCGTGGAGAGGAGGCGCCCCGTGCCCACCGAGACGGACACCGGCCGGGAGTGCGGCGCCCCGCCCGGCTCCCCGCCGGGCTCCTCGTGTCCCGAGCCGCCCGCGAAGCCACCGGAGCAGGCGCTACAGACGGAGGACGGCCGGTGCACGTGGGTCGTCGGCGACTGCTGGCTGTGGTGCCTGCGCAGCGGCACGGCGGTGACCTGGCTCGGACCGGTGGTCTCCTGGGGAACCCATGCCCCGCTGTACGCCTGCGAGGACTGCATCGGCCGGCTGGAGGAGCAGATGGAGAGCCCCTCCCCCGCCGGCCGGGGCTCCGTCTGCTGGCTGTGGTGCGGGCGGGGCGACGTGCCGCTGAGCCCTCTCGCGGAGGTCGGCTACCGCGGGAGGACGACCGTGTTCTCCGCCTGCGAGGACTGCGTCGCCCGGCTCAAGCAGAGGGTGCTGGCCGCGGCGATGGTCAAGGACGCGGCCAGCCGCTGAGCCCCGCCCGTGCGGGCGGGGCCCGGTTCAGGCCACGTTCAGGCCACGGTCCTGCGCACCGCTTCGGCCACGACGGCGCTCAGATCGCCGCCCGTCTCCTCGAAGACGGCGCGCTGGGCGGCGGCGCCGTTGCCGCGCCGGAAGAGATCCTCGACCCCCTCCTTGGCCAGGGACAGGTCGCCTGCGTCCGACAGGGCCGGGGCGGTGTGGTCGAGCAGGGCGCCCACGACGCTCTCCGCGGGGGCCGGCTCGAAGGTCACCGGGTGCACCAGCTCACCGGAGAGTCCGGAGCGGCCCGCCCGCCACGCCGCCAGGCGCAGCAGGCCGACGTCCACCGGCATGGGCGGGTCGCCCGCGCGCCACTGCCGGGCCGCGGTCTCCACCAGCGCGCGGACCAGCGCCGCGAGCAGCACCGTGTCGCGGGCGTCGAGGCACACGTCGGCGACCCGCACCTCGACCGTGGGATAGTTGCGCGCCAGCCGGGCGTCGAAGTAGATCATCCCCTCGTCCAGCAGCGCTCCCGTCCGGATCATCGAGCGCACCCGCTCGCGGTAGTTCCCGGCCGAGCCGAAGACCTCCACCGGCCCCGCCGACGGCCACCGGCCCCACACCCGGTTGCGGTAACTGGCGTATCCGCTGTCCTCCCCCTGCCAGAAGGGGGAGTTGGCGCTCATCGCCAGCAGCGGGGCCAGCCACGGCCGGATCCGGTCCAGGACGGCGACCCCCTCCTCGTCGGACTCCACGCTCACATGGACGTGGAGTCCGCAGGTGAGCTGCTCCTGGGCGGTCAGCCCGTACTCGCCGGCCATCCGCAGATAGCGCTCACCGGGGCTGAGCGAGGGGTCGACCGCCCGCGGCGAGGTGGCCAGCGCCGCGACCTCCGCCCCGACCGCGCGCGCCCGCTGGGACGCCGCGCCGCGCCACCGGCGCACCTCCACGGCCAGGTCCACCATCTGCGTACGCGGGCGGGTCCCGGTCTCCAGCTGCTCCTCCTGGAGCTCCTTCTCCAGTTCCTCGTCCTCGCCCGCGGAGGCCAGCACCGCTCCCGAGACGGCCTGCGGCTCACCACTGTCCGCGCTCACCAGGAGCAGTTCTTCCTCGACACCGACGCTTCTCATCGCCACAGCCTCCTCAGGCGGTCGTCCGGTCCAGCGACTTCCCCCGCCGGGCACGAGTACGCACCACGGTTCGGTCACACGACCGGGCGAAGCGAACGGGTCACGGAAGGGCCGGACGGGGAACGAGCACCACCGCCCCGGCCCCGCCCCGGCCCCGCACCGGCTCGGGAGGCCGGGCCGGGGCCGAACGGCCCGGTGCGGGAGCGGCTCAGGTCCTTGAGGCCACCAGGCACTCCCCCTCCCCGGTCCACTTCTCGACCGGCCTGCTGCGGTCGTAGGGGTCCCTCTCCTCGCCCGTGGCGGGGTTGGCGTACCGGTCGGCGACGAACTGCGGGTGGATGAAGCCGTCGTGCTCGTCGCAGGTGTCGTTGGCGATGTCCCCGTTGTAGCCGTACATCCACAGCGTGCCCTCGGTGTGCTCCCACCGCGGCCCGTGCAGGACGTCGACGTCGAGCACGCGGCGCACGACGGTGCGGGCGACCTCCTCGCCCCCCTCCGCGCGGGCCAGGGGGTAGACGAAGGTGTAGTCGGCGCGGATGCGCGGAACCCCCTGCTCGTTCTCGGTCACCTCCATCCGGCCGCGGACCTTGACCGCCTCGCCGGCGAGGCGGACCTCGTCCCGGTCGAAGCGGGTGAACAGCCAGGTGGGGTCGTTGTCCTCGCCGGGCTTGTCCAGGGACTTCCTGATCCGGTCGACGGTCTCGCCCATCAGCGGGTCCAGCAGGGCCAGGGCCTCGGCGGGCTCGGCGCCGTACAGCACGTCGCGGTCGAGGTTGGCGGCGACCAGGAACTTCCTGGTGCGCTCCAGGGCGGCCCGGATCTCGGCGGCGGGCACACCGCCGACCGCGGTGGCCTTCGGCACCTCGATGGCGTCCGCGCCCTCGGCCCACCGTTTGGCGGGCGACCCGGCGAACGGCTGCTCCACCGTGGGCCGGCCGGGCAGGAGTTCCTCCTTTGGCGCGGCGGCGGGCGCGGCGGTCTCCGCGGGCAGGGGCGCGGCCGGTCCGGCGCCGTGGGCGCCGTCGGGCAGCCAGGAGCGCACCAGCGCCGGATCGAGCGCGTAGAGCAGGGCCAGCACGGTCACACCGGCGCCGAGCGCCATGCCGGCCCGGCCCAGTCGCCCTCGTCCGCGCCGGCCGCCCTCCATCTCCTGCCAGGCGGGGCCGGTGCGCCAGCCCTCGGGCTGCCACGGTTCGGGCTGCCGCTTCTTCCCGCCCCAGCGCCGGGTCCGCCGCCTCGCGGCGGCTTCCTCGTCGGCCTTCCGCAGGCGCTCGGTCACCATCCGCGCCCGGGCGGACGGCTCCCTGGGTGCGGAGCCGGAGGAGGTCCCGCACTCACCGACGAAGCGCTCCCACGCCTCGTCCGGTATGTCCGGCCGCCCGCCTCCCGGTTCGTTCGCGTCGTTCCCGGGGGTGGGCGGTCGGACAGACATGACGCGCTCTTCCTTGTCTCTTCCGATCACGTGCCGACGTGAATCGATCATCAGGAAGGGACATTCCTACATGTCCGCACACCGCCCGCACAACGATTGTACGGAAGGAGGCGGCTGTTCTGTGACATCGGCCACGCCGGGCGCGGGAGGGGCGGGGCGGGCGGGCCGGCCTCAGAAGGCGTCGCGCAGCTCGAGCAGCGTCCGCTCGGTGTCCTGGACCGGCAGGGCCTGGGTGACCATGCGGTCGAGGGCTTCCAGATAGGTGGTGACCTCGGGGCGCTCGTCGATGTAGACGGCGCCGGTCAGGCTCTCGGTGTAGACGATGTCCGGCAGCTCCGGATAGCTGAACCGGAAGAGCTGGAAGGGGCCGAACATCCCCGGGTGGGGCCCCGCGCTGAAGGGCATGATCTGCAGGCTGATCCCGGGCCCGGCGCAGACCTCGACCAGCCGGTCGATCTGCGCCCTCATGACCTCGGCGCCGCCGACCGGTCTGCGCAGCACCTGCTCGTCCAGCACCACCCACAGGCGCGGCGCGTCGGGCTTGGCCAGGAGCTGCTGCCGCCCCATGCGCAGCGCCACCCGCCGGTCGAGCTCCTCCTCGTCCGCCCGGGGGAAGCCGGTCCGCAGCAGGGCGCGGGCGTACTCCTCGGTCTGGAGCAGACCCGGAACGCAGTGGGGCTCGTAGGAGCGGATGAGGTCGGCCTCGCTCTCCAGGCTGACGTAGAGGCTGAACCAGTCCGGCAGGACGCTGCGGAAGCGGTGCCACCAGCCCGGCCTGTTGGCCTTCTCCACCAGCGCGAGAAAGGCGTCGGCCTCTTCCGCCCCGACACCGTAGCTCTCCAGCAGCGCCTTGACGTACAGCGGGCGCAGACCCACCTCGGCCTTCTCCATGCGGCGGACCGTGGATGTGGTGACACTCAGGACCCGGGCGGCTTCCTCGAACGATTTCCCGGCGCGTTCCCGCAGGTCACGCAGGCGCAGCCCCAGGACGATCTGCCCCACGGTCGGTGCCGACCGGGACTCGCCCATGGTCTCTCCCTCTCCACTCGCGCCCCACCGGCAGAGCAGTGTGCCACGGCCCCGGTGACGCAGCCAGGCTGTCGTTTAAATCTTGCAATTTGCAGAACTCTTCTTGCCTTTTGCGGACACCAATGAGCATAGTAGCCGGGTGATCCAGTTCACGGCGCGGTCACACCGGCGTCGAACCGTACCGGTACACGGGCTCTCCCACATCTTCCGCGGGCCCCGTGCCCTCGCCGTCCCTCCCCACCGTGGCGCACCGGGCGCGGCGGCCGGCCGGCGGGCGTTCCCGGACACCGGCCCCTCGCGCGGACCGTGCCCCGCACACGGTGCACCGGACCCGACGCCCACCGGCGTACGAAAGGCGAGCCACTGATGGCTCTTCTCCCCCGCTCAGCGCACATGGCCCCCATGCTGCCGGCCGTCCACCCCCAGCGATCGCGGCAACGGGCGGAATTCGAGGTTCCCGCCCAGCGCTCCTCGGTGTGCGTGGCCCGGCACCTGCTCGCGGAGTGGCTGCACCGCTGGCACTGCCCGCAGAGCGTGGTCGACACGGCACAGCTGGTCGTGTCCGAGTTCGTCACCAACGCCGTGGTCCACACCGTCAGCGACAGAATCGCCTGCCTCCTCCAGCACGGCGACCGGCGGCTGCGCATAGAGGTGCGCGACCAGGGCACCGGCGCGTCCGGGCTCGCGGCCCGCTCGGCGGACGTCGAGGCGACCAGCGGGCGCGGGCTCCAGCTCGTCGACGCCCTCGCCGATTCCTGGGGGGACATACCCGCCGCCCAGACGCGGGGACGCGTCGTATGGGCGGAACTGAGGCTCGACGACATGTGACGGTCCCGTGACGGTCCCGGCCGCCGCACGCCGCCGCGCGTCACTCACTCGGCGGTGGGCACGTCCGGGGGCGTGCCGTGCCAGACCGTGGTGACGTTGCAGAACTCGCGGATGCCGTGCCCCGACAGCTCCCGGCCGTAGCCGGAGCGCTTGGTCCCGCCGAAGGGCATCGCCGGATGCGAGGCGGTCATGCCGTTGAAGTAGACGCCGCCCGCCCGCAGGTCGCGTACGCAGCGGTCCTGTTCCTCCCGGTCACGGGTCCAGACGTTGGAGCTCAGGCCGAAGGGGGTGTCGTTGGCCACCGCGATCGCCTCCTCCAGGTCCGCCGCCCGGTAGAGGGTCGCCACCGGCCCGAAGGTCTCCTCGCGGTGGACGCGCATCCCCGGCGTGACGTCCGCCAGGACGGTGGGCTCGTAGAACCAGCCCGCCGGGTGCGCCGCGGGCCGCCGTCCGCCGCACAGCACGGTGGCGCCGCGGGAGCGTGCGTCGGCGACCAGCTCCTCCAGGTCGGCCCGGCCCCTCTCGCTGGCCAGCGGCCCGACCTGGGTGGAATCGTCCATCGGGTCGCCCACCCTCAGGGCCTTCATGCCGTCCACGAACAGCCGGGTGAACTCCTCGTACACGTCCCGGTGCACGATGAAGCGCTTGGCCGCGATGCAGGACTGGCCGTTGTTCTGGGTCCGCGCGGTCACCGCGACCTCGGCCGCCCTCACCACGTCCGCCGAGGGCAGGACGAGGTAGGGGTCGCTGCCGCCCAGTTCCAGAACGGTCTTCTTGATCTCGTCACCGGCGACCGAGGCCACCGAGCGCCCGGCCGGTTCGCTGCCGGTGAGCGTCGCGGCGGCCACACGGTCGTCGCGCAGGACGCCCTCCACCGCGCCGGAGCCGATCAGCAGGGTCTGGAAGCAGCCCCTCGGGTAGCCCGCGCGGCGGAAGAGGTCCTCCAGGTACAGCGCGGTCCGCGGCACGTTCGAGGCGTGCTTGAGCAGGCCGGTGTTGCCCGCCATCAGCGCGGGGGCCGCGAAGCGGATCACCTGCCACAGCGGGAAGTTCCACGGCATCACCGCCAGGACCGGGCCCAGCGGGCGGTAGCGCACGTACGCGGTGCTGCCGCCGCTGTCCTCCACGTCCGCCGGTGAGGGGTGCTCGTCGGCCAGCAGTTCCCCGGCGTGGTCGGCGTACCAGCGCATCGCCTTCACGCACTTGGCGGCCTCGGCGCGGGCCGCGGTGACGGGCTTGCCCATCTCGGTGGTCAGGGTGCGGGCGATGTCGTCCCGCTCCTTCTCCAGCAGGTCGGCCGCCCGGTGCAGCAGTTCGGCACGCTCGGCGAATCCGGTGGTGCGGTACTCCTCGAAGGCGGTGCGGGCGCGTTCCAGCCGCTCCTCGATCTCCTCCGCGCCCAGGGCCTCGAAGGTCTGCAGGGTCTCGCCGGTGGCCGGGTTGGTGGTCGAGATGGGCATGGGTCCCTCCCGGGGGTGGTCTGAGACGGTGCGGCCCGCCGGCCGGGACCGCCGGCGGGCGTTCCCCGCTCCCGCTCGTCCTCGCTCGCTTGCGTTCGCGGGGGCGCGTACCCGCCCGCGGCGGTCTCAGTCGGCGAATGGCGGCCTCCCCCGGCCCCGGGCCGGTGGACACAGCCCCGGGCCGGTGGACACAGCCCCGGGCCGGTGGACACAGCCCCGGGCCGGTGGACACAGCCCCGGGCCGGTGGGCACAGCCCCGGGCCGGTCAGCGCTGGGCGAGCCTCAGCCGCACCTCCACCTCCTGGTCGCCCGAGATCCGGGGCTCGGCCGTCACGTCGTAGAAGCCCGCGAGAGCCTCCTGGACCTGCCGTACCGCGTCGGGGCCGCCGCTGAGGTCCGCCTCGACCGGCTCCCCGAGCTCCAGGGTGCACTCCACCTCACCGTGGGTGCGGACGTCGACCGTGCCCACCCAGAACTTCCGCTGCTCGCCGTCCGCCCCCGGCCCGCCCGCGCCGTTGCCGTCGCCCAGCTCGGGCGACTTGGGGAACGCCGACCTCAGCACGGCGAAGACGGCCGCCGCGTTCGAAGGGGTGCAGTGGGGCAGCTCGATCTCGACGAGGCATGCCCCTTCCTTGGTCTTTCCGGTCTGTTCAGTGCTCATAGCCCCACCTGTACCCCGGTGCGGACGATGGTCACAGGCCGTTCCGGCACACGCCCCGGTCCACCGCCGCGGGACCGGGTGCGGGACGCGCCGCTACCCGGCGGGATCCGGGGTGGCCCCGGTGCTGCGGAGGTAGTCGCCGTAGGGCTGCGGCGCGGATCCCTCCAGCGGTTCCCGGAAAGGACCCGGACCGGGCTCGGCGGAACGGAGGACGGCGTGGAAGCACACCCGGAGAGCCGCCGGAGGGCCGGGCTCCCGCCCCTCGTCCGGTCCGGGCGTCACGCAGCGGCCGTCCTCCGCCGGAGCCGGCGGAGCCGGGGGCTCCCCCTCCGGGGCGTGCTCGTACCAGCCGTACCGCTCGGAGGCGTCCCCGGCGCTGTCGTTCAGCGCCAGTGTGGCCCCGGCGCCCGCCACCGCGAGCACCGCCCACCCGGTGGCCAGTATCCGCTTCGTCCGGCGCGACGCCATGGCGGAATCCCCCTCACGAGAACGACGGTGATCACCACCCTAGTGCCATGCCGCGCGGAGGATCTCCTCCTCCTTCTCGGGCGCCAGCCCCACACGGGGGCGGTCGGGGCGGAGGGGCGGCTCGCCGTCCAGGCCGCACAGCCAGGCCCAGGTGTCGGCCACGGTCCGCTCCACGGGGCGGCAGCGCAGCCCCGCCGCGACGGCCCGGGAGACGTCCCCGGCGTGCATGGCGTCGTGGAGCTCGCCCGGCGGGATCCACACCGGCAGGTCCGCCCACGGCCGCACCCCCGCCGCGAGGATCGGCTCGGGATCGGTCCACCGCAGCCGCGCGCCGGATCCGGTGACGCGCACGCAGCTGCCCAGCAACTCCCCCATGGTGGCGTGGCCGGGCGGGCTCACCAGGTTGTACGGGCCGCCCAGTCCGCGCCCGGCGGCGTCCAGCGTCCAGACGGCGAGGTCGCGCGCGTCCACATACTGCAGGGGAAGGTCCCGGGGGCCGGGTGCCAGGACCTCACCGCCCCGGGCGACGCGCAGCAGCCACCACGGCAGCCGCCCGATGTTCTCGTACGGCCCCAGGATCAGCCCCGCCCGCACCAGCAGACCCCGGTCGCCGAAGGCCGCCTCGACGGCCATCTCCCCTCCCCGCTTGGCCCTGGCGTAGTCGGCGGCGCCGTCGTCGTCGGGCGAGGCGTCGACGAGCGGCCCCGTCTCGTCCAGGCCGGCCGGGGGCGGGTAGGCGTACACCGAGCGGCTGGAGACGTACACGTAGTGCCCCGCACGCCGCGCCAGCGCGGCGGCGGCGTCGCGTACCGCGGCGGGCGCCCCGGACCAGGTGTCGACCACGACGTCCCAGCCGCCGGCCGGCTCCTTCAGGGCGGCGAGCCCGCCGTCGGCCGTGCGGTCGCCCCGCAGCGCGGTGGCGCCGGGCGGCGGGGCGTGGCGTCCCCGGTTGAGGACGGTCACCTCCCAGCCGCGCGCCAGCGCCTCCTCGGCGACCGCACGGCCGACGAACTCCGTTCCACCCAGCATCAGAAGTCTCATGGGCCGAGCGTGCCCGCCGGCGCGGCCGGGCGGAACGGCTTCACGCCCGTGGCGTAATCGCCACAAGCCGAACCGGTCCGGGCCGGGCCCTTGTGGGGCCCGGCCCGGTCCGGGTGCCGCTGTGTCACCTCACGCGCCCGTAACGCACGCTCTTGGTCCAGATCCTCTCCTTGCGGACGGTCTTGCCCGGCTTGGGAGAGTGCCAGATCCGTCCCTCGCCGGCGTAGATGCCGACGTGGTAGACACTGCCGCCCGAGTGGAAGAAGACCAGGTCTCCCTTCTTGCGCGACTTGGCGGAGACCTTCTTCGAGCGGTTGTACTGGGCCGCCGCGGTGCGCGGCAGCCTCTTGCCCGCCTTCTTGTACGAGTACTGGGTGAGTCCCGAGCAGTCGAACCGGCTGGGGCCGGCGGCGCCGTAGCTGTAGGGGGCGCCCTTCTTGGAGGCCGCGACCCTGAGCGCCTTGCCGGCGGGGGTGGCCGCCTCGGCCTCGGGCGCGGCGGACGGGATGAACATCGTCCCCGCCAGGGTGGCGGCGGTGACGGCGGTGGTGATACCCGCCCGGGACACCGGACCCGCTATGCGTGCGTGCGCAGACATGAGTGAACCCTTCGTCGTACGCCTGCGAAAGATGACCTGTCGGGTTCGGGCCGGCGAAGTTGCCCGGCCACGTGGCGCGTGGCTTCACCCCAAGGGCCGCGTCGTGCGCGGCCCGCCTTGCTCGGGTCTCCCGCTCCTGCCGTCTCGTCATGGTCCGTTCATCACCCGGGCGGCGGCAGGATTGGGCGTCCGCCTGGGCGGCCCCGCCCTGCGGCGGGGACTTGCGGTCTTCTACGGATAGTGCGTCAGAAAAGTTCCGGATCGGTCGATCGGAGATGCTTTGTGAACATGCTCACTGCCGGTCCGCCGGGGGCGGGTTCCTGCCCAGGTGGACCGTTCGAGGCGTCAAAAGGCTTACGGGAGACGGGGGTTGCTCTCTTTGGAGGGTGTGCGGCGGCTCGGTGGCCGGTCTGCGCACCGGTTCGGCGTGCCGCCGGGATCAGCCCGAATGGGTGCGGTCGTGTCGGGTGAACGCGGCGGGTCGCGGGGTGCGGGCTGGGGGTGCGGGGTGTGGGCGCGTGGGGGCGCGTGCAGGGGGCGGGCGCGTGCGGGGGTCGGGGCCGGTCCGGGGCGAACATTCCGGACGGCATGATTTACGGCCGTTCTGTGCACCGTTGGGTGGAGCGCCTATTGGCCGCAAATCACGCCCCTGGCCTCCGGCATGGGGAACCCCGGAGTGTCCGGAACGTCCGCCCCTCCCCGTCCCCTCCCGCCGTCGCCCGGCTGCGGGTCCGGGGTGGTGCGGGCCGGCCCCGGGGGCGGTACGGCCCGTCGGCCGGGTACGGGGGACGGCCTCCGTCCGGTTCTCTTGCGCCGCCGCCCGGCTGGGGGCTGACTTCTTGTTTCCGGCGGGCAGGGCCCGGACGGCGCCAGGGCGCACGGCGGAGCAGGACGTGCCCCGCCGGGTGACCGCCGACCGTGCGGCGGCCACCCGGCGGGTGGGAGGTCAGCGGACGTGCATGCCCGAGACGGTGCGGGCGATGACCAGGCGCTGGATCTCGCTGGTGCCCTCGAAGATCGTGTAGATCGCCGCGTCCCGGTGCATGCGTTCCACCGGGTACTCACGGGTGAAGCCGTTGCCGCCGAGGATCTGCATCGCCTGGGCCGTGACGCTCTTGGCGGTCTCCCCGGCGAACAGCTTGGACATCGAGCCCTCGGCGCCCTCGAAGGGCTTGCCGGCCGCCGCCATCCACGAGGCCCGCCACACCAGCAGCCGGGCGGCGTCGATGCGGGTGCGCATGTCGGCGAGCTGGAAGGCGATGCCCTGGTTGTCGATGATCGGGCGGCCGAACTGCACACGGGTCTTGGCGTAGTCCAGGGCGACCTCGTAGGCGGCGCGGGCGATGCCGACGGCCTGGGCGCCCACGGCGGGGCGGGACGCCTCGAAGGTGGCCATCGCGGCGTTCTTCACACGCTCGCCGCCCTTCTTCGCCCGCTCGCGGGCGCGGGCGAGGCGCTCGTCGAGCTTGTCCTTGCCGCCCAGCAGGCAGTGGCCGGGCACGCGGACGTCCTCGAGCACCACCTCGGCGGTGTGCGAGGCGCGGATGCCGTGCTTCTTGAACTTCTGCCCCTGGGACAGGCCGGGGGTGTTCGGCGGGATCACGAAGGAGGCGTGCCCCTTGGATCCGAGCTCGGGGTCGACGACGGCGACGACGACGTGGACGTTGGCGATGCCGCCGTTGGTGGCCCAGGTCTTGGTGCCGTTGAGCACCCACTCGTCCTTGGCCTCGTCGTAGACCGCGCGGGTGCGCATGGCCGAGACGTCCGATCCGGCGTCCGGCTCGGAGGAGCAGAAGGCGGCGACCTTCACGTCGTCGGCGTCGCCGTACATCTGGGGGATCCAGGTACCGATCTGCTCCTCGGTCCCGTTGGCGAGCACGCCGACGGCCGCCAGCGCGGTGCCGACGATCGACAGGCCGATGCCCGCGTCGCCCCAGAACAGCTCCTCCATGACCATCGGGATGCTCAGGCCGGTGGGGTCGAAGTACTGCTGGGCGTAGAAGTCGAGCGAGTACAGGCCGATCTTGGCCGCCTCCTGGATGACGGGCCAGGGCGTCTCCTCGCGCTCGTCCCACTCCGCGGCGGCGGGGCGCATGACGTCGGCCGCGAAGCCGTGGATCCATTCCCGTACGGCCTTCTGGTCGTCGTTGAGGTCGAGTGCGAACTCCGCCATGGAAGCCCCTCCATCCGTTGTTACTAGCGGTAACGTGAATATGTTACCGATCGGTGCGATGTCAACCTCCACCGTCGGCACCCTCCCGTGCGCTCCGCGGGTGTTACGTTGCGCTCAGGCGGCACCGAGGTGTCACAGCAGGGTCGGGGAGGCCGAGGAACATGGAGACCACACATCGGGAGGACCAGCGCAGCGCCACCGAGCGCCGCCGCCGGGAGCTCCTGGAGGCCGCCGAGCGCGTGGTGCTGCGCGACGGCCCGGGCGCCTCGATGAACGCCATCGCCGCCGAGGCGGGCATCACCAAACCCATCCTCTACCGGCACTTCGGCGACAAGGGCGGGCTCTACCGCGCTCTGGCGGTGCGGCACACCGACGCCCTGGTGGACGCGCTGCGGGCCGCCCTGGACGCGCCCACCGACCGGCGCGAGCGCGTGGAGGCCGCGCTCGACACGTATCTGGCCGCCATCGAGTCCAGGCCCCAGGTCTACCGCTTCCTGATGCACCCGGCCGAGGAGTCCGGAGGCGAGCGCGGCTTCGACGTCGGCCAGCACTCGGCCCCGCTGCTGCGCAGGCTGGGCGAGGAGCTGGCCACGGTGATCGCCGAACGCGTCGACCTCGGCGCCGACCGCGAGGAGCGGGCCCGGGTGTGGGGGCACGGGATCGTCGGCATGATGCACGCGGCGGGCGACTGGTGGCTGGGCGAGCGGCCCTGCCCCCGGGAGCGGCTGGTGCGGCACCTGGCCGACCTGCTGTGGGGAGGCCTGGCCACTGCGGAGGATCTGGCCGGCGGCCCGGGTCTGTAGAGCACCGCCGGGCGCTTCCGTCGCGGTCCCCGGGACCTACCGCCCGGGGATCCGCGCGGCTGTCCGGCGTACCGCGCGCAGCGCCCGGCGGCGGCGCGTCCCCGTGAGGCGGTCGGTGTACACACCGCCGTCGAGGTGGTCGCACTCGTGCTGCAGGCAGCGGGCGAAGAAGCCGGTTCCCCCGACCCGCACCGGCGCCCCCGTCCTGTCCCACCCCTCCACCACGGCCCGGTCGTGGCGCCGCACGGCCGCCTCCGCACCGGGCAGGGACAGACAGCTCTCCGGACCGCGTACGATGACGCCGCCGGTCTCCACCAGGCGCGGGTTGACCACATGGCCCAGGTGGCGGCGGTCCTCGTCGTCGGGGCAGTCGTAGACGAACACCCGCGAGAGGACTCCGATCTGGTTGGCGGCCAGCCCCACGCCGTGCGCGGCGTACATCGACGCGAACAGGTCCTCCACCAGGCGGGACAGCTCCGCGCCGAAGGACACCACCTCGGCGCACCGGGCGCGCAGGGCCGGGTCGGCCGACAGCCGCAGGGGATGGACAGAACCGGAACTTCCGGGAATGGTGCCGCGGTGCATGTGTGTCACCCTACGCCGTGTTGATCATCTGTGGGGTGGCGCGGTTCGGGGCCGGGAGCGGACCTCGGTAGGCTGATCCCCGACCCAGGGGCAAGGAGGGACAAGGACGATGGCAGGCAACACGGAGCCGCTGCCGCCGCGGGCCAAACTGGCCGTGACGGCGGGCAAGGCAGCCGCGGCGGTGTCACGGGCCGCGGGCCGCGGCAGCGGGTCGGTGATCGGCGGGAAGGTGGCCCTCAGGCTCGACCCCGACCTGCTGGCCAAACTCGCCCAGAACCTGGACGTCGTCCTGGTGTCGGCGACCAACGGCAAGACCACGACGACCCGGCTGATCGCCGAGGCACTGCGGGCCGCCGGCCCGGTCGTCTCCAACGCGCTGGGCGCCAACATGCCCGCGGGCATCACCGCGGCGCTCGCCGGGAGCGGCGAGGCGCGCTACGGCGTCATCGAGGTGGACGAGAAGTACCTCGCCGCGGTCGCCCGCGATGTGACGCCCAAGGCGATCGCCCTGCTGAACCTCTCCCGCGACCAGCTCGACCGCGCCGCCGAGACCCGGATGCTCGCCGAGCGCTGGCGCGAGGGGCTGTCCGGTTCCAAGGCCGTGATCGTGGCGAACGCCGACGATCCGCTGGTGGTGTGGGCCGCCTCCTCCTCCCCCAACGTGGTGTGGGTGGCCGCGGGCCAGGAGTGGAAGGACGACGCCTGGTCCTGCCCGGCCTGCGGCGGCGTGATGCAGCGCCCCGGAGACGACTGGTTCTGCGGCGAGTGCGGCTTCCGCCGCCCCACCCCGAGCTGGGCCCTGTCGGGCGACCACGTGCTGGACCCGCACGGGTCGGCCTGGCCGATCCGCCTCCAGCTCCCCGGCCGCGCCAACAAGGCCAACGCCACCACCTCCGCGGCCGTCGCCGCCGCCTTCGGGGTGCCGCCCCAGACGGCGCTGGAGCGGATGTACTCGGTGACCGCGGTGGCCGGCCGCTACGACGTGGTGTCCTTCCAGGGGCGCGAGATCCGGCTGCTGCTGGCGAAGAACCCGGCCGGCTGGCTGGAGACCTTCTCCCTGATCGACGGCCCGCCGGCACCCGTGATCCTGTCGGTCAACGCGCGCGGTGCGGACGGCACCGACACCTCCTGGCTGTGGGACGTGGACTACTCCCGGCTGGCCGGGCACCCCATCTGCGTGATCGGCGACCGCAAGCTGGACCTGGCGGTCCGGCTGGAGGTCGCGGGGGTCGACTTCCAGGTCTGCGAGAACGCCGCCGAGGCGGTGCGGCAGTGCCCGCCCGGCCGGATCGAGGCGATCGCCAACTACACCGCCTTCCAGGATCTGCGCCGCGTCGTCGGCAACTGATCCCGGGCCCTCCGGGCTCCCGGCCGGAGCCGGGCGGCCGGAGGCGCCGAAGACGCAAAGACGTCGAAGACGCCGGAAACACGGCGAGGATGCGAGCGAGCATGAGTGAGAGCGGCCTGCGCGTGGTGTGGGTCTACCCGGACCTGCTGAGCACCTACGGCGACCAGGGCAACGTACTGGTGGTGGAGCGGCGTGCCCGGCAGCGCAGGCTGGGCGTGCAGCGGATCGACGTCCGCTCCGACCAGCCGATCCCCACCTCCGGGGACATCTACCTGGTCGGCGGCGGCGAGGACCGGCCGCAGCGGCTGGCGGCCGAGCGGCTGCGCCGCGACGGCGGGCTGAACCGGGCCGTGGACAACGGCGCCATCGTCTTCTCGGTGTGCGCCGGCTACCAGATCCTGGGGCACGAGTTCGTCAACGACCTCGGGCAGCGCGAGCCGGGCCTGGGCCTGCTGGACGTCACCAGCACCCGCGGCGAGGGCGAGCGGTGCGTCGGCGACGTGCTGGCCGACATGGACGAGCGGCTGGGCCTGCCCCAGCTGACGGGCTTCGAGAACCACCAGGGCATCACGCATCTGGGCCCGACCGCCCGGCCGCTGGCCCGGGTACGGCTGGGCCGGGGCAACGGGACCGGCGACGGCACCGAGGGGGCCTGGAACGACACCGTCTTCGGCACCTACATGCACGGCCCGGTGCTGGCCAGGAACCCGCAGATCGCGGACCTGCTGCTCAAGCTGGCCCTGGACGTGAACGCGCTGCCGCCGGTGGACGACCGGTGGTACGAGGCGCTGCGCGCCGAGCGGATCGCGGCGGCCACCCAGCCCGCCTGACACCCGCCCGACGCTGCCGCCCGGGCGTCCGCCGTGCCCATGCGGCGTCCGCTCGGGCCGGATCGGAACCGCCCCCGGCCGAAGTCCCGGCCGGGGGCGGTTCTAATCTGTCCCGAGCGGATCGGCACGAATCGGGAGAGCTGCGGATGGACCACGACGGACACGGCACGATGGCGGATCTGCCGCCGTTCACCCTCGGACGCGGTCTGGAGCTCTCCCCCGAGCCGTTCTTCCTGGTGAGCTGCCTGCTGGCGCTGGCGCTCTACGGCTGGGGCGTTGTGCGGCTGCGGCAGCGCGGCGACACCTGGCAGACCGGCCGCACGGTCTCCTTCGCGCTGGGCGTGCTGACGGTCGCGCTGGTGATGTGCACCAAGCTCAACGACTACGGCATGGTGCTGTTCAGCGTGCACATGGTGCAGCACATGGTGATCAGCATGCTGTCGCCGATCCTGGTGCTGCTGGGCGCCCCCGTGACGCTGGCGCTGCGCGCGCTTCCGGCCGCCGGGCGCGGCCGCAGGGGGCCGCGCGAGATCCTGGTGGCGGTGCTGCACAGCCGGTACATGCGGGTGGTCACGCACCCGGGGTTCACCATCCCGATGTTCATCGCGAGCCTGTACGCGCTGTACTTCACGCCGCTGTTCGACTTCCTGATGGAATCCAAGGCCGGGCACCTCGGGATGATGGTGCACTTCCTGGCGGTCGGGCTGGTCTTCTTCTGGCCGATCATGGGCGTGGACCCGGGGCCGCACCGTCCCGGCTACGTGATGCGAATGCTGGAGCTGTTCGCGGGCATGCCCTTCCACGCCTTCTTCGGCATCGCGCTGATGATGGCCGGCGAGCCGATGGTTCGGACGTACGCGAACCCTCCCGCCTCGCTCGGGGTCACCGCGCTGTCCGACCAGAACGCCGCGGGCGGCATCGCCTGGGCGTTCAGTGAGATTCCCACGGTCATCGTGCTGATTGCACTCGTCTTCCAGTGGTACTTCTCCGAACAACGGCAGGCTCGGCGCGACGACCGGGCCGCTGACCGCAACGGCGACCAGGACCTGACCGCGTACAACGCCTACCTGGCGTCGCTGCAGGCCCGCGGCCAGTAGCGCACCGGGCCGGGCCGGACAGGACGGGGCCGCCGGCCGCGGCGATACGACGGCCGCGGCGACCGGCGGTCCCGCTCCGACCGACTCGGGAGGAAGGTGTGAGCGATGCCGGAGATGGCGAAGGCCATGACCGTCACCACGGTGGCCGCCCTGATACTGGTGACCGCCTACTCGGTCGCGCTGGGCGGCAGCGGCTGGCTGTGGTTCGCGTGGGTAGTCCTGGGGCTGGTGACCCTGGGCGTGGTGACGTCGCGGGAGCGGTGAGCCGCCGCTTGCCGGGGCGGGCCGGGGCGCTCGTCCCGGTCCGCCCCGGTCCACCCCGCCACAGGCGTGCGAGTCCCGGCCCGGGCAGCCCCCGGGTCGGGACTCGCACGCCTGTGGCGGGCTCGGGGGCGAGCCCGGAAGCGGACTCAGAAGTCGAACACCGCTCCGGTCTGCCTGAGCAGGGCGCAGGCGTTGGGGAACTCCGACCGCCAGTGGATCCGGCTCCCCCGCCAGGTGCCCGTGACCTCGGCCACCACGGGCCGGTGCTCGTTGGTGCAGTCGCGCTGACGGCCGGAGAGCCGGCGCAGCTCGCCCCCGGACCGGTCGATGGCCTCGCAGGCCTCGGCCGCACGGGGGTGGGGGCCGCCGCCGTCGTCCGGGCAGATCAGCATCACGCCCCGTGTCCAGGTGTCCTCGGCGTCGGAGACGGTCAGGAAGACCTCGCCGCGGGCCTGCTCGATCCCGGGTGCCCCGGGGGCCTCGGCGCGGGCGGCGGACGCCGGGGTGAGGAGTGCGGCGACGGCAGCGGCGGCCAGTGCCGCGGCGGCGGTGGTGCGGGTGCGCGGGAACATGCGGGCCTCCAGAAAGCTGGGCACGATTGCGCGCCCAAGACCACCGTGGCGGAGCACCCCGGGCAAGGACCCTCGCCCGTCCCTTCACCCGGTCGGCGGGCACCGCTCCCCCGGCCGGGGCCCGCCGCCGTCCCGCCGCCGCCCCGCGGCCTTCGCTCCCGAGCCGCTCCCCCGGCGCGGACGACGGGCCCGGAGCACACGGGTCTAGGATGCATACATGTCGAAGGTACTGAATAAACTTCCAGTCGGTGAGCGCATCGGCATCGCGTTCTCAGGCGGTTTGGACACCTCTGTCGCGGTGGCGTGGATGCGCGAGCGCGGCGCCGTCCCCTATGCCTATACGGCCGACGTCGGCCAGTACGACGAGCCCGATCTGGCCGACGTGCCGGAGCGGGGCCTGGCGTACGGCGCCGAGCGGGCGCGGCTGGTCGACTGCCGCGACGCCCTGGTCGAGGAGGGGCTGGCCGCCCTGGCGTGCGGCGCCTTCCACATCCGCTCGGCCGCGCAGACCTACTTCAACACCACCCCGCTCGGCCGTGCGGTGGTGGGCACCCTGCTGGTGCGGGCGATGCGTGAGGACGACGTCTTCATCTGGGGGGACGGCTCCACCTACAAGGGCAACGACATCGAGCGGTTCTACCGCTACGGCCTGCTCGCCAACCCCGGTCTGCGGATCTACAAGCCCTGGCTGGACCGGGCGTTCGTGGCCGAACTCGGCGGGCGGCACGAGATGTCCGCCTGGCTGTCGCAGCGCGACCTGCCCTACCGCGACTCCGCCGAGAAGGCGTACTCCACCGACGCCAACATCTGGGGCGCCACGCACGAGGCCAAGCGCCTGGAGTACCTCGACACCTCGATGGAGATCGTGTCCCCGATCATGGGCGTCCCCTTCTGGGACCCCGGGGTCGACATTCCGGCCGAGGACGTCACCGTGGAGTTCGAGCACGGGCGCCCCGTGCGGATCAACGGGCGCGCCTTCGCAAGCGCGGTCGAACTGGTGCGGGAGGCCAACCTCATCGGCGGCCGGCACGGCCTGGGGATGTCCGACCAGATCGAGAACCGCATCATCGAGGCCAAGAGCCGCGGCGTCTACGAGGCCCCCGGCATGGCACTGCTGCACGTGGCCTACGAGCGGCTGCTGAACGCCATCCACAACGAGGACACCGTGGCCATGTACCACGTGGAGGGGCGCCGGCTCGGGCGGCTGCTCTACGAGGGCCGCTGGTTCGACCCGCAGGCGCTCATGCTCCGCGAGAGCCTCCAGCGCTGGGTCGGCCGGCCGGTCACCGGCAGCGTCACGGTGCGGCTGCGCCGCGGCCAGGACTACTCCGTCCTCGACACCCAGGGCCCGCACCTGAGCTACCACCCCGAGAAGCTGTCCATGGAGCGCAGCCACGACCCGGCGTTCGTCCCGGACGACCGCATCGGGCAGCTGACCATGCGCAACCTCGACATCGCCGACTCGCGGGGCAAGCTGGAGCAGTACGCGGCCCACGGCCAGCTCGCCGCGTGGGGCGGGCTCATCGGCGAGCTGCCCCCGGGCGGCGCCGAGGCCATCTCGGCGGGCAGCCACGAGGGAGGGGAGACACCGGTGGACTCCGACGCGCTCGACCACGCGGCGATCGAGTCGGGTACGGACTGAGAACGCGGGGCTCCGGTCCGGGGCCCCACCTGCTCCCGGGGTCGCAACCGGACGGCCCCGGGATCGGGTTGGCGGGGTCCGGGCCGTCGCGGAAGCCGGCGGGCACGGGCGCCGGATGTGGTCGCACACCGCGGTGCCCGCACATACACTGATTCCTCCCCGACCGACTCTCCGGCGCCCTCCGGCCGGGAAGCGGCCGGGGGCGAAGAAGCAGCCCGCAGGCCCGTCCGGTGCGGTAGGGAGCCACCCCGTGTTCTACTACGTGCTCAAGTACGTCCTGCTGGGGCCGCTGCTGCGACTGCTGTTCAGACCCCGGATCGAGGGGCTGGAGAACGTCCCGGACGAGGGCCCGGCGATCATCGCCGGAAACCACCTGTCCTTCTCCGACCACTTCCTGATGCCCGCGATCCTGCACCGGCGCATCACCTTCCTCGCCAAGGCGGAGTACTTCACGGGACCGGGCCTGAAGGGGAGGCTGACCGCCGCTTTCTTCCGCAGCATCGGCCAGATCCCGGTCGACCGCTCGGGCCGCGGCGCCGGGCAGGCGGCGGTCGAGGAGGGGCTGCGGGTGCTGCGCCGGGAGGAGCTGCTCGGCATCTACCCCGAAGGCACCCGGTCGCACGACGGGCGGCTGTACCGGGGACGGGTCGGCGTCGCCTCCATGGCTCTCAGGGCCGGGGTTCCGGTAATCCCGTGCGCGATGGTGGGCACCTTCGAACTCCAGCCCCCGGGCCGGAGACTGCCGAGGATCGGGCGGGTGACCATCCGCTTCGGCGAGCCGCTGGACTTCTCGCGCTTCGCCGACCAGCACGGCGAGCGGACGGTGCTGCGCGCGGTCACCGACGAGATCATGTACACGATCATGAATCTGTCCGGCCAGGAGTACGTGGACCTGTACGCGCCCGACGCCAAGGCCGCGCAGGCGGAGGCCGCCAAGAGCGGCGACGACGCGGACCCGGCTCCGGGGAACGCCGCGCCGTAGACCTGCGCCGAGCACGCGCCGGGGTGGGCGGGCAGACGGGCCGGATGCCGCCGGAGCCTTCGCCCCCGCCCGCCCTGGCACGGGAGCTGAGGGGAGGGCCGGTGCGGACCCCACCGGGTCGGCGGCGAGTGACGCGCCCTCCGGGCGGCAACACCGACCGCATGACCGACCGCCACGAGACCCCCCTGGAACGCGCCGACCGCAACTTCCTCGAGCTGCTGCAGGAGCTGAGGGTCATCCAGACAGGCGTCCAGATCCTCTTCGCCTTCCTCCTCACCCTCGCCTTCACCCAGCGCTTCACCGGCCTGGACACGGTGCAGCGCGGCACCTACGTGACCACGCTGCTGCTGGCGGTGACCGCCTCCATCCTCTTCACGGCGCCCGCGGCCCTGCACCGGGCGCTGTTCCGGCGCGGGGTCAAGCGGCTGATCGTGGACGTGTCCTCGCGGCTGGCCGGGGTCGGGCTGGTCTTCCTCTCCCTGGCGCTGACCGGGTCCGTGCTGCTCGTGGTGGACGTGGTGCTGGGAAGGGCCGCGGGGCTCGCGGTGGCGGCGTGCGTGCTGGCGTTCTGCGCGGCGATGTGGGCGCTGCTGCCCTTCGGACTGCGCCGGAAGGCCGCGGCGCGGCGGAGCCGTGCGGCGGGCCCGCCGCGGGAGCGGCCGCCGGACCCCGGATGAGCGGCCGGACGGGCGGTGCGGGCGCCCGGTCAGGCGTCCCTCCCCGCGGGCGGCGCGGTGCGCGCGATGGTGGCCGCGGCCGCGTCCAGCTCGGCCTCCGTCAGATCGGCGCGGGCGGTCAGCCGCAGCCGGGAGATCCCGTCGGGCACCGAGGGGGGCCGGAAGCAGCCGGCGGCCAGAAAGGCGCCGCGGCAGTCGGCGGCCCAGCGCACGGCCGACTCCGCGGAGGGGGCGCGTACCGACACCACGGCGGCGTCCGGGCGGGTGGCGTCCAGACCGGCGCCCGCCAGCCGCTCGTACAGCCCGGTGGCGACCTCGCGGACGCGGGCGGCACGGCCGGGCTCGGTCCGCAGCAGCCGCAGCGCGGCGAGGGCGGCGCCGGCCGCGGCCGGGGCGAGGCCGGTGTCGAAGACGAAGGTGCGGGCGGTGTTGACCAGGTGGTCGATCACCCGGGCCGGGCCGAGGACGGCGCCGCCCTGGCTGCCGAGCGACTTCGACAGCGTCACGGTGGCCACCACGTCCGGGTCCCCCGCCAGGCCCGCCGCGTGGAGGGCGCCCCGCCCACCGTCGCCCAGGACGCCCAGGCCGTGCGCGTCGTCCGCCAGCAGCGCGGCACCGTGACCGCGGCAGACGGCGGCCAGAAAGGCCAGCGGCGCGGCGTCGCCGTCGACGGAGAAGACGGTGTCGGTCACGGCCACGGTGCGGCCGGCGAAGCCGTCGAGCGCCTTGCGCACGGCGCCGGGGTCCGCGTGCGGTACGACGGCGGTCTCCGCCCGGGACAGCCGGCAGCCGTCGATCAGGGAGGCGTGGTTGGCGGCGTCGGAGACCACCAGCGTGCCGCGGTCGGTCAGGGCGGTGACCGCGGCGAGGTTGGCGGCGTAGCCGGAGGAGAACACCAGGGCGGCCTCGAAGCCGCAGAAGTCGGCGAGCTCCGCCTCCAGTTCGGCGTGCAGTTCGGTGGTGCCGGTGACCAGGCGGGAGCCGGTGGCGCCCGCGCCCCAGCGGCGGGCGGCGGCCGAGGCGGCGGCGACGACCTCCGGATGCCGGGCCAGACCCAGGTAGTCGTTGCCGGCGAGGTCGAGCAGCGGGGAGTCGGCGGGCCGGGGGCGCAGGGAGCGCACCAGGCCCGCGCGGCGGCGCAGTTCGGCGTGCTCGTCGATCCAGTCGAACGGGTCCGGGGTGCTGCGGTGCTCCTGCGGCATGGCGGGCCGTCCCTCGCCTTCTGTCGGTTCCGCCCAAAGGTAGTGGCGGACGGACCCGCACAGGGTGTGGCGATACACACACCTTCCGCCCGCCCGGTTGTGGGGGTTCGTCCTTGGCCGCGGGCGGGCGCGTAGGCGAGGATCAACGCCATGGACCTGCTGAAGACGCTGGTGGACAAGGGGCTGCGGCGCGAGCTGCCCACGCGCGACGAGGCGCTGGCCGTACTGGCCACCTCCGACGACGAACTCCTCGATGTGGTGGCCGCGGCCGGGAAGGTGCGGCGTCAGTGGTTCGGCCGGCGGGTGAAGCTCAACTACCTGGTCAACCTGAAGTCCGGGCTGTGCCCGGAGGACTGCTCGTACTGCTCGCAGCGGCTGGGCTCGAAGGCCGACATCCTCAAGTACACCTGGCTGAAGCCCCAGGAGGCCGCGGCGGCGGCCGGAGCGGGCGTGGCCGGGGGCGCCAAGCGGGTGTGTCTGGTGGCCAGCGGGCGCGGTCCCACCGACCGGGACGTGGACCGGGTCTCGCAGACCATCGCCGCCATCAAGGAGCAGAACGAGGGCGTTGAGGTGTGCGCCTGCCTGGGGCTGCTCTCCGGCGGCCAGGCCGAGCGGCTGCGCGAGGCGGGCGCGGACGCCTACAACCACAACCTCAACACCTCCGAGGCGACATACGGGGAGATCACCACCACTCACACCTACGCCGACCGCGTCGAGACGGTCCATCAGGCGCAGGCGGCCGGGCTGTCGGCCTGCTCGGGGCTGATCGCGGGCATGGGCGAGTCGGACGCGGACCTGGTGGACGTGGTCTTCTCCCTGCGTGAGCTGGACCCGGACTCGGTACCGGTGAACTTCCTCATCCCCTTCGAGGGGACTCCGCTGGCGAAGGAGTGGAGCCTCACGCCCCAGCGCTGCCTGCGCATCCTGGCCATGGTCCGCTTCGTCTGCCCCGACGTGGAGGTCCGGCTGGCGGGCGGGCGCGAGGTGCATCTGCGGTCGATGCAGCCGCTGGCCCTGCATCTGGCCAACTCCATCTTCCTGGGCGACTACCTCACCAGCGAGGGCCAGGCGGGCAGGGCCGACCTGGAGATGATCGCCGACGCCGGTTTCGAGGTGGAGGGCGCCGGGGAGCGGACGCTGCCCGAGCACCGGGCGGACGCGCTCGCCGCGTCCGGCGGGGGCTGCGGCGGACACGACGGCGCGGGAGCCGGCGGGGGCTGCGGGCCCTGCGGCGGCGGCGCGGACGCCGGCGTCACCGCGGACACCGGCGTCACCGCGGGCGAGCCGGTCTCGAAGGCGTCCGGGGAGACGGGTGCCGCCGAGGGCGCGGACGCCGCGGCGGCGTCCGGACGGGCCCGCACCGATCTGGTGGCGGTGAGGCGGCGGGGCGCGGGCACGGAGCTGCCGCCCAATGCCTGACGCCGACGCCCCGCTCGCCCTCTCCCCCGCCTCCGGCATCCCGCCCGAGGAACTCGCCGAACTCGACCGCCGCCACGTCTGGCACCCCTACGGCCCGATGCCCGGCCGCTCCGAACCGCTGGTCATCTCCTCCGCCTCCGGGGTCCGGCTGCGGCTGGCGCGGCCGGCCTGGGGCAGCGTGGAGCTGGTCGACGGGATGTCGTCGTGGTGGTCGGCGATCCACGGCTACAACCACCCGGTGCTCAACGACGCGGCGAGCGCCCAGCTGGAGCGGATGAGCCATGTGATGTTCGGCGGACTCACCCACGAACCCGCCGTACGGCTGGCCAGGCGGCTGGTGGACGTCACCCCGGAGGGGCTGGAGCACGTCTTCCTCGCCGACTCCGGTTCGGTGTCGGTCGAGGTCGCCGTCAAGATGTGCCTGCAGTACTGGCGTTCGCTGGGACGGCCGGGCAAGCGGCGGCTGCTGACCTGGCGCGGCGGCTACCACGGGGACACCTGGCAGCCGATGTCGGTGTGCGACCCCGAGGGCGGTATGCACCACCTGTGGTCCGGGGCGCTGCCCGAGCAGGTCTTCGCGGACGCTCCGCCGGGCGGTTTCGACGCCGGCCCCGACCCGGCCTACGAGGCGCACCTGCGGGAGCTGATCGCCTCCCACGCCGACGAGCTGGCCGCGGTGATCGTGGAGCCCGTGGTCCAGGGCGCGGGCGGGATGCGCTTCCACTCCCCCGCCTATCTGCGGGTGCTGCGCGAGGCATGCGACGAGCACGGCGTACTGCTGGTGTTCGACGAGATCGCCACCGGCTTCGGCCGTACCGGTTCCCTGTTCGCGGCCGGCCACGCGGGGGTGACCCCCGATGTGATGTGCGTCGGCAAGGCACTGACCGGCGGTTATCTGACGATGGCCGCGACTTTGTGCACCACGCGGGTGGCGGAGGGCATCTCGCGCGGCGAGGTGCCGGTGCTGGCCCATGGCCCCACGTTCATGGGCAACCCGCTGGCGTCGGCGATCGCGGTGGCCTCCCTGGACCTGCTGCTCGCCCAGGACTGGGCGGGCGAGGTGAAGCGGATCGAGGCCGGGCTGCGCGCCGGGCTCGCCGGGGCCGCCGCGCTGCCGGGGGTGCGCGACGTGCGCGTGCTTGGGGCGATCGGAGTGGTCCAGCTCGACCACGAGGTGGACATGGCGGCGGCCACCGAGGCGGCGGTGCGCGCCGGCGTGTGGCTGCGGCCGTTCCGCGACCTGGTGTACACCATGCCCCCCTACGTCACCGGCGACGAGGACGTGGCGCGGATCGCGGCCGCGGTGTGTGCGGCGGCGCGGGCGGGCTGAGCAGGCGGGCCGGGCGGACGGCCGGGCAGACGGTGCGGAAGCGGGCCGGGACGTCCCGGTGCACGAAGGAGCGAGGAGAGGCGCGAACATGTCGGTGCTGGTCGTCACCGGGACGGGCACGGAGGTCGGCAAGACCGTGGTCACCGCGGCGCTGGCCGCCGCGGCGGTGGCGGCGGGCCGCTCGGTGGCCGTGCTCAAACCCGCGCAGACCGGGGTGGCCGAGGGCGAGCCGGGGGACGCGGCCGAGGTGCGGCGTCTGGCCGGCGCGGACGTGACCGCCGTGGAACTCGCCCGCTACCCCGAACCGCTGGCCCCCGAGACGGCGGCGCGCCGGGCCGGTCTGCCCCGGGTGCGTCCCGAGGCGGTGGCGGAGACGGCGCGGGCCCTGGCGGAGGAGCACGATCTGGTGCTGGTCGAGGGCGCGGGCGGGCTGCTGGTCCGCTTCGACGAGCGGGGCTCGACCCTCGCCGACGCGGCCCGGCTGCTGGGCGCCCCGGTGCTGGTGGTCGCCGCCGCCGGGCTGGGCACCCTGAACGCGACGGCGCTGACGACCGAGGCACTGCGCTCCAGGAGCCTGGAATGCGCCGGTGTCGTGGTCGGCAGCTGGCCGCGCGAGCCGGATCTCGCGGCCCGCTGCAATCTGGCGGACCTCCCGGTGGCGGCGGACGCCCCGCTGGCGGGGCTGCTGCCGCAGGGGGCGGGCTCGCTGGAGCCCCCGGTGTTCCGCGGGCGGGCGGCGGGCTGGCTCTCCCCGCGGCTGGGGGGCTCCTGGAAGGGTGGGGAACGGCCGGCGGAGCGAGAATGGGAGACCGCACCGAGGTGAGAGCCCCTCCCGGAGGACGCCCATGGCCCCCCGCCGCAGGTCCGAGACCGACGCCGTGCACCACCCCGTCTTCGCGCGCTACTACGCCCGCTTCGCCCCGGCGGTGGACGAACGGGCCGGGATCGGCGCGCACCGCGCCGAGCTGCTGGCCGGGCTGTCCGGCCGGGTGGTCGAGGTGGGGGCGGGCAGCGGCCTGAACTTCGGCCGCTACCCGGCCGCCGTGCGCGAGGTGGTGGCGGTGGAGCCGGAGCCGCTGCTGCGGCGGGCGGCACGGGAGGCCGCGGCGCGCGCCGCCGTCCCCGTCCGTGTGGTCCCCGGCGTCGCGGAGGACATCCCGCTGGACAGCGAGGCGTTCGACGCGGCCGTGGTGTCGCTGGTGCTGTGCTCGGTGAGGGACCCCGACCGCGCCCTGGCCGAGATCCGCCGGGTGCTGCGGCCGGGCGGCCGGCTGTGCTTCTACGAGCACGTCCGGGCCGACGGCACCGCGATGGCCCTTCTCCAGCGGTCGCTGGACCGCACCGTGTGGCCGCACCTGTTCGGCGGCTGCCACACCGCACGCGACACCGTGGCCGCGATCGGGGCGGCGGGCTTCACCGAGCTGTCCCTGCGGCGGCTGCGGGTTCCGGAGAAGGGCGTTCCGACACCGGTGTCGGCACACGTCCTGGGCGGTGCCCGGCGGCCGTGACACCGCCGGGGCGGCCGGGCGCGTCACGGCCGCGGCTTCCGGGGCGCTCCCGCCGCCCTGTGGATGGACGGCCCCGCACCGGGTACGGACCTGTCAGTCGTCCCGGCTCCCGTGAGGGGGCCGTCCGTCCGAACCGGGAGGTGCGGTGTCCACTGACGCGCGGAAGGCGAGCGAGGCGCCGAAGGCGGGGCGGTCCGCCGCCCGGGCCCGCGGGCTGACCAAGAACTACGGCAGTGGCGAGACGGCCGTGGTGGCACTCGACTCGGTGGACGTCGACATCGCCGAGGGCCGGTTCACCGCGGTGATGGGCCCGTCCGGTTCGGGCAAGTCGACGCTGATGTACTGCCTGGCCGGGCTGGACACCGTCACCGAGGGGAGGGTGTGGGTCGGCGACACCGAGGTCACCGGGCTGGGGGACGCGGAGCTGACACGGCTGCGGCGGGACGAGATCGGCTTCGTGTTCCAGTCCTTCAACCTGCTGCCCACCCTGACGGCCCTGGAGAACATCACGCTGCCCATGGACATCGGGGGCCGCAGGCCGGACCGGCGGTGGCTGGACACGGTGATCGACACGCTCCGGCTGCGGGACCGCCTCGACCACCGGCCCACCCAGCTCTCCGGCGGCCAGCAGCAGCGGGTGGCGTGCGCCCGTGCGCTGGCCTCCCGTCCGAGGCTGGTCTTCGCCGACGAGCCGACCGGGAACCTCGACTCGCGCTCCGGGCTGGAGCTGCTGGACTTCCTGCGCCGGGCGGTCGACGACCTGGGGCAGACGGTGGTGATGGTGACCCACGACCCGGGCGCCGCGGCCCACGCCGACCAGGTGCTCTTCCTGGCCGACGGGCGGATCGTCGACGAGATGCCGCGCCCCACCGCCGGGGCCGTCCTGGAGCGGATGAAGCGGTTCGACCCCGTGCGGCAGTACTGACCCGGGCCCGCCCCGCTCCGCCGTCCCCGGAAAGCCCCCCGGAACGTCTCCGGGGCACGGCCTGACGCCCTGACCGACACGCCCCCGGCCCCGGCCCGGGGGCCCGATCCCCTTCCGCAGTCCGGACCGTGAGGAGAGCCGCATGACACGACCGTTCCGCTTCGGCGTCAGCCTGGTCGCCCTCGACTCCCGCGACGCCTGGCGTGCCAAGTGCCGCCGCGCCGAGGAGCTGGGGTACGACGTGCTGCTCGTGCCCGACCACCTGGGCGCTCCCGCGCCGTTCCCGGCGCTGGTCGCCGCGGCCGAGGCGACCCGGCGGCCCCGCGTGGGCACCTTCGTGCTCAACGCGGGCTTCTGGAACCCCGCTCTGCTGGCCCGCGAGGTCGCCACCTGCGACCGGCTGACGGGCGGACGGCTGGAGCTGGGGCTGGGCACCGGGTACGTGCGCTCCGAGCACGAGCGGGCCGGGCTGCCGTGGGGGTCGCCGGGCGAGCGGGTGGACCACCTGGAGCACACCGTCGCCGAGCTGGACCGGCTGCTGTCCGACCCCGAGCACGTCCCCGCGCCCCGGCAGCGGCCCCGCCCGCCGCTGCTGATCGGCGGCAACGGCGACCGGGTGCTGCGGCTGGCCGCCCGCCACGCCGACATCGCCGCCTTCACCGGGACCCGGCAGGCCCCCGGCGCGCCCGAGGGTGTCATCCACCTGATCAGCCCGGACGAGCTGGAGGAGCGGACGGCCGCCCGCCGCCGCTTCGCCGCCGGCCGGGAGGAGCCCGCCGAGCTGAACTACCTCGTCCAGCGGGTGGTCGTCACCGACGACCGGCGCGCGGTGGCCCGCGAGCTGGTCCCGTACGCCCTGGGCGCGACGGAGGACGAGCTCCTGGAGCACCCGGCCCTGCTCGCCGGCAGCGTCGGACAGATCGCCGGGCAGGTGCGCGCCCACCGCGAGCGGTACGGCTTCAGCTACATCTGCGTGCTGGAACCGTACATGGAGGTCTTCGCAGAGGTGATCGAGGAGTTGCGGGGCAGCTGACGCCCCCTGGTGACCACATGACGGAACACCGCGCGTACGCCGCCCGGCCGGTGCTGGGATGCCGCCATGGACGATCTTGTGAACGACTTCGGCCTCCGTGTCCGGACCGCCCTCGCCTCGGACGTCGACGCCGTCCTGGCCTTCTGGGCCCAGGCCGCGGAGGGGACGAGCATCAGCGACGACCGTGCGGGAGTGGCCCGGCTGATCGACCGGGACCCGGACGCGCTGCTGCTGGCGGTGCCCGGCGGGGGCCCCGGGGAGCCCGCGGCCGCCGGGGCGCCTGCCGCCGGGCCGGTGATCGGCTCAGTGATAGCGGGCTTCGACGGCTGGCGCTGCCATCTGTACCGGCTCGCGGTCCATCCGGCGCACCGCCGCCGCGGTGTGGCCTCGGCCCTGCTGGCGGCGGCCGAGGCGCGGTTCGCCGCGCTGGGCGGGCGCCGGGCCGACGCCATGGTGCTCGACCGCAACGCCGCCGCCCACCATGCCTGGCGTGCGGCCGGCTACGCGCCGCAGCCGCAGTGGAGCCGGTGGGTGAAACCGCTGGACTGACGGGCGCGGCCCGGTAGCGGACCGGCGGCCCCGGGCAGTGCGCGGCGGCTCGCATACGATGGACTGCCCATCGCGCGCTCGAGCCGTGTATCGCGGCCGCCGTGTCCACGGCGCGCGCTCCGGAGCGACATCCCAGAGAAAGGTGTGTGAGCGTCCGCCCATGGGCGAGCCTCCCAGTAGTACCGGCAGCAGAGCCGGCAGTAGAAGCGGCAGTGGAACCGGCCGCGAACACGGCCGTCGAGCGGCTCTCTCCGTCCCGCCGGACCAGGGGACGGGGGTGACCCGGTGACCGAAGTGCTCCTCCTGCTTCTGGCGCTGCTGCTGACCCTGGCCTGTGCCGTGTTCGTCGCGGCGGAGTTCTCGCTGACCACCGTCGAGCGCGGCGATCTGGAGCGGGCCGCCGAGCGCGGTGAGCCGGGCGCCGACAGCGCTCTGACGGCGGTGCGGTCCCTGACCTTCCAGCTCTCCGGCGCCCAGCTCGGCATCACCGTGACCGGTCTGATCATCGGCATGCTCTCCGAGCCCTCGACCGCGCGGCTGCTGGCCGGCCCGCTGCGGGCGGCCGGGCTGCCCGACTCGGCGGCGTCCTCGGTGGCGCTGGTGGCGGGCACGGTGCTGTCCACGGTGGTGCTGATGGTCGTCGGCGAGCTGGTGCCGAAGAACTGGGCGATCTCCCGGCCGCTGCCGGTCGCCCGCCGGGTCGGCGGCCTGCAGCGCGGTTTCAGCGCCGCCTTCCGGCCGCTGATCACCCATCTGAACAACACCGCCAACCGGGTTCTCCACCGTCTCGGTCTGGAGCCCACCGAGGAGCTGGCCTCGGCCCGCTCCCCGCAGGAGCTGGTCGCGCTCGCGCGCCACTCGGCGAAGGCGGGCGCCCTGGAGGCGGACACCGCGGAACTGTTCGTCCGCACCATCCGGCTCTCCGAGCTGACCGCGCAGAGCGTGATGACGCCGCGCGTCCAGGTCATCGCGCTGGAGGAGAGCACCTCCGCGCAGGACGTGGTCAACGCCGCCCGGGCGACGGGCCTGTCCCGCTTCCCGGTCTACCGCGGCAACCTCGACACCGTGGTCGGCGTCGCCCACGTCAAGGACGTCATCGCCGTCCCCGCCGGCCGCCGCGCCGGCTGCCCGGTCACCGGGCTGCTGCGCGAGCCGGTGCTCGTACCGGAGTCGCTGACCGTGGACCGGCTGCTGGACCGGCTGTCGGGCAAGCAGGGAGGCAACAGCATGGCGGTGGTGATCGACGAGTACGGCGGCACCGCCGGGGTCGTCACCCTGGAGGACATCATCGAGGAGGTCGTGGGCGAGGTCCGCGACGAGCACGACCCGCTCCAGACTCCCGATCTGGTCCCGGCGGGCGCGGACGGGGAGGGCCGTACCGTCTATGACGCGGACGGTGCGGCCCGCACCGACCGGCTGGAGGAGATCGGCCTGCGCGCCCCGGACGGCCCGTACGAGACCCTGGCCGGGCTGATCGCCACCGAACTGGGCCGCATTCCGGTCGTGGGCGACGTCCTGGAGGTCGCCGGGTGGCGGCTGGAGGTCGTGGACGCGACCGGACGGCGGGCCGCCGGGGTACGGCTGACCGCCCCGCCCGAACCCGGTGACGGGGACGGGGACGGCCACGACGACCACGACGGCGGCCGGGAGGGCCACGACCGGGCCGGCGGCGGCCACGGCGGCCTCGGGGACGCCGGCGGGCGCCGCGGTGCCCGGGTCGGCGCCCAAAGCGGGGAGGCGGACCGATGACCGCCGTCCAACTGCTGATCGGCCTGCTGACCCTGGTCGCCAACGCCTTCTTCGTGGGCGCGGAGTTCGCGATGATCTCGGTGCGCCGCAGCCAGGTCGAACCGCTCGCCGAACGCGGCGAGAAGCGGGCGCGCGGTGTGGTGTGGGGTCTGGAGCACGTGTCGGCCCTGATGGCCACCGCCCAGCTGGGCATCACCTTGTGCACCCTGGTGCTGGGCGTGGTCGCCGAGCCCGCGATCGCGCATCTGCTGGAGCCGGTGTTCCAGCTCGCCGGCGTGCCGGAGGGCCTGGTCCATCCGATCGCCTTCGTGATCGCGCTGGCGGTGGCGACGTATCTGCACATGCTGCTGGGCGAGATGGTGCCGAAGAACATCGCGCTGGCGGCGCCCGAGCGCGCGGCGTTGCTGCTGGGACCGCCGCTGGTCGCCCTCACCCGGGCCCTGCGGCCGGTGATCTTCGGTGTCAACGCCCTGGCCAACGGTCTGCTGAAGCTGCTGCGGGTGGAGCCCAAGGACGAGGTCTCGGCGACCTACTCCGACGACGAGCTGGCCCGGCTGGTGGCCGACTCCAGCGAGGCCGGACTGCTGGACGAGCGCGCCACGGAGCGGCTGCGCGACGCGCTGGAACTGGGCCGGCGCCCGGTCGAGGACGTCGTACGGCCCACCGACCGCGTCGTCTTCGCCCCGTTCGGCGTCACTCCCGAGGGGCTGGAGCAGCTCTCCGCGCGCAGCGGGTTCTCCCGCTTCCCCGTGGTGGACGACCGGGGCAGGGCGCTGGGTTATCTGCACGTCAAGGACGCGCTCGACGCCGTGCACCGCGACGCGCCCTTCCCCGTCGCGGCGCTGCGGCCGATCGCCCGGGTGCGGGCGACGGCGCCGCTGGACGACGTGCTGGGCGCGATGCGCGGCAGCGCCACCCACCTGGCGGCGGTGATCGGCACGGACGGGCGCGCGGTCGGGCTGGTCACCATGGAGGACGTGCTGCGCGAACTGGTGGGCCGCTGACGGCGGGGCGGGGCGTCCCCGAGGAGACGTGCACCGCGAGGAGACGTGCACCGGAGGAAGGCACGTACCAAGCGGTCGGTTATCATGGTCCGCGCCATGGACAGTGCAACCGACTCGCCCGCCCCGCCCGCCATCACCAGCTTCGTCGCCCTCGGGGACTCCTTCACCGAGGGCATGTCGGACCTGCTGCCGGACGGCAGTTACCGCGGCTGGGCGGATCTCCTCGCCGCCCGCCTCGCCGCCCGCACCGACGGCTTCCGCTACGCCAACCTGGCGGTGCGCGGCAAGCTGATCCGGCAGATCGCCGGGGAACAGGTGGACGTGGCCGCCGCCATGGGCGCGGATCTGGTGACACTGGTCGGCGGCCTCAACGACGTACTGCGTCCGAAGTGCGACATGGGCCGGGTGTGCGGCCTGCTGGAGGAGTCGGTCGCCAGGCTCGCCCCCGAATGCCGCCACCTGGTGCTGATGCGCAGTCCCGGGCGGCGCGGGCCGGTACTGGAGCGCTACCGGGCCCGCATGGAGCACCTCTTCGACTTCATCGACGATCTCGCCGAGCGGCACGGCGCCCTGGTGGTGGACCTGTACGGCTGCGACGCGCTGAGTGATCCCAGGATGTGGGACGACGACCGGCTGCACCTGACCGCCGAGGGACACGAGCGGGTGGCCGAGGCCGTCTGGCAGCGGCTGGGGCACGAGGCCGAGGCGGACTGGCACGCGGCCCTGCCGCCCGCCGTCCTGCCCGGCTGGTACGCACGCCGCGTCGCCGACCTGCGCTTCACCCGCCGCCATCTGCTCCCGTGGATCGGCCGGCGGCTGACCGGGCGCTCCTCGGGCGACGGGCTGACGCCCAAGCGGCCCGACCTGGCACCGCTGGACCCGGCCGTGGACCGGGGCCGGTACTCCGCACCCGACCTGGCGCCGCTGGCCTGCGAGGACACCCCGTAGAATCCCCGGGTGTGACTGACAAGCCGCGCATCCCGAACGTCCTCGCAGGCCGCTACGCCTCCGCGGAGCTGGCCCGACTGTGGTCCCCCGAACACAAGGTGGTACTGGAGCGGCGGCTGTGGCTCGCCGTGCTGCGGGCCCAGAAGGACCTGGGCGTCGAGGTGCCGGAGCAGGCCCTGGCCGACTACGAGCGGGTGCTCCAGGATGTCGACCTGGCCTCGATCGCCGAGCGGGAGAAGGTCACGCGCCACGACGTGAAGGCGCGGATCGAGGAGTTCAACGCGCTGGCCGGGCACGAGCACGTGCACAAGGGCATGACCTCCCGGGACCTGACCGAGAACGTCGAGCAGCTCCAGATCCGGCTGTCGCTGGAGCTGGTGCGCGACCGCGCGGTGGCCGCGCTGGCGCGGCTGGGCCGGCTGGCGGCCGAGCACGGCGAGCTGGTGATGGCGGGGCGCTCGCACAACGTCGCCGCGCAGGCCACGACGCTGGGCAAGCGCTTCGCGACCGCCGCCGACGAACTGCTGGT
Source organism: Streptomyces barkulensis (assembly GCF_002843305.1). Lineage (GTDB taxonomy): Bacteria > Actinomycetota > Actinomycetes > Streptomycetales > Streptomycetaceae > Streptomyces > Streptomyces barkulensis. Next base: position 55,346 of record NZ_PGSG01000087.1, read on the forward strand.
GGCCCACGCGCGGCTGGAGGAACTGCTGGCACGCTACCCGCTGCGCGGCGTCAAGGGGCCGGTGGGCACCTCCCAGGACATGCTGGACCTGCTGGGCGGGGACGGGAGCAGGCTGGCCGAGCTGGAGGAGCGGATCGCCGCCCACCTCGGCTTCGGCCACACCCTCACCTCCGTCGGCCAGGTCTATCCGCGCTCACTGGACTACGAGGTGGTGACCGCTCTGGTCCAGCTGGCCGCCGCGCCCTCCTCGCTGGCCAAGACCATCCGGCTGATGGCCGGGCACGAGCTGGTGACCGAGGGCTTCAAGCCGGGTCAGGTCGGCTCCTCGGCGATGCCGCACAAGATGAACACCCGCTCCTGCGAGCGTGTGGGCGGTTTCGCCGTCATCCTGCGCGGCTACGCCTCGATGGTCGGCGAGCTCGCGGGCGACCAGTGGAACGAGGGCGACGTCTCCTGCTCGGTGGTGCGCCGTGTCGCGCTGCCGGACGCCTTCTTCGCCCTCGACGGACTGCTGGAGACCTTCCTGACGGTCCTGGACGAGTTCGGCGCGTTCCCCGCGGTCGTCGCCCGCGAGCTGGACCGTTACCTGCCGTTCCTGGCCACCACCAAGGTGCTGATGGGCGCGGTGCGGGCCGGGGTCGGCCGGGAGACGGCCCACGAGGCCATCAAGGAGCACGCGGTGGCCTCGGCGCTGGCGCTGCGCGAGGGGGCCGAGCGCAACGAGCTGCTGGACCGGCTGGCCGCGGACGAGCGCATCCCGCTGGACCGGGAGCGGCTGGACGCCCTGCTGGCCGACCGGCTGTCCTTCACCGGCGCGGCCGGCGACCAGGTCGCCGCGGTGGTGGCCCGGATCGAGGAGATCGCGAAGCACCGTCCGGAGGCCGCCTCCTACACTCCGGGCGCGATCCTCTGACCGTCCCCCCGACTGCCTGAGGTCCTTCCGGGAAGGAGAGCCCCGGAAGGACCGCCAGGGAGGGCCATGACCAGGAGGACCACATCCGACCGGACCCCCGGCAGGGGTGCCTCCGGCGAGGAGGCGGGCGGCACCGGGATGACCGGGGAGGAGATGGAGGCGTTGCGCGCCCGCACCGTCCCCGACGTCGTCGCCGAGGGGCTGCGGGTGCTGTTCTGCGGGATCAACCCGGGGCTGACGACCGCCCGGCTGGGACACCACTTCGCCCACCCGGGCAACCGCTTCTGGCCGGTGCTGCACGCCTCCGGCTTCACCCCCCGGCGGCTGAGGCCGTCGGAGCAGCACGAACTGCTCTCGTACGGCCTGGGCATCACCAACATCTCGCCCCGCCCCACCGCCCGTGCCGACGAGCTGACGTCCGAGGAGTACCGCACGGGCGGGCGCGTGCTGGCCGAGAAGGTGGCCCGGCTGCGCCCGGAGTGGCTCGCGGTGGTCGGTGTGACCGCCTACCGGGCCGCCTTCGGGGACCGGAAGGCCCGCACGGGCCCCCAGGAGGCGGCGATCGGCGGCACCCGGGTGTGGGTGCTGCCCAACCCCAGCGGGCTCAACGCCCACTGGACACTGGAGACGATGGCCGAGGAGTACGGCCGGCTGCGCGCCGCCGCGCTCGACGGCCCGTCCTGACGGCGGTCGGCCCGCCCTGTCAGCCGGCCCCTCCCGGGGCGCCTCACCCGGCTCTCGCTCACCGTGCGCTCACCGGATACGATCCGGCCACACATGCGCACTTCCCAGGAGGCGGACGTTGGGGCGGCTCACCGGCAGGGATCCCTCCCTGTTGCGCAGGATCAACTCCGCCGTCGTCCTGCGCGCGCTGCGCGCCGCCGACGGCCCACCGACGCTGTCCGATCTGGCCCAGGCCGCGGAGCTGTCCCGGCCGACGGTCGAGGGTGTGGTGGAGCAGCTGGTGGAGGCCGGCCTGGCGGCCGAGGCCGCCGTCGGGGCCGGTGACGTCCGGCGGCAGGGACGGCCCGCGCGCCGCTACCGCTTCCGGGCCGAGGCCGGTCACCTGCTCGGCATCGAGATCGGCCCGCACCGGGTGGCCGCCGTCCTCTCCGACCTGTGCGGGCGGCGGCTGGGCACGGTCGGGCGCGCGGTCTCCGAACAGGCGACGGCCGACGAGCGGCTGGAACGGGCACGCGCGGTGGTCGCCGAACTGCTGCGCACCTGCGAGGTGCCGCGCAGCACCCTGCGCGCGGTGGGGGTGGGCAGCCCCGGGATCGTGGAGGCCGACGGCATGGTGCGGCTGTGCACGGCGCTGCCGGGCTGGACCGGTCTGCCGCTGGGCGAGCGGCTGCGGCGGTCGTTCCGCTGCCCGGTACTGGTGGAGAACGACGCCAACGCCGCCGCGCTGGCCGAGCACTGGAAGGGCGCGGCCGACGGGGTCGACGACATGGTGTTCGTCCTGGCCGGGCTGAGTCCGGGCGCCGGCTCGCTGATCGGCGGGCGGCTGCACCGCGGATTCGGCGGCGCGGCCGGGGAGATCGGCGCACTGCACCTGCTGGGGCGGGAGGCCACTCCCGAGCACCTGCTGTCCACGACCGGCGAGCCGCTGCACCCGCTGGACGAGGCGGCGGTGGCACGGGTCTTCGCACTGGCGCGCGAGGGGGACGAGCGGGCGCGGCAGGCCGTCGAGCGGTTCATACGGCGCCTGGTGCACGACGTGGCCGCGCTGGTGCTGGCCCTGGACCCGGAACTGGTGGTCGTCGGCGGCTGGGCCACCGGACTGGACGGGGTGCTGGACCCGCTCCGCCGCGAGCTGGAGCGCTACTGCCTGCGGCCGCCGCGGGTCGCACTGTCCCTGCTGGGCGAGGAGGCCATCGCGACCGGCGCGCTGCGGCTGGCGCTCGACCACGTCGAGGAGGAGCTGTTCACCGTGGAGGGCGCCGTCGCCCGCTGACGTCCCGTCGCCGGCGGGCGCGCGGCGTGCGGTTCAGCCCGCCAGCAGCGGGACTCCGGCGGAGTCGCCGAAGGTGAGGCGGCAGGTGTCGGCCCGGTAGGTGGAGAGCGCGACCGCGGCGGTACCGCCCGCGGCGAGGTAGCGGGTGGTGACGACGAGGACGGGCGCGCCGGGCAGCCGGTCGAGCCGCCTGGCGTCCTCCGCCCGGGCGGAGCCGAGTTCCACGGCCCGTTCCTGGCCGCCCAGTTCGAGGCGGTTCAGTTCGCGGAGGACGGCACGGCCGCGGGCGGCTCCCGCCTCGGTCTCGATGCCGGACATTCCGGGTACCGATGCGGCCGGTACGTACAGCGTCTCGGTGGCGACCGCCTGACCGTGGGTCATGCGGACGCGCTGAACGGCGTACACCGGCCGGCCGGTGTCCGTTCCGAGGATCCTGGCCACCGCGGCGGGCGGTACGGTCTCCTGGCAGTCCTCGGCCTGCCAGGCGTCCCCGGGGGCGCCGGGCCAGCTGTGCCGGGCGGGGTTCACGTCGACGCCGACGCGCGGCGGGGCGACGGTGGTGCCCACCCCCCGGCGGCGCTGAAGGCGTCCTTCCAGCTCCAGCTGCTCCAGGGCCTGACGGAGCGTGGCACGGGCGACACCGAAACGCGCGGCCAGGTCCCGCTCGTTCGGCAGGATCTCCCCCACCGTGAACTCCGAGTCGAGCGCCTCCGACAGCACGGTCTTGAGGTGTCGGTACTTCGGTTCCGGCACCGTCTCCAGTCGCGTGGTCCCCACCCTTGCCTCCGCAGTCGCCGTGTCCCGCCGGAATTTATGCGCGCTTCTTTTTTAAAGGTTGTTGCGTATGCCGACTTTAGGGAGCGGCGGCCCACTTGGTCAAGACCAATCCGGCCCGCTAGCGTGCCGAAGCGGCAAGAGGACGACGACAGGGCGACACGAGGGCGAGGGCGGGCATGGAGCAGCGGGTAACGGTCGTCACCGGCGGCAGCCGGGGCATCGGGGCGGCGGTCGCCCGGCGGCTGGCACGGGCCGGGCACCGCGTCGCGGTCGGCTACCAGCACTCCCGCGAGGCGGCCGAGGAGACGGCGCGGGCGGTACGCGCCGAGGGCGCCGAGGCGGTCGCCGTGCGGCTGGACACCAGGGTGGAGAGCGAGGTCGACGCGCTCTTCGAGGAGGCGGCCGGAGAGCTGGGCACGGTCACGGGCGCGGTTCTGAACGCCGGGATCACCGGCCCGCTGGGCCGGTTCACCGAGACCTCCACCGAGGTGATGCGCCGGGTGGTGGACGTCAACGTCATGGGCACGCTGCTGTGCGCACGGCGCGCGGCCCTGGCGATGTCCACGCGGCACGGCGGCCCTGGCGGCTCGATCGTCACCGTCTCCTCGTGCGCGGCCACGCTCGGCAGCCCCGGCGAGTACGTCCACTACGCCGCGGCCAAGGCGGCGCTGGACGCCATGACGGTCGGGCTCTCCAAGGAGCTGGGGCCCGACGGTGTGCGGGTGAACTCCGTACAGCCCGGGGCGATCCTCACCGACATGCACGCCACGATGGGCGATCCGCAGCGGCCCTGGCGCAAGGCCGAGGTGATCCCGATGGGCCGCCCCGGGGAGCCGGAGGAGGTGGCGGGCGCGGTCGCCTGGCTGATGTCCCCGGAGGCGTCCTACACGACCGGGGCCGTGCTGCGGGTGAGCGGCGGGCTGTAGACGCGCCGGTACGGGCTCCGCGGAGCCCGTACCGGTGAGGGGTGGTCAGGTGCCGGGGCGCGGGTCAGGTGCCGGGGCGCGGGGCGGCGGCCCGCTCCGGCGCGGGTACGCCGCCCTCCGGTGCCCCGTCCTCCCCTGCGCCCCGGACGCGGCCGGACGGCGGCGCCGGGTGCCCGCGCCCAGCACCACGCCCGCCCCGACCAGCAGGCTGCCGCCCGCCTGCGCCCAGCCGTAGGAGCCGGTGGCCACCAGCGGGGCGGTCAGCGCCGCGCTGACCGGGATGAGCCCGCAGAAGAGCGTGGCCCGCTCCGCGCCGATGCGGCGGACGGCGGCGTACCAGCAGACGAAACCGATCACCGTGACGACGACCGCCTGCCACAGCAGTGCCACCGCCTCGGCCTGGTCCGGCATCCGCAGCCAGGCCCGGCCGTCGAGCACCGCGCCCAGCAGCGCGGCCTCCACCGCCGCCAGGGCGCAGGCGGCCGTGGACAGCAGACGGGCGCCCAGCGGTCGCACCAGGGGGACGGCGATCACCGCGAACCCCACCTCGCCCGCCAGCGCGGCGGCCGACCACAGCAGTCCGGCGGCGTCGGTGCGTCCCCACCCCTGCACGGCCATGGCCCCGGCCGCCACCAGCAGCGCCCCGTACACCACCGCACGCGCGGGCCGGCGGCCCTCCAGGGCGGGGACGACCACGGCCACGACGACCGGCGCGCAGCCGACCAGCACGCCGGGCACCGCCGGTTCGGCGGTCCGCTCCGCGGCCAGTACGGCGAGGTTGAAGCCGACCATGCCCACGGCGGCGAGCAGGGCGAGGCGCGCCCACTGACGGGCGGTCAGCAGCCGCAGGGGCGCGAGCGCCCCGCGCCCGAGCAAGGGCAGGAGCAGCAGGCACGCCAGGCCGTAGCGCAGGGTCTGGCCGCCGGCGTGGGGGTAGTCGCCGAGCACGCTGTTGGCGGTGAAGGAGGCGCCGACCAGGCAGCAGGCGACGGCGGCGAGCAGGGCGCCGCGGCGGTGCTCGGCCCGGGAGGGGCCAAAGGAGGAGGTCATGGGGCCGACGTTAGGAAGGAGCGCGGACCGGTTTAAGGTCCACTTCCATGGCGGCTACGGGGACCACTTCCGGTGAAAGCGCGGGCGGGTGCGCGGAGGGCGGCGGGAACGGGGGAGCGCCGACCGCGCAGCCGGGCGCCGGGCCTGGCGGGAGCGCGGCGTGGGGACTGCTGCTGCCCGTCCGCGCGGCCCCGCCCCGGCAGCGCGGCCGCGCCCTCCAGGCCGGCCTGCGCGAGGCGGTGCGCTCGGGCCGGCTGGCGCCCGGCGCCCGGCTGCCCTCCAGCCGCGAGCTCGCCGCCGATCTGGGGGTCTCCCGGGGTCTGGTCACGGAGGCGTACGAACAGCTGACCGCCGAGGGTTATCTCACCAGCAGCCGGGGCTCGGGCACCTGGGTCGGCGACACCGCGCGCGACGCACCGGCGGGCGCCCCGCCCGACGGGGGGCGTACGGCCGCGCCCGCCGTGGACTTCCGGCCCGGTTCCCCCGACCCGGCGCTGTTCCCTCGCACCGCCTGGGCCGCCGCCCACCGCAGGGCGCTGGCCGGCCTGCCGCACCACGCCCTGGGCTACCCCGATCCGCGCGGGCTGCCCGAACTGCGCTCGGCGGTGGCCGCCCTGCTGACGCGGCGGCGCGGGGTGGCCGCCACACCCGGGCGGGTGGTGATCTGCTCGGGTGTGGCGCAGGCGATGACCCTGCTGGCCCTCACCCTGGACGGGCGCGGGGGCCGGACGGTGGCGGTGGAGTCCCCGGGGAGCTTCGAACACGCGGCGCTGTTCGCGGCGGCCGGGCTGCGCACCGTGCCGGTCGGCCTGGACTCGGAGGGCCTGCTCCCCGGGGACCTGGCGGCCTCGGGGGCACGGGCCGCGGTGCTCACCCCCTCCCACCAGTTCCCGTCCGGCATCGCCTACTCCGCCGCGCGCCGCTCGGCGCTGCTGGCCTGGGCCCGCGATGTGGACGGCCTGCTGGTCGAGGACGACTACGACGGCGACTTCCGCTACGACCGGGCGCCCGTCGGCGCCCTCCAGGGGCTCGACCCCCGACGGGTCGCCTACACCGGGTCGGTCAGCAAGTCCCTCGCTCCGGGGCTCCGGCTGGGCTGGCTGGTGGCGCCGGACGATCTGGCCGGGGAGATCGTGGAACGCAAACGGACCATGGATCTGGGCCATCCGGTGCTGGACCAGGCGCTGCTGGCCGACTTCATCGCCCGCGGCGAGTACGACCGGCAGTTGCGGCGCTGCGGACGCGCCTACCGGCAGCGGCGCGACGCGCTGCTGCGGGCGCTGGCGGAGCACATCGGGGGCACGGAGGTGACGGGAATCGCCGCGGGGCTCCACGTCATCGCCTCGCTGCCGCCCCGGTGCGGCCCGCAGGAGCGCCTCCTGGCCCGTGCGGCCCGGGTGGGGGTGGTGGTGCGGCCGTTGTCCGAGTACCTGCCGCCGCGCCCGTCGGTGCCGCGCCCGTCGGCGTCCCCGTCTCCGTCGTCGTCTCCGTCCTCGCCGCCGCGAAGCGGCGGCGAGGACCGCGAGAACGGCGAGCACGGCGAGCACGGCGGGCGCGTACGGTTGGTGCTGGGCTACGCGCATCTGACGCCGAACCGGATCGCGCACGGCGTACGGCTGCTGGCCGAGGCGGCCCGGCACCCGTGACAGGAGCGGGGAGGATCCGCCGTCGGGTCAGATCTCCAGCTCCGCCTCGATCCTGCGCAGCTGGTGCCGGGCCATGGCGAGGTTCGCCCGCGCCTTGTCCAGGGCCAGGTAGAGGAAGAGACCGTTGCTGCCGCGCCCCCTCAGCAGCCGGATCAGGTGGTACTGCCCGCCGAGGGTGATCAGGATGTCCTCGATCTCGTCCTTCAGGCCCAGCATCTCCATGGTGCGCACCTTGGCGCGGACCACGTCGGTGTTGCCGGCCGCGGCGACGTTCAGGTCGAGCTCCTTGCCCCCTCCGACGGTGCCGAGCGCCATGCCGCTGGTGTAGTCGACGAGGGCGGCCCCGAGGGAGCCCTCGATGGCGGTCATGGCTTCCTTGAGTGAGGTTTCGACGTTGGCCATGGCTGTCGCACTTCCTTTCCGCGTGCACCGCGGTGCACGTTCCGGTCTCTTTTCGACATATCGGTTTCTCGCGGGCGGGCTCGCCCGCGATGTGGGGCCCCGGGAGGCCGGGCGCCGCCGGCGGTACCGGCTCGGTTCAGCCGTCCTGCGGCCGTTCGTCCGGGCCCGCGGCCAGGCGGGCGATACGGGCTCCGGTCCGGCGGGCCTCCAGATGGATGCGGCCCACGTTGGCGCGCGGCTCCGCCAGGACGGTCAGGAAGGTGGCGGGGCCCGCCGCGTAGGCCGCGACGTACCCGCTCTCCCCCCGCACCAGCAGTTCGCGGAAGCGGCCCCGGTCGGCGGTCTCCGCCAGCCGCAGCGCGTCGGCGAGGGCGGTGGCGGTGAGCGCCGCCAGGGCCCCGGTCCGCGCGCCGGGGGCGTCCTCCGCGAGCAGGACGCCCCCGGCTCCGACCGCGAGGGCGCCGGTCAGATGCGGGACGCGGGAGCGCAGCATGCGCAACTCGCGCAGCACCTCCGGGTCGGCCGCGGCGGGCTGCCGCACTCCGGCGAGCTGCTTCAGCGCGCGCCTCACGGCAGGGCTCCGGTGCCGGCGGGGACGGTTGGGTGCATCACAGACGCGCCTCCAGGGCATCGCGGATCCGGAGCAGCAGGGCGATGTCCGGGTCGGCGGACACCTCCGGGAACCGGGCGGCGGACACGGGGGACGGGGGTGGGGCGGCTCCGGGCGCCGGAGGGTCCGGAGACTTCGGGAACGCCGGGGGCCGGGAGGAGGACGCCGGTCCGGGCGCGGGGGTTTGGATGTGCCCGGCGGCGGCCAGCCGCCGTACGTCGATCAGAACGTGGAAGGCCGGGCGGCCGAGCCGTCGCGCGATATCGGCCGGGGTGCGCGTCCCGTCCGCCAGTTCCAGGAGGGCGCGCTGCCTGCGGGTCGGGGCGGGAAGGACGGCCTGCCGGCTTCGGACCACCGGGGCGGCGTCCACCTCCGGGTGCGGCCACAGGTCCTCCAGCAGCCTTCTGCGGCGCAGGACCTCCCGTTGCAGATCTCCTGCCGGAACCGGCCGGATGGGCCCCAGCCAGTGGGACAGGCCGCTGCGGAACCGGGCCGGCCCGCTGCCGGGGGCGAGGGCGAAGAAGGCCGCGTCGTACAGCGCGCCCAGGTGGTAGACCTCCAGTTCACCCCGGGTCAGCCGGCCGTTGTCGACCAGGAAGCGCGCCACCTGCCGACGGGCCCCGGCCCGCTCCACGGCCTCCCGCCAGCCCTCGGCGGGGAGTCTGCCACCGAGGGTGAGCAGTACGTCCAGCCCCGGGGAGACGGGGCTCTCCGCGTGGACGACCTCGCCGTCGCGCAGATAGAGCGTTCCGCTGCCCCGCAGCAGTGCCCCGGTGGCCCGCTGCGCCGCGAGATGGCCGAGCATCGGTGAGAGGGCGGCCCTCATCCGAGCACCAGCCGTTCGGACAGGTGGCGCAGGCGGATGCGGGCGAGGGCGAGGTTGCCGCCGTCCCGGTCGAGCCACAGGTGGACGAGGAGGCTGCCGTCGAAGACCTGCCCGACGAAGCGCAGCAGGTGGTAGCCGTCGCGGGTGGTGACGATGAGGTCCTCGACCGGCTCTCCCCCGCCGGTCTCCGGCTCCTCCGCGAGCTCCCCGCCGTCGCTTCCGTGCCCGGAGCCGCCGGGCGCGGCGAACGCGATGTGCTCGGCGGCCGTGCGGGCGAGTTCGGCCGTCCGGGCGGCGGTCGTCTCGTGGTCGCCGCACGACGGCTCGCCCACCGCGCCGAGCGCGAGTCCGCTGGTCCAGTCGACCACGGCGGCGCCACGGGCACCGGGCAGCGTCATGGCTTCGAGCAGGCACTCGTCGATTCCGGGCACGTAGGACCCCCTTCCTGCTCGACGTGCGGACGCACCATCAGTGGTGCGGAAGTGACGACGAGGTTACGCATCGTGTCACCCGTTCCGGGCACATTTGAACGATTCCGACCGAGGAAGCGGCGTACTGTTCGAGTGGCAAGTGAACTTGTCATTTTCACGCCGCTCTCCGCCCGCCTTGGCCGGCGCCTGCCCCGGTGCGAGAGACCTGGCACGGCGGGTACCGCCGCGTTCACCCGGAACAGGCCCGCACGCAGCGGCGCGGCTCCCCCGCGTTCGCCTCGCGCGGCCATCATGACCGGCCGTACGACCCGCTCCGCCCGATGCTCAGGAGGTAGTTCGCCCATGGCACACCAGGACTCACCGGAGCGCGCCGCGCCCGCTCGGCGCTCGGTTCTGCGCGGCACGCTGGCCGCCTCGGCGGCGCTGTCCCTGCCCACCGCCGCGCTGGTACCGGCCGCCGCGCCCGCGCTGGCGCTGTCGGGACGGCCGAGGGCCGGCTGGGGGGGTGCAGACCGGGGATGTGACGGCCACGTCCGGCCTGGTGTGGGTGCGCTCGGACCGCCCGGCCCGGATGCTGGTGGAGACATCCGCCACGGAGTCCTTCCGCAACCCGCGCCGCCGGTACGGCCCCCTCCTCGGACCGGGCACGGACTTCACCGGTACGACGGCGCTGCACGGACTGCCGCCGGGCCGGCAGATCCACTACCGGGTGGTGCTGGCCGACCCCGACGACCCCCGGCGCACCGGCGAGCCGGTGTACGGCACCTTCCGCACCGCCCCGGCGCGGCGCCGGGACGGGGTGCGCTTCGTGTGGTCGGGCGACCTCGCCGGGCAGGGCTGGGGTATCAACCCCGACCGCGGCGGCTATCCGGTCTTCGACGAGATGGCCCGGCTGAACCCGGACTTCTTCCTCTTCAGCGGCGACACCGTCTACGCCGACGGACCGCTGACCGAGACCGTGGCACTGCCCGGCGGCGGCACCTGGCGCAACGTGGTCACCGAGGAGAAGTCGAAGGTCGCCGAGACCCTCGACGAGTACCGGGGCAACTTCCGCTACAACCTCATGGCCGAGTCGCTGCGGCGCTTCAACGCGCAGGTGCCCTCCATCGTTCAGTGGGACGACCACGAGGTGGTCAACAACTGGTACCCCGGCGAGATCCTCGCCGACGCCCGCTACACCGAGCGGCGCGTGGACGTGCTGGCGGCCCGGGCCCGGCGGGCGTTCGGCGAGTACTTCCCCGTCTCCTCCCCGCGGCGCGACCGCGACGGGCGGGTCTACCGGGTGGTGCGCCACGGCCCGCTGCTGGACGTCTTCGTGCTGGACATGCGCACCTACCGGAACGCCAACTCCCCCGGTCTTCAGACCTCCGACCCGCGGGGCGTGCTGGGCGCGGAGCAGTTGGCCTGGCTCAAGCGGGAGCTGGCGCGCTCGCGCGCGGTGTGGAAGGTGATCGCCTCGGACATGCCGCTGGGGCTGGTCGTCTCCGACGGCGGACACGTCGAGGCGGTGGCACAGGGCGACCCGGGCGCGCCGCTGGGGCGCGAGCTGCAGATCGCCGAGCTGCTGCGGTTCGTCCGCGACCGGCGGATCACCGGCACGGTGTGGCTGACCGCGGATGTGCACCACACCTCGGCCCAGCACTACGACCCGGCGCGGGCCGCGTTCAAGGACTTCGCGCCGTTCTGGGAGTTCGTCACCGGGCCGCTGAACGCCGGAGCCTTCCCCGCGAGCGCGCTGGACGGCACGTTCGGCCCCCAGCGGGTCTTCGTCAAGGCGCCGGAGCGCGGCAACGTCCCGCCGAGCGAGGGTTACCAGTTCTACGGCCAGGTGGACATCGACGGCGACAGCGGCGAGCTGACGGTGCGGCTGCGCGAGGAGGGCGGCGCGGTGCTGTTCACCAAGGTGCTGCACCCCGGCCGCGTCGGGCAGTAGGCGGCCGGGCGTCCACGGGCGCGGCGCGATACGGCGCGGCACGGCACGGCACGGCGCGATACGGCGCAATACGCTGCGCCCATGGACGCGAACGACGACCGCACCGGCGATCCCGCGGCCGGCCTGACGTACACCGGGGCGGGCGCCACCCGCGAGGACGGCATGCCCGGCCGGCCGCCGGGCTTCGGACTGCTGCGGGTGCGCACCCGCCTCGGTGCGGGCCGGGAGGTCTTCCGGGCCGCCGGGCGGGCCGTGCTGACCTGGCGGATGCACCGGGCCATGGGCGTGGAGATGGCCACGGGCTCCCCGCGCGCCGAGCCCGGGGTGCGCGTGGTGGTGGGGCTGGGCGCCGGACGGCTGCGGATCCACGCGCCGTGCCGGGTGGTGTGGGCGGCGGACGGCGAGCGGCGGGCGGGCTTCGGCTACGGGACGCTGCCGGGGCATCCGGAGCGCGGTGAGGAGGCGTTCGTCGTGGAGCTGGACGACGACGGGGCCGTCTGGCTGGAGGTGCGGGCCTTCAGCCGTCCCGAGGTGTGGTGGGCGCGGGCCGCCGGGCCGCTCGTCCCGCTGTTCCAGCGGCTGTACGCCCGGCGGTGCGCAGCGGTGCTGCGACGGCTCTCCCGCGTCCCCCACGCCTCCCGCGGCCCTCGCGCATGACGAGGCGCCCGGAGAGAGGCGCCCGGAGAGAGGCGCCCGACCGGGAGGCGCCCGGCAAAAAGGGCATGGTTCCCAGAAGGCCCTTAACCCATCGGTCACAACCCGTTCGTGATCACGCAACACCGGTCGGTGAGAGTGACCGCATGACCGAATCCTCCGCACACCGCGCAGATCGCCGCACCGCTCGCCGCGCCACCCGCCGCAAGGCCCGCGGCCCGCACCACTGGCGGCACGACCTGGTCGAGCTGGCGGCGCTGTTCACGGCCGTGGCCGTGGCCGACAGCATCGCCAAGACGGTGGCGCACGGACCCGACGGGCCCGTGCTGCTGGTGCTGTCGGCCGCCGCCCTGCTGGCCACGGCGGGGATCCACATCTGGTGGGCGCGGCGCCGCCACCATCCGCCGCCCGATCCCGGCGGCGATCCGGCCGACGCGGGCTCCGCGCAGGAGCCGCCGGTGCTGTGGCGGCTGCGCACCACCGTGCGGGAGAAGCCCGGATCGCTCGCCGCGCTGTGCACCGCCCTGGCGAAGCTGCGGGTGGACGTCATCGGCCTCCAGACGCACCCGCTGGGCGAGATGACGGTGGACGAGTTCCTGCTGCGGGCGCCCCGCGCACTGGAGGCCGCCGAGCTGGGCCGGGCGGCGGCCGCGGCGGGCGGGCGGGACACCTGGCTGGAGCGGGCCGACGCCCACGATCTGGTGGACACCCCGACCCGGGTGCTGGGCCTGGCCACCCGTACCGCGCTGGACAGCGCCGAACTCCCGCTCGCGCTGCGCCAGTTGCTCGGCCGCTGCACGATCCGTTCGGTGCCCTCCCGGAAGACGGGCGGGCAGCCGCACGGAGAGCCGTGCGGCGGTGAGGTCTCCGAGGACGGCGTGCTGGAGGGGACGGTGATCCGGATGCGCGATCCGCACGGCGGGACGATCGTCGTGGAGCGCCCTCACCTGCCCTTCACCCCGACCGAGTTCGCCCGGGCCCGCGCCCTGGTCGAGCTGGACACCCGGCTGGACGCCCAGTCGGACCCCCGCCCGGCCGGAGCCGCCGGGTCCGGCCCCGGGGCGGAGCCGGCGGGCCGGATGCCGCGCCGCCGCGAGACGCTCACGCTCCCGGAGGGGAACGAGATCACCGTGCGGCGGGCGGACACCTGCGATCTGGAGGCCGCCCGCGCGATGCACCGGCGCTGCTCGGCGCGCACCCTGGCCGCGCGCTACCACGGTCCGGTCAGGGACGCCGACCGCTATCTGAACCACCTGCTCAGCCCGCGCTTCGGCCGCACCCTGGCGGCCGAGACGGCGTCGGGGAAGCTGGTGGCGCTCGGCCATCTGATGTGGGACGGCGACGAGACGGAGGTGGCCCTCCTCGTCGAGGACGTCTGGCAGCGCCGCGGCATCGGCGCCGAACTGCTGCGCCGTCTGGTGGCGATGGCCGCCGAGGCGCGGTGCGAGAGCGTCTACGCCGTGACGCAGTCGCACAACACCGGCATGGTGGCGGCCATGCGCGGCCTGGGGCTGCCGCTGGACTACCAGGTCGAGGAGGGCACCCTGGTGATCACCGCCCGGCTCGTCCCGGTTCCGGCAGCCGCCGAGACGGGACCGCGCTGACGCTCGCGGAGTCCGCGGCGCCCTCTTCGGCGCTCCCGGCGCGGCGCTCGGCCCCGCTCCCGGATCCCCGGGCGGAGCCGAGCGCCGCGTCGAGGTCGTTCCACAGGTCCTCGACGTCCTCCAGGCCGACCGACATCCGCAGCAGCCTCTCGCCGATCCCGCCGGTGCGGCGGTCGTCCTCGCAGACGATGCGGTGGCTGATGGACCCGGGGTGCTGGATGAGGGTGTCCACGCTGCCGAGGCTGACCGCCGGGGTGATCAGCCGCACCCCCGCGATCACCTCGTGCGGCTCCCCCTCGACCTCGAAGGAGACCATGGCGCCGCCCAGCCTCGGGTAGTACACCCGGGCGATCCGCGGGTCGTCCGCCAGGCGCCGGGCCAGTTCCGCGGCCGTGGCCGACTGCGCCCGCACCCGCACCGGCAGCGTGGACAGGCCGCGCAGCAGCAGGTAGCCGGCGAGCGGGTGGAGCACGCCGCCGGTGGCGAAGCGCACCTTCCGCAGTTCGCGGGCCGTCTCCTCGTCGCAGGCGACGACGCCGCCGAGGACGTCGCCGTGGCCGCCCAGGTACTTGGTGGCGCTGTGCAGCACGATGCGGGCGCCGTCCTCGACCGGCCGCTGCAGCACGGGGGTGGCGAAGGTGTTGTCGACCAGCAGCGGCACGGAACCGCAGGAGTGCGCCACGGCCTTCAGGTCGATTTCGGCCAGAGTGGGATTGGCCGGTGTCTCCACCATCACCAGGCCGGTGTCGGGGCGTATGGCGTCGGCGATGCCCGCCGGGTCGGTCCAGGTCACCTCGGTGCCCAGCAGTCCGCTGTTGAGCAGGTGGTCGCTGCAGCCGTACAGCGGCCGGACCGCGACGACGTGCCGCAGCCCCTGGGCGGCGCGCACCAGGAGCACGGCGGTCAGGGCCGCCATGCCGCTGGCGAAGGCCACGCCCGCCTCGGCGCCCTCCAGCCGGGCCAGGGCCGTCTCGAAGCGTGCCACGGTGGGGTTGTCGAGCCGGGCGTAGACCGGCGGGCCCTGCAGCTGGGCGCCGGTGGCGGCGAACTCGTCCAGCCGGGCCGCCTCGGCCCGGCTGTCGTGGGAGGGGTAGGTGGTGGACAGGTCCAGGGGGGCGGCGTGCAGGCCGAGGGCGGCGAGGTCCTCGCGTCCGGCGTGCACGGCCTCGGTGGCCAGCGTTCGGGTGGCGGCCGGCGGTGTCGTGTCCGCGCTGTCCTGGTGGGTCATGCCGCGATGCTGAACAACTACCGGCGTGTAGCGGAAACCAGCCGTGTTATGTTCGGCGAATGTCCGATTCAGTCGTTCTCGACCCGGTCGATCTGGAGATTCTGCGCCTTCTGCAGAACGACGCCCGGACCACCTACCGCGATCTCGCCGCCGCCGTCGGCGTGGCCCCCTCGACCTGTCTGGACCGAGTGGCGCGACTGCGTCGCGGCGGGGTGATCCTCGGCCATGCGCTACGACTGGATCCAGCCAAACTCGGAAGGCCCCTGGAGGCCTTTCTCTCGGTGCAGGTCCGGCCCCACAGAAGGGAGTTGATCGGTCCGTTCGTGGAGCGCGTCCGAGCGCTGCCGGAGTCGCGGGCGCTGTTCCACCTGACCGGCCCCGACGACTACCTCGTCCATGTCGCGGTCGCCGGGACCGCCGATCTGCAGCGGCTGGTGCTGGACGAGTTCACCTCGCGCCGGGAGGTCGCCCGGGTCGAGACGCGGCTGATCTTCCAGCAGTGGACGTGCGGCCCGCTGCTGCCCGCCGAACGGCCGGGCTGACCCGCGGCGCCCCGGCGCCCTCCCCCGTGACTCGGCGGGCGCCCCCGTACCAGGATGAGACCCATGTCCGATACCACGAACACCTCGCCCGAGACCGCGTCCGGCGCGGCATCCGGTGCCGAACCCCTGCCCCGCCGGGTCGCCGACGCCTATGTCGACGATCTGGTCGCGCTCGATCCGATCCTCGGCACCTACCTCGGTCTCCCCGGCGGCCCGAAGGAACTGCCCGACTTCTCCCCCGACGGCCAGGAGGCCCAGGCCGCCCTGGACCGCGCCACCCTGGAACGGCTCACCGAGGCCGAGCGGCGGCCCGGCGGGGACGGCGACGCCGAACGGCGCTGCGCGCGCCTGCTGCGCGAGCGGCTGACCGCGGAACTCGCCGTGCACGAGGCGGGCGAGGGGCTGCGCGCCGTCAGCAACCTCCACTCCCCGGTGCACTCGGTACGCAGTGTGTTCACGCTCATGCCGACCGCGACCGACGAGGACTGGGCGGCCGTCGCCCGGCGGATGGCGGCCGTGCCGGCCGCCCTGGAGGGCTACCGCGCCTCGCTGGCCAAGGGCCTGGCCGGCGGGCTTCCGGCCGGACCGCGCCAGGTGGACACCGTGATCGGGCAGCTCGGCCAGTGGCTGGGCGAGGACGGCGGCGCGGACTGGTTCGTCTCCTTCGCCGCCGGCGGTCCCGAGTCCCTGCGCGCCGAGCTCGGCAGAGGCGCCGCCGCGGCCGCCGGCGCGGTGGCCGGTCTGCGCGACTGGCTGCGCGACACCTACGCCCCGTCCGTCCACGGAGCCCCGGACACCGTGGGCCGTGAGCGGTACCGGCGGTGGGCGCGCTACTGGAACGGCACCGACCTGGACCTGGCGGAGGCGTACGCCTACGGCTGGGAGGAGTACCACCGCATCCACGCCGAGATGCGCTCCGAGGCCGTCAAGGTCCTGCCGGGCGCCGCGACCCCGTGGGAGGCGCTGCGCCGTCTCGACACGCACGGCCGGGCGATCGAGGGCGTGGAGGAGACCAGGGTGTGGCTCCAGGGGCTGATGGACGAGGCGATCGAGAAGCTGGACGGTACGCACTTCGACCTGGCCGGGCCGGTCCGGCGCGTGGAGTCCATGATCGCCCCGCCGGGCAGTGCCGCCGCGCCGTACTACACCGAGCCGTCGCTGGACTTCTCCCGGCCCGGCCGCACCTGGCTGCCGGCGATGGGGCGGACCCGTTTCCCCGTCTACGAGCTGGTCACCACCTGGTACCACGAGGGCGTACCCGGCCACCACCTCCAGCTCGCCCAGTGGACGTACGTCGCCGACCGGCTCTCGCGCTACCAGACGTCGGTGGGGATGGTCAGCGCCAACGCCGAGGGCTGGGCGCTGTACGCGGAGCGGCTGATGGACGAGCTCGGCTTCCTGCACGACGCCGAGCTGCGGCTGGGCTATCTGGACGCGCAGATGATGCGCTCCGTCCGGGTCATCGTGGACATCGGCATGCATCTGGGACTGGAGATCCCGGACCACTCCCCCTTCCACCCCGGCGAGCGCTGGACACCGCACCTGGCCCAGGAGTTCTTCGGCATGCACAGCGGCCTGCCCGCCGACCACGTCGAGAGTGAGCTGGTGCGCTACCTGGGCATGCCGGGCCAGGCGATCGGCTACAAGCTGGGCGAACGCGCCTGGCTGAAGGGCCGCGCGGCCGCCCGCGCGGCGCACGGCGACGCCTTCGACGCCCGGAAGTGGCACATGGACGCGCTGTCCCTGGGCTCGCTGGGCCTGGACGATCTGGTGACGGAGCTCTCCGCGCTCTGAACCGCGCGCGAGCCGCGCTCCGAACCGCACTCCGAGCGCCGCACGGCGCCCCGTGGGGCGCGCGGATTCCCGCCGCGCGCTCCACGGGGCCCGCCGCCTCCCGCCTCCTCGCCCCGCCGCCACCCCCCGGCCACCCCACTGTCATGCTTTCGACACGTTGCTGGTGTACATGCCGGGTTTGCGGAAACCACCACCGCCCCCCTCCGGGCATCACTGCGGCGCTCCGGCCCGACGCCATATCAGATGATCGCCCGCAGGGCCACAACCTGGCCATTTCCCCTCCCTCGCACGGCCCCGGGCCCTACGCTGTCGTCGCACGCGACCCGCGGTTACCCCGGTCGGCACCATCCGACGGTTTGACCGTTTCTTCCCGCAACGACGCGTCCGCGAGGAAAGTTGATGACCGATATAACGACCTTGGCGAGTCTGTTCGGCTCGGGCCTGGCCGTGGCCCTCACGCCGGTGGCGGTGCGCCAGGCTCGTCTGATCCGCGGGCTGCGGACGCAGCTGTCCGAAGCCCGTTCCGGCAGCCGGGCGCGGGACGCCGAGCTGGCCCGGCTGGCCGGGGTGAGCCTGCCGGCGACCGTCCAGGCCGTCAGCGACCGGCAGCCGGTGCCGGACCTCCCGCCGGTCTCCGCGGAACTGGTCGGAACGCCGTTCGCCCGCCATCTCGACGATCTCCAGGAGCAGGTCGTACGCGCCCTCACCGACGCCGAGGGCCGCACCGCGCAGATGACCCAGGCGACGCTGCTGTCCGTGGCCCGCACCCTCCAGGCGCTGGCCAACAAGCAGCAGATGGCCGTCACCGACATGCTCCGCAAGCACGACTCGCCCGAGGTGCTGGGCGATCTGCAGGTGGTCGACCACGCCACCGCCCAGATCCTGCGCCGTGCCCAGGCGATCACCGTGGTGTGCGGCTCGTACCCGGGCCGGCAGCACAACGCCACCCCGCTCAGCGATGTGGTGCGGGGCGCGGTCAGCCGCATCCTGGACTTCCGGCGCGTCAGGATCTTCCACGACGAGGGGGACCGCGCCGTCGTGGGACGGGCCGTGGAGGGGCTGGTGCTCGCGCTCGCCGAGCTGCTGGAGAACGCCACCCGCTACTCGCACCCGGACACCCAGGTGCTGGTGCAGTTCGAACGCGCGCACAACGGGCTGTCCGTCATCGTGGACGACAAGGGCGTGGGCCTCCAGCCCGGCGAGCGGGAGCGGGCCCAGAGCCTGCTGTCGGGACAGGGGCCCGTCAGCGTCACCCGGCTCGGCGACCCCCCGAAGTTCGGTTTCGCCGTGATCGGCATGCTGAGCAGCCGGTACGGGTTCGAGGTGTCGGTGACCAAGTCCCCCTACAGCGGGGTGCGGGCGGTGGCGTTCCTGCCCAGCCCGCTGCTCACCGACCCGACCCCGACCCAGCCGGTGGCCACGCTCGGCTCGTCCGGCTCGTCCGGCTCGTCCGGCTCCCAGCCGGCTGCCGCCGCTCCCCCGCCGGCAGCCGAAGCGGCCACCGAGGCGGCGGTGGGACCGGCTGGTCCGGCGGGGGCGACCACCGCGGGCGGGCTGCCCAAGCGGCGGCGGCGCACCGCCGGCGCGCAGACGCCCCCCATCCCCGCCCCCCGGTCCGCCGAGCAGCCGGCGTCCGGCCGCTCGCCGCGGGACTCCGCTGCCGCCCTGGGCGGCTTCGCCCGTGCCGCGCGGGCCGCCCAGCGCAACACGTCGACGTCCGGAGGGTCCGAGCCGGACGGGTCTGAAGGGAACACCGAGGCATGATCTTCGACAACGAGAAGCTGGCCTGGATGCTGGGGCAGATCATGGACCAGCCCGAGGTCCACGACGCCCTGCTGGTCTCGGGGGACGGCCTGGTCCGGGCCTGCACCCCGGGCCTGGACCGGGACACCGCCGAGCAGACCGCCGCCGCGCTGGCCGGCGTCCAGGCCACCTCCAGCGCCAGCGCCCGGCTGTGCCGCTCCGCACCGGACTCCTGGGAGCAGAGCCTGACGCAGTTCCGCGACGGATACGTCATCACCATCCGGGCGGGCGACGGGAGTTTCCTGGCCGTGGGCACCTCCGGCGCGGCGGACGTGGAGGCCGTCGGCTTCCGGATGCACCAGCTGGTGGCCCAGCTCGGCGGGCAGATGACCAGCGAACCCCGCCACGACTCGGGCGGCCCGACATGACCCCCCGCCGCGTACGCACGGACCTGGTCCGGCAGTACGTCATCACCGGCGGCCGCGACCGGCCCAGCCGCAACACCCACACCCTGGAACTGGTCACCCTGGTCACCGCCACCGGTGACCGGCCGGTGGCCGAGCTGGAGCCCGAGCAGCACAGGATGGTCCGGCTGTGCCGGGGCGGCTATCTGTCGGTGGCCGAGGTCGCCGGCCACGTACGGCTGCCCGTGTCCGTCACCACCATCCTGCTGGCCGACCTGATCGACAGCGGCCACATGGTCGCCCGCAAGCCCCCGCCGGTGGCCCGGCCCACCGACCTCGACGTCCTGGAGAAGGTCCTGGATGGCCTCAACAACATTCTCTGACGGTGGCATCTACGTCCGCGACACCGTCCAGACCGCCGCCAAGCTCCTGGTCGTCGGGCCGTTCGGCGTCGGCAAGACCACGCTGATCGGCGCGGTCAGCGAGATCGAGCCGCTGCGGACCGAGGAGATCATGACGCAGGCCGGCGCGCTGGTGGACGACCTCAGGGGCGTGGAGGACAAGAGGACCACCACCGTCGCGATGGACTTCGGCCGCCTCACCCTCTCCCCCGAGCTGGTGCTGTACCTGTTCGGCGCGCCCGGCCAGCGGCGCTTCATGCGGGTGGCCCCGGTGTGGCGGCAGCTGGCCCTGGGCGCCTACGGGGCCCTGGTGCTGGCCGACACCCGGCACCTGGACGCCTCCTTCGACGCGATGGAGACGGTGGAGGGGCACGGCCTGCCGTACGCGGTCGCCCTCAACTCCTTCCCCGACTCCCCGCGCTTCCCCGAGGAGGAACTCAGAGAGGCCCTCGACCTGCGGCCCGAGACCCCTTTGGTCGACTGTGACGCGCGGGACCGCGCCTCCGCCGCACGGGCGCTGATCGCCCTGGTCAAGCACGTCCGCACCCACCACCAGGAGCACGTTTCGTGACGATCCCGCCTTCCGGCCCGGGCGCGGCTCCGCCGCCGGGCTGCCCCGCCCACCGGCCCCCGGGCGCGTCCGCCGCCGGCCTGCCGCGGCTGTACGGCCCCGCCTTCGCCGCCGACCCGGACACCACCTACGCCGCGCTGCGCGCACAGGGCCCGGCGAGCTGGGTGGAGCTCGCCCCCGGCGTCCCCGCGATCGTGGTCACCGACTACGGCGCGGCCCTGGAGGTGCTGCGCAGCTCGCGGTTCAGCAAGGACGCCCGCCGCTGGACGGCCCTGAACCAGGGCCTGATCCCGATGGACAACCAGGTCGTCCCCATGATGGGTTTCCGGCCCAGCCTGCTGTTCGCCGACGGCGACCGGCACCTGCGGCTGCGCAGGACCGTCGACGACGCGCTGGCCCGCGTGGACTCCTACCGCGTGCGCGCCTTCGTGCGGCGCAGCGCGACCGCGCTGATCGGCGAGTTCGGCCCCGCCGGCTCGGCGGACCTGGTCTCCCAGTACGCCGAGCGGCTTCCGGCGCTGGTGTTCACCCAGCTCTTCGGCTGCGACGACGCGCTGGCGGGTCGCATGTCCCGGGCCTGCGCGCGGATGATCGACGCCGAGCCCGCCACGGCCCAGCAGGGCAGCGAGGACCTGGCCCGCTGCCTGGGCGAGCTCGTCGCCGCCAAGCGCCGCTCCCCCGGCGCCGATGTGACCTCCTGGCTGCTGCACCACCCGCTGGGGCTGTCGGACGAGGAGATGATCCACCAACTGGTGGTCCTCATCGGCGCGGGCACCGTGCCGCAGTCGGCCTGGATCTCCAGCTCCGTCATGCTGCTGCTGACCGACGACAGGTTCGCCGGCGATCTGTCCGGCGGCAGCCTCACCGTCTCCGACGCCCTCAACGAGGTGCTGTGGGAGCAGTCGCCGATGGCGAACTTCTGCTTCCACTACGCCACGAACGAGTACGACCTGCGCGACGACTCCGGCGCCGGGCTGCCGATCCCGCCGGGTGTCCCGGTGCTCGTCAGCCACGCGGCGGCCAACACCCAACAGCCGCGCGACGGCGGCGGCCGCCGGCCGGCCAACCACGCCCATCTGGCGTTCGGCGCGGGGCCGCACGTGTGCCCCGCCCAGGGCATCTCCCAGATCATCACCGACGTGGCCATCGAGACGCTGCTGGACGTGCTGCCCGACGTGGCACTGGCCGTCCCGGCCTCCGAACTGATCTGGCGGCTGGGCCCCTTCCACCGCAGCCTCTCGGCGCTTCCGGTGACCTTCCCGGCGCTCCCCGCGCCCGACTCCGTACCCGAACCCGACTCCGTACCCGAACCCGACTCCGTACCCGAACCCGACTCCGCGTACGACTCCGTGCCCGCGCGCACTTCCGCACCGTCCGACACGACCTCCGGAGGCCAGCCATGGAATCCCCCGACATCCCCGTCCTCGACCCCACAGGCCGAGACCTCCACGGCGAGGCGGCCCGGCTCCGCGCCCAGGGGCCGGCGACGCGGGTGGAGCTTCCCGGTGGGGTGGTCGCGTGGTCGGTGACCGGGCACGAGTACATCAAACGGCTGGCCGGCGACCGGCGCGTCTCCCGTGACCCGAGGCGGCACTGGCCGGAGCTGGAGCGAATACCCCAGGACTGGTCGCTGAACGTGTGGGTGCGGGTGGTCAGCGCCTTCACCAGCTACGGCGCCGAGCACCGCCGGCTGCGCGACATGATCGCCCCCTCCTTCACGCCCCGCCGCACCGAGGCGCTGCGCCCCCGCGTCCAGGAGATCGTCGACGGACTGATCACCTCCCTGGAGGCCTCCGATCCGGGTGAGGCGGTCGATCTGCGCGCGAAGTTCGCCTACATCATCCCCAACGAGGTGATCTGCGAGCTGTTCGGCGTCCCCGCCGACATGCGCGCCTGGACCCGGCGGGTCATGGACGCCGTCCTGAACACCGGCGCCTCCCCCCAGGAGGCGCGGGCGGCCTACGCCGAGATGTGGGCCTGCATGCGCGCGCTCGCGGACGTCAAGCGCGTCCGGCCGGGCGACGACATGACCACCGAGCTGATCGCCGCCCGCGACGGTGACTTCGCCTTCGACGAGGACCAGTTGATCAGCACCCTC
Source organism: Streptomyces barkulensis (assembly GCF_002843305.1). Classification (GTDB taxonomy): domain Bacteria; phylum Actinomycetota; class Actinomycetes; order Streptomycetales; family Streptomycetaceae; genus Streptomyces; species Streptomyces barkulensis. The sequence continues at coordinate 77,856 of NZ_PGSG01000087.1, forward strand.
GTGCTGATGATCGGCGCGGGCAGCGAGACGGCCGTCAACCTGATCGCCAAGGCCGTCCACGCCCTGATCACCCGGCCCGGCCAGCTCGCCCTGGTGCGGGAGGGGAGGGCGACCTGGGACGACGTGATCGAGGAGACGCTGCGCGTCGAGGGCCCGATCATGCACATGCCCCTGCGCTACGCGGTGGAGGACATCGACCTCGACGGCGTGCTGATCCGCAGGGGCGAGCCAATCATCCTCGCCTTCGGAGCCGCGGGCCGCGATCCCGCCCTCCACGGCGAGGACGCCGGCGCCTTCGATCTCACCCGCACCGAGCGGGAGCACCTGGCGTTCGGCTACGGCGTCCACTTCTGCCTGGGCGCGCCCCTGGCCCGCATGGAGGCGGCCATCGCGCTCCCGGCCCTCTTCGAGCGATTCCCCGACATCCGGCCGGCCGCCGGGGTGGACGGGCCCGTGCCCCAGGCGTCGTTCATCGCCAACGGCCACCAGTCCCTGCCGGTCCACCTCAAGCCCGTTTCCTGACGCCCGTCGCGGGCCGTCGGCGCCGGTGGGCTCCATGCCCGCCGGCGTCGGCGGCGTCAGCGGTGTCAGCGCCGAAGCCGCCGTCGGAGGTGATGACCTGGCCGGTGATCCAGGCCGCCTCGTCGGTGGCGAGCCAGGCGACCAGCCGGGCCGGGGCGTCCGGCCGTCCCCAGTGCCCGCCGGGGAAGAGGGCGGCGACGCAGGCACGGGTGTCGCCGGTGGCGTAGCCGGCCGTCACCCGGTTTTCGGCACCCGGTGGCGGACGGCGGAGCCGGAGCGGGTCTTGACCACCTCCAGCTGTGCCGGGATGCGCCGGCGCAGATCGGCGACGTGACTGACGATGCCGACGCTGCGGTCGCGTTCGCGCAGGGAGTCAAGGACGTCCAGCACCTCGTCCAGGGTCTGGTCGTCCAGGCTGCCGAACCCCTCGTCGATGAAGAGGGTGTCCAGGCGCAGCCCGCCCGCCTCCTCGCAGACCACGTCGGCCAGGCCGAGGGCGAGGGCGAGGGAGGCGAAGAAGGACTCGCCGCCCGAGAGGGTGGCGGTGTCGCGCTCGTTGCCCGTCCAGGCGTCGATCACGTGCAGGCCGAGCCCGGAGCGGCCTCGGCCGGAGGTGCGCGCGTCGGAGTGGACGAGGGTGTAGCGGCCCGCGGACATGTGCGCCAGGCGGGCGCTGGCCGCGGCGGCGACCTGCTCCAGACGGGCGGCCAGCACATAGGACTCCAGCCGCATCCGGTGCTCGTTCTGCGCCGACGTGCCGGCGGTGAGAGCCGCCAGCCGGGCTACGCGGTCGTACTCCTCGCGCAGCGGGGCGAGTTCCCGGGTGTCGGCCAGGGCATGGGCGGAGAGCCTGTCGAGCTGCTCGCAGCGGGTGCGGGCCTCGGCGTGGGCGGCGGAGGCGGCGTTCAGCCGTGCCACGGCCGCCGCCGACGCGGCCTCGGCCCCGGCGGTGCCGGCCGGTTCGGAACCGGCCGGTTCGAGGCACTCGGGTGTGAGGTCCTCGGGGGTGAGGTCCGCCAGTTCGGGGGCGGCCAGTTCGGCCGCGACGGCCGCCTCCTCGGCCTGCCACTCGTCGATGCGGCGTTGCAGCAGGCGCTGCTCGTCGCCGGTGAGCCGGGCGCCGGCGGCGGCCCGCGGGGTGTCGAACCCGGCGCGCCAGACGGCGTCCGCGAGCCGGGCGTCGGCCTCCTTCAGCCGCAGTGCGGCGGCCCCGGCGGCGGCCGCGGCCTCGGCGGCACCGGCCAGCCGCCGTGCCAGGCGCTCCAGTTCGGCCGCCCGGTGGGCGACGGAGGGGGCCTCCCCCCGGGCGCGGGCCACCTGCTCGGCCAGCTCGTCCCGCTCCCCCAGCAGCGCCTCGCGCCGGGAGACGCGGGAGGCGGTGCGCCGTTCGGTCTCCCGCCGGACGGCCAGGCGGGCGTCGTGCTCGCGGACGGCGCGCTCCAGGGCGGCTCGGGCGTCCCACACGCCGGAGGCCGCCTGCCGGGCGGCGGCATGGTCGTCCTCCAGCGCGGCGACCCGCTCGGCGAGTTCGGCCGCGGGCGTCCCGCCCGCCTCCTCGTCCGCCGCGGCCAGCCGGTCGCGTATGGACTCCAGCCGCTGCTCGGCCCGCCGCCGAAGGTCCTCCGCCCGCTGGTAGCCGGCCAGGGCGCTCTCCTCGGCGCTCCGGTCCGCGTGCCCGCTCCCGGGACGGGCCGGATCGGGGTGTTCGCGGGAGCCGCACACCGCGCACGGCTCACCCTCCTCCAGCCCGGCGGCGAGCTCGGCCGCGATACCGCGCAGGCGCCGCTCCTTGACCTCCAGCCAGTGCTCCTTGGCGGTCAGGGCCCGCTCGAGAGCGGCCGACAGTTCGGCGCCGGCCGCTTCCCGCTCGGCGGTGAGGACGTCGCGGCGGCGGGCGGCGTCCAGGGCGCGCCGCAGGCCGTCCAGCCGCCGGGCGAGCTGCTCGGCCAGGGGCGCGGCCTCCGCGGCGGCGTCCACGTTCCGCTGGTGGGCGGCGCGGGCGGCCTCCCACCCTTCCAGCCACTCCTCCGCCTCGCGCAGCGCTTCCTCGTCCGAACCCGACTCCCGCTCCAGCCGGGTGAGTTCGTCGTCGAGCCGGGCGACGCGCTCCTCGGCTCGCCGGGCGGCCTCCAGTGCGCCCAGCTCCCGGCGGGTGGCGCGTTCCAGGTCCGCCAGTCGCTCGGCGGGGGCCTGCGCCGCCTCGCCGGGCAGTCCGGCGCGGGCCCGCTCCTCGGCGTACGCGGCGTCGCGGCTCTCGGCCTCGGCCTCCTCGCGCAGGGCGAGGGCGGGGGCGACGGTGTCGGCGGCGCGGGCCCGCTCCAGCCGGGCGCGGTCGGCGCGGTGCTCCTCCTCCCGCGCGGCCAGCTCCCCGGCGCGCCGCCGGGCCTGCGCGTACCGCCTGCGCCGCCGTTCCAGCTCGCGCGCCTCGTCCAGCCGCCGCCGGGCGCCGGTGTGGGCCTCTTCGGCCAGGCGCAGGGCCGAGGCGGCGGCGTCCAGCCGTTCGCGGGCCAGGGCTCTGGCGGGCGCGGCCCACCCGAGTACGGCGTCGGCCAGGCCGAGGTCGCCGGGGGAGAGCTCGGCGAAGGGGTCGCCGTCCGCTCCGGTACCCGGCGCGGCGCCCGGTTCGGTGGCGTCTCCGGCCGCCTGCCGCATGCGGTGGGCCAGGGCGAGCAGCCGCTCGTCGCCGTCGCGCACCCGGCGCTGCGCGGCGGTGCGCAGCTCGGCCAGGTGCTGTTCGACGGCGGCGAAGCGGTGGGTGTCGAACAGGCGGCCCAGCAGTTTCGCGCGCTCCTCCGCGCCGGCCCGCAGAAAGCGCGCGAAGTCGCCCTGCGGCAGCAGCACCACCTGGCAGAACTGCTCGCGGCTCATGCCCAGCAACTGGGCCAGTTCCTCTCCGATCTCCTGGTGGGAGCGGCTGAGCGCCTTCCAGGTGCCGGCCGCGGCGTCGTACTCGCGCAGCCAGGACTGGGCCTTGTCGGTGGTCATGCCGGTGCCGCGCTTCTTGGGGCGCCGCTGCTCGGGCTGCCGGGTGATCTCCAGCCGCCGCCCGCCGACGGTCAGGTCCAAAACCACCTCGGTGCGGGTGCCGGGGTCGGCGTGGTCGCTGCGCAGCCTGGCGGGGCCGGAGGTCTGGCGGGCGCCGGGCACCCCGCCGTACAGGGCGTAGCAGACGGCGTCCAGCACGGAGGTCTTGCCCGCGCCGGTGGGTCCGTGCAGCAGGAACAGCCCGGCGGCGGACAGCTCGTCGAAGTCGATCTCCTGGGTGTCGCCGAAGGGCCCGAAGGCGGTGACGGCGAGCCGGTGCAGTCTCATCGGGGCGCCTCCGTGCGGGCCTCGTCGGCGCGTACGGCGTCCAGGGCCGCGCTCAGCAGGGCCCGTTCGTCTCCGTCGGGTTCCGCTCCGCCGCGGACGTGGGCGACGAAGTCCTCGGCGATCTCCTGGTCGGTGCGGTCGCGCAGCCGGCGCCCGTAGGAGGCGAGGGGACCCTGCTCGGTGCGCTCGGGGTCGAAGACGAGGGTGAGGACGTGGGGGAAGCGGGCGGCGAGCCGGGCCATCGGCTCGCGCGGGCGGACGGGGTCGGTGAGGGTGGCCTCGACCCAGGCCTGCTCGTGGCGCTCCAGCGCGGGGTCGGCGAGCAGTTCCTCCAGCGTCCCGCGGATACGCGCCAGCGGGCGCGGCACCGGGCAGTCGATCCGCTCGGCCGCCACCTCCCCGCGCGGCCCGAGGTCGACCAGCCACACCGACTTGCGGTGGTGGGTCTCGGAGAAGGAGTAGGCCAGCGGCGATCCGCAGTAGCGGATCCGCTCGGTGAGGGTCTGGCAGCCGTGGAGGTGGCCCAGCGCCGCGTAGTCGGCGCCCTCGAAGACGGAGGCCGGGACGGAGGCGACGCCGCCCACGGTGATGTCGCGCTCGCTGTCGGAGGGCTCGCCCCCGGTGACGAAGGCGTGGGCGAGGACGACCGAGCGGGTCCCGGCGGGGCGGGCGGCCAGGTCGGCGCGCACCCGGTCCATGGCGGCGCCCAGCACCGCCGCGTGCCCGGCCCGCTCCACCCCGAAGTGGTCCTTGACCAGGGCCGGCTCCAGGTAGGGCAGACCGTAGAACGCCACCTCGCCGTGGACGTCGGACAGCAGGACGGGGGTGGCGCAGCCGGCGGGGTCGGTGCGCAGATGGATGCCCGCCCGCTCGATGAGCCCGGCGGCCACCCCCAGCCGGCGGGCCGAGTCGTGGTTGCCGGAGATCATGACCGTCGGCACACCGAGGTCCGCCAGACGGTGCAGGGTGTCGTCGAAGAGTTCGACGGCGGCCAGCGGCGGCACCGCCCGGTCGTAGACGTCCCCGGCGACGAGGACGGCGTCGACGCGCTCGGTGCGCACCACCTCCACCAGGTGGTCGACGAAGGCCTCCTGGGCGGACAGCAGGCTCACCCGGTGGAAGCTCCGGCCCAGGTGCCAGTCGGAGGTGTGCAGCAGTCTCAAGATCCGGCTCCGCCCCGCAACGTCTGTCCCTCTCCTCGCCCCCGTCGGCCGCCCTCGGATTCTCGCATGATCCGTTCGGCGGAGTGCCCCGGACGGGCGAATCGGGCGGACCGGGGCGCCCGGCGGACCGGACGGCCGCACCCGGCTCGCGGGCGCGCTCGCGGCGCCGGGGAGCCCGCGGGGGCCGCCTGCCATGATGTGCTCCTTCGCGCTTGCTTGCGTGCTTGCGTGCTTCGAGTGGGGGATCCGAGTTGGGGGGAGAGACGGTGAGCCGGTTCCGTTACGCGGTGGGGGAGTTGGCGGCGGCGCAGAAGCCGGCCAAGGGGGTGTCGCTGTACTCGCGGTACGTCAACCGGCCCGCCGGCCGGTTACTGGCCGCCGCGGCCTACCGCGCGCGGATGTCGCCCAACCAGGTCACGGCGGTCAGCGCGGTGTTCACGTTCACGGGGGTGGCGCTGATCGCCCTGCTGCCGCCTTCCCACGGTCTGGCGCTGGGGGTGTTCGCCGCGCTGGTGACCGGCTTCGCGCTGGACTCGGCCGACGGGCAGCTCGCCCGGCTGACGCGGCGGGGCAGCCCGGCCGGGGAGTGGCTGGACCATGTGGTGGACTGCGCGAAGATGCTCGCGCTCCACACGGCGGTGCTTGTCTGCTTCCACCGTCACTTCGGATTCTCCGACCCGGTGTATCTGCTCATCCCGCTCGCCTTCCAGTTCGCCGCCGTGACGGTCTTCTTCGGCGGCGTCCTCACCGAGCAGCTGAAGCGGAACGCGGCGGGCTCCGGGGCAGGGGCGCCCGCGGCCTCCGCGCCCTCCGCGCTCCGCTCGGTGGCGCTGCTGCCGGTGGACTACGGGCTGTTGTGCGCGGTCTTCCTCTTCCTGGGCGACCGCGAGCTGTTCCTGGTGCTGTACTGCGCGCTGCTCGCCGCCCATCTGCTGTTCCTGCCGGCGTTCCTGGCCAAGTGGTACCGCGAGCTGTCGGCCCCCGCCCGCTGACCGGCCCGCGGGCCGGGCGGCACAAGGACCGGGCGGCACAAGGACCGGGCGGCACAAGGACCGAGTGAGGGCCGCCGGAGCGACGGCGCCGCGTCGCTCCGGCGGGCTCAGGCCGACTCGACCAGCCCGTCGAGCGCCCGCCGCAGCAGGGTGCTGGAGGTGTGGACGGTGTAGGGGAAGTACACGACCTCGACCCCGACACCGGCGAAGTCGCGCTCCAGCCTCTCCCCCTTTTCCGTACCCCGCCAGTCGTCGCCCTTGAAGATGACGTCGAAGCGCACCTGCCGCCAGGTCTCCAGCTTGTCGGGCACCGTCTCCACGAACGCGGCGTCCACGAAGCGGATGCTGCGTACGATCTCCAGCCGCTCGGTGAGCGGCACGACCGGCGACCTGCCCTTGGCCTGCCGGGCCATCTCGTCGGACACCACCCCGGCCACCAGGTAGTCGCAGCGGCTCCTGGCGTGCCGCAGGATGTTCAGGTGCCCGACGTGGAACAAGTCGTACACCCCGGGCGCGTAGCCAACTCGGTGCGTCATCCGCTCTCCTCGGCTCCTCGGCGTGCGGTCGGGTCAGCTGCCGGCTGTCACGTACACGGGGCCGTTGCGTCCCGAGAGGTTGGTGCCGTCGGTGACCTCCAGCGAGTAGCGGTGGGTGGCGCCGGGCTCCACGGTGTCGGTGTAGCCCATCATGGGCCGGTCCCAGTAGCGGGAGTCCTGCTCGATGGAGGTCAGGAGGACTCCGTCCCGGTAGAGCAGGTAGGTCAGGACCCCGTCGTCCCGGTCCCAGGAGGCCTTCCAGCTGAGCTCGATCTTCCCCCTGGCTCCGGTGGCGCCGCTCATCAGCGGCACCTGGGGCGCTCCGGTGTCCGGCCCGGCGGCGAAGCGGGTCAGCCCCTGCTGCGGTTCCTCGTTGACGGTGGTGAACTCCCCGCCCGTCCACAGGATCTCGTCGGCCATGACCATGGCGCGCGGGCCGATCTGCTCGCCGATGCCGTCGTTGGTGTCGGGGAACCACGGCAGGATCGTCTCGTCGGAGATCGACTGGGCCAGCAGGTGCTGGCGGTTGCGGTGTTCGGGGAAGCCGCCGGGGGTGTCGCCGCAGTTGTGCGCGTGCGAGCCGCTGTAGAGCACGCCCCGGTGGGGCACCACGGCCTGGGTGGCGCCCAGGCAGGTGTCCTTCCACAGCATCGCTCCGTCTGAGAGCCGTCCGGCCGCGCGGCCGTCGAAGACTCCGCCGCCGGTGCCCTCGGCGCCCAGATAGAAGTTGGTGCCGTCGTTGACCAGGGACTTCACCGCGGACTTGCGCGGGATCCAGCCGGTGAAGTGGTTGACGATCCGCCCGGTGGTCGCGTCCAGGCCGACCAGCGCGTGCACGCTGTTCAGGAGGCTGCCGTTGATGGAGGTGAACCGGCCGCCGATGATGACCTTGTTCAGGTGCGGGGCGGCGGTGATGGCGTTGACGCCGGGGATGGGGTCGTTGGAGATCGACGATCCCCGGACGGTGACGTTGAAGGGCAGCAGGGTGCTGTCGGGGGACAGGGCCGCGACGCGTTCGCGTGTCTGCCCCTGGACGGTGGTGAACTGGCCGCCGATGTAGACGGTGTCGTCGGTGACGTCGATGGCCCGCACGGTCGAGGAGACCACCGGCTTCCAGTCGGAGCCGATGGTGCAGTCGCCGGTGTTCAGGGCGGCGGTGTTGGAGCGTCCCACTCCCCCGGCGCTGCCGAAGGAGCCGCCGATGTAGAGCAGCGAGCCGTCGGGGGACGGCTTCAGGGCCCGTACGGTTTCCACACCTCCGGTGAACTCCGGTGCGCACGGGAGGGGCTCACCGGTCACCGCGTCGAAGGCGGCGAAGTTCTTCCGCGGCAGTTCGCCGGTGCCGGGCGCGGCCCCGGGCGGGCGGATGTGCTCGAAGGAGCCCCCCGCGTAGACGACGCCCCGTGCGTAGGCCAGGGCCCATACGATGCCGTCGGTCTGCCAGGTCTCCAGCGGATCGGCGGTCAGTGTGGTCTCTCCGGCGGCCTGGGCCGGGCCGGCCCCTAACGCCGTGGACGACAGGCCGAGCACAGCGGCGGCGAGCAGGGTCGTGACGGTTCTTCTGCGCATGGATTCCCCCCTGGAAACGCATGAGCGCGGACGGGACGAGCCGGGGTGGGGAGGGCGTCCGCGCCGGTCGGCGCACGCGGCGGCCACCCCTTGGTTCAGCTTGCTCGGCTTGCTCGGCGCGACTTCCCCTCGCTGCCCTTGCGCAGCGCCCGGAGGAACTCCCCCACCCCCAGCGGCACACGATAGCGCCACAGGGCCGCGCAGAACCCGCAGACGGCGAAAGCACCGCCCAGCACAGCGCCCCAGGGGGTGTCCCCCCACAGCAGGCGGGCGGCGAACGCCGGCGGCGCGACGGCGGCGACGGCCACGGCCGCGGCGTGGAGGTAGCCGCGGTCGGCGGTACGGAAGCCCAGCCGCCGCACCAGCAGCGCCGAGGCGGTGTTGTCCACCACGATCGCCAGCCCCCAGGCCAGGGCCGCCCCCGTCACCCCGTACCGAGGCACCAGCCAGATCCCGGCGCCGAGCTGGGCGGCGAAGCCCGCACCGGCCGTCGCCAGGTTCCAGGTGCTGCGGCCGGCCATGAGGACGACCGTCTGCGCGTTGCCGACCCCGACGTTGACCACGCAGGCCGCCGACAGCACCACCAGCGCGGCGGCGCCCTGGCCGAAGCCGGGCCCGAACAGGGAGAGCACGGTGGCGGGGAAGGCCGCGAGCAGCATGAACAGGGGCCAGGAGAACAGCACGATCCACCGGGTCGACAGCCGGTGCAGATGCTCCGCCTCCCGTTCCAGGCCGGCCGTCAGCAGTCTGCTGATCTGCGCGGCCACGGCGAGGCGTACCGCGAGCTGGAGCAGGGTGCCGGCGGTCACCAGCCGGCCGACGGCCGTGTAGATCCCGGCCTCGGCGCCGGTGCCCAGCGCCGACAGCAGGACCACCCCGATCCACACCGCGGCGATGTCGAAGACCGAGGACAGTGCGCGGGGGCCGGCGAAGGACCAGAACTCGCCCGGGGAGACGGGCCGCTTCTCCCCCGAACCGCCCGCACCGCCGCGGTGTGCCGCGCGGGAGCGGCGCAGCGAGATCCAGGCCGCCGCCGCGCCCAGCAGGGCGGGGGCCAGCCAGGCCGCGGACAGCGTGAGCACGCTCGGCGCGAACAGGACCAGGGGCAGCGCGAGCACCACCCGCAGTACGGGTTTGCCGATCTGCTCCACGCCCACGAAGGGGACCACCGAGCCGTATCCGCGGGTGGCTCCCAGCAGCACCAGGGAGACGGTCGCCACCGGCAGGAGGAGCGCGAACAGCCGCACCACCGCCAGGGCCTGCCCGGCGGGGAGGCCGGGCAGCAGCCAGGTCGCCGGGGCGGGCGAGAGGAACAGCAGCGCCGCGCACGCCGTGCTCGCCGCCAGGGCGGGCGGCACGGCGGTGCGCAGCAGCGCCGGTACGCCGGCCCCGCCGGTGAGTTCCAGGTCACGGGAGACGAAGCGCACCAGTGCGGTGTCGGCGCCCAGCTTGCAGGCGTTGCTCACGGTGGTGAACGCGGCGACGCCCGCGAAGACCGCGCCGGCCCCGTGCGCGCCGAGCCCGCGGGTGACGACGGCGACCAGGAGGAAGCCGAACAGCGCGTTGACGGCGGAGCCCGCGAAGCCGAACCAGCCGCCGCGCACGGTCGCGGCGACCCCCCGGGCGCGTGCCCCGGCCGCCGTGCCGCCGTGTGCGGCGGGCCGTGTGCCGGTCACGGGCGCGGGCCGGTGCCGTCGCCGGTGCGCCGGTACCGGCCGTACGAGCCGTAGGCGGTGTCCAACCGGGCGTCGGACGGCTCCGGTTCGAGCCGCTTGAGCGCCACGGTGTCCTCCCCCGTGCCGCCGGGGCCGGGACCGGTGCCGGGGCCGCCGCCCGTCCCGGCGTCCCCGGCGGGCGAGGCCGGTTCGGCGGGCTCGAAGGTCGCCGGGGGCGCGGCGGGAGAGGGATTCCGGCGGCGCCTGCGGCCGCCCTCGTACAGCACCGCGCCCAGGACGTGCCCGCCGACGGAGGTGACCAGGTCCCGCACCCGGTCCAGGTCGTCCCTGAGGGTGGTGTCCGGATCGCAGACCACCAGCACCCCGCGCGCCAGTCCGGCCACGGCCGTGCCGTCCGCGTGGGACAGCAGTGGCGCGGTGACGGCCACGACGTACTCGCCCCGCTCGGCGGCCCCGCTCAGCAGCCCGGTGAAACCGGGGGAGTTCAGTGCCCGTGCGGCGTCGGGCACCCGGCATCCGGGGACGAGTTCGAGGTATCCGGCGGTACCGGTGTCCACGGTGGCCCGCGCGCCGTCCGGCCAGCGGCCCGGCACGGGCTCGCGGACGGCGCCGCGCACGGGTAGTTCCCCGGCCAGGCGCGGCGTACGCGGGTCGGCCTCGACCAGCAGCACGTCGCGGCCTGTCTCGGCCAGGGCCGCGGCGAGGTTGACCGCGGCGGGCAGGGTCCCGGGGTGCTCCCGGGCGGAGACGACCAGCAGGCCGCCGGGCTCCGCCAGTCGCGGGTGGCGCAGCGTGCGCAGGGCGATCGTGCGGAACTCCTCGGCCCGCTCCCCGCCGCGGGACGGACCGACCTCCAGGATCCCCGCGCCGTCCCGCCGCCGCGGCAGGCTGCCGAGCACGGGCGCGCGCAGGGCGGTGCGCACCTCGCCGGCCGAGCGCGCCCGCGGATCCAGCAGGGAGCGGATCCAGGCGGCGAGCAGTCCGCCGGCCAGTCCGGCGACGGATCCGACCAGCACGAGCACCGCGATTCCGGGGCCGGAGGGCGCCTCGGGCGCCTCGCCCCTGCGCACCACGTCGCCGGGGGAGGTGTCCAGGGTCTTCAGTCCGGTGACGCGCCCCTGGAGGTCGGCTATGCGGGCGGCGAGGTTGGCGCGTTCGGACTCGGCGGTCTGCCGGGCGGACTCGGTGGACGCGCCGGCGATCTCCTCGTCCAGCTCCTCGCGCTGGTCGATCAGGGGCTGGAGTTCCTCGTTCAGCTCGGCGACGGTGTTGTCGATGCGCCGGACGACGGCTGCCTCGCGGTGGTCGAGGTAGGCGCGCACGAAGGCGTTGACGCGTTCGGCCGCCTCCCGCGGCGAGTCGGCCGTGTACTCGAACTCCAGGATCTGTGTGTCGGGGGGGTTGCTCACCCGCAGACCGCGCTGGAGCTGCGCCGGGTCGGCTCCCCCGCCCAGCTCCTCGGCGGCACGTCCGGCGACCGCGGCGCTCCGGGCGACCTGCCGCTCGGTGCCCATGCTGATCTGCTTGTCGGCCGAGACTCCGCCGGCCTCGAACGGCGCGGTGCTGATGGCCTGTACGACGACCTCGCCGGTGGCGGTGTAGTCCGCGCCGCCCGCGGTGGACACGGCCCCGCCGCAGGCGGCGCCCAGCAGCAGTCCGGCGGCGATGACGGCGCGATGGCGGAAGAGCCGGCGCATCTGGTCGCGGAGCTGGTCGGGCTCCCGCGAGGAGGGGTCGTAGGCGCTCACGTGCGTGCTTCTCCTGTGGAGGTGGTCGAGAAGGTGGTGCGGGTGCGGGTGCGGGACGCGGCGCCCGCGGGCACGGGGCCGGGCGCCGCCGCCGGGTCCGCCGACGGCTCGGAGGAGAGCTCGGAGGGGGGCTCGGAGGGGGGCTCGGAGCGGGGCTCGGAGGGGGGCTCGGAGTGCGGCCGTCCGGGCTCCGTCCGGCCCGGTCTCCCGGTGATCAGCACGGGCGTCAGGAGCAGCAGGGTCAGCGGTCCCATCACGAACAGCAGGCTGCCGCGCAGCAGGATGATCTGGTAGAAGCCGAACGCGGTCACGGCCAGGGCCGCGAGCGTACCGCCGTGTTCGCGCAGCCGGTGCCGTACGCCGTCGATCCGCCGCCCCGCCGCCCCGAACAGGGCGAAGACCGCGGCGACCCCGGGAAGGCCGGCCCACATGTAGCTCTCGATCCACAGCGGCGCGGAGAGGTTCTCGAAGGAGTAGCCGGCGTGCCGGGCCAGGGCGACGCCCGCGTCGTCGGGCTTGCCGGGCCACAGGGCGCGCGGCACGAAGAACAGCGGCGGCCCGAGCGCGTCCCGCATCCGGTGGCCGTTCTCCCGCACGTGGTCGACGCCGGTGGCGATCTGCTGGAAGGCGTCGTAGTCGCCGTTGGAGGTGAACTGCTCGGCGAGTGAGACGACCTCGACCGGCTCGCGCCTGTCGTGGCGGAAGTAGTCGCTGTAGGGGAACACCAGGAGCACCACGGCGGTGACGGTGGCCGCCCCCGCCCGGAAGGCCCGCGGCCGGCGCAGCGCGGGAGCGGCGAAGAGAAGCGTCAGCAGCACCGTCCCGGCCCAGAAACGCGGCTGGCTGACGGGGTTGTTCACCACGGCGTTCACCGCGACCAGCACGGGCAGCAGGATCCACCGCACCCCGCGCAGGGTCCGGTCGCCGCCCGGCGTGCGGGGCACGTACAGCAGCGCCAGAAGCGCCCAGAAGGCCGGCACCGACAGGCTCCAGGCGGCCAGGGCCTGGTCCGCGGCCCCGCCCGGATCCCCCTGCGCGGTGGCCTCGTTGACGGCCTGGCGGCTCTGGAAGAACGCCGCCGGGCCGCCCTGGGCGGGGACCAGCACGGCCGCCAGCGCCAGGGACAGTCCGCACAGCAGCAGGGTGCGCACGGGGGTGATCCGGCGGGCGAGCAGCGGCTCGAGTACGGGTGAGGTGCGCGGCGTCCGCCGCCCGGCCAGCGCCGATCCGGCGCTGTGGGCGAGCAGTCCGGTCTCCACCAGGGCCGCCGAGGTGAAGGCGGTGCCGGCGTCGACGGCGAAGCCCCAGGGGTAGGAGTCGGTGGCCAGCATGGCCAGTGGCGCCAGACCCAGCCAGACGTAGCAGAAGAGCCAGAAGCCGAAGCCGACCACCCTTACCAGGGGGTCGGTCAGCACCCGCGCCAGCGCCCCTCCGGTGTGGGCCACCACCACGCACTGCACCGCGAACGCGGCGCCGGTGTGCACGTCCTGCCCGTACAGCACCAGGGCGGGCAGCAGCAGGACGAGTAGAACGGTGCACAGGCACAGCGCGGGGACGCTGCGCCGCCCGGCCCGCTCCACCTCCGGGGACGGTTCCCTCACGGGCATGACCCGTTCTCCTCCTCCCGTTCCGCGCCGGCCCCGGTCCGGGGCGGCACGGGCGGGTTCTCGCGCTCGGTCGGGGATGGACTGATCGAATTCACTATGCTTATCGGCTTTTCTGGTGTTCTGACAGCAGATGAGGCCGTATACGCCTACGATGACCGCGTCTTCGAAGGGGGGACGGCTGTGCTGGACTCGTTCGCGGGCCGCCGCGTGCTCGTGGTCTCGACCAACTACGCGCCGGAGCACGCCGGCATCGGGCCGTACTCGGCGCAGATCGCCGAGCACCTGGCCGCGCTGGGCGCCGACACCCATGTGCTCGCCGGGATGCCGCACTACCCGGCGTGGCGGGTGCACGAGGAGTACCGCGGCAGGTGGCGGGTGCGCGAAGTACTCGAGGGCGTCACCGTCCACCGCCGCAGGCACACCGTGCCGCGGCGGCAGACGGCGCTGCGCCGGGGGCTTTTCGAGGCCGGAGTCCTGGCGCACGGTGTCGTGGCGCCGCCGCGCGTCCGCCCGGACGTGGTGCTCTCCCAGATGCCCAGCCTGGCCGGAGGGGTGCTCGGCGCCCGTATCGCCCGGCGCGCCGGGGCGCCGCACGCGGTGGTCGTCCAGGACCTGATGGGCGCGGCGGCCGGGCAGAGCGGGATGAGCGGCGGCGGCCGGGTCGCCTCGTTCGCCGGGGCCGTGGAGGGCCGGGTGCTGCGCTCGGCGGCGCTGGTGGGGGTGGTGCACGAGTCGTTCGCCGACCGGGTGGCTGCCATGGGCGTGCCGCGCGAGCGGGTGCGGGTGGTGCCCAACTGGACGCATGTGCGCGCCCCCGGCGGCGACCGCGCGCGGACCAGGGCCCGGCTGGGCTGGCCCGAGGACACCACCGTGGTGCTGCACTCGGGGAACATGGGTCTCAAGCAGGGGCTGGAGGTGCTGGTGGAGACCGCCCGTCTCGCCGGCCGGGACGGCGCCCCGGCCGGCGGGACGGGCGGCGGGACGGGCGGCACGGTGCGGGTGGTGCTGATGGGCGAGGGACATCGGCGCGGGTATCTGCGGGAGCTGGCCCGGGGGGTGGGGTCGCTGGACTTCCTCCCGCCCGCGGACGCGGAGGAGTTCCCCGAGATCCTGGCCGCGGCGGACGTACTGGCCGTCACCCAGCGGGCGTCGGTGCTGGACATGAGCCTGCCGTCCAAGCTGACCTCGTACTTCGCGGCCGGACGCCCGGTGGTCGCGTCCGTCGCGGCCGGCAGCGGCACCGCGCGGGAGGTCGAGCGCTCCGGCGCCGGGGTGGTGGTGCCCGCGGAGGACCCCAAGGCCCTGCTGGAGGCGGTCCGCCGGCTGGCCGGCGATCCCGGCGAGTGCGCGGAACTGGGCGCGCGGGGGCGCGAGTACGTCGAGCGGCGGCTGAGCCGCCGGGCCGGTCTGGAGCGGATCACCACCCTGCTGCGGGAGGCCTCGGCCGCCGGATGACAGGCGGGCGCGGCACGCGGGCACGGGGCGGTCCGGGGGAACCGTACGGCCTGGGGGCGGTGCGGGCCGCACGCGGCGCCTCACCGCGCTCCGGGCCGGACGGCGCGGGCGGCGGCCCCGTACAGCTGCTCCAGCCGGTCGGCCACGGCCGCCGCCGAGAACCGCTCCCGCACCGCCGCGCGGCCCGCCGCGGCGGTGCGCTCGTGCAGCGACCGGTCCTCCAGCAGGCTCAGCACCGCGTCGGCCAGCGCCCCGGGGGAACCGTCGGTGACCAGCGCGGCTCCGCGCCGCTCCAGTTCGGCGGCGATCCCGCAGCTGTCGGTGCAGACCACGGGGGTGCCCGCGGCCAGCGCCTCCAGCACGCTCATCGGGAACGGCTCGTCCACGCTGGGCAGGACGTACACGGTGGCGCGGGCGATGCGCCGCACAGCGGCGGCGTGGTCCAGCGGTCCGCCGTACTCCACCGCCTCCTCGAGCCCCTCCTCGGCGATCAGTCGGCGCACCGGGGCCAGCCGGCCCTCGTCGGCCCCGTGCAGGGTGAAGCAGGCCCCGGGGTGCCCGGCGCGCACCAGCGCGGCCATGCGCACGAACGCCTCGGGGCGCTTGCGCCGGTGGAGCCGGGCGAGGAAGAGCACGTCCGCCCCGTCCGGCGGGCCCTCCGGCTCGCCTTCCCCTTCCTCCGGCGGCCTCACGCCGTTGGGCAGCCGTACCGTCGGCGGGCCGCCCGGCCGCAGCACCCTGCGCAGCCCGGTCTCCTCGGCCTCGGTGAGCACCAGCGCGGCGCGCGCCCTGCGCAGCAGGGGCACATAGCAGCGGTCGAAGAGGCGGACGGCGGCCGAGCGGCGCGGCTGGACCATGCCGTGGGTCTGGACGACGAAGGGGCGGCGGCGCAGTACGGCGGCGGCCAGCGCCGCGAGGGAGACCAGGTCGCGTCCGGCGTGGACGTGCAGTACGTCGGCCCGGCCCGCCAGCCGCCACAGGGTGAGGGCCAGCCGGGGGTGGAACAGGCCGAGGAACCCCTGGCCGGGCACCAGCGTGCGGGCCCGGTGGGCGCGCAGCGGCACACCGTCCAGGGTGCGCGGCGGCGCGGCGCGGCCGCGCCACAGGGAGACCAGTGCGACCTCGTGGCCGCGTGCGGCGAGCTCGGCCAGCTGTCCGGTGGCCACGCTCACCGGGCCGCCGTAGGCCCCGTCGTCGCCGGTGAGGGTGACGGTGTGGACGATCCTCATCGCGCGCCTCCGGCGGTGAGCACGGCTTCCGGCGCGAGATCGCGGTGGGCGACCGCCCCGGCCCCGACCACCGCGCCCGCGCCGACGGTGACGCCGCGCAGCACCATGGCCCGGGCGGCCACCCAGCAGCCTCGCTCCAGGCGGACGGGGGCGTTGTCGAACTCGAAGGTGGGCGAGTGCCGCTGGTGGCTGCCGGTGCACAGCACCGCCTCCTGGGAGACGCAGACGTCGCTTTCGACGGTGATGGGCTCCAGGTTGATCAGCCAGGCGCCCTCGCCGATCCACACGTCGTCGCCGACGGCCAGCTTCCAGGGCCACTGCACGCGCACCCGGTGCCGGATCAGGACCCGCTCCCCCACGCGCGCGCCGAAGGCCCGCAGCAGGGCCGGGCGCCAGCGCGGCGGGAACCACCACTTGACGAAGAGCAGGTTGAGCGCAGCGAACCAGGCGGCCTGGACCAGCAGGCCGCGCTGTTTGTCGTAGCCGGCGCCGGTGAAGCCGCGCAGCCGGCGCCCGGCGGCCGGGGCGCTCAACGGTCCACCCGCACACGGCGGCCGGACAGTTCGGCCTCCAGCTGCGCCACGTCGGCCTCGACCATGATCCGGGCCAGCTCGTCGTAGTGCACCCTGGGGGACCAGTCCAGCAGCTTCTGCGCCTTGGAGGCGTCCCCGATCAGGGCGTCCACCTCGGTGGGACGCTCGTACTTGGGGTCGAAGCGCACATGGCGCTCCCAGTCCAGCCCCGCGGCGCCGAAGGCTGCGGTGAGGAAGTCGCGGACGGTCGCGGCCACCCCGGTGGCCACCACGTAGTCGTCGGGCTCGTCGCGCTGGAGCATGCGCCACATGGCCTCGACGTACTCGGGCGCGTAGCCCCAGTCGCGGACGGCGTCGAGGTTGCCCAGGTAGAGGTGCTCCTGCAGACCGGCGCGGATACGGGCGACGGCGCGGGTGATCTTGCGGGTGACGAAGGTCTCGCCGCGGCGCGGGCTCTCGTGGTTGAAGAGGATGCCGTTGACGGCGTGGAGGCCGTACGCCTCCCGGTAGTTGACGGTGGCCCAGTACGCCATCACCTTGGCGCAGCCGTACGGGCTGCGCGGATGGAAGGGCGTGGTCTCGTTCTGCGGTGGCGGGGTGGAGCCGAACATCTCCGAGGAGGAGGCCTGGTACAACCTGGTCTCCACACCGCCGGCCCGGATCGCCTCCAGCAGCCGTAAGGCGCCGAGCCCGGTCACCTCGCCGGTGTACAGGGGCGCGTCGAAGGAGACGCGGACGTGCGACTGGGCCCCCAGGTTGTACACCTCGTCCGGCCGGATGTCGCGCAGCAGGTTCACCAGCGCCACCCCGTCGGCGAGGTCGGCGTGGTGCAGGACGAGCCGGCGGCCGGGGGTGTGCGGGTCCTGGTAGATGTGGTCGATGCGCTCGGTGTTGAAGCTGGACGAGCGTCTCATCAGGCCGTGCACGGTGTAGCCCTTGTCCAGCAGCAGTTCGGCCAGATAGGAGCCGTCCTGCCCGGTGATGCCCGTGATCACAGCGGTACGCGGCATGGTGTTCCCCCCACAGGTGGTCTGGTGCCGGCCCGTGTCCGGCCGGGCGCCGGGGCGAGACGGGCTCCCGGCGGCAACTGATGGTATTTCAGCGGAAGCCGGGAGAAAGCAAGCCTTTCCCTGACAGAATGCGCGCCATGGACGATCTGCTGCCCCCGCCCGCCCGCGTCTTCGTCGCGGGACACCGCGGCCTGGTCGGCTCCGCCGTCGCCCGGCGCCTGTCCGCCCGGGGCTACGAGGTGCTGACCCGCACCCGCGCCGAACTCGACCTGCGCGACGGCGCGGCCACCGCCGCGTATCTGCGCGACGTCCGGCCCGACGCCGTGGTCCTGGCCGCCGCGAAGGTGGGCGGGATCATGGCCAACAGCACCTTCCCCGTGCAGTTCCTGGAGGACAACCTCCGCATCCAGCTCGGCGTGATCGGCGGCGCCCACGCCGCCGGGGTACGCCGGCTGCTCTTCCTCGGGTCGAGCTGCATCTAC
The DNA here is from genome assembly GCF_002843305.1 of Streptomyces barkulensis. GTDB lineage: Bacteria > Actinomycetota > Actinomycetes > Streptomycetales > Streptomycetaceae > Streptomyces > Streptomyces barkulensis. Next base: position 95,690 of record NZ_PGSG01000087.1, read on the forward strand.
CCCAAGCACGCCGAACAGCCGATCACCGAGAGCGCCCTGCTGACCGGCCCGCTGGAGCCGACGAACCAGGCGTACGCCGTCGCCAAGATCGCCGGCATCGTTCAGGTCCAGTCCTACCGGCGGCAGTTCGGCGCCTCCTACATATCGGCGATGCCCACCAACCTCTACGGGCCCGGCGACAACTTCGACCCCGAGACCTCGCACGTCCTGCCCGCGCTCATCCGCCGCTTCCACGAGGCGCGCGAGAAGGGCGCGAAGGAGGTGGTGCTGTGGGGCACCGGCAGCCCCCGCCGCGAGTTCCTGCACGTGGACGATCTGGCCGCCGCCTGCGAGGTGCTGCTGCGCCGCTACGACGGTGACGAGCCGGTCAACGTCGGCTGCGGCGAGGACCTGACGATCCGCGAACTGGCCGAGCTGGTCGCCTCGGTGGTGGGTTACCAGGGCCGGATCGCCTTCGACCCCGCCAAGCCGGACGGCACCCCGCGCAAGCTGCTCGACGTCGGCCGGATGAGGGCGCTGGGCTGGTCCCCCTCGATCGGCCTGGCCGAGGGGATCGCCGCCACCCACCGCGCCTGGCGCGGGGCGGCCGAGCCGCTCTGATCCGGCCGCCCCGCCCGCCCCGGCGTCCGCCCGGCCGTTCCCGGGGCGTGTCGCGGAAGTCCCGTCCGCGGGGCGGCGCCAGGCGCGCGCCCTAGTACGCGCCACGGGCGCTCACCACGGCGCGGAAGGTGCGGGCCAGGACACCGAAGTCCCCGGCGTAGGACCAGTTGTCCACGTACCTCAGATCGAGCGCGACGGTCTCGTCCCACGACAGGTCGGACCGTCCGCTGACCTGCCACAGCCCCGTGATCCCCGGCTTGACCGACAGTCTGCGCAGCTCGGTGTCGTCATAGCGCTCCACCTCCTCGGGCAGCGGCGGGCGCGGTCCCACCAGCGACATGTGGCCGGCCAGCACGTTGAACAGCTGGGGCAGCTCGTCCAGGGAGTAGTGGCGCAGAAAGCGGCCCAGCCGGGTGACCCGGGGGTCCTCGCGGATCTTGAACATCGCCCCGTCGTGCTCGTTCGCCGCCTCCAGCGCCGGGCGCATCCGGTCGGCGGCCTCCACCATCGTGCGGAACTTCCACATCGGAAACGGCCGCCGCCCCTGTCCGACGCGGAGCTGCCGGTAGATCACCGGCCCCGGCGACGACAGACGCACCGCCGCCGCCACGCCCAGCAGGACGGGCGAGAGCACCACGGCCAGCAGCAGCGCGCCCACCCGGTCGGTGATCCGCTTGAGCAGTACCGGCAGTCCCCGCCGGGGCGCCGGCTCCACATGGAGCACGGTCATCCCCGCGGCCCGGGTCAGCCGCAGCCTGCGCCGCGAGACGTCGACGAGGCCGGGCACGACGGCCAGACTCCGGCCGTCGTCGTGCAGGGCCCAGGCCAGCCGGCGCAGCCCCTCGGCCGTCGTCCACCGTCCGGGGACGGCGAAGACCGTGTCGGCGTCGAGTTCCGCCGCGCGTTCGAGGACGGTGGCGGTGCCCACCGTTCCCTCGGCCTTCCCGGCGTCCCCGGGCCCCCCGGGCACACAGCCGCCGACCACCACGTACTCGCCGTCGGTACGGACACCCATCCGGGCCGTCAGACCGTCCGCGGCCCCCGCCTCCCCCACCACCAGCACCCGCCGCAGCCCCCGCGCCCGGCGCCGCCGTGCCAGGGTGCGCCGGTAGGCCAGTCTGCGGTGGGCGGCGGTCAGCGCCAGGCAGGGAAGGAGCGCGGGCAGCCACGCTCCGGCCGACACCTCCAGCCGCGCCGCCACGCACACCGCGGCGAGCAGGCCCAGCATCGCCAGCCAGTCGCGGAACACCGGCAGCACGGCTCCGCTCTCCCCCGCCTCCTGTGCCGCGTAGCGCCCCCTCAGCGCCGCGATCAGCGGCCACGCGGCGCCGACGACCGCGGCGGCCGGCAGCGGGCCCGGCCCTCCCCCCGCGGCGCCCAGCGCACCGGCCGGCAGCGCGGCGCCGAGCAGGTCCACCGCCAGAGCCGGTGGAATGCGCCGGCCGGCCCCCGGTCTCTCCCTCGTCCTGCGCTTCCCGTCCCGCGCGCGAACGCGCAACGGCTCGGTTAAGTGCGCGGGCGCTTCGGCGACCCGCGTTCCGGCAGCCTCGAACAAGGCCCTGCCCCCCTACTCGGTCGGCGTCCCCTTCCCCCGCTCGGCCGGCTGGTGCCAGCTTTGCATTCGCCTCCGTACTGAGTGTGAAGACTAGAACACACTTGCCGATTTCCGCGGCTGTTTACCTAAGTTGTCGATATCCGCGGCTTCGGGTTCACATGGCGCCCGGAGATCACCCGCGGGTGTCCGGTCGTGTTCCCCGCCCGGCCCCGTACGCCTCGCCGCCCAGCTCCAGCCGGGCGGTGCCCGCGGTGGCGTCGGCGAGCCAGGAGCGGAAGGCGGCGACCTCGGCCTCGGGCAGCCCCACCTCGATGGCGACCTCGGCGCCGTAGTGCACGCCGCGCACATCCCGGCCGCCGGTGCGCAGCTCGTTCTCGACCCGGCCCGCCCTCTGATGGTCCACCGTGACCGTGACCAGCCGCATCCGCCGCCGGGTGACGGTGCCCAGCGCGTCGAGGGCCTCGCCGACCGCACCGCCGTAGGCCCGGATCAGCCCGCCGGCGCCCAGCTTCACCCCGCCGAAGTAGCGGGTGACGACCGCGACGGCGTAGCGGACCTCGCGGCGCAGCAGCATCTGGAGCATGGGCACGCCGGCCGTGCCGCCGGGCTCCCCGTCGTCGCTCGCCTTCTGCACACCGGCGTCGGCGCCGATGACGTAGGCCCAGCAGTTGTGGGTGGCGTCCGCGTGCCGCTCGCGCACCCGGGCGACGAACGCCCGCGCCTCCTCCTCGGTGGCGGCGGGCGCGAGCGCGCAGATGAAGCGCGACCTGTTCACCTCGGTCTCGTGCACGCCCTCGCCCGCGACCGTCACATACTGCTCCCGCATTCGGCCCACCCTACGGTCCGCCCCGGGGAATGGCCCGGCCGGGCCGCCGGTTGGCAGGGGCATGTACGGAGATTCGGAGACAGTCCGCAGGATTCTGACCGAGGCCGGCGACACCTGGGCGGTGGTCGGCCTGTCGTCCAACCGCGACCGCGCGGCCTGGGGCGTGGCCGCCACGCTCCAGCGGTTCGGCAAGCGGATCGTGCCCGTCCACCCCAAGGCGGAGACAGTGCACGGCGAGCGGGGCTACGCCTCCCTGGCCGAGATCCCCTTCCCCGTCGACGTCGTGGACGTGTTCGTCAACTCCGCGCTGGCGGGCGGCGTCGCGGACGAGGCGGTGGCGGTCGGGGCGAAGGCCGTCTGGTTCCAGCTCGGCGTGGTCGACGAGGCGGCCTGTGAGCGGACCCGCGCGGCGGGCCTGGAGATGGTGATGGACCGCTGCCCGGCCATCGAGATCCCGCGCCTGGGCTGAGCGCCCGAGAGCGGGTGTCCCGACCGCCGGACGGCGGTCGGGACGCCCGCTCCGCGCGGAGTCAGGGCAGTTCCAGCACCAGCTTGCCGACGTTCTCCCCCCGGAAGAGCATCCGCAGCGTCTCGGGGAAGTCGTCCACGGTCCCCTTGACCACGTGCTCCTTGACCTTGACGCGGCCCTCGCCGATCCAGCCGGCGATCTCCTGCGCGGCCTGCCCGTAGCGCTTGGCGTAGTCGAAGACCACGAAGCCCTCCATCCGGGCCCGGCGGACCAGCAGGGACAGGTAGTTGGACGGGCCCTTGACCGGAGTGGCGTTGTTGTACTGGCTGATCGCGCCGCAGATCACCACGCGGGCGTGCATCGCCAGCCGGGCGAGCGCGGCGTCCAGGATGTCACCTCCGACGTTGTCGAAGTAGACGTCGATGCCGTCCGGCGCGTACTCGCGCAGCGCCTTGCGCACGTCCTGCGCCCGGTAGTCGATCGCCGCGTCGAAGCCCAGCTCACCGGTGAGCATCGCGCACTTGTGCGGCCCTCCGGCGATGCCCACGACCCGGCAGCCCTTCGCCTTGGCGATCTGCCCGGCGATGGTGCCCACCGCGCCCGCGGCGCCGGAGACCACCACGGTCTCGCCCTCCTTGAGCGCCCCGACGTCCAGCAGGCCGAAGTACGCCGTCATGCCGGGCATGCCCAGCGCGCCCAGGTATGTCGAGGGCGGGGCGAGCGCGGTGTCGACCTTCATCGCGCCCCTGCCGTCGGAGACGACGTACTCCTGGACTCCGAACGTGCCCACCACATGGTCGCCGGGCCGGTAGTCGGGGTGGTCGGACGCGGTGACCTCGACGACCGATCCCGCGCGCATCACCTCGCCGATGCCGACGGGCGGCAGGTAGGAGGGACGGTCGTCGAGCCATCCCCGCATGGCGGGGTCCAGCGAGATGACACGGGTGCGGCCCGCGAAGCGGCCCGGCCCGGGATCCTCCACGGGCACCGAGCGGTGCTCCCAGTCCTCGGGCTTCACCTCTCCGGTGGGGCGGGCCGCCAGGCGGATCTGACGGTTGGTCGCTGGCATGGGGCCTCCTGCTCGATCAAGACTCCCTGCACCGTACCGACCGGTAGGTACGAGGTCGATGTGATCTGCGGCACATTCGGCCCGGAGTGGACCCGGAGCGGCCCGGAGCGGTCCCGGCCGTCAGTGGTCAGCCGTCGGGCAGCCGGCCCACGAAGCGGCGCCTGATCAGCCGCCGCTCGGCCGCGGTGGTGCCGCCCCACACCCCCTCGGTCTCGCCGTGCCTGACGGCCCAGTCCCTGCACTGGTACATGACGGGGCAGCCGAGGCAGACGGCCCGGGCCCGGGCCGTCTGCCGCTCGGCCGGGCCGCCGTCGCCGAGGGGGAAGAAGAGTTCGGGATCCTCGCCGCGGCATGCCGCGGACTCACGCCAGCCCATGTCAGCGCAGCGGTCGCGGGGGACGGGACGGCCGCCGGGAAACCGCCCGGCACGCGCGGAAGGGGAAGAAGTCGGGAACGCTCACCGGAACCTCCGAGGGATCGGGGCGGCCCGCGGGCGGGCAGCCCGAAGATCCCCGCGGCACACTGGTGCGCCGCGGAGCCCGGCAGGGGCGTTGATATTCAAATATAAAGGGATGTTCTGGTTTCCGGCGAAGGTCATGCTCCGGACCGGGCCCTCACCAGACGGCGCAGGGCGAGCCGGGCCGGACCCGCGTAGAGGACGAGCGCCGGAAGCGGCCCCTCCATGCGCAGCTCGGTGCCGGTCCGCCCGTCGGGCAGGACGACGACCGCGTGGTGCAGGCGCATCCGTACGGGACCGGTCCTCACCCGCCAGGTCCACCGCCGCCGCGCCTCGCTGACCTCCTCGACCGCGAAGGCGACCGGCACTCCCGGCAGCGAGACGACCTCGCCCTCCATCCCGGGCTCGATGCGGTCGCCGCGCACGCGCACGGACCGGATCTGCGGGGACCAGGTGGGCCACAGCCCCGGACGCGCGTAACGTTCCCACACGTCCTCGGCCGGGGCCCGCCCGGTCGCCCGCAGTGTCATCCGTGCCATACCGGCCGGCTCCTCGTCATGGAGGGACGGCCGGGCACGGCATGTGCCGGGCCGCTCCCCTCACCCGTCGGAGTAGCTGAGTTCCCCCAGAGTCCAACTGCTCACCTCGCCGATGGCGACGCGGTACATGCCGCCGGTGTCGGGGAGACCGTAGCTTCCCTGGAGGATGCGTGCGACGTGCAGGTGCAGATGGGTGGGCCTGCCACCGCCGTGCCGGTCGTCCTCCCCGGACGACCCGAACAGCTCGGCGAACGGCTTCAGGCGCTCGGAGTCCCGCAGGACCTCGGCGACCCGCGCCTTCCAGACGGCCTCGGGCGCCAGCCTGCCGGTGATGACCGCGCCGGGGACCACCACGGTGAGGGGCATCTGGTTGCTCCGCTCGGACTCCACCTTCTCGGCGATGGAGACGAGCAGGTCATCGTGGTTAGACATGCGGGCAGAGTAGCGTCCGCGGCGGTGATCAGTCGCCGGTGCGGGTGGCATGGAGGCCCAGACCACCGAGCACTCGCGCTCCGGGCAGTCCGGCCAGGGCCTTACCGGGCACCAGCAGTTTGCCGCGGCGGCGCCCGGATCCGACGACGGCGTACGGGGTGTCGGCGACCGCCGCGTCCACCAGCAGGGGCCAGCCGGGGGGCAGGCCGACCGGGGTGATGCCGCCGTACTCCATGCCGGACTCGCCTACGGCCGTCTCCATGGGCGCGAACGAGGCCTTGCGGGCGCCCAGTTCGCGCCGGACGGTGCGATTGACGTCGGCACGGGTGTGGGCGAGGACGACGCAGGCGGCCAGGGTGGTCTCCTGGCCGCGGCGGGCCGCGACGACCACGCAGTTGGCGGACTGCTCGGGCGGGATGCCGTGGACCTCGCCGAAGCGGGCGGTGTCGGCGTCGTCCGGGTCGCTGTCCACGTAGACGATCCCGTCGGCCGGCACGGGGCCGCGCAGCGCGGCGGCGACCGGCGGGGCCAGCAGGTCGAGCTTGTCGGTGACCGGCCAGGCGTCGGTGAAGTTCCCGATGGGGGCGCGCATGGCGTGCACGCTAGCAGCCGCCCGGGCGTCCTCCGCGCGGGGCGGACTCGGGGGCGGGGCGGGCTGGGCGGCGAGGGTCAGAGCCAGTGGTTGCGGGCGACGTACAGCAGCAGTGCCAGGCCGTGCAGGGCGACGGCGAAGAGCAGCAGCAGGCGCAGGGTCCGGTTGCTCATGGCGTACGCATCCCGTCGGTGCTTCCTCTCCGGTCGGCGGGCGGGGACGGAACGGTTCCGTGGCCGGCCGTCCCCTCCAGTCCGCCCGCTTCCGCCCCGGCCGCCTCCGGCCCGGCCGTCTCCGCCCCAGCGGTCCCCGGTTCGGGGATCTCCAGGCCGGCCAGTGCCGCAAGCTGCCCGGGGGTGACGCCCTCGGGCACCGGCACCGGCGGCGGGGTGCGCAGCGGAGGCAGCCAGCCCTCCCGCGGGTCCCAGCGCCGTACGACCTTCGCGGGCGCGCCCGCGACCACGGCGTGGTCGGGCACCTCGCCGCGGACGACCGAACCGGCCGCCACCACCGTGTTCCGCCCCAGCCGCGCGCCCGGCAGCACCACCGCTCCCGTGCCCAGCCAGCTGCCCGCGCCGATCTCCACCGGCGCCGAGCGCGGCCACTGCCTGCCGATCGGCTGATGGGGGTCGTCGTAGGAGTGGTTGGTGGAGGTGATGTAGACGTACGGGCCGCAGAAGACGTCGTTCCCGATCGTCACGCCCGCCCCCGCCCCGTCGGCCACCACATGGCTGCCCCGGCCCAGGACCACCCCGTCGCCCAGCCTCAGCACCGTGTCCGGTCCGAGGTCGAGGCCGGGCATCATCCCGGCGGTCAGCGTGACCTCGGCGCCGATGACGCAGCACGCGCCCAGCTCGATCCACTCGGTGCCGAACAGCGTGCCCTGCGGGAAGGCCAGCCGGGTGCCCTCCCCGATGCCGCGGAAGGCGTACGGCCCGGGGCGCTCGGCCGAGACGGCGCCCGCCCGCTGCGCGTGGCGCCACAGCCCGTGCACGGCGCGGGAGGCCGTACGGGAGGAGGCCGCGCGTGACAGCAGGGAGGAGAACACGTTCCTGTTCTTGGGCACCCGATCACGGTAGACGCCCGGACGGGCGGCGCACCGCCCGCCGTGCTGTGATTCCCGCCCCACCCATCCCTTACGGTGCCGTTGGAGTCGGAGAAGGCGCTCGGTACACGGACCGTGCGCGGCACGGCAGGCGGGAGAGGCACGGATGGAACGGCGGGCGATGATCGCGGGCGTGGTGGGCAGGGAGCCCGAGATCGATCCGGAGGCGTACGTCGCCCCCACGGCCGTGGTCGTCGGCCAGGTGTCGCTGGGGCCCGGCGCGAGCGTCTGGTACAACGCGGTGCTGCGCGGCGACTGCGACGCGATCACCCTCGGCAGGGACAGCAACGTGCAGGACAACTGCACCGTCCACGCCGACCCGGGCTTCCCCGTGGTCGTGGGCGAGCGCGTCTCGGTGGGGCACAACGCGGTGCTGCACGGCTGCACGATCGGGGACGAGGTCCTGGTCGGAATGGGCGCGACGGTGCTCAACGGGGCCCGGGTGGGCGCCGGTTCGCTGGTGGCGGCCCACGCCCTGGTCCCGCAGGGCATGGAGGTCCCGCCCGGTTCCCTGGTCGCCGGGGTGCCGGCCCGCGTCAGGCGGGAGCTGACCGAGGAGGAGCGCGAGGGCATCCGCGTCAACGCCGCGGCGTACCGGGGGCTGGCCGGCACGCACCGGGAGACGCTGGTCGTCCTGGATGACGGCGAGGGCTGAGACCTCGGCGGGCACCCGGTGCAAGGGCCCTCGCGCGAGTTCCCGTGTACCGGGTGCGTACCGAAGCGGGGGTGGCCGTGGTCCGGCCGCGGCGGCGGCTCTAGTGTTCTCGCCATGTGGCCAGGACAGCAGCCGCCCGGGGGCGAGCAGAACCCGCAGGACCCGCACAGCCCGCAGAACCGGCAAAACCAGCCCAACCCGTACCGGACGCCGGGTTACCAGGCTCCGAACCCCTACCAGGGCCCGGGTCACCAGGGGCAGCCCGGCGGCCAGTGGGGGCAGCCGGGCGCACCCGGCGCACCGCAGCCGCCGCAGGGCGGGAAGGGCGGGAAGAGGGGCCGGAACGCGGCGATCGCCATCGTCGCGGCCGTCGCGGTGATCGCCGCGGCCGTGGTGACGGGCGTCCTCGTCCTCGCCGACGACGACAAGGGCGAGAAGACCGCGGGCCCCGGCGCCAGTGTCCCGCCGAGCCCCGAGCCCTCCACCGCCGAGCCGGACGAGGACGAGGGCTCCGGGGCCGAGCGGGACGATCCCACCAACCCGCGCGACGGGGTCGCCCCGAAGAAGCCGGACCCGGTGGTCTCCGGCTGGAAGGTCGTCACCAACGCCAAGCACCACAACGCCTTCGACGTGCCGGCCGACTGGAAGCTCGGCACGGAGACGACGATCATCGGCTACGGGCAGAAGGACGAGGACGATCCCTTCTCCGGGCCCCAGGTCGCCTTCAGCGCCCCGGCCTTCCACAAGGAGGGCTGGTGCAAGGTCGGCAACAGCAAGTACACCCGGGCCACCGTCGGCAGCAAGGGCGGCCAGGGCTCCCGCAACACCGCCGAGGGCGCCGAGATCGCCGCGGAGAACTTCGTCTACTTCGCCTACGGCGAGCAGAAGGACACCGTCAAGCTCACCAAGGCGAAGAAGTTCTCCAACGAGCACGGCATCACCGGCCACATAGCGAGCGCCACGGCCACCGGGGTCAAGAAGGAGAACAAGTGCGACTCCGACGGCAGGGTCGTGACCGTCTCCTGGATCGACGGCAGCAACGACCTGCGCATCTGGCTCCTGATCACCGACGCCGGGGTCGATGACGAGGTGTCCCAGGAGACCATCGACAAGATGACCGGCAGTCTGCGGCCGTACGCGGAGAAGGACTGACCGGCAAGGGGCCCGCCGGGGGCGGGGCGGGGCGGCGGCCGTCCCGCCCCGCCTGGGCGGGCCGCGACTACACGCTGCTGACGGCCGCCGCCGTGATCACCGGGCTGGGCAACTCCGGTGCGCTGATCGCGGCCGCGTTCGCCGTGCTCGCCCTGGGCGGCGACGGCACCGACGTGGGCCTGGTCGCCGCCGCCCGCACCGTCCCCCTGGTGCTGTTCCTGCTCGTCGGCGGCGCCGTCGCCGACCGGCTGCCGCGTCACCGGGTGATGGTGGCGGCCAACGCGCTCAACTGCGTCTCCCAGGGCGTCTTCGCCGCGCTGGTGATCACCGGGAGCGCCGAACTGTGGCAGATGGTGCTGCTGTCGGCGCTGGGCGGCACCGGCCACGCCTTCTTCGCCCCGGCCGCCGAGGGGATGGTGCTCGCCAGTGTCCGCGGCGAGCAGGCCGGACGCGCCTTCGCCGTCTTCCGGATGGGGGTCAACGGCGCCTCCATCGGCGGCGCGGCACTCGGCGGCGCGCTGATCGCCGCGGTCGGCCCCGGCTGGGTGCTGGCGGTCGACGCCGCCGCGTTCGCCGCCGCGGGGGCGCTGCGCGCCCTGCTCGACCTGCGCGCAGTGCCCGAGCGCGCGCCGGGCGGCGGCCTGCTCGGCGATCTGCGCGACGGCTGGCGCGAGGTGGTGGGGCGGCCGTGGCTGTGGGCGGTGGTCCTGCAGTTCGCGGTGGTCAACGCGGTGGTCGCGGCGGCCGAGGCGGTGTACGGGCCGCAGGTCGCCGAGGAGCACCTGGGCGGCGCCCGGCCGTGGGGGCTGGCCCTGGCCGCCTTCGGCGCGGGCACGGTGTGCGGCGGGGTGCTCATGACCCGCTGGCGGCCGCGCCGCATCATGCTCGCGGGCACCCTGTGCGTCTTCCCCCTGGCACTGCCCTCGGCGGCGCTGGCGGTTCCCCTGCCCGCGGCGGGCCTGGCCGCGGTGATGTTCACCACCGGGGTGGCCATCGAGGTGTTCGGGGTGTCCTGGATGACGGCGCTGCACCAGGAGGTGCCCGAGGAGAAGTTCTCCCGGGTCTCGGCCTACGACTGGCTGGGGTCGATCGCCCTGGTGCCCCTGGCCACGGCCGCGGCCGGCCCCGTCGAGTCGCTGGTGGGCCGGCCGGCGGCGCTGTGGGGCTGCTCGGTGCTGGTCGCGGCGCTGACGGCCGCGGTGCTGTGCGTACCGGGGGTGCGCGGCCTGACCCGGCGGGACGGGACCGCGGCGGCCGGCTCTCAGCCGACGGTGAAGGAGCCCTCCGGCGGCTCGGGCGAGGCGGCCGCCTCGCTCTCCTGAACCGGGCGCGCGTTCCCGGTCAGCCGCTCCAGCGCGGCCCCGTGCACCACCCGTGCGGGGAACGGGTCGCCCGCCGCCAGCCGCGCCAGCCGCTCCACGGGCAGCCCGGCGCGGGAGGCGGCCAGCACGGTGTTGCCGAAGCGGCGGCCGCGCAGCACGGCGGGCTCGGCGATCAGGCACAGCCGGCCGGGGTCCTCGCCGAAGACCGTGCGGAAGCCGGCCAGCTGGGAGCGGAGGAAACCGAAGGGCGCGGCGTCGGCGAGGTTGGCAACGTAGACACCGCCGGGCCGCAGCGCCCGGGCCGCGGCCCGGGCGTACGCCAGGGTGGTCAGGTGGGCCGGGACGCGGGAGCCGCCGAAGACGTCGGCGACCAGGACGTCCGCCGCTGCGGGGGGCCTGCCCCGCAGCGCGGTGAGGGCGTCCTCGGCCCGCACCACGATGCCGCCGCCGGGCGGCAGCGGCAGGTGCTCGGCGACCAGGCCGAGCAGGGCCCGGTCGGCGTCCACCACCTCCTGGCGGGAGCCGGGGCGGGCGGCGGCCAGATAGCGCGGCAATGTCATGGCCCCACCGCCCAGGTGGAGGACGTCCAGCGGCGTGTCCGGGGCTGCGGCGCAGTCCAGGACGTGGGCGATCCGGCGCACGTACTCGAACTCCAGGTGCGCCGGATCGCCGAGGTCCACGTACGACTGGGGGGCGTCGTCGACGGTGAGCAGCCAGGCGCGCGGCCGGTCCACGTCCGGCAGCAGCCGGGCGGTGCCCTGGTCCACGGTCCGGCGTACGGGCACCGGCTCCCCTGCCGCCCGGTCGTCCGCCGTCCGGTCGTCCGCCGTCCGGCCCTGCGCTGCCTTGTCCATCGCCCCATTGTCCCGTCGTCCCGGCCGGCCGCGGGACGGGGTGGGGGCGCCCGGGCGCGGCCGGGGCACGGCGCCCGGCCGGGCCCGGGTCGCGGACCTCACAGCGGGCAGACCGGGACGTATGTCACCCGCGTCGGTTACGCTCGCCCGGTGCCCGTCCCCGCTCCCCGGCCCGTCGGACCCGCCGCCCGGTGCTCCGCGGTGCTGTTCTCCCCGTGGTCCCGTCTGTCCCTCCTCGCCGTGCTCCTGGCCGCCGCCGCCACGACGGTGGCCCTCCACGAGCCCCAGCAGCTGATCGCCCAGGGGTGGCGCCCCCCGCTGACCGGGGGCGGCGCGCTGGCGCTGTTCGCCCTCGCGTACGGCCTGGGCACCGCGGCCCTCGTGCCCAGACCGGTGCTGAACCTGGCCTCGGGCGCCCTCTTCGGCGCCGCCCTGGGCACCGCGGCGGCGGTGGCCGGGACGGTGCTGGGGGCCGGGCTGGCCTTCGGGCTGGGGCGGCTGCTGGGGCAGGACGCCCTGCGCCCACTGCTGCGCGGCCGCTGGCTGGCGGCCGGGGACCGGCAGCTCAGCCGCCGGGGCTTCCGCTCGATGCTGGTGCTGCGGGTGCTGCCGGGAATCCCGTTCGCCGTCTCCAACTACGGCGCCTCCGTCAGCCGGATGCGCTGGTCCGCCTTTCTGTCGGCCACCGCGCTGGGCTGTGTGCCCAACACCGCCGCGTACGCCGTGGCGGGCAGCCAGGCCTCCACTCCGACCTCGCCGGTCTTCCTGGTCGCGTCCGCCTTCATCGCCGTTCCCGGGATGGCCGCCGCGGTCGTCGCCTGGCGCAGGCGCGCCCGGCCGCGCGGGTCCGGGGCGCCGGCCTCGGCCGCGGACCGGCCCACCGGCCAGGCCGCGGACCAGGCGCAGGGCCGGGCGGTCACCGGCCCGGTACGCGCGAACCCGCGACGTTCGCCCGCCGTTTCCCTCCCCGTTCCCGACCGGCCATAGCATCTGCCCGACCTGACCGATGATCACAAAATAGGGACGAGCACACCCCGACATGTCTTGGTTCGAAGCGTTCATCCTCGGGCTCGTCCAGGGGCTGACCGAGTTCCTTCCCATATCCTCCAGCGCCCATCTGCGGCTGACCGCGGTCTTCGCCGGTTGGGAGGACCCCGGCGCGGCCTTCACCGCCGTCACCCAGATCGGCACCGAGGCGGCGGTGCTGATCTACTTCCGCAAGGACATCGCGCGGATCGTCTCCGCCTGGTTCCGCTCGCTGTACGACAGGCAGGCGCGCCGTGAGCACGACGCGAAGCTGGGCTGGCTGGTGATCGTCGGCTCCATCCCGATCGGCGTCCTCGGCCTGACCTTCAAGGACTACATCGAGGGGCCCTTCCGCGATCTGCGGCTGATCGCCACGACCCTGATCGTGCTGGGCATCGTCCTGGGCCTGGCCGACCGGCTCGCCTCCCGCGACGCCCCCGGCGGGCGCCACCGCGCCGTGCGCGAGCGCAAGCCGCTGGAGCGACTGACCGTGCGCGACGGCCTGCTGTACGGCATGGCCCAGGCGATGGCGCTGATCCCCGGTGTGTCCCGCTCGGGTGCGACGATCAGCGGCGGTCTGTTCATGGGCTACACCCGTGAGGCCGCCGCCCGGTACTCCTTCCTGCTGGCCATCCCGGCCGTCCTCGCCTCCGGCCTGTTCGAGCTGACGGAGATCGGCCAGGGGCACGTCTCCTGGGCGCCGACGCTCTTCGCGACCACGCTGTCCTTCCTGGTGGCCTACGCGGTCATCGCCTGGTTCATGAAGTTCATCTCCACCAGGAGCTTCATGCCGTTCGTGGTCTACCGGATACTGCTGGGCCTGCTGATCTTCGCCCTGGTCGCGGCCGGGGTGATCTCCCCGCACGCGGGCGAGGCGGCGGGCTGACGGCTGCGGGCGTCCGACCGGCCGCCCGGGACGCCCGGGACGCCCGGCCTCACCGGCCCTCGGCCAGACCGTCCTCGGCCGCTCCCCGGCTCAGCACCGCCTCCCGCACCCGCCTGTGCACCCCGGGGAAGTTCTCCCCGGTGGCGCGCACCACGCGGAAGGGCGGGCCCATGTCGGAGTGGCCGACCAGGAACTCCGCCCCCGTGACGGTCCAGCGGCCGTCCCGGGGGGTGAAGGTGAAGCGGGCCATGGAGCCCTCGTTGCCGCTGCGCTTGTTCCCCGGGACGAAGCTGGCGATCTGGTCGCCCAGGCCGTAGACCACCCAGGTGCCGTTCACCTTCTCGTACGGCTGGGGGACGTGGTTGTGGGTGCCGACCAGCAGGTCGACGTCCCGGCGTCCGCCGGTGCGCGCGGCAGTGAGCCTGCGGGCCAGCTCCTTCTGCGTCGCGTCGGGCGCCTGCCGCCACTCCGTGCCCCAGTGCAGGCTGACGATCACCACGTCGGCCCCGGCGCGGCGGGCGGCGCGGGCGTCGGCGAGCACGCGCTCCGGTTCCAGCATGCTCACCGCCCACGGCCGGCCTTCGGGGAGCGGGATGCCGTTGGTGCCGTAGGTGTACGCCAGATGGGCGATGCGGGCGCCGCCCGCCTCCAGCAGTGCCGGGCGGGCGGCCTCCGCCGCGTCGCGGGCGGTGCCCGTGTGCCGCACTCCCGCCGCGTCCAGCGCGTCGAGGGTGCGGCGCACGCCCTCGAAGCCGTCGTCGAGGCTGTGGTTGGAGGCGGTCGAGCAGCTGTCGTAGCCGGTGGCCCGCAGGGCCTTCGCGAGCTGGGGCGGGGAGCGGAAGAGCGGATAGCCGGTGAAGGGGCCGTCCTCGTCGCCGTAGGGCGTCTCCATGTGGCACAGCGCGATGTCGGCGGGTTCGACCACCGGTTTGACGCCCGCGAGGATGCGGGTGAAGTCGTGTCCGGCGCCGCCCGCGTCCAGCCGGGCCTGCTCGACGATCGACGGGTACGGGATGATGTCGCCGGTCGCCACCACGGTGAACGGCCTGCCCCCGTCCGTCCGTGCCGCCCGGTCCTCCCCCGGGGCGCCGCCGGGCGCGGTGCACGAGGCGGGCGCGGCCAGCGCCAGTACGGCGGCGGCCGTGGCCGCGAGGTGTATTCGGCGGCCCGCGCGCATCCGGTGCCCCGCCTCGCCCTCTCCCTTACGTCCGGCCGTCCGCCGTGCGGTCCGTCCGGCTGCCGTCCCCGCTGGTGCGATCCGGCGCATCCTTCGCCTCCCGTGCGTCCCGGCACGCCACTTCGGGGCGGGCGCGCCGTCCTCCTCTCCCGGCAGCGTGGGCGACGGCGGGGCGGGCGGCACCTCGGGCGGCGCCCGGCTGCGCCGAGCGGGCGAACGGATCGCGCGGCTGCCGGAGCGGGGGCGTGAGGAGCGGCGCGGGGCCGGCGCGGCAGGCGCCGGGAGGGCGGCACCGCCCGTCGCCGGAGGCGGCCCGGGCCGCCGGGGTGGTCCGCTCCGCCCGTACGAGCGGGCGCGGGAAACGGTGCGACCGCGCGGGTCGCTTTTCCGTGCCGCCCCGGCCTGGGAAGCTGTTCGCAGACAACCGCGGGGCATCCGCAGCGAATCCGGAGTTCACCTTGGCCGAGCGCGACGACGACAGCTACCGACTCCTGGCCGGGCTGCCCTTCGCAGCCATGACCGTCGTCGCCCTGGTGGACGTGACGGCCGGCCCGGGCGTGGGGTTCCTGCCGCTGCTGTCGCTCGGCCCCGCCTTCGCCAGCCTGGTCGGCGGTATGCGCCGCACCGCGCTGATCGGGCTGCTGGCCCTGGCCCTGTGCTTCTGCCTGGCCTTCTACGACGGCCTGCTGTGGACCACGCGCGGCTACACGGCACTGCTGTCGGTGGCCGGGGTGTCGGCGGCCGGGCTGGTCGCGGCCGCCATCCGCCAGCGGCACGAGGCCGAGCTGGCGAACGTGCGGTCCATCGCCGAGGTGGCCCAGCGGGTGCTGCTGCGCCCGGTGCCCCGGGCCGCGGGGCACCTGCGGATCGCGGTGTCCTACACCTCCGCGGTGGCCGAGGCCCGGATCGGGGGCGACCTGTACGAGGTGGTCAACTCGCCCTCGGGGGTCCGGGTGATCGTGGGCGACGTCCAGGGCAAGGGGCTGGAGGCGGTGGAGACGGCGGCGGTCGTCCTGGCCGCGTTCCGGGAGGCGGCGTACGACGAGCCGGACCTGGCGGCGGTGAGCGCCCGGCTGGAGCGTTCGGTCAACCGGCACATGACGCAGGAGCGGTTCGTCACGGCCGTCCTGGCCGAGACGCACGAGGACCGTTCGGTGACCGTACTCAACCACGGCCACCCCTCGCCGCTGGTCGTCCGCGCGGACGGGACGGCCCATCTCGCCGAGCCGCCGGAGACCGCGCCGCCCCTGGGCATGGGCTTCGACCTCAAGCCCCCGGAGCCCTACGGGCTGTCGCTCGCACCCGGCGAGCAGATGCTGCTGTACACCGACGGTGTGACCGAGGCGCGCGATCCGGACGACCGCTTCTACCCGTTGGTCCGGCGGGCCTTCCTGCTGCGGGAGACGAACCCGGACATAGGTCTGGAGTCGCTGTGCCGGGATCTGGTGACGCATGTCGGCGGGCCGCTGCAGGACGACGCGGCGATGCTGCTCCTGCGGTACCGCGAGGGGTGAGACGGGCCGGCTCCGGCCGGATCACCGTCCCGGCCATCGGACGGATCACCGGATTCCGGAAGATTCACCCGCTCGGAGGGGGTACTCGGCGGACGACCGATCACCGCAGTCCGTACCGACCGAGCTGGACCGAGACCATGAACGAATCCCGTCGCCTCACTCTCCGTGAACTGCGCATCCTGCACGAGACCGAACGGGCGCTGCTGCGTGACGCCCGCCTCGCCGCCCTGTTCCGGGGGTTCGGCGAGACGGAGCGCGAAGCGGCGGAGCCTGCGGCGGGCGGGCCGGCGACACCGTCCCGCCTGTGGCTGCTCATCGGCGTCTGCCTCTTCCTGGTTCCCGCGCTGATGGTTCTGCATCCGGTGGTCGGCGTGCTGGTGTTCCTCTCCGCCGTGCTCCTGGGCACGGCCGCCCGGGCCGGCCGCCGCCCGGGCCACCGCCCCGGACGGCGGGGGCCGGGCTCCGGCTGAGCGGTGACGGCCCGCCGTCACCGGCCGGCCGTCACCGGTCGGCCAGGTCCAGCCAGGCGGACTCGCCGGGTTCGATGGTGACGGTCCGGTCGGGCAGCACCAGGCGTACGGGCCCCTCGGCCGATCCGGGCAGGCTGACGCGCATCCCGTCCGAGCGCATCCGCACGCCCACCCCCCAGTGGTGCCGGTAGCGCATGGTGAAGCAGAACTGGGACAGTTCCGGGAGCGGCACGGGGTCCAGCCGCAGAGCGCCGCCCCGGGTCTCCAGGCCGGTCAGTCCGCGCTGCACGAGGTCCAGCGTCCCGGCCATGGCGCCCAGGTGGATGCCCTCGGCCGTCGTGCCGCCCTGGATGTCGGCGATGTCGCTGACCAGCGCCTCCTGGACGTAGCGCCAGGCGTCGGGGCGCCGCACCCGGGCCAGCACCCACCCGTGGACCAGGGAACTGAGGGTCGAGCCGTGACTGGTGCGGTGCAGGTAGTAGTCGACCGTGCGCCGCCACAGCTCGTCGTCGAGGGTGTGGCCGAGCCGCTCGAACAGGCTCGCCAGTTCGGCGGGCTGGAACAGGTAGCCGAGCATCAGCGCATCGGCCTGCTTGGACGCCTGATAGCGGTTGACGGTGTCGCCCTCGGCCTCCAGGATCCGGTCCAGCCGGCGGATGTCCCCGTACTTGCGGCGGTAGCCCTCCCAGTCCAGTTCGGCCAGCTCCCCGTAGCCGTCGAACTGGCTGATGACGCCCGCGTGGAAGGGCACCCTCAGCCGCCGGGAGATGTCGTCCCAGCGTTCCAGCGTCTCCCCGTCCAGGGCGAATTTCAGGCACAGCTCCTCGCACAGCGGTTCGGGGACGGTCCGGAGCGTCTCCAGGGCCCGGCCGAGCACCCAGGCGGCGGTGACGTTGGTGTAGGCGTTGTCGTCCAGGCCGGGCCGCTCCCCGTCCGGGTAGGCCTCGTGGTACTCGTCGGGGCCGACCACGCCGAGGATGCGGTAGCGCCCCAGATCCGCGTCGTACCGCGCGGCGCTCCCCCAGAACTGGGCGATCCGCAGCAGCGTCTCGGCGCCCCGGGTGTGCATGAAGTCGATGTCGCCGCTGGCCTGCCAGTACTGCCAGATGTTGTATGCGATCGCCGAGCCCACGTGGTGCTGGAGGCGGGAGTGGTCTGGCAGCCAGCGGCCCGAGCGCGGGTTCAGGTGCAGGGTCTGGGTCTCCTCCCGCCCGTCGCTGCCGCTCTGCCAGGGGAACATCGCGCCCTCGTAGCCGTTGTCCTGCGCGGCCCGGACGGCCTCGGGCAGCCGCCGGTGCCGGTAGGCCAGCAGGGAGCGGGAGACCTCGGGGAAGTGGACGTTGAGGTAGGGCAGCACGAACAGTTCGTCCCAGAAGACGTGCCCCCGGTAGGCCTCTCCGTGCAGCCCGCGCGCCGGGACCCCGACGTCCAGGTCGGTGATGTGGGGGGAGAGCGTCTGCAGGACGTGGAAGAGGTGCACCCGCAGGATGCGGCCCGCCTCGCCCGGTACCTGGAGTTCGGCGTGCCGCCACAGCTCGTCCCAGGCGGCGCGGTGGGTGTCGAGCAGGTCGGGGAAGCCGGGCGCGTAGTCGATGTCCTCCAGCGCGGCGTGCAGGGGATCGCTGACCGCGATGTCGTGCGAGGTGTGCAGGGCGACGGTCTTGACGACGGTGACGGGCCGCCCGGGCCGGACCGCGACGGTCAGCCGCCGTGCGGGCCGCAGTCCGCCCAGGTCGGTGCGCGCCGAGACGGCCTCACCGCTCTCCAGGCGGGTGCGGGCGGCCAGGGCCACTCCGATCCCCGAGTTCGTGGTGCGGCAGCGCACCCAGACGGTGTCCGGCTCGGTCGACCCGGTGCTGTGGCCGGTCAGATGGCGGCCGTTCAGGGCGCGGTAGCGTTCCACGCCCTCGTTGGCGACGCCGCCGTCGAGAGCGGACTCGACCTCGAGCGTGCCGGTCCAGTTCTCCGCGGTGAGGACGGTGCGCAGTGCGGCCAGGTGCGGCTGCCCCATGTGGACCAGCCGGTGCTGCTCGACGCGCAGCCGCCGGCCGGCGGCGTCCTGGAGGCGCAGGGTCCGGGTCAGGACGCCGTGCCTGAGCTCCAGCCGCTGCCGGTACTCCAGCAGCCCGTCCCCGTCGGGAGTCCACCAGGGCGGGGCGGATCCGTTCGCGGGACTGTTCGCGGGACTGTTCGCGGGGCCGCCGTCGGAAGGACCGTCGGGGGTGCCGTCGAGGACGCGGAAGCGCAGGGGCAGCCAGTTGGGCAGGTTGACCATGTCCTCGTTCTCGACGTCCCTGGGCTCGCTCTCCCCCACGGTGGACACCAGCCGGTTGTAGCAGCCCGCCACGTATGTGCCGGGGTAGTGGGGTCCTCCGGCGTCCGTCTCGGGAGCCGCGCCCCGGGTCGCGAAGTAGCCGTTGCCCAGGGTGCACAGGGCCTCGCGCAGCCGCTCCTCCCCCGGCTCGTAGCCCTCGTAGGCCCATTCCCACCGCTCCACGGTCCCCTCCGCCACTGTCAGCCCTCCTCGTCGTGCCGGCCGGTACGGGTGCCGGGCGGCAGCAGTTCGGCCAGGTCGGTCACGACCACGTCGGCCCCGTGCTCGCGCAGGTCCCGCGCGCTGGTGGGGCCGTGCGTCCGGTCCACTCCGACGACCAGCCCGAAGCCGCCCCGGCGGCCCGCCTCGACACCGGCGAGCGCGTCCTCGACGACGGCCGCCTCCCCGGGAGCCGCTCCCAGCCGCCGGGCGGCCTCCAGGAACACCGCGGGGTCCGGCTTGCCGGGCAGCCCCAGCCGGGCCGCCTCGTGTCCGTCCACCACGGCGTCGAACACCTCCACTACCCCCGCTCCGGAGAGCAGCTCCCTCGCGTGCCGGGAGGCGGATATCACCGCCATGGGCACCCCTTCGCGGCGCAGGGCGCGCAGCAGCCGCAGGGTGCCGGGCCAGGCCCGGACGCCGTCCTGCCGCAGGGCGGCGGTGAACAGCCGCTCCT
This sequence comes from Streptomyces barkulensis, assembly GCF_002843305.1. GTDB lineage: Bacteria > Actinomycetota > Actinomycetes > Streptomycetales > Streptomycetaceae > Streptomyces > Streptomyces barkulensis. Next base: position 115,380 of record NZ_PGSG01000087.1, read on the forward strand.
TGCGGGCGGCGACGGCCCGGACGGTGCCGTTGCCGGGTGGGTCGTCCGGCTCGCCCGGCGGCAGGTCCAGCCCCCTGGAGGCGAGGAAGGCGGCGGCGCCGTCCAGACGGGATCTGCCGTCGACGTACCGCCGGTAGTCCTCCCGGACGTCGAACGGGCGGAACCGGTCCCCGGGGCCCTCCTGAGGCTGTCCGCCGCCGCGCTCGCGCCACTCGCGCAGACAGTCGTCGAAGGCCTCCTTCCAGGCCGCGGCGTGGACCCGGGCGGAGTCGGTGATCACCCCGTCGGTGTCGAACACCACGGCCCTCAGGCCGTCCAGGCGGTGCGCCGGCCCGGCGGCCTCCTCCGGGTCCCGGGCTGCGGCTGCGGCAGACGGCATGGTCGCTCCATCCAGTGGGGTCGTCGGGGCGGTCGGGGTCAGATGTGCTCCGGTACGAGGGCCACGGGGCAGTCGGCGTGGTGGATGACGGTGTGGTCGACCACCCCCAGCTGGAGGCCGAGGCGGCCCTGCCGGCGGTGGGCGCCGATCACCAGCAGATCCGCCCGGCGCGACTCCTCCAGCAGCACCGCGCGGGTGGGGCCCTCCACGGCGTGCAGGTGCAGGTCCGTCCCGGAGTACTCGCGGGCCGCGGCCCGCAGGGCGCCGTCCAGGTGGTCCATCGCCTCCCGGTGGCGGGCGCCGGCCGGACTGCCCTGGAGCAGCGGATGGTTCTCCGCCGTGTGGGCGGGCCGGCGCCAGGCCCGTACGGCGTGCAGTTCACAGTGCCGGGCGGCGGCCTCGCGGAAGGCGAAGTGGGCGGCGGGCGAACCCTCCACCCTGTCCCCGACGCCCAGGACGACCCGGCCGTGGCCGCCGGCGCGGGCGTTCTCCCCGCCGCGTACGACGACCACCGGGCAGTCGGCCCGGCCGGCCGCCTCCAGCCCCACCGAGCCCAGCAGCAGGCCCGCGATCCCGCCCCGGCCCCGTGAGCCGACGACGAGGGCGAACGCGTTGCGGCCGGCGTGGACCAGCGCGGCTCCGGGCTCCTCGTCGAGGACGACGGTGGTAACCCGCAGGCCGGGGGCGCGCAGGCGGACGCGTTCGGTCGCGGCGGACATCAGCTCCTCCGGCTCCGGGTCGTCCTCCCCGCGCTCCTCGACGCCGTGGACCAGACACAGCGGTACCGAGTGCCGGACCGCCGCGTCCGCGGCCCAGTCCACCGCGAGCAGGCTGGGTCCGGATCCGTCGACGCCCACCAGCAGGGGAAGCTCCACCACCGCCACCTCCTTGTCCCTGCCTCCTGCGGTTTCCCGGTCCCCGTGCCGCCCATTCCGATTCCGGCCGGCGGGTGACCGTTCCCGGGAACCGGCGGGTCGCAGGTTCACCCGCCGGTTCCCGGGAACGGTCACCCGCATACGGACCGGTGAAACCCGCGGCGGTCGGTTCCCGGCCACCCGTCCCGCGGCGCGGCCCCGCCCGGCCCCCTGTGCGGCCGTCCGGCACGGTGGGGTCCGCGCACCGGTCCGGCCGAGGCGAGGGAGGCACGACATGCGGGTGTCCGCGGGGTCCGGATGGCGGCGCGGGGCGCTCGCGCCGGCGGCGGGCGCGCTGCCCGCCCTGTCCTTTCCCGCGCCGTCGCTGTGGTGGTGGGCCTACGCCGCGCTGGTCCCGTGGCTGCTGCTGCTGCGTACGGCGGACAGCGGGCGGCGCGCCGCCGTGGAGGGCTGGCTGGGCGGCACCGGTTTCCTGCTGGCCACCCACCACTGGCTGGCGCCGAGCCTGCACGCCTTCGTCGTGGTGGTGGCGGCCCTGATGGGGCTGCTGTGGGCCCCGTGGGGGTGGCTGGCGCGGCGGCTCCTGGCGGGTGCGCCGGCTCCGGGACGGGCGGTGGCGGCGGTGGTGCTGGTGCCCTCGGCGTGGCTGATGATCGAGCTGGTGCGCTCCTGGGAGTACCTGGGCGGGCCGTGGGCGCTGCTGGGGGCGGGCCAGTGGCAGGTGCCGCCCGCGCTGCGGCTGGCCTCGCTGGGCGGGGTGTGGCTGGTCACCGTGTGGGTGGTGGCGGCGAACACCGCGCTGGCGGTGCTGGTCGCGGTGCCCGGCGCGCGGCGGGCCGCCGCGGCCGCGGTGGCGGTGTGCGTACTGGTCCCGGCCGCGGCCTGGGCGTGGGCGCCGCTGCCGCGGCCGTCGGGCACGGTCCGTGTCGCGGTGGTGCAGCCGGGCGTGGTCGACGGGGCCGAGGCGCGTTTCGACACCGGCGAGCGGCTGACCCGCGGCCTGGCGGGCCGAGACGTGGACCTGGTGGTGTGGGGCGAGAGCAGCGTCGGTTACGACCTGGAGAAGCGCCCGGATCTGAGCGATCGGCTGGCGGCGCTGTCCGCGCACGTCGGGGCGCCGCTGCTGGTGAACGTGGACGCCCGGCGCCCGGACGGGCCGGGGATCTTCAAGAGCTCGGTGGCGGTGAGCCCGCGGGGGCCCACCGGGGAGCGCTACGACAAGATGCGGCTGGTGCCGTTCGGCGAGTACGTGCCGGCCCGTTCCCTGCTGGGCTGGGCGACGGCGGTGGGCGAGGCGGCCGAGGAGGACCGCCGTCGCGGGGACTCGCCGATGGTGATGGACACCCTCGGGGTGCGCACCGGTCCGCTGGTGTGCTTCGAGTCGGCCTTCCCCGACATGGGCCGGGCACTGGCGCGCGACGGCGCCGAGCTGCTCGTCGCCCAGTCGGCGACCTCCACCTTCCAGGACAGCTGGGCGCCGTCCCAGCACGCCTCCCTGGCGGCGCTGCGGGCCGCGGAGAGCGGGCGGCCGATGGTGCACGCCACGCTGACGGGGGTGAGCGCGGTGTACGGCCCGCGCGGCGAGCCGGTGGGCGGGCGGCTGGGCACCGAACGCAGCGGGGCCGCCGTTCACGAGGTACCGCTCGCCTCGGGCACCACCGTCTACGTCCGGTCCGGCGACTGGGCCGTCGCCGCCGCGCTGGGCTCGCTGCTGTCGGCGGCGGCCGTGGCGGCGGTGCGCCGGTTCCGGCGCGGGCGGTACGGCAGGCGGCGGCCCGGGAGGCGGAAGAGGGCTATCCGGCCTGCTCCAGCGCGGCGGTGACGACCCGTTCGCACAGCTCGTGGGTGCGCAGGGCGTCCTCGGCGTCCAGGTGCCGCCCGGCGCGCACGGCGTCGAGGAAGGCCGAGACCGTCTGCTCGATGCCACGCTGGCGGGCCACCGGCACCCAGTCCCCGCGGCGGCGGATGCTGGGCTGGCCCTTGTGGTCGACGATCTCGGCGAGGTTGAACACCTGGCGCCTGGCGTCCCGCCCGGATACCTCCAGGATCTCCTCGGCGCTGCCGCTCATGCGGTTCATGACGCCGATCGCGGTGAAGCCGTCGCCGGACATCTGGAGCACCACGTGGTGCAGGAGCCCGTCCCTGACCCGGGCGCGGACGTCGATGTGCCCGGCCGGCCCGGGCAGCAGGAAGCGGAGGGTGTCCACGACGTGGATGAAGTCGTCGTAGACCACCTCGCGCGGGTCGGCCGCCAGTCCGACGCGGTTCTTCTGCATCAGGATCAGGTCGCGCGGGTGGTCCAGGCACTGGACGTAGCCGGGTGCGTGGCGGCGGTTGAAGCCGACGGCGAGCGGGACGCGCCGCCGGCCGGCCAGGCGCACCAGGCTCTCGGACTCGGCCAGGGTGTGGGCGAGCGGCTTGTCGACGTAGGTGGGCACTCCGGCTTCCAGCAGCCGGGCGGCGATCGCGGGGTGTTCGGCCGTCGGGGCGTGGACGAAGGCCGCGTCGGGGCCGGCCGCGATCAGCCCGTCGAGGTCCGTGTGCCGCTGCGGGCCGGGGATCCGGTGGGCCTCGGCCGTCCGCTCCAGGGTGGCGCGGGTGCGGGTGTGCAGATGGAGCTCCAGGCCCGGCCGGGCGGTGAGCACCGGCAGATACGCCTTCTGCGCGATGTCGCCGAGTCCGATCACTGCGATCCTCACGGTACCCCCCTTGGTCTCGCCGTCGTCCGGTGCCGCCCGGAGCGGTCCGCCGCCGCCCGGTGCCGCCCGGGCCGCTCAGGGCGCGGACGCTCCGCCGCCCCGTGTTCCCCGCGGACCGGCAGCATACGCGGTGCCCGGCGGCTCCCGGTCGGCGATGCCGTCGAGACCGTCGAGACCGCGCAGGACCAGATGGTCAGCCGCCCGATCCGCCCGGAGCGGCGTACGACGTCCACGGTGCGCGGCCATGCTGGGCGGCTGGGTCGCCTGCGGCGGGCCCGGCCGCCCGACACACAGACCGCACAGGCCGCACATGTCACATCGGCCACATGAAGCACCTGAGCCACCTGCGTCACTCCCGCGGGGAGTTCCCGGCGGCCGTGCGATGCGGCAGAGTGGGACGGGTGCGACATGTGAGAAGCGCCCTGCTCCTGACCGGAGCCGCCCTGGCGGCCGTCTCGGGGTGCGTCACGGTGACGGGCGGCCAGCGGCCGCAGGAGAGCGGGTCGCCTCCCCAACCCAGTGGCCCCGCCCTGCCGCGGCGGGACGCCGAGCCGCCGCGGCCCCCCGGCCCGCCGCGGGAGGCCCTCGCCAGGGTCGAGGACGGCCCGGAGAGCCCCGGTGCCTCCTCCCCGCCCCGCTCCGGTCCGCCCTCCGCTTCGGCCTCCGCCCACCGGCCCACCGCGCGTCCGGCGCCCCGCCTGCCGCAAGGCGAACGGCTCCCCTCCGGCTCCGCCGGACCCGGGCGCACCTCCGGCAGCACCGCCCGGCGGCCCGGCCCTGACGTGTGCGGGCTCGGGGAGGCGTACGGCGGCTGGATCGCGGACGGCGAACCGGCCCGGACCTGCCGGCAGGTCTACGGCGACTGAGCGGGCGGCCCGGCGGCGTCCGCCAGCCACCGCGCCAGATCCCCGATGGCGGCTCTGACGCCCACGCCGTACGCGTCGTCGGGCAGTTCCCGCACCGCGCCGCGGGCCCGGGCCAGCTCGTGCCGGGCGGCGGTGTGGTCGCCGAGCCCGGCGTGGGCGGCGGCCAGGCTCAGGTGGAGCGAGGGGAGCAGGGCCCGCACGGCCGCCCGGTCCCCGGCCGGAGCCCTCGCGGCGGCCAGCGCGCGCCGGCCCCACTCGAGTCCGGCCGCGGGATCGTCCTGGGCACCGGCCAGATAGTGGGCGATGGCGCAGCGGTGGAACGGGTCGCCGTCCTCGGCCGCCTCCTCCCACAGGCGCGCCAGCCGGTTGCGCGCCTCCTCCCGGTCCCCGCCCCGGTGCAGGATGACCGCCTGGCCGATCCTGGTCGGCAGCGGCTCGCCCGCCGCGCTCCCCTCCTCCCCCGCCGCTCCCGTCTCCTGCCGATGCTCCGCCACGGGCTCTCCTGTGTGGTGGTGTCGGTACCGGCGGCGCGGGCGTCCTTCCCACGCCGTCCCCCGACGCTAACCGCCGGGGGCGGCCGCGGCACTCAGGCGCTCTCGCCGGTGCCCCGTCCGTACCTGTCCGCCAGCGCCTCCACCTCCCGCGCCACCGCCGCGCGCAGCCCGGCCGGGCCGAGCACCTCCGCCTCCGTACCGAGCCTGAGCAGGTCCCCCACCGCCACAGCGGTGCTCTCCACGGGGAGAAGCACCCGCACCCAGCCGTCGCCGTCCGGCCCCTCCGCCTCCCGGACCGCCCGCGCGCCCACCGCACCGAACAGCATGGGCAGCAGCCGCAGGCCACGCGGGGAGAGCCGCAGCAGTGCCTCGCCCCGCAGTCGGCCGGCCTCCAGACGACCCGTGGCCTCGGCCCAGTACGCCGCGAGGTCGAAGCCTGCGGGCCGCTCGAAGCGCTCGCCGGGCGCATCGAGGCCGAGGATGCGCGAGACCCGGTAGGTACGCACGTCCTCTTCCGGCCGGCCCCCGTCACCGCCGTCACCGCCGTCACCGCCGTCACCGCCGTCACCCCCGTCACCCCCGTCACCGCTGTCCGGGTCGGGAGCGGACCGTGCGACGAGGTACCAGACACCGCCTTTGACGACGAGCCCGAGCGGATGCAGCTCGCGGCGCACCTCGCCCCTCCAGCGGCGGTAGCGCACGCGCAGGGTCCGCTGCTCCCAGACGGCCTCGGCCACGTGCGCCAGGTGCGGTACGGGATCGGCGTCCCGGAACCAGGCCGGGGCGTCGAGGTGGAAGCGCTCGGAGACGCGCCGGGTGCGCTCGGCGAGCCGGGCGGGGAGCGCGGCGCGCAACTTGAGCTGGGCGGTCGCCAGTTCGGCGCCCAGTCCCAGTTCGGCCGCGGCGTCCGGCATCCCGGCCAGCCACAGGGAGTCGGCCTCCTGGCCGGTGAGGCCGGTCAGCCGGGTGCGGTAGCCCTCCATCAGGCGGTAGCCGCCCTCCGGTCCCCGCCCGGCGGTCAGCGGCACGCCGGAGGCGATGAGCGCCTCGGCGTCGCGGTAGACGGTGCGGACCGAGACCTCCAGCTCGGCGGCGAGTTCCGGTGCGGTCATCCGGCCCCGGTTCTGGAGCAGCAGGAGCATCTGCAGGAGGCGGTCGGCGCGCATGACGGCAGTCTGCCGTCCGTACCTGACAGGAGGTGTCAGGTACGGACGGAACAGTGGTGGCGGCCGGCGCGGGAAAGGCCCGCGCCACCGCCTGTGAGGAGCCCCATGACCACGCACACCACCGGCAGTTTCACCTTCGCCGACTGGCAGGAGAAGGTCCTCGCCGAAGCCGGCGGCAGCGGTGACCGCCGCGGTGACGGTGGCGGTGACGGCGCGAGCGCGGGGAGCGGCCCGAAGCTGGCCTCCGCCGTCGTCACCAACCACTTCACCGGTGGCATCGAGGCCGCCGGGACCTCGTGCGCGTACACCATCGTCTACACCTCGAAGGAGCCCGGGAAGGAGCCCGGCTCCGCCGGGAGCTTCACCGGCCACGAGCTGGTCTCCGGCGCTCTCGACGGACGCACGGGCTCCTTCGTGCTCGCCGAGCACGGCACCTTCGACGAGAAGGGCACCGTGCGCTGCGTCTTCGAGGTGGTGCCCGGCTCGGCCACCGGTGAGCTGGCCGGGCTGCGGGGGACGGGCGGCTTCACCGCCGTGCACGGTGAGCCGTCCGTCGTGTACGCCTTCGACTACGAGCTGGGCTGAGCCGGCCCCGTCGCGCCCTCCGCCGGACGGTCCGGGCCGTCCGGGGTCTCCAGGCTGCCCGGGAAACCGCTCAGGAGCCGAGGTTGGGGATGCACCAGTCGACCGGCGTGTGCCCCTGCGCCGCGATCGCCTCGTCGATCTGGCTGAAGGGGCGCGACCCGAAGAACTTCTTCGCCGACAGCGGCGAGGGGTGCGCGCCCTGAACCACCGTGTGCCGGTCGGTGTCGATCAGCGGCAGCTTCTTCTTCGCGTAGTTGCCCCACAGCACGAAGACGGCCGGGTCGGGGCGGGCGCCCACGGCGTGGATCACCGCGTCCGTGAACTTCTCCCAGCCCTTGCCCTTGTGGGAGTTGGCCTCCCCGGCCCGGACCGTCAGCACCGCGTTGAGCAGGAGCACGCCCTGCTTCGCCCAGGGCATCAGATAGCCGTTGTCCGGGACGGGGCAGCCCAGGTCCGCCTGCAGCTCCTTGTAGATGTTCCGCAGGGACGGCGGGACCCGCACCCCGGGCCGCACCGAGAACGCCAGCCCGTGGCCCTGCCCCTCGCCGTGGTACGGGTCCTGCCCGAGGACGAGGACCTTGACCTGCTCGTACGGGGTGGCGTCAAGCGCCGCGAAGACCTCTTCCCGGGGCGGATAGACCGGCCCCCGTGCCCGCTCCTCCTCGACGAACTCGGTGAGCTCCTTGAAGTAGGGCTTCTCCAGCTCGTCGCCGAGGACCTTCTGCCAGGACTCGGGCAGCATGGCGTTCACGTGAGACAGACCTCCGGTGTCGGTTCCGCGCGCCTTCTTCGGACGCGCACCCCCAGAACGTACCGGTGACCGCTGACAGCCGCGCCGCGCGGGCGGGCGGTCACCGGCGGGCGGCGACCGCCGGCGACCGCCCGCCCCTCCGGGTCACCAGCTCTTCTTGCGGTCGAGCTCCCACAGCCGCATGATCGTCGAGGAGTCGATGCTCCACTCCACGCCGGCGATGTCGTCGTGAGCGGCGATGTAGAGCTTGCCCTGCCACAGGGGCAGCAGCCGGGCGTCCTCGGCCAGGATCTTCTGCGCCTGCGTGAAGGATTCGCTGGCGGCGCCCCGGTCGCTCTCCTTGCGGGACTTGGGCAGCAGCGTGCCGGTCAGCGTCTTGTGCTCGTACGGCGTGCCCAGGGCGTTCTCCTTGCCCACGAACGGCGAGATGTAGTTGTCCGCGTCCGGGAAGTCGGGGAACCAGCCGCGGCCGAACACCGGGTACTCGCCATCGGTGACGCCTTCCTGGAACTCGCGCCACTCGCGGCCCTCCAGGGCGATGTCGAACAGCCCGGACGCCTCCAGCTGCCGCTTGATCTCGGCGAACTCCTCGGCGGTCGTCGCACCGTAGCGGTCGGTGGTGTACCAGAGGGTCAGCTTCACCTTCCCGTTGATCCCGGCCTGGCTCAGCGTGCTGCGGGCCTTCTCCACGCTGGGCTCGCCGTATTCCTCGTAGAAGGCACTGGTGTGGCCGGTGATCCCGCCGGGGACCATGGAGTACAGCGGGGCGGCGGTGCGCTTGTAGACGTTGCGGACCAGGGCCTTGCGGTCGATGATCTGGGCGATCGCCTTGCGGACGGCGGGCTCGGCGACCGACTCGTGCTGCGGGTTGAACACCAGGTAGCGGATCTCGGTTCCGTAGACCTCGTTGAGCTTGATCTCCGGGTGGTCGCTGCGGTTCTTCCCGAAGTCGTCGATCTGCTCGGGGGTCAGGCCGCGGTAGGTGAGGTCGACCTCGCCGCTCTTGAGCTGCTCGACCATCTTGGCCGAGTCCTTGAAGTAGCGGACGGTCACGGCGTTGTTCTTGATCTCCGCGGAGCCCTTGTACTTCTGGTTCCTGACCAGTTCGGCCCGCTCGTCCTCCTTGTAGGCGTCGAGCAGGTACGGTCCGGATCCGCTGACCTTGTCCGACTCCAGCAGCCGGTCGGCCGGGTAGGCGGCGGGGTCGACGATGGACGCGGCGGGGGTGGCCAGGACCAGCGGGAAGGTCGCGTCCGGCCGCTTGAGGTGGAATATGATCGTCCGTTCACCGGACGTCTCGATGCGGTCGATGCTCTGCAGCAGCTGGGCCGGGCCGGTGGGCGACTTGATCCCCAGGGTGCGCTCGATGGAGTACTTGACCGCCTCCGCGTCCAGCGCGTTGCCGTTGGAGAACGTCAGGTTCTTCTTCAGGACGCACCGGTAGACGCTGCTGACGGTGTCGGTGAAGCCGCAGCGCTGGGCGGCGTCGGGCTCCGGGGTGCCGCTGGAGCTCGGGAAGTGCAGCAGGGTCTGGTAGATGTTCCGGTACAGCTCCCACGAACCGTCCCAGGCGCCGGCCGGGTCGAGGACGCTCGGCGTGCTCGTGGTGCCGACCACGATCGCCTCCTCGCTCTCGCCGTCACCGAGCAGCGAGCCGCATCCGGCGAGCAGGGTCGCTGTCACCAGCACGACTGCGCCCTTCAGAGGCTTGTTCTGGCTGAACACTTGCACGCTCCTCGGTCGGCGATGCCACTGAACGCCACTAGATGCCACTACTGCCTGGGTGCTGTGGGGGATCCATCGGCTGACGGGACGGAGCGCGCGCCACGGTGCGGAGCGCGTGCCACCACACGTACGGCAGGGTCTCAACGGGCCTGTCGTGCCGAGGACGTGGCAGACCTTACCGCAGCATATGACGGGGCTGACAGGCTTCTGGACCGGGCAAGATCAGGACTTCTTCCGCGGCGGACCGGACGGTCGCACAGAGTACGGGGACCGTTTCAGGAAGCACACCGGCGCCGCACCGCCCCCGAAGGCACGGCGCGGCGCCGAAGCGGCAGGGCCCCGGCGCACCGCGGCGGTGAGCCGGGGCCCTGGGTCACTCGACCCCGGCGTTGAGGAAGATCCCGCCGTCGACCACGAGGGTCTGGCCGGTGATCCAGCCGGAGTCGTCGGAGGTGAGGAAGGCCGCCGCTCCCCCGATGTCCTCGGGCGTGCCCAGCCGCCCCATCGGATAACGCCCGGCCACCTCCTCCTCGCGCCCCTCGTAGAGCGCGGCGGCGAACTTCGTCTTCACCACGGCCGGGGCGATGGCGTTGACCCGCACGCCCGGCGACAGCTCGTGGGCGAGCTGGAGGGTGAGGTTGACCATCGCGGCCTTGCTGATGCCGTAGGCGCCGATGAAGGGCGAGGCCGACAGTCCGGCGACGGAGGCGATGTTGACGATGGTGCCGCCGTGCTCCTTCTGCCAGGCCGCCCAGGTGCGCTGGGCGAACCCGAGCGCGGAGAGGACGTTGGTGTCGAAGACCTTGCGGGCGACGTTCAGGTCCAGCTCCGCGATGGGTCCGAAGACCGGGTTGGTGCCCGCGTTGTTGACCAGGTGGTCGACGCGGCCGAACGCCTCCATGGTGCGCTCGACGGCCTCCGCCTGGTGGGTCTCGTCGTGGGCCTTCCCGGCCACGCCGATGGCCCGGTCCGCGCCGAGCCGCCCCACCGCCTCGGCGAGGGCCTCCTCGTTGCGGCCGGTGATGCACACCCGGTCACCGCGGGCCACGAGCGCCTCGGCGATGCCGTAGCCGATGCCGCGGCTCGCCCCGGTGATCAGGGCGACCCTGCCGCTGTCCTGCACTGCCATGAGCTTTTTCCGTTCCGTCGTATTCGCGGTGCGGCCGTCGGCGGCCGTCAGTTGAGCGGGCCGCCGGCCACGTACATCACCTGGCCGGAGACGAAACCGGCCTCCTCGCCGGTGAAGAACGCGATGGCGTTGGCGATGTCCTCGGGCCTGCCCACGCGCTGGACGGGGATCTGGGAGGCGGCGGCCTTCTGGAAGTCCTCGAAGTCCATGCCGACGCGGGCGGCGGTGGCCGCGGTCATCTCGGTGACGATGAAGCCGGGGGCCACGGCGTTGGCGGTGATGCCGAACTTGCCCAGCTCCTTGGCGAGGGTCTTGGTGAAGCCCTGCAGACCGGCCTTGGCGGCGGCGTAGTTGGCCTGCCCGCGGTTGCCGAGGGCGGAGCTGGAGGAGAGGTTGACGATCCGGCCGAACCCGGCGTCGACCATGTGCTTCTGGCAGGCCCGGGACATCAGGAAGGCGCCGCGCAGGTGCACGTTCATGACGGTGTCCCAGTCGGAGTCGCTCATCTTGAACAGCAGGTTGTCGCGGAGCACCCCGGCGTTGTTGACCAGGACGGTCGGTGCGCCCAGCTCGCCGGCGACCCGTGCGACGGCGGCCTCCACCTGCTCGGCGTCCGACACGTCGCAGCCGACCGCCAGCGCCCTGCCGCCCGCCGCGGTGATCTTCTCCACGACGTCCGCGCAGGCCGACTCGTCCAGGTCGAGCACGGCGACGGCCCGGCCCTCGGCGGCGAGCCGGACGGCGGTGGCGGCGCCGATCCCCCGGGCTCCGCCCGTGACGATCGCGACACGCTGCTCGGTGGTGGACATGCTGGTTCTCCTCGCACTCGAATGGGTGAGCAACCGCTTAGTACCTTCGGCAGACGTGACGCTAGAAGCACGGACACGCTGTGTCAACGGCCGAAGGCACGGTGAGGCCCAGCCCACGTCCCCGGCCTCCGCCCCGCCGCGGCGCGCCGGGTACGGCCGAGAGCGTGTGGTGCGCCCGCTCAGCGCACCAGCACTTCCAGCAGCCGCTCGGTCTCCGCCTCGGGATCGGCCGTCAGTCCGGTGTGCACCGGCCCCGGCTGGAGGACGGTGGAGCGGGGGGCGACCAGCCACCGGAAACGCCGCCCGGCGTCGTCGGCCGCGGCCTGCCCGGCCTCCGCCCCTCCGCGGCACAGGCACTCCACGGCGTGCAGGGCCGCCCGCACCCCCTCGACGTCGGCGTGCGGATCGAGCGCCCGCAGCCGTTCGACGTCCAGATGGGTGCGGGCCGCGACGAAGGACCGGGCGCGGCAGTAGACGACGACCCCGGCGTTGATCACCTCGCCGCGCTCCACCCGTGGGACGAGACGCAGCACGGCGTACTCGAAGACGTCGCGCCCGCCGAACTGCCCGCTCACCGCGTCCCTCCGCCCTTGTTCAGCCCGCTGACGGCGTCCGCCCAGTCCTTCAGCCAGCCGGGCGCCCTGGAGGGCCCGTCCTGGCTCGGAGCGCCGACGGTGATCCGCTCGTGGACCGTACCGGCCCGGGCGGCCAGCACCTCGGTGTAGGCGCGGCGCAGCTCCTCCGGTGTGTCGAAGCCTGGCTCGCCGGCCAGCCACTCGTCGGGGATGTCGGCCGCGCACTCGGCCAGCAGCTCCCGCGTCACTCGCGGCGCCAGCTCGGCGGCGGCCGAGGCGATGTCCGGGCCCATGGGCGCCAGGGCGTGGTCGGAGGCGTCGTACGGCTTGTCGGCCGCCTTGGCCGCGGTGGCCCAGTTGTGGTGCCAGATCAGGCTGGCGCCGTGGTCGATGAGCCACAGGTCGCCGTGCCAGACCAGCATGTTGGGGTTGCGCCAGGAGCGGTCGACGTTGCCCGTCAGGGCGTCGAACCACACCACGCGCCCGGCCTCCCGCGCGTCCACCCGGTAGGCGAGCGGGTCGAAGCCCATCGAGCCGGGCAGGAAGTCCATCCCCAGGTTCAGCCCGCCGCTGGCCTTGAGCAGCTCCTGCACCTCCTGGTCGGGCTCGCCCAGGCCGATCACCGGATCCAGCTGTACGCGCACCAGATCGGGCACGCGCAGGCCGAGCCGCTGGGCGAGCCGCCCGCACAGCACTTCGGCCACCAGGGTCTTGCGGCCCTGCCCGGCTCCGGTGAACTTCACGACATAGGTGCCCAGGTCGTCGGCCTCGACGATGCCGGGCAGCGATCCGCCCTCGCGCAGGGGCGTCACATAGCGCGTGGCGGTGACTTCGGGAAGCATTTTCCCAGGCTATCGGAAGCACTGGCCTTGCAATCCACGGTTTTCTCCGGAGGCCCCGGACCGGCGATCCCGCCGGAACCACTCCCGAACCACCCTGGGGAGAATCTGGGGAGTTTCAGCCGCCGCCCGGCCTCCCCCGCCTGCCCAGCAGTCCGTCCATGACGGTGCGCCCCTTGCTCCCGGCCTCCGGCATGAAGTGAGCGTAGTAACCGAGCGTGACGGTCGGCGAGGAGTGCCCGAGCCACCGCGCCAGGGTCACCACGGACTCCCCCGCCTCCAACATGACCGAGGCGTAGGTGTGCCGCAGCACATGGAAGCCGTCCCTCGGCGCCGCCTCCCGCAGAACAACGCGGGGGAGCCCGAGTGGTCCCCGCGCGAGCGTGGGTGGTCCGGGCGTCGGTGCGGGTGCGGTAGCCGGCCGATGCGTTCTCACAGGTCTTCACCGGCTCCTCGGGCTCGGTCGCCGCCCCCCCGAGGCCGGGGCTGAGGTCGCCGTCTCCGAGCGGTTCACCGGGGACCGGCACCGGGTGAGGGCTGCCGCATCCGCCCGCCGGCCGCAGGCGCTGCGCCTGTGCTGACCGCTTCCCCGGGGAAGCGGTCAGCGCGCGGATGTGTGAAGGGCGTCGTCGACGAGGTCGTGTTCGTGCCGCCAGCCCCCCGGTACGGGAAGGGCGCCGGCCACATGGGGGTGCCCTTCCCCGAGTCCGGTGTGCAGGTGGGCGACCGAGCCGGTGTCGTCCGCCGGCCACACACGCATAGCCAGCACCCCGGATGCGCAGGCCACCGCCCCGAGGACGAGCACAGCCGACTGCAGTCCCGCTGCCGTGGCGAGCCATCCGGCCAGTGGATAGGTCAGCAGCCAGCAGCCGTGCGTCAGGGAGAACTGCGCGGCGAACAGTTCGGTGCGGTCGGCGGGCCCGGCCGAACGGCGGATCAGTCGGCCGGCGGGGGTGAGTACCGTCGAGGACGCCGCTCCGAACGCCGCCCAGACGGCCAGCAGGGCGGGCCATCTCCAGGCACCCGCCCCGGCTGCGGTGATCACGGTCAGGCCGGGGAAGATCACGGCGGTCAGCAGGGCGCCGTGCAGCATGACGGCTCGGTCCGGGACCTTGTCGAGCATTCCGGGAAGCACCAGTGCGACGATCATGGAGCCGGCGCCGTAGGCGCCGAGTGCGATGGCGACGTCCCCGGCCGGTCGGCCGAGATGGTCGCGCACGTACACGACGGTGTTGACGAGGACGATGGCGCCGGCGGAGGCGACCACGAGGTCGAGGGCGAGCAGGGCGCGCAGCCGCGGGACGGCGAGGAACAGCCGTGTGCCCGCGGCGACCCTGGTGTGGAGGCCGCCTGCTCGCGGCGGAGACGGCACCGGCCGCGGCAGGAGTACGGAGAGGACGAGCGCGGCGGAGCCGGCGAAGCCGGCGACGGTGCCGGTGAAGAGCCAGTTGTACGTCGTCACCGACAGCAGCGCGGCGGCCAGCGCGGGGCTGCACAGGCTCTCCAGGTCGTAGGCGAGCCGGGACAGGGACAGCGCCCGGGTGTAGTCGTCCTCGTCGGGCAGCACCTGGGGAATGACGGCCTGGAACGTCGGTGTGAAGGCGGCGGAGGCGGCCTGCAGTGCGAAGATCAGGACGTACACCTGCCAGACCTGGTCGACGAAGGGCAGCATGAACGCGGCGCCCGCCCGGATCAGGTCGGCACCCACCAGGAGGGCCCGTCGGGGCAGTCGGTCCGCTACCGCCCCGATCACCGGGGCGATCAGGACGTACGCCACCATCTTGATCGCGAGCGCGGTACCGAGTACCGAGCCGGCGGCGGCTCCTGCGATGTCATGGGCGAGCAGCCCCAGGGCGACGGTGGCCAGCCCGGTCCCCGTCAGGGCGATGACCTGCGCCTGGAACAGGCGGCGGTAGGTCCGGTTGCGCAGCAGTACCGGCAGCATGCGGCGGTTCCCCTTGCCACGGCGATGCGTTGACGGCACGAGCATACTTTCATGTGCGCAAGTGCGCACACATATATCACTTACATCAGTGGCGGGCACAGGGACAGGGGTGAGCCGGGTCCTAGGCTGTGCACATGGCCACCCGCGAACCGCTTCCAACTGCGCCCGGCGCGCATTTGCGCGCGCCCGACAGCGCGCGTCTGGCCGAGGCGACCGAGGTGTTCGCCATGCTGGCCGACCCGACACGGCTGCATCTGCTGTGGCTCATCGCTCAGCGGGAGTCCGACGTCGGTTCGCTCACCGAACGCTGCGAAGCATCGCGAACGGCGGTGAGCCAGCATCTGGCCAAGCTCCGCCTGGCCGGGCTCGTGGAGGCCCGCCGGGAAGGCCGGCACGTCTTCTACAGCCTGCGCGACGGGCATCTGCGGCGTCTCGTCCTGGAGGCGCTCAGCCACGCGGACCACCGCGTCAGCGGCGCAGCGGTACATGACTGATCAGGGCCGGAACACCGCCATCGTCGTCGGCGGGGAACTCGGTGTGCGCCGGATCCGTCGGGCGGGGTGGAGGCCGAGTACGCACCGCCCGCCGCACGCGGCACCGGGGCCGCCACGTCATGCCGTACGCGGGAGGCGGTTCCCGTCCGGGCCGGACGGGCTGCGCCGGCGAGCGCCACGGCGGGGGCCGGTGCGACGGCGGCGGGCAGCGCGAGCACGGTGGCCACCGTGGCCAAGATCAGGGCGTGGGCGAAGCCAGGGCGTGGGCGAGCGGGCCGGCCGGCCGGCCGGAACCGGGTGCGCCGCGATCAGGCGGCGGATTCCTGCCGTCCCCTGCGGGCCGTCATCTCCCTGAGCACCTCATTGCCGTGGACACCGGCGGGCCCGGAGGCGTGCTCCACGGGGTGCGGTCGCCGGTGAACTCAGGGGCCGTCGGTGAGCTGCTCGGTCCAGATGGTCTTGCCACCGGGGGTGTAGCGACTGCCCCAGCGGTGGGCGAGCTGGGAGATGAGGAACAGACCGCGGCCGCCCTCCTCGGACAGGCGGGCGCGGCGCAGGTAGGGCTGGGACTGGCTGGGGTCGGACACCTCGCAGACGAGCCGGTGGTTCCTGATCAGCCGCAGGCCGATGGGGCCGCCGGCGTAGCGGACGGCGTTGGTGACCAGCTCACTGACGATCAGCTCGGTGGCGAAGTCCAGCTCGCCCAGGTCCCACTCCGCCAGCTGGGCGGAGGCCAGGGTCCGGGCGTGCGCGACGAGGCTGGGGTCGGCGGGCAGTCGCCAGAAGGCCGTGTCCTCGGGCGGCACCCGCTCCACGCGGGCCAGGAGCAGGGCGAGGTCCTCGTCCCGGTTCTGCCCCCGCAGGCGGGCCAGGAGGCGGGGCCCGACCTCGCTCAGCGGCTGCCGGGTGCCCGCGGCGGTCCGCGCGCCCTCGCACATCCGCTCCAGGTCCCGTTCGGTGTTCCGCACCGTCGCGGTGAGTGGTCCGCTGTGGAAGGCGAGGACATCGCCCGGCCGCAGGAGCAGTTCCAGCGGTTCGAAGGGCTCGGTCCCGTCTCCCAGCGGCGGCCCGGGACGGAGCGCGACATCACCCGCCGTGCGGTCCTCCCTCCTGGCCACGACGGGGCCGGGATGGCCGGCGCTGGCGAGGAGACACCGCCCGGTGACCGGATCGTAGGCGGCGTACAGGCAGGTCGCTCCGTGCAGGGAGCTGACGGCCGGTCCCGCCCGGCGCCCCTCGTCCTCACCGATGCGGGTCACCAGGTCGTCCAGATGGCTCAGCAGCTCGTCGGGCGGCGGGTCCAGGTCGGCCAGGGTCTGCACCGCCGATCGCAGCCGTCCCATCGCCCCGGCCGCGTTCACCCCGTGTCCGGCGACCTTGCCCACCACGAAGGCCACCCGGACTCCGGACAGCCGGATCACGTCGTACCAGCTCCCGCCGGTCCCGGCCGCGGTGCTGGCCGGCGCGTACATCCCCGCGGTCTCCGCCGCGGCCAGGCGCACCTCCGGAGGAGGCAGCAGACTGCGCTGCAGGGCCTCGGCCGTGCGCCGCTCCCGGGTGTACCGGCGGGCGTTGTCCAGGCCCAGGGCCAGCCGGGAGCCGATCTCCTCGGCCAGGGTCGCGTCACCCCGGTCGAACGGAGGCCGGTCCCCGGTGCGCCACAGCGGTACGGCCCCCAGTACGGTCCCGCGCGCCCGCAGCGGGAGGACCAGGAACGAGGTCGCGGCCCCGGGCAGGGTCAGCCGGGACCGCCGCGGATCCCGTGCCGCAGCCCTCCGCAGGCCGCTCAGGTCCGGCATGGTGCCGACCGACCCCCGCAGCAGGTGCTCCCGCTCGACATCCCCGATCGAGAACGTGTCCCCGGGGCCGTAGACCTCCTCGGGCCACATTCCCTCCCCGGCGGCCACGGCGACGCGCCTCATGGGCGCGTCAGCGGCGAACTCCCCGAGTTCCTCCCCGGTCAGCACGTCCTCGGTCAGATCGACCGCGCCCAGATCGGCGAACACCGGCACCAGCAGATCGACCAGTTCCTCGGCGTTGCGCGCCACGTCCAGCGAACCGCCGACGCGTACCGCCGCCGCGTGCAGCAGGTCCAGCCGCTGCTGTGCGCGCGGGCTGGAGGCCAGCACGCCGCCTCCGGCCAGGGCCACCCGCATCCCGAACCGGTCCTCGAGCTCGGCTCCCGCCGCGGGCACCAGCCAGACGAGGAAACGCGCCCCGCCTCCCCCGGCCAGCGTGAACACGCTCACGTCCACGTCCAACCGGCCGCCGCCGACGCGCCGCAGCACCGCGCGCCCGCCGCTGCGGCGGCCGTGCTCAGCCCTCTCGGCCAGCTCCGCCCACTGCGACGGATCCCCGAAGAAGGACTCCAGCTCCCTGCCGCGCAGCTCTCCGGCCGAGCCGCCCAGCAACTCCAGCACGGGCCGCGTGCACATCATCACCGCACCGGCGGCGTCCAGCACCAGCTCGGCGGGCTGTCCCCAACCCGCCGCCCCGGTTCCGGGGGAACCGCCACGGCCGGCCATACGCCTCCCACCACGACATCGTCACAAGACCCCGTGCTTCCCAGGAGAAGACCTCCTTCCGTCCGCCGCAACCCGGCCGCGTCCCGCCGCGGTGCCGTCCTCGGCCGCTCGGACGGTGCCCTGCTCTTCGGCGAGGAGGACGGTGGGTTCACCGGCGGGAGGTTTTCCCCACGGCAGGCCCGTGGAGCCCGGCGACCGGCCCGGCGTGGTGGTCACCGCCGGCATCCTCGGCGAGATCACCCGCAGCGTCGGGGAAGGGCCCGGGGAGGATCGGCTGTGCGACGCGACAGAGCCCTCAAAGGCGCCGAAAGACGTCAGCGGGCTCCCGGTTTCCGTGCCGGGTGCCTGCGCCCTCCATCCTGCTCGCGTGCGGCCCACAGGGAGCGCACGTGCACCAGGTGGCGGCGCATGTGTTCCTCGGCCGCCGCGGCGTCGCCGGCCAGCATGAGGTCCAGCAGTTCGGTGTGCTCCCGCGCGGAGGCCACCAGCGTCCCCGCTTGCGCGAGCCCGGCGAGTGCGTGGAGCCGGGAGCGCTTGCGCAGGTCGCCCACTGTCTCGGCGAGACGTGAGTTGCCGGCCAGGGCGAGCAGGCCGAGATGGAAGCGGCGGTCCGCCTCCAGATAGCCGGCGAGGTCACCGGCACGCGCGGCCGCCACGGTCTCCTCGGCCGTGGGGCGCAGATCCTCCAGCTGCTCCCGCGCGGCCGATCCGGTCACACGGCCGACGGTCGGGACCTCGATCAGGACGCGGATCTCGGTGAACTCGTCCAGGTCGCGCTCGGACAGCTCGGTGACGCGGAATCCCTTGTTGCGCACCGGCTCGACCAGCCCCTCGTGCGCCAGGTCCAGCATGGCCTCACGGACGGGAGTGGCGGAGACGCCGTACCCGGCGGCGAGGGTGGGGGCGGAGTAGGTCGCCCCGGGCCGCAGTTCGCCCGCGATCAGCGCGGCCCGGAGGGCCTTGGCCACCTGGTCGCGCAGACGCTCCTGCACCGAAACGGGTTTCCGGGACTTCAGCCCGCTCATGGATTTCCCTCCGTGGGTTTGTGACCTCACCATAAAATGTCACGTTGTGCGGCACCCGCGCCGTGCCGGCGGTCCCGCGACGGGCGACGATCGGGCCGGCTACCGGGGCGGGCAGGCCCCGGCCGTTCTGTCAGGGGCCCGGCCGGCCGCGGTCCTGCGCGGGAGGCCGGGAACCGCACCGGATGCGACGGGTCCGGCGGCCGTCTGCTATGCCTGCTCCCATGCCTTCCAACACCGCGGCCCCCGACGCCGCGCCCCTTCCCGGACGGGCCCTCTTTCCGGAGCAGTTGGCCCGTACCCGCCGCTTCTCACTCGGTGTTCCCCGGCACCCGTCGGTGTCCCCGGACGGTGCGCGGGTGCTGTTCGTGCGTACCGGGGGCGGGGACGACCCCGTCGGGCGGCTGTGGTTGTGGGAGGAGGGCGCGGAGCGGCTGCTGGCCGCCCCGCACGGCGCGGACGGCGGCACGCGCCCGGTCCCGCCCGAGGAGCGGGCGCGACGCGAGCGGGCCCGCGAGCGGTCCACGGGCGTGGTGGCGTACGCGGCCGACCGGGAGCTGCGGCGTGCGGTGTACGCGCTCGGCGGCGCGCTGTGGGCGGTGGACACCGGCGGCGGCGCGCCGTTCCCGGTGCCGGCGGCCGGTCCCGTGGTGGATCCGCGTCCCTCCCCGGACGGGGAGCTGGTCGCCTACGTCACCGGCGGCGCGCTGCACGTCACCGGCTTCGGCGGCGGCTTCGGCGGCGACCGGTGCCTGGCAGCCCCCGAGGGGCCTTCGGTGACGTACGGGCTGACCGACCATGTGTCGGCCGAGTCGACGGGGCGGCTGCGCGGCCACTGGTGGGCGCCCGACGGCCGGGCCCTGCTGGCGGCCCGGGTGGACACCGCCGCGGTGCGGCGGCGGTGGGTCTGCGATCCGGCGCGTCCCGACCTCCCGCCGCGCCCCATGACCTACCCGGCGGCGGGTACGCCCAACGCCGAGGTCTCCCTGCATCTGCTCTCCCTCGACGGCGGCCGCACCGAGGTCCTCTGGGACCGCGCGGCCTTCGAGTACGTGGTGGCCGCCGACTGGGACGCCCACGGTCCGCTGGTCACCGTGCAGAGCCGGGACCAGCGCGTGCTGCGGGTCCTGGCGGTCGATCCCGCCACAGGCGCCACCCGCGTCCTGCACGAGCAGCGCGACCGGCACTGGGTGGAGCTGGTGCCGGGGGCGCCGTGCCGCACCGCCTCGGGGCTGCTGGTGAGGGCCGAGGAGTCGGCCGGAACCCGGCGGCTGCGCGTCGGCGACACCCTCACTCCGGAGGGGCTCCAGGTCACCGGGGTGCTGGGCACGGACGGCGACGAGGTGCTGTTCACCGGGTGCGAGGACCCGCTCGAGGAGCATGTGTGGGCCATGGGGCCGGGGACGGGCTGCCGCCGTGTCAGCGACGGGCCCGGGGTGCACTCGGCCGCCGCGGCGGGCGGCACCGTGGTGCTCGACAGCCTGACACCGGGCGGGCACACGGTCGCCGTCCTGCGCGGCGGGACGGCGGTGGGACGGATCGCCTCCCTGGCCGAGGAGCCCGTCGTCACCCCCCGCCCCGTCTTCCCCGTGCACGGCGCCCGGCGGCTGCGCAGTGCGCTGTTCCTGCCCTCGGGGTACGACCCGGACGCGCCGGACGCCCGCTCCCTGCCCGTCCTGCTCAGTCCCTACGCCGGCCCGGGGATGCGGCTGGTGGTGCGGGCCCGGACGTGGTGGGCGTGTGTGGCCCAGTGGTTCGCCGAGCAGGGTTTCGCCGTGCTGGTCACCGACGGGCGCGGCACCCCGGGGCGGGGGCCGGCGTGGGAGAAGGAGATCCGCGGCGACCAGCTCACCCCCGTGCTGGAGGACCAGATCGACGCCCTGCGCGCGGCGGTGGCCGAACGTCCGTACCTGGACGCGGGCCGGGTGGCGATCCGCGGCTGGTCCTTCGGGGGCACCCTCGCCGCCGCGGCCGTGCTGCGCCACCCGGAGGTCTTCCACGCCGCGGTCGCCGGAGCGGCCCCCACCGACCAGCGGATGTACGACACGCACTGGAAGGAGCGCTATCTGGGCCATCCGGAGCGGGAGCCGGAGAACTACGAGCGCTCCTCGCTGCTGCGCGACGCCCCCCGGCTGCGCCGTCCACTGCTGCTGGTGCACGGCACCTCCGACGACAACGTGGCCTTCGCGCACACGTTGCGGCTGTCGGCGGCACTGCTGGCCGCCGGGCGTGAGCACACGGTGCTGCCGCTGTCCGGCGCCGGGCACACCGGCGGCGACGAAACGGCCGGACGGCTGCTCGGTTTCGAGCTCGGCTTCCTGCGCGACGCGCTCGGGCTCGGAACCGTGAGCGGAACCGGGAGCGGAGCCGTGTCCGGGTGACGGCCGGGCGGACGGCCCCCACGTCAGCCGCCGACCCCGTCCGCGGCCGTGCGCAGTGCCTCCACCGCCGCCCGGATGGACGGCCTGCGGTCGGCGTCCTCCCGCCAGACCGCGTAGACGTGCCGCTTCATCGAGTGCCGCACGGGGGCGACGGCCACCCCTTCCGGCAGCGGTCCGCGGCCGAGGCGGGGCGCGACGGCGACCCCGAGCCCGGCGCCGACCAGGGCGAGTTGGGTGTGGTGCTCCCCCGCCGTGTGGCACAGCCTGGGCTCGATGCCCTGGCCGCGCAGGGTGAACAGCAGCCAGTCGTGGCAGAACTCGCCCCCGGGCCAGGAGATCCACTCGTCGTCCGCGAAGTCCGCCAGCTCCACCCACCGGGCCCCGGCGCGGGGATGGCCGGCGGGCATCGCCACATCGGCCGGGTCGTCCAGGAGCGGTTCCTTGGCCAGCCCCCCGGGCAGGGACAGCGGGCGGTTGTACCAGTCCAGGACGACCGCGAGGTCGATGTCCCCGCGCACCAGTGCCCGCACCGACTCCTCCGGCTCCATCTCCCGCATCCGGGGCCGCAGTTGGGGATGGTCGGCGCGCAGTGCGGCCAGGGCGGCGGGGAACAGCCCCCGGGCGGCGGTGGGGAAGGCGCCGAGCAGCAGTTCGCCGACGGCCCGGCCGCGGTGCGCCTCCAGTTCGGCCTCGGCGAGTTCGAGCTGGGACAGCACGCGCCGGGCGTGCTCGGCGAGCAGGCGGCCGGCGTCGGTGAGCCGGACGCCGCGGCCGTTCCTGGCGAGCAGTTGCTGACCGGTCTCGCGCTCCAGTTTGGCCATCTGCTGGGAGACGGCCGAGGTGGTGACGTGCAGCCCCTCGGCCGCGCCGCTCACCGAGCCGTGGCGGGCGACGGCGTGGAGGATACGGAGCCGGTCCAGGTTCAACATGTAAGTGATGCTAAGCGGTCCACTCCAGAACTTCTCGCTTGTTCTTAATCTTTGAAGGCGCGATCGTTGACGCATGTCCGCCTCCGCTCGCGCCGGCACCGTGCCGGTCCCCGGCTCCCCCGGCCCCACCGCTCCGGCCACCGCTCCGGCCACCGCTCCGGCTGCCCCGGCTTCCGCGTCCGCCCGCCGCCCGCCCGCGGTCGACTGGCGCGTGCGCTTCGCCGCCCTCAGCCTGATCTGGGGTTTCAGCTTCCTGCTGATCAAGATCGGCACTCACGGCTTCGCCCCGCTCCAGGTCACCCTGGGGCGCCTGGTGTTCGGCACGGCCGTCCTGGGCGCGGTACTGCTGGTGCGGCGCGAGCGGCTGCCGCGGGGCCTGCGCACCTGGGGGCATCTGGCGGTCGCGGCGTTCCTGCTGAACGCGCTGCCGTTCACCCTCTTCTCCTACGCCGAGCTGACCATCTCCTCCACCCTGGCGGGCATCTGCAACGCCACCACCCCGCTGTGGGGCATGCTGCTCTCCCTGGTCGCCCTCTCCGACGACCGGCCCACCCGGCGCCGGATGGCCGGGCTCGGCATCGGCTTCGCGGGCGTCCTGACCGTGCTCGGCGCATGGCAGGGGTTCGACGGGCAGGATCCCGCCGGCACGGCCATGGCGCTGGTCGCCGCGCTCAGCTACGCGGTCGGCTGGGTGTACGTGCGGCGCACGCTGGCGGGCGCGGAGGGTTCCAACGTGGCGATGGCCGGCTCCCAGCTTCTGCTCGGCACTCTCCAACTGGCCGTGGTCACGCCCCTGTTCACCTCCTTTCCCGCCTCCTTCCCCATCGGGCCGCTGCTGGCGGTCGCGGCGCTGGGCGCGCTGGGCACCGGGGTCGCCTTCCTGTTGCAGTACGGGCTGGTGGCGGAGGTGGGGCCGACCACGGCCACCCTGGTGACGTACTTCATCCCCGTGATCGCCACGGCGGCCGGGGTGGCGCTGCTGGGCGAGCATCTGGCCTGGAGCACGCCCGTCGGCGCGCTGGTCGTGCTCGCCGGCGCGGCCCTCACACAGAGCCGGGCACAGAGCCGGGCACAGGGTCGGAGGCGGAGCCGGGCAGGGAGCACACGGCGGTGACAGGCGGTACGGTTCAGCCGTACCGCCGCGCCTCGCCGGGCCGGATCGCCGCCGCCACCGCGTCGGCGACCGGCCCGGCCTCGTCCTCGGACAGGGCCGAGACGGTCAGCCGGATACCGGGCGGTGAGGCGATCCGGAAGCGGGCCCCGGGGGCGACGGCCCAGCCGGCCCGCAGCAGCCGGGCGACCGCGCCGGTCTCGTCGGGCACCGGCACCCACACGTTCATCCCGCTGCGTCCGTGGGCCTCGACGCCTCGCGCGGCGAGCGCGTCGAGCAGCGCGGCGCGGCGGCGGCCGTATGAGCCGGCCACCTCGGCGGGGTCGATCGCCCGGCCCTCCCACAGGGCGGTGACGGTGCGCTGGAGCAGATGGCTGACCCAGCCGGGCCCCAGCCGCTGCCGTCCGCGCACCCGGTCGACGGTGACGGCGTCACCGGTCAGCACCGCCAGCCGCAGGTCGGGGCCGTAGGCCTTGGCGGTGGAGCGCACCAGCGCCCAGTGCTCGGCCGGGCCGTCCTCGCCCGCCAGCGGGTGCAGGGGCAGGTCGACGATGCCGTGCCCGTGGTCGTCCTCGATCAGCAGTACGCGCGGGTGTGCGGCCAGGACGCGGCGCAGTTCGCGGGCGCGCGACGCGCAGACGGCGGCGCCGGTCGGGTTCTGGGCCCGGTCGGTGACGACCAGGGCCCGCGCGCCCTGCCGCAGCGCCCGTTCGACCGACTCGGGCAGCGGGCCGTCGTCGTCCAGGGCGACCGGGAGCGTCCGCAGGCCCATCGCCGGGACGAGGTCCAGCAGGCTCCCCCACCCCGGGTCCTCCACGGCGACCGCGTCGCCGGGTTTCAGATGGGCCGCCAGTACCCGTTCGATGGCGTCCAGCGATCCGGAGGCGGCGGCGACGGGGCCGGGCGGCACCGCGTCCGCGTCGAGGGCCTCGCGCGCCAGCCGGACCAGGTCGCCGGTGAGTCCGGGGGCGCCGTAGAGCGTCGGGTGCCGCTCGTGGCGCCGTGCGGCGTCGGCGAGGGCCGCGTCCAGCGAGGGCAGCAGCGCCGGGTCCGGGTTGCCCGTGGAGATGTCGCGCGCGCCCTCGGGCGCCTCGACGCCGATGGCCTCGCGTGCGGTGGTGGCCGGGCGCGGGCGCACCCGGCTGCCGCGCCGTCCGGCCGTCTCGATCACCCCGCGCTCGCGCAGGGTGCGGTAGGCGGCGGCGACCGTGTTGGGGTTCACGCCCAGTTCCGCCGCCAACTCCCGCATGGGGGGCAGCAGTCCGCCCGGCTCCAACTCCCCCGTACCGACCCCGCGTTCCACACTGGCGGCGATCTCGGCTGCGCGCCGCCCCTCGATCCGATACTCTCCTAGCACAAAACACATTATGCACTAGTGCAATATAAGGAGCAAGCGGCGGGCCGCCGCCGCGGACGAGAGGGAGTCGAACACCATGTCCACCACCACCCCTGGGCACGCGTACGCCCCGACCGAACGCACCGTCCCCACCCGCGGCCGCGAGCGCGCGGCGTACGACCGCGAACTGGTGCACGCCATCCTCGACGACGGATACCTGTGCCACCTCGGCTTCGTCCGCGACGGCGCACCGGTCGTCCTGCCGACGCTCTACGCCCGGGTCGGCGAGCGCCTGTACGTCCACGGCTCCACCGGCTCCCGGCCGCTGCGGGCGACGGGTTCCTCCGACTCGGGGCTGCCCGTCTGCCTGACGGTGACGCATCTGGACGGACTGGTGCTGGCCCGCTCCGCCTTCCACCACTCGGTCAACTACCGCTCGGTGGTGGTGCACGGCACCGCGCACCGGGTCGACGATCCCGCCGAGCGGGCCGTCGCCCTCGACGCCATCGTCGACCAGGCCGTCCCCGGGCGCTCGGCCGACTCGCGTCCGGCCGACGCACGGGAGCTGGCCGCCACCGCCGTCATCGCCCTGGATCTGGAGGAGGTCTCGGCGAAGGTCCGCACCGGCGGCCCGAACGACGAGCCGGAGGACCTCTCCCTCCCCCACTGGAGCGGCGTGGTGCCGGTACGGAGGGTCTACGGCGCCCCCGTGCCGGCCGAGGACATGGCCGCGGGCGCCGCGGTGCCCGGCTATCTCGACCCCGGAGTCCTGGCCCGGACAACGGGGAACGGGTAACCCGCCGACGTCGTCACGGTCGACGCCGTGGTCGACGCCGTGGCGGAAGTAGTGCGTCGACCCGACGATCGGGGTTCCGGTCGGCCGTCGATGCGCGGCGGCAGCCGACGAGTATCGTCGGAGACCACCCGAAGAACCGTTCCCCGACGCTGGTTCTCGACGCCAGTCGCCGGCACTACCCGTCCGCGGGTCTGTGATCACTGCGCCGAGTGCCGGAAAACGATCGTTTTCCGGCACTCGGCGCAGCCCGGTTCGGGAGGTGGCGGCGCACTTTGCTACTCGGGTCACCGGCCAGCCGGGCTGCTCTGCGATCCACTTCCCCCGGGTCCAGAACACCCAGAGTACGCCACGCCTCGGCGCGTATTCGCGCCTTGCGGTGTGTGATGAATTCCAGTACCCGCGGCACGTCGCACGCACCTCCCAGGTCGGCGAGCCCTCCCAGCGCGCCGATGATGACCGCATCCGACGGATCACCGGACATCAAGGCATCGCGATACACCTTTGGCGCGAGATCCGTGTAGCCGCGGGCGTACAGGGTGGCGCGAGCGTGGTAGCGGACTCGGGCATCACGATCGAGCATCGCGCTGCGCAGTTCCGTTTCACCGTGCTGCTGACGGGCCCGGGCACGCAGTGCCCGCAAACGTACGCGGGGACTACTGCTGTTTTCCAGGCACGGCAAGAGCGCCTTCTGTTCGGTCGGTGTCAGCCGCGACGACGTGGCCACACGGGCGGCCCACCGCCACAGAGACGGGTCCCGGGTCGCGAAAGCGGTCTCGACGGCCGCAACCGGATCAATCCGGGCGAGCCACCGCAGACAGCAGGCGCGCATCGGAGGGTCTGTCGACCGGGCGCCCTGCCACAGGGCTTCCACTCCGCCACGGTAGAGAAGGTCCTCCACCATGACCAGCAGAGGACTTGCCCTACGGCGTCTGCTCAAGCCGTCGAGAAGGGGCAGCGCCTGAACGAGGAGATCCACGTGTTCCGGGGTCAGCCGCGCGGCCAGCGCTTCCTGCGCGAGACCTCGCACTTCCCCGACCGGATCATTGAGCCGCAGCAACAGGAAGGGAACCGGGAAGGAATCCGGAGCGTCGGCAAGCTTGGCGACACCCTCTTCCCTGATATACCCGGACCGGTCGAACGACATCAAAGCGGCCGCAGCCGTGGAATACCGATCAGGCACGGCATCACTCAAGGCGCTCGGCCCGAAAGAGCTGAGACTGTAACGCCGATTGCGGTAGTCCGATTCCAGACGCATCAACTCGGACGGCGTTGCCCCTCGCAGCAAGGTGTCCAAGCGACGCGCCGCCAGGGCCGGCTCCTCGTCCCACGACAGCACGACCTGGACAACGGAACTCAAAAGCACCGATCGGATAAATCGAACCCCGGAATCGGACATCCCCCGCGCCTCGCCTCTGACTATGGCTGTTCTCGGCCTGCTCCCAGTCTTCCTTCGGGGTGCCGGATGTTCCACACGATTATGCGACGCCACGGCATGGATCTCGGGTGAGGGCGGACGGCTGTCCATGTCGGGACGGAAGGTGCCACACGGGTTGACGTTCGACCGGAACAACGCGGTCGGAGCGCCGTCCTTGCCGTGGTGCGGAACGGTGTTCGCGCTGTTCCGGTTCTCCACGGCCTGGAGTCCGCCGTGGATCCCCCGGCGCAGGCCGGGGCCGGCCAGGTGGTCGCGGGCGAAGACGGTGCGCACGGCGCGGCCCAGTTCTCCGAGGGCCCGGCAGGCGGAGTGCTCGGGGCCACCACGGGTGAAGCGCCGCAGCGCCTGCTCGGCTTCCGTGCTGCCCGGACGCAAGACGGTGGCGCAAGCGTTCCCTCCGCCCGCGCCCGCTCCGGCCCCTCACGCTCCGGCCCCTCACACTCCGGCTGTCATGCCCCGGCTCCGCCCCCGACGCCTCCGGTCCCCCCGACGCCCGCGCCCGGGGCGGCCGCGCGACGCGCCCCGGAGGCCAGGCGTGCCTCGGCGATCGCCAGCCCCGTCACGGCGGTGAGCAGCAGCGCGGTGCCCGCGACGGTCGCCGCGGTCAGCCGCTCGCCCAGCAGCACGACGGCGATCACGGCCGCGCTCACCGGCTCGATGAGCATGATCACCGAGGCGGTCGCCGACCGTACGACCGCCGCCCCCGCGAAGTACAGCGCGTACGCCAGCGCCGTCGGCACCGCGGCGGTGTACGCCAGCAGGAGCAGCACCCGCACCGGGTCCTCGGCGGTGTGCGGCAGCAGTCCCTCGGCCAGTCCCAGCGGCAGCAGGCACACCGCGCCGACACCGAACGCCCAGGTGGTGGTGGAGTACGGGTCGCCGCCCGCTCCGTTGCGGCCCATCCACCGGGTCAGCAGGGTGACGGCGGCGTAGCCGGAGGCGGACAGCAGCGCGAGACCGACGCCCAGCGGCCGCACCGTGGTCCCGTCGCCGCCCAGATACAGCACCATCAGGCCGGCCAGCGCGCCGGCCACGGCCGCCAGACCGCCGCGCCCCAGCCGCTCGCCCATCGTCAGCCGGGCGCCGAGCGCGATCAGCACGGGCCCGGAGCCGAGGGTGACGACCGTGCCGACGGCGAGCCCGGTGGCCTGGACCGCCCCGAAGTAGGCGGTCTGGAAGAGCGTCAGGCCCAGTCCGGTGGCCACGATCCGCCCCACCCGGCGGCGCCGCGGCTCGGGCGAGGCCGGGGCCGCACCGCCCGCCCGGCGGCCCCGGCCCCCCGGGCGGGCGGTGCGGCGCAGGGGGAGGAACGCCAGCAGCAGGGCGATCCCGCCGACGTAGCGCCAGAAGGACAGGGCGATCGGCCCCAGGTCGCTGGCGCGGTACAGCAGGGCGGCCGCGGCTCCGGCCGTGCCCCAGGCGATTCCGGCGACGGTCAGGTAGAGCAGCCCGCGCCCGACTGACAGCCCGCCGACCGCGGTGGAGCCGCTCGCGGAATCACTGCTTCCGCCGGTGGGCGCGGCGGTGGACAGGGCAGAAGTGGGTTTCGACACGTGTGAGTTCTCCGCGTATGTCGGGAAGCCGTTCTGTGATCCCGTACGCGGGCAGCGATGACCTGCGCGGCGGAGCCTGGCGCCCCGGCGCGGTTCTCCTCGGCAGCCCGCCCTAGGAGGCGGGCGGGGGAAGCACGGTCGAATGCATGCCCGCACCCTAAGGCGCGGGCACGTCCTGCGACAACCGCTGCTCCGCGTGCCCTTCCTCACCCATGGCCCCGCCCGCGCCGCCCTTTGCGACCACCGGCCCGGCGGACGGCGTGGGGGGACCCGCGGGGGTGGCGCGCTGCGCGATGAACGCGCCCGCCAGCACCACCGCACCGCCGAACAGTTGGACCGCCGACAACCGCTCCTCCAGCAGCACCCAGGCCAGCACGGTGGCCACCACCGCCTCCAGGCAGGCCACCACCCCCGCCACCTGCGGCGAGAGCCTGCGCACCGATATCACCCCGGTCAGATAGGCGGCAACGGTCGCCACCAGCACGATCCAGCCCAGCAGTACGGCCGCGGGCACCTGGGCGCCGGATGCCGAGAGGCCCGCCAGTTCGGCCCGGCCGCCCAGCACCGACCACTCCATCTCCCAGGGCCGAGCGACGGCGGTGAGCACCAGCGCGCCGATGAGCAGCCCGTAGGCGATGACGCCCAGCGGATCGGGAACCCCGTCCCGGCCGGGGTCCTTGCCGGGTTCGCCGGTCCCGTGGTCGGACAGGACGAAGTAGCCGACCTGGCAGCAGGCGGCGCCCAGCGCCAGCAGCAGCCCCCAGGCGTCGAAGCCGAGTCCGGCCCAGATCTCCACCACGCACGCCAGACCGCCGACCGCGAGCACCACCCCGGCCCCCGCCGCCCGGCTCACCGGGCGGCGCTGGACGAAGCGCACCCAGCCCAGCACCAGCGCGGGCGCGAGGTACTCCACCAGCAGGGCGACTCCGACCGGGATGCGGGAGATCGCCGCGAAGTAGCACGCCTGCACGCCCGCGACGGCCAGCAGCCCGAACCCGGCCAGCAGTGCCGGACGCCGCCGCAGCAGGCCGCGGTGGCGCCAGGCCAGCGGCAGCAGCACGACGGCGGCGCCCGCGACCCTGAGCCAGGTGACGTGCAGTGGGTCGAGCCCGGCGTCGATCAGCGGCTTCGCCGCCGGACCGGAGCCGCCGAAGGCGACGGCGGAGACGAGGGCGAGGGCGAGGCCGGTCCTCGCCCTCGAAGGGGCAGGCGGGGGTGTCGGGGCGTGCACCGGTCCATCATGGCAGCACCCGACAGGAGTGTCAGCGGCTGTGACCCTGACACAGTCGCTGGGGGCGGGTCCCGGCGCCCCGCGCCTCCGTTCGCGCGGCGGCGGGGACGGAGGCCGCGAGCGGTGCCTCGGCGGGGACGGCGCCCGCGCGGCGCAGCACCTCCACCGCCCGGCAGTACGGATCGGCGAGCAGGGCGTCCAGCAGATCCGTGCCCTCCACCCGCGCTCCGCCCCGCGTCCGTGCCCGCCGGAGGGCGTCCTCCAGGGCCGCCACGGCGGCGGGGGACCAGCCGAGGACTCCTGCCGGGGCAGCTGCCGGCGCCTCCTGGACCGTATCCACCGCGCCCGCCGCGCCTTCGACGGTCCGCCGCCAGCGCAACCCGTAGCCGATGCTGCGCTGCGCCAGATAGCCGAGGATCCGCGTCAGGCGTGCCGTACCGCCGAGAGCCGCGCGCACGGCCGGGTCCGACTCGACCAGGCCGTGCAGCAGATGGGCGGTGTCGGCCTGCCGGTCCCCGTCCCGCACGGCGCGGCGGCGCGCGCTCGACAGCGCCGCCGCCGGCCCCGGGCCGAGCGCGGCGCAGACCTTCGGCCTCCGCCCGGCCATGGCCGGGCGGTACGTATGACTGTGCACACTCCCCACCCCATCACCCCGCCGGCGCCGGGGCATCCGCGCCGCGGCCCATTCGCGCGTCCCCCCAGGGGTGGGGGCGGGGCCCGCCGTCTCCTTCCCCGGACGGAGGAACGGACGGCCCCGTTTCGCCCGGCCGTCTCCCGGGGACCCGTGGACAGCACAGCCGCCGACAGGTGCACTGGAAGGGAGACAGAGGCTCCATGACCGACACCGCCGCACAGACCGGGGACACCGGGCCGTCCGCCTCGGGGGGTCTGCTCCACGGCGCGCAGCCGGACGTGGCGGGCGCCGCGGGCCACCGCGACCACCCGCAGCGCGTGGGCTTCTTCACCGACACCTCGATCTGCATCGGCTGCAAGGCCTGTGAGGTGGCGTGCAAGGAGTGGAACGCCGTGCCCGAGGACGGCCTGGAGCTGACCGGGATGTCCTACGACAACTCCCAGGGGCTGAGCGCCTCCACCTGGCGGCATGTGGCCTTCATCGAACAGCGCAAACCCCTGGGGAGCCAGGAACCGGGCGTGGCGCACGGCCCCGCGACCGGCGCCGGCGGCACGGAGGGCATGGGCGACTTCGACGTCTTCGCCGCCGCCGGGCGCCTGGGCGCCACGGCCCCCGAGCCGGGCGCCCCGGACGGGGACGGGCCGGGCGCCCCCACCGGCGAGATCTCCCCGATCGCACCCGACGGACGCACCGAGCTGCGCTGGCTGATGGCCTCGGACGTGTGCAAGCACTGCACCCACGCGGCCTGCCTGGACGTGTGCCCCACGGGCTCGCTGTTCCGCACCGAGTTCGGCACCGTCGTCGTCCAGGAGGACATCTGCAACGGCTGCGGCTACTGCGTCCCGGCCTGCCCCTACGGAGTGATCGACCAGCGCAAGGGCGACGGCCGCGCCTGGAAGTGCACCCTGTGCTACGACCGGCTGGGCGCGGGGATGGAGCCGGCCTGCGCCAAGGCGTGCCCCACCGACTCCATCCAGTTCGGTCCGCTGGACGAGCTGCGGGAGCGGGCCGCGGCCCGGGTCGCGCAGCTGCACGCCGCGGGCGTGCCCGACGCCCGGCTGTACGGCGAGGACCCCGAGGACGGCGTCGGCGGTGACGGCGCGTTCTTCCTGCTGCTGGACGAACCGGAGGCCTACGGCATGCCGCCCGACCCGGTGGTGACCACCCGTGACCTGCCGTCGATGTGGCGGCACGCGGCGGTCGCGGCGGCGGCGATGGCCGCCGGGGTGGCCGCCTGCTTCGCGGGGAGGCGCCGGTGAGCACCCCCGAGCCGAACGTGCCGGGCCCGGTCACCCCCGGTGGCCCCGGCGGGGCGGAGACGGACGGCGAACACCCCGGCCGGACGGCCGCGATTGGCCAGGGCGGCGGCAGGCACCGCCGCAGGCGCCGGCGCGGGGAGCGGCCGGTCGTCCCCGAGGCCGAGTTCACCTCGTACTACGGCATGCCGATCCTCAACCGGCCCACCTGGAAGGCCCTCGACATCGCGGGCTACCTCTTCCTGGGCGGTCTGGCCGGCGGCTCCTCGCTGCTGGCCGCCGGGGCGCACGCCACCGGGCGCCGCGTCCTGGCCCAGTCTGCGAAGATCGGGGCGCTGGGGGCCATCTCCGCCTCCACGGTGGCGCTGATCCACGATCTGGGCCGTCCGGGGCGCTTCTACAACATGCTGCGGGTCGCCAAGCCCACCTCGCCCATGAGCATGGGGTCCTGGCTCCTGGCCGCCTACGGCCCGCTCGCCGGGGTGTCCGCCGTCACCGAGGCGACCGGTCTGTTCCGGCGCTCCGGCGCGGCGGCCACCGCCGGCGCGGCGGTGCTGGGCCCGGCCGTCGCCTCCTACACGGCCGTGCTGATCGCCGACACGGCCGTGCCGTCCTGGCACGAGGGCTACCGCGAACTGCCCTTCGTCTTCACCGGCTCGGGGGCGGCGGCGGCGGCCGGACTGGGCATGCTGGCCGCTCCCGTGGAGCAGGCCGGCCCGGCCCGCCGGGCCGCCGTCTTCGGGGCCGCGCTCGAACTGGGGGCCACGGCGGTGATGACCCGCCGCATGGGGCTGGCCGCCGAGCCGCTGGAGCGCGGCAGGCCCGGAGCCCTGATGCGCGCCTCGAAGGTGCTCACCGCGGCCGGCGCGGCCGCCGGGCTGCTGGCCGGACGGCGCAGCCGGACGGCCGCGGCGCTCTCGGGCGCGGCCCTGCTGGCCGGTTCGGCGGCCCTGCGGTTCGGCGTCTTCAACGCGGGCGTGGCGTCCGCGGAGGATCCGAAGTACACGGTCCTGCCCCAGCGCGAACGGCTGCGCGCCCGCGCCCGGGAACGCCGTCGCGAGCACGCCGGCGGCGGAGCGGACGGCACGGGCGGAGCGGACGGCACGGGCAGCGGGGGCGGCGCGGACGGTGAACCGGCGGCGTGAACGCCGGTTTGGCGGGCGCGGCCCCGGGTACCCCGGGAAACCGGTGACAGGGTGGCCCGTGCCGTTCCCCGCGGGGGGCGGCACGGGCGGTCGCACCGCAGACCAGTGGTACGAGTTCAGCGAGGACGGCAGTCGTGGGCATCCGAACCTGGATCAACTCCTGGCCGGTCTACCGGCAGCTCACCGGTGACGACCCGCTGGGCCGCGGTGCCGCGGCGAGCAGCGAGCACACCGCGAACCTGACACCGCGGGTGGAGACCGCCGACAGGGTGGTGAAGTCCATCTGCCCCTACTGCGCGGTCGGCTGCGGTCAGAACGTCTACGTCGAGGACGGGAAGGTCACCCAGATCGAGGGGGACCCCGACTCCCCGGTCTCGCGGGGACGCCTGTGCCCCAAGGGCGCGGCCAGCCTCCAGCTGACCACCGGCTCGGCCCGCGCCCAGCAGGTGCTCTACCGGCGGCCGCACGGCACCGAGTGGGAGCGGCTGGACCTGGACACGGCGATGGACATGATCGCCGACCGGGTGATCGAGTCGCGCCGGTCGGGCTGGGAGGAGGAGCACAACGGCAAGCGGGTGCGGCGCACCATGGGCTTCGCGAGCCTGGGCGGCGCCACGCTCGACAACGAGGAGAACTACCTGATCAAGAAGCTGTTCACGGCGCTGGGCGCCGTACAGATCGAGAATCAGGCACGTATTTGACACTCCTCCACGGTCCCCAGTCTGGGGACCTCGTTCGGCCGCGGCGGCGCGACCACCTTCCAGCAGGACCTGCAGAACTCGGACTGCATCGTCATCCAGGGCTCGAACATGGCCGAGTGCCACCCGGTCGGGTTCCAGTGGGTGATGGAGGCCAGGGCCCGGGGTGCGAAGGTGATCCACGTCGACCCGCGGTTCACCCGCACCAGCGCGCTGGCCGACGTCCACGTGCCGCTGCGCGCGGGCAGTGACATCGCGTTCCTCGGCGCGATCGTCAACCACGTCCTGAGCGAGGAGAAGTACTTCCGCGACTATCTGCTGGCCTACACCAACGCACCGGTGATCCTGCGCGAGGACTTCCGTGACACCGAGGACCTCGACGGCGTCTTCTCCGGACTGGACACGGAGCACCGCACGTACGACGCGAGCACCTGGCAGTACGAGGGGATGCGGGCGCAGGCCGCCTCTGGGCACCGGGAGCAGAACTATCCGGACACCGGCGCAAAGGACGAGGCGTCCTCCGACGAGAGCGTCGACGAGCTCTCCGAGGAGGCCCGCGGCGAGTCCCACGGCTCCGGCGGCGCCGACCTGGGCGAGGGCAAGCCCCGGCGGGACGAGACGCTCAGCGACCCGCGCTGCGTCTTCCAGGTGCTCAAGCGGCACTTCGCCCGGTACACGCCGGAGCTGGTCGAGGAGGTCTGCGGCGTACCGCGCGACACGTTCCTCCAGGTCTGCGAGCTGATCACCGAGAACTCCGGCCGGGACCGCACCACGGCGCTCGTCTACGCCGTCGGCTGGACCCAGCACACGGTCGGCGTGCAGTACATCCGGACCGCGGCGATCCTCCAGACCCTGCTGGGCAACATCGGGCGTCCGGGCGGCGGAATCCTCGCCCTGCGCGGGCACGCCTCGATCCAGGGGTCGACCGACATCCCGACGCTGTTCAACCTGCTGCCCGGCTACATCCCCATGCCGCACGCCCACACCGGCACCGACCTGGACACCTTCGTCGACGCCGAGGCGGGCAAGCGGGGCTACTGGGGCAACATGCGCGACTACCTGGTGAGCCTGCTCAAGGCGTACTGGGGGCCGGCCGCCACACAGGAGAACGACTTCTGCTTCGACTACCTGCCGCGCCTGACCGGCTCGCACGACACCTACAGCACCGTGCAAAACCAGCTGGACGGGGTCTGCAAGGGCTACTTCCTGATGGGCGAGAACCCCTCCGTCGGCTCCGCCAACGGCCGGATGCAGCGCCTGGGCATGGCGAACCTGGACTGGCTGGTGGTGCGCGACCTCTCCCTGATCGAGAGCGCCACCTGGTGGAAGGACGGCCCCGAGACCGAGTCGGGCGAGCTGCGCACCGAGGACATCCGCACCGAGGTGTTCTTCCTCCCCGCGGCCTCGCACACCGAGAAGGACGGCAGTTTCACCAACACCCAGCGCATGCTCCAGTGGCGCCACAAGGCGGTGGACCCGTCCGGGGACGCGCGCAGCGACCTGTGGTTCATGTACCACCTCGGGCGGATCATCCGGGAGAAGCTGGCCGGCTCCACCGATGACAGGGACCGTCCGGTCCTGGACCTGACCTGGGACTACCCGGTCCACGGCGACAACGCCGAGCCGGACGCCGAGGCCGTCCTCGCCGAGATCAACGGCTTCGACGCCGAGGGCGGGCCGCTGTCCTCCTACACCCAGCTCAAGGGCGACGGCTCGACGGCGTGCGGCTGCTGGATCTACTGCGGCGTCTACGCCGACGGCGTCAACCAGGCTGCGCGCCGCAAACCGGGAGAGCGGCAGAACTGGGTGGCCCCCGAGTGGGGCTGGGCCTGGCCCGCCAACCGCAGGATCCTGTACAACCGGGCGTCGGCGGATCCCGAGGGCAGGCCGTGGAGCGAGCGCAAGGCGCTGGTGTGGTGGGACGAGGCCAAGGGGCAGTGGACCGGGCACGACGTCCCGGACTTCCCGAAGAAGCGGCGCCCGGACCACGTACCGGCCGAGGACGCCGAGGGCCCCGACGCCCTGTCGGGCACCGACGCCTTCATCATGCAGGCCGACGGCAAGGCCTGGCTGTACGTGCCGACCGGCCTGCTGGACGGGCCGCTGCCGGCGCACTACGAACCGCAGGAGACGCCGTTCACCAACCCGCTCTACCGCCAGCAGCGCAACCCCGTCCGGGTGCTGGGGAAGCCGCACCCGGTCAACCGGTACCAGCCCGTCGGCGCGGAGCCGGGCTCGGAGGTGTTCCCATACGTGGCGACCACCTACCGCCTCACCGAGCACCACACCGCGGGCGGCATGTCGCGGTGGCAGCCGTACCTGTCGGAACTCCAGCCGGAGTTCTTCTGCGAGGTCTCGCCGGAACTGGCGGCCGAGCGGGGACTGGAGCACATGGGCTGGGCCACGGTGGTCAGCGCCCGCTCCGCGATCGAGGCCCGGGTGATGGTGACCGACCGGGTGTCGCCGATCACCGTGCAGGGCCGGACCCTGCATCAGGTCGGACTCCCCTACCACTGGGGCTCCAACGGCTACTCGCGCGGGGATTCGGCCAACGAACTGCTCCATGTGTCGCTGGACCCGAACGTGCACATCCAGGAGACCAAGGCGCTGGCGTGCGACATCCGGCCGGGGCGGCGGCCGCGCGGGCCGGAGCTGCTGGATCTGGTGCGCGAGTACCGGGTGCGGTCGGGGATCACCGAGGAGACGGGCCGGGACATTTGACGGCCCGCCGGGGCGACACGTGCCTTCCCGTGCCGCCCCGGCAGGACCCCGCCCGCGCCCCGGCGGCGCCCCGTCAGCGGACCACCAGCGCGTGCTCCCCGGCCGGGACCAGTTCGCCGATCACGGGAGCGCCGGGGATCTCCCCGGCCACCAGCAGGCCGCCGGAGGTCTGGGCGTCGGCCAGCAGCAGCCGGGTGTGCTCGTCCGCGGAGCCGAAGTCGGTGTGCGGGGCGACCCAGTCGAGGTTGCGGCGGGTGCCGCCGCTGACGTAGCCGTCGCGGACCGCCTCCCGCGCGCCGTCCAGGTAGGGGACGGCCGATGAGTCCACCACGGCGCTCACCCTCGAGGCGCGGGCCATCTTGTACAGGTGGCCCAGCAGCCCGAAGCCGGTGACGTCCGTGGCGCACCGCGCGCCCGCCGCCAGGGCCGCCTGCGCCGCCTCCCGGTTGAGGGCCGCCATGGTCTCCACCGCGTGCCCGAAGAACTCGCCGGTGGCCTTGTGCCGGTTGTTGAGCACGCCCAGGCCCAGCGGCTTGGTCAGCGACAGCGGCACTCCCGGCCGCCCGGCGTCGTTGCGCAGCAGTGCGTCCGGGT
The DNA here is from genome assembly GCF_002843305.1 of Streptomyces barkulensis. Classification (GTDB taxonomy): domain Bacteria; phylum Actinomycetota; class Actinomycetes; order Streptomycetales; family Streptomycetaceae; genus Streptomyces; species Streptomyces barkulensis. Next base: position 152,078 of record NZ_PGSG01000087.1, read on the forward strand.
CGGCGATCCCGGTGACGGCCATGCCGTACTTGGGTTCGACGTCGTCGACGCTGTGGCCGCCGCCGACGTGGCAGCCCGCCTGCGCGGCGACCTCCAGTCCGCCGCGCAGCACCTCCCGCGCCAGTTCGAACGGCAGCTTCCCGCGCGGCCAGCCCAGCAGGTTCACCGCCACCAGGGGGCGGCCGCCCATGGCGTACACGTCCGACAGCGCGTTGGCGGCGGCGATGCGCCCCCAGTGGTAGGGGTCGTCCACCACGGGGGTGAAGAAGTCGGCGGTGGCGACGACGGCGGGGCCGCCCTCCGGCCCGGGCAGGCGCACGGCGGCCGCGTCGTCGCCGGTGTCCAGTCCGACCAGCAACTCGCCGGCGGGCTCGGTGGTGGGCTGGATCCCTGTCAGCCCGGCCACGGCCTCCTCCAGTTCGCCGGGCGGGATCTTGCAGGCGCAGCCGCCGCCGTGGGCGTACCGGGTCAGCCGTACGGGTGTCTCCACCGCACCGCCGTCCTGGTGGCCGTCCGTCTCGTTCCGGGTGTACATCGCGATCCCCTCTCACCGCCCCCGTGCCGGATGTCGGGGCACTGACTGCCCCGCGGTCACCGGCCGAAACGCCGCGGGAGGAGATTGACTCCCCCCGAGCGGCGGCGTTTGGATGATCCACGTCCGGGCACGAGTGCCCCGGCGGCATGGAGGCGTAAGGGTGCCTGGTGGCCCTCCCGGTCTTCAAAACCGAGGTGTCCGAGGATCTCGGGCAGGTGGGTTCGATTCCCATCCGCCTCCGCCGGCCGCCCACCGGACCGGCGGCCCGCTGCCGTTCCGCCGCCGCTCACCGCGTCCGTACGCCCTCTCCCGGCTCCGGTCCGGCGGCCGGACCCGGCGCCTGGCTCGGTGGTTCCTCCTCGCTCGGCCAGCGGCCCTCGATCCAGGAGCGCAGGAGTGCCGCGTGGGAGAGCGGGGTCGCCAAATCGGCGACATCGCCGTTGGTGGTGTAGTCGAGCAGCACCACGTCCGCCTCCGCGGCCGTCTCCCGGAGCCGCTCGACCAGCTCCGCGGCGCGGTTCTCCAGAACCCACCGGTAGGACGGCAGATAGATGAGGCGGCGGGCCGCCTCGTACCCCAGCAGCCGCTCCCCCGACGGACCTGCGCGGTGCCCGAGCACCGGCCCGTACCGCCGCACCGTCCGCTTCAGCCCGCGCATCGTCGTGACGTCGAGCTTCGACAGGTCGACGCCGGTGTCGCGGAAGACCTTGAGCGCCTGCCAGACGCCCTCCACCGACCGGCCCGTCAGACCGCCGAAGAAGGGCACCGGTATGCCGCCGTGCGGGAAGAAGGGGCTCAGCCGCACCCATGGCTCCATCGCCCGGGAGGTCACGTCGACGATCTCCGCTTTGGGGAACGCCCTGCCCAGCGAGGCGGGCGTACGGCGGCGGCCGGCCACATGGATCGTCATCGAAAAGGACTCCCCCCCTTTGGTGATACGGACCACCGAGCATGCCCCACGCCACTGACAACGGCCCTTTGCGCCCGGTGCCGGAACCCGCCCGGGAGCGGCCGCGGCGCCGTCAGTCCGGGACGGGGCCCGCGCCGGGAGGCGTCGCCTGCTCCGGTCCGCTGCCGAGTGCGCCCGCCCGGCGGCGCAGGACGACGGCGGCGGCCGCGGTGCTCGCCGCGAAGGCGGCCGCCATCACCCAGGGGCGGTTGAGGCGGTGGCCCAGCGCATGGTCCAGGGAGTGGCGCCCGGGGCCGGTGACGCTCAGACAGGTGGCGACGAATCCCAGGAAGGCCGGGTACTCGTAGCCGCCCTCGGTGACGAAGAAGCCCGCCGGGGCGTGGACCGACACCGCCCCCGTCATGGTCCCCGCGACCGCCGCCCCCGCGGCCGGCGTGGCCAGGCCGAGTGCCAGCAGCACACCGCCGCCGGCCTCGGCCAGCCCGGCGGCCAGCGCGCTCGTTCTGCCGGGCGTGAAACCCATGTACTCCATGGCCTCCCGGGTGCCCTCCGGACCGTGTCCGCCGAACCAGCCGAAGAGCTTCTGGGCGCCGTGCGCGAACAGGACGCCGCCCGTGCCCGCTCTGAGGACGAGCAGTCCCAGGTCGCCGCGGTCGATCGGGGGCATGGGCATGAGGATCACCTCTCTGAGGGTCGGTCGCCCTCCCCAGCCTCACCGCTCCCCCGCGCTCCCACCACTTCCCGGGCCCGTTCGGGGCAGCCGCGGCCCGGTGTCAGAGCACGGCGCGCCACAGGGCGATGACGGCGGCGGCCACCGCCGCGACCACCGAGGCGGCCAGGACCAGCAGCAGGAGCAGGAACACCCCCGCCAGGACGCCCGCGAGCGCACGGGTGGCGCGGCTGCGCTCCGCATGGGCCGACCGGGCGCGTTCCACGCGCCCGCCGCGCCCCTCACGCGGTGCGGGCCGACCGCGGTCGGCGTGCTCGGCGTGGTCGGCGTGCTCGTCGCACACGGCGACGGCCAGAGCCGCGAGGTAGCGCAGCCGCTCCGGGGGAAGCGGCTCGACCAGTTCCGGGCCCAGTTGCCGTTCGACGGCCGCCACGCGCGGGTCCCCGTCGTTGATGAGCCCGCGCGCCCGCGTACCGGTCCTCGCGGTCCTCGCGCCGGCCGCGTCGCCGGACCGGTCGCCGGACCGGTCGCCGGAGTGGTGGTCGGACATCGGCAAGCCCCCTTCTCGCACTGATGCTTCGCGCAGGGAGCGTAGTGGGCCGGTGCGGCCGGCGGGACGGCGCGTCAGCCCTCCGGTGCGTCGGCCGCCCGCCCGGACGACCGTTCGCAGCGCCGCCGGGTGTTGTCCAGGCGGACCGTCAGACCGCGTGCGTCCAGGTGTTCCAGCAGGGGGATCACGACCCGGCGCGTGGTGTCCAGGGCGCGGCGCGCCTCGCTGGTGGTGAAGGGCTGCTCCAGCCGGGCCAGCAGTGAGGCGGCCCGGTCGTCGGCGCCGGGCAGCAGCACGACCCCGTCGCCGACCCGGAGCAGTTCGCCCGCGGCCGCGGCCGCGGCGACCGTGTTCGGGTCGAGGCCGAGTTCCGCCAGCCGGTGTGCCTCCGGGGCTCGGAAGGGTGCGGTGCGCAGCTCCGCGCGTACGGTGTCCACCGCTTTGCGCACCCGCGGCGGCAGTTGGGGTCGTGCGGTGCTGCCGTAGACCCGGCCGTCGCGGTGTTCCAGGGGCGGCCGGGGCGCGGCGTCCACCAGAGCCCGGACGAGGGCGCGTTCGGGCAGGCCGAGGGCGCGGCGGGCGGCCTCGGCCGGCAGCCCCGGGTCCATCGGGTGCCGGGCGGCGTGCTCCTCCACGGCCCGCGCCAGTGCGCGCCGCAGCCCGGCCCAGTGGCCGGGGTCGGCGAGCCAGTCCCCGGCGACGGGCTCGTACGGGGGCCGCACCCCCATCGCCAGCAGTTCGGAGCCCCGCACCAGCCCCCGGCGCCGCACCTGGGCCCTGCCGTCCGAGGTGCCGTCGGGGATGCCGGCCGACGTCTCCAGCTCGCGGGCCCTGGCCCGTCCCGCGCCGCGCCGCTCCAGCCGGGGCGGACGGACGTCGAGCACGGTGATCCCGGCGGGGATCCGGTGCCGCCCGGGGTCCCGCAGCAGCGCCACGTCGCCCACCCGCAGCGGCAGCGGGCGCCCGAGGGTCAGACGGGCGGTGTCCGTCCCCAGCGGCCGTACGGTGGCGGGGACGGCGGCGGAGCCGGCGTGCAGCACCAGGTGCCGGGGCAGGTCGGCCGCCGGGTCGCCGTGCAGCCGTACGTCCAGCAGGCCGGTGACGAGCCAGCGGCCGGGGGTGAGCAGGGCGTCGCCGCGCCGCAGCGCCTCGGCTCCGGCACCGTGCACGTTGACCGCGACGCGGGCGACCGCGCCCACCTCCCCGCGGTCCTCCTTGAGGGACTGCACTCCGCGTACGCGGACCACCGGCCGGTCGCCGGAGGCGAGGGCGAGGCGGTCGCCGGTGCGGATCGTGCCCGCGGCGAGGGTGCCGGTCACCACGGTGCCGCGGCCTCGCACGGTGAAGGAGCGGTCCGCCCACAGCCGTACGTCGGCGGCCCGGTCGGGTTCGGGCAGCTCGGCGGTCAGCCGGACCAGGGCGGCGCGCAGTTCCTCCAGTCCCTCGCCGGTGACGGCGCTGACGGGCACGGCCTCGACCTTCCCCAGCGAGGTCTCGGCGATCCTGGCGAGAGCGTCGTCGCGGGCCGGGCCGGGGTCGGCGAGATCGGCGCGGGTGACGGCGAGTACGCCGTGCCGCACCCGCAGCGCGTCCAGGACGGCCAGGTGCTCCTCGGACTGCGGCTGCCAGCCCTGGTCGGCTGCGACGGCGATCAGGACGGCCGGCACGGGTCCGACTCCGGCCAGCATGTTGCCGACCAGCCTCTCGTGGCCGGGCACGTCGACGAAGGCGATCCGTCCGGCGCCGGGCAGGGACGTCCACACGAAGCCCAGGTCGAGGGTGAGGCCGCGGCGGCGCTCCTCCTCCCAGCGGTCGGGTTCCATGCCGGTCAGCGCGCGGACGAGGGTCGACTTGCCGTGGTCGACGTGGCCGGCGGTGGCGATGACGTGCACGTCCGCGCTCACTCCTCTCCCCGGCCGTCCGCGGCGGTCTTGGCCGCCCGCCGCACCGCCTCCGCCACGTCCGCGTCCCGCTCCGGCGGGACGGTGCGCAGGTCGATCAGGCACCGCCCGCCCTCCACCCGTCCCAGGACGGCGGGTTCGCCCAGCCGCAGGGGCCCGGCGTACTCCTCGGGCAGCGACACCGCCGCGCTGGGCAGGGTGACGCCGGGCGCCCCTCCCCCGCCGACGGCGGCCTCGCTGTCCACGGCGCGGGCGTCTATGTCCGCGCCGCGCAGTTCGCCGGCGAGGCGCTCGGCGCGTGCCCGCAGGCCGCCGGGGTCGGCGTGGAGCATGGTGCGGACGGGGGCGGCGGGGCCGCGCACCGTGGCCTCCAGGGCCGCCAGTGTCAGCTTGTCCACGCGCAACGCGCGGGCCAGCGGATGGCGGGCCAGGCGCCGCACCAGGCCGGCCCGGCCCAGGAGCAGGCCGCACTGCGGGCCGCCGAGCAGTTTGTCGCCGCTGGCGGTGACCAGGGAGGCGCCCGCGCGCAGCCAGCCGGAGGCGTCCGGCTCGTCCGGCAGCAACGGTTCGGGGCGCAGCAGCCCGGAGCCGATGTCGGCGACGACGGGGACCCCGGGAGGGCAGATCCGGGCCAGTTCGGCCACGGAGGCCGAGCGGGTGAAGCCGGTGATGCGGAAGTTGGAGGGGTGGACCTTCAGCACGAAGCCGGTGTTGGGGCCGATGGCCGCCGCGTAGTCCTCGGCCGAGGTCCGGTTGGTGGTGCCGACCTCGCGCAGCCGGGCGCCGGTGGACACCAGCAGGTCGGGCAGGCGGAAGCCGTCGCCGATCTCGACCATCTCGCCCCGGCTGACGACGATCTCCTTCCCCGCCGCGAGCGCGGTCGCGGCCAGGACGAGGGCGGCCGCGCCGTTGCCCACCACATGGGCGGCCTCGGCGTGCGGCACCGCCCCGCACAGGGCGTCCAGGGCGGAGGCCCCTCGCCGGGAGCGGGCGCCGGTGGTCAGGTCGAGTTCCACGTCGGTGGGACCGCAGGCGGCGTCCACCGCCTCCCGGGCGGCCCGCGACAGGGGGGCCCGGCCCAGGTTGGTGTGGAGCAGCACTCCGGTGGCGTTGACCACCGGCCGCAGTCCTCCCGCCGTCGGGGGCAGTGCCCCGGCCGCGGCGTCGGCGACGGACTCCGGGGGGATCTCGCCGGCCCGGGCGCGCTCCAGGGCGCGGACCGCCTCGGACTTCACCAGGGCGCGGCCCAGGCGCCGGGCGGCCTCGGCCAGCCGGGGGTCGGCGAGCACCGCGTCCGTACGGGGGAGCCGGCGCCGCGCGTCGGCCGCGGGCTTCCTCGCCGCCTGCGTATCCGCCGTCTGTACGTCCGCCGTCGCGGTGTCGCGGTCCATCCGGTGGCCTCCTGGTGGTGCGCGTACAGGTAGGGGCCCGGCCGTCCGCCGCCGGTCCGGTGCCGTCCGGCGCGGCCGCGGACGGGCGGGGGCTGCTGTCGGAGTGGCGCGGGGGGCGTCGGCCAGGATAGGCGCGCGGTGGCCCGGCACCGTGGTGCCGCACCGCCGTGCGCCGCCTTCTGGCACGTGCCCGCACCTGGTCCGGTCAGTCCTCCCCGCCGGTCTCCTTCCGGGCCACCCGACCGCCACTGGCCGTGGCCGGTGCCGCCCGGGCCTTCTAGGCTGCCGATCATGAGGATTCGTATCGTCGACGCCTTCACCGACCGGCCCTTCGCGGGCAACCCCGCCGCCGTCGTACTCCTGGACTCCGGGCCGTTCCCCGGCGACGACCGGCTCCAGAAACTCGCCGCCGAGGTCAACCTCTCCGAGACCGCCTACGCCCGCCCGCTGCCCGACAGCTCCGAGGCCGACTGGGCACTGCGCTGGTTCACCCCCGTCACCGAGGTCAACCTCTGCGGCCACGCCACGCTCGCCACCGCCCATGTGCTGCGCTCCGCCGGCGCGGCCGCCGGCACCATCCGGTTCGCCACCCGCAGCGGCATCCTCACCGCCGAGACGGCCGCCGACGGCTCGATCACCCTGGACTTCCCCACCGCCCCGCTCACCGAACTCCCCGTGGGCGAGGACGTCCGCGCGGCCCTGGGCGCCGATGTGCTCTCCGCCCACGACACCGGTCCCAACATCGGCGACCTGCTGGTCGAACTGGCCGACGAGAAGACCGTACGCACCCTGACCCCCGATCTCACCGCCGTGGCGCGGCTGAACCACCGGGGCGTCATCGTCACCGCCCGGGCCTCGGGCGACGGCGGGGGGCAGGGTGCGTACGACTACGTGTCGCGCTTCTTCGGCCCGGCCGTCGGCATCGACGAGGACCCGGTCACCGGCAGCGCCCACACCGCGCTCGCGCCCCTGTGGTCGGGCCGGCTGGGCCGGGACTCCCTCACCGGTCTCCAGGCTTCGGCCCGCACCGGCCTGGTGCGCACCACGGTGCGCGGCGACCGCACCCTGCTGACCGGCGACGCCGTGACCGTCATCGACGGGGAGCTGCTCGCCGGGCCGTGAGCCGGTGCGTCCGCCTCCGCACCACCGGACAGAGGCGGGCCGGGCGGGCCGTCAGCCCGTGGGCAGCCAGTCCACCCGGCCCGCCAGCAGCGCGTATCCGACGAACGCCACGACGTCGATCAGGGCGTGCGCGGCGACCAGCGGCCCGACCCGCCCCCAGCGCCGGTACAGCCACACGAAGATCACACCCATCACCACGTTGCCGACGAAACCGCCGATCCCCTGGTAGAGGTGGTACGTACCGCGCAGCAGCGAACTGGCCGTCAGCGCCGCCGCCGGGCTCCAGCCCAGCTGACCGAGCCTGCGCAGCAGGTAGCCGACGACGATGACCTCCTCCACCACGGAGTTCTGGACCGCCGAGGCGATCAGCACCGGGATCTTCCACCACACCTGAGGCAGTGACTCGGGCACCACCGTGAGGTTGAAGCCGCTCGCCCGCGCGCCCAGGTAGAGCAGCAGACCGCTGCCCCCGATCCCCGCCGCGACCACCGCGCCCCGGCCCAGGTCGGACCAGGGGCGGCGAAGGTCGAAGCCGATTCCGCCCAGCCCCGGCCCGCCTCCGGCGCCGCCGGCCGGCCTGTCCGGTCCCTCGCGTGTCAGAAGGTGGGCCACGAGCAGGACCGGGACCAGCGCGGTGGCGATGCCGAACAGCTGCCAGGCCAGGTCCAGCCAGGGCCGGTCGGGGGCGTAGGAGCCGTTGAGCCGGGCCGCCTGGTCCTTCAGGCCGCCGGGCCTGGTCAGCGCCCCGGCGAAACTGATGAGCGCCGACACGGCGCTCGCGCCCAGCGACAGCGCCAGCACGAGCAGCGTCTCGCGGCCCAGCACCCGCCGTACCGGTGCACCACCTCCGTTTCCCGGCCCCCGCTCCCGTCCGCGCCCCGGTCCGTGTTCCTCGTCGCGCACGCCCGCTCGCACTCGCGCCTCCCGCTTCGCCGTTCGTCCCTCCCGGACATGGAACGACACAGCTTGCCCCACCGCTCCCGCCCTGCGGCGGCGGGCCCGGGAAAGGGCGGGAGAGACGGGGCTCGGGGCCCCCGGATGCGCGGGGTCCGGATGCGCGGGGTCCGAAGGCACGGCCCGGAATCGCTCCGGGTCCGCCGCGGCCTACGGGCCGGCCGGCCAGCCGTGCACCGGCTCCCCGGTACGCACCAGTTCGCAGTAGCGCCGCACCGTCGCCGCCAGCGCCTTCTCCCGGTCCAGTCCGCCCTCCAGGGCCCGGTGGTAGGCGTCGGCCTGCCAGGACGCCCCGTTGACCCGGCGGCGGCAGCGCTCCTCGATCACCGACAGGTAGCGGTCCCGGTCACCGGGCTCGATGCCCCATACGTCCAGGCCCCGGGCGGCCATCGGCAGCAGCTCCTCCAGCACCAGCCGGTCCACGGGTACGGCCGACAGCTCTCCGCCGCGGCCGGGGCGGGGCCACCACAGCCTGGCGTCCATGCCATGGCGGCAGGCGGCGTCGAAGTTCTCGGCGGCGGCGGAGAACGGCATCCGGTTCCACACCGGGCGCGGGTCGTCGGCCAGCGCCCGCACCAGGCCGTAGTAGAGGGCGGTGTTGGCCAGCACGTCGGTGACGGTGGGGCCGGCGGGAAGCACCCGGTTCTCCACCCGCAGATGCGGCACTCCGTCGGCGACGCCGTACACGGGCCGGTTCCAGCGGTAGACGGTGCCGTTGAGCAGTGTCATCTCGGCCAGCGAGGGGACACCGCCGGACTCCAGCACCTCCAGCGGTTCCTCGTCCTCGCAGACGGGCAGCAGCGGCGGGAAGTACCGGCTGTTCTCCTCGAACAGCTCGTACGCCGAGGAGATCCACCGCTCGCCGAACCAGGTCCGCGGCCGCACCCCCTGGGCGATCAGCTCCGGCTGCCTGGTGTCGGTGGCCTGGAGGAAGAGCGGGGGACGGGACTCCCGCCACAGTTCGCGGCCGAAGAGGAAGGGCGAGTTGGCGCCCACCGCGACCTGGACGGCCGAGACGGCCTGGGCGGCGTTCCACACATCGGCGAAGCGGCCGGGGGTGACCTGCAGATGGAGCTGCACGGAGGTGCAGGCGGCCTCCGGGGCGATGGAGGACGAGGCGTACCTCAGGTGTTCCACACCCTCGATGTCCAGGACGACCTCCTCGCCCCGGGTGGTCATGATCTGTTCGTTCAGCAGGGTGTAGCGGTCCGCGGCGGTGAGGTTCGCCGAAACCAGGTCGTCTCCCGTGAGGGTCGGAAGAATACCGATCATCACAATGCGTGCGTCGACCTCGGCGGCTTTGCGGTCGGCATAGGCCAGACCGGTGCGCAACTCCTCGGCGAGCTGGTCCAGCACCCGCCCGGACAGCCGGTGCGGAAGGATGTTCACCTCGAGATTGAACTGCCCCAATTCCGTCTGGAAATCCCGGCTCGCTATGCGTTCCAGCACCTGGGCGTTCATCATCCGCGGCATCCCCTGGGTGTCCGCGAGGTTCAGTTCGATCTCCAGCCCCATGAGATCGCGGGGGCGGTCGAAGCGCTGCTCGTCCAGCAGCCGCCGCAGCCCCTGGAGACACCGCTGGAGCTTGTCCCGGTAACGCCGGCGGTCGGACAGGGCGAACCCGCCGGCCTCGACCTTCTCGCCCATCGATGCGTCCCTCCTCGAATGAACCGTGACCGGATGATGCCCCGCGGATGCGAGAGATAACGCCCCGTGCGACAGTGAGGGTTCGGTAAGCTGGACTCAGGCTTTCATGGGGCACATTCCCATGTCATACGTCAGGGATACGCCACTACTCCCGGCTCGCCGACATCCACCCGCTGACATCGGACCGGCGAACCTCGTCCGCAGGGAATGGCGAAGAGATACGGACGACCGCATGGTCAGCCGCTTTCCAGGTCAGCGGCCGGACATCCGAGAAGCCGCAGATGGAACACCGCCGAAGAATGTCCGGATGACCTCTTGCCGGTAACATGCTGGACGGCTAGCCGAAACACCGGCTGAACAACCTTCGTATAAACTCCACGAAAGCGGCTGAGACGCGACCCGACGATGGGCGCGCATCCGCCGTATCCCTCCTTCCCGGTTCCTTCCCGGCCTTCCGCACGGCCCTTCCGTACGCCGACAGCGCCGTCCGCGCCAGCAGTTGAGCACCACCGTGTCTCCGATCGAGAGGCGACCCACCATGCCCCTGCGTGTCCAACCGGCCCCGGCACCCGCTCTGCGCAGTGTGCACGCGGCCCTCGGTTCCCCCGCCGGCCTCCGCGGCGACGCCGCCCCTCCCGGCCTCCGGGCCCGGACGGGCCCGGTGCATCCGGACCTCTCCCTGCCGCTCCACGTGCTGAACGGGATCACCGCCTCGGCGGGGCCGCCCCGCACCAGGCTGGCGGGCTGGCGCTTCCTGCTGCGGGACGCGCACGGCGTGGTGGGCGCCGCCGACGCGATGCTCACCGCGGACGGCTGGACGTTCTCGCACTTCTGCGAGGGGCCGTTCGTCGCCTCGGCCGAGGCCGCCCTGCGCCGTGCCGAGACACTGCCGGCGGCGTACCAGCCGCGTCTGCTGTCGGTGCCGGAGCTCTACATGCTGACGCTGTGGCTGCACGGCGACACGGAGGCCGACGCCGGCGCGGGTTCACCCGCCCCGGCGGATCTGCTGGTGCCGCTCGCCCCGGCCCCGCCCGGGATCGCGGCGCACCGGCCGCACCGCGTGGACGGCCTGCTGCCGCTGCTGACCCGGCGGCTGGCGCCCCGGCCCCTGCTGGGCACGCCCGTCTGACCGGCGGCGGCACGGCCCGGTGACGGGACCGGAATCGACAGTGGTGCCCCGCGACCGGCCGGTCGCGGGGCACCACTGTCGATTCCGCCCTCCCGAATGACTAGTCGTCCACGGCTCCGATATCACCCGAACGGATGACTCTGGCCCGGGCAACCGCCCTCGGGGAGGACGCGCCGTCAGAACGTGGGGGAAGCCGCGGCGAAACCCCTGCGGAATCCCGGCCGCGGGACAACACTGGGGGCATCGACCAGGAGACACGGGGGCGGTCATGAACCACGCATCCAACCAGAGCACCACCACATCGCAGCGAAAGAACTCCACCATGTGTCAGCACCAGCCGCCCTGCCCGTCAGCCGACTCCGCCGACCGGGAGGCCGCCCACCTCGTGGCGCACCACCCGGAACAGGGCTGGAGCCTGCTGTGCAACGGTGTCCTGCTCTTCGAGGACACCGGCGAACTGCTGCCCGATGGGCAGGTCATCGCGCCGCACCGGCCGCTCGGCGCCGGGCACGTCACGGCCGCCGCCTGACGGCGGTGCGGCGCCGCACCGCCGCAGGGGCGGTCCCCCGCCGTGCGGCGGGGGACCGCCCCTGTCGGTAGCGCTCGGCCGCGGCTCAGCCGTCGTACTCGTCCATCGGAGGGCACGAGCAGACCAGGTTGCGGTCGCCGTAGGCGCCGTCGATGCGCCGCACCGGCGGCCAGTACTTGTCGGCGGCCGCGACACCGGCCGGGAACGCCGCCTCCTCGCGCCCGTAGCAGTGCTCCCACTCGCCGGCGAGCTGCGCGGCGGTGTGCGGGGCGTTGCGCAGCGGGTTGTCCTGCGCGTCCCACTCCTCCGAGGCGACCTTCTCGATCTCGGCCCTGATCGCGATCATCGCGTCGCAGAAGCGGTCCAGCTCCGCCAGGTCCTCGCTCTCGGTGGGCTCGATCATCAGCGTCCCCGCCACGGGGAAGGACATCGTCGGGGCGTGGAAGCCGTAGTCGATCAGCCGCTTGGCCACGTCGTCGATGCTGACGCCGGTGGCCTTGGTCAGCGGACGGACGTCGATGATGCACTCGTGGGCCACCAGACCGCCAGGGCCGGTGTAGAGCACCGGGTAGTGCGGCTCCAGCCGCTTGGCGACGTAGTTGGCCCCGAGCACGGCCACCTGGGTGGCGCGGCGCAGTCCCTCGGCGCCCATCAGCCGCATGTACGCCCACGAGATGGGCAGGATGCCCGCCGAGCCCCAGGGCGCCGCCGAGATCGGCCCCACGCCCGTCTCGGGTCCGGCCGCGGGCTGGAGCGGGTGGTTGGGCAGGTACGGCGCCAGGTGGGAGCGGACGGCCACCGGGCCCACCCCCGGGCCGCCGCCGCCGTGCGGGATGCAGAAGGTCTTGTGCAAGTTCAGGTGGGAGACGTCCGCGCCGAACTTCCCCGGCTTGGCCAGGCCCACCAGCGCGTTGAGGTTGGCCCCGTCCACGTAGACCTGCCCGCCCGCCTCGTGCACGGCCGCGCAGATGTCGGTGATGTGCTCCTCGAACACGCCGTGGGTGGAGGGATAGGTGACCATCAGCACCGCCAGCTCATCGCGGTGCTTGTCGATCTTGGCCCGCAGGTCCTCGACGTCCACGTCACCGTTCTCGCCGGTCCCTACGACGACGACCTTCATCCCGGCCATCACGGCGCTGGCGGCGTTGGTGCCGTGCGCGGAGGAGGGGATCAGGCAGACGGTGCGGCCGGCCTCGCCGTTCGCCCGGTGGTACGCCCGTACCGCCAGCAGGCCCGCCAGCTCCCCCTGGGAGCCGGCGTTGGGCTGGATGGAGACCTTGTCGTAACCGGTGACCTCGGCCAGCCGCTCCTCCAGCTCGCGGATCAGCGTCAGATAGCCCTCGGCCTGCTCGGCGGGCGCGAAGGGGTGCAGCGCGCCGAACTCCGGCCAGGTGACCGGCTCCATCTCGGTGGTGGCGTTGAGCTTCATGGTGCACGAGCCCAGCGGGATCATGCCGCGGTCCAGCGCGTAGTCCCGGTCGGCCAGCCGGCGCAGGTAGCGCAGCATCGACGTCTCGGAGCGGTGCCGGTGGAAGACCGGGTGGGTCAGGTAGTCGTCGGTGCGCAGCAGGGCGGCGGGCAGCACCTCACCGGCGGCCTCGTCCAGCGCCTCGGCGTCCCCGGCTCCGGACTCCACGCCGAAGGCGCCCCACACCGCGGCGAGCTGTGCGCGGCCGGTGGTCTCGTCGCAGGCGATGCCGACGTGGTCGGCGTCGGTCAGCCGCAGGTTGACCCCGGCCTCGCGGGCAGCGGCGACGACCTCGGCGGCCCGGCCGGGCACCCGCGCGGTGACGGTGTCGAAGAACGTGCCGTGGACGACCTCGACCCCGCCCTCGCGCAGCCCCTGGGCGAGGACGGCGGCGTAGCGGTGGGTGCGGCGGGCGATGGCGGCCAGCCCATCGGGGCCGTGGTGGACGGCGTACATCCCCGCCATCACGGCGAGCAGCACCTGGGCGGTGCAGATGTTGCTGGTGGCCTTCTCCCGGCGGATGTGCTGCTCCCGGGTCTGCAGGGCCAGGCGGTAGGCCCTGGTGCCGTCGGCGTCCACCGAGACGCCCACCAGGCGGCCGGGCAGGCTGCGCGCGAACTTCTCCCGCACCGCCATGAACCCGGCGTGCGGCCCGCCGAAGCCCATCGGCACGCCGAAGCGCTGGCTGGAGCCCACCGCGATGTCGGCGCCCAGCTCGCCGGGGGAGGTCAGCAGGGTGAGGGCGAGCAGGTCGGCGGCGACGGTGACGACCGCGCCCAGCCCGTGCGCCTCCTCGATCACGCCGCGCAGGTCGCGCACGGCGCCGGAGGCGCCCGGGTACTGCAGCAGCACGCCGAAGACACCCCGCTCGGCGATCTCGGCGGGGATGCCGCCGGACAGGTCGGCGACGACGACCTCCACCCCGGTGGGCTCGGCGCGGGTCTCGATCACGGCGATGGTCTGCGGCAGGCAGTCGGCGTCGACCAGGAAGACACCCTGCTTGACCTTGCCGACACGCCGGGACAGCGCCATGGCCTCGGCCGCCGCGGTGCCCTCGTCCAGCAGCGAGGCCCCGGAGGTCGGCAGCCCGGTCAGGTCCGCGACCACGGTCTGGAAGTTCAGCAGCGCCTCCAGACGCCCCTGCGAGATCTCCGGCTGGTACGGGGTGTAGGCCGTGTACCAGGCGGGGTTCTCCATGACGTTGCGCAGGATGACCGGCGGGGTGAAGGTGCCGTGGTAGCCCAGGCCGATCATGGAGTCCAGCACCTGGTTGCGCCCCGCCAGGGAGCGCAGTTCCGCCAGGACCTCCGCCTCGCTGCGGGCCGCGGGCAGATCCAGCGCCTCGGTGCTCCTGATCACCTCCGGTACGGCGGCGGCGGCCAGCTCGTCCAGCGACCCGTAGCCGACCTGGGCGAGCATCTTGGCCTGCTCACCGGCGTCGGGGCCGATGTGGCGCTCCTCGAAGGGAGTGCCCCGCTCCAGCTCCGTGAGGGAGGTGGCGGGAGGAGTGCGGTCTGCTGTCATCTGGAGGCCTCCTGGTCTGCGCGACCTGCGAGGGGCACCGCGGCGCGGGTGCCCCGACGGCCTCCCCCTCTGTCATCGCGACCTGAGAGCTTCACCGGCCCGCGTGCGCGGCCCGGTTTTCACCGTCGGTGAGGAGGGGCTGCGGCGTCGTCCGTCGTGGCCCGCCCTGCTTTCCAGAGTGACCTCACCCGCGCGGTACGTGAGCCTGAGAGATTCCGGGGAGGGTTTGCTCCTTCGGCGCCTCCGGCACTGTCACCGGAGGACTCTCCCGCTCGGGGTCAACAGCCACTTCAGAGCCTACCAGCGCCCGATGGCATCGACCCGGCCGCGGCTCCCGCCGCCCTGCCCGAGTGGCCGGTGCGCCGAATGTGCCGTTTCGTTGTTTGTGGCGACTGTTCGCGAGCAGGCGCCTTCTCGTGCGAGGAGTTGGAGGGACCGCCGTGCAGACCGACATCGACCCGCGGAATCTGATAGGCCTCAAGACGTTCGACAGCACCGGGCAGAAGATAGGGACCGTGGACGAGGTGTACCTCGACGACGCCACCGGAGTCCCCGAGTGGGCAGCTGTGCGCACCGGGTTCTTCAGCCGCGACGCCTTCGTCCCGCTGGAACCCAGCGAGGTGGTGGACGGGGCGCTGAAGGTGCCCTTCGAGCGCTCCCTGGTGAAGGAGGCGCCCGACTTCGGCGTGGGCCGCCACCTCTCCCCCGAGCAGGAACTGCAGCTCTACCGTCACTACGGGCTGGGGGTGCCCGGCTCCGGCGCGCCCGCCTCCGACGAGGACATGACGTTCGGGCGGATCGCGGGCTCCGAGGCCTGACCGCCCCACGGCGGGAGCGGCTCGGAGGGCTCCAGCTCCGGATCGTCCACCGTGAAGGTGCGCACCCGGCCCGGCGGCGACCCGGGCTGCTCGAACCGCACCGTGACCCGCCCCAGACCACTGCCCTGCACCCAGCCCGGCCCGTACCGCGCGTGCCGTATGTCCAGGCCGGGCAGCCAGTGCCGTACCCCCCGCGTTTCCCTTCCGGCCGCCGGTCCGCCCGCCGCCGCAGGCGCGGCGGGGCTCGGCGGCCGGCCCGCGCCGAGGAGCCCGGCGGCCCGGGTGCCGGCCTGGGCGAACAGGTCCTCCTGGGTGAAGTCGGCCAGCCCGCTCACCCCGACTCCCAGCAGCCGCACCCCGGCGGTGGTGTCCACGCCCGCGACGAGCCGGGCGGCGGCCTCCCTCACCACCTCCGGGTCGTCGGTCGGGCCGCGCAGCGTCTCGGAGCGGGTGAGCGTGGAGAAGTCGTAGCTGCGGATCTTGACCACCACCGTGCGCCCGGAGCGCCCCGCGGCCCGCAGCCGCGCGACACAGCGGTCGGCGAGCCGTGCGATCTCGGCCTGGATCCGCGCGCGGTCGGTGAGGTCGGTGTCGAAGGTGTCCTCGACCGAGACCGACTTGGCGTCGCGCTCGGCGACCACCGGCCGTTCGTCGACCCCCTGCGCCATCGCGTACAGCGCTCCACCGTGCGCCCGGCCCAGCAGCCGGACCAGCTCCGCCTCCCCCGCCTCGGCGATCTCTCCGACGGTGGCTATCCCCGCCCGGCGCAGGGTCTGGGCGGTGGCGGGGCCGACACCGGGCAGCGTGCGCACCGGCATCGGCGCCAGCAGCGCCCGCTCGGTGCCCGGCGGGATCATCACCAGCCCGTCGGGCTTGGCCTGCTCCGAGGCGATCTTGGCGAGCATCTTGGACCCGGCCAGCCCCACCGAGCCGCTGAGCCCGGTGGCGGCACGGATGTCACGGCGCAGCCGTTCGCCCACGGCACGGGCGGCGTCGGCGGACCACCGCCCGGCCTCTCCCGCCGCCCCGCCCGCCTGGAGGTCCACGAACGCCTCGTCCAGGCTGAGCGGCTCCACCAGCGGCGACAGCTCGCGCAGCAGCCCCATCACCACCTCGCTGACACGGCGGTAGAGCCCGAAGCGGGGGGTGAGGTAGGCGGCGTTCGGACACAGCCTGCGGGCCTGTGCCATCGGCATCGCCGAGTGCACCCCGAAGGTCCGGGCCTCGTAGGAGGCGGTGGCGACCACCCCGCGCGGCCCGAGACCACCGACGATCACGGGCTTTCCGCGCAGACTGGGCTTGGCCGCCTGCTCCACGGCGGCGTAGAAGGCGTCCATGTCCAGGTGCAGGACCGTCGCTGTCCCTCTCACACCTGTGATGCTGCCCTACGCCACTGACAGGGACGGCTGCGGCACCCGCCGGCTCCGCCCCGCCGGGCCGGCCGTACCGGTGGTCCGGCCGTCGCGCCGTGTCATCCCGCCCGGTTGCGGCGGCGCGCCAGCTCGTCGGCCGGATCGTCCCCGACGATCGTCTCCCCGGTGTCGACCCGCTCGGCGTGCAGCCGGGACAGGGCGGCCTCGACGTCCCGCCACACCACGCCGACCGCGATTCCGAAGACCCCCTGGCCGCCCTGGAGGAGGTCGACGACCTCCTCGGGCGACGAGCACTCGTGGACCGTCGCGCCGTCGCTCATGAGCGTCATCCGCTCCAGATCCCCGGCCCCGCACGAGCGCAGGTGCCTCACGGCGGTACGGATGTTCTGCAGCGACACCCCGGCGTCCAGAAGCCGCTTGACGATCTTCAGCACGACCACGTCGCGGAAGCTGTAGAGCCGCTGGGTGCCCGAGCCGTAAGCCGGACGGACACTGGGCTCGACCAGGCCGGTACGGGCCCAGTAGTCCAGCTGTCGGTAGGTGATGCCCGCGGCCGCGCACGCCGTCGGGCCGCGGTAGCCGATCAGCTCGGGTGCGGCGCCCTGCGCGGTGGAGGCGGACCGGGCGGTAGGCCGTATGGAGGATTCGCGCAACGGATACGGATCGCCCGCCGCCCTGCTGTCGCCGGTGCTTCTCACGCCGACCCTCCGTCCTTCACGTCCCGCGGATATGCCCGGGACCTGCCCAATCGACGGTAGGCAGTCACTCGGGGTGCGTCAACGATCGCCACACTCGGCACGCCGAGTGATAATCACCCAAGGAGTGGTTTCGCGTGTCCTCGCCGCGGGAATGGGTGCCGGAATGGCCTGGCGCCGACGGCGCTCACTGGTTGCTGGTGCCGAAGTCCTCCGGGGAGATCTGGTCGAGGAACTCGCGGAACTTCTCCACCTCGTCCTCCTGCTCGTCCGGGATCGCGATCCCGGCGTCGTCCAGCACACCGTCGCTGCCGTAGATCGGCGTCCCGGTACGCAGAGCCAGCGCTATGGCGTCGGACGGGCGGGCGCTCACCTCCACACCGCTGGCGAAGACCAGCTCGGCATAGAAGACGCCCTCTCTGAGATCGGTGATCCGCACAGCGGTGAGTTCCTGCCCGACCGCCTCCAGGACATCCTTGAACAGGTCATGTGTCAGCGGGCGGGCGGGCGTCATACCCTGCTGGGCGAAGGCGATCGCTGTCGCCTCCCCCGGACCGATCCAGATGGGAAGGTACCGGTCGCCTCCCACCTCTCGCAGGAGAACGATCGGCTGGTTGGAGGGCATTTCGACCCGGACACCCACAACGTCGAGCTCGTTCACACAGCAACCCTAGGACGTATGCGCCCCCTTTGGGTAGTCGGGCGCCCCGTGACCCGGCCCATCATCGGCCTGCCCCCGGCGCGGCGTCGGCACGCCGTCAGCGCGGCCGCGCCTTCAGCGCCGACTGCACCAGAGCCGCGTGCAGCCGCACGGCCAGCGTCGCCAGCTCCCGCGCGGTCGTCTCCGCGTGCGCCCTGGTCTGGGGGTTGCGGTGCCGCCGCAGCGGCGCCACGACCTGCTCGACCAGTCCGGCCTCCCGCTCCGCGGAAGCCTTCACCACCCGCAGGTGCCGCGGCTCCAGGCCGTACCGGCCCAGGTCCGCGACGATCCGGGCGATGGCGACCGCCTCGGCGTCGTACCCGCCGTCCCCTCCGGGGCCGATCAGGCCGTACGACTCCCACTCCGCGAGCTGCTCCTCCTCCGCCTCCGCGGCGGCCAGGAGCTCCGCGCGCCCCACACGCGCCGTACGGGGACCGTCCGGGCCCTCCGGGGCGCGGTCCCGCGGGGCGGCGGCCGAAGCCGGGCCGTCCCCCCGCGAGTCGAACGGATCGATGACGTCGGACGGCCTCGCCGGACCGGGCAGAGCGACCTCCTCACCGCGGTCGAGCGCGTCGAGGTACTCCTTGATGACCCGCAGCGGCAGATAGTGGTCGCGCTGCATCCGCAGCACCCGGCTCAGCCGCTCCACATCCGCGGCGGTGAACTTGCGGTACCCCGACGGGGTCCGCTGCGGTTCCACCAGCCCTTCGGACTCCAGAAAGCGGATCTTGGAGATGGTCACCTCGGGGAACTCGTCCCGCAGCAGGTTGAGCACGGCGCCGATACTCATCGGAGCGGACTTCGCGGCGGCGGTGCCCCTGCGGGCACCGCCGGACCGTGATTGCAGCATGGACGCCCCCGGGGCGGTGGGTCAGACGGTGCGCTGGCTCGCGAAGAAGACCAGCCGGTACTTGCCGATCTGGACCTCGTCACCGTTGTTGAGCACGACCGAGTCGATCCGCTCGCGGTTGACATACGTGCCGTTGAGACTGCCGACGTCGGCGACGGTGAACCGGCCGTCCGAGCCGCGCCGGAACTCCACATGGCGGCGGGAGACGGTCACGTCGTCCAGGAAGATGTCGCTCTCGGGGTGGCGCCCCGCCGTCGTCAGCTCGCTGTCCAGCAGGAAACGGCTGCCGGAGTTCGGCCCCCGGCGCACCACCAGCAGCGCCGAGCCCATCGGCAGCGCGTCCACCGCCGCCTGGGCCTCGGGGGACAGCGACGGCAGGGGCGTCTGCCCCGTCATCTCCGCGTCGTAGGCCTCGATGCCCGAGATCGAGATGGTGGAGGTCGTCTCCGAGGAACGCTCGGGGGCGGCACCGCCCCGCAGCGGCGCTCCGCAGTTGGAACAGAACCGGCTCGCCTCGGCGGCGCGGTTACCGCACCTCGCACAGACCGGCAAGTCAGATCCTCCACCCGTACTCGAGGCTGATGGTGCCTCGGAACCTATGCGGCCGGACACTCCCCGGTCAACAGAGACAGGGCCGTGACCACTCGAATTGTCGCCGGACGCGACCTCGTCACGGAAGAGCGGACGCTCCGCCCCCTCCGCCGCGGACTCGCCGCCGCGCGACGCACGGTGCCGGGCACCGTCCCCGGCGCCCTGACGCTTGCCGAACAACTTCCCAAGAAAACTCACGGGCGATTCCCCTCGCACGAAACAGACCCGCCCGTGGGGCAGGACAGACCCTCAATGCTCACGGTGGCCGAACCGGACGCCCTCACAACGTCCCCGGCCTTCGGACAGTTTCCCTTACCCGCAGGCCGGCAAGCGCGCCGACCCCCGGTTTCTTCACGCGTCGGCTCACTGCGATGACGACTGAGCGTAGTCAGGCCGCTTCGCCGATCGCAAGGCATCCACGACGATCTTCTCTGAACGGGTTATGGACACGGTGGCCTGCTCCTTCTCCAGGGACTGGACGACCCCGCCCGGGATGTTGAGCGCCGGCTCGAGGTCCTGCGGCTTGCCGATGACCTCGAAACGGTAGGGCGAGGACACCTTGCGGCCGTCGATCCTTATGTCGCCGCCGCCGCTGTCGGTGAAGTGGGTACTCGTCACCACCCGTACGCCGTTGACCTCGATCGCCTCGGCACCCGCGGCGCGCAGTTCCTGGATGGCGTCCAGCAGCATGTGGGCCTCGACCGCACCCGCGGCGTCGTTCACCGTCATCCGGATACCCGGCCCCTCGGCCGCGACCGTGCCCGCCAGCACACCCAGCTGCCGTGCCCTCTCCTCGGTCTGCCGGCGCGCCTCCTCCGCCTGGTCCGAGCTGTTCTCCAGCTCGGACTTCTGGTTCTCCAGCGTCCGCTTCTCCTCCTCCAGCCGCTGGGTGCGGCTGTCGAGCTCGTCGAGGATCCGCACGAGGTCCTCCTGCCGCGCACCGCGCAGCGGACTGTTCTCGCTGGTGGAGCGGACCTGGATGGCGAGCCCCAGACCGAGGACGAAAAGCAGCAGTGCCACGGTGAGTTGATTGCGGTTCACCCGCGGTGGCCACAGCCCGCGGAGCAGCCGCTCACGCCCGTCCGGAGGCGACTCCTCGCCGGCCGGACCGGTGGGCCCCGCGGGACCGGTGGACCCGGCGGGCTCCTCCCGCCCCCCGGCGAGCCCGTTCCGCTCCTCCTCCGGGCCCCTGCCCGGGGGTGTCGTCCTGTCGTCGCTCATCGCTCACTCACGCCCGGAACACGTGCCGCCGGATGGCGGCGGCATTGGAGAAGATACGGATGCCCAGCACCACCACGACGCCCGTCGACAACTGCGCACCGACGCCGAGTTTGTCGCCGAGGAAGACGATCAGGGCCGCCACCACCACGTTCGACAGGAAGGACACCACGAAGACCTTGTCGTCGAAGATTCCGTCCAGCATCGCGCGCAGCCCGCCGAAGACCGCGTCCAGCGCCGCCACGACGGCGATCGGCAGATAGGGCTCGACGACCGTCGGCACCACGGGACGGACCAGGAGTCCGGCCACGACTCCCACGATGAGGCCCAGAACGGCGATCACGATGTGCTGCCCTTTCCTGTCTTCACGGGCTCTGCCGTACGAACGGTGAGACTGGGCGCGGCCGGCAGCCGCACCCTGTCCTGGACGGAGATGCCGGCGCGGATGCCGTAGTTGTCCTCGAGCACCTCCAGGTACAGGCCGTCGCTGCTGTCCTGGAAGGTCTCGCCCAGGTCCTCGCCGTCACCCACCGCGAGCAGGGTGTACGGCGGCACCAGCGGCTTGTTGTCGACGAGTATGGCGTCGCCGGCGGCACGGATGGCCGACAGGGCCGTCAGCCGCTGTCCGTTGACCGAGATCGCCTCCGCCCCCGACTCCCACAGCCCGTTGACGACCCGCTGCAGGTCCCTGTCCCGCACCCGCCCGGTGTCGGCGAAGCCGGTGCTCTGGCGCGGTCCCCCGCCCCCACCCGATCCGGAGTCCTCGGCGTCGTCGACGACGAGCCTGATCCCCGGCCCCTCGACCGGCACCGCCCCGGCCAGCAGCGCGACCACTTCACCGCGGTCGCCACCGTGTTCCTGGAGCGCCTCGCGCTGCATCGTCGCGACCTCCTCGCGGAGGCCGTCCACGCTGCTCTGCAGGCCGTCGGCGTCCCGGCTGCCGTCCTCGATCCGGTCGATCAGCTCCTGCCGTTCCCGCGCCTCCGTGGGCGCCTCGAAACGCGCCTGGGCGGCCCCCAGCGTGACCACCAGCGCGGCCAGGACGAGACCGGCGGCCAGGACGAGCTTCCCGCGCAGTGTGCGGGGCAGCCCGGACCGGCCCTCGACGCCACGGCGGGCCGCCGCTTCCGCGTAGCCGTCGTCGAGGCTGTGCTCCATCACATTGGTGAGCAGCGACATGGAGGCATCGGGTCGCGCAGGCCTCGAGGGGGTGCTCCGTACGGGGTGCTGCTGCGACATGCCGCACATCGTCGCACGTCGAGGGCCGTACCGCCGAACGGGGCCTCCACAGCGCCGGAGCGCCTCCGTTCGGCGGTACGGTACCGCGGCGTTCCGGAGCCCGGGTCGCCTCCGGAAACCGTCGGGCCGTCAGCGTCCGGCGCTGTCGACCACCGCCGACCACTCGTCGAGCAACGCCTGCGCGGAGGCGTCGTCGGGGCCCTCGGCCCACAGATGGGTGACCGCCTCGGCCGGATCGGGCAGCACCATGACCCAGCGCCCGTCGGACTCCACCACGCGCACGCCGTCGGTCGTGTCGACGAAACGTTCCCCCGCGGCCTCGACGACCCGGCGCATGACCAGGCCCTTGACCGCCCAGGGGGTGGCCAGGTCGCGCCGCAGCACATGTGCCTGCGGGATACGGGCGTCGATCTGGCTCAGGGTGAGCTGGGTACGGGCCACGAGTCCGAGCAGGCGCACGAAGGCCGCCGTGCCGTCGAAGACACTGCTGAACTCCGGCACGATGAACCCGCCCCGGCCGTCGCCGCCGAAGACGGTGGCCTCGTCCCTTCCGACCCTGGTGAGGTCGTCCGGCGAGGTCGTGGTCCATTCCACCTGGGTGCCGTGGTAGGCGGCAACCTGCTCGGCGATGCGGGTCGTGGTCACCGGCAGGGCGACCTTCCCGCTGCGCCGCTCCGCGGCGATCAGGTCGAGCATCACCAGCAGTGCCCGCTGGTCCTCGATGATCGTGCCGCGTTCGTCCACCAGGGAGATCTTCTCGCCCACGGGATCGAACCGAACGCCGAAGGCCGCCCGGGCCGAGGCCACGATCTCGCCCAGCCGCACCAGCCCGGCACGGCGGGTGTCCGCGGTCTCGGTCGGCCGCGACTCGTCCAGCCCCGGGTTGATCGTCAGCGAGTCGACGCCGAGCCGGCCGAGCAGACTGGGCAGGACGAGGCCGGCGCTCCCGTTGGAGGCGTCCACGACGACCTTGAGACCGGATTCGGCGACGCCGGTGGTGTCCACCGCCCGCAGCAGCGTTCCCGTGTAGGAGTCGAACACACTGGCCGGGAAGCTCAGGTCGCCGATCTCTCCCGGGAACGCCCTGCGGTACTCCTGGCGGGCGTAGACACGGTCCAGCTTGCGCTGCCCCGCCTGCGAGAGGTCGGCGCCCCGCTCGTCGAAGAACATGATGTCGACGGAGTCGGGGACGCCCGGCGTCGTACGGATCATGATGCCACCGGCGCTGCCTCTCGCGGTCTGCTGCCGGGCCACCGGCAGCGGCACGTTCTCCAGGTCCCGCACATCGATGGCGCTCGCCTGGAGGGCCGAGATCACCGCGCGCTTCAGGGCGCGCGCGCCCCGGGAGTGGTCGCGGGCCGTGGTGACCGTCGACCCCTTCTTCAGCGTCGTGGCATACGCTCCTGCCAGCCGTACGGCCAGCTCCGGCGTGATCTCCACGTTGAGGATGCCGGAAACGCCGCGAGCGCCGAACAGACGGGCCTGGCCCCGTGACTCCCAGATGACCGATGTGTTGACGAAGGCACCGGCCTCGACCGTCTTGAAGGGATAGACCCGTACGTTGCCCTGGACGATGGACTCCTCGCCCACGAGGCATTCGTCGCCGATGACCGCGCCGTCCTCGATCCGGGCGGCTCGCATCACGTCGGTGTTCTTGCCGATGACGCAACCGCGGAGATTGGACTGCGGGCCGATGTAGACGTTGTCGTGGACGACGGCCTTGTGCAGGAACGCGCCGCTCTTGACCACCACGTTGGAGCCGATGACCGTGTGCTCCCGCAGTTCGGCGCCGGCCTCCACCTTGGCGTAGTCGCCCACGTACAGCGGTCCACGCAGCACCGCGTCGGGGTGGACCTCCGCGCCTTCCGCGATCCACACCCCCGGGGAGATCTCGAATCCGTCGATCTCGACGTCGACCTTCCCCTCGAGAACGTCGGCCTGTGCCTTCACATAGCTCTCATGGGTACCGACATCCTCCCAGTAGCCTTCGGCGACATAGCCGTAGACCGGCTTGCCCTCCTTCATGAGCTGCGGAAAGACGTCGCCGGACCAGTCCACGGGAACGTCGGGGTCGACATAGTCGAAGACTTCCGGCTCCATGACGTAGATGCCGGTGTTCACGGTGTCGGAGAAGACCTGACCCCAGGTTGGCTTCTCCAGGAACCGCTCGACCTTCCCGTCGTCGTCGACGATGGTGATACCGAACTCGAGCGGGTTGGGCACCCTCGTGAGACACACGGTCACCATCGCGCCGCGCTCTCGGTGGAAATTGATGAGTTCGGTCAGGTCGAAGTCGGTGAGAGCGTCACCGGAAATGACGAGGAAGGAGTCGTCCTTGAGGGCTTCCTCTGCGTTCTTGACGCTGCCCGCGGTGCCCAGAGGCTTTTCCTCATTGGCGTAGGTGAGCTCCATTCCGAGCTCCTCACCGTCACCGAAATAGTTCTTGACCAGCGAGGCCAGGAACTGCACGGTCACCACGGTCTCACTGAGACCGTGACGCTTGAGCAGCCGCAGCACATGCTCCATGATGGGCCTGTTGGCCACTGGCAGCAGTGGCTTGGGCATGCTCGCGGTCATCGGGCGAAGGCGAGTTCCCTCGCCACCGGCCATTACGACGGCCTTCATGTCGGAAGCGTCCTCCTTGAAGAGACGACATACATGCCGACTGTGCCCGGCCGAAGAGGCCCGTGAATCTTCAAAGGGCCACTCGGGTCTCGCAGCCCCCGACGAGAGTCAGGGCCTAGTCGGCTGCGGCGTCCGCCTTGACAAGCCGGCGGACTTGAACCACATAGAGGATTCCTGCCCACCAGTACAGGGTTGTACCCCAGCCTGCGAACGCCCATCCGAAAACAGCAGCCAGTGACGGAAGCCATCCGCTTCCGTCACTGAGCAGCAGCAGCGGGAAGGCGTACATCAGGTTGAAGGTGGCGGCTTTCCCCAGGAAGTTGACCTGTGGTGGTGCGTACCCGTGGCGGTCGAGGACCCAGACGGCGACCAGCAGCATGAGCTCGCGCGCCAGGAGCAGCCCGGTGAGCCAGAGCGGGAGGATGTCACGCCACGTCAGTCCGACCAGAGTGGAAAGCACGTACAGCCGGTCGGCTGCCGGATCGAGGATGCGGCCGAGGCCGCTGATCTGGTTCCAGCGCCGGGCGAGCTTGCCGTCCAGATAGTCGCTGACGCCGCTGAACGCGAGCACGAGCAGCGCCCAGCCGTCGGCGTTGGGGCCTCCGAACTCCGGCCAGAGGATCAGCCACAGGAAGAGCGGCACCCCCGCGAGCCGCGCCATGCTGAGGATGTTGGGGATGGTGAGGACACGGTCCGTCTGGACGCCTGTCTCCTGGGCCTCCACCCAAGACCTCCTGTGAGTCCGTGCCAACGATGTCTCCTGACCCTACCCGCAGCCCGAGGCCCGGTACGAAAGGGGGCCCCGAAAACCGGACACAACGCGAGAATGCCCTGCCGGGAACCCGGCAGGGCATTCTCTCAACAATTGTTCGGCGGCGTCCTACTCTCCCACACGGTCCCCCATGCAGTACCATCGGCGCTGAAAGGCTTAGCTTCCGGGTTCGGAATGTAACCGGGCGTTTCCCTCTCGCTCTGACCACCGAAACACGGCGAAACAACAACCGCCGGCCAGGCAGGTCGTGGTCTCAGAACCCACACAGTGGACGCGAACATCTACGGTCAAGCCCTCGGCCTATTAGTACCGGTCAACTCCACCCCTCACAG
>NZ_PGSG01000088.1 GCF_002843305.1 Streptomyces barkulensis
CTGCCGAGGTCTACGCCCGCATCACCGACCGCAGGCGTGACCACCTGCACAAGCTCACCACTCGGCTCGTTCGTGAAAACCAAACGATCGTGATCGAGGACCTCACCGTCCGGAACATGGTGAAGAACCGGAGCCTGGCCCGCGCCATCAGCGACGCGGCCTGGTCGGAATTCCGGAGCATGCTGGAGTACAAGGCCCAGTGGTACGGCCGCGAGGTGATCGCGATCGACCGATGGTTCCCCTCCTCCAGGCTGTGCTCGACCTGCGGCACCTTGCAGGACAAGATGCCGCTGAACGTCCGCACCTGGACGTGCGACTGCGGGACGGCCCACGACCGGGACGTGAACGCGGCGAAGAACATCCTGGCCGTCGGGCTGACGGCGTCTGTCTGTGGAGCTGGTGTAAGACCTCAACGGAGTACTCCGGGCGGGCAGTCGGCGATGAAGCAGAAAACCCCACGGCGCGAGCCGTAGGAATCCCCCTCCTTCAGGAGGGGGAGGAAGTCAAGGCCGGACCGTAGCCGTTCCCACCGACAGTGCGGCCGGGCCGGGCCGGGCCGGGAGCGGGCGGCGGGGCGGTTCAAGGCACGGAGGGGCCGCCCAGGTAGGTGGTGCCGTCGGTGTCGTAGGGCCAGGCGTTGGCGACACAGCCCTTGAGCCCCTTGATCTGCTGCATCATCGCGGGCGCGGGCCGCCCGGGGCCCGGGCAGGTCTCGTGGCCGTGGCCGATGCGGTGGCCGACCTCGTGGTTGACGATCAGCGCCCGGTACTCGGTGACGGGACCGGCGAACTGCGGCGAACCCAGCACCCAGCGCTTGAGGTTGACCACCACGGTGGGGCCGACGGCGCAGTTCAGCTCGCCGCGGGTGTTGAGCCCGGCGGCTCCGCAGATGGCGTCGGCGGTGCCGGGGGTGGCGATCTTGACGGTGAAGTCGGCGGGCCCGTCGGCCACCAGGCGGAAGCCGTTGACACCGTCGTTCGTCCAGCCGCGCGGATGGGCGAGGATCGCGGCGACCTCCTGCGCGGCCTGCCGGGCGGAGAGCTCGATGCCGTCCTCCACCTGCACCCGGTAGGTGCGGATGGTGCCCTGGCCGACGGCCTCGCCGGATGCCTGCGCGGTGGTGAAGGTGCCCGGCCCGGTGGCGGGGACCGGAATCGCAGACGGCTCGGTCGGCTCCTGCGTGGAGGGGGACGGCGAGGGGGACGGCGACGCGGAGGCCGAGGCGGAGGCGGAGGAGGAGGGGGAGGGTGGCACGAACACCGCCTCCTCCGAGGCCCTCAGCTCGTCCGGATCCTGCGGCGTGGCCATGGTCCGGGATTCCGCGGAGTCCTGCTGGGCGACGAGTAATCCGCCGAGGGCGAAGGCCCCGACGGTCGCCATGGAGGCCAGCACCCGTATGTGCGGGCGCCTTTGACGGCGGCCGCCCCGGCGGACCCGCCTGCCCCGTCCCTCCTGGCGGACGGCACCGCGGTGAGCGGTACCCCGGCGGGCGGCACCGCGGCGAGCGGTGCCGGTGCGCCGGTCGTTGCGGCGGCGGCTCAAGATGCACTCCCCCCGTGGTTCGGCGTGCGCGAACGTGCCGAACGCGCGGTCTGCGACTCGTGGGGGGGCGGTCGAAGATCACCGTAACACCGCCGTACGACAGACCGGTGGTGGGACCAACGACCGCCGCTCCCGGGGCGGGCCCCGCGGCGCACTCCGCGCCGGTCCGCGCCGCCCCCGGTGTCACACCGCGGCGAGCGCCCGCTCCCCCGGCTCGCAGGCCTCCCGCAGCGTCTCCAGCTCGTCCGGCGGCAACCGCAGCGAGGCCCCCCGCCTGCCCGCGTCGAGCATCGACCGGCCCGCCGCCAGCCACTCCCCGTCGGGCGCCACACCGGCGAACCCGGCCAGCCGCGACAGCTCCCGCTCCGGCGCGTCCAGCAGCTCCTCGTACGACAGGCTCGTCCGGGCCGCCTCCGGCACCTGGTCCAGATGCTCCAGGCACTCGGTCACCAGCCGCGACCACAGCTCCCCGAACCGGGCCACCGGCACCACCCGGTCGAACACCAGCCGGGGGTCGAACGGATCCCTCAGGAGCCCCGCCAGGTCCGGCGGGAGCTCGCGGGCGTGCTCGGGCGTCAGCTCGTCGCCGAACTCCAGGCCCAGCAGCGCGTACATCTCCTCCAGCATCGCGATCATCCGGAAGCCGGTGTGCCGGCTCATCGACAGCGCGCAGTCGGGGCCGCCGCGGTGGAGGTGGACGAACCTCGCCTCCGGGAAGCCCGCCCGCAGCCGGGGCACCCACCGCACCGAGAAACCCGAACGCTCCACCACCGCCCGCCGCCCGAACCGGGCGCACAGCAGCCCGAACAGCTCCCGGTACTGCTCCTCGACCGGGCGGCGCGGCCAGGCGCGGACCTGCGGGGCGAGCTCGTCCAGCAGGCCGTCGGGGTCGTCGGTGAGGTGCGGCAGCACCATCATGGACAGCCGGGGGATGCCGGTGGTGTCGGCCGAGAAGCGCCCGGGACGGCGCGGGTAGAGGAACTCCGGAATGGGCGCGCCGCTGCGGACCATCCTGTCGAACGTCGGGTTGGGCTCGGCCAGCAGACGCCAGAACTCCGTTCCCTCCAGGGTCCCTTCGGGCATCCCCTCGGATCCGACCGAGGCCAGCAGTTCGTTGAGGCTGAGGACGTCCCGGTGCAGGTTCAGCACGCGCGACAGCGCGGTCGAACCGCTCCGCCCCGTGCCCACCACGAACGTCAGCGGCTGTTCGGTCACGCCCCACTCCTCCGTACCGTCTCCGTGGGCGCGGGCCGCCGACGCGGCCGCGCTCCCCGTCCACGGCAGCGTATGGATCCCGGCCGATGTCGCGACAGGGTGACTTCCGGCCAGGGCGGCCGGCGTTTCCCGGTGGTTTCGGGCTGGGCCGAAAGGACTTCGTACGCCGGTGCGCCCGCCGCACACTGGCGGCAGGTACGGCACGGGGGCGGCGCGGACGGACGCGGCCCGGGGGAGACGTACCGAGGGGGAGGACGCCGGATGTCCGGGATATCCGAACTGAGGCTGGGACCGATCGATGCGCTTGTGCCCCGGGTGGTGCCCCACCCGGGGGCCACGCTGCTCTCCCTGGTCGCCGACGCTCTGGGCGGACGCGACCACGGTGTCCGTCCGCACGCGCGGCGGCTCGTCCGTGCGGCGGCGCCGCAGGGGGCCGCGGATGTGCTGCGCCCCCTCTTCGCTCCGGGGGTCTCCGTCATCCCCGACTGCATCACCCCGACGGCCACCATGTCCCGGGAGGAGTGTGCCCACCATCTGGAACAGATCGAGGAGGTGTCGGCGGACACCCTGCTGGCCGAGATCGAGGGCGAGTTCGGCGGTGACGTGCCTGCCCGGTGGCGCCCGGTGGTGCGCCGGCCGAAGATGTGGAAGGACGCCTACGCACGGCTGATGCGGAGCGTGTGGAACGAGATCGCCCCGGTGTGGCGCGCGGCCGGCCGGCTGGTCGAGAGGGAGGCCGAGCGTGTCGGGGCCGCGACGGTCGGCGGTTCCCTGGACTGCGTCCTGGCCGGTCTCGGCCCCCGCCTCCGGTTACGGGGAACGACCCTGCGCCTGCCCGGCCGGCAGGGGGAGACGTCCGAGCTGGGCGGGCGGCGACTCATCCTGGTACCGGTCGTCTCCGGCGGCGGCGCCTCGCTCTTCTCCTTCGACCTGTCCGACGCCGTGTGGATCGGGTATCCGGTGCCCGGGCTCGGCGGCTTGTGGGGGAACGACGAGCCGCGGGACCGGTCCTCCGCTCCCCTGAGCCTGCTGTTGGGCGAGGCCCGCGCCGCTGTGCTGCACGCCCTTTCCGCTCAGCTGACCTCGGGAGAGATCGCCGAACGCCTCCACTACGCGCCCGCCACCGTCACCTACCACTGCACCCGTCTGGAGGCGGCCGGATTGCTGGAGCGCCTGCGCTGCGGGCAGCACGTGCTGGTCCGCCGCACCGATCGGGGCGAGGAACTGATGAACGTACTGGGCGGGACGGGCCGGGGGGAGGGCGTCGGCCGGAGGCCCAGTCACCGGTGAGGCCGAACACCGCCGTCCACCGGGCCCTCGGTGACGAACGCGGTGGCCGCTTTCGGGACCGGCGGCCGGGCCCGGCTCACGTGGTGTCCAGCAGGGTTCGTCCGGTGGGCGTCATGGTGTGGAGGGCCGCCTTGCGGTGGCGGATGGTGGTGATGAGCCCGGCCCGTCTCAGGACCGTCGCGTGTTCGCTGGCGCTGGAGACCGATATGCCCACCGCCGCGGAGAGCTCGGTCGTGGTGCAGCCGGCCCTGCCCGCGACGGCGAGCAGGACGGCGGCGCGGGTCCGTCCCAGGAGCTGTGCCAGCGTCGCCGGGGACCCTGCGGCCCCCGTGCCCGGCCGGACGACGTCGGGGCTCCGGGAACCGGACGACGCGGGGTAGAACAGCATCGGCTGCGGCTCGGCGTCCGGGACGATCAGCGGGGCGTCGGATCCGAAGAAGGACGGCGCGAGAAGGAGCCCCCGCCCCTCCAGCTTCAGGTCGGCGTCCAGGCCCGAGGCCATGTTCACCGTCAGCACGGGGGACTCCCAGCGGATCCGTCGCGGGTGGAGCCGAGTCAGTACCTCCTCCATCCCGCCGTGCAGGAGGGCTCTGACCCGCAAACCCCTGTCGGCCTCGATCCGGGCCTCCACC
This sequence comes from Streptomyces barkulensis, assembly GCF_002843305.1. Lineage (GTDB taxonomy): Bacteria > Actinomycetota > Actinomycetes > Streptomycetales > Streptomycetaceae > Streptomyces > Streptomyces barkulensis. The sequence continues at coordinate 4,680 of NZ_PGSG01000088.1, forward strand.
TGGGGCCGGTACGGTGCCAGCAGCACGTCGTGGGCCGTGGACAGGCTGTCCACGAGCCGTCGCAGCACCGAGGGGTCCTCGCCGAGCAGGCGGGACCACCGCGGAACGGGCTGCCGCGCGGCGATGTGCTCCATCTGGTCCCGCAGCAGACGCCGGGGGGTCGCACGCATCCGGTCCAGGAGTTCCCGGGGCTCGCCTTCCGCGGCCGGGGCCAGGAAGTCCGGCACCCAGCCGTGGGACGGCGTCATCTCGAACGCCATCCGCGCCGTGGCCGGCAGGCGGGAGAGGACATCGTGCCGCCAGGCGTCGAAGCGTGTGGACGGGGTCCTGTCCCTCAGAACCCGCATGGCGATGCTCAGTTCCTGGAGCGGGTGGACCGAGGACGCCGACCGGGTCCTGGCCAGATCTGCGAACGTGAAGTGGATCCGAAGGGCCATGGCGACTCCCCCGCCGTCTCGTCTCCGCCGTCTCGTTCCCGCCGTCTCGTTCCCGCAGTCGCGTCCCCGCAGTCGCGTCCCCGCAGTCGCGTCCCCGCGGCACCGGTGTCCTTCTGTGCGGGCTCGGAAACCCTGTGTGACCTCCCCGTCTTCCTACAACCACTCCCCACAGCCTTTCCACGAGTGCCGGAAAGCGGAGTTTCAGGGTGAAACAGAAGGTTTCACCCCCCTCCGGGAGGTCTCGGCGGAGCCCTCACGGGGAGAGGGGGGCACCCGGGACGACAGGTCCGGGCGCTTTTCGAGAAACGTGGAACTGCTTGTCCGTGCCGGGCGCCGACGGCCAGTCTCGATGTGGCCGGGCGGTGCTCACGACAGCGTCCCGAGCCGGCTCCGGCTCTGCCGGGGGAGCGAACACGCCCGAGGACGGCGGTTCGCGCAGACAGCCGATCGACGACAACCGGAGGATTCTCATGAGGACTCGCCGTGCCGCCAGACTGGCCGGAGTGGTCTTGGGAGGGGTGTCCCTCGTCGCCACCGCCACCACGGCGGCCCACGCGACCGCAGGGCAGACCGGCGCCCCGGAGCGGTCCGGGCAGATGATCGCGGCCGACGTGATCAACACCCTCAAGAACCAGGGGACCGGGCGGTGCCTGGACGACAGCAACTCGTACGGGCTGCGCACCTACGCCTGCAACGGTTCCGACTACCAGAAGTGGCGCGTCCGTGTCTGGGATGACGGGACGCGCCGGTTCCAGAACGTGCTGACCGGCCGCTGCCTGTCCTACAGCGGCGCCGGTCTGAAGACCTACAGCTGCAACACCTCGAAGTACCAGAGCTGGTGGATCAAGCGCTGGAACGACGGCACCATCCGGCTCCGGAACCAGTGGAGCGGGAAGTGCCTGCAGGACTCCTTCTTCGGCGGGCTGTCCGTCGCCACCTGCAGCACCTCCAAGTACCAGAGCTGGTACTGATCCGGACCGCGGTCCCGGTGCGGGGGCACCGGGACCGCCCGGCGGGCTCCCGGAGGGCGAGTGGCCTCCCGGGGACGGCGCCCCGGCCGTGAACGGCTCTGGCCGGGGCGCACCTCCTTCCCGCTCCTGCCCACCGGGGGCCGGGGCAGGGCGCGACGGTGCCGGGGCGGAGGCGGTGGACGCCGCCGTCGGGTACGCGCCGGCCGCCGTTCTCCGCGGCCCGTACGGCCGGAGCCGTCAGGCGGGCGGCGGCAGCGGCCGTCCCTCGACGGCCGCGCGGATGTGCTCCGGGGTGAGGGCGTCGCCGCCGTGCTCGGCGGCGAAGGCCGTGACACGGCCCAGCGGCGAGTCCGGGTGCGGAGGTTCCTCACTGATCACCGTGCCGGTGACGATCTCGGCGAAGCGCATGCCGACGGTCACGGGGTCCTGTTCCAGGGGGTCTTCCTGACGGTGTGTGCTCATGCCCGGAGCCTAGGCCCGGCCTGTGACAGCGAAGCGGCGGCGACCTGCGCGGGCCGCCCAACCGCTCGCCGGGGAGGGCGGACGGATGGGAGAGTGTCGCCATGGTGAAGAGAGACGGCAACGGCGGCGGAAACGGGCCGGGGAACGGCGATGTCGCGGTGGGCATCTCCGTCGGGACGGCGATCGGGGTCGCCCTGGGCCTGACGGTGTTCGACAACATCGCCCTCGGGATCGGTGTGGGCATGGCACTGGGCATCGCCCTCGGGTCGGCCCGGCGCAGCCGCCGGGAGCCTCCCGGCGGCTCCCGGGGCGAGCGCTAGCACCTCCCCGCGGTGACGGCGGGTCCGGTCACGGCAGGGCGCGGCGGCTGCGGGCGTTGGCGGCGGCGAGGCGGGCCCTGAGCTGCTCGTGCGCGGTGAGCGGCCGGACGTCGTCCGGCTTCGCGTCCCACTCCCGTCCGCCGCCGAGCGGGCGCAGCCACACCCGCCCGGGGCGGACGTCCATCACGTCGCCGACCCGCCCGTCCCGCAGGTCCCGTGCCACCGAACCGACCGTGATCGCGGGCAGTTCCTCCCGCCTGTCCACGCTCACCGCGCCTCCCGCGCCCGCGGCGCCGCCACGGCCCCTTCCGGCGGTCCGTCCGGTGGCACGGTCGGCCCGAAGTCCGTTGCGCATGAGGCATGTACGGGTGCCGGCGACCACCGGGACCTCCTGCCGCCGAGGCCCGGAGGGGCCTCGGCCGCCGGGCCCGTGGTCGCGTCCGCGCCCGCGTCCGCTGCGGCGCGGGCGCGACCACGGGCGTCCTTGCCGTCGGCGAAGGCCGCCGAGAAGTACTGAGTTCGGGATTCCATCGCGCTCCGTGATCCGTCCATGCCCTCTGACGGGCGACTATCACTTTCTGTATCCAGATAGTCGCTGCCTGACGCCGGTGGCGGTGGATTTTTCACCGTGACCCCACATGCGCGTCGGGAAGAAGAACGGACGGTGACGGCGGAGCGCGCCGCGGCTCACTCCGCGCCGAGCAGCTTCAGCAGCTCGTGGCGGCCGAACATCCGCGCCGTGTCGATGGCCGAGGGGTTGCCCGCGGCCGGGTCGGCGCCGGCCTCCAGCAGCAGCCGCACCATCTCCTGCTGGTCCTTGAAGACCGCGCCACCGATGGGCGTCTGGCCGCGGTCGTTGACCCGGTTGGGGTCGGCGCCGCGCTCCAGCAGGGCGCGCACGGTGGGGGTGCGGCCGTAGTAGGCGGCGAGCATCAGGATCGAGTCGCCCTTGTCGTTGGTCAGGTTGGCCGGTACGCCCGCGTCCACGTACGCCGCGAGGGTGTCCGTGTCGCCCTCCCGGGCGAGGTCGAAGACCTTGGCCGCGAGCTGGAGCACCTCCGGGTCGTGCGCGGGCTGGGAGGTCTCGGGGGTCGGGGCGTCGGACATCGGGTGCCTCCTCGTCGTACCGTCTCGCCGCCACGGCGGCCGATCATGTTCAGATTACGTATGCCCGCTTTCCGGCCGTTGCCGCCGCGCTCCCGCCGCCGCGCTTCCGCCGCCGGACCCCCGCCGGCGTCCGCACCGCCGGGGGCCGGCCGTTCAGAGCTTGATGACCACCAGGGCCGCGTCGTCGGCGGTGCCCCGGTTCATGCCGAGGTCCTCCAGGAGGTTGTCGGCGATCTCCTCCGGGCCCAGGTCACGGTGCCGGGCCAGGCTCTCCGACAGCCGCTTCAGCCCGACGTCGATGGACTCCTCGCGGCGCTCGACCAGTCCGTCGGTGTAGAGGATGAGGGTCGAGCCCGGCACATAGGTGGTGATCGCCTGCGGCCGGTGCGAGGGCCTGCTCCGGGCGGCCAGGGGCACGTCGGTGGCCTGGTCCAGCAGCTCGGTGAAACCGTCCGGGTGGCACAGCATGGGCGGCAGGTGGCCGGCGCTGCTGTAGGTGAGCGTGTGCGTGTGGGTGTCGATGTCGAGCTTGACTGCGGTGGTGGCCAGCGCGCCGTCGAGGGAGCGTGCGTACAGGTCCAGGCCGTACAGGGCCTGCGCGGGGCCGTCGGCGACCCGCATGGCGGCGCTGAGGGCACTGCGCAGCTGCCCCATCACGCTGGCGGCCTCCAGGCCCCGGCCGACGACGTCGCCCACGGCCACGGCGAAGCGGTCCTCGCTGAGGTTGATCATGTCGTACCAGTCGCCGCACACGTTCAGCGAGCCCTGGGCGGGCCGGTAGCGCACGGCCGCGTTGCGGCGCTCCAGCGGCATGTGCGTCGGCAGCATGGCCTTCTGCAGGGTGAGGGCCACCTCGTGCTCACGGGCGTGCGCCTGCCGAAGCCGCTCGTTGTGCTCGTACAGCTCCCGCGCGCGGGCGTACAGCTCGGCCTCGGCGACCTTCCCGCCGACCGCCCGCAGACCGGTGCCGGCGCCGGCGCCGGTCAGGCTGGTGGGGTGGGCGAGACTGTCGCGCACGTACGCCGTGGCGTCCTCGACGCGGTTGACGATCAGGAGCACCGAGCCGTCCTCGCCGAGGAGGGGGGTGTTGACCGGGCTCCAGTACCGCTCCTCGTAACCGCCCTCGGCGCCGGGGCGGGGGATGTCGTACCGCTGGAGGACCATGGTGTCCGGTTTGCCCGTCTCCATCACGCGCCGGAACGAGGTGAGCAGGTTTCTGGGGCCGTCGGCGTCCGGGTCGTCCGGGTTGACGGGGAAGACGTCGAACAGGTGGCGGCCGATCAGCTCGCCGCGGGTGCGCCCGGTGATCTCCAGATAGGCCTGGTTGGCCTCCACGAAGACGAAATCCCGGTCCAGTACCGACAGGGGCGTGGGGGTGGCGTCGAACAGGGCGGCGTAGTCGATGCCGCCGCTCACCTCGCTCATGGCCCCTCCCCTCTGCGTGGTGCCGGCCGGAGCCGGGGACCTCTTCGTCATGGTGGCACGTACCCTCTGCCGTCTCGAACACTACCGCGAGGCTTACGGGGGCAGCAGCCCGTGGACGGGGCGCCGGGGCCGCCTCCCGGCCGGGCGTACCGCGGACGGGTGGGCGGTCCGCTCGGTACGGAGAGGGGTGATTCGGCCGTTGAGCATATCTTTTGTGCGATTGTGCACCGCCTGGGCGGGTGTGTGCCGTACCGGATCGGCGAGGCACGACCGTACCCGATCATGGAAGGACGTGTGGCGGGTTCCACAGCGTCTCCACACCCCGCGGCCGCGCTTCGGGACCGCGCCCCGGCGGGCGTCAGAAGACGTCCGGCGCCCAGGGCCTGCGGCCCGTGCGCAGCAGGGCGTCCGCCAGGGCGGCCGCGCCCGGGCGCTCCTCGTCGAGCTGCCCCAGCTCCCGCAGCCGCGAGGCGGACTCGTCCCCCAGGTACATCGAGCTCAGCGCGCCCACCCCCATCGAGAGGTCGGCCGGGCGCGTGGTGGGGGCGCAGGTGGCGCCCTCGGGGGAGGCGTCCAGCAGGAAGCGTCCCCCGGCGATGCCCATCGGGTCCTCCAGCTCCAGCACCAGCGTGCCGGAGACCGGGTACGTACGGGCCCGGAGCAGCGCGGGGACGTCCAGCGGGCGCAGCCACAGGAAGTCCGCGTGGGAGGTGATCCGGGCGGCGCGCGGGTTCGGCAGCAGCCGGGGCATCAGGCAGTCGGGGGCGAGCCGGCGGCAGTGGACGGTGGCGACCCAGTCCATGGAGAGCAGGAAGTGCCACAGGGCCCGCTCGGCGGCCGCGTCGGCGGCGATCAGATCGCGGACGTGGGCGTTCAGGCGCGGCGCCTTGTTCTCCCAGTGGTCGTCGGCGGTGTACGTCAGCAGGCCCCGCACCCGGCCCGCGGCGTCGCGGTACACGGCGTGGGAGGCCTGGGTGAAGCCGCTGCCGGGCCAGTCGATCGCGCCGGTGTTCAGCTTCCACCAGCGCTCGGTGCGGTCGGTCATGCCCTGCCGGTCGGGCAGCGCGCGCACCCGTTCGTGCAGCGCGGCGCCCAGGACGCGCGCCCGGGCGGGCTCCACCAGATCGATCCGGGCGCCCTCCTCCCGCGGGCGTGACCAGCGCGGGTCCAGTCCGGCGCGGGCGGCGTCCACGGTCCAGTCGGTGGACCAGGTGGCCGGGCCGTAGCCGTAGCGGCCGTAGATCGGGTACTCGGCGGAGTCCAGCGTGGAGCAGACGTCCCCGCGCTCCCTGCCGTCGGCCAGCGCGTCGCGCATCATCCGCGTCAGCAGCCCGCGGCGGCGGTGGGTGGGCAGGACGGAGACGTTGGTGACGGCCAGGGAGTCCACCGCCGCGCCCCCGGGAACGGTCAGCCGCTGCGGCAGCGTGCGGAAGGTGGCGACGCAGCGGCCGTCCTCGAACGCCCCCCGGGTGCGGTCGAGTTCGATCGCGCCGCGCCGGGCGGCGAGCTCCTCGGCGGTGAGCTCCGCGGAGTGCAGGAAACCCGCTCGGAGGGCGCGCAGCCAGCCCGGGTACTCGTCCTCGGTGATGGTGCGGATGTCAGGGGCGTTCGAGTCCATGGCGGTTACGTTAGGGCCGCCGTATCAGAACGTCGCGCGGATTTCCCCCACCCGCCGCCCCCCGCCCAGCAGCGGGGCGTCGCCTATCTCCGCCAGCACCGGGGACTCCACGCCCATCCGCGCCAGCGTCCGGGCCAGGACCGGGCCGAGCGCCCGCAGCCCGCCGTCGTCGATCTTGATCGCCAGCGCGCGGCCGTCGGGCAGGGCCACCGCCTGGACCGCCTCGGCGCCCACCTTCGCCAGCGTGCCCGGCACCCCGCGCATCAGGCGGGTGTCCTCGCGCCGGGCGCCCGCCACGTACTCGGGGTGGGCCCGCATGGCGTCGGCGACCCGGCGCTCGGGGGTGCCCGCCTCGGCCAGTACGAAGGAGCGGAAGGCGCGGGCCAGGCCGGTGAGGGAGATCGCCATCAGCGGGGCGCCGCAGCCGTCGGTGCCGGTGTGCGCGACCGGCTCGCCCGCCGCCGCCTCGATCCGCTCGCGCACCAGCGTCTGGAGGGGGTGTCCGGGGTCGAGGTAGCCGGTGCCGGACCAGCCGCTGACCCGGCAGGCGGCGAGCATGGCGGTGTGCTTGCCCGAGCAGTTCATGGCGACGCGGGAGGGACGCGAGCCCGCCGCCAGGAACCGGTCGGCCTCCTCGCGGTCCAGCGGCAGGTCGGGCGGGCAGCCCAGATCGTCCTCGGTCAGCCCGTGCTCGGCGAGCATGGTGCGCACCAGTTCCAGGTGGAAGGGTTCGCCGGAGTGGCTGGCGGCGGCCAGCGCCAGCCGCTCGCCCGACAGCTCCAGGCCGGCGTGCAGCACGGCCGCCGCCTGCATCGGCTTGTTGGACGAGCGGGGGTAGACCGGCGCGGCCACCTCGCCCAGCGACCACTCCACGCCGCCGTCCGGCCCGAGCACCACCACCGAACCGCGGTGGCTGCCCTCGGTGAACCCCGAGCGCACGACCTCGGCGAGGACCGGGAGTTGCGCGCGGGGCGCTCCGGCGAGCGGTCCGGGCCGCTCGCCGGGAGCGGGGGCGGGGACGTTCGCTGGCGGGGTGGTGCTGGCGGACATGGGCGGCCTTCCCTGGGTGTAGGGGAGGACGACCGCCCCCGGGGTCAGGGCAGCAGGTCGTCCACGTGTGCTTCGCCCTCACGGTACCTGCGCGCGATCTCGGCGCTGCACCCGTTCGCCGTCCGCTGGAGCGCCCGGCGGCGCCGGGAGATCCGGTGCTCGTGCCCGCCCAGCCGCGCCATGGCGGCGTGCAGCTCGGCGTCGGTGCGGGCGCCGAGGTCGGACAGCTCCACCTCGGCGAGCACCTCCTCGGCCAGCCGCCGGTACTCCTCGCTGCGCGGGGTGCGCAGCGTCACATGGCGGGCAGAGCGCGCGGGCCCCCGGCCGGGCGGGGGGGAGTCGGCGAGGATCTCCGCCAGCCGGTCGATCAGGGGGACGTCCGCCGCGCTGCGGCGGGCCAGTTCGGCGCGGAGGATGTCGACGCGGCCCTGGATCAGCCGCCGCACGTAGCTGAGGTCGGCCTCCTCCTGCTGTGCCTGGCGGCGCAGCTCGCGCAGCTGGGGCAGGCGCAGACCGGTCAGCTCGGGAGGCCCGGCGTCGTGCGGGACCGCGGGGGGCGCCCCGCCCGCGCCGGTGGCGCCACCGGTGTCGGCCCCCGTTCCCGCCGGAGCGGTCTCCGCGGCGCCCGCCGGGGCGGCTGAGCCGGTCGTGGAGCCGACCGTGGAGTCGGTCGTGGAGGTGGTCGTGGAGGCGGCCCCGCGGGCCGCCGGTACGGCTCCGGGCGTCCGCCCGGTTCCGGCAGTGCTCATCTTCTGTGTGCCCCTCATCCCCTTCGCCGTGGACCACAACGCGGTGCCACGGCCCGTCACGGATACGCCGCAGGCCACCGCGCGCACCGTGCTGCACGCATCGTGCCACCGCGGGCACCCTGCGTGCAGTCCGGGCCACCCGTCCGGCGGCGGTCGGCGGGCGCACGACCGGGGCGGCATGATGGTCGGCATGCGAGCTGTGGTGCAGAGGGTCAGTGGCGCGAAGGTCGTCGTCGCGGGGGAGAGCGTCGGCGAGATCACCGGGGAGGGGCTGTGCGTGCTGGTCGGGGTGACCCACGACGACACCCCCGAGAAGGCCGACCGGCTCGCGCGCAAACTGTGGGGCCTGCGGATCCTGGAGGACGAGAGGTCCTGCTCGGACACCGGCGCCCCCCTGCTGGTCGTCAGCCAGTTCACCCTCTACGGCGACGCGCGCAAGGGGCGCCGCCCCACCTGGCAGGCCGCCGCCCCCGGCCCGGTGGCCGAGCCCCTGGTCGACGAGGTGTGCGCCAGGCTGCGGGCGCTGGGCGCGCGGGTGGAGACGGGCCGCTTCGGGGCGAAGATGGAGGTCTCGCTCACCAACGACGGCCCGTTCACGGTGCTGCTGGAGGTCTGAGGCGGTGTCCTCCGGGCCCGCGCCGGCCCGGAGGACACGCCCCCGGGCCCCTGCCGCCCCCCGTATCGGCGACAGGGACCGCTCACGGCCCCCCGTCTTCCGCGGTCACTTCACCGACCCCGCCATGACGCCCTGCACGAAGTGCTTCTGGAAGGCGAAGAACACCACCAGCGGAACGGCCAGCGACAGGAAGGCGCCGGGCGCGAGGATCTCGATGTTGCTGCCGAACTGCCGCATCTCCGACTGGAGCGCGACGGTCAGCGGCTGCGAGTCGCTGTCGGCGAAGATCAGCGCGACCAGCATGTCGTTCCACACCCACAGGAACTGGAAGATGGCCAGGCTCGCGATCGCGGGCCTGCCCACGGGCAGGACGAGCCGGACGAAGATCCGCCACTCCCCGCCGCCGTCCATCCGCGCGGCCTCCAGCATCTCCCGCGGGATCTCCGCGAAGTAGTTGCGCAGCAGGAAGACCGCGAACGGCAGCCCGTATGCGACGTGGAAGAGGACCACACCCGGGATCGTGCCGAACAGCCCGACCGCGCCCAGCATCTTCGCCACCGGCAGCAGACCGACCTGGACCGGCACCACCAGCAGTCCGACGACCACCAGGAAGATCCAGTCGCGGCCGGGGAACTCCAGCCAGGCGAAGGCGTATCCGGCCAGCGCGGCGACCACCACCACGGCGACGGTGGTGGGCACCGAGATCAGCACGGTGTTCCAGAACGCCTGGGTGATGCCGGAATCCGCCAGCAGGGCCGTGTAGTTGTCGACCGACAGCTGGCCCGGCTCGGTCAGCGCCGTCCACCAGCCGCTGGCGGAGTTGGCCTCCTCCGACCGCAGCGAGGACAGGAACAGCCCCAGTGCGGGGGTGATCCACACCAGCGCGGTGACGACGAGGAAGACCTGGACCGCGGTCCTGCCCAGCAGGGAGCCGATCCGCGCGCCGGCGGGCCGCCGCGCCCGCCCCGCGCCCCGGGGGTGGTGCCCGGCTCCCGCGGCTGCCGCCGCAGCCGCGGGAGCCGGAGCCTGTGCGGCCGCTCCCTTCCCGGCGGGCTTCCCGGCCGGGCCGTCGACGGTGCCGTGGGTCATGACTGGCTCCTGCGGAAGCGTCGGATGTTGAAGACCATGGCCGGGACCACCAGGAGCAGCAGCAGGACGCCGATGGCGCTGCCCAGTCCCTGGTTGTTGCCGCCGCCGAAGGACACCAGCCACATCTGCATGGCCAGCACGTTGGCGTCCTGGAGCACCGGGCCCGGGGCGATGATGTAGACGAGGTCGAAGACCTTCATCACATTGATCACCAGCGTCACGAAGACCACGGTCAGCACGGGCGCGAGCAGCGGCACGGTGATCCTGCGGAAGATCTGCCACTCGTTCGCGCCGTCCATCCGCGCGGCCTCCAGCACGTCCCGGGGCATCGCGGCCAGTCCGGCGCCGATCAGCACCATCGAGAAGCCGGTCCAGATCCACAGGTAGGCGCCGATGATCGCCGGGGTCACCAGGGCGGGACCGAGCCAGGAGATCCCGCCGTAGGGCTCGGCGAAGTTGGACGCCGGCAGCCGCAGGGCGTACGGGCCGCCGTCCAGGCCGGTGATGCGGAACGAGCCGTCGGCGGCGGTGGTGGTCTCGCCCACCGCCTTCCCGTCGCGCACCGCCTGGACGGTCATGCCGGGCAGGCCGCGCTCGCCGGAGTCGATCCGGCCCGGCTCGCCGCCCCCGCCGGGGGTGAAGTCCAGGTGGACGGTGCCGGCGAGCGAGCCGTCCCCGGCGCCGGAGGTGCCTTCGGGCGCGGTGGCGGGCTCGGCGTCGGAGGGCACCTCCTTGGGGGGCACGCCGACGACGCCGAGCGAGACGGTGCGGCCGGGCGTCAGGTCCGCGGCGGTGCCGTAGGAGCCGTCCTCGCCCTTGGTCAGCGGGGTCTCGCCGGCGTCCTCCCTGCCCCGGGCGCCGGGGTAGGCGGGGCGGTCGGCGAAGACATCGTGGACGCCGACGGCGACGGCGTTGAGGACGCCGCGGTCGGGGTCCTGCTCGTAGGTGATGCGGAAGATGATCCCGGCGGCGAGGAAGGAGATCGCCATCGGCATGAACATCAGCAGCTTGAACGCGGTGGCCCAGCGCACCTTCTCGGTGAGCACGGCCAGGATCAGGCCCAGGCCGGTCAGCAGGGCCGGGGCGACCACGACCCAGATCGCGGTGTTGCGGACCGCCTTGAGCGTGGTCGGGTCGCTGAACATCTCGACGTAGTTGTCCGCGCCGACGAAACGGGTGCCGGAGGCGTCGAAGAGACTGCGGCCGACGGAGAACAGGATCGGGTAGGCGACCAGCGCGCCGAGCAGCAGCAGCGCGGGCAGCAGGAAGGCGGCGGCGACGAGCCTGCGGCGGCGCGCCGCGCGCCTGCGGGGGTCGTCGCCCCGGGCGGGCGCCCCCCGCGAGGGGGAGGCGCCGGCCGGGGCGCCGCCCGCTTTCGCGGGCGGCACGGCGGATGCTTCGGCGGACATCGGTGCCTCTCGCCTCAGCTCTTCTTCCAGGCCTTGGCCGCGGCGGCCTCCAGCTTCTTCGCGGTGCCCTCCGGGTCGGAGGGGTCGCGCAGGAAGTCCTGGAGGAGCTTCCACTCGCCGGCGCCCTGGGTGCCGCCGAAGGCGGCCGGGGCCTGGTCGGACATGTCGAACCGCACGCCGTCACCGGCCTCCACCAGGGACTGGGCGATCTGCCGGGTGGTCTCGTCCTGGTAGGCGTCCAGGTTCAGGGCCTCGTTGGGGGAGATGAAGCCGCCGGCCCCGGCCCACACCTCGGCGGCCTCCGGGGTGGCCAGGAACTCCACGAACTTCATCCCGGCGTCGGAGTTCTCCCCGTCCTTGAGGACGACCGCCGCGTCTCCGCCGCCGACCACCGGCGGCTCGCCGCCGTCCACGGACGGGAACGGGAAGAACTTGGCCTCCTCGCCGACCTTCTTGCCGAACTGCCCGCTGATCAGGCCGGCGACGAAGTCGCCCTCGTAGACCATGCCCGCCTTGGGGTCGTCGCCGAAGACCTTCTCGACGGACTCGGGGAAGTCCGTGCGCAGCGCGCCCGCGCCGCCGCCCTCCACCAGCTCCTTGTCGCCGAAGAGTTCGCCGAGGGTGGTCAGGGCCTTGACGACGGACGGGTCGGTCCAGGGGATCTCGTGCGCGGCGAGCTTGTCGTACATCTCCGGGCCCGCCTGGGAGAGGTAGACGTTCTCGAACCAGTCGGTGAGCGGCCAGCCCGCCTCGCCCGCCACGGAGAAGGCGGCCACACCGGAGTCGGACAGGGTCCGGCCGGCCTCCAGCATCCCCTCGTAGTTTTTCGGCGGGGTGACGCCGGCCTGCTCGAAGGCCTCGGGGCCGTACCAGACGGTCGACTTGTTGGACGCCTTGAAGTACAGGCCGTAGAAGACGTCGCCGATCGTGCCGTACTCCTTCCACACCGGGGCGAAGTAGTCGCGCGCGCGGTCGTCGGCGGTCTTCGACAGCGGCTTGAGCCAGCCCTTGTCGGCGAACTGCTCGAGCACGCCGACCTGCGGGACCATCACCACGTCCGGCGCGTTGCCGCCCTGGATCTTGGAGCCGACGACGGTCGAGACGTTGTCGCCGGTGGAGACGAACTTCATCTCGGCGCCGGTCTTCTCGGTGAAGGCGTCCATCACCTTCTGGAAGTTCTTCTGCTCCACGCCGGTCCACACCCCGGCGACCGTGACCGTCTCGCCCTTCAGCTCCTGGCCGCCCTTGCCGTTCGCGGAGGTGTCCTCGCCGCCGCAGGCGGACGCGGTCAGGGCGAGGACGAGCGCCGTCGCCGTGGCGGTCGCGGTGCGTCTGGCGGTGCTGCCTGTGTTCATGGCTGTCCCTCTCGGGGTCGGCCGGCCCGGGGGCCGGAGGGTGGATGGTGTGGGGAGGTCGGTGAAGTCGGTGAGTTCCGGGGGTTTTCGGGAGGTCAGCGGGAGGTCAGCGGGGGGCGGGCGCGGGGTCGGCGACCCACCAGGCGGCGGTGGAGCCGGGGAGCGTCCCGTCCGGGCACTCGCCGCTGGCCAGCAGCGGGGTGCCGGGCACCGGGGCGGGCACGGGGGAGGTGCCGAAGTTGACCGCGCAGACCAGCCCGTCGCCGCGTTCGAAGGCCAGGACCTGCGGCGGCGCGTCCAGCCGGCGCAGCGTCCCCTCGCCGAGCTGGGGCAGATCGCGCCGCAGCTGGAGGCCGTCGCGGTACAGGTGCCAGAACGAGCGGGTGTCGGCCAGCGCCCGGTCGGTGGCGTGCTCGGCGAACCACTCGGGCTGCGGCAGCCACGGGCGGGCCTCCTCCGCGCCCGAACTGAAGCCGAAGGGCGAGGCGTGGCCCGACCACGGCAGGGGGACGCGGCAGCCGTCGCGGATGCGGCTGCGGCTTCCGGTGCGGCGGAAGATGGGGTCGGTGAGCACCTCGTCGGGCAGGTCCACCACCTCGGGCAGGCCCAGCTCCTCGCCCTGGTAGACGTAGGCGGCGCCGGGCAGCGCCAGCATCAGCAGGGCTGCGGCGCGGGCGCGCGCGGCGCCCAGGCCGGGGTTGCCCGGCCCGCTGCCCTCGCCCGCGTAGCGGGTGACGGTCCTGACCTGGTCGTGGTTGTTGAGCACCCAGGTGACGGTGGACCCGGTGCCCGCGATGTCCCGCAGCGCCTCGCCGATGACCTTGCGGAAGGCGTCCGCGTCCCAGGGCGCGCCCAGCAGGTGGAAGAAGAACGCCTGGTGCAGCTCGTCGGGCCGTACGTACTCGGCGTGTTCGCGGGCGGTGGGCACCGACACCTCGCCCACCAGCAGCCGGTCGAGGCCGTCGCGCTCGGCGTACTCGTCGCACAGCGCGCGCCAGCGGCGCCACACGCCGTGCACCTCGGGCTGGTTCCAGGCCAGCGGGTTGACCGAGTCGCGGGTGCGCTCGTCGGCCTCCGGGTCGGGGGAGTCGGGCAGTTCGGGGTGCTTGAACAGCCCGGCGGCCACGTCGACGCGGAAGCCGTCCACGCCCCGGTCCAGCCAGAACCGCAGCACCTGGTCGAAGTGCTCGGCGACGGCCGGGTCGCGCCAGTTGAGGTCGGGCTGCTCGGGCGTGAACAGGTGCAGATACCACTGACCGGGCTCGCCGTCCGGCTCGGTGACGCGCGACCAGGCCGGGCCGCCGAACATCGCCCGCCAGTTGTTGGGCGGCAACTCGCCCTCCGCGCCGCGGCCGTCGGCGAAGTGGAAGAGGGCGCGGTGCGGGCCTCCCGGCCCCTCGGCCAGCGCGGCGCGGAACCAGGGGTGCTCGCTGGAGCAGTGGTTGGGGACGATGTCGAGGACGACCTTCAGGCCCAGGCGGTGGGCGGCGGCCACGAGGCGGTCGAACTCCTCCAGGTCGCCGTAGACCGGGTCCACGTCGAGGTAGTCGGCGACGTCGTAGCCGTGGTCGTGCTGGGGGGAGGGGTAGACGGGGCTGAGCCAGATGCCGTCCACGCCCAGTTTCCGCAGGTACGGCAGCCCGGCGCGGACGCCGGCCAGGTCGCCGATGCCGTCGCCGGTGCTGTCCAGGAAGCTGCGGACGTAGACCTGGTAGACCACCGCGTCCCGCCACCAGTTCCGGGACGCGCCGGGGGAGGAAGCGGGTCGCGCGATGCGGGGTGAGACGCCGTGGTCGGTCGTGGCTGTAAGCATCCCTCGTGATCCCGTTCCCGCTCGCGGAGCACATGCTTCGGAGCCGCTGTTCGGAGCCGCTGTTATGCATGCATGTTATGTACGGGTGTCATCGAGGTGTCAACGAGTGGTCGAGAAGCCGCCCTTGTATGCCCTGGTATGTCTGGGCAGGGGGTGCTGAAGAAGGAGTGCTGGTACTTAACGTGTATGTAGAAGCTGGATGGCTGAGAGGGCGCGAAGCCGCGAGCCGATCAGTCCTCGCGGGAAGGCCCGGCACCCTCGTGCGCGAGGGACCGCAGCTCGCGCGCCAGCCGCGCGACCGCCTGCCGCGGGGTCTGCCGCCCCGCCATCGCGTCGTGCACCACCGCCTGCACCACCAGGCTCACCTGGTCGTAGCGCGGGCTCTTGGGGCGCGGCTCGGCCGCCAGCACGCTCTTGCGCAGGGCCGGCAGATGGGGGAAGGCGCGCACCAGCTCCGGGTCGGCGTACAGCGACGCCCGCACCGGGGGCAGCGCCCCCTCGGTGAGCACCCGGCGCTGCACCTGCTCACCGGTCAGGTACGCGATCAGGTCGGCCGCCGTCTCCGGGTGCCGGGACAGGGAGCTGACCGCCAGGTTGGAGCCGCCCAGCACGCTGACGCCCGGACCGTCCGGGCCGGGCAGCGGCACCGCCCCGAACCTCCCGGCCACCTTCGACCCCTCGCCGCCGGCCAGCGCGTACACGTACGGCCAGTTGCGCAGGAAGAGCAGCCGCCCGTCCTGGAAGGCCTGCCGCGACTCCTCCTCCTTCCAGGTCAGCGACTCCTCGGGGATCCAGCCCTCGCGCACCCCGTCGGCCAGGAAGGCCAGCCCCTGCACGGTCGCCTCGGAGTCGGCGGTCACCGTCGCGCCCTCGTCCCCCAGGAGCGAGCCGCCCGCCGAGCGCACCGCCTCGGTGGCGTTGGCCGTCAGCCCCTCGTACGGCAGGAACTGGCCCGCGTAGCCCTCTAGCCCGTACCGGGGGGCGACCTCGCGCGCCAGCCGCTCCAGCTCGGCCCAGGTGCGCGGCGGACGCTCGCCCTCCTTCGCCAGCACGTCCGAGCGGTAGTACAGCAGCCCGGCGTTGGTCACGTACGGCACCGCGTACAGCCGCCCGCCGAAGGTGGCGGTGTCCACCACCGGCGGCAGGAGGGCGTCCAGCGGGAAGCGACCGGGGTCCACCGGGGCGATCCAGCCCGCCGCCGCGAACTCCGAGGTCCAGGCCACGTCGATGTTGAGCACGTCGAAGCGGGAACTGCCCGAGCGCAGGCCGGTGACCATCTGGGCGCGGGTCTCGTCGGCGGAGTCCGGCAACTCCACCAGGGTCGCCTCCTCGCCCGGGTGCGCGCGGTTCCAGTCCTCCAGCACCGGGTCGAGGTAGTCGGTCAGGTCACCGGCGGTGACCAGGGTGACGGGGCCGCGCCCCCCGGCGTGCGCGACCGGACCGGCGGCCGGCGAGCCCAGCCCGGCGTAACCCGCCAGCACCACGGCGGCGGCCAGGAGCCCCCTTCCCGCGGCCCGCGTCCACCGCATAGGTCCCTCCCCAGCGCACCGGTCGTGCGCGGCCTCACCGTCGAGCACCGGACGCCCATATATACCCGTTGGGCATGGGCGATACTAGACGCCGACCGACAGACAGCCGGCGCACCGCCGACCGGGCCGCCGCCGCCCGGAAGGGGCCGCCGGCCCGGCACCGGCCCGGCACGGGACGGGGAGGAGGAGTGCGCGCGTGCGTCTGCCGCTCCTGGCCCTCCTCGCGGCCGGCCCCGCCCACGGATACGAGCTCAAAGGTGCCCTTGAGAAGCTGCTGGGCGCCGCGTACCCTCAGCCGAACGTCGGGCAGATCTACGTCACGCTGGGCAGGCTGGAGAAGTCGGGACTGATCGAGGGCGAGGACGTCGAACAGTCCGCCCGGCCCAACAAGCGGATCTACCGGCTCACCGACGCGGGGCGCGAGGCGGTGCGGGCGTGGTTCGAGGAACCGACCGACGAACCCCGGGTGCGCGACGAGTTCTTCATGAAGCTCGCGATCGCCCCGCAGACCGGCCTGGCCGACCAGATCGCACTGATCAACAAGCAGCGCCGCCAGTACCTCAACACCATGCGCGAGCTGTCCCGGCTCGCCGCGGCCGAGGACCGGGACAACCGGGTGGCGCAACTGCTGATCGAGGGCGCGATGCTGCACCTCCAGGCCGACCTCGACTGGCTGGAACGCTGTCAGGAGGAGTTGGAATGAGCCGTTCCCAGGCGCCGGCCGGCACCGGCCCCGCCGCACCGGCGAAGGCGCCCCCTCTTCTGCGGGCCGAGGGCCTGGTCAAGACCCACCACGGCGAGGGAGCCCCGGCCAGGGCGGTACGGGGCGTGGACCTGACCGTCTCGCGCGGCGAGTTCGTCGCCGTCACCGGCCCCTCCGGCGCGGGCAAGTCCACCCTCCTCCACCTGCTCGGCGGCCTCCAGAGGCCGGACGCCGGCAGCATCTGGTTCGACGGCACCTGCCTGGACTCCTACGGCGAGTCCCAGTGGGCGGTGCTGCGCCGCCGCCGCATCGGCATCGTCTTCCAGTTCTTCAACCTCGTCTCCAACCTCACCGTCGCCGACAACGTCGAACTGCCCGCCCTGCTGGCCGGCGGCAGCCCGAAGGGGGCCCGCGCCGACCGCGCCGAACTCCTGGCCGAACTCGGCCTGGAGGGCAAGGAGCGCAGCATGCCCGGCGAGCTGTCCGGCGGCGAGCAGCAGCGCGTCGCCCTGGCCCGCGCCCTGGTCAACCACCCCGACCTGCTGCTGGCCGACGAGCCCGCCGGCAGCCTCGACAGCCGCGGCACCCGCGAGGTGCTGCGCCTGCTCTCCCGCTTCCACGGCCGCGGCCAGACCATCGTGCTGGTCACCCACGACGCCCGGATGGCCAGCGCCGCCGACCGCGTCATCAGCTTCTTCGACGGCCGGATAGCCGACGACGCCGCCCTGGACGCGGACGGCCCGGGCCTTCGGCGGCGCGGCAAGGGCGTGGCCGGCGTACTGGAACTGAAGGACTGAGGACGACGTGCGCGCCACCCTGCGCTGGGCCCACGCCGACCTGCGGGCGCACCGCGGCGAGGCGCTGTTCACCGTCCTGGCCACGGCCGGGATCGTCGCCTCCCTGCTGCTCGCCGGCGCGCTGTTCTCCTACACGGCCGACCCCTGGCAGCGGGTCTTCACCCAGTCCGAGGGCGCGCACGTGTGGATCCACACCCGCGACGGCGCCCAGCCCGGGCAACTGCGCGACCTGGAGGGTGTCACGGGCCTGTCCGGCCCCTTCCGCACCGCCCGCACCACCGTGGAACTGGGCGGCGCGCGGGCGACCGCGGAGCTGCGCGCCACCGGGCCCGAACCGCCGAAGGTGGGACGCCCGCTGGTCACCGCCGGCCGCTGGCCGGCGGCCGGAGCCGCCGACGAGATCGTCCTGGAGGGCTCCCTCGCCCGCGCCCTGTGGGCCGAACCCGGCGACACCCTCACCGCACGAGGGGCGCGCGGCACCGAGCACACGCTGCGCGTCACCGGCGTCGCCGACACCGCCGAGCCCCGCTACGCCCCCGGCGACACCCCCGGTATCGGCTGGCTGCCGAGAAAGGCCCTGGAGGCGATCCAGCCCGACCCCGAGCGCACCGGGCAGACCGTCGGACTGCGCCTGGCGGACCCCGGCGACACCGACTTCATGGTCCAGCGCGCCGTCACCGCCCTCGGCGCCGACCAGGTCTCGCAGGTCACCCGCTGGCAGCAGGCCCGCGCCGAGGCCGCCGGCGAGGGGCGGCTGCTCGGCCTGCTCCTGGCCCTCTTCGGACTCGGCGCGCTGCTGGCCGCCGCCCTGGCGGTCGCCGGGGCGATCAGCACCCGCGTCCACGGGCATCTGCGCGACATCTCCGTGCTGAAGGCCATCGGCTTCACCCCCGCCCAGGTCGTCCGCGTCTTCCTCGTCCAGCACCTGGGCTTCGCCCTCCTCGGCGTCGCCGGCGGAGCGGCCGGCACCGAACTGCTGGGCGCGCGCATCCCCGGCCGCATCGGCGAGGCGGTGGACGTGTGGCGGCAACTGCCCGGCCACACCTGGACGGTGCTGGCCACCACCGGCGCCTCCGTCCTCTTCATCGCCACCGCCACCTCGCTGGCCGCCTGGCGCGCCGGCCGGGTGCCGCCCGTACCGGTGGCGCGTACGGCCGTGCCGCGCGGACTGGGCCCGCTGACCCTGCCCGAGCGGCGCGCCCTGGGCCGGGACGCACCGCCCGCCCTCGTCCTCGGCTGGCGCGGCGCCTTCCCCGGCCGGGCCCGCTCGCTGGCCGCCGTCGGACGCCTGGCCGTGCCGCTGGCGATGATCACCGCCGCGCTGGGCGCCTGGGCCACCGTGGACCGCTTCCACGAGCACCCGGAGGAGGTCGGCCTGCCCGCCGCCCTCACCGTGCGCGACAACTCCCCGGACGGCTCCGGCTTCCCCGGCTCCTCCGAGGCCGGCCACCGCGCCCGCACCGAGCGGCTGCTGGCCGCGCACCCCGACGTCACCGCAGTCCACCCCGGCACGGAGGTCGAGGCCCTCGTCCCCGGCCAGACCGCCACCATCACCCTGCGCGGCCTGGGCACCGACGCCGACCCCTACCCGTTCGCCCTCGCCGAGGGCCGCCTCCCCGACGGCCCGGACGAGGCCGTCGCCGGGCAGGGGCTGCTCGACCTGCTGGACGTACGCGTCGGCGACTGGGTGCGGATGACCGTCCAGGGCCGCCCGCAGATCCTCCACATCACCGGCCGCTCCATCGAACCCGAGGACGGCGGCCGGGTGATCTCCACCTCCCTGGACAACCTCGACCTGGGCGACGGCCCGGGCCCGGCCGCGCCCGACGTCCACCACCTCGTCCTGCGCGAGGGCGCCGACGCCGGGGAGGTCGGCGCCGAACTGACCGCCTCCTTCGACGGGCGCCTGGAGGTCCGCGAACCGGCCAACCCCGCCGACGAACTGGCCGGAGTGCGCGGCGTCCTCGCCGGACTGATCGCCGTCCTCGCCCTGATCGGCCTGACCGAACTGTCCACCGTCCTCGGCGCCCGCGTCCGCGACCGGGGACGCGACCTGCTCGCCCTGAAGGCCATCGGCCTGACCCCGCGCCAGATAGCGGGCGTGATCACCGTCTCCACCGCCTTCACCGCCCTGGCCGCCGCCCTGGCCGGCACCGTGCTGGGGGCCGCCGCCGGACGGTGGCTGATCGACGCGCAGGGCCGCTCCAGCGGCATCGGCGCGGGCATAGCCCAGTACCCGCACCCCGGCGTCCTGCTGCTGGTGGCCGCCGCGGCCGTGTCGGGCGCGGTCGCGGTCTCGGCCGTCCCCGCCGCCCGCGCCTCCCGCCGCCGCATCGCCGACACCCTCAGCGAAACCCTCTGACCGGCCGGGCGTGACCGGCCGGGGCCGACCGCCCGGAGCCGGAAACGGGTCCTCCCCGCTCCGCCGAGGCGGAACGGGGAGGACCCGGAGGAAGAGACCGCCGTGAGAACGGACCGCCGTGAGAACGGACCGCGCGGGATCAGACGCCCGCGATCGACTGGATCCAGGAGCGGTAGGCCGTCACGTTGGTGTAGGCCGTGGTGGTCTGCCGGTCGCTGGTGGACGCGACGCCGACCTGGACGCCGTTCGCCATCATCGGGCCGCCGGAGTCACCGCCCGCGGTGATGCCGTCGCCGCGGCGGGCGCAGATCGCCGAACCGTAGTAGGCGTCATAGCAGCCGCCGGTCACGATCACGTTCGCGACCTTCAGGTACCGCGACTGGCAGTTGGCCTCGGAGCCGCACCGGGAGGTGGCGCCCCAGCCGTAGACCTGCACGGTCTGGTTGACCCGCACCGAACCCGGCTGCCCCAGGCGGGCGTAGGTCGCCGAGACCGAGCGGTCCAGGCGGACCAGCGACAGGTCCGAGGAGGAGTGGTTGTAGATCTGGGTGCCGTTGGCGACGGTGCCGCCGCTGTGCTGGTCGAGGCTGCCGATGCGGAACGACAGCCCGCCGCCGCTGACGCAGTGCTTGGCGGTGAGGATCCAGGTCGGCGCGATGATCGTCGCGGAGCACGTCTCACGGCCGTTGGAGAACAGCCGCGCGGCCCAGGGCGCGTTCTGCGCGTACCCGCCGCCGATGATCGGCTGCGGTCCGCCGCTGCCGGGCGCGTCCTTGGCGGACGCGGCCGGGGCCAGCACGAAGAGGGAGAGAACGGCGGCCATGGCCGCGATCAGAGCGGGGACGAGCCTGGTTATTCGCAAGGGGTGCCTCGCTTCCGGATACACGCGGTGGTTCGCGTGTCGCCTGTGGGGGAGGCACCAGGATTCCCGCAAGCGGAACGGGCTGGGTACTACCACTTGGCCATAACACGGTGTTATGGCCCGGGGTTTCGCAGCCTTGAGGGCGACTCAGAGGTAGATCTGCCGCCCGCAGTCGCGGCAGCGGACCTTGCCGCCGAGCCTCCCGATCCGCCGGTGCCCGCACGCGACGGTCCCCGTAGCGCCGCCTGCGCCGCCCGTTCCGCCCGGCGGCTCGTCCCGGCCGTGGGACTGGAGGCGCACCATGTGGTCCAGCCCCGCGATGCACGGGCCGCACGCGTACACGTCGCCCGCCGCGCCGGGAGTGCGCACCGAACCGATCCACAGCACGCGCACGCCCTCGCGGCGGCAGTACAGCCAACAGCCGCCCGTGGTCCAGCCGTTGGCGTCGTCGGTGTGCGCCGGCAGCGGCCACCCGTCACGCCACGGGCGCTCGACGGCCGGGGTGAACGGGAGTGCCGTCACACCGCACTCCTCTTGGCGCCCCGCTCGATGACGGCCGCCAACTCCCGTGCCACCGGCGCGGAGCACTCGCCGAGGACCACCATCGCGTAACCGGCCGCCCCGTCCGCGCGCACGGGGGTGCGGACGTCCACGGCCGGGAACCGGATCCCCGCCCGCCGCAGCGCCTCGGCGAGCGCGTCGCGGGCCGCCTCCGCCTCCCCGGTTCGTTGCTCCCCAACCTGATCCGAGTCCTTCATCACCATATGGTGTGATCCCTCCACCGTATCCCTGTGCGAGAAGCGACAGCGCGACTACCGTCGGTCGCGTTCGCTTTACGAGCATGAACCGGAGTGGAGCGCGAACACCCGTGGCCGGGAAGCCCTTCCCGGCCGCCCGGCGCCGCTTCCACACATTCCACGGAGGGGGACGGAATGCCGCCGAGAAGAGTGGTCACGGGCCGCAGCCAGGAGCCGCGCCGGCGGTTCGCCGAGGAGTTGCGCACCCTGCGCACCGAACGCGGCGACAGCCTGCGGAAGCTGGGTGAGGCCCTGGGCTGGGACTGGTCGCTGTTCGGCAAGATGGAGAGCGGCCACACCATCGGCAGCCCGGACGTCGCCCAGGCTCTCGACCAGTACTACGGCACCCCGGGCCTGCTGCTGGCCCTGTGGGAACTGGCGGCCGGGGACGCCACCCAGTTCCGCGAGAAGTACCGCCGCTTCATGGCACTCGAGGGCGAGGCGGTGAGTATTCAGACCTACTCGCCCAGCCTCATGCCGGGCTTGCTCCAGAGCGAGGAGTACGCCCGCGAACTGCTGATGCTGGGCGGTCTGGACCCTGGCAGCGAACTGGATCAGCAGGTGGCTGCACGGATGAGCCGTCGGGATGTGCTGACGGGTGACGGCGCACCCCAGCTCCGCGCGATCCTCGACGAGGCGGTCCTGCGCCGCCCGCTGCCGAGCATCGAGGCATGGCGCGGTCAGTTGAAGCACCTGGAGGAGATGACGAGACGGCGGAACGTGACGGTCCAGGTGCTTCCCTTCTCCGCGGGCCTGTGCGAGCTGGTCAACACGGACACCTGGCTCCTGCGGCTACTGGACGGCCGAACGGTCGCCTGGGTGGAGACGGGCTACAACGGGGAGTTGGTCGAGGAAGCGGCCAAGGTCGAGCGGCTCCAGGTCGATTACGATCGGCTGCGCGACAAGGCCCTTACCCCGCGCGACTCGGCGGAGTTCCTACTCCGACTCCTGGAGGAACTTTCATGACCACCTCCCCGCACGAGATAACCGCCGCACGGTGGCGCAAGTCCAGCTACAGCAACCAGGACGGAGGCGCCTGCGTCGAGGTTGCCGACAACCTTCCCGGCACCGTCCCCGTGCGCGACAGCAAGACCCCGCACGGCCCGGCCCTCGCCTTCGCCCCGGACACCTGGGTGTCGTTCCTCACCGCCGTCAAGGACGACCGGCTCGCCGGCTGAGCCGAACCAGCGGGTGCTGCCTGCGGGAGTGGCCCGGGGACGGAAGTGGTAGAGCCGCGCTGGACCGCCCCCCGGCCTTCACGCCCGAGCTCAATAGTGGTAGCGGGCCTGGACCACGATGAGTTCATCGCCTCTGACCCGGTAGACGAGCCGGTGTTCCTCGTCGATCCTCCGGGACCAGTAACCGCTGAGGTCGCCCTTGAGCGGTTCCGGTTTGCCGATGCCTCCGAAGGGGTCTCGCTTGCTCTCCTCGATGAGCCGGTTGACACGTCTGGTCATACGGCGGTCCGTCTCGGACCAGTGGACGTAGTCAGCCCATCCGTGCTCGGTGAATACGATCTTCACTCGGCGTCGTCGACCTCGATCAGCTCACGAGGCGAGACCCGGCCTTCTTCGGCCTCTGCGATCGACTCGGCCAGACGGCGGGCGTTCGCGGGTGAACGCAGGAGGTAGATCGTCTCCTGCCAGGAGGCGAAGTCCTCCTCCGACAGCAGTACGGCGTTCCCGTTGCGGGACGTGATGTGCACGGGAGCGCGATCGTTGTTGACCTGCTCGATCAGGGGAAACAGGTTCCTGCGAGCCTCGCTGGCGGTGATGGACACGGTCACCCCTCTCTTCGTGTGGTACAAGAAACGGTACCACTCGCTGTTGTGTGGGGCCAGTCGCGCCCATGAGTCGCCGGATACGGTCCTTTCGCGTTGCGGCCGTGGTGGCCGCAGGGCGCGCGGGTGTCAGGCGCCGTCGTACAGGGAGTGGATCTCCGTTGCCGCGCGGGCCAGTTCCGCGCGGGCCTCGGGTGGGGTGAGCACCTCCACGTCGGCGCCGAACTGGAGGAGCTGGCGGACCGCCGGGAGGACCGGGTAGTCGAACTCGGCGCGCGCCCAGCCCGCTTCGTCCGGGGCGGAGGGCTCGCCCGCGAGGTGTGCGCCCGCGATGCGCACCACCATGTCCAGCCGTCCACGCCGCACCCGCGCCGTGATCCGGACGCCGCCGGGACGGTCCTCCACCTCGCGTCGCAACTCCGCCCACACCTGAGCCAGTTCCACGCCCTCGCGGCGCCGCACCGGCGACTCGGCGACGGCGAGGTCCGACAGCCGGTCGGCGCGGAACAACCGGCCGCGCCCGCGGTGGTCGGCCACCAGGTACCAGGTGCCGGCCTTGGCGACCAGCCCGTAGGGATCGACGGTGTAGGTGCGCGCCTTTTCCCGGCCGCCGTGCCGGTAGCGGATGCGCAGCCGCCGGTCGGTGAGGACGGCGGCGTGCAGTGGCTCCAGGTCCACGGCCGGGCGCGGTGGCGCCAGCCACCGCTCGGGATCGACCAGTACGCGGCGGCTGGTCAGTTCGGCCGCCGGGCGGTGCGGTGCGGGGAGGGCGGCCATCACCTTGCGCAGCGCGGAGGCGAGCGCCCCGTCCAGTCCCAGAGCGGAGTGCGCACCCCGCCCCGCCAGGACGAACAGGGCCCGCGCCTCGTCGGCGGTCAGCCCGGTGACGTCCGTGCGGAAGCCGGGCAGCAGGGCGATGCCGCCGTGTCGGCCGCGCTCGGCGTACACCGGGACCCCGGCGGCCGACAGGGCCTCGATGTCGCGGTGGACGGTGCGCACCGACACCTCCAGGCGTTCGGCGAGCTCCGCGGCCCGCACCCGGCCGCGGGTCTGGAGGAGCAGGAGGATCGACAGCAGCCGGTCGGACTTCACACCGCCGAGTGTGTCCGGAAAACATGACGGCGGCTGTCAGGTTATGGGGCCAGTCTGCGGCCGTACGTGCGGTGCGGACGGACGGAGGAGCCCATGAGCAACGGGAACGGCCCGGTCGCGGCCGGAGGGGATGAGAAGGCAGGTGGAAGGGCAGGACGGGACGCCGGTCCCCCGGTCCGTCGCCTGCTCGCCCTGGACGCGGCCGGGATGGCCGTCGTCGGGCTCGTCTACCTGGCCGCCGCCGCGCCGCTGGGCAGGGTGCTGGGGCCGGGTACGGCGGTGGTGGCTGCGGTGGGCGCGGGGATGCTGGCGGGCGGGGGAGCGGTCGGCCTGGTGGCGCGGCCGCCGTACGTCCGGCCGGGGGCGGTGCGTGCGGTGGCCGCCTGCGGGTTCGGCCGGCTCGCGCTCAGTCTGGCCGTCCTGGCGTCCGGCCTGCCGGACCTCACCGCGATGGGGAAGGCGTGGACCGTGGTGCAGACGGTCCCGGTGGGCGTCCTCGCCGTGCTCCAGGCCAGGGCGGCGGCCGCCGTCAGCGGCGGGGGGCGCCCCGCCTGACCTGCCGGGAGCGGTCGCGCCTGCGGCGCGAGGGGTTCGACGGCCGCTTCCTGCCGCCGCCGCCGTCCCGTCCCGGGCCCTCGCCCTTGGCGGCGCGGGACGCACCGGCCGTGTCGGCGGCAGGGGCGGTGTCGGCGTCGAACGGCGGCTCTCCGGTCTCCTCCGCCTCGTCGTAGTCCGGGATGTCTCCGAAGTCCGGTGCCTGGAAGGGGTTCCGGGCCGGTGGCCGGGCCGCCGCCTTGGGGGTCGTGGGCGCCTGGTCGGGAGCGGAGAACAGTTCGGTGGTGTCGATGGGGAGATCTGCCTCTCGGGGCGGAAACGTGGTGTGGGGGGAGGCGGCCGGCCGCCGTGCGGCGGCCGTGCGCGGCGGCCTCAGAGAGCGTTCAGCTTGAGGTACGGGCTGAGGATCCGCACCTGCTTGGACCCGAAGTCGACGAGTACCGCGACGCCTTCCTCGACGGTGACGATCCGGCCGAGGCCGTACGTGTCGTGGGTGACCCGCTCGCCCTCGGCGAAGTGCTTGTCGGGCGGTGCGACAGGGGCTTTGAAGGGGCTGGTGGGCAGGTGGCGCCGGGCTACGGCCGATTTTGTCATTAACGCCAGTATGCACCCGGCGGTCGGGCTCGCGCCCCTGCGTGCCGCTTCCACTTCCCGGGCCGCACCGCCCGCCGGGGCACGCTCACGGCTCGACGACGGTCTCCTGGGCAGCGGCCGTGTCGCCTGCGAGCAGCTCCGCGTCCACGGGGACGTTCCGCTTCACCAGGGCCAGGGCGATCGGGCCCAGCTCGTGGTGGCGGGCCGAGGTGGTGACGAAACCGAGCTGCCGCCCCTCCTCGCCGTCCTTGGCCAGCCGCACGGGCGTGCCGTGGCCGGGCAGGTGCACCTCGCTGCCGTCCAGGTGGAGGAAGACCAGCCGGCGCGGCGGCTTCCCCAGGTTGTGGACGCGCGCCACGGTCTCCTGGCCCCGGTAGCAGCCCTTCTGCAGGTGGACGGCCGTGCCGATCCAGCCCAGCTCGTGCGGGATGGTGCGGTGGTCGGTCTCCAGACCCAGCCGGGGCCGGTGCGCCTCGACGCGCAGCGCCTCCAGCGCCAGCACGCCGACCGCCGGGCCCAGGGAGGCGGCGTAGGACTCCAGCTCGCCGCGCGGCAGGAACAGGTCCCGCCCGTACGCCGTCTCGCGGACGGCCACGCCCTCGGGCGCATCGGCGATGGAGCCCGCCGGGAGGTGCACCACGGCGTACTCCGCCGTGGCGTCGGCGACCTCGACCCGGTAGAAGAACTTCATGCTCTCCAGGTAGGCGATCAGCGCCTCCTTGGTGCCCGGCTCGACGTGCATCCAGGTCGTGGCGCCGTCGTCCACCAGATAGAGCGCGTGCTCGATGTGGCCGTTGGCGGAGAGGATCAGCGCCTCGGTGGCGTGGCCGGGCTCCAGCTCGCTGACGTGCTGGGTGATCAGCAGGTGGAGCCAGCTCAGCCGGTCCTCGCCGGTGACGGTGACCACACCGCGGTGCGAGAGGTCGACCACTCCGCCGCCGTCGGCGAGCGTGCGCTGCTCGCGGAAGAGGTCGCCGTAGTGCGCGGCGACGCCTTCGTCCGGCGCCTCGGCCGGGACGGCGCCGGGCAGCGACAGCAGGGGGCTCTTGTACGACATGCGGCCAGCCTACGACCCGGAGCCGTCCGCGCTCCCGTCCGCGTCCCCCTCGGTGTCCTCCGCCCCGGTGTCCTCCACCGCGTTTCCCCCGGCGGCCCGCCCGGCGCAGTCGCGGCAGCGGCCGAAGATCGCGAAGTGCTTCATGTCCGTGTCGAAGCCGAACTCCTCCCGCAGCCTGCCGGTGAAGTCGGCGGCGAGCGCGATGTCGGCCTCGATCACCGTGGTGCAGTCCCGGCACACCAGATGCATGTGGTCGTGCCGGTCCGCCAGGTGGTACGTGGGAGCGCCGTGGCCCAGATGGGCGTGGCTGACCAGCCCCAGCTCCTCCAGGAGCTCCAGCGTGCGGTAGACGGTGGAGATGTTCACGCTCCCCGCCGTGCGCCGCACCTCGGCGAGGATGTCGTCCGGAGTGGAGTGCTCCAGCTTGTCCACGGCTTCCAGCACGAGCTGGCGCTGCGGCGTCAGCCGGTATCCGCGTCTGCGTAGGTCGCTCTGCCAGTCGGTGCTCACCACAGTGGCCAGTGTAGGAGGGGCGCCGGGAATGCGGACGGAATCGGTGTTGCCGGAGGCCCGGCCCCGGCCGGGGCTTCAGCCCGCACCGGGCGGCGCGGTCTCCCCGGCCCTCGGTTCGGTGCCCGGCCCGGTGGCCGGTTCGGTGGCCGGTTCGGTGTCCGGTGCGGTGTCGAGCTGGTGGTCGGCCCAGACGTAGCTCTCGGGCAGCAGGTCGGCCACGGGGACGGCCCGGGCCCCTTCGCCGCCGGGGGCGCCGACGATGACCTTCAGCGTGGGGAAGTAGTCGAGAAGCGCCTGGCGGCACCGTCCGCACGGAGGGACGATCCCCCGGTCGCGGTCGCCCACGGCGACGACGGTGTCCAGTTCGTAGATCCCCTGGGCGGCCGCCGTGCCGATGAGGACCAGTTCGGCGCAGGGTCCTCCGGTGAAGTGGTAGGCGTTCACCGCGGTGACGATCCGGCCGTCGCGGGCGCGGGCCGCGGCGGCCATGGTGTGGTTGTCGCCCCGGCAGCGAGTGCGGGCCACCCGGGCCGCGGCCTGGACGAGTTCACGGTCGACCGGGTGGGCCTGGGTGGTCATCTCTCCGCCTTCGTCGGGTACCGGACGAAGGCTGCCCCGGGCGGCGGGGGCGCGCAAGCGGATATCGGCGCCGCCCGGGCCCGCCCGGGGAAACGGGGAGTGGTCTGCCTGTGAGGAAGCGGCCTACTTGAAGAAGGCGATCCCGTCGTCCGGGAGGTCCTTGAGGTCCTTGGCCCACTCGCTGGGGTCGACGACCTTCTTCAGGTGCGCCGACATGTACGGGCGCAGCGGGCGCTCCGGGTCCGGGGTGGCCAGCTCGCCGACCCACATCAGGTCGCCCTTGACGTAGCCGTACAGCCGCTTGCCGCCGGAGTACTCGCCGGCCGAGGACAGCCGGGCGAAGGCGTCCGTGACCAGGTCGATCTGCGGCTTCTGCTCGGCCATCTCGCCGTGCCAGACCTCGACGATGCCCCGGTCGCGGGCCATGACGGCCTCGACCCGGCGCTCCGCGTCGATCCTCCAGTAGCCGCTCTCGCTCTCCAGCGGGCGGACCTTCTCGCCCTTGTCGTCCAGCTCCCAGGTACGCGAGACGTACTCCAGGAAGTCCCGGCCGTCGTGGGAGAAGGTGACCTCCTGGCCGAAGTTGCACTGCTCGCGGTCCGGGAAGTCCGCGACGCCCGCGCCCGCCCAGTCGCCCAGGAGGAACGCGAGGGGGACGAGGTCCGGGTGCAGGTCGGACGGAATCTCGATCATGGGGTGCTCAGACGATCTGTCGAGGGCGTGTGGTCTGCGGTGCGGCCCGGGCCCAGGCCGTACGCGTGGCCCAGGTTATGGGACGGAACGGGTCAGCGCTGGCCCTGGTAGAGCTTCTTCACGGTCAGGCCCGTGAACGCCAGGACGCCGATACAGACCAGGACCAGCAGGGCGGTGAAGAATGCCTCAAGCACGGGAGCGCTCCTCGGGGGCTCGGCACGGACGTACGGGCCGGTGGGCGGCCCGCCGACGAGTCTAGTCGGCCCGTGGCGGGGCGTTGCTGTGAGGTGCGCCGCCCCGCCACGGGGCCGGTCCCGGCGGGCTCCGGGGCTCAGCCCAGGAGCTGGACCCGGCAGGCTCAGCCCAGGAGCTGGGCCTGGAGGATCACCGTCTGCCGGAACGGCACCGCGGGAGCCGTCCCCCTCCGGGTCTGGACGATCAGGGCCACGGTGTCGCCGGCGAGCAGGTAGGCCTGGCGGGTGTGGGTCTCACCGCGGGGCTTGGGCTCGTCGTACACCTCGATCTCGACGTTCTCCGGTACGGCCTTCGACGGCCAGCTCTCGTCCAGCTCCGAACCCGGTGCCCTGTCCAGCGTCAGCCCCGGGGCCAGGCCGCCGTACACCGCGTCGGTGTAGAAGTCGTCCGCGACGGCGCCGCTGTTGAACCGCAGCAGGTGGACGCTGGTGCGGGTGCCGTCCGGCATGACCCAGCCGCGGGCGGCGATGTGCCGTACGGCGTCGTCCGCCAGCCGCTGCCGCAGCTCCTCGTGCTCGCCCTTCGCGTAGAGGCCGGTGTACTCCTCGACCGTGACCCAGCCGCCCTTCGCCGGGGGGAGTCCGCCGTCCTTCCCGTCCTTACCGTCCTTCCCGTCCTCCTCGGCCCCTTCGGGCGGGGGGATCAGCAGTTCGCGCAGGTCGGCGTGGTGGACTTCCCCCTCGTTGCCCTGCGCGAAGGGGCGCGGGGAGCCGGAGGGGAGGGCGGGCAGCGTGAGCCGCGGGTACTCCCAGCGCCCGTCGCTCTCGGTGGCCAGGCCCGGCACCTCGTGGCGTTCCAGCCGCGTGATGCCGTAGGCGGTGCCCGCGCAGAACACGCCGAAGACCGTCACGGCGGCCGTCCATCGGCCGACGGCCCGCAGGACGCGGGCCGACGGGCGGCGGCGCTTCGTCGGCGCGGGGGGAACGGGCACGGCCGGAACGGGGGCCGGGGGAGCGGACGGCTGGGGAGGCACGGCGGCCGCCTGCGCGGTCTGCGCGGTCCGCGCCGCCCCGGTGCTCGGCTCCGCCTGCGGCGGGACGGCGGGCGCGGCCGGCTCCGGCCGGTCTGTCACGGGCTCGGTCATACGTACTCCCCGGGGGACACCAGGTGGTCGAGCTGGTCCTTCAGCAGTTCGGCGGCGTCCTTCCCGCGGAAGGGCTTGACGCCGTCGGCCTGGAACGAGATCAGGTACTCGTCCTGGTAGGCGGTGCAGAACATCGTCTCCAGTTCGGAGTCGCCGTCCTTGGGCGGCAGGAAGCACCGCGCGTTCTTGTGGCCCTTGATACTCGGGCCGTCGCGGAAGACCGACAGGGCGTCGGCCAGCCCGGACTGGAAGCGGCTCAGGTCCTTGACGCCCTTCTCGTTCTTCATGCGCGAGATCTGGATCTCGGCCGTGAACTCGTCGTCGTACGAGGCGTACGTACGCATCACGATGCCCTGGACGCGCAGCTTCTCCACGAACTCGCGGTGCCGGCGGCGCTCCCTGCCCGGCAGGTCCTTGCCGCTCTGGCGCAGCAGGGCCTGGGCCTGCCTGCCGCTGAGTTCGGTGTCGTTGCCGAACTCGGAGACGTCCGGGCCGAGCCGGAAGTCCTCGGGGACCGGCAGCAGCTTCTTGCGCAGCTCGCCGTCGGTGCGGCCCTCCCTGGGGTCCGGTGCCGGATCGTCCTCGGAGGGGTCCTTCGCCGGCTTCTCCCAGATCTTCGTGGGGGCCGAGACGTCGGCGGCCTCCACGGTGGCCTTGGTGTAGGCCAGTCCGCCGCCGGCCGCGCCGAGCACCAGGGCGGCGGACAGCAGGGGGAGGAGGACGCGGCGGAGCCGGCCCGCCCCGCCCTTTCCGGTGGTCGGCGGCCCGTCCGGAGCCGCGGCGGGGGGCGCCTCCGGGGCGGCTCCCGGCTCCGGAGCGGGGGTGGGTGCGGCCGGCGGTGCGGCCGGGGGCTCGGCAGGGGCACCGTCGGTGCCGTTCCGGTTCTCCTGGTCGCTCACAGCCGCTCCAGCTGCCGCTCGGCCAGGGACCTGATGTCGCGCTTGGCGATCGGCTTGGTGTCGTAGATCCAGATGTCCATCATGATGTCGCCGCGCTGGGCGATGGCCCGGGCCCGGTACATCGGGAGGTAGCCGGACTCGCGGTGGGGTTCGTCGAAGACGTAGTAGCGGCCGTTGCCCGACCCCTTCAGCGCGGTGCCGTCGTTGCCCGCGTGGTCTTCGTCGGACATGTACTCCTGCTGGCCCTGGGCGTGTTCGAGGGCGGACCGGCTCTTCTCCTCGCGGAACTGCACGAGGTTGACGTTCACCGTCCGGTACCTGCCCTGCTCCCAGCCGGTGCTCGCGACGCGGCGCAGGTCCCCGCCGGTCAGGTAGGTGAACATGTACTCGGGGTTCTCGAACTCCCGGGCGTAGGCGGACGGCGAGAGCCAGCCGTCGATGTCGGGGCTCAGCTCGAGCTCGCGGGCGCCCTCGGGCCGGTCCAGGAGCAGCTTGCGCAGATCGCCGTCCGTGCGCACCCGCCGGTCCTCCTCGGCGGTCAGCGGCTCGGGCGCCTCGTCCTCGGGCAGCGGCTTCTGCGGGTACGACAGCTTCGCCTGGGACAGCGGGGGCAGCGGGGTGGGCGCGCGGTCGGCCTGGACGGTGTAGCCGCCCGCGAGGCCGCCGACGGCGCCGAGCAGGGCGGCGCAGGCCAGCAGCAGGGCCGTACGGCCGCGGCGGCGGCGCGGCCGCTCCCGGGCCGGTGGCGGGGGCTGTGCCGCGGGCTGGGACACGGGCTGTGCCGTGGGGGGTGCCTCCGGCGGAAGCGGGGGCGGGGAGCCGGCCGGGAGAGCCTGCGCGGGCTCGGGCGCGGATGCCGGCTCGGGTGCGGGCTCGGGAGGTTCCGCCGGTGTCGGCGGGGGCGTGGACATGAAATCTCCTCACACGTTTGTCAGTTCGCTGACAAGAACGCGGGGAAGAAGGTTGTGCCCGAGCCGGTCACGATCGGATTGCGGTACGCACCACGGGCTACCGTGGTCCGCATGGCAGCTGTGTCGAAGAAGCTCGTGATCAAGGTGACGGCCGGGGCGGACGCGCCCGAGCGGTGCTCGCAGGCCTTCACGGTGGCGGCGGTGGCCGTGGCCAGCGGGGTGGAGGTGTCGCTCTGGCTGACCGGGGAGTCGGCGTGGTTCGCGCTGCCGGGCCGGGCGGCGGAGTTCGAGCTGCCGCACTCCGCGCCGCTGCCCGATCTGCTCGACGGTGTCCTGGCGGGCGGGCGGATCACCCTGTGCACCCAGTGCGCGGCGCGGCGCGGGATCGAGGAGAAGGACGTGATCGAGGGCGTCCGCATCGCCGGGGCCCAGGTGTTCGTCAGCGAGATCACGGGCGAGGGTGTGCAGGCCCTCGTCTACTGAGCGCCCGCCCGGCACCTGTTCCCGCCGGCGTGCGCCGGACATCCGCGTCCGGACAGGACGGAGGCCGTGCCCCGCACAAGGTGTCCAACCCCCGGGGCACGGCCTCCGTACGTCACACGGCCGTCGGCGGCCGTCACGCGGTCACGGTCACACCGCGATGGGAACCTCCACCAGGCCGCCCTGCTGGGCGACGACGGTGCGGTCCGCGGTGCCGCCCGGCACCAGGGCGCGCACGGTCCAGGTGCCCTCGGCGGCGTAGAAGCGGAACTGGCCGGTGGCGGAGGTGGGGACCTCGGCCGTGAACTCGCCGGTGCCGTCCAGCAGCCGGACGTACCCGGTGACGGGCTCGCCGTCGCGGGTCACCTGGCCCTGGATCGTCGTCTCACCGGGCTTGATGGAGGAGGCGTCGGGGCCGCCTGCCTGTGCTCCGCACATGTCGGGTGCTCTTCCTTCCGGAACGAGGAGTTGAGTGTGGAGGGGGAGGTGGCTCAGGCGCTCTTGCCGTCGCCGAGCTCGATCGGCACGCCGACCAGCGAGCCGTACTCGGTCCACGAGCCGTCGTAGTTCTTGACGTTCTCCTGGCCCAGCAGCTCGTGCAGGACGAACCAGGTGTGGGCGGAGCGCTCGCCGATGCGGCAGTAGGCGATGGTGTCCTTGGACAGGTCCACACCCGCCTCCTGGTACAGCTCCTTCAGCTCCTCGTCGGACTTGAAGGTGCCGTCGTCGTTGGCCGACTTCGACCACGGGATGTTGCTGGCGGTCGGGACGTGGCCCGGGCGCTGCGACTGCTCCTGCGGCAGGTGGGCCGGGGCGAGCAGCTTGCCGCTGAACTCGTCGGGGGAGCGGACGTCCACCAGGTTCAGCTTGCCGATGGCCTCGACGACGTCGTCGCGGAAGGCGCGGATCGACTCGTCCTGCTCCTTGGCCCTGTACTCGGTCTTCGCGCGGGTGGGCACCTCGGAGACCAGCTCGCGGGCGTCCAGCTCCCACTTCTTGCGGCCGCCGTCGAGGAGCTTGACGTCCTGGTGGCCGTAGAGCTTGAAGTACCAGTAGGCGTAGGAGGCGAACCAGTTGTTGTTGCCGCCGTAGAGGACGACGGTGTCGTCGTTCGCGATGCCCTTCTCGGACAGCAGCTTCTCGAAGCCGGCCTGGTCGACGAAGTCGCGGCGGACCGGGTCCTGGAGGTCGGTCCTCCAGTCGATCCGGACGGCGTTCCTGATGTGGTTCTTGTCGTAGGCCGAGGTGTCCTCGTCCACCTCGACGATGACCACCTTGGGGTCGTCGATGTGGGCCTCGACCCAGTCGGCGTCGACCAGGACGTCACTGCGGCTCATGTCTCTCCTCCGGAGGGCAGGTACTACGGGGTGTGCGGTGCGGTGGACGTGCGTGCGGCGGCGCTGGGCGCCGGCGGGCGCGCACGGGGCTGTACGCCGCGGTGGCGGGACAGCGGGGTGGTGTGCGGCTGCGGTCCGGGCTGCGAAGGGCACCGAGAGCCGGCCGTCAGACGACGGCGCGACAGAGCATGGCGGCGACACGGCAAAGATCGACTGCCCGTCGCTTCGTGAGATCCGCCTGTCGCTTCATGAGGGCGATCGTAGGGACGGAGGGACGGGCGTGTCACCGTAGTTCCAGATAGTGAGAAGCGAATGCCCGTGATACGAGACGGCGGGAGGGGTGGAGCGCCCCTCCGAACGGATGCGCGGATCTTCGGGAGGCGGTTTCTGGAAAGCGGACGCGGACGTCTCGGAGAGTGGACGGGCCGGTTGGTGCGCGAGCTGCGCGCCGAGCTGGACGGGCGGGTGCCGGCGGACCCGGCGTCAGCCGGCCAGATCCACGTTCGAGCCGCTCAGGTGCAGCACGACGCCCTTCTCGTCCACCTCCGCCTTCTCCAGCTTCAGCCCCTTGGGAAGGCCGGTGATCTCCAGTTTGCGGTCTATCTGCGCCCGCACCACGTCCTCGGCCACGGGCAGGTCGGGGAGGTCCTCGGCGTGCAACGCGACGGTGTCGCCGTTCTCCACCTTCAGTGAGCTGTGCAGGGTGAGCTCCACGAGGGTGAGGTTCACGTCCAGCCTCACCTGGTTCTTCGCGGCCCGCTCCGCGCCGGCGTAGGCGAGGGAGGCGCCCTTCGCACCCGCCTCGGTCAGATCCTGGTAGCTGATCCGCGCACTGCCGGTGGCCCGGTCGGCGACGGCGGAGGAGAAGTTGTTCTCCAGCCGCACGTCACCGAGGTGCACGTCCACCTCGGTCACTTCCACGTCGCGCCCGCCGACCTGGACCGTCAGCCCGTTCATCGTGGCGTCCACCGACTCCAGCTCCTTGCCCACGACCTGGGTCAGGAAGGGGAAGCCGTTGATCTCCACGGCGGGCCGCTCGTCCAGCCCCCTGGAACTTTGGACCTTCTCGGCGACCTCGTCCTCGGCGAAGTTCACCGCCAGCCGGTCGGCGCCGACGAACAGGCCGCCGAAGAGGACGAGAAGTCCCAGCAGGGCTTTGAGTGCGCGCATCGTGGTGGTCCCCCCAGGGTGGCCGGGTGCGGTCGGGTCGGTCGGACTGGTCGCGCTGAACGGACTGAG
Source organism: Streptomyces barkulensis (assembly GCF_002843305.1). GTDB lineage: Bacteria > Actinomycetota > Actinomycetes > Streptomycetales > Streptomycetaceae > Streptomyces > Streptomyces barkulensis. The sequence goes on from NZ_PGSG01000088.1 coordinate 39,219, forward strand.
CGGATCGGGCTGAGCTGATCAGGCCGAGCTGATCAGGCCGAGCGGAACGGACTGATCGATTTGATCGACGCCGACAGAAGCCGATCGGGTTCCGGCGAGCCTAACCCGTGGTGTCCCACGACAGGTCTGTACCACGGGTCCGCGCAGCGGCCGGGCCCGGTGCGCCCGACGCCCGCCCCGCGCCGCTAGGCGAGCGCCCTGCCGAGCAGGTAGACCGCCGGCACGGCGGCGGTCAGCGGCAGTGCCACGCCGGCCGTCATGTGGACGAAGCGGGAGGGGAAGTCGTAGCTCGCCACCCGCAGCCCGATCAGCGCGCACGCCCCGGCCGCCAGTCCCAGCACCGCGCCGGAACCGCCCAGGGTGGTGAACTGCCCGGCCGCGACACCCGCCCCCGCGGCGGCCGACAGCGAGACGACCACGGAGACCGCCTGCGGCACCGGCAGCGCCCGGGCGAGCGCGGCGGCGGCCACGGCGAGCGCGCCGACCGTCACCGCGTCGGGCTCGGCGGCCAGATGGCCGGTGGCGAGCACCGTGAGTGCGGTGGAGGTGACCCCGGCCGTCAGGGCGTACAGGCGCTCGTCGGGCGAGGAGTGGTTGCGCAGCTGGAGGACGAGGACGAACAGCACCCACGCCCCGAGCGTGCCGATGACGACGGCCGAGGCGTGCTCGGCGCCGAGCGCCAGCAGGGCGATGTCCGCGGTGACGCCCGCCAGGAACGCCAGGGCGATGCCCTGCCGCGCGGGCCACATGCCGTTGAGCCGGAACCAGCCCGCGGCCGTGACCGCCTGGAGCAGCACCACGGCGACGGCCGACACCGGGCGGGAGACCTGGGCGGTGGCCGCGAGCAGTACGGCCAGGAGGGCGGTGAGGGCGGCGGGTGTCAGGCCCGGCGCGATGATCGGGCTGCCGGTGCGCCGCGGGGCGTCGGTGACGGAGCCGGCCGTGGCGGCGGGCGCGGTGGCGGGGGCCGTGGCGGTGGCGGTGGGGGCGCCGCCCTGCTCCGGCGGTAGGGGCCCGGGGCCGGGGTGGTGGGGCGGCGCGGGGACGCCGGGGGCGGTGTACGGGCCCTGGCCCGGGGCGTCGTACCGGCCGTACTGCTGGTGCCGGCCGTGCTGGCCGTACTGCTGGTGCTGACCGTACTGCTGGTACCGGCCGTACCGGTCCTGCCCGCCGTACTCCTCGTACTCCTCGTACGCCTCCTGCCCGCCGTGCCCGCCGTGCCCGCCGTAGGCGTCGTACCCGTCGTACCCGTCGTACCCGTCGTACCCGTCGTACGCGGGGCCCGTGGGGCCCGTGGGGGCCGAAGGTCCGTGGCCGTAGCCCTGGCCGGGGTCGTAGGGGCCGGGTTGGGAGCCGTACGGCTGCCCGGGCGGGTACTGCTGGTCGGTCATCGGGAGCCTCCCGCGAAGGGGGGAAGCACCTCGACGGTGCCGCCCTCGGTCAGTCGGACGAGGTGGTGGTCGCGCTTGCCGACCGGCTCGCCGTCCACCAGGAAGGAGCACAGGCCCAGCACCCGGTCGAAGTCCGGCCGGCCGGCGTGCCGCCGGCGCGCCTCGGCCAGCGCCTCGGCCAGCGTGTGGGCCTCGTATCTCTCCTCGGTGATCCCGGCGGCGGCCTTGGCCGCGGCCCAGTAGCGGATCATGCCGCTCGGCATGGTGTGTCCCTCTCAGCCGTCCGTCGTGCCGTCACCATGATGGCGCGGCGCCCGCCCGGTCCGCGCCGTCGCCCAGGCGGCGATCCGCTCCAGCAGCTCGGGAGGCGCGGCGTTCTCGGCGTGTCCGAAGCCGCGCTCGATCCACAGTTCCGTGGCCGCCGGGTCGGCGGCCTCCGCCAGCGAGTACGGGTGGTCCAGCGGGAAGTAGGCGTCCCGGTCGCCGTGCACCACCAGCAGCGGGGTCGGGGCGATCAGCGGTGCGGCCTCCACCGGCGACAGCGGCACCGGGTCCCAGTCCCGGTGGTGGACGCGGGTGCGCAGCCCGTAGCGGGAGACCAGGCGGCCGGCGGGGTGCTGGATCGCCCAGTGGACCCGCCGCATGGCCGGGGTGCCCCGGTAGTACCAGCGGGCGGGGGCGCTCACGGCGACGACCGCGTCGGTGTGTGCGTCTGTGCGCCCCCGGTGCGTCCTGTGCGCAGCGTCACCGTCACCGGTCCCGTCGGCCGGCTCGGTCCCGTACGCCGCCCCGGCCGGCTCCGCCCGGTGGAGCGCCGCGTGCCGCAGCACCACCGAGCCGCCCATCGAGAAACCGGCCGTCGCCACCGCCGAGTGCCCCAGCGAACGCGCCCAGCGCACCGCCGCGGCGAGGTCGAGCACCTCCCGGTCGCCGACCGTGGAGCGCCCGCCGGAGCGGCCGTGCCCGCGGAAGGAGAACGTGATCACGTCCGCATGCCGGGCGAACACCTGTGACACTCGTCGCACCGCGGGCCGCTCCAGCGAACCGGTGAAGCCGTGCGCGACGACGATCGCCAGGTCCCGCCCCGCGGCCTGCCCCGCGCCCTCGCCCCGGCCGCCGGAACTCCCCTCGCGCGGCTGGTAGCAGGCGTCTATGCCCACCCCGTCGTCCGTCCGCAGCCGTGCCCGCAGGAGCGTGCGCGAAGGCGTCCGCCACCCCGCGTCCTGGCCACTTTGGGTGACCGGTCCGCCACGGGAAAGCCCTTCCGTCCCCTCCGCATCCTCGCTCATGTGGGATATTGTCGATGACGAGAAGGATCCGGGCAGCGCCGCCCCCGGGTCCTTTCGTGCTTTCGGAGCGCAGTACGAAGCAGTGCCGCCACACGCCCCACCACGGGGCCGGGGAAGGACTCGACGTCATGAGCTCGCTACTCCTGCTGACCAACGCCCTCCAGCCCTCCACCGAAGTCCTGCCCGCGCTGGGCCTGCTGCTGCACAACGTCCGTGTGGCCCCGGCCGAGGGCCCGGCGCTGGTGGACACCCCCGGCGCCGACGCCGTCCTGATCGACGGCCGCCGCGACCTGCCGCAGGTGCGCTCCCTGTGCCAGCTGCTGCGCTCCACGGGGCCGGGCTGCCCGCTGATCCTGGTGGTCACCGAGGGCGGCCTCGCGGCCGTCACCGCCGAGTGGGGCGTGGACGACGTCCTGCTGGACACCGCCGGCCCGGCCGAGGTCGAGGCCCGGCTGCGGCTGGCCACCGGGCGGCGGCAGATCTCCGGCGAGGACGGCCCGGCGGAGATCCGCACCGGCGACCTGTCGGTGGACGAGGCCACCTACAGCGCCAAGCTCAAGGGGCGCGTGCTGGACCTGACCTTCAAGGAGTTCGAGCTGCTGAAGTACCTGGCGCAGCACCCCGGCCGGGTGTTCACCAGGGCGCAGCTCCTCCAGGAGGTGTGGGGCTACGACTACTTCGGAGGCACCCGGACCGTCGACGTCCACGTACGGCGGCTGCGGGCCAAGCTCGGCCCGGAGCACGAGTCGCTGATCGGGACCGTGCGCAACGTCGGCTACCGCTTCGTGCTGCCGGAGAAGAAGGAGCCGACCGCCGAGGAGCGCAGGGCGCGCAAGGACGCGAGGGCGACCGTGGACGCCGCCGAGAGGATGGCGCAGGACGCGGCGAACGGCGTCGGCGGGGAGACGGCCGGCGGCGGGCGGAAGACCGCCGCTCGCCGGGGAGGGAACTGAGTCGGCGCGCGTAGACTTCCGCTGTGGCGAAGGTGACGCGGGACGATGTGGCGAGACTGGCGGGTACGTCGACCGCGGTCGTCAGTTATGTGATAAACGATGGGCCCCGGCCGGTCGCGCCGGCGACCCGCGAGCGCGTGCTCGCCGCGATCAAGGAACTGGGGTACCGGCCGGACCGGGTCGCGCAGGCGATGGCGTCCCGGCGCACCGACCTGATAGGGCTGATCGTCCCCGACGCCCGGCAGCCGTTCTTCGCGGAGATGGCGCACGCGGTCGAACAGGCCGCCGCCGACCGCGGGAAGATGGTGCTCGTCGGCAACTCCGACTACCTCGACGAGCGCGAGGTGCACTATCTGCGGGCCTTCCTCGGCATGCGCGTCTCGGGCCTGATCCTGATCAGCCAGGGCCCCAGCGAGCGCGCCGCCGCCGAGATAGAGGCGTGGGACGCGCGCGTGGTGCTGCTGCACCGGAGGCCCGAGGCGATCGACGACGTGGCCGTCGTCCTCGACGACGTCGGCGGCGCCCAGATGGTCACCCGGCACCTGCTGGAGCACGGCCACGACTACGTGGCCTGCCTGGGCGGCGTGGAGTCCACCCCCGCCTACGGCGACCCGGTCACCGACCACGTCGAGGGCTGGCGCCGGGCGATGAGGGAGGCCGGCCGCTCCACCGACGGCCGCCTCTTCCAGGCCCCCTACAACCGCTACGACACCTACCGCGTCGCCCTGGACCTGCTGGCCGGCCCCGACCGCCCGCCCGCGCTGGTGTGCGCCACCGACGACCAGGCCATCGGCGTGCTGCGCGCCGCCCGCGAGCTGGGCCTGGACGTGCCCGGCGAGCTGGCGGTGGCCGGGTTCGACGACGTCAAGGAGGCGGCGCTGACCGACCCGCCGCTGACCACGGTGGGCTCGGACCGCGAGGCGATGGCCCGCGCGGCGGTCGACCTGGTGCTGGACGACGGGGTGCGCACCACGGGCTCGCGGCGCGAGCGCGTGCGCCAGTTCCCGTCGGGGCTGGTGGTGCGCCGCTCCTGCGGCTGCGGCGGCTGACGGGGCGCTCGACAAGGCGTTCGACGGGGCGGGGCGGGGCGGGCTCCGGCCCGGGGCGCACCCGGGATGGTTCTTCCCCGGGTTTCAGCCCGTCCTCATGGAGTTCTCATTCCGGGCGCGCACGGTTGTGTGCATGAGCGACCACGAGACGAACCGCGCGTATCCGCCCCGCCCGCCGTACGAGCCCTCCGTTCCGGACACCACCCCCGAGCCCGTCCCCGAGCCCGTCCCCGGCGTGCACGCCCGGCGGCGGGCGCGCCGCCCCGCCGGACTGCTGGCGGCCGTGGCGATCGTGGCCGCCGCGGTCGGCGGCGGTACGGCCACCCTGGCCGCCGGGACGTTCGGGGGCGGCGCCGCACCCGCCGCCACATCCTCCGTCCTCGGCACCAACGCCGCCGACACCGGCACCGGCGTCGCCGAGGTCGTCAAGGCCGTCACCCCGAGCGTCGTGGAGATCGGCGCCTCCTCCCGCTCCGGCTCCGCCACCGGATCCGGCGTGGTGATCTCCGAGAGCGGCGAGATCCTCACCAACAACCACGTCGTCTCCGGCGCCACCGAGATCGAGGTCACCTTCTTCGACGGCCGAACCGCCCGCGCCGAGATCGTCGGCACCGAGCCCGACCTCGACATGGCGCTGATCCGGGTCGAGGACGCCGGCGACCTCACCCCCGCCGAGCTCGGCGACTCCGACGCCGTCCGCGTCGGCGACCGCGTCGTCGCCTTCGGCTCGCCCCAGGGCCTGTCGGGCACGGTCACCAGCGGCATCGTCTCCGCCAAGGGCCGCGAGGTCACCGTGGAGCGGACGGGCGGGGAAGGCCGGCCCAGGGACGACCGGTCCTGGCCCTTCGAGTTCGACGGCGACCGGTACAACGGCGAGCTGGGCTCCGAGACCACCACCTACGAGGCCATCCAGACCGACGCCTCCCTCAACCCCGGCAACTCCGGCGGCCCGCTGGTCGACATGAACGGCCGCGTCGTCGGCGTCAACTCCGCCATCCACGGCAACGCCTCCACCGCCGCCGAGGCGGGCAGCGTCGGCCTGGGCTTCGCCGTACCCGTCGACGACGTCGAGGAGATCCTCGACGACCTGCGCGCCGGCGGATGAGGCGGGTGCGACACTCGCCACCATGACCACCGCCTCCTCCGCCACGTCCCATCCCGCCCCGCCCGCGCGCGTGCTGGTCGTCGACGACGAGCCGGCCGTACGGGAGGCCCTGCGCCGCAGCCTGGCCTTCGAGGGCTACGAGACCGAACTCGCCGCCGACGGCCTGGAGGCGCTGCGCCAGGTGGAGGCGTACCGCCCGGACCTGGTGATCCTGGACGTGCTGATGCCGCGCATGGACGGGCTGACCGCCGCCCGGCGGCTGCGCGCGAGGGGGGCGACCGTCCCCGTGCTGATGCTCACCGCCCGCGACACCGTCGGCGACCGCGTCACCGGCCTGGACGCGGGCGCGGACGACTACCTGGTCAAACCGTTCGAACTGGACGAGCTGCTGGCCCGCGTCCGAGCCCTGCTGCGCCGCAGCTCCTACGCCCGCGAGCAGGCCGGCGCCGAGCGGACCGAGGTGCTCTCCTTCGCCGGCCTGCGCATGGACCTCACCACGCGCGAGGTCACCCGCGGCGGGCGGCCGGTGGAACTGACGCGGACGGAGTTCACGCTGCTGGAGATGTTCATGGCCCACCCGCGCCAGGTCCTCACCCGCGAGCAGATCCTCAAGGCCGTCTGGGGCTTCGACTTCGAGCCCTCCTCCAACTCCCTGGACGTGTACGTGATGTACCTGCGCCGCAAGACCGAGGCGGGCGGCGAGCCGCGCCTGGTGCACACCGTGCGCGGCGTCGGCTACGTCCTGCGCGACACCCCGGGCCCGGGCCCGGCCCCGGGCAGCACCGCGGGGGAGCCGCACCCGTGACCTCCCGGCTCGACTCCCTGCCGCCGCGCTCGCGACTGCCGCTGCGCTCGCGCCTGGCGCTGCTGGTCGCGGTGGCCGTGGCGGTCGCGGTGGCGGCGTGCTCGCTGGCCGCCTGGCTCCTGGTGCGGGCACAGCTCGTCGACTCCCTCGACGACGCCCTGCACGCCAACCGGGTCCCCGACAGCGGGCTCATCGAACTCGTACGCGCCGGGCAGTGCCGGGCGGTGCCGGAGGAGGAGCGGCTGGACACCCCCAACCCGTTCGACTCCACCGTGCAGCTCGTGGACCGCGACGGCGACAGCTGCATGGCCTTCGGGGAGCGGCCCCTGCCGGTCTCCGCCGCCGACGTGGCCGTCGCCCGCGGCGAGCGCGCGGAGGCCCTGCACACCGTCACCGCGGGGGGCGAGGAGTACCGGGTGCTCACCACCCCCCTGCGCGGCACGGACGCCGCCGTGACCGTGGCCCGCCCGATGGCCGAGATCGACCAGAGTCTGGACACCCTCGCCCTCGTCCTCGGCCTGGTCGCCGCCACCGGCGTGCTCGGCGCGGCGGGCGCCGGCGTCCTGCTCGCGCGCGCCGGCCTGCGCCCGGTGGACCGGCTGACGGGCGCGGTCGAGCACGTCGCCCGCACCGAGGACCTGGCCGTCCGCATCCCCGTCGACGGCGACGACGAGATCGCCCGGCTGTCGCGCTCCTTCAACGCCATGACCGCCGCCCTGGCCACCTCCCGCGACCTCCAGCAGCAGCTGATCGCCGACGCCGGACACGAACTGCGCACCCCGCTGACCTCGCTGCGCACCAACATCGACCTGCTGGTGCGCAGCGAGCAGGCCGCCCGCCCGCTGCCGCCTCAGGACCGCCGGGAACTGCTGGAGTCGGTGCGCGCCCAGATCGGCGAACTCGCCGCCCTCGTCGGCGACCTCCAGGAGCTGTCCCGGCCCGACGCGGCGCCCGCCGGCGGGCCGGTGGAGATCACCGGCCTGCACGAGACCGCCGAACGCGCCGTGGAACGCGCCCGGCTGCGCGGCTCGGACATCACCATCGACCGCGACCTGGCCCCCTGGTACGTGCGCGCCGAACCGGCCGCACTGGAGAGGGCGGTGGTCAACCTGCTGGACAACGCCGTGAAGTTCTCCCCGCCCGGCGGGACGATCGACGTCCGCCTCGACGGCTCCACCGGCACCCTGCGCGTACGCGACCGGGGCCCCGGCATCCCCGAGGACGAACTCCCCCACGTCTTCGACCGCTTCTGGCGCTCCCCGTCCGCCCGCAGCCTCCCCGGCTCCGGGCTGGGCCTGGCCATCGTGGCCCGCACGGTGCGCCGCAGCGGCGGCGAGATCGCCCTCCACCCGGCCCCGGGCGGCGGCACGGAAGCCGTCCTGCGCCTCCCCGGCGCCCCGGTGCCCCCGCCGGATCAGCGCCCCTGATCGTCCGATCCGCCGATCACTGAATGCTCCCCACCGGGATGGTCTATTCCGTAAGGCGCGTGATGAAGGCAGGGGCGAGGGACCGGATGCGGTCCTCTTCGAGTGAGCCCGCAAGCGCCTTGACTGCCATGTCGACGCCGGGGGTGGCACGCCCGCCAAAGAGCTGACGCAGCTTCTCCAGCCCATCCGCCGCGACGTCGCCCACGCGCGGGTTGTCGCGCAGCACGGTAAACGTTTCGGAAACCTGTCGTGCCCTGGTGGTCATCATGATGCGCAGGACGTCACCGGCGTCCTTGTCGGTCAGGCGGTCCGGGCGCCTCTCGGCCTGGCTGAGCCGATCGGTGATTTTGAAGGCTTTGGCGACCAGGAGGGCTGCGGGGCCGGCGACGTTGACCGTGATGGAACGATCGTCGGCGGAGTCGAGGCTGCCGACGTGCAGGGGAGAACGGTCCACGGCGGCGACCTCAAGGCCCTCGATCCAGCGTGCGGACATCGTGCCGTGCGGCGGGACCTTGGCACTGCGGCGCCCGTTCTTGCGAGAGAGCTGCCGGGGGATGAGGAGATCCAGCTCCACGGGAACGATCTGGCCTCCCACGGTCTCCTGCCGTTCCCACAGCCCGGGTTCGCTGTCCTTCTTCAGCGTAAAGCCGGCCTCGCGCAGGGACGCGTCGAGAAGCGGCTGATCCTCGAGAAGTGCGGGGTCGATGCTCAGGTCACCGTCGGAGGTGAAGGGCGAGTTGCGGATCGCCGCGCCCGGGGTACGCAGGTAGACGGCCTGCGCACCCACGACAGTCAGGGCATCGAGATGAGGGCTCAACGCGATCAGACCGTCGAGGAGAACACGTCGGGCCACCACCGTCAGCTGGTCGGGATCGACGCCCTTCGGGATTTGTGACATAGCGCCTCGCGCTCTCGTCGGCTTGTGTCCTGCGTTGTGATCTTAGTGCTGAATGGGCGGCACCCCGACGTCGTTTCCGGAATCTCGCCACTGCTCGGGATATGTCTCCATGAAGTCCAGGAGTGCCTCTCCCTCGGCAGGCATCCGGCCGGGGCCGGCCAGGCAGTCGAGTGCCGCTTGGCTGGGCGCGACGTACTGCACGCCGTCGACGAAATCGGACTGTCTCCGGACGAAGGGATCCGGCTCGTTCAGCAGCAGAACGTCCGCGCCCTCTGCGACCGGCAGGAGTCCGAGTTCGTCAGCTACGTCGTCGATGTTCAGCCAGGGCCCGACGTAGAGCATCAGTTGGCCTCCCACGGCGACCTGGACGAAGCGCTGCACGGTGTAGGAGCCGGTGACGGAAAGCCCGTCGACACACTCCGTGGGCAGCTGTGAGATCTGCTGCAGCAGGGCCGGTACACCGTTGGGAGCCAGGAAGCCCTGGTACGACCCATGGGCGAGGAGACTGGTCTCCCGGGCTCGGGCGCGCAGAAGCTGAGCCCAGTCGACGTCCGTGATGATCCGCCCTTTGCGGCGAATCAGGAGCTGGTCTTCCAGGGTGTTCAGCAGCCGGGATACATAGGGGAGGCTCAGCTTGGAGATCCGGTGCAGGTCGGTGGCTCGGTGAGGAGGCGGCACATCGGCCAGAAGCCGCACCAGGCGCCCTGCCTTCAGCCCCGCCAGAGTGGTCCTGCTGGTTTCCCGGGGAGCTGACCGCGGGGCCTTCTCGGCTCCTACGGTGCGGATGACGATGGCCGGTCGTGCCACGCGGATGTCGATGTTGCCCGTCAGGTCCAGATACGCGATGCCGTTCCGCCGCAAGAGCTCCCGGGCCTGGGACGAGATCCATGGCGCGATGACCAGCAGGTTCGTGTAGTGGTTGACCTCGCGGAGCAACTGCACCCTGGGTACCAGCCGCTCCACCACGAACCGTGGTGGAGCCGCCGGGGTCGCCTCCACCAGCAGTTGCGTGAAGGTGCTGTCGCCCTCCGCTCTTACCTCCAGGACGGCGTCGAAGACCTTGCTCTTGTTCGGGCGCTGCGTGACCTGCCACCCAGGCCCCAGAAGGGCGTGCAGGGCTTGAACGCCCTGCTCCAGCAGGTCCGTCTCTCTGGTCGGCGGAGATTCCACCATGCCATCGTCGCATACCAAGCAGGCAAACTTGCCTGGATCGCCAACTTTACCGCACGGGTAAAGTTGGCATCCTGGGCAACTTTACCCGTGTTTCGCACTTGCCCGTCTCGGGCAAGTTGCATTACCCAGGCAACCAGCCGCAGCGCCGTTTCTACCGGAGGCGATGGCCTGTCCAAGCTGCGCAGGCCATCGCCAACCGGAATGCGGGCCTACGGACCATGGGTGATCACCGTTGTCCGGAGCGTTGTCGATCAAGGAAGCATGACCGCTGCGCCGGACACGCTCGGCTCGGGCCCGGCGCAGCACCGGGGCCGTACCACCGAGTGGTATGCGGCGCACGCTCCTTGGCGTTCTCGCCCGACGGCTGCTTCTTCGAGGAGTGCCAGGGTCCGGAGGTCGTCCTCTTCGATCGAGGGACGCTGCAGGGACCGCCGGTCGCCGATCTCGCGGAAATCCATGGGACGACCGTAGGGCACAGGCCGGCGCGCCGCGGCGGAACGGCGCGGAACGCGCTACGGGGCGAGGCGCTCGGCGAGTTCCGTCTCGTCGGCGACGAACCACGTCTGCCGTCCGCGGTCGCACTCGCGGACGAAGTCCCGCAGCGCCGTGCCGGCCGCCGTGCGGGCGGAGACGTCGCCGACGACGGCGAGCCCCAGGCGGTAGTTGGCGAACTTCTGGACGATCTCCCCGGCGAGGCCGGTGCGCAGCCGGAAGAAGTCCTCGTGCAGCCGCCCGGCGGGCACGGCGACCCACCGGGCGCCCTGGTAGCCGGCGTCGCCGATCAGGTCCAGCGCCTCGCGCTCCCCGATGGCCGCGCCCTCGTCGGCGCACATCAGGACGGGGATGCCGTGGAACGTCCGAAGGGTGGTCATGGCGGCCGAGCCTAGGCGGGACGGCGTACGGCGTCGAAGCGTTTTCCGGTGCCGGGACCCGGCCCGGTGCCGGGACCCGGCGGGATCCGGGCGCCGCTCAGTCCAGTTCCACGTCCTCGGCGATGCGCCGGGCCCTGATGTAGGGACCGCCCTCGTACTCCTCGTACAGCGTCTCCGCGAGGTCCACGCCGAGTTCCCGCTCGACCACGGCGATCTCGAACTCGCCCACGACGCCGGTGACGCGGACCGCGTCGTCCTGGTCCACGGCCGGCATGTCCCCCTCGACGACCAGCAGCGGTTCGATGTCGCTGGGCTCGTCCCCGCCGACGGTGAAGGCCCAGGGCGAGATGACGTCCTGGACCCGGCCCTCGACCGTTCTCTCCTCCCCGACCACGGACTCGGCGTCGCCGCTCTCGAAAGCCTCGTTCACCTCGGTGATGCCCTCGGCGCCGTTCCCGCCGCATCCCGCCGACGCGGAAAGCGCGAGCAGCAGCGCGAGCAGCGCCGCCGGCCGTCGGCGGCCGGGAACGCCCCGGGTGTGTCGCGTGGGCATCTCCTGTCGTCCTCTCACTCTCGGGAAGCCTCCGGGCGGGCCGTCGGCGGGCGTCCGGCCGGACAAGCCGGGCACGGCTGGGAACAGGGGGTTCGCCGTCCTCGGCGCCGTCCTCCGCGTCGTCGCCGGAACGGGGCCGGGCCGCCGCGCGGGACGGTGCTTCCTCATTCCAGACGGGCCGAGGTGTCGATGGAGGAGGCCACGACGTAGTGCTCCTGTTCCCAGTCGGTGAAGGCGTCCTCGTTCCAGTCCACATCGAGTCCGTTCGCCACCTCCTCGGGGACGAAGCCCTCCCGCACGATGCCGGTGACCCGCACGGTGTCACCCTCCGCCACCTCGGTGGTGTCCGCGGAGACGACCAGGAGGCTCCTGACGTCGCCCGTGTCGTCACCCCTGTTCTCGGGGTCGGCGCGGGCGACGGTGAAGGCGTGCGCGTCGACGACCTCGCCGACCTCGGCCGTCAGGATGATCCGCCTGCCCGTCCAGGTGGTGACGTCGTTCCAGAACTCGGCCTCCGCCAGATCCCCGTAGACGAACTCGTACCCGTCCTCCGCGCCCTGCGCGGCCCCGACGCTCACGGACGCCTCGGGAGCGGGCGACTCGTCCCCGCCGCAGCCGGTCAGGACGGCGGCGCCGGCCACGACCGCGGACACCACCGACAGCGGCAGGGCGGCACTCCTCCGCGTCCGGCGGCACTTCACGCTGGGGCGCATCTCCTCGGATCCTCTCGACGTGCGGGCGGTCCCGTGCGTCACGGGTGACCGGACGCCGGGGCCGTCAACCCGGCGAACCGACGCGCGGAATCATTCCGGCCCCGGCGCCGGACCATGCCGCGCACGCCGTTTCCACCCCTGCGAGAGCCGGATCTCCACCCGGACGGCGGTACGCGGTCCGCCGCCGCGGGGACCGGCCGGGCGACGTGCGGCTGCGGACCGCGCCGAAGCGTTCTCCGGTGCCGCACCAGGCGGAACGGCCGGTAACATCCCACTTCCGCAATGTAGTTGGGGGTATCGCGATGACAGGGGCCGAGCACGCCGCACTCCGTCCGCTCCAGCCGGACGATCCCCGGGAGGTCGCCGGCTACCGGCTGACCGCCCGGGTCGGCGAGGGCGGCATGGGCGCGGTCTACCTGTCCGGCACCCGCGGCAACCAGCCGGTGGCGCTGAAGGTCATCCGGCGCGAGTTCGCCCGGGACGCGGAGTTCCGGCGCCGTTTCGAGCAGGAGGTGCGGGCCGCCCGGCGGGTCCAGGGCTACCACATCGTGCCGGTGCTGGACCACGACACCGGCGGCGAGCAGCCCTGGCTGGCCACCGCCTACGTGCCGGGCATCCCGCTCGACGACGCGCTCGCCCTGCACGGGCCCCTGCCGCTGCCCGCCGCGCTCCAGCTCACCGCCTGCACGGCGCGGGCACTCCAGGCCGTACACACCGCCGGAGTGATCCACCGGGACCTCAAGCCCAGCAACATCCTGCTGGGCACCGACGGGCCCTGGATCATCGACTTCGGCATCGCGCGGGCCGCGGACTCCACCCAGCTCACGCGCAGCGGCGGCTTCATCGGCACCCCGCAGTACATGTCGCCCGAGCACGCCTCCGGAGACACCGTCACGGCGGCCTCCGACGTCTTCTCGCTCGGCCTGGTCGCGGCCGTCGCCGCCACCGGGCGTCACCCGTACGGCGACGGCGCCGCCATCACCCTCGCCGCCCAGATCGCCAACACCGCCCAGCGCCCGCCGGACCTGTCCGGCTACCCCGAGCCGCTGCGGGGTGTGCTGGAGCGCTGCCTGGCGGCGGACCCGGCCGCCAGGCCCGCACCGGAGGAGCTGGCCGAGCTGTGCGAGAAGGCGTCCGGCAGGCAGGCCCGGGACTTCGCCGGCTGGCTGCCCGCCCCGCTCGCCGCCGGGATCGGCGAACGGGCGCGGGCCGCCCAGAGCCCGCCCCCGCCGGTGCCGCCGTCGTACGCCTACACGCCCACCCAGGGCCCCGGCGGCCCCGCCACCGGGCCGTACGCCGCCCCGACGGCCACCGCGTACGGGACCCCGCCCACCGCGCCCCCGCACGGGCCGGGACAGGGGCCGGTGGCCGATCCGGGTGCGGGGGGCGGGCGGAGGCCGCGCCGCCGCACGGCGCTGCTGGCCGCGGGGGCCGTCCTGGTGCTGGCCGCCTCGGTCGGGGGGACGTGGGCGGTGGCCACCGCCGGGAACGAGGGCGGTGGGAACACCGGAGCCGGGAAGGACGCGAACGCCGGGAGCGGCGAGCAGGCGCCGAAGAACCCGCGGACGCCCGGGGAAGAGGCGCCGGAGGACACCGGCACGCCCTCCCCCGAGGAGGCCGGGCAGAACTCCCCGGAGGCGAGTGCCGACGCGTCGGCCGCAGAGGGAGGCTCCTTCGAGCCGGTCTTCGAGAAGCGGCCGATCACCATCGCCACGCCTCCCACCCTCGGCATCACCTACGTCGACCTGGACGAGGCGAGGGTGGACCCGACCAGCGAGATCAGCATCTCCGACACGGAACTGATCGTCCACAGCGGCACCTTCGACTTCAGGAGGGCGATGGGGGAGAGCGCGGGCAACACCCCGCAGGAGTGCGAGGCCGCGGCCGTGTCCAACCCGCTCCCGGAGGAGCTGAAGGCCCGGGAGATCAACGACGAGGGGGCTCCGGACGAGGGCGACGTGCTGTGCACGGTGACCACTGAGGGCCGCCTGGCAATGCTGGAGGTCACCGACATGGTGCCGGCGGAGAAGGCCTACCACGTCCCCGCCGTCAAGGCCGACCTGACCCTGTGGAAGACCGGCTGAGTCCAACGGGCGGGCCGGGCACGGAGAACGCCGCCGACCGGTCGCGGGACCGGTCGGCGGCGTTGTGGGGGGATTCCGCGGGCCGGGGGAAGGCGGCCTGCGGAGGGAGGGTCATCCGCCGTGGGGGGTCACCGGATGACCGTGATCCGGTCCGCCGCCGGGGCGCCCAGCGGGTCGGCGGCGGAGGAGTTGGCGGTCAGGTAGTCCTGGAGGGCGGCCAGGTCGTCGCTGCCGACCAGCGGGTCGGTGCCCTGCGCCAGGGTCGGGAAGCCGTCGCCGCCGCCCGCCAGGAAGGAGTTGACCGCGACGCGGTAGGAGGCCGACGGGTCGAGGGGCTCGCCGTTCAGCCGCACCGAGTCCGCGACGATCCGGTCCGCGCCGGACCGGGTGAGGTCGAGGGTGTAGGTGAGGCCGGAGGAGACCTGGAGGATCTTCGGGGAGGCCTCGTTGGCGCCGCTGACCTGCTCGCGCAGCACCGTCAGAAGCTGCTCGCCGGTGAGGGTGGTCAGGTTGACGGTGTTGGAGAAGGGCTGGACGGTGAAGCCCTCGGCGTACGTCACCACGCCGTCGCCCTCGGCGCCGGAGGCCGCGTACACCAGGTCGGAGCGGATGCCGCCGGGGTTCATCAGCGCCAGGTCGGTCTCCGGGTCCAGCCCGCGGGCGTGGGCGAACTGGGCGTCGGCGATCAGGTCGCCCAGCGGGGACTCGGGCACGGTGCGGTCGGCGGTGATGTCCTCGGAGATCCAGCCGATGGGACGGCCCGCGACGGGCGCGGCCAGCCCCTTCCAGTAGTCGATCAGGGAGGTGAGGTCGGCGGCCTTCTCCTGGTTGCGGTGGACGACGCGGTTGGCGCCCTCCACCGAGGCGCGCACGATGTCACGGGTACGGCGGTCGTACTCCATGTTCAGCTCGGTGAACAGCCGGCCGTAGGAGGCGGCGGAGGTGACCAGGCGGTCCTCGCCCCGCGGGTCGGGGACGGAGCAGACGTACGGCTGGTGGGTGTGGCCGGTGATCAGCGCGTCCACGCCCGCGTTCGTCCGCCTGGCGATGTCGACGATCGGGCCGGAGAGCTTGCCGCCGTCCTCGCCGCAGTCGGCGTTGTAGGCGCTGGAGGCGGGGGTGCCGCCCTCGTGGATCAGCGCGATGACGGCGTTGACGCCCTTGCGGCGCAGCTCCTCGGTGTACTTGTCGATGGTCTCGGCCTCGTCGAGGAACTTCAGTCCCTTGATGCCCTCGGCCGAGACGATGTCGGGCGTGCCCTCCAGGGTGACGCCGATGAAGCCGACGCGGACACCCTTCATCCTCTTGACGGTGTAGGGGGCCATCAGCGGCCTGCCGGTCTTCTCGTCGACGACGTTGGCCGCGAGGATCGGGAAGTCGGCGCCGCCGAAGGTGCGGCCCTCGTCGTAGCAGCCGTCCTCGGGGTGGCAGCCGCCGTTCTGCAGGCGCTCGAGCTCGGCCGCGCCCTCGTCGAACTCGTGGTTGCCGACGCCCACGACGTCCATGCCGAGCGCGTTCATCGCCTCGATGGTGGGCTCGTCGTGGAAGAGGCCCGACAGCAGCGGGCTGGCGCCGACGATGTCGCCGGGGGCGACGGTGACCGAGTACCGGTTGCCCTCACGGGCCTCGCGCAGGGAGGTGGCGAGGTACTCGGCGCCGCCCGCGTCGATCTGCTCGGTGGTGCCGTCGGGGTGCTGATGGGTCACACGGCCGGAGGAACCGGTCGGGGGCTCCAGGTTGCCGTGGAAGTCGTTGATGGCGAGCACCTGGAGGTCGACGGTGCGGCCGTGGTGCTTGCCGCGGTCGCCGTGCGCGCCGGGAGCCGCCGACGGGGCGTCCTGCGCGGCGGCGGGCATGGCGGCGCCGAGGGCGCCGACCGTCAGCAGACCGGCCGCGGCTGCGGTGAGTCTGCGGGAGAGGGGAGACCGCTTGGGCGGAGTGGACATGTTCTGTCCCCTTCTGTTCCCTTGTCGAGGCCGTGGGTTGGCCCGGAAGTGGCCGTTGGTGGCGGGGGAAGCCTAGGTCAACGCGCGTAGCGTGTCATTGTCGCGTTGGTAACCGCATGGTTTCGATGCTGCGTAGGCTTCTCCCTATGAGCGACGTGGTGGTTGTGGACGAGCTGACGCCCGAGGCCGTGCGGCAGGCCCAGGCTCTGATCGACGAGGCCGCCCGGGTGGACGGCCAGCCCGCCGTCTCCGAGCAGGGCCGCCTCCAGTTGCGCGGCGGTCGCCGCGCGGGCGTACGGCATCTGCTGCTCTGGCGACAGGGGGAGCTGGCCGGTTACGGGCAGCTGGAGGACACCGATCCCGTCGAGGCCCCGACCGGCGAGTTCGTCGTCCACCCCGACCACCGCAACCAGGGCCACGGGCTGGCCCTGGGCCGCGCGCTGCTGGAGGCGTCGGGCCGGCGGCTGCGGGTGTGGGCGCACGGCGGCCACCCGGCCGCACGCCACCTGGCGCGGCTGCTCGGCCTCGCCCTCTTCCGCGAACTGCGGCAGATGCGGCGCCCGCTGACGGGCCTGAACCTGCCCGAGCCGTCGCTGCCGCCGGGGGTGCGGCTGCGCACCTTCGTGCCCGGCCGCGACGACGCCGCCTGGCTGGCCGCCAACGCCGCCGCCTTCGCCCACCACCCCGAGCAGGGCGGCATGACCCAGCGCGACCTGGACGACCGCAAGGCCGAGCCGTGGTTCGACCCCAAGGGCTTCTTCCTCGCCGTGCGCGACGGCGGGCGCGACGGGGAGGGCGAGGAACTGCTCGGCTTCCACTGGACGAAGGTCCACAGCGCCGAGCAGCTCGGCGAGGTGTACGTCGTCGGCGTCGCCCCGGGCGCGCAGGGCGGCGGCCTGGGCAAGGCGCTGACGCTGGTGGGCCTGCGCTACCTCGCACGCGACCGCGGCCTGCCGACCGCGATGCTGTACGTGGACGCCGACAACACCGCGGCCGTGAAGGTCTACGAGGGCCTGGGGTTCGAGACCCACGAGGTGGACCTGATGTACCGCACGGAGGGCTGAACAGGCCGCCGGCCGGAGGGGGCTTGACCGGGGCGGCCGGGGACGGGCTCAGGCCGTCACGGGCGCCCCCAGTACGTCCCGCAGCCGGCGGGCCTCCTTCACCAGGCGGCCGCTCCCGCCCCGGTCGGCGGCCTGGGCCACCCCGCCGACCGGACCGCGCGCCCCGCAGGTCCCGGCGCACTCGGCGGCCAGCGCCAGCAGATCCGGCAGCCCCCGCACCGGCCCCCGCACCGGATCCGGCGCCGCCAGCATCCCCGGCAGCGCGGCGGCCAGCACCGCGAACACCGTGGCCGGAGCCCCGGCACGCACCGCCTCACGCAGCGACTCCAGCAGCCGGTTCGGCTTCACCGTCCCGGCCGCCACCGTCTCGGCCACGTCCCGGCCCAGCCGCGCCGCGTCCAGATCACCGCGCGCCGCCAGCACCAGCAGCGCGTCCACGGCCGCCGTGCGGTCCTCCGGATGCCGCGCGCCCAGGGTGTGCGCCAGCCCCAGGTGGACGGCCTCCCCCGCCTCGCCCCCGGCCTCGGCCAGCTCGGGCAGCCGGGCCGCGCCGCCGCGCAGGTCCTCGTCGCCGGTGGCGGCGAAGGTGGGCTGCAGATGCAGGGCGACCAGCTCGCGGTGGACGGGCAGGACGGACGGCCACAGGCGGGCACTGCCGGTCCAGGGCGTCTCGTCCCGCTTGCCGTCGGCGATGTACCGGCCCAGCAGCCGCTGGAAGGCCGGGCCGAGCGGGCAGGGCAGGGCCGCCGCCTCACGGGAGAGGCGCACCCGGACGACGGGGCTGCCGTAGCCGTGGACCCGGTACGTGGGCCGCGCGTCGCGGACCGGCTCGGGCAGTGACGGGCCACCCGCCTCCAGCCAGACGCGCACCCGCCGCCCCGCCTCGCCCCCCAGCCGTCCGGCGGCGGCCAGGACGTCAGGGCCGGCGGCGGACACGTCCAGCCGGAGCAGGGCCTGGTCCAGATCGCAGGAGCCGGGCACGGCGCCCGTCCGCCCGTACTCGGCCAGCCGGGCGACCAGTTCGGCCGGGTCGATCCGCCCGTCGGCGGTGGTGGGGGTGGCCAGCAGGAACGGCGGCGGGTCGTTCAGCACCCGCCACGCGGCCTCCAGCAGACGGGCCCCGAGGACCTCCCCGAAGGGCGTGAAGTCGCGTCCGCGCGGATACCACAAGGTCTGGGCGTCAGCCGCCGACGGCGGGGGAGGGGAGTCCTCGCCGCACAGCACCGCCGCCAGGTAACGGATGTGTCCCTGCCTCGGATCGCCCCACCAGCCGTTCTGCGTGTTCAAGGGGTGGTCGCGTATGACCGGCTCCAGCGCCCGCACCAGGCCGTCGCGGTCCCGGTGGGCGTGGCGGACCAGGCCGTCCAGGGCCCGCTCGAAGACGGCCGCGTCGGCACCGGAGGCGGCGGAGGGCCGGAACTGGGCCGCCCGCGCGGCGGCCAGGACGGCGCCGACCTCCTCGGCCACCTCGGTGGCGGTGGCGAGCGGCGGCGCCATCGGCGCCGGCCCGGGGACGGGCGGGAGGACGTCCTCCCAGCGGTCGGCGACCCCGTCGTCCGGCAGCTCCACCCCCAGCAGCCCGGCGGCGCGGGGACGCAGAACTGGGCTCAACGCCTGGGCCGCCCGGGCCAGTTCGGTACGCACCGCGTCCCCGGCGTACTTGAGGTGGCGGGCGATCAGGTTCAGCGCCCGCTCCTGGAGGGCGGTGTCCTCGTGGCCGAAGGCGTCGGCGGCTGCGAGCACCACCGCACCGGCCCGCTCCCGGTCGCGGCGGGCGGCGCCGTCCAGCCAGCTCAGCTGGGCGCGCACCAGTTTCTTCTCCGTCCGGAACAGCACCGCCCGGGAGGCCTGGGCCAACCGTTCGTCGTCCAGCCGCCCGTCCGCGTCCAGGGCGGCCAGCCGCTCCTGGGCGTGGGCCGCGACGGTGGAGGGCGCGTCGGGCAGCAGCCGCAGCAGGGTGGTGGCGCGGGCCGCGTACTCGTCGTCGGTGGGGGCGAGCCCTTTCAGGACGGAGAGGAAGCCGCGCAGTTCGGCCGGGCGTCCGCCGCGCAGCAGCCGGGACAGGCAGCCGTCGAGCAGGGCGGAACGCTCCAGCCGTCCCTCGGCGGCGAGCGCCGCCAGGGCCTTCGGCCAGGACGGCCCCTCCGTCTCCTGGACGGTGTCCCAGCCCTCCAGCACCGCACCGGCGCCCTCCACCTCGAACAGGCGTGGGAGGAGAGTGTCGAGGAACAGGTCGTCGCGCAGCCGCTCGGCAAGAGTGCCGCCCGGCGGGAGGCGCCGGTGCGGCTCCGGTGCGCCGCCGACCGTGCCGATTGCGCCGATCGCGGCGGACCAGCGGGCGGACCGCTGCGGCCATGTCCGCTCCAGCGCCCAGCCCAGGACGACCCCGTCGCCGGTCGGCATGGGGCAGCCGGACAGGGCGACCAGCCGTTCCACCAGGGCGTAGCGGGGCCAGTCCCAGGCGTCGCCCGGGCGGATGCGGTCGGCGAGGCGCCGGGCGACATCGCCCAGCCACTGTGCCGGGCGGCCGCCGAGAACGGTCATAAGGCCGGCGGCGTCGGACGGTTCGAGCATGCCCAGGTCGTCGTGCGCGAGCCAACCGGCGGCAGCGGCGGCCCCCGTGTGGCAGCCGGCACCCGCGATGACCAGCGCCCGCCTGCGCGGCCGGAACCACCGGTCCCACTCGTTGCGCAACCGTGCGCGCCACGCCTTCAGATGGGGAACGCAGGAGCGGCGCTGCCCGTCGGACAGGGCGGCGATCAGCTCGGGCAGCCGCTTCGGCTCGCCGTGCGCCACGGCGAGCAGCACCGCGCACGCGTCCCCGTCCAGCTCCCGCTCGGCAACCGCCAGCACCTCGCGCTCCCCGTCGGACAGATCGTCCGCGCGAGCCCGCCCGTGAGCCGGCCGGGCCGGGGCGCCTCCCGCGCCGATCACCGGGCACCCGCCGTGGTGGCGGCGGTGGTGGTGTCCCCGGCGTCCAGGGTGATGCGCACGGCCAGGGCGTGGCGGCACGGGCCGCGCCCGCCCCGGTAGCGGGCCCACCAGCGGCAGGTGCAGCTCAGCCCCTCGCCTCCGGCCCGCACCCGGTGGTCGTGGTCGCCGGCGGTGACGGTGAAGGTGCCGTCGGCCTCCGCGCGTACCGCACCGGCGGCCACCAGCTCGCGGGCGGCGCGCAGCCGGGGGTTGTGCCGCTCGGCCCGCCCGGCGTCGTAGGGCAGCTCGCGGTGGAAGTACGCCGCCTCGGCGGTGTCGTAGCCGATCCGCCCGGCGGTGCCCAGCACGGTCAGGGCGGCGCGCACCCGCTGCGGCGTCAGACCCGACCGCCGGGCCAGCTCCCCGACGTCCACACGCGGCTCCCAGGCCAGCAGCGCCGAGACCAGATCGGCGTCCTCGGCCGCCTCCTCACCGGACAGCGCCTCCAGCACCGCGCCCTCGCCCGAGAAGCCGCGCGCGGGATCGGGGGAGAGGGTGAGGGTGAGCCGCATCCCCGGCAGCAGCAGCTCCCAGGCGGAGGCCGCCGCGCCGCTCGCGGTCGTCGCGGGCGGCCCGTACAGGCGCAGCCCGGTGGCGTGGCGCAGCACCCGCAGCAGGGCCGAGAGCCGGTCCGGACCGGGCAGGCAGACGGCACCGGGCACGGGCCGGGTGGTCGGCCGCAGGGAGCGCCCGGCCTGCACCACCCAGAGGGCGGGCCCCGAACCCGGGCGGGTGCGCGGCAGGGAGCGCAGGAGGCGCACCGCCTCGGCGGCGGTGACCTCCGCGCGCAGGTCGAAGGCGGAGGCGATCACCTGGGTCTCGGCGAAGCCGCGCAGCCAGCGGTCCGGCAGCGGCACCTTCTTCTCCACCACCGGCCCGTCGAAGGTGGTCACCTCCAGCTCCTCCGGACCGACCCGCAGATGGAGGGGATCGGAGGGGCCCACCCGGACCAGCGCCTCACGCAGCGGGTTGTTGACGTCCACGTTGGTGGTGCCGTGGCCGATGTCGTCCCCGTCCAGGCCCTCGCCGAGGATGTCGAGACGGGCGTAGACGCCGCAGCAGCCGGAGAACGACTCGAACCGCAGCCGGTCGCCGCTGCCCGTCACCACCGGGTCGAGGGAGGCGGCCGCCAGGCGCTGGTGGTAGCGGGCCGAGGCCACGTCGGCGACGGACAGCAGCGCCGCGGCGGCGGCCTCGGGCGCGGTCACGAACCCGGAGAAGAACCGGGGATGCGCACTCGCCCCCGTCGGCGTCGCCCCGCCCGATGTCTCCAGCCCCAGCTCGGGCCCGCCCGCGCCGCCGCGCACGGACGAAGGCCGGAGATAGGTGTAGGTGTGCACCGCTGATGCCGTGGTCGTCATGGAACACGAACGTAGAGGCGACCTCTGACATTCAGTCCGAACGGCTGTGGACCACCCGGTCAGCGACCGGCGGCGTACGCGGTGAAGCCGGCCCACGCCTCCGGAGTGAACGCCAGCCGGGCTCCCCGTATGCGCTTGGAGTCGCGGACGTGGACCGTGCTGGGGGTGGCCGCGATCTCGACGCAGTCGGGTCCGTCGTTGGTGCTGTGGCTGCTCTTGGTCCACTTCAGCTCGGAGTCGTCTCCGGCGAAGGGGTTGAGGGTCATGTCATCTCTCCTAGCAGTTTCTCGATGAAGGCCAACGACTCACTCGGTGTGAGTGCCTGAGCACGGATCATCCCATAGCGCATCTCGAGGATCTGGACCTCTTTGGGATCGGAGATGATGCGGTTGGTGAGCTGAACTTCGTTCTGTGCGACCGCTGTTCCGTCCTTGAGCTTGAGAACCCGGAGCGATCCGCCGAGTCCAGCGTGCCCTTCGCTCTCCGTGGGCATTACCTGGATCCTGACGTGGCGCAGCCTGCCGACCTCCAGCAGGTGTTCGAGTTGACGCCGCTGCACCACTCTTCCCCCCAGTGGGCGTCGGAGGGTGCTCTCTTCCTGGACAAAGGTCAGCAGAGGAGCGGGACGCCGGTCGAAGACCTTCTGCCGGGCCAGCCGCGCGGCCACCAACTGTTCGAGTTCGTCCTCCTCGAAAGGAGGGAGTCGTAGGCCGAACAACGCGCGCGCGTACTCCTCTGTCTGTAGCAAACCGTGTACGACGGTGTTGATGTACGCGCCCAGCTCCACGGCCTCGGACTCCAGCTTGGCCAGATCGCGGACCTTCTTCGGGTACCGGGCCTCCTCCACGTCCTTCTTCATCGCGGCGAGCTTGCCGTCCGCGCCCATGACCCGGTCCGCCTTGGTCAGGAAGTCCGGGTGCGGCAGCCGCCTGGCGCGCTCGACGGCCGAGACCATGCCCAGGCTGTAGCCGATGGCGTCGCCCAGCTCCTGCTGCGTCAGGCCCGCTCCTTCTCGCCACAGCTTGATCTGGCGGCAGGTGGCCCGGACCGCCGGGCCGTAGTCGTCCTCCCAGTCCTCCTCCCAGGAAGCGCCGTCCGCGCCGTCCGTGGTGTGGTCCGAGCGGTCCCTGCCGCAGTTGTCCGTGCTCATGCGCACCATCCCCTCCGTCACGCCCGTGTCCAACGGGCCAGCCCCCGGCCCGTCACCCCGTACAGGCCGCACAGATCCGGCCCGTGATTGCACAGCGGCCGGTGTCCGGGGCACCGCCGGATCGCCGCCATCGGCCACAGTAGTGACGTATCGGTCACTATGGGTGATGAGAGTTCGAAAATCGCTCGAACGGGAAATTCCGCCTCGCTCGGCCCCGGCTCGTACCCCGCCCACCCCGCCCACCCCGCCCACCCCGCCCCGGCGGCACCCACCGCACACCGCCGTACACTCCCGGAGCACCGCCGCGACGGTTCGCCGGAGCGAATCGTTCCGGTGTCCGGCACCCGCGCGAAGTGCGGGGATCGCCTGACAGCCATGTCGACTTAACCGGCGATTCAAACTCGCTTGCGAGCATCGCGGAATGCAGCCCGTCGAGCCGAAGGCGTCGGCCCCGGGGCCACGCCCCGGGCCGCAGCTTCCCGACGCGCCGTTGCCTCTGGCGGCGCGGAACAATGGAGGAATGAGCCAGCCTGTCCAGCCCTCCGTCGGTTTCATCGCCGCCTCGCGCCCGCACGCCGTGGCCACGCCCCCGCACGGCCTGGATCCCGGCCTCGACGCCGACTCCGACGCCTACCGGGAGGGCGAGGACGCCGACGGGGCGGACGAGGAGCTGCCGCAGGGACGTTTCCTCGACCGGGAGCGAAGCTGGCTGGCCTTCAACGAGCGGGTGCTGGAGCTGGCCGAGGACCCCGCCACGCCGCTGCTGGAGCGGGCGAACTTCCTGGCCATCTTCGCCAGCAACCTCGACGAGTTCTTCATGGTGCGCGTCGCCGGCCTCAAGCGCCGCATCGCCACCGGGGTGGCCACCCGCTCCGCCTCCGGCCTCCAGCCGCGCGAGGTGCTGGAGCTGATCTGGAACCGCTCGCGCGAGCTCATGGCCCGGCACGCCGCCTGCTTCCAGCAGGACGTCCTGCCCGCCCTGGCCGACGAGGGCATCCACCTGGTGCGCTGGCCGGACCTCACGGAGAAGGAGCAGGCCCGCCTGTTCACCCTCTTCCGGCAGCAGATCTACCCCGTGCTGACCCCGCTGGCGGTGGACCCGGCACACCCCTTCCCCTACATCTCCGGGCTGTCGCTGAACCTGGCCGTGGTGGTGCGCAACCCGGTCAGCGGGCACAACCACTTCGCGCGGGTGAAGGTGCCGCCGCTGCTGTCCCGCTTCCTGGAGGCCTCCCCGCAGCGCTACGTGCCCATCGAGGACGTGATCGCGGCCCACCTGGAGGAGCTGTTCCCCGGGATGGAGGTCCTCGCCCACCACATGTTCCGGGTCACCCGCAACGAGGACCTGGAGGTGGAGGAGGACGACGCCGAGAACCTGCTGATGGCGCTGGAGAAGGAGCTGATGCGGCGCCGCTTCGGCCCGCCGGTGCGCCTGGAGGTCGAGGAGTCCATCGACCCGTACGTGCTGGACCTGCTGGTGCGCGAGCTGAAGGTTTCCGAGGCCGAGGTCTACCCGCTGCCCGGCCCGCTGGACCTCACCGGTCTGTTCGGGATCGCCTCGCTGGACAAACCGGAGCTGAAGTACCGCAAGTTCATCGCCGGCACCCACCGCGACCTGGCCGAGGTCGAGTCGGCCTCCGCGCCCGACGTCTTCGGGGCGCTGCGCGAGCGCGACGTGCTGCTGCACCACCCCTACGACTCCTTCTCCACCTCCGTGCAGCGCTTCCTGGAGCAGGCCGCCGCCGACCCGGACGTGCTGGCGATCAAGCAGACGCTGTACCGCACCTCCGGCGACTCCCCGATCGTGGACGCGCTGATAGACGCGGCCGAGTCCGGCAAGCAGGTGCTGGTGCTGGTGGAGATCAAGGCCCGCTTCGACGAGCAGGCCAACATCAAGTGGGCGCGGAAGCTGGAGGAGGCCGGCTGCCACGTCGTCTACGGCCTCGTCGGCCTCAAGACGCACTGCAAGCTGTCGCTGGTGGTGCGGCAGGAGGGCGAGACGCTGCGCCGCTACAGCCACGTCGGCACCGGCAACTACCACCCCAAGACCGCCCGCCTCTACGAGGACCTGGGTCTGCTGACGGCCGACCCGCAGGTCGGCGCCGACCTGTCCGACCTGTTCAACCGGCTGTCGGGCTACTCGCGCCGCACCACCTACCGCCGGCTGCTGGTCGCGCCCAGCTCACTGCGCGACGGACTGATCCAGCGCGTCAACCGCGAGATAGCCCACCACCGGGCCGGGCGGCCGGCGTACGTGCGGATCAAGGTCAACTCGATCGTCGACGAGGCGATCGTCGACTCCCTCTACCGCGCCTCCCGGGCCGGGGTGCCCGTGGACGTGTGGGTGCGCGGCATCTGCGCGGTACGGCCGGGGGTGGCGGGGCTGTCGGAGAACATCCGGGTGCGCAGCGTGCTGGGGCGCTTCCTGGAGCACTCCCGGGTCTTCGCCTTCGCGGGCGGGGGCGATCCGGAGGTGTGGATCGGCAGCGCCGACATGATGCACCGCAACCTCGACCGGCGTATCGAGGCGCTGGTACGTGTCACCGACCCCGGCCACCGGGCCGCCCTCGACCGGCTGCTGGAGACCGGCATGGCGGACACCACCGCCTCCTGGCACCTCGGCCCGGACGGCGAGTGGACGCGCCACGCAACCGACGCCGAGGGGCGGCCCCTGCGGAACGTCCAGGAAATGCTCATCGACGCCCGGAGGCGCCGACGTGGTCCAGCCACATGACCTGCCCCTCAACGCGGCCGACGGGGGAGGGGAGCCGTATCCGAAGACGCTCCCGGAGGTCCGCGAGGGCCCCGGCGAGGCGCTCTCGGATCTGGGGGAGGCCACGGCGGGCGAGGTGCTGGCCGAATACCTCCACCGGCAGGCCACCGGTTTCCTGCGCGGTCTGCGGCTGCACGAGGAGAGTGCGGGCAGCGCCGAGTCGGCGGCCGTCGCGGCCGAGGCCGTGCGGACGATGCGCCGCCGCGCCCGCCGTGTCGGCGCGGCACTGCGGGTCTACCGGCCGCTGACCGACACCGCCCGGGCCGACCAGCTCGGCTCCGAGCTGGCCTGGCTGTCGGGCGTGCTGGGGCGGGAGCGGGCGTACGAGGTGCGGCTGGAGAGGCTGCTGGGGGCGCTGCACCGGCTGTCGTCGGCGCCGTCGGGGACCGCGGGCGCCGACGGTTCCGCGGCCGGTTCCGCGACCACCGGCCCGCCCGCCCAGCGCGGCTCCTCCTCGTCCGGCGGCGGCCTGGGGATCGGCGCGGCCCGCGCCGGGGCGCTGCTGGAGCGGCAGCTCACCCTCGCCCGGACCCGCGCCCACTCCGCCGCCCTCCAGACGCTCGGCTCGGCCCGCTTCCACGCCGTGGCCGACGCGGTCGCCGTCCTGGCCTCCGAGGCGCCGCTGGCCGGCGAGGCCGCCGCCCGCCCCGCCGTGCACGTACTGCCGCCGCTGGCCGAGCTGGCCCACCGGCGGGCGGCGGAGGCGGTGGACGCGCTGCCGCTGACCCGGGCCCGCCAGTCGTACAACGGCGAGGCGTTCGCCCACACCCTCGTCGTGGACGGGGAGCTGGACGCGGCCTGGAATCAGGTGCGGCTGCTGGTGCGGCTGCGCCGTTACGCCCACGAGGTGCTGGGCGCCTGCGATCCCGCGCTGACCGCCGCGAGCCGGGCGCTGGACCGGCACCGGGACGCCGCCGAGGCCGCCTCGGCCGCCGCCGCCGCGGCCCGCACCCCCCGTATCGCCCCCGCCACCGCCTATGCGCTGGGGGTGCTCCACGCCGACCAGCGGCACGAGGTGGAGGCGGCTAGGTTCAGTTTCGGGAGGTTGTGGCGCCCGGCGGCCTCGGCCCAGCAGGCCCAGCAGGCCCAGCAGGCCCAGCAGGCCCGGCCGGCCGGGGCGGACCGGCAGGCGCCGGGTGCGGACGCCGCCCCGGTGGTCTCCGGCACGGAGTGGGGCCGCTGATGGGCGGCCCGGGGGCCGGCCCCGCGCCCGGCTCCGGTTCACGTTCCGGCCCCGGTTCACGTTCCGGCTCCGGTTCACGTTCCGGCTCCGGTTCACGTTCCGGCCCCGGTTCACGTTCCGGCTCCGGTTCACGTTCCGGCCCCGGTTCACGTTCCGGCTCCCGTACGATCCGCGCGGCCGGCTGTGTGCTGTGGCGCCGTACGCGCTCCGGCGCGGGGACGGGCGAAGGCGCCTGCGCCGGCGGGGCGGGCATCGAGATCGCGCTCGTCCACCGGCCCAAGTGGGACGACTGGTCGCATCCGAAGGGCAAGCTCAAGCCGGGCGAGGCGGCCCTGCCGGCGGCGGTGCGCGAGGTGCGCGAGGAGACCGGCATGTCCTGCACACCGGGCGCGGTGCTGCCCACCACGCACTACGAGACCGGCGGCCGGACCAAGGAGGTCCGCTACTGGGCGGCCGAGGCGACCGGCGGCGCCTTCACTCCCGGCGACGAGGTGGACCGGCTGCTGTGGCTGCCTCCGGAGGAGGCCCGGCGGCAGCTCACCCAGGAGCAGGACCGGCTGCTCGTCGACGCACTGCTGGCGGCCCTCCACCTCGACTGAGGCACGGCCCGGCCCTCTTGACCATTCCCGAACACCTGCTCTGAACTGCCCTTTCAACAGACTTGAGTCGCCACTTGTCAATTTTCCTTCCTGGAGTTATACAAGAGTCAGAGGGCATCACAGGACGCAGTGCCAGGGAAGGAGATGACCCGTGATGCTGATGCGTACCGACCCGTTCCGCGAGCTCGACCGCCTCACCGAGCAGCTGCTGGGCACCACGGCCCGCCCGGTCGGAATGCCGATGGACGCCTACCGCTCCGGTGACGACGTGGTGGTCCACTTCGACCTCCCCGGTGTCGACCCGGAGAACATCGACCTCGACGTCGAGCGCAACGTCCTGACCGTCCACGCCGAGCGCCGGTGGCTCGGGCCGGAGGACGCCGAGCGGATCGCCGCCGAACGGCCCACCGGCAAGTTCAGCCGGCAGCTGTTCCTCGGAGACACCCTCGACACCGAGCGGATCGACGCCTCGTACGACGCCGGTGTCCTGACGCTGCGCATCCCGGTGGCCGAGCAGGCCAAGCCGCGCAAGATCCAGGTCGGCGGCGGCTCCGGCAAGAAGCAGCTGACCGGCTGAGCGGCTGACCCCGCGGGGCTCCGAAGACCCCGGGGCCCCGTGTCCTCACATCCCCTTCCTGCCGCCGCCGCCCGGCGCCAGGGCCTCCCACCGCACGGTGACCTCGCCCTGGCGCCAGCGGCGCGGCCCGTCCACGACCGGCCAGCGGGCGGCGACCTCCCGCACCGAACGCATCCAGCGCTGTCGCGCGCCCAGCGCGGCGTACGGGGAGGCCGCCGCCCAGGCCCGGTCCATGTCGAGCAGGAAGGCGTGCACCGGCTCACCGGGCACATTGCGGTGGATGAGCGCCTTGGGCAGCCGTTCGGCCAGGTCGGAGGGAGCGCCCAGGGAGCCGAGCCGGGTCGCGAACGTCACCGTGCGCGGCCCCTCCGGGCCGATCGCCACCCACACGTGCCGCCGCCCGATCTCGTCGCACGTCCCCTCCACCAGCAGCCCGCCGGGCGCCAGGCGGGCGCGCAGCCGGTCCCAGACGGGGGCGACCTCCCGTTCGTCGTACTGCCGCAGCACGTTCGCGGCCCGGATCAGCACGGGCCGCCGCCCGTCCGGCAGCGGCACCTCGAAACCGCCGCGGGCGAAGACCAGGCCGGGACGCTCGTAGGGGCGGGCCGCCTCGACCCGCGCCGGATCGATCTCGATCCCGGTGACGCTCACGGACCCGCACTCCGCCCGCAGCCGCTCCAGCAGCTCGACGGCCGTCCAGGGCGCGGCGCCGTACCCCAGGTCCACGGCGACGGGGCCGTAAGGGCCGGCGGCGCGGCGCAGCGCGGGCCCGTGGACGGCGGCGATCCAGCGATCCATGCGCCGCAGCCGGTTCGGATTCGTCGTTCCCCGCGTGACGGCCCCCACGGGCCGCCCCGCCCCCTGCCTGCCCATGTCGGCAACCCTACGGTCCGCCGCGCACCGCCCGGCGCGGGCCCGGCCCCCGCCGCGCCCGCGTGTCAGGCCCGTGCGCCGTGCGTCGCGTCACGGTTTGGCAAAGCGGGCGGGCGCGGGAAGGGAACGGCCCCCGCCGGTGTTGACGACCCGAGAGAGCGGACGGCCGCTCGGCGTCCCATCCCGGAGGAGGCAGCGCAGGTGAGCCCGCATCCCACCAGGCTCGGTCGGCGGCTGCACCGGTTCACGCGACGGCCCCGCCGCGTGGCCATGCTCAGCGTCCACACCTCGCCGCTGCACCAGCCCGGCACCGGCGACGCCGGCGGCATGAACGTCTACATCGTGGAGCTGGCCAGGCAGCTCGCCGCCCAGGGCACCGAGGTGGAGATCTTCACCCGTGCCACCGCCGCGGCCCTCCCGCCCGCCGTCGAGCTCGCCCCCGGCGTACTGGTGCGGCACGTGGACGCCGGCCCCTACGAGGGGCTCGCCAAGGAGGACCTGCCCGCCCAGATGTGCGCCTTCACCCACGGCGTGATGCGCGCCTGGGCCCGCCACCGGCCCGGCCACTACGACCTGGTCCACTCCCACTACTGGCTCTCCGGCCACGTCGGCTGGCTCGCCGCCGAACGCTGGGGCGTCCCCCTGGTGCACGCCATGCACACCATGGCCAAGGTCAAGAACGCCGCCCTCGCCGAGGGCGACACCCCCGAGCCCGCCGCCCGCGTCATCGGCGAGACGCAGATAGTGCGGGCCGCCGACCGGCTCATCGCCAACACCGCCGAGGAGGCGGGCGAGCTGGTCCACCACTACGACGCCGACCCCGCCCGCACGGCCGTCGTCCACCCCGGCGTCAACCTCGACCGCTTCCGTCCCGCCGACGGCCGCGCCGCCGCCCGCGCCCGCCTGGGCCTGCCGCAGGACGCCTTCATACCCCTGTTCGCCGGGCGGATACAGCCGCTCAAGGCCCCCGACGTCCTGCTGCGCGCCACCAGGCTGCTGCTGGACGAGGACCCCTCCCTGCGCGAACGCCTCGTCGTCCCCGTCGTCGGCGGGCCCAGCGGCAGCGGGCTGGCCAAGCCCGAGCAGCTCCAGAAGCTCGCCGCCCGCCTCGGCATCACCGACGTGGTGCGCTTCCACCCGCCGGTGGGCCAGGAACTCCTCGCCGACTGGTACCGCGCGGCGAGCGTGCTGGTGATGCCCTCCCACAGCGAGTCCTTCGGGCTGGTCGCCGTCGAGGCGCAGGCATGCGGCACACCCGTCGTCGCCGCGTCCGTCGGCGGGCTGCCGGTGGCGGTGCGCGACGGGGTCAGCGGCTTCCTCGTCGACGGTCACGAGCCGGCCGGCTACGCGCGGGCGCTGCGGCACCTGGTCGACGGCCGTGAGCTGGCGGCCCGCATGGGAGAGGCCGCCGCCCGCCACGCGAGCGGCTTCGGCTGGGACACCGCCGCCGCCACCACCGCCGAGGTGTACGCCGAGGCGATGGCCGGACGCCGCCGTCACCTACGATCGGCCCATGGGTGACAAGCACGACAACAGCGGCGACAGCGACAGCGGCGGCGGCGACGCGACCGCGAAGGCCAGGGCCGCGATCGAGCGGACGCTGCGCGAGGCCGAGCTGAACTGGGAGAGTCCGTCCGACGGCAACTACGTCGTCACGCTGCCGGGCACCCGCAAGCTCTCCACGACCTGCTCCCTGATCGTCGGCAGGCACTCCCTGTCCGTCAACGCCTTCGTCGTCCGCCGCCCGGACGAGAACCACGCCGAGGTCCACCGCTGGCTGCTGGAGCGCAACACCCGCCTGTACGGGCTGGGTTACGCCCTCGACAGCCTCGGCGACGTCTATCTGGTGGGCAAGCTGCCGCTGCCGGCCGTCACCCCCGAGGAGGTGGACCGGCTGCTCGGCGTGGTCGTGGAGAACGCCGACGGGGCGTTCAACACCCTGCTGGAGATGGGCTTCGCCACCTCCATCCGCAAGGAGTACGCCTGGCGGACATCCCGCGGCGAGTCCACGCGCAACCTGGAGGCTTTCGCGCACCTGCTGCGCGACGAGTGAGCGGACGGGCGGGCAGGCGGAACGGCGGGCGGTAGACGGGGCGGGCGGGGCGGCGGGACCGCACCGCGCAGCCGGGAGGCCCCGGCGCACATGTGGCCAGAGCCCATGCGCCGGGGCCTTCCTGTGTACGGCACGGACATTGCCGGTGCATGCGCGTGGGGCGGACGCTGCCAGGCATCACCACCGCGAGCCGGCCACCCACCGGTGGCCGCCCGTACACGATCCGCCGAGGAGCCCTCCCGCCATGCGCAGACCCGCCATCACCTCCCTCGCCGCGGCAGCCGTGGCAGCCGCACTCGCCACCTCCTGCTCCAGCCCCGGCTCCACCGCCTCCGGCGACGGGGGAGCCAAGGAGGTCGAGGTCGCCCTGATCACCTCCACCAGTGGTCCGCTGGCCTCCTACGGCGAGCAGTACCTCCAGGGCTTCGAGGCGGGACTCGACCACGCCACCGGCGGCACGGGGAAGATCGACGGCGTCGAGATCAAGGTCAGCAGGTACGACGACGGCGGCGACCCCGCCAAGGGCGTCTCGCTGGCCAAGAAGAGCGCAGGCCAGGGTGTGCGGATCATCGCCGGCACGGCCGCCTCCGGCGTCGCCACCCAGATCGCGCCGGTCGCCGCGCAGAACAAGATCCTCTACATCTCCGGCCCCGCCGCCACCGACGCCCTCACCGGCGCCAACAAGTACACCTTCCGCTCCGGGCGCCAGACCTTCCAGGACGTGGCCACCGCCCAGCAGATCCTCATGAAGCAGGAGGACGGCGGGGGCGGCAAGGGGAAGAAGGTCGTCGTCCTCGCCCAGGACAACGCCTTCGGCCAGGCCAACGTCGCCGCCGTCGAGAGCGTGCTCGGCACCGGCGGCACCACCGTGGACTCCGTCCTCGCCCCGCCCAGCGCCACCGACCTCACCCCGACCGCCACCAAGGTCAAGGCCGCGAAGCCCGACATGGTCTTCGTCGCCTGGGCCGGCGACACCGCCCAGTCGATGTGGACCACCCTCGACCAGCAGGGCGTGCTCGACGCCGCCACCGTCGTCACCGGACTCGACAGCCGTGCCAGCTACCCCGTCTTCGGCAAGGCCCGCGACAAGGTCACCCTCCTGGCCCACTACGTGCCCGGAGCCATCGACAACCCCGAGGCGAAGGCCGTCGAGGAGTACTTCGGGAAGAAGGGCTGGAAGACCGACCTGTTCACCCCCGACGGCTTCAACGCCGCCCAGATGGTCGCCCAGGCCGTCCGCGAGGCCGGAGCCGACGGCGACACCGACGCCATGGTCGAGGCCCTGGAGGGCCACACCTTCGCGGGCGTCAAGGGCGAGAACACCGTCCGCGCGAGCGACCACGCCCTGCTCCAGCCCATGTTCCAGGCGGAGTTCGACGGCGACGCGCCGAAGGTGGTCCTCACCGTCGACGCGCAGGGGGTCGCCCCCACCGAGAAGAAGATCGGCTGACGGCCGTGACACCTGTCCTCGAACTGAGCGGACTGAGCTGGTCCGTCGGTGCGGCGACCATCGTCGACGGGATCGCGATGGCGGTGGAGGAAGGCGAGTTCGTCGCCGTCATCGGTCCCAACGGTGCCGGCAAGACCTCCCTGTTCAACCTCGTCTCCGGCATCACCCGCCCCACCGCGGGCACCGTCCGCCTGGACGGCGCCGACATCACCGGCCTGCCGCCCCACCGCCGCGCCCGCCGCGGGCTGGGCCGCACCTTCCAGTCCTCCTCCGTCTTCCCGACCATGACCGTCGCAGAGCACGTCGCCCTGGCCGCCCGCGCGGCCGGCGCGAAGCGGGTGCCGGAGGACGGGGAGGGCGTGCGGGCCGTACTGGAGCGCGTACGGCTCGCCCACCGCGCCGGCGACCTCGCCGGAGGCCTGTCCCACGGCGACAAGCGCAAGCTGGAGCTCGCCGTGCTCCTCGCCCCCACCCTCGCGCAGGGCGGCTCCCCGCCCGCCGGGCCCCGCCTGATGCTCCTGGACGAGCCCATGGCGGGCGTCGCGGCCGAGGAGGTCGGCGAGCTGACCGACGTCATCCGCACCCTCCACCGCACCGAGGGCCGCACCGTGCTGATGGTCGAGCACCACATGGACATCCTGCTCGGCCTCGCCGACCGGGTGGCCGTGATGCACCACGGCACCCTGCTGGCCACCGGCACCCCCGACGCGGTGATGGCCGACCCGACCGTCCAGGAGGCGTACGTGGGGGAGGAACTGTGAGCACGAGCCCCGAACCGACCCCCACGCCGAACCCCGCGCCGCAGCCCATCCTGTCCGTACGCGACCTGCGGGTGCGCATCGGCCAGTCCAGCATCCTCCAGGGCGTCGGCTTCGACGTCGCCCCCACCGGCACCACCGCCCTGCTGGGCCGCAACGGCGTCGGCAAGACCACCACCGTCCGCGCCGTGCTGGGCCTGCTGCCCGAGGAGGGCGAGGTCACCGGCGGCACCGTCCACCTGGACGGCGAGGACGTCACCGGCCACCGCACCCACACCGTGGTACGCCGCGGCGTCGGCTACGTGCCCGAGGACCGCGGGGTGTTCGGCTCCCTCACCGTCGCCGAGAACCTCACCCTCGCCGAACGCGCCGGCGGCCCCCACCACTACGACCTCGTCCACGACCTCTTCCCCGAGCTGAAGGCCCGGCGCGCGCAGCGGGCGGGCACCCTCTCCGGCGGCCAGCAGCAGATGGTCGCCCTCGCCCGCGCCCTGCTCAACGACAACCGCCTGGTCATCGTCGACGAGCCGACCAAGGGACTCGCGCCCCGCGTCGTCACCGAGGTCGCCGAGGTGCTCCAGCGCGCCGCCGAACGCGTCCCCGTGCTGCTCGTCGAACAGAACCTGGCCGTCGTACGCCGCCTGGCGCGCGACGCCGTGGTACTGGACGCGGGCCGCACCGTCCACACCGGCGACGCGGCCGCACTCCTCGCCGACCGCGAGCGCACCACGAGCCTGCTCGGCGTCGGCCGCCACGAGCGGCCGGAGCAGTCCGGACGATCCGGACAGGCCGAGGAGCGGCCCGAGGAGCGGCCCGAGGAGCGGGAACAGCGCGAGCACGCGACCAAGGAGACCACCCGATGAGCACGCTGGTCCTGCTCACCCTCACCGGACTGGGCCTGGGCGCCCTGTACTTCCTCATTGCCTCCGGCCTCGCCCTGATCTTCGGCCTGATGGACGTCCTCAACTTCGCCCACGGCGCCTTCCTCACCGTCTCGGCGTACGCGGCCTGGCGCACCGCCGAGACCGTCGGCGGCACGGGCGGCCTGGCGCTGGCCGCACTGGTCGGCACCGCCACCGGCGCGCTGCTGGCGATCGTCGTCGAACTCGTCCTCATCCGCCGCCTCTACGGCCGTCCCCGCGAGCAGATCCTGGTCACCGTCGGCCTCTCGCTGGCCGTCCCCGCGCTCGTCCAGGCCGTCTGGGGCGCGGACTCCCGCCCCTTCCCCGTCCCCGACGCGCTGTCGGGCACGGTCGGGGTGCTGGGCGCGCAGGTGCCGGTCAGCCGCTTCGTGCTGATCGCGGCGGCCCTCGCGGTACTGGCGGCCGTCAACCTCTTCCTGTCCCGCACCCGCTACGGACTGATCGTGCGGGCGGGCGTGGAGGACCGGGCGATGGTCACCGCCCTGGGCATCGACGTCACCCGCGCCTTCACCCTCGTCTTCGCCATCGGCGGCGCCCTCGCCGGGCTGGCGGGCGTCCTCGGCGGGCTCTACTTCGGCTCGCTCTCCCCCCACCAGGGCACCTCCCTGCTGGTGTTCGCCTTCGTCGTGGTGGTCATCGGCGGCATGGGCTCCATCCCCGGCGTGGCGCTCTCCGCGCTCGCCGTCGGCCTGGTGCAGCAGTACGCCAACTACTACGTCGACGGCTACGGCGACTTCGCCGTCGTCGTACTGCTCGCGGCCGTCGTCCTCGCCCGCCCCGCACCCCGACTCGCAGGAGGAGTCGCATGACAGCCTCCCCGGCCGCCAAGGCCGCCAAGGCAGCCCGGGCCGCCGCACCGCCCTCCTCCGGCGAGCGGCCCGCACCCACCACCGGACCCGCCGGGCCCGCCGGATCCGCTGCCCG
This sequence comes from Streptomyces barkulensis, assembly GCF_002843305.1. Lineage (GTDB taxonomy): Bacteria > Actinomycetota > Actinomycetes > Streptomycetales > Streptomycetaceae > Streptomyces > Streptomyces barkulensis. The sequence goes on from NZ_PGSG01000088.1 coordinate 74,138, forward strand.
GCCCGCCCGCCGGTGGTGGCGGGGGGTGGCCGCACCGGCCGCCGTACTGGTCGTCCTGGCCCTGCTGCCGTACTCCGCCCTGGAGATCCCGGTACTGCTCGACGGCCCGGTCAACTCGCCCGGATCACTCCAACTGCTGGCCCTGTGCCTGGTCTTCGGCGGCCTCGCCCTCGGCTACGACCTGATGTTCGGCCGCACCGGCCTGCTCTCCTTCGGCCACGCCCTCTACGTCGCCGGCGGCGCGTACGGCACCCAGCTCGCCATGACCGAACTGGGCCTGGGACTCCTCCCCGCCATCGGACTGGCCCTGGCCGGCGGCACGGCCGCCGCCGTCCTCCTGGGCGCCGTCTCGCTGCGCGGGCTGGCCCTGGGCGGCATCGGCTTCGCCATGGTCACCCTCGCCTTCGCCCAGGCCGGATCGATCTGGGTGCAGCGCAACCCGGGCGGCCTCACCGGCGGCGAGGAGGGCCTGCCGCTGCACACCGGCGCGGTGCCCGACGCGCTGGTCGGCGTGCAGAACACCGCCAACGTCTACTGGCTGGCCCTGGCCTATCTCGCCCTGACGGCCGCCGTGGTGTGGACGGCCGTGTCCCGGCCGGTCGGCAGGGTCTGGCAGGGCATTCGCGACAACGAGCAGCGGGTCTCCGTCCTCGGCTACGACCCGTTCCGCCACAAGCTCGGCGTCTTCGTCCTGGCCTCCGCCCTCGGCGTGCTGGGCGGCGCGATGCACCTGCTGGTCACGGCGGGCGCCACCCCGCGCTCCAGCACCCCGGAGTTCACCCTCACCCTGCTGGTGATGGTCGTCCTGGGCGGCAGCGGCACCCGCTGGGGCCCGCTGATCGGCGGCGTGCTGTTCACCTTCCTCGACCAGCGGCTCGCGGTGCTGGCGAGCTCGGACCTGGTGCACGGACTGCCGGGTATCCTGCGCGCGCCGCTGTCGGAGCCGATGGTCGTCCTCGGCACGCTGTTCGTGATCGCCGTGTACGCGGCGCCGGGCGGCATCGCGTCGATACGGCGCTCGCTGACCTGGCGGAGGGGAGAGGAGGCCCGATGACGGACCCGACGACGACCCGGCGCACCGGCCGCACCGGCCGCACCGGACGGACCGCGCAGGAGACGACCGTCCCGGTGCGCGGAGGGGAACTGGCCGTCTCCCGGTGGCCCGGCGCCGGGGATCCGGTGATCGCCCTGCACGGCATCACCGCCAACGGCCGCTCCTTCGCCGCCCTGGCCGCCGCCCTGGGCGAGGACACCCCGCTGTACGCCCCCGACCTGCGCGGCCGGGCACGCAGCGCCGCGCTCCCGGGGCCGTACGGGCTCGCCGCCCACACCGAGGACGTCATCGCCCTCCTGGACCACCTGGGACAGGAACGCGCGGTGCTGGTCGGCCACTCCATGGGCGCCTTCGTCGCCGCGCTGACGGCGGCCCGCCACCCGGACCGGATCGCGGGCGTGGTGCTGGTGGACGGCGGCGTGGGCTTCCCCGCCCCCGAGGGGACGGACATCGACGAACTGCTGGAGGCCGTGATCGGCCCGGCGATGCGGCGGCTGTCGATGACCTTCCCCGACCGGGAGGCGTACCGCGCCTTCTTCCGCGAGCACCCGGCCCTGGGCCCGCACTGGAACGACGGCGTCCAGGCCTACATCGACCGCGATCTGGTGGGACGGGAACCGGAACTGCGCAGCAGCTGCGCACTGGAGGCGGTACGCGCCGACGGGGCGGACGTCCTGGCCGACCCGGAGACCCTCGCGGCGGTACGGACCGCCGCCTCGACCGGGGTGCCCATGACCCTGCTGTGGGCCGAACGCGGCATGCTGGACGAGCCGCGGGGGCTGTACGACGAGAACCGCCTCGCCGCGGCCGGGCTTGCCCCCGGAGCCGGTTCCGGCGTGACCGTGCGGTGCGTGCCCGGCGCCAACCACTACTCCGTCCTCCTCACCCCCGACGCCACGGCGGCCGTCCGCAAGGCGCTGGACGCCGTACGGGCCGCCTGACCCCGCCCCACACCTCCCCCCTGCCCTGCCCGTCCGGCAGGGCAGGGGGGATACCGGCGGGTAGTCTCGCCAGTCGGCCGCCCCGGCCCCGCCCACCGGACGTCGATTAGGCTCGGGCCCATGGCCGACGCACCGTACAAGCTGATCCTCCTCCGCCACGGCGAGAGCGAGTGGAACGCGAAGAACCTGTTCACCGGCTGGGTGGACGTCAACCTGACCGAGAAGGGCGAGAAGGAGGCGGCCCGCGGCGGTGAGCTGCTCAGGGACGCCGGCCTGCTCCCCGACGTGGTGCACACCTCCGTCCAGAAGCGCGCCATCCGCACCGCGCAGCTCGCCCTGGAGACCGCCGACCGCCTCTGGATCCCCGTCCGCCGCTCCTGGCGCCTCAACGAGCGCCACTACGGCGCGCTCCAGGGCAAGAACAAGGCGCAGATCCGCGACGAGTTCGGCGAAGAGCAGTTCATGCAGTGGCGCCGTTCCTACGACACCCCGCCGCCGGTCCTGGAGGACGGCGCCGAGTGGTCGCAGAGCGACGACCCGCGCTACGCGATGATCCCCAGCGAGCTGCGTCCGCGCACCGAGTGCCTCAAGGACGTGGTCATCCGGATGATGCCGTACTGGTACGACTCGATCGTCCCGGACCTGATCACCGGCCGCACCGTCCTGATCGCCGCGCACGGCAACAGCCTCCGCGCGCTGGTCAAGCACCTCGACAACGTCTCCGACGCCGACATCGCGGGCCTGAACATCCCCACCGGCATCCCGCTGTCCTACGACCTGGACGCCGACTTCCACCCGGTCAACCCGGGCGGCACCTACCTCGACCCGGACGCGGCCAAGGCCGCCATCGAGGCCGTGAAGAACCAGGGCAAGAAGTAGCCGTACGGCACGAACAAGCCCCCTACCAGCAGCTTTGCTGCCGGTAGGGGGCTTTTCGCTACCTCTGGGCCGTCGCTGGGCCGTGCTCGGTAATGAGTGAGGCTTGGTGAGGGTCTCGGCCTTCACCTGGAAGGCCACCAGGAACGCCGTCACGGCAGCGGCCGTCACTGGTGCTGCGGACCAGACGCCGAGGGCGCCGATCGCGCCGCCGACGAGGACGAACGGGAGTTCTCGGGGCGCCAGGTGGAGCGCGAGGCCAACGCGGCCACCGCCCGCAGCCGCAAGGCCTCCTGCGCCGACGGCGACGGATGCCGCGCGTCCCCCACCAGATCGCTCACACCCCACCAACGACCCAGAACCCAAACCATTTCGGATCAATAGGCCGACCGCTCGGGAAAACCGTTGTAAGTCGGCCCGGTGCCGGAACTGTTCCGCTGGCATCCAGCATTGACATCAACGACCACGGACCGCGGTGGCTGCCGACAACCGTATGCGGTGCCCGACAGCCACCGACTGGGGCACTTGCCCTCGACGTGGTCCTGCGACCTGCGGCGGCTCTTTGGCAAGGGTCACGGACGGCCCATCGTCCGGCGGGCGCCACCTCGGCTTCTCCCCCTGTGAGTTGCCGGTTTCCCACCGTCCCGGGACCATCCCCGGCGACACCGTCACAGGGGGTCCCCGGGGATCCCGGTGTACTCCTTGCGCAGTTCCTCGATCAGCGGGTGTGTGTCCGGGAGCGGGAGGTCGTCCAGGCGGCCGATGGCCCGGACACCGATGGCGGCGTTGGTGGCGAAGGCCGCGTCGAACCCGGTGACGTCGGCGAGTCCCACCGGGGCCGAGACCGAGGTGTGGATCTGCTGGAGCAGCCGCATGGTGGTGCCGGCCAGGCACTCCGCGTCCGGCCACACCACCTGCCCGCCCCGGACGAAGCCGATGTTCCAGGTGCCGCCCTCGGAGATCATGGACCGGCCGTCCACGAACAGCGCGTCGTCGAAGCCCGCTCGCTGCGCCGCGCGCCGGTGCCGCAGCGAGCCGAACAGCCCGACGCTCTTCACCCCGGGCATGTCCCGGGTGTACACGGCCGACCGGACCCGCAGCGGTGGAAGCGGCAGGCTGCCCGCGCCGCGGGTGGTCACCAGCACGTGCGGGTGCGCGTCCGACCCGATGCGGCCCAGGTCCAGCGCCGGATCGAAGACGGTCACCCTGACGACACGGGACCCGCCCCCCGGAGCGGCCCTGCGGACGAACTCCAGGACGCGCCCGGGGTCGAGGTCGGTGTCGAACACCGCCCGGCAGTCGCGCACCAGCCGGTCCAGGTGCAGGGACAGGCCACGTACCCGGCCCTGCTCGACGCGCATCGACGTGAAGTGACCGTAGTTGGTCAGGGCCAGGGTCTGAAGGGCACCAGGGTCGACCGGCTCACCGTTGAGTTCCGCCATGCCCCCAGCCTGGCACCCGCAGCCGGCGAGCACAGGCGAGACGGAGCGGGACAAGCAGATCCTGCAGGCATCGGCTACACGGCGACGAGGCGCACCCTGTCGCCGCAGAGCTTCGTCATGTCGTCGATGTCCGAGGTGAGCATGACGACCGGGCGGCGCTGACGCAGCGCCGTCTCGGCCACTGCAGCGTCGATGGCGTATTTGTGACCGTGCAGCCCGGCGTCGACCAGCATGGCCGAGGCGGCCTTGGCCTCCTCGTCACCGACGGGCACGATCCGCATGCCGGACAGGACCCACGCGAGCCGCGCCCTGTCGGTCCGGCGATGCACCGCCTCGATGATGGTGAGCGCGCTGATGACCACCTCCATGCCCCGCTTGCGGGCCTCGGCGATGAGGGCGACGACCGACTCGTGATCACTGACGAACTTCGACAGACCCTCACAGTCGAGAACGAGGGTGCCTTCGTGGCTCAGCTTGCGGCGGGCCACTGCCCCTCCTCGGCGAACACCTCGTCGAAGACCCGGCGTGCCCGCTCCTGCTCGTGCTCGGAGATCGGCCCCTGACGACTTTCGTAGTCGGCCAGGTACTCGTCCAGGATCTGACCCCGCAGCTCGCGCTCCACCGCTTCGGTGATGAACGCGGAGAACTCACGCTTGCCGACCCGTCGGCGGATCGCCTCAGCCGTTCCCTCGGGAAGGGAGAGGCTGACCCTGGTGGCCGGCCCCTCGCCGACGCTGTAAGGAATCTCGCCCATGGGACCGACATTATCAAACGAGTAGGAATTCGACTCGGGTGCAGCACCCACCGAACGACGTGAGCCGCCCGCCCGTCACCTCGTGGTCTCAGTCCTGGTCTCGTTCGCCCCCGTCCGGGGCCGTCCAGACGGAGCCGATCCGAACGCTTCACCGCAGGTCAGGGCGCATACGACCGCCACCGGACCCCGGGGTGAACATTTGGAAAGCGCGCGCCCAGGTCTGTCAGTCCCGGAGCGTACGGTCCGCGTATGGCGATCAGACCACCTGAGAACTGGCGTGCAGGCATAGCCGAGGAGGCTCGTGAACTGGCGGCCGGGACGTTGGACCCGGAGTGTGCTTGCATGGCTCAGCTCTACCCGGAGTCCTTGCTGCGCGCCACGGAGGATGCTCTCCACGCCTTCGAAGAGGACGTGCACGCACTGGTGGCACCGTCCGACGAGCAGGTCTTCGACACGATCAAGCGAGTCGTCCAGCGCCTCAACGCGGTCAATGAGGACGAGCAGCATGGCGGTGCCGGGTACGACACGGACGAGCGTGAGCAGCTGTGTGAGTACATCGACCAGACTCTGAGCGAACACGGCATCGACGTGGCGGCCCTGGCGGCGAGGAACGGCATGGGGCGCGCCGAGATCACCGACGCGTGGCGCGACTGGTGACGACAGCAGGGCAGCGGCGAAGCACCGCAATCAGCGTGACTACGGCCGGCCATCAGCGGCTCCAGACGGCTGGTCGACCGGCCAAGGAGACCTCAGCGACCGTGTCGCCAACAGTTCGGGACGAGGGGGGCGCGTCAGTGACGCTTGCCCGAGGCGACTCGCGACATGTGTCGTCTGGCTTCCCGGGCCGTCGCTGGGCCGTGGGAGGGTGGCCAGGGGCGACCAACGACGACAACCGTTGACGGCTCAGCCGCAGGTCAGAGCGGTGGCCGGGCGAGCAGTCGCAGGCCGCGGAACCGGCCGTGAAGAACCAGGGCAAGAAGTAATCCGGGAAGCCGTGGGGCTCCGCAGCTTCCCGGACAGGCGCACTGTCCGTTCCGAGGAGAGGATGGAGGTGTCAGTGCGTACGCCGAGTGCGCCGGTCTCACCGGTGACGAACTGGAACTGTGCGAGGACGCTGCTGGTGTGGGCACAGCGATCGGTGTCGGTGTGATCATCTTTCTCTGGGCAGCCGTGAACATCATCCTCGCGCTGACCTGTCTCGTTTACCGGCTTGCCACCAGGCAACCCCGAGTCTGAACACCGGGCCCACGACCCCTGGGCGCCCTATGGCGCACCGATGCCACGCGGTGGTCGGCTCCACCGCGTGGCATCGAGCGGTCCGTGACATGGGTGAACCTACGGGGCGGGCTCCCTGCGCCGGCATTGTCCGGATCAGGTTGTGGAGGTCGCCTTCCGGTGTCGCCACCTTCCGGCCTCTCAGCCCGACCGTCGACGTCGGCCCCGGCGGAAGCCGAAGCTTTCCGCCCAAGTCGGCTACTCCGGTCGAACTCCCTCGCTCGTCCCGTAGGTCCAGTTCCACGGTAACTCTCCTACGGTGGAGCGGAAGGGGTGGGAGGTGGTTTTTTATGCCTTTTGCCCTTTATTCGGTGCGGAGGCCTTCGGTGGGCCGCCGCCTCGCCGCCATCCGGGCGGCGGGGCGGAGACTCGGACTCGTTTGTGTATCGGTCCGCTCATCAGGGTGGTCGCGGTGCGGACTGACCGTTACTTTTCAGCCACCCTGTGGTGGCTTTCAGGGGGGTGCCGCGCTCCGGCTTCCGAATCGGTTCCCGGTGTGGTTCTCAGTGAACGCCAGCGCGGGAGCAGTACCGGTTAAGTAAGGGGTGGCACAGATGCGAAGAAGACGGTTCCTGGGCTTGGCTTCGGGGGTGGCCGGATCTGTCGCATTGACGGCGACCGGGTGCGGCAGCGGAGGCGGGGCGTCCCGCACCGGTGACGTCACTCTGACGATGGTCGCGTCGGATCACGGGGACCTGGAGGGAAACACCCCGACCCAGGAGTACTGGGACGAGGTGGTCGCCTCGTTCGAGGAGCGGAACCCCGGCATCAAGGTGAAGGTGTCCGTCCACGCCCCGGGGAAGGCCGAGCAGAAGGTCGCGGAGATGGTCGGGAACGACCGGGCCCCGGACCTGGCGCAGATCGACTCCTTCGCCGGCCATGCGGCCGCCGAGCGGCTGTACCGGGCCGACGACGTGCTGTCCATCCCCGTCCAGGCCGACTTCGTCTCCGCGCTCAGCACGGCCGGCGAGCTGCGCCGCGTGCGGTACGCGATGCCGTTCACCGCCGACATCCAGCTCCTCTTCTACAACCGGGCCCTCTTCGCCGAGGCCGGCCTGGATCCGGAGAAGCCGCCGCGGACCTGGGAGGAGCTGAAGCAGGCCGCCGTCGCGCTCAAGGCGGTCGGTGTGGACGTGCCCTACGGACTGCCGCTCGGCAGTGAGGAGGCGCCCACCGAGGCCATGACCTGGATGCTGGGCAACGGCGGCGGCTACACCGGCGACGGCGGCATGTACGCCATCAACGCCCCGGCCAACGTCGAGGCCATGGGGTGGCTCCGCGACGAGCTCGTCGACCAGGGCCTGACCACGTCCAATCCCGCCGTCACCAACAGACAGGGGCTGTTCAACCTGTTCACGGGCGGGCACGTCGGCATGCTCAACGGGGACCTGTCGCTGATGCAGCAGGCCGACCGGAAGAAGACCGACTACGGGACGGCCCCGCTGCCCGGCCGCGACGGGCTGTCGGACACCACCACCGGGTCGGCGGGCTGGATGCTGGCCTTCCGCCGGGAGGGCAACCGGGAGGCGGTCGCCGCCTTCCTCGACCACGTCTACGACGTGGAGAACCAGTTCGCCTTCGCCGACCGCTACCACACGCTGCCGGTCACGGTGTCCGCCTCGGAGCGGATGCGCGGCGACAAGCGGCACAAGCGGATGCGGCCCTACCTGGACCAGCTCGGAGCCGCGGAGTTCTTCCCCTCCAACAAGGTGTCCTGGGCGAAGGTCAGCCGGGAGATCGGCCTCTACGTCGGCCAGTCGGTACTGGCCGACGGCGATCCGGCCGCCGTGCTCGGCACCCTCCAGCGCACGGCGGAGGAAGCGGAGGAGGCGGCCAGGGATCTGTGACGCGCCGCGTCGGCCGCGCCATGCCGCGCGGCGGGTGGCGGGCTCCCGGCTCCCGGGTCCCGGGTCCCGGGTCAGGGCGCGGCGGCTCCGCCGTCGGACGCCGCGCGGACGTCCCTGACGCCGGGGACGGGGGTGGTGCCGGAGAAGTCGTCCTTCATCGCGTCGACGCCCCACTGCGGACGGGCCAGGTCGAGGAAGGACTGGCGGTCGGCCCGGTTGGCCCCGGTGTCCAGCTCCATGGCCCGGTCGCGGTCCTGCTCGAGGTCCTCGGCGCACTCGCCCTCGCGGTTGAAGGACCACATGAGCTTGGGGTCGCCGTAGGGGAGGTCCATGCCGGAGCCGTGGCCGTCTCCGTGCCCGTGGCCGCTGGTGTGCCAGGTGTGCCAGGTCTTGCCGTAGGAGTTGACCAGCTGCTTCATGAGCGCCGTCTCCGCGGACCGGGGGAGCCCGGGGGCGGCGAGCTGTCCGGAGAACACCTCGAAGTTGTGCGGGTGCCAGTAGGCCCTCTCCTCCTCGGGCAGGGTCTCGAACAGCCGCTCGGAGACGATGTACTCGATGCCGATCAGGTTCGCGTCCCCGGTGTTGCCGTCGAACAGGACGCACTGCAGCAGATCGTCGTTGACCACGCGGCAGTAGTGGTGGGCCTCCATCTGGAAGTCCGGTTCGCCCTTGGCGCAGTGGAAGCCGACGACGTAGACGTCGAAGCCCTTCAGCGGTGTCGCGGACTGGAGCAGGTTCGAGCCCTGCTCCAGGGCGGCGAGCCAGGCGCCCTTGTCCTGTCCGGCCGGGGTGGTGCCGGTCATGCGGTCCTTGATCCTCGGGTTGAGGGCCATCTGAGGAGCCTCCGTGGTCTCGGCGTCGCGGTCGGAGGAGCCGGCCGGCCCGCGTGGCGGGGCGGCGGCCCGGCGGGCTCCGGGACTCCGTGGCGACTACCCCGCTGCCCGCCGCCCTCACCCGCCGGCGCGGTCCGGGGGCTCCTCGGGGCGGCGGAGGCACGCACCACGACGGCGGAGGTACGCGGCGGGGCCCGGCCGGTGGTCCGGCCGGGCCCCGCGCCGGTGCGGGTGTACGCACCGGCGGTCGCTCCTGGGAATCAGCAGTTCCCGCCGCACTGGCAGGAGCCGCCGGACTGGCAGCCGCACGAGCACCCCGATCCGCAGCCGCAGGCCCCCAGCACGGGCAGCGAGGGCCTCTCGTCGGAGTGCTCGGCCGTGGTGGGTGGAGTCGGGAAGTCCGCCATGAGTGCCTCCTCCGCGTCGCGCCGGCGGTCACCGGCTCGTCTCGTCACCCATTGACGGCCCGCACCGCCGAGCGCGTCAACGGCGCGCGGAGGCACGTACCGCGTGCTCACGGCCGGGGGCGCACCGGCCCGGGCGGCTGGCGCTCCGCGCCCCTCGCGCGCCCCCGCGCCCGAGCCCCGAGCCTGTATTCCGCACCCGAGCCCCGCCGTCCGCGGTCACGCCTCCCCGGCCGGAGTCTCCTCCGAGCCGGCCGCGGCGGCCGCGGCGGTGGCCGGGTCGACCTCGTCCGCGTAGTCGCCGGTGACCAGGTAGACGACGCGGCGCGCGACCGAGACCGCGTGGTCGGCGAAGCGCTCGTAGTAGCGGCCCAGCAGGGTGACGTCCACGGCCGTCTCGATGCCGTGCTTCCAGCGGTCGTCCATCAGGTGCTGGAAGAGAGTGCGGTGGAGGAGGTCGATGGCGTCGTCGTCCTGCTCCAGCTGGAGCGCCAGGTCGACGTCCTTGGTGATCAGGATCTCGCCCGTCTTCGCCATCAGGCGCTGCGCGAGCTGGCCCATCTCCAGGATGGTCGCGTGCAGGTCGCGGGGGACCGCCGACTCGGGGTAGCGCAGCCGGGCGACCTTGGCGACGTGCTGGGCCAGGTCGCCGGAGCGCTCCAGGTCGGCGCTCATCCGCAGCGAGGTGACGACGATCCGCAGGTCGGTGGCGACCGGCTGCTGCCGGGCGAGCAGGTTTATGGCCTTGGTCTCCAGATCCCGCTGGAGGGTGTCGACCTTCTCGTCCGCTGCGATCACGCTCTCGGCGAGATTGAGGTCCGCGTCCAGCATCGCCGTGGTGGCGCGGCCGATCGCGGAGCCGACGAGCCGGGCCATCTCGACCAGGCTGTCGCCGATCGAGTCCAGCTCCTCGTGGTACGCGTCCCGCATGACTTTCCTTCCCCTCGCATGACGTGACCGTAGGGCCGCGGGCCTTCCGCGAAGAGCGCGCGGGCCCCGGTTCTCCCCTACGCTCCCACGTTCTGTCCGAAACACGTCCGGTTCCGCCCGACCAAGTGAACCGGCGCCGACACCGGCGTGAACTCTCGGAGACGTCTGTTCGAGCAGGTGCCCGAACGGCTGGGGCGGTGTTCCGGAGCCCGCATAACCTGGACACATGGACGTGAACGCGGCGGTCGCCGCAGCGGCAGCGATCGCCGGGGTGTGCACCGGCGTGTTCGCGATGCTCGCGTTCCGCTGGAGCGAGCGCGAGCAGGCCCGTCCCACGCGCAGCTCGCTGCACACCGAGGCCGTGCTGCCGCCCGGGGTGGACACCGTGCTGTCCGTGCTGCGCTCCTCCGCGGTGGTGCTCGACGAGGCCGACGCCGTCGTCAAGGCCAGCTCGGCCGCGTACGCCCTCGGGCTGGTGCGCGGCGGGAGGCTCACGGTGGAGCCGATGCTCAAGATGGCCCGCGACACCCGCCGCGACGGTGAGATCCGGCAGGTCGAGCTGGATCTGCCGCGCCGGGGCACGGGCCGCGGCGAGGCCCTGGCGGTCTCCGCGCGAGTGGCGCCCCTGGGCTCCCGGCTGGTGCTGCTGCTGGTCGAGGACCTGACCGAGGCCCGCCGCATCGAGGCGGTGCGGCGCGACTTCGTGGCGAACGTCAGCCATGAGCTGAAGACCCCGGTCGGCGCGTTGTCGCTGCTGTCGGAGGCCGTGATGGACGCCTCCGACGACCCGGAGGCGGTGGAGCGCTTCGCCGGGCGCATGCAGACCGAGGCGACCCGTCTGACCAACCTCGTCCAGGAACTGATCGACCTCTCCCGGGTGCAGAACGACAACCCGCTGGAGGACTCCGAACCGGTCCGGGTGGACGAGCTGGTGGCCGAGGCCATCGACCGCTGCCGCCAGGCGGCGGGCGTCAAGCAGATCACCATGGCCACCGGCGGCACCGCCGACCTGCACGTGTGGGGCAACCGCGGCCAGCTCGCGGCGGCCCTGGGCAATCTGGTGGAGAACGCCGTGAACTACTCCCCGGCCCGCACCCGGGTGGGCATCGCCGGGCGCCGGGTCGCCGCCCCCGGCGGGGACATGATCGAGATCGCGGTGACCGACCAGGGCATCGGCATCTCGGACAAGGACAAGGACCGGATCTTCGAGCGTTTCTACCGCGTCGACCCGGCCCGCTCCCGGGCCACCGGCGGCACCGGCCTGGGCCTGGCCATCGTCAAGCACGTGGCCGCCTCGCACGGCGGGGAGGTCACGGTGTGGAGCGCGGAGGGCCAGGGCTCCACCTTCACCCTGCGCCTGCCGGAGGCGGCCAGCGCGCGCGAGCGCGCCGAGGCCCGGAGGCTGGGGAGGGAACGGGCCGCGGGCGCGCTGCGCGAGCCGGCGGACTTCGGCGACGACGACAGCGACAGAGACGACGGAGACGACGGCGATGACAACGTCGGAGATGCCGGGGAAGGGGCCGGGAAGGACGGCGGCGTACGCGGAGCCGGCCCGGACCCGGCCGGCTCCGGCGGCCTGATCGTCCCCGGCGCTCCAGGCATCCCAGGCACTCCCAGCACCCCCGACGGCCCCGCGTACGGCGTCCCGTACGGCGCGGGCGACGGCCCCGTACCCCCGTACGGTGCCTCTCACCGGACCCCCACCACGCCCCGCGGCCTTTCCCGCGGGGCCCGCAGAACCCCCCACGACCCCATCGATCACCACCCTGATCCCGCCCCGGAGGTCCTCCCGTGACCCGAGTGCTCGTCGTCGAGGACGAGGAATCGTTCAGCGACGCACTGTCGTACATGCTGCGCAAGGAAGGCTTCGAGGTGGCCATCGCGGCCACCGGCCCGGAGGGGCTGGAGGAGTTCGAGCGCAACGGCGCCGATCTGGTGCTTCTCGACCTGATGCTGCCGGGGCTGCCAGGCACCGAGGTGTGCCGCCAGCTGCGCGGCCGCTCGAACGTGCCGGTCATCATGGTGACCGCCAAGGACAGCGAGATCGACAAGGTCGTCGGCCTGGAGATAGGGGCCGACGACTACGTGACCAAGCCCTTCTCCTCCCGCGAGCTGGTGGCCCGCATCCGGGCCGTGCTGCGGCGCCGCGGCGAGCCGGAGGAGGCCGCCCCGCAGGCGCTGGAGGCCGGCCCGGTGCGGATGGACGTGGACCGGCACGTGGTGACGGTCTCCGGCGCCAAGATCGACCTGCCGCTGAAGGAGTTCGACCTGCTGGAGATGCTGCTGCGCAACGCCGGGCGCGTGCTGACCCGTATGCAGCTCATCGACCGGGTCTGGGGCGCCGACTACGTGGGCGACACCAAGACGCTGGATGTGCACGTCAAGCGGTTGCGTGCCAAGATCGAACCGGACCCGAGCGCACCCCGCTATCTGGTGACGGTGCGGGGGCTGGGCTACAAGTTCGAGCCGTGACGGGTCCGTGACCGGCCCATGACGGGGCCGTGCCGGACGCCGCCGCGCCCGGGATCCGGTGCGGCGGCGTCCGGCACGGCAGGACGCGGGTGGGGGCCGCTCCCCGATCAGGAGCGGCCCCCACCCGCGTCCGTGCCCCCGGCCGGCGTTCGCACGCCGGCCGGGGACGGGGGCCGGACGGGGTCACCGCCCCCCGGTGTCCTCGGTGCCGCCGTTCTCCTGGGAGTTCCCGACTTCGCCCTGGGTGTCGTCGTCACCGCTGTCGTTGACGCCTTCGTCCTCGGCGCCCGCGTCGTCCTCCTCGGGCGCGCCCGGGGTCCCGGTGGGCGAGGAGCCCGGGTCGGGCAGGCCGGACTCCGTGGGCGCCGGGGCGGTGCTGGGGCCGAAGTCCTTCCAGGTGCCCTCGGCCGGGACGACGGTGGCGCGCAGCTCCACCCGGCCGGTCGAGCTGAGCTCGAAGACCAGCGGCTGGGCGTTCCCGGTCTCGATGCCGGCCTGCCCGGGGTCGTCGATGATCGCGGAAGCGTTGCCCTCGCCGCCGAGCGCCAGGGAGCCGCCCGCGGGGACGGTCAGCTCCTGCTCGCCCTCGGCCGGGCTCAGCTCCACGCGCTGCCCGTCCACCATGACGGACTCCAGCGTCTCGTCCTCGGTGCCGCCGTTGAAGATGCGCGCCGAGACGGAGGCGGGGCCGGAGCCCTCCTCGGAGGTGACGACGTTGACGTTCTGGACCTTGATCTCGTCGACCTGGGCCGAGGCGTTGTCGGGGTTGATGTTCAGGCTCTGCGCGTTCGGCCCGGCCCCGCAGGCGGTCAGGGACGCGATCGAGAGCGCGAGAGAGCTGGCGGCGAGGGCGCCGCGTCGAAGGCTGCTGCTCACGGCGGCGGCAACTCCTAGCGGGAGGGATGGGTCTGTCGGCGGGCTCAGAGTACCGACCCCGTGAAACGCCCCCGCACCCGACCCGCCCCACAGGCCTCCGAGTGCCGCGCCCCGGCACGCGCGTGAGGGATCGCGGACGGGGGTGGGCATGGGACGCGGGGGAGACGCGCGGGGTTTGTGCACGGGGCCGGGGAGACGGGCCGAGGCCGGCGGGGCGCCTTCCGCGGAATATCGACTGCACGTCCGTGCGAACGATTACGAGCATTCCGGGGAAGTGCCGGTGAAGGAGGCGGGGAAGTTCGCCGGAAAACATCCCCGGAGCCGTTCGTCCGTGCGCTGATCAATTCGCTTCCGGCCGTTCGGCCGGATCAACGATACCGACAAAACGGACGTACAGGTGTTTCGGTCAAGCTCCGGGAGGCGCTTCCATGTGCGATTCCCGCCCTGTTCAGACCCCCTCCGACCTGCGGATTTCTGTCCTCGGTAGGGTCGCGCAGCACGATCCGGGCGTTGTTGTCAAGCCCCGAGATATGCCCTGACCTGCGAAAACGCCATTCAGAAGAGGGCGTGCCCGTGTTACCCTGGATAGCCACGGAAGGGGTACCTGTCACATGACGTTCAAGGTTGGCGACACCGTGGTCTATCCCCATCACGGGGCCGCGCTGATCGAGGCTATCGAAACTCGCCAGATCAAAGGCGTGGACAAGACCTACTTGGTTCTGAAGGTCGCCCAGGGCGACCTGGAGGTGCGCGTCCCGGCGGAAAACGCGGAGCTCGTCGGCGTGCGTGACGTGGTCGGCCAGGACGGCCTCGACCGGGTCTTCGAGGTGCTCCGCGCGCCCTACGCCGAGGAGCCGACCAACTGGTCCCGCCGGTACAAGGCGAATCTGGAGAAGCTCGCCTCCGGCGATGTCATCAAGGTCGCCGAGGTCGTGCGCGACCTGTGGCGCCGGGAGCGCGAGCGCGGACTCTCCGCCGGTGAGAAGCGGATGCTCGCCAAGGCCCGCCAGATCCTGGTGAGCGAGCTGGCTCTCGCGGAGAACACCAACGAGGACAAGGCCGAGACGCTGCTGGACGAGGTCCTGGCGTCCTGATCCGGACGGCGCCGGCCCGGGGCGGGCCGGCGGCCCCTGCGGCGGACACCCGTCGCCCGCCGCCATCCGTCGGCGGGACACGACAACGACGCACGGCGCGGCGCCGGCCGGTGACCGGTCGGCGGACGTGAGACGCGGAGATCGCCGCGGTGCCCGGGTGACGGTGCGAGCCGTCACCGGGCACCGCGGTGTGTCGGAGCACCGCAGCGTGTCGGGGGCGCACACGGGGGTCCGTCAGGTCCTCCGGCGTACGAGGCTGCCCGGACGCGGTCGTGGGCGGTCTCACGGGCCGCCCGCGATACTCGACGCCGGACTGCCCAGTACTGGAAGTGCCGGGCCCGGGCGGCTGCTCGACCGGTCGTCACGGAAGGGTCCGGTCGGGGCTTCGCACCCGGCACGCTCAGTGCCATACCCACCTCCGCCGAGGAAACAAACCTGAACGGGCGACCAATGCCAGACGAAACCAGGCACGCAGAAGCGACCGACGGCACGCCGTCCCCCCGCACCGCGGTGGTCATCCCCGCCGCGGGCCGCGGCGTGCGGCTCGGCCGCGGCGCCCCCAAGGCGCTGCGCCCGCTCGGCGGCACCCCGATGCTCGTCCACGCCGTCCGCGCGGTCGCCCGCGCCCGTACGGTCTCGCTCGTGGTCGTCGTGGCGCCGCCCGACGGCGCCGCGGCCGTCCGCACCCTCCTGGACGAGCACCCCCTGCCCCAGTCCGCCGGAGACACCGACGTGACCGTCGTCACCGGCGGCGGCACCCGGCAGGAGTCGGTCGCCCGCGGGCTGGCGGCGCTGCCCGGCGACATCGACACCGTCCTCGTCCACGACGCCGCCCGCCCGCTGGTCCCGGTGGAGACGGTGGAGGCCGTGGTCGCCGCCGTACGGGCCGGGGCGCCGGCGGTCGTCCCCGCGCTGCCCGTGGCCGACACCGTCAAGCAGATCGCGCCGGGCACCCCCGCCGGGGAGCCCGAGCCGGTCACGGCCACCCCCGAGCGGTCCCTGCTGCGCGCCGTGCAGACCCCCCAGGGCTTCGACCGGACCACCCTCGCCAAGGCGCACGCGGACGCCCCGCACGAGGGCGAGGGCGCCACCGACGACGCCGGGCTGGTCGAGCGGCTGGGCGTGCCCGTGGTGCTGGTGCCCGGCCACGAGGAGGCCTTCAAGGTCACCCGCCCCCTGGACCTCGTGCTCGCCGAGGCCGTACTCGCCCGCAGGAGGGTCACCGATGGCTTCTGAGTCCGCCCCTTCCCCCGCTTTCCCCGCTTCCCCCGCCCTGCCGCTGGTCGGCGTCGGCACGGACGTGCACGCCTTCGAGGAGGGCCGCGAACTGTGGTGCGCCGGCCTGCTGTGGGAGGGGGAGACGCACGGCCTGGCCGGGCACTCCGACGGCGACGTCGCCGCGCACGCCGCCTGCGACGCCCTCTTCTCGGCGGCCGGACTCGGCGACCTGGGCGCCCACTTCGGCACCGGCCGCCCCGAGTGGTCCGGCGCCGCGGGCACCGCGCTGCTCGCGGAGGCCGCCCGGATCGTCCGCGCCGAGGGCTTCGAGATCGGCAATGTGGCGATCCAGGTGATCGGCGTGCGGCCCAAGATCGGCAAACGCCGCGCGGAGGCGCAGAAGGCGCTCTCGGAGGCGGCCGGCGCGCCCGTGTCCGTCTCCGGCACCACCACCGACGGCCTGGGTCTGACCGGCCGCGCCGAGGGACTGGCGGCCGTCGCCACGGCGCTGGTCGTGCGCCGGGCCTGACCCGGGTCCGGTCCGCAACCGGTTCGTGCCCGATCCGCACCGCCCCTCTTGCGTTTCCGACTACCCTTGACCCGTGACTCTTCGCCTGTACGACACCAACGCCCGGCAGATCCGTGACTTCACCCCGCTCGCACCGGGCCGCGTCTCGATCTACCTGTGCGGCGCGACCGTGCAGGCGGCCCCGCACATCGGTCACATCCGGTCGGGGCTGAACTTCGACATCATGCGCCGCTGGCTCACCCACCGCGGCTACGACGTGACGTTCGTCCGCAACGTCACGGACATCGACGACAAGATCATCACCAAGTCCGCGGAGCAGGGCCGCCCCTGGTGGGCGATCGGCTACGCCAACGAGCGCGCCTTCGACGACGCCTACACCGCGCTGGGCTGCCTGCCGCCCACCTACGAGCCGCGCGCCACCGGCCACATCCCCGAGATGGTCGAGATGATGCGCGAGCTCATCGACCGCGGCCACGCCTACGCCGCCGACGGCAACGTCTACTTCGACGTGCGCTCCTTCCCCGGCTACCTCTCCCTGTCCAACCAGGACCTGGACGACCTGCGCCAGCCGTCGGGCGAGGGCGAGACCGGCAAGCGCGACCCCCGCGACTTCGCGATGTGGAAGGCCGCCAGGCCCGGCGAGCCGAGCTGGGAGACGCCCTGGGGCCCCGGCCGCCCCGGCTGGCACCTGGAGTGCTCGGCGATGGCCCACAAGTACCTGGGCCACGCCTTCGACATCCACGGCGGCGGCGTCGACCTCGTCTTCCCCCACCACGAGAACGAGATCGCCCAGTCGAAGGCGTACGGCGACGACTTCGCCGCCTACTGGCTGCACAACGCCTGGGTGACGATGAGCGGCGAGAAGATGAGCAAGTCGCTGGGCAACTCGGTGCTGGTCTCCGAGATGGTCCGGCAGTGGCGGCCCATCGTCCTCCGCTACTACCTGGGCACCCCGCACTACCGCTCGATGATCGAGTACAGCGAGGACGCCCTGCGCGAGGCCGAGGCCGCCTTCGGCCGGATCGAGGGCTTCGTCCAGCGGGCCGTGGAGCGGGCCGGGTCCGTGGAGCCGGCCGCCGAGGTGCCCGAGGAGTTCGCGGCGGCCATGGACGACGACTTCGGCGTTCCGCAGGCGCTCGCCGTCGTCCACACCACCGTCCGGCAGGGCAACGCGGCCCTGGCGGAGAACGACAAGGACGCGGTGGCCGGCGCGCTGGCCGATGTCCGGGCGATGCTGGGCGTGCTCGGTCTCGACCCGCTCGACGCGCACTGGGCCGGGGGCGACTCCGCCGGGCGTGGCGAGGAGCTGGCCGAAGTCGTGGACGCCCTGGTCGGGCTGGTCCTGGAGCAGCGCCAGGCGGCGCGCGCCCGCAAGGACTACGCGACCGCCGACGCCATCCGCGACCAGCTCCAGCGCTCCGGCCTGGTCATCGAGGACACCCCGTCCGGACCACGCTGGGAACTGGGCTCGCGCGACGCCCGCTGAGCCCGCGCGGCCGCGCGCCCCACCGCACCGAACCCACCCGACCAACCGTTCCACCGAGTTCCGCGGGAGTTCCACCGAACTCCACCGAACTCCACCGAGCAGCAAGAAGAGATGAGTGATCCCGATGGCCGGGAACAGCCAGCGCCCCAACCGCCGCACGTCCAACAAGAAGGGCGCGCAGGTCGGCAGTGGCGGCAAGCGGCGCCGCGGCCTTGAGGGCAAGGGCCCCACGCCGCCCGCCGAGATGCGCAAGGGCCACGTCAAGAACCGCATCGCGAACGCCAAGGCCCGCCAGTCCGCCCGCCGCCCCGCGGCCCGGCGCGGCGGCAAGGGCACCTCCGAACTGGTCGTCGGCCGCAACCCGGTGGCCGAGGCGCTGCGCGAGGGCGTGCCCGCGAACACGCTGTACGTGCAGCAGTTCATCGACAACGACGAGCGCGTGCGCGAGGCCCTCAAGCTCGCCGCCGACCGCGGCGGCATCCACCTGATGGAGGCCCCGCGCCCCGAGCTGGACCGGATGACGAACGGCCTCAACCACCAGGGCCTGGTCCTCCAGGTCCCGCCCTACGAGTACGCACACCCCGAGGACCTGTCCGCGGCCGCGTACGACGACGGCGAGGACCCGCTGATCGTCGCGCTCGACGGCGTCACCGACCCGCGCAACCTGGGCGCGGTGGTCCGCTCCGTCGCCGCCTTCGGCGGTCACGGCGTGGTCGTCCCCGAGCGCCGCGCGGCCGGCATGACCGCGGGCGCCTGGAAGACGTCGGCCGGCACCGCCGCCCGCACTCCGGTCGCACGGGCCACCAACCTCACCCGCGCACTGGAGGCGTACCAGAAGGAGGGCCTGTTCGTGGTCGGCCTGGCCGCCGACGGCGAGGCCGAGATCCAGGACGTGGCCGCGCTGGACGGCCCGCTGGTGATCGTGGTCGGCAGCGAGGGCAAGGGCCTGTCCCGGCTGGTCGGCGAGACCTGTGACATGCGGGTGCGCATCCCGATGCCGGGCGGCGCGGAGTCCCTCAACGCCGGTGTCGCCGCGGGCGTCGCCCTCTACGAGGCCGCCCGCCGCCGGCGCGTGTGACCCCGCGTCCGTCCGGGCCTTGACGGACCCCCGACAGATCGGGGCCGTCAAGGCAGTGTCCTATGCGTCCGTCACTCGGTTAGATGAGTGTGGACACCAGAACACCCCGCGGTTTCTTCGACGACGAGCCGGCGCTGAGCACGGTCAAGGTGCCCAGCGACCCGGCCGAGGTCGTCGTCAACCACGCCAGCTTCCGGGTGCGGCTCGCCTCGCCGCCACACCGCGGTCGCGTGCTGACCGGAACCGACGTGCCGACGGCGGTGCGCGGTGCCGTCCCGGTCCGCCGCCCGGCGGCCGGGCGGCGCGCGCCCGTGGTGTGGAGCGGCCGGACGGAGCCCGGCGACGTACGGGCCACCCGGCTGCTCCAGGCGGTACGCCGCGCGAGCGCCGCGATGGACGGGGGCGGCGGGGAGGAGACGGGCAACGCCGCCACGCAGGTGCTGCCGCGCGTGGTGCCGCGTCCCGCGCCGGGCCCGGACGGCGGCCCGCGCACCACGGTGATCCCCGCCCTCGACGACACCCTCGGCGACCGTGGTCCCACGATCATCGCCCCCCGCGCGCCCCAGCCGCCCGAGCGCCCCCTGGCGGCGGGTGCGCGCCCGACCGGGGGCGCGTACGGCGCGCCGGGCGCCCCCATCCGCCCCTTCGAGCCGTACGAGCCCGCCGAGCCGTACGAGCCCACCGCCCACGACCGGGACGGCGGGTACGGCGACGGCCGGGACGACGGCTACGAGGACGCCTACGACGGCTACGACGCCTACGACGGCTACGAGGAGGAGAGCCCGGGCGAGGGAGCCCGCCGCGCCCGGCACGGCTTCTACCCCGACCGCCGCATCAACCTCGGCGTCGTGCTGCTGCCCCTGCGGATGCTCCTCGGCTTCGTCTCCGTCTACGCCGGGATGGGCAAACTCTGCGACCCGGTCTACTTCGACGGCGACGAGCGAGGCTCCCTGGTGGCCTGGCTGGGCTCGCTCCAGCCGTGGGCCGTCGCCGCACCGCTGCGCGACTTCGCGGTCGCCCACCCCGTCGGCGCCGGGCTCACCGTGGCCTTCCTCCAGATCGTCATCGGTGTGCTGACCTTCATGGGGCTGTGGCAGCGCGCCGCGGCCGGCCTCGGCGCGCTGCTGTCGGCGGCCCTGATCCTGACGGTGAGCTGGCGCACGGTCCCGGTGTACGACGCCCCGGACTTCATCTACCTGGCCGCCTGGAGCCCGCTGGTCATCGCGGGAGCTCCTTACTACTCGCTGGACGCACGGCTGGCGGGGGAGGCCTGGCGGCGGCTGGGCCCGCGCGTGGAGGTGTGGGAGCTGCGCCGGCGCGTACTGCGGCGCGGCGCGGCCGTCGCCGCGGTGGTGCTCGGTCTGACGCTGCTGGTCGGCTCGGTGCTGGGCAGCGCGGTGCGCTCGGCGCAACTGGCCACCGTGCCGAGGCCGGGCGAGCCGCTGACGAACAACCAGCCGGGCTCGCCGCTGCCGCAGCGGTCCACCGGCGGCCCGAGCCCGTCCACCTCCGGCACGGGAGCCGGGGTGCCGGAGGCGGGGGACGGTTCGTCGCCGAGCCCGTCCACCTCCGGCACCGGGGACGCCACTCCGAGCGCGGGCAGCACCGGCACCGGGGAGCGGCCGGGCACGCCGAGCCAGGGGCAGACGGTGGAGGCGCCGCGGCAGCCCGTCGCCCCGCCCGTGCCCGAGCCGGGCACTCCGACCGGCCCCGGCGGCCCGGGCGCGGGGGACACCGGCACCGCGGGCGGTACGGGCGGCGGCGAGGACGACGGCGACGCGGGCGACGGCGGAGCCGGCTCCGGCGACGGCGGCAGCGGCGGCGGCGGTGCGCTGGGCGGCCTGCTGGGCTGAGCGGGACCGCTGAGCGGGACCCGCGCGCGGGCCGCGGCCCGGTGCCGTGCACCGGCCGTGGTGCCGTGCACCGGGGCCGTGCCCGGGCCGGGCTACCGGTGGGAACGGCCGTGGCCCGCCAGCTCCCTGGCGGCCTCGCTGAGGTCCTTGGCGGTGTCGATGGCACGCCAGTACGCGCCCTGCGGGATCGGGAAGCCGGCCAGGGCGCGTTCGCGCGCCAGCCGGGGGAAGGTGGTCCGCTCGTGGTCACCGTGGTCGGGCAGCAGCGCCGTGAAGGACGCGGAGAAGACGTAGACGCCCGCGTTGACCAGGTACGGCGAGGGCGGAGCCTCGATGAAGTCCAGGACGTGGCCGAACTCGTCGGTCTCCACGACGCCCCAGGGGATGCGCGGGCGGGCCAGAGAGAGAGTCGCGGTCGCGTCGCGCTCGGCGTGGAACTCCGCCATCTCCCGCAGCGAGAAACGCGTCCAGATGTCCCCGTTGGTGGCGTACCACGGCTCGTCGGGCCGGGGGAGGGAGGCGGCGGCGTACTTGAGGCCGCCGCCGCGGCCGAGGGGCTCGGTCTCGACGACCGTCGTCACCCGCAGCGGCAGGTCGGTGCCGTCCAGCCACTCCTGGAGCACCTCGGCGAGATGGCCGCAGGAGACCACGGCGTCGGTGACGCCCTCGGCGGCCAGCCAGGCGAGCTGGTGGCCGATGATCGGGGTGCCCGTACCGGGGATCTCGACCATCGGCTTGGGGCGGTCGTCCGTATACGGACGCAGCCGCGATCCCTGGCCGCCGGCCAGGACCACGGCCTGGGTCGGATACGTGTGCGCTAGCTGGTCGTCGAGTGTCATGCGGCGACGATATGCGCACCCCTCCCGCGTCTCTCCGGCGCCCGTCGTCCCACACGGTCACGTACGTCCCGCGAGGGCGTGCGGGAGGGGTGAGGAGGGCCGAAGAAGCGGGGCCTGCGGCGCAGCGGCCCCCTCGTGAAGCTGAGGGCCGCGCCGGTCAGCGGGCGTCGGCGACGCCCGCGGCGAAGGAGGTGTCGCACACCGGCCGCGAGTAGGAGTGGGCGCGCGCGGGACCGTACTTCTCGACCGCGGCCCGGCCCAGCGCGCGGGCGATGGAGGTGCAGTGCCGCGCCAGCGACGGCCGGCGGGCGATCTCCTTCTGCAGACCCGTCAGGGCGGCGCCCGGATTCTCCCGCTGGAGCTCGGCGACGAGCCGGTCGCGCACCACCTCGTGCGGGGCGCGGGGCCTGTCGCGGGGAACCGCCGCCTGCTCCGCGGAGGCGGTCAGCATCTGCGTCCCCGACCGCGGTGCCCAGGGAACGGCGGTGACGGCGAGGGTCCCGGACAGGACCAGGACGACCGGGAGGACGAGGGCGAGAGATCGGCCGATGCGGCGCGCTGCCTGATTCACTGTGGAGTCTTCCTCGCGAGGGACGGTATCGGGAAGCCCGTTCCGGGGCGTCTGCGATGGTAGCGGGGAGTGGTGATTCGGCGACATTCGGTCACTCTCACGAGTGACCGGGAACCCTGTAGTCCCAGGTGCGGAGATGTCCCCGTGTTGACGCGGGCCCCGGGCGGGACGCCCCGTGGTTCCGTCGTGGTTCCGCCGGAGACGGCCGGGAACGGCACGGGGCCCGTACGTCCGCGCGCAGCGGACCGTACGGGCCCCGTGTCGGCCGTGTGGAGGACGGCGTCGCTCGGACGGTCAGTCGGTCAGGCGCTCACCGGTGGAGGTGGCGAACACGTGGGCCTCGCCGGCGCGCGGCACCACGTGGATCGTCGCGCCCTTCTCCGGCACCTCGCGGCCGCCGACGCGGACCACCAGGTCCTTCGCCTCGCCGCCGACCTGGGCGGTGCCGTAGACGTAGCCGTCGGCGCCCAGCTCCTCGACGACGTTGACGGTGACGGCCAGACCGGCGTCGCTGCCCTCGCCCGCGATGTCCAGGTGCTCGGGGCGGATGCCTACCGTGACGGTCTTGTCGCCCTTGTTGGCGGCCTCGGTGACGGCTTCGCGCTCGACCGGCACGATGCTGTTGCCGAACTTCACGCCGCCGTCGGTGATCGGCACCTCGACCAGGTTCATCGCCGGGGAGCCGATGAAGCCCGCGACGAAGAGGTTGGCCGGCTTGTCGTACATGTGGCGCGGCGAGTCGATCTGCTGCAGCAGGCCGTCCTTGAGCACCGCGACCCGGTCGCCCATGGTCATGGCCTCGGTCTGGTCGTGGGTGACGTAGACCGTGGTGATGCCCAGCCGGCGCTGGAGGCCGGCGATCTGGGTGCGGGTCTGGACGCGGAGCTTGGCGTCGAGGTTCGACAGCGGCTCGTCCATGAGGAACACCTGCGGCTCGCGGACGATCGCGCGGCCCATCGCCACACGCTGCCGCTGACCGCCGGAGAGCGCCTTGGGCTTGCGGTCCAGGTAGGGCTCCAGGTCCAGGATCTTCGCGGCGTCCTCGACCTTGGCGCGGATCTGGTCCTTCGGCACACCCGCGATCTTCAGCGCGAAGCCCATGTTCTGGGCGACGGTCATGTGCGGGTAGAGCGCGTAGTTCTGGAACACCATGGCGATGTCCCGGTCCTTCGGCGGAAGGTGGGTGACGTCGCGGTCACCGATGCGGATGGCGCCGCCGTTGACGTCCTCCAGGCCCGCGAGCATGCGCAGGGAGGTGGACTTGCCGCAGCCGGAGGGGCCGACGAGGACGAGGAACTCGCCGTCCTCGATCTCGATGTTCAGCTTGTCGACGGCGGGCTTGTCGCTGCCCGGGTAGATCCGGGTGGCGTTGTCGTACGTGACCGAGGCCATGGTCGATTGTCTCCTTCACCGGCAGGAACGTGCCGGACGATCCGAGTAAAGGTCGCGTTCCACCTGTGTGAACCTGTGTGAACGTGGGCCGACGGTAACCCGCCGGGGGTTGTCTTGTCAGTACTTCCGCGGTCACGAAAGGACTCCGGCCCGGCGCCGGGAAGTGGGTACACTGCACACTGCGTACGCGCCGGGGCCCCGCCGGGCCCGCGGCGCCGCCGCACACGCCGCCTTAGCTCAGCTGGTAGAGCGCCGCTCTTGTAAAGCGAAGGTCGTCGGTTCGAACCCGACAGGCGGCTCTGGGAACGGACCGCGGGGCCATCCGGTGAAGGCCGGATGGCCCCGCGGTCCGAGAACCGCTCCGGGACGGGCACCCGTCACCACCGGCGTCCACGGCACGTGGACGCCGCGGGGAGTCCGTCGGCCGGCCCGCCCCAGCCGCTCCTCGCGGTGGCCGCGGATCGTGGGGCCGCGACAGGCCGGGGGCGGAGTAGGCTTGAGGAACCGGGAGCACTTCGCGCACCCGCCTCCACGCGGGCGCCGTTCCCGGCGAGTGACTACACCGGGCTGTCGGAGAGAAACCGAGCCCGGAGGCGGGTCCGCCCCATGGCAACCACCATCGGCCCCACGCCGGCCGGCGTACGCGTTCCCCCGCCACCGGCCCGCCTGAATCTGACGGTGATCCGTGTGCTTCCGGGGCTCCCCGGGGTGGACGGTGTCTGGTGGCCCCGATCCCGTGACCTCTCCCGTGAGCTCCGCGCCCTGACGGACGCGCTGGACGACGGCTGGGGACGTGTCACCCGCGCCACCGTCGACCCGACCGGCTGGCCCGTCGTTCCGCGCGAGGTGCGCGTCACCGGGCGCACGGTGCGTGTCGGGTGGTTCCTGGACGAGCGCCACCCGTACGAACTGATACTGCTCTCCCACGCCGCCGGCCGCTGTGAGCTGCTGGTGGTCCCACCGGAGACGAAAGGTGCGCCGGCCGCCTGGCCGGCGCCCGTGGCGACCGTGGTGGGAAGTCTGCTCACGGCCGGCGGGCTCATGGCACGCGAGGAGGGGACCCGCACCGTCGCGGAGGCCCGCGCCGTCGAGGAGGCCCGGACCGGGAGTGGAGGGCGGCCGGTGGGGCTCTCCTCCCGCCGCGAGCACTACCGCGAGCACCGCGGCGGGTATCCCGGACGGCGCCGGCCTGCCCCGGCCGGGGAACAGAGGGCCGCGGCTGAGGGAGGGCACGACCGGTCAACATGCCGTCTCACCCCGGAAACGAGTCCATCATGAAGCAGGATGAGCCGATGCCCTCGGCCGGGCGCGCCGAGGTCCGTATCGTCGCGGCGTCCCCCGATGCCGCCCGCCGCGTCGCGGAGGTTCTGCGCAGTTGCTTCGCCGCCGAGGAACAGCGCAGCTATCCGGCCCACGGGGGAGGCGGCACCAGGCTCCACCTCACCGTGGACACCACCCACCCGGCGGGGCCTGCGCCTTCCTGGCTGGTCACCAGCCAGACCTCCGGGAACGGCCACGACCGCACCGACGAGGTCTGAGCGGGCGTTCACCCGCGGCCGGTATGCCGTCCGGGCGGCATACCGATGTGGCCGCCGGTCCCTCTACTCGCGGTCCGCGCGGTTGGAGGGGACCTCTTCGCCGGTGGCCCCGGTATCCGTGCCGGTGCCGGTGCCGGTGCCGTGCCAGTCCAGGCACAGCACGGTGGCGTCGTCGCCGAGGTCACCGTGGCAGGCGTCCTCCACCGCGCCGGTCAGGGTCCGGACGACCTCCCGGACGTGCAGGCCGCGGGTGTCGTGGAGCAGAGCGGGCAGGTCGACGGCCCTCGCCTCCCGTTCCTGGATGCCGTCGGTGAGGAGGAGCAGCCTGTCGCCGGGACGCAGATCCAGCGTCTGGACGCGGTAGGAAGCGGGGAAGGGGACGCCGAAGGGCAGGTCGACCGCGAGGACTGCTTCCCGCACCGTCCCGTCGCGCAGGCGGAGCGGCCAGGGGTGGCCGGCGTTGACCAGGTGGGCGGTGCCGTCGGTGAGGCCGATGCGGAGCAGCTGTCCGGTGGCCAGGGCGCCGCGGCCGTTGTCCAGCAGGGCCTGATGGGCCTGGTGGGCCTGTGCGAGCAGGTCGCGTTCCGCGCGGCGGGCGCCGCGCAGGGCGCCGACCACCAGGGTGGCCAGCAGGGCGGATTCGATGTCGTGGCCCATGGCGTCGGTGACGGACAGGTGCAGGGTGTCGCGGTCCAGGGCGAAGTCGTAGGTGTCGCCGCCGATGTCGGTGGCGGGCACCAGGGCGCCGGCGACGGTGAACTGGGCCGCCTCACAGCAGGAGGCCGACGGCAGCAGCTGGTGCTGGATCTCGGCGGCCAGGCTGACGGGGACGGTGCGCCGTCCCCACTGGTACAGGTCGGTGAAGCGCCGGTCGGTGGCGATGATGTAGGCCAGTGCGTGCGCGGCCTGGCTCACCTGGTCCAGGACTGCCTGGTCGGAGCCGGGCAGCACCATCTCCAGCAAGCCGATGGGGTCGCCGCGGTTGGTGACCGGTGCGATCACCCGGTGCCCGCCTTCCCCGTCCGGCTCCCGGCGCAGTCGCTGGGTGCGCAGCACCGTGTCGTAGACGCTGCCCTCGACCGGGATCCGTTCGGCGCCGCGTTCGGTGCCGGCCGGCCCGAGGGCGGTCAGGCGTACCATCTCCCGGCCCTGGATGTCGGTGATCAGGAAGGACACCGACCGCGCACCGAACCGTTCCCGCAGATGGCGCGCGACGACGTCGACGGAAGCCACCGGCGACGCCTTCTCGGCCGCACTCAGCAACTCGCCCAGCTCCAACCCCTCGCCGTTCACGGTTCGTCCTCTCATCGGTTACGGCACCGTCTTCCCGCGCGTCTCACCGGCATCACCGCGCCCGGTGTCCCGCTGAGGGCCTTCGGACCGGCCTGTCACAGTAATCACCGGAAACGGCCGGGTGACAGAACGGCGCTCGCGCCCGTTCACCCGAACGGAAGGGCGCTCCGGATCAGCTCCGGATCAGCTCCGGGTCAGCTCCGGGTCAGCACCGGATCGGCTCCGGGCCAGCACCGGATCAGGGCCGTGTGCGGGACGGTCGCCGTACGCGGGGGCGGTGCGGGTGAGTCCCGGCGCGGCGGGCGGGCCGGTGGCTCCGGTCGGACTACCCTCCGGGACCGGGCGGCGCGAAACGGTCGAAAAGGTATTTTCGTGGTGAGCGGCCGGCCCGCCGGGGAGCGAACACCCCGGCTGTCCGCACACGGCCGGAGTCCGGAGCGTCACCATGACCGAACCATCCCCGGAGCAGACCGCGCTCCCGCCGCACAGGTGGCTCTCGCTGATCGGGATCTGCGGCACCGCGGGGATCGTCTGGCTCGCCTTCTCCGACCTGGGTGTGGCGATCCCGAAGATCGCCGACGAGTTCGACAGCAACTTCTCGATGCTCCAGTGGGCGAACAACGCCTTCAGCCTCGTCACCGGCGCGCTCGTGATCGCCGCCGGGAAGTTCGGCGACCTCTTCGGGCGCCGGCTGATGCTCCAGATCGGCACCGTGCTGCTGGCCGTGTTCTCCGTGGTCGCCGCGCTCTCGCCGGATGTCGAATGGCTGATCCTCGGCCGCGGGCTCATGGGCATCGGCGCCGCGATGATCCTCCCGGCCTCGCTAGCCCTCATCCCGCCCGAGTTCTCGGGCCGGGCGCAGACCGCGGCGTTCGGCATCTGGCAGGCGGTGGCCTGGGGCGGACTGTCCGCCGGGCCCGCGATCAGCGGTTTCGTCACCGACGGGTTGGGCTGGCGGTGGCTGTTCTGGCTCAATCTGCCACTGGCCGTCCTCACCCTCGTCGTCGTACGGCTCACCACCTTGGAGTCGCGCGACCCCGGCGCCTCGGGCCACATCGACTGGCCGGGTCTGGCCACCATCGGCCTGGCGGTCTTCGCGCTGCTGTACGCGCTCACCGAGGGGCCGAGCGTGGGCTGGGGGGACCCCCGCATCGTGGCGCTGTTCGCCGCGACCGTGGTGCTCGCGGTCGCGTGGTACCTGATCGAGCGCCGAGTACGCCTGCCACTGGTGGACCTGCGGCTGTTCGGGATCCGCGCCTACAACGGGGCGCTGACGGCCAACCTGACGATGAACCTCGCCTACGCCGGTCTCAGCTTCCTCCTGGTGCTGTGGCTGCAGAACGTGCGCGGCTACAGCGCGGTGGAGGCCGGGTCGCTGATGATCCCCGCGACGGTCGGGGTCTTCCTGGGCATCCCGTTCGGGGGCGCCCTCGACACCAGGCGGGGCGGGAGGCCGCCCGCGACGGCCGGCCTGGCGGTGGCGAGCGCCGGCCTGATCGCCCTCGCCTTCCTCGACACCGGCACCCCGATCGAGGTGATCGCCGCCGGGCTCTTCGTCGTCGGGCTCGGACTGGGCCTGGTGAGCACGCCCGTGGCCAACACCGCCGTCGGGGAGGTCCCGGCCGATCTGGCGGGGACGGCCGCCGGCGTGTTCAAGATGTCCAGCATGCTCGGCGGCTCGCTGGGGGTCGCCGTACTCACCGCGCTGGCCCGGGAGCTCACGGCGCGTGAGGCGTCCGGCGTGCTCGAGGGATCGGGTCTGTCCGACGCGGAGATCACCCGGGTGCGGCAGACGCTGGTGAACTCCGACTCCTACCAGGAGGCGGTCGACATGCTGCCGCCCGATGTCCGGGGCGAGGTCGTCCGGGTGGCCGAGGACTCCTTCTCGCTCGGTGTCGCGGACGCCATGGGTGTCACGGCGGTCCTCACCCTCCTGGCGACGGTGGTCGTCTTCTTCGTGTGGCCCCGCCGTGCCCGCCGCGCCCGCCGCGCTCCCTCCGAGGAAGTCGGCGGGACTTAGCCGCGACTTCGTGCCCGGCGCGGCGGGAGGGGCTGTTCAGGGGTCTTGGCCGGCGGCGCCCCGGAGTGCCAGCACGGCGTACTGCTGGTGGTGGAAGACCAGGTCGTACCGGGCGTCGGGGTGCAGCTGCCGCACGTATCCGGCGGGGTCGGTCAGCGGAGCCGACCAGCCCGAGGCCAGGTCGAGGGCTATGTATTGGGGCGTCAGCGCACCCGTATTGCCGACCCAGTACACCGTCGTCCGGCCGGTCAGATGGGTCATCAGACCGGTGTTGGCCTCCACCGTGGCCCCGTCCGGAATCCGTGACACCGCGACACGCGCGGCCGAGGCCCTCGGCCCGCCGTCGTACGTTTCCGGCTGAGTGAGGTCGCGCAGCGGCAACTGGAGGCAGAGAGTGGCGGAGATCGCCGCGACAGCGGGTACCGCGTTGCGCGCGTAACGGCGAACCCAGACGCGGGACGAGCGGGGTGCGCTGCGCACGGCGTCGATGAGCGCCATGAACATGATGGGCATGAGAACGGCGCTGTAGTGCCAGTCCGTGCTCCAGTAGTTCGGCTCGTGCGACAGGAAACGCCAGCCCAGTGTCGGCAGGGCGACCAGGACGAGGGGTGAGCGCAGGGCGAGGAAGGCCGTCACCCCCACGATCCACAGCAGGGTCTCGCCTTTTGTTCCGATTCCCTCGAGGAGCCCGCCGGGCCAGCCGGGGGAGTCCGACCCGGCACCCGCGACCTTCTCCCAGTAGTCGTAGCCGCTGCCCGGATTGAACATGGGGATGATGACGAGCAGGACGGTGGCCGTGGCCGCCGTGCCGAACACCATGAGGCCGATTCCCTGGGCTCTCCGGCGGGCGAGGAGGAGGCAGATTCCCACGGCCGCCACAGTCAGTCCCAGATCCTCTTTCACAAGAACCAGGGGAACGCACCAGCAGACGACGTGGCGCCACCTCTCCAGGAGGAGGTTTCGCAGGATGACGGCCAGCAGCGGGACGGCGAAAGCTATCTCGTGGAAATCGAAGTCCACGGCCCGCTGGATTCCCCAGGAAAGGCCGTAGGCGGCTCCTGTGAGCAGTCCTCGGATACGGCCCAGGAAGCGGGCTGCGGTATCGGATACGACGGCGGCCGAGACGGCGAAGAGGACCGCCTGGACCACCAGAAGCGTCACCGGGCTCGGGAACAGTCTGTACAGCGGCGCCAGCAGAACCAGGACAGGACTGAAGTGGTCGCCCAGAATGTTGAAGTCCGGCCCTTTTATGGGCGCGATCGGTGATTGGAGATGAGCATAGGAACGTGTGACCTGCTCGAATATTGCCAGATCCCAGGACATCGATCCGAAACGGGTGTACCTGGCGATCGAGAGGGTCGCGTAGGCGGTGAACAATACCGCGCTCAGCAGAATGTGGGGGAAGCGTTCCGAGTGTACGGCGGCGCGTATGCGTGAGGCCCCTGAAGGACGATCAGCCGGTACGGTGCGAACGGTGCCCATCACACGTCACCTGTGACCTTCCGGGCAGCCTTCAACTGGTCTCGCTTCGCCCTGGCGACCGGGTCGAGTCGCTCCGCGTTCTTCCTGATCAACTCGCGCTGGTAGGCCGACTCGACGGTGTACCAGATGCCGACCAGATTGGTCTCCTTCTTGCATCGCACGTCCGCTACGGCGGTCTCGGTCTCTCCTTCGCCGATTTCCGGCCTGGAGAACTCGGGCGCTGACATGGCTTTCATGGGGTCCGGGAACTCATACCCCGCCGCGCGCATGCAGGAGGACCAGGAGCGGAACGCCTCCCGCACGCGGCCGTCCCGCATCGAGAGCCGGTAGGACCGCGAATTGAGGTCCTGGGAGACGTCCGACACCCCGAAGGGGTGCCCTCCGGAGAGGGTCCTCTCGGCTTCCCCCGCACACCCGCCCTCGGGGATGTCCTTCCCGGCCCCCTCCCCGGTGATCGCGCTGTACTGGTCGGCCGGCAGTGTCGGTTCGGGCCGTACGTCCGCGCCGGGCACGTGGTAGCCGTTGTCCGCCGCCGAGCCGGCGTCGGCCAGACCGTACCGGCGCTCGGTCATGGTCCTGGGGCCGACATGCTTCTGCTGCTTCGGCGACGTGTAATCGAGGCCCAAGCCCCGCATGCACTTCTGAATCAGTTTCTCCCGGGCCCGCAGGAGCAGTGACATCTCCGCGTCGGAGAACAGGTAGGGTTCGATCGGCAATCTCAGGCCGACGGCATTGTCGATCTTCTGGATTTCCGTGACCTCCGGCGCGGGTATTCCGGGGTCTCCCTCGCTCCCCATGTCTGCCGGATCCGAGCAGCCGGCCACGACTGGAGAGATCAGGGCGAAAGTGGTGAGTGCTGCCGCTGTCTTCTTTCCAGGAGCGCGGGGGCGGATGCGGGGCATCTTTTCCTCTTTATGTATAATGGTAACGCCCGGCTTCCTGCTCAGCTGCAATGAGCAGGAAGCCGGGGTTTTTTCGGCTACGCGGTCAGGGGCGGCCTGTCAGGCCCAGAACCACTTGAACGAGGCGTTCTCGTTGTAGGTGTTGCTGAGGTTCCGCCAGGACGTCGGCTGGACGTTGTCGTAGACGCCGCCGTAGTTGGAGTTGTAGTAGACGCGTGCGACAAGGTTGGTCTGCAGGTTCTGGGCCGAAGCGGCATTGTTCTTGACCTGCTGGCCGGCGCCGGCGCCGGCGCCCTTGTACGTGTATCCGGCGAAGTCCGAGACGTTGTCCCAGAAGGGGTAGTAGGCGTTCTGGATGTTCGAGTTGTAGAACAGGCAGAAGTGCGACGGGTCGCAGGTGTTGGTCGCGGCGTTCGCGGGAGTGGCGAGGCCCACCAGGCCCGCGCCGGTCACGGCCATGGTGACCAGAGCAGAGCGAATTCGCATTGCTGACCTTTCTTGTCTCAGGTTCTGGGCAGGAGCTGATTCGCTTGCCATGCGAGAAGAAAAGGAATTACCCCCGCCCGGGACTGTTTCCCGATCCAGGGGAACGCTAGCTGACCTTGGCTTCCCCGCACATCTGTTTTATGGAAGGCGGGAACGGGAGTCTGTCCCCTTTTCTCAACCGATGAACCGGATTACCCTTTTACTGTTTTGGCCGGAAATAAATGGGGAGTGGAACGAGGGGTGTGCTACAGGTGGCCTGGCGGGGCGCGGGGGTGTCCCCGCCTTCACCGGTGCGGGAGACGCTGCGGGGCAGGCGGCGGCCGGGGCGGCGCGGTGGCCCCGGGAACCGCTCGATGTCCTGGGCGACCGGTGGCCGAGGTGACCGGCCGACGGGTCCGCGGAGGGAGTCGTGGCAGTGACCGTCGGTTATCGGCCGACCCTGCTGCCCGATGCCCGAGGACTCCTTCTCGCTCGGTGTCGCGGACGCCATGGGTGTCACGGCGGTCCTCACCCTCCTGGCGACGGTGGTCGTCTTCTTCGTGTGGCCCCGCCGTGCCCGCCGTGCCCGCCGCGCCCCCTCCGGGGACACCGGGGGAACGTGACGACCGGCGCCGTACCGCGGTCCCGGCCGGTAGGTTCGATGCTTCCGGGGTCCGGGAAGCCTCACGCCGGCGAAGGGGAAGGACGAAGAGATGACGCGGGATCAGAATGATCGGGACGCGGTCACGGTGGAGATCGGCTACGCCCTCTTCTCCGCGGGCCTTCTCGCGGGGGCGGTGTGGCTGGTCGTGGCGAGTCCGGTCCTCCTGTTCGGTGTGGCGGGCTCCGTCGCGAAGGCCGTCGTGGGCACCGCCACCGTCCTGTCCGCGGCCGCGCTGCTGTGGCGGGTGGCCGTCGTTCTGTGGGGTTTCGACTCGCGGCTCCGTAGGCGGCGGGCGTACGGGGCCGGGCAGGGGGCTTCGCGCAACGGGTAGCCGCGGGCGCCCGGCACGGGGGACGGCTCCCCGCCCGCCGAAGGGGCGGACGGGCACGGGGAGGTGATGCCGTGTCGTCGAGGCTGCCGAAACCGCCGAAACCGCCGAAACTGCCGGAGCTGTCGAGTCTGCCGGAGCCGTCGGAGAAGGGCTGGATGTTCCAGGCACTTCGTTTCCCTGTGCTGGGTCGTGGTGGGCGCGATCAACGTCGCTCCGGCCCTCCGCCCGGGTGGCGGTACGGGCCACTGGGGCATGGCGGCCATCGCCGGCGTCGGGGCGCTGAGTCTGGGAGGCGCGGCCTGGTCGGGGTGGCGAAGGGCCCGTGACTCCGGGGCGGAGGAGCGGGAGCGGGAGCCCTGTCGAGGAGGAGCGGACGGGCGCGGACAGGGGTGAGGGGTGGCGCCGGGGGCCGAATGCACGGTGTGGGCATGCGCGCGTCAGTGGAGCGAAACCGTCCGGTAACCCCATCGGCGCAGGCTACTCCGGAGGTTCCCGCGCCCCCGATCCGGAGGAGAAGTTTGTGACCGTGCGCCGATCAGGCCGACTGGCGACCCTGCTGTTGTGTACGGCCCTCGCCGTCTGCGCCGCGCCCGCCCACGCGGGTCCGGCCGGCTCGTCAGCCCTGCCCTCCGTCACCCCCCGGGCCGAGACGGAGGCGCTGTACGACGACGAGGAGGGCGGCAACGCCGACGCCGACGACCCCGCGATCTGGCGCAACCCCGCCGACCCCGGCCGCAGCCTGGTCGTCGCCACGGCCAAGGAGGGCGGCCTGCGGGTCTACGACCTCGACGCCCGGCGGATCCAGTCGATCCCCGCGCCCCCGCCCGCCGCGCCCGGTGACGCTCCGGGCCGCTTCAACAACGTCGACCTCCTGCACGGTCTGCGCCTGCCGGGCGGACGTGCCGACCTCGCCGTCGTCAGCGACCGCGGCCACGACCGGCTGCGCTTCTACCGCATCGACCGCGACCGGCCCGGTGGCCCGCTCACCGATGTCACCGACCCCGCGGCGGCCCCGGTCTTCTCCGCCGACCAGGCGGAGATCAACGAGGAGGAGACCGCCTACGGCCTGGCCACCTGGACCGACCGCTCGACGGGCCGCTCCCACGCCCTGGTCAGCCGCAACAACCGCACCACCGTCGCCCTGCTGGAGATCGTCCCCCGCGCCGGCGGCACCGTCGGCTACCGCGAGGTCCGCACCCTGGACCTGCCCGCCTCCTTCCGCCTGCCCAACGGCACCGTCTGGTCGCCGTGCGGCGAGCCGGGCGAACTGCCGCAGGTCGAGGGCATGGTCGTCGATCCGGCGAACGGCATGCTCTACGCCGGGCAGGAGGACGTGGGGGTCTGGCGGATGCGCGCCGACCTCACCGGCAGGCCCGAACTGATCGACAGGGTCCGCGAGTACGGTGTCCCGGCCGCGTACGACGAGGCGAGCGACGAGTGCCTGCCGTCCGGCGCCGACCCGGGCTACGGCGGCGAGCACCTGGCCGCCGACGTCGAGGGCCTGACGCTGCTGACCGAGCGCGACGGCGACGGATACGTGATCGCCTCCAGCCAGGGCGACGACACCTTCGCGCTCTACGACCGCGAGCTCGGCGACGACAACGAGTACGAGGGCGGCTTCCGCGTCACGGCCGCCTCGCGCGTCATCGACGGCTCCGAGGAGTGCGACGGCGCCGCCGTGCTGAACGCGCCGCTGGGGGCGCGGTACCCGGACGGCCTGCTCGTCGTCCAGGACGGGCGGGAGACTCCGGCCGAGGACGGCCGGGAGGCGACCGGCTTCAAGTTCGTCGACCTCGCCGAGGTCATGGACGCCGTGGACGACTGAGCCGTCCGGCCGTCGAGCCGTCCCGCACCCAGGGCCTCCGCCGGGCCCCTGTGGTCCCCGTGGCCGCCCCGAGCTCCCCGGGGCGGCCACGGCCGTCGGGGAGCCGTCACGGGGTGTCGGTGTCCGGCAGGAGGGGCCCCGGCGGGTCGGTCTCGGCCAGGCTCACCAGACCGGCGGCGATGTCGCGGAGCTTGGTGTTGGTGCGCTGGGAGATGGTCACCAGGATCTGGAAGGCGTCCTCGGGGCCGCAGCGGCGCTCGGCCTGGACGATGCCGATGGCCTGGTCGATCGTCGCGCGGCTGCGCATGGCCCGCCGGAGCTGGGACGCCTCCTCCTCCAGTTCGCGGTAGCGTCCGAGGTCGTACGTGGCCTGCGCCAGATGGCGCTCGTAACCGCGCTGGGCGACGGCCGTGTGGTCGCGGGCCGCGGGGGTGTGGGTCTGCCGGTAGGCGCGCTCGATGCGGACCAGTTCCTCGTGGAAGCCGGTGACGTCCTCGACGTGGTGCAGGATCGCCGTTACTTCTCCGCCGGGGTCGAGGACGGGGCTGCTGACCGGGCTCCAGTACTTCTCGCGGAAGCCGGTGGGGCTGTCGGCGAAGGGGACGTCGTACTTCAGGACGGGCAGGGCCTGGGCCGTTCCGGTCGTCAGGACGCGCCGGAACAGGGCGTCCAGATCGCGCATGCCGCCGGCGCCCGGGTCGTCGGGGCCGGCGGGGTAGGCGTCGAAGACGTGCCGCCCGACCACCTCGTTCCGCTCGCGGAACGTCGCCTCCTCACAGGCGCGGTTGACCTCCAGGATCACCAGATCGGTGCCGAGCACCAGCAGGGGTGAGGTCGTGGCACGGAATATGGCCTCGAAGTCGGCGGGGGAGGGAGTAGACGGAGCCATATCCCTACTCATGCTCCGAGTCCGGCATTCAATGCGTACCGCCTCCGCGCGCGGTGCCCTCCGCCACCGTCCGCCGGCCTCGGGGGCTTCACGGCCGACCGCCGTCTCGTCCATGGTGTCGGTGCGGGAAGGTCCGAACGGTACGGGCCGGAGGGGAATACGGCGGGAACGACACCTTTGGCTGGATCGTGGGGGTTGGGTGATTGGCGTCCGGCCCACTCGGCAACAGACCTTTATCAAGCGGGTTCCCGGAGCCCGGCAACCTACGTTCAGGAGCGCGCAGTGACACCTCGTACGACCATGACCGCGATCGCCCTCGCATCGGCCCTCCTCGTGACGGCCTGCGGTGGGGCGGAAGGGGAGGCGGGGGGCGGCGTGAGCACGGCTCCGACGGCCGGCCAATCCGACCAATCCGGCCGGCCCGAACGGTCTGAGGACGCCGGGGGGAGCGCCTCGCCCTCCGCGTCCACCGGCGCGCCCTCGTCCGCCTCCCCGTCACCGTCTCCGCCCGGGGGCGGGGAGGAGGACGTGGTGCTGCGCGACACCTCCCGCAGGACGGGGGCAGCCCGGGACGCGGGGGTGAACGACTTCCCGGAGCTGCGCGGGGTGCGGGTGGGCATCCACGACACCTACGACCGGGTCGTCTTCGACTTCGACGAGGGCACCCCCAGGTTCGTGGCCGAGTACGTGGACACCCTGCACCAGGACGGTTCCGGCGACGTCATCCCTCTCAAGGGGGACCAGGACCTGAAGATCTCCTTCCTGCGGTCCGTGCCCGACCCCGACTTCGACGACGGCGGCAGGAACACCCCCGTCATCCGCGAGCTGCGGCTGGTGAGCTACTTCGAGGGCGAGACGCTCTTCGGCGTCGGCGTCGACCCCGAGGGTGACGGCCCGGCGGGCTTCCGGGTGACCACGGGCAAGAACAAGATCATCCTCGATGTGGCGCACAGGGCGGCGGGCTGACGGCCCCCGGGACGCGGAACGGAGAGCCTTTCGGCCGGAAAACGCTGTTGCTAGGGTGACGGCCACCCGCTCGGCACCGTTGGTATGAGCGGGCTTGGGGGGCTTTTTGTTCCGGGGGGAACGCGGAGCGCCGCTTTCACGGCGCCGGGGGATCGATTCCGCCGGTGTCCGGGGGGCGGAGTTTCGCCACGGCTGGATGCGCACCGGTACGACCGCACTCGCCCGAGCATCCCGGTGTCCGCGGCAATCAGCCGTCCATGCGCAGGAGTTCACAGTGAGAAGCCGTTCCGCCGCGACCGCGATCGCCCTTGTCTCCGTCCTTGTGGTGGCGGGCTGCGAGAAGGGGGCGCAGGACGACGCGGCCCCGACGCCGACGGCCGGGGAGTCCCGGCCCGCCGCCGCGTCCGCGTCCCCGTCCCCGGGCGGGCCGGGCGAGTCCCGGACCCCGGAGCCCGGGGGGTCCGGTGGCCCCGGAGACGACGGCGGGGCCGCCTCGCCGACCGCCGATGGCGACGGCGGCGGCTCCGGGCCGGTCCCGTCCTGGGGCACCGCCCGCAAGGACGGCGAGGCCGAGGGGGCGGACCCGGCGGCCACCCCGAAGCTGACGGCGGTACGGGTGACCGGCCGTGACGTCCACGACCGGGTCACCTTCGAGTTCGACGGCGGTGTCCCGGCGCACATAGTCGCCTACCTGGAGCCGCTGCACCAGCCCGGGAGCGGCACCCTGGTTCCCGTCGAGGGCGAGCACTCCATCGAGGTCGTCCTGGTCGGGGCCCTGCCGGACGGCGAGTACGGCGGGAAGGAGCAGACCTCCGGCGTCCGCGAGATCACCAAGGTCGGTCTGTTCGAGGGTGAGCTGCGGGTCGGCATCGGCCTCGACACCGAGGGCGACGGCCGGGCGGGCTTCCGGGTGGTCACGGAGGCGGACCGGCTCCACGTCGACATCACCCACGGGGCGTCCCCGGTGTGATCCCGCGTTCCCGCCCCGGCCCGGCGCTCCGCCGGGCCGGGGCGGGTGCTGTTCCGCCCGCGCGTCTGGCGGACGAGACGGACGGCCGCTACGTTACCTCCGGTAACCATCCCCGTCCGTCCGAACCGGGAGCGCGCATGACGCCCACACCGTCACCCAACGGCCCCTCCCCGCGACACCGCCCGTCCCGTCCCTCCCGGCGATTCCGGGGGATCGCCGGATGCGCCGCGGCCCTCGCCCTGGCCGCCACGGCCGCCGTACCCGCCTCGGCCTCCGCCGTACCCGCCTCGGCCTCCGCCGTACCCGCCTCGGCCTCCGCGGGGACCGCCGCGGGCGGCGGCCTGAACGAGGTGCTGTTCGTCGGCAACAACTGGGACGGGACCGCCGACGTCATCGAGTCGACCGGCGACTACGCGAAGGTCGGCCGGATCGACGTCATCCCCGACAGGAAGGAGCGGATGCGGGAGATCCACCTCAACCCGATCAGGCTCGCCTTCTTCCTCGGCATCCGCCACACCGTCGGCGAGGGGCACGACCAGTACGTCGACGACATGTACTCCACCCCGGACGGCTCGGCCGTCGTCGTCTCCCGCCCCAGCTTCGCCGACGTGGTCTCGATCGACGTGGCCACGGGGAAGATCAACTGGCGCTTCCCGGTGTCGGGTTTCCGCTCCGACCACATGGCGGTCTCGCCCGACGGCCGCCGCGTGGCGGTGTCGGCGTCCACGTCCAACACCGTCCACGTCCTCGACATCGTCACGGGCGAGGAGGTGGGCTCGTTCGAGACCGGCGACAAGCCGCACGAGAACGTCTTCACCGACGGCGGCCGGCACATCTGGAACATGTCCATCGGCGAGGTCAACAACGACCTCGACGCCCCCTGGCTGGACTGGACGAAGGGCGACCGGCGCATCACGGTCGTCGACGCGGACACCTTCGAGCAGGTGAAGGTGATCGACATGCGCGAGCGGCTGGACGCCTTCGGCCGTGAGGACCTCTCCGACTCGGTGCGGCCCGTGGCCTTCACGCCCGACGAGTCCAGGCTCTACTTCCAGGTGTCGTTCTTCAACGGCTTCCTGGAGTACGACGTGGCCGCCGACGAGATCACCCGGATCAAGGAGCTGCCGAAGAACCCGGACACCGACGAGGACCGCACCACCTGGGTCAACGACTCGCGCCACCACGGCATGTCGATGAACCCTCAGGGCACGAAGCTGTGCGTCGCCGGGACGATGGACGACTACGCCACCGTCGTGGACCGCGGGACGCTGGAGGAGGGGCCGCTGGTGGAGGTCTCCAAGCCGTACTGGGCGACGGTGAGCGGCGACGGCAGGCACTGCGTGGTCTCCGAGAGCGGATCCGACCAGGTCACCGCGATCGACTTCGCGACCGGCCGGAAGGTGGCCTCCGTGCCCGTCGGCGACCACCCGCAGCGGGTGCGCGTGGGGCACGTCCCGGCCGGGTGGACCGGCCCCTCCGCGGGGTGACGCGCGCCCGTCTCCCCGCCCCGGGGTCCGGGGCCGGGGCGGGGAGACGGTGACGGCGTGGACGCCCCGGCCCGCCCGGGCGCATGATCGGAGCGGACCGCGGCGGTCGGGTCGGGCCGGGGTTCCGCCGGGCAGGGTGGAGGTCGAAGGGAGGCCCTGTGATCTCGGCACTCAACCGGCTCGTCGCCCTCGTCGAGGAGCGCATCGCGGACCAGAGCGCGGAGCACCTCGCCGAGGGGCTCGACGTCCGGGGGCTGGCCGGGGAACTCGGCACGACCGAGTACCACCTGCGCCGCATGTTCTCCTCGCTGGCCGGCCTGCCGCTGTCGGAGTACACGCGCCGGCGCCGTATGACCGTCGCCGCCGCCGACGTGGTCCGGGGCGAGGACGGTCTGCTGAACATCGCGGTCCGGTACGGATACGGCTCGGCCGAGGCGTTCGGGCGTGCGTTCCGCGCGGTCCACGGCGCGGGCCCCGGTGAGGTGCGCCGCGACGGAGGCCCCCTTCGCACACAACCGCAGCTCAGGTTCCACCTGACCGTCGAAGGGAGCACCCCCATGGACACCCGCCTCGCCGACCGCCCCGCGTTCCGGCTGATCGGACACGCGGCCCGGGTCCCGCTCATCCACCAGGGCGTCAATCCGCACATCCAGCGGCACGTCACCGCGCTGCCGCAGGAGGAGCATCTGCGGCTAAAGGCCCTCTGCGAGGCCGAGCCGGGAGGTCTGCTGCAGGTCTTCGACGACCTCGACCCCGACGGCACGGAGGGGAGCGAACTGACCTATCTGCACGGGGTCGCCGTCTCCCGGGACGCGCCGGTCCCCGGCGACCTCGACGCCATCGAGGTGCCGGCCGGCGAGTGGGCGGTCTTCCGCACCGCCGGGCCGTATCCGCAGACCCTGCAGACGACCTGGGCCGCGACCGCGACCGAGTGGTTCCCCTCCAACCCGTGGCGCCTTCGGCCGGGGCCCTCGATGGTCGCGGTCCTCGAGCGCGCCGACGACTTCGGCACCGCGACCTGCGAGCTGTGGCTGCCCGTCGAACCGGCGTGACGGCCCGCACCGCGGGACCGGCCCGGGGCCCGGGCCCGCACCCGCGGTGCGGCGCCCGGGCCGGTTCCGCCACTTCGTCCGTGCACGGCTCTTGCCGTCCCGCGACGGCCGCCCCTATCGTCGCGGGAGCGCTCCCACACTCTCTTTCGCACCACCTTCCGTCGGCGCCCCCGGCGTGCACCTCTCCGCCCGGCGCGTCGATGAATCGATTCATCAAGGCCCTTCCCCCC
The DNA here is from genome assembly GCF_002843305.1 of Streptomyces barkulensis. Lineage (GTDB taxonomy): Bacteria > Actinomycetota > Actinomycetes > Streptomycetales > Streptomycetaceae > Streptomyces > Streptomyces barkulensis. The sequence continues at coordinate 114,016 of NZ_PGSG01000088.1, forward strand.
ACCCGTGGGCGCGCCACCCCCCAGACAAGGAGCCGCCATGCCTGCCCACAGCACACCCGCAAGACCCCGCTCGGGACCCCGCTCCCGCCTGAGAGGGCTGTACGCCGCCGCGTTTGCCGCGCTGTTGGCCGCCGTCTCACTCGTCGCCCTGCCCGCACAGGAGGCCGGTGCCGCCGAGATCGACACCTCCGCCTACTACCAGCTCGTCTCCCGCCACAGCGGCAAGGCGATCGACGTCTTCGAGCGCTCCACCGACAACGGCGCCTCCGTGGTGCAGTGGACGCCGGGGACGGGCGCCAACCAGCAGTTCCGCTTCGTCCCCTCCGGCGACGGCTGGTACCGGATCGCCGCCCGCCACAGCGGCAAGGTGCTGGACGTGGAGGCCCGTTCCACCGCCGACGGCGCCAACGTCGTCCAGTGGGACGACAAGAACGGCTACAACCAGCAGTTCCGCGTCGCCGACTCCGACGGCGGCCATGTCCGGCTGATCAACCGCCACAGCGGCAAGGCGCTGGACGTGTGGGAGTGGTCCACCGCCGACGGCGCGCGGATCTCCCAGTACACCGACACCGGCGGGCACAACCAGCAGTGGCGCCTGGTGGAGGTGGACGGCGACGACGGCGGGAGTGAGCCCCCGCCCGGGGGCGCCAAGCAGATGGAGGACGTCGACCGGGGCCTGGTCTCGGTCCGTTCGGGCACGGGCAACCTGGTCTCGTGGCGGCTGCTGGGCACCGAGAGCCGCGACACGGCCTTCAACCTCTACCGGGGCGGGACGAAGGTGAACTCCTCGCCCATCACCGGCTCCACCAACCACCTGGACGCCGGCGCCCCCGCCGACGCCTCCTACACCGTGCGCGCGGTGGTGAACGGCGCCGAACAGGCCGCCTCCGGCCCCTCGCTGCGCTTCACCGGCGGCAACCACCTCGACGTGCCGCTCTCCCGCCCCGGCTCCACCTACACCCCCGTCGAGGCCTCCCCCGGCGACCTGGACGGCGACGGGCAGTACGAACTGGTCGTCAAGTGGGACCCGGACAACGCCAAGGACAACTCCCAGTCCGGCACGACAGGCAACGTCTACATCGACGCCTACCGCCTCAGCGGCCAGCGGCTGTGGCGCATCGACCTGGGCCGCAACATCCGTGCCGGAGCCCACTACACCCAGTTCCAGGTCTACGACTACGACGGCGACGGCCGCGCCGAGGTCGCCATGAAGACCGCCGACGCCACCCGCGACGGACGCGGCACCGCCATCGGGAACGCGGGCGCCGACCACCGCAACTCCAGCGGCTACATCCTGTCCGGCCCCGAGTACCTGACGATGTTCGACGGCCTCACCGGCGCCGCGCTGGACACCGTGGACTACGAGCCCGGCCGCGGCAACGTCTCCTCCTGGGGCGACTCCTACGGCAACCGCGTCGACCGCTTCCTGGCCGGCACCGCCTACCTCGACGGCGCCCGGCCCTCCCTGATCATGGCCCGCGGCTACTACACCCGCGCCACCATCGCCGCCTGGGACTTCCGCGACGGGCGGCTCACCCGGCGCTGGCTGTTCGACTCGGACAACTCCGGCAACGGCGCGGCCTACGGCCAGGGCAACCACCAGCTCTCCATCGCCGACGTGGACGCCGACGGCCGCCAGGAGATCGTCTACGGCTCGGCCACCGTCGACGACGACGGCACCCTGATGTACGCCACCGGCTTCGGCCACGGCGACGCCCTGCACGTGGGCGACTTCGTGCCCTCCCGGCCCGGCCTGGAGGTCTTCACCATCCACGAGCCCGGCGACCAGCCCGGCTCCGACCTGCACGACGCCCGCACCGGCCAGGTCATCCACCGCACGCCCACCAGCGGCAGCGAGGGGCCGGGACGCGGCGCGGCCGGCGACATACACGCGGGCAGCGCCGGAGCCGAGTTCTGGGGCTCGGGCCCGAACATGGACCGGCTGCGCAACGCCTCCGGCGGCAGCGTCGGCCGCAACCCGTCCTCGGCCAACTTCCTCGCCTGGTGGGACGGCGACCCGGTCCGCGAACTCCTCGACGGCACCCGGATCGACAAGTACGGCACCGGCGGCGACACCCGCCTGCTGACCGGCAGCGGCGTGGCCTCCAGCAACGGTACGAAGTCCACGCCCGTCCTCTCCGGCGACCTGTTCGGCGACTGGCGCGAGGAGGTGATCTGGCGGCACGGCGACAACTCCGCGCTGCGCATCTACGCCACCACCGCCCCGACCGACCTGAAGCTGCACACCCTCGTCCACGACGCGCAGTACCGGGTGGCGCTGGCCTGGCAGAACACCGCCTACAACCAGCCGCCGCACCCGAGCTTCTTCCTCGGCCAGGGCATGAGCACCCCGCCTCAGCCCAACGTCTACCTGCGCTGACAGCCCCGAAGCCCTCCACAGGAGCCCCCCCCACGGGCCGGGGCCCGCCCGCGCCGCACCGAGCGGCCCGGGCGGGCCCTCGGGCTTTCCGCCTCTGCCAAGAGATATCAGCCGACAGCGGCCTGTCGGCCACTTTGGCGAACACCGGGGTCAGGGGACGAGGACGACCTTGCCCAGGGTGGCGCGGGTCTCCAGGGCGCGGTGGGCGCGGGCGGCGTGGGCCAGGGGGAAGTGGTGGACGGGCGGGACGAGGACGCCCTCGGCGGCCAGCGCCATGGCCTCCTCCTCCAGCACCCGGATGTTCTCCATGCCGCCGATGCGGTCGAACATCGGCCTGCCCAGCACCGAGCGTGAGGTGACTCCCAGCTCCCGCTGCTCCTCCTCGCTCAGCACGGCCTGCCCCTCGGGCGAGAAGCCGGCCGAGGCGTAACCGTAGGAGAGATGGGAGCCACCGGGGGCGAGGAGAGCGGTGGCCCCGCGGCCGAGACCGCCGCCGACGCCCTCGAAGAGATAGGTGACGGGCCGGTCCCCGAACTTCTCCCGGATCCGCCCGGCCCAGTCGCCCCGGGTGTAGTCCACCGCCAGGTCCGCGCCCATGCCCTCCACCGCCCGTACCTTCTCCGGCCCGCCCGCCGCGCCGATGACGGTGGCGCCCCTGTGCCGGGCGTACTGCACCAGGAGCGAGCCGATCCCCCCGGCCGCGGCCAGGACCAGCACCGTGTCGGCGGGGGAGAGGTCGGTGAAGCGGAGGACGCCCATGGCGGTACGGCCGGTGCCCACCAGGGCGACGGCGTGGTCCTCGCTCAGACCGCCGGGCAGCGGATGCAGCCGCTCGACGCCGGTGACGGCCAGCTCGGCGTACCCGCCGGGCACCATGCCCAGATGGGCGGCGACGCGGCGGCCCAGCCACGCCGGATCGACGCCCTCGCCCAGCGCGTCCACGGTGCCGGCGACCTCCCGCCCGGGGATGGTGGGCAGCTCGGCGGGCGTGGGGGTCGGGCCGAGCCGCAGCCCCTCGCGCAGGGCGGTGTCCACCAGGTGCACCCCGGCCGCCGCGACGGCGATCCGTACCTGGCCGGGGCCGGGCTCGGGGTCCGGGACCCGCTCGTAACGGAGGTTCTCGGCGGGGCCGAAGGCGTGCAGACGTACAGCGTGCATGGGCTCTCCCCGTGACTGGTGGGCGGTCGGCCGGGCCGGCGGGCGCCGGCCCGGCGATGACCACTCTCCGCCCTCAAGCGGACTTGAGGTCAAGGCCGTCGGGGCAGGGGCCTCGGGGAGGCAGGGAAGGGCGTCAGACCCTGGGGAAGCGGGCCTGGAGGTCCCAGACCACGGGGTTGTCGCCCAGCCCCTCGTGGATCTCGGTGAGGTCGGCGATCAGGTCGTGCAGGAAGTCGCGGGCCTCGCGGCGCAGCTCGCCGTGGTTGACGGTCAGCGGCGGCTCGTCGGCGGGCAGCCAGTCGGCTGTGACGTCCACCCAGCCGAAGCGGCGCTCGAAGTGGAGGTTGTCGGCCGACTCCACGAAGTCCAGTTCGGCGTACTGCGGCTTGGCGGCACGGCTGCCGAGCGGGTCGCGGTCGAGGCGCTCGGCGATGTCGCACAGCGCCCAGGCGAAGTCGAGCACCGGCACGGTGCCGCGCGCGGTGGACAGCTCCCGGTCCGCCTCGGTGTCCGCGAGGTAGACGTCGCCGCAGAACAGGTCGTGCCGCAGCGCCCGCGTGTCGGCCGAGCGGTAGTCGGTCTGCGGCGGGTCGGGGAAGCGGCGGGAGAGGGAGTAGCCGATGTCGAGCACGGAAGCGATGGTGGCACGGCGGGGCGCGCGTGCGCCCACCGGGCGGGGCGGGGGCTACTCCCGGCCGTCGCCGGGGCCGGCCTCCTCGGGCTTCTGCTCGACGACGAAGGTGCCCTTGCCGTGCACCGTGACGATCAGCCCTCGCTCGCGCAGTACCGCCGTGGCGCGTCGAACTGTCATGTAGGCGACGCCGTACTCGTCGGCCAAGGCGCGCTCCGCGGGCAGGCGCACGCCCGGACGCAGTTCACCCGCCGCGATGCGTGCGGCGATGTGGTCCGCCAGTGCGACATAGACGAGCTGCGGACCCTGCGGGTTGAAGTCGGGTACCTGGCTCCGGTCACTCACACGGGCAACGTAAAGCAGCGATAACCTGCATAAACGACTGAGTAGCTATGTATAGCTCTGTATGGCTTGTAGAGTGAGCCGATAGACGGAACCCCCGCGACCGCTGGCACCGGTCCGGGGGCATGGCCAACGCTGAAAAGGAGCGTCGACATGCAAGACCTTATCCACCGCTGCCTCGACTGGGTCAGGGCGACGCTCCTGCCGCCCGGGAACGGGCGGCACCGGGCTCAGGCCCTCTCGGCCCGTACGCCCGTCCGCGCGGCGCAGGCGCCGGTCCCGCCGCCGCCCGGCCGGGCGGCGGCGGGACCGTGTGCGCGTCCGCGTCACCACGCTGGCCGTACCGCTGCCCGCCCTCCTGCGCCGCTGGGCGGCCGAACCGGCCTACCACGACCCCACGCCCCTGGTCCGCCCCTACGTGGTCGCGTACGAGCAGCAGGAGCGGCGCCGTGCGCTCGCCCTGGCGCTCGACGGCATCGACGTCGGCCCGCCCGTGATCCACGGTGTACGGGTGGGGGCGGTGGCCCGATGACCGGGCGGCGGACGATGCCCTGCTGCCGCTGCGAACGCCGGTTCGCATCTCTGTCCTTCAGCGGCGAGGAGTACCGGTCGGTGGCGTGCCGTCCGGGGCAGCACCGCACCTGCCGGGACGACGAGGCGGCCGAGCCGCCCTGCGAGGGCGTGACCCTGCTGCGCTGCTCCTGCCCCTGTCACGCGCGGGAGCCCGTAGGACGCGGAGGGCGCCCGGCACCGCGCATCGCGGTGCCGGGCGCCCTCGCAAGGCGTCAGGCGATGCGCACCTGCGTGTCACCGAAGTCGGCGACCAGTTCCAGACGCCCGCCCAGGGCCTCCACGTACGAGCGGAGAGTCGCGATCTCGGTCGCGTCGATCTCACCGTTCTCGATCTGCGACACCCGGGGCTGGCGCACTCCCATCGCGGCCGCCACGTCGGCCTGGCGCAGCGCACGCTCCTTCCGGACCTGGGCGAGGCGATAGGCGCGGGCCTCCGACGCCATGGCCCGGCGCCGTTCGGTGACGCGGGTCTCGTCGGTGACGACCCCGGGCCGGACGTCCTTCCAACTCTTCATGGCATTCCCTTGGGGTGTGGTGTCGCTCCGTACACCGAACGTCAATCGTCGGCTCTTCGGGCGTCGAGCTTCTCCAGGTGCTGTGCGTAGCGCTTCTCCGCGACCTTGAGGTTGTCCCTGTACCACTGGGTCCACTGCCCCGACTTGTCGCCCGCGACGAGTAGCACGGCCTGCTGGACCGGATCGAACACGAACAGAATGCGGTACTCGGCGCCGACGGAGGTACGGGGGCGGAGCTCCTTCATGTTGTGGTAGGCCGAGCCCTTGATGCGATCGACAAAGGGTCTGCCGAGGGTCGGGCCGTGCTCTTCGAGAAGGTCGATCGCGGCAACCACGTCATCGGCCTCGGCGGGGTTCGTCTCCGCTAACTCCAGGAGCCAAAGCTCCACCTCCTCCACCAGGAGGATTTCCCAGCTCACGCCTGGATTATGCCTTCAAGCTTATATTTGGGCAACTCTCCGAAGAAGCACGGAGGGCGCCCGGCGCCGCGATGCGCGGTGCCGGGCGCCCTCGCAAGGCGTCAGGAGGTCAGACGTTGACGCCGAAGTCCTTGGCGATGCCGACCAGACCGGAGGCGTAGCCCTGGCCGACCGCGCGGAACTTCCACTCCGCGCCGTGGCGGTACAGCTCGCCGAAGACCATGGCGGTCTCGGTGGCGGCGTCCTCGCTCAGGTCGTAGCGGGCGATCTCGGTGCCGCCGGCCTGGTTGAGGATGCGGATGTAGGCGTTGCGGACCTGGCCGAAGTTCTGGCTGCGGCTCTCGGCGTCGTAGATGGAGACCGGGAAGACGATCTTGTCGATGTCGGCGGGCAGCGCCGCGAGGTTGACGTTGATCTGCTCGTCGTCACCCTCGCCCTCACCGGTGCGGTTGTCACCGGTGTGGACGATCGCCTGGTCCGGGGTGGCCTTGTTGTTGAAGAAGACGAAGTGCTGGTCCGAGTAGACCTGACCGTTCGCGTTGACCGCGATGGCGCTGGCGTCGAGGTCGAAGTCGGTGCCGGTGGTCGTACGGACGTCCCAGCCGAGGCCGACCGTCACGGCGGTCAGGCCGGGGGCCTCCTTGGTGAGCGAGACGTTGCCGCCCTTGGACAGGCTTACAGCCATGGGGATGCCCTTCTGTGGTGTTTCCGTGCTGGCCCTTACTGGTCCATTTCCTACCCTCTCCAACGCCGACGGTGGGGGACCGGGTTCCATGTTTCTTTGCTTTCTTTACCTTCCTCGCCGGTGAGGTGGCCGGGAAGGGGACCCGGAGGGGAGCAGGAGGGCGGGGAAAACGCCGTGACGGCGGGCCCGGATGGCGGGATCATGGGAGCCATGTCCGGGCCCTATCTCATCCGTGGCTCGGTCTCCCTGCCGGAGGCCGAGCTGAACTGGCGTTTCTCGCGCTCGTCCGGGCCTGGCGGCCAGCACGTCAACACCAGCGACAGCCGGGTCGAGCTCCGCTTCGACCTCGCGCGCACCGAGGCACTGCCCGAGGTGTGGAAGGAGCGGGCCCTGGAGCGGCTGGCCGGTCGGCTGGTGGACGGAGTCCTGGTCGTACGGGCCGCCGAGCACCGCTCCCAGTGGCGCAACCGCGAGACCGCGGCCGTACGCATGGCCGCGGTGCTGGCGGAGGCGACCGCACCGCCGCCGCGCCCGCGCAAGAAGGGCAAGATCCCGCGCGGGATCAACGAGCGGCGGCTGCGGAACAAGAAGCACCGCTCCGACGTCAAGCGCGGCCGCTCCGGCCGCGACTGGGGGTAGGCCGGCCGGGCCGGCCCACCCCCTCGTTCCTCAGTACCGGGGCTGTGCCGGTGTCCGTCGCCGGAAGGCTATGGCGGTGACGACCGCGGTGACGGCGACGAGCACTGCGGCTCCGATGCCGATGGCCGTCCAGGGCGGCCCGCTGTCGCCGGTGTCCTCCTGTGCGGCGACCTGCTCGTCGTCCTGCTCCTGCGCCTTGCCGGGCTTGGCGGTGGGCGGTCCCTCGTTCTTGCCGTCGGCCTCTCCGTCCTCGGGGGAGGGGGACTTGGAGGCTTCGAGGGAGGCGTAGTACTTGGAGAAGATCGGGCTCACATCCGCCGGCCCGGGGTCGCCGTCGCCGTCGACCAGGACCTGTGCGGGTCTGACGATGCCGTGCCCGAGGTACATGCTGGGCTCCTCGCCCCGCTGTGACATCCCCGTCGTCTCGACCATCACACGCAGGACCTGGTGGTTGGTCCAGTCGGGGTGCTCAGCCCAGATGAGCGCGGCCGACGCGGACGCGATGGCGGACGCCACACTCGTACCGCCGGGATCGCCAGGAGCGGAGAGAACCAGGTAGGGGCCGTAGTTGGAGAAGTCGGCCACCGTGCCGGTCTCGTCGACCGCGCCTACGGCGACGACGCCCGGCATCGACGCGGGATAGTGCCTCTCGGTCCGTTGGCCGTCATTCCCTGCGGAGGCGAAGACGAGCTTGCCGCGCTCATTGGCTTCGTCGATCGCGTCCTGCAGTTCGTCATAGGTTTCGTTGTCCAGGCTGCCGACGCTCTGTGAGATGTTGATGACCTTGGCGTCGCTTCGTGCCGCATACCGGATCGCTTTGACGAGCGTCTTGTCCCAGCTGGTGATGAACTCGTCCTTGACGCCTGTCCGCACGGGGAGGATTTCTGCGTCGGGCGCCAAGCCCCGAAGGCTGTTTCCTGCTCCAGACCCGGCGATGAGGGCAGCCACCTCTGTCCCGTGGCCGTCTGTGTCCTCGTGGGCGTCAGGCCCCTTTGAGGTGAAGCTCTTCCCCGGCAACAGTCGGCCTTCCAAACCGGGGATGGGCTTTACTCCGGTGTCCAGGACAGCGACCGTCACGCCCTTGCCTTTGCTGACTTTCCACAGCCCTGAGGCGTTCATGGCGTCGAGATACCACTGCTGGTCCGGCCTGATGTCCGCAAAGGCGGGAGGCGCGAACAGCCCCAGAGGCATGAGCATGGCCGTGAGCAGGCCGAGCAGGGTCAGTGCTCGTCTCTGTAGGGGGAGGGCATGGGATCGCATGGGACAGTGCACTTCCTCGGATTTAGTCGATGACCGGCGGCACCACGTCCCGCCGCCCTGCCCAGGTCTCCTCGTCCTCGGCCAGGTAGTCGGGACGATCCTGCCCACGCCGCCGGTTCTCCGACGGCGAATTCGTGCCAGTCGGCCGCCCTGTCACGCCCGGGGTGGTGTTTCCCCGGACAAGCCCGGTGCCGCCTGGTGTGAAACTGGCGCTTCTGGAGCCACTTCCCGTACGGGACGCTCCCGCCGGACTACCTGTCGATGGACTAAAAGGACGCCCAGGGGGCATGCCCCTGCCCGTCGAGGCTCCGCCTCCAGCGGCACCCGCACCCGGGTAACCACCCGTGGGGCGGCCCATGGGAGCACGGTCGCCGGCGACGGTTCCGCGTGGAGTTCCGGTTCCGGGCGCGGGGTTGCCCGCGTGGCGAGGTGTGCCGCCCATGATGCCGTCCTTTACCGAACCTCGTGGCGAAAGGCTGCCTCCGCCGCTGCCGACCGATGGTCTGACGCCGTTGGGGGCGCGGCCCGTCTGCTGGACCGGCCCGGTGGATGGCATCGGAGCCACCGGAGGAGAGGGCGGACTGGCGGATTGCTGAGAGGGCATGGGCGTTACGGTCTGCGGCCGCTGCTCAGCCACGGGAAGAGGGGTGACGGAGTCGAGTTTCGTATTCGTGGGGCGGTCGAACACGGGAGTGGAACGTTCAGCGGTGGGGGAGGGGGAACGTCCCTCCGTGCCGCCCTGGCCGGTTGCCGGTCTGTCGGAGCTAGTGCCTTGTTCCCGATACACCGTTGAGCTGCTACCCGATGCCGCCCCCGGCGTACTGTTGCTGGAACCCTCGTGCTGTTTGCCGTCAGGCAGCGGCTTGAAGTCCGGCTCCTCCGCGGCGCGGAGTGCTTCCCCGGTCGTCCTGTAGTACGACGACAGCCGGTTGAGCTGGTTGATCGCCTCCTGGCGCTTGCTCTCCTCGCTCTCCAGGCGGGCCTTTTCCTTCTCCGGATCGGCGTAGCACATCAACTCGGGCTCGGGGATGGCGGCCTTGGCCTCGGTCAGGGCCTGGCCCGCGTTGACCATGTGATGCCCGAGCGTGCGGACGTACGCGGCGAACCGCATGGACTCCAGGGCGAACTGACGCCCCCACTCGCGGAAGGCGTCGCCGCCCTCGCCGTCCCATTCCACGCGGTCGATGTAGGTGCGCAGTTCGCTGCCGATGCCGTCCATGTCGGAGCCGGCCTTGCCGAGGGCCTGACCGCGCGAGGTGAGCAGGCCGGGGTCGGCCTTCGTGACCATCGCGTTGAGCGCGGCGAGTGACTTGCCCTCGAACTCTCCCGTAGCCATTCCTGCCCCCCTCAGTCGAAGTCCGTGTCCGCGTCGAGGGCCTTCCTGTTGCCTTCGGAGGAGGCGTCCTTGCCCTCCTCCGAGTCACCCTGCCGACTTGCCGACCAGTGCTCGTCCACCTGCGTCTGGATGGCCTGGAAGCGCTGTCGCCGTTCCGCCTCGACGTTGCCGTAGCCCTTGTCCACGATCTCGGTGGCGATCCCCAGCGCCTCCAACTGCTCGCCGAACAGCCGGGAGAGGGCTTCCAGGCGCGTGTGCACCTTCTCATAGAGGGCTGACAGATCCTCCGCCGCGCTGAAGCCCGTGCCGTACGCGTCCGGGGTGACGGTCTGTTCGCCGATCTGTTTGTGGGACGCGGGGGACTTCCCCAGCTCGCCCAGGAGTTCGTCGATGCGGCCCTTGAAGGCGGTGAGTGTCTCGGCCTGGTAGTTCAGGCTCTTGCCACCGCCGAAGTCACGTTCGCCCGTCACGCCGTGCCCCCGTCCCCCGATTAGTCGCCACGCTGTGCCAAGGTCGTGTCACGTCAGTGTAGTCAGCAGACGATCCGGCCCGTCGGGGGCTGTGGACGACGGGCGCGTTTTCCGGCCGGGGCGGTCGTTATGACAGGTGGCGGTAGCGTCCGCGGAAGTACGTCAGTGGCCTGCCCTCCGAGGACGGCAGCGAGGTGGCCAGTACCCGGCCGATCACCAGCGTGTGGTCGCCCGCGCCCACCCGCTGCTCGGTGCGGCACTCCACCGTCGCCAGCGCGCCGTCGGCGAGGGGGGCGCCGGAGGCCTCGCCGCGGGTACAGGGCATGTCCTGGAAGAGCAGGCGGTCGCTGACCCTGCCGCGCATGGAGAAGCGGCCCGCGATGTGGCGCTGGCCCTCCGCGAGCAGGGAGGCGGCCCACAGGGGCTGCCGTTCCAGCAGCTCGTCCATTCGGGAGCCCTCGCGCACGCTGACCAGTACCAGCGGCGGGTCCAGGGAGACGGAGAGGAAGGAGGTCGCGGTCATGCCCACGTCCTCGCCGCGCGGCCCGTCCTCCGGGTCGTGCGCCGTCACCAGTACCACGCCCGCGGCCAGCCGTGCCAGGGCCGCGCGGAACTCCTCCTCGCCCACCCCCTCAGGATGCGGGAGGCCCGAGGTGCGGCGCGAGGGCGAAGTGGGGGCGTTCCGGGACATCTGTTGCTGTGGTGTCGGGTGCACACCCCGCACGCTAGACGCTGCTCCGGGAGGCCGCATCGGCCCCCGGGACCAGAGCGGACCTAGGTACATCGGCTGAATGATCCGCAGGTCAGGACCGGAATTTGCGTTCGGTACGGGTGTGGTGCGGATCGGAGCGCTCCCATGCGGCGCAGTCGCGCACCCACGCTCTGTTGTGACATGAGTCACACACGGGGTCAATTGTTGACCCTGTGTACCGGCTGGACAGCTCGCTGTGATTCAGTGGCCTGAAGACAGGAGGAAGTCCAAAACCGGATCATCTGGAGTCACCCACTCGAGTCTCAGGGGGAGGGCGGATGGAAGCCGAGTCGGAGCCGTACGTGTGCCTCGCCACCCTGCGCAGGCTCCACCAGTCCATGGCGGACCTCAACGCCGCCCGCAGCCTGGCGGACACCCTGCAGACCGTCGCCGACGGCATCGTGAAGGGCCTCGACTTCGAGCTGGCCGCGGTCAACCTCGTCAAGCCCGACGGAGACCTCGTGGTGGCGGCCGTCGCGGGCAGTGAGGGCGCCGAGGCGATGATGGCGGGCCGTACGGGCTCGCGGGCGGCCTGGGAGCGGCGGCTGGCGCTGGGTGAGCGCTGGGGCGAGCTGCGCTTCATCCCGTACACCGAGGCGTGGGTCCTGATGGACGACGACGTGCCGCAGTGGCACACCGCCGGGCCGGCCCCGCGGTACGCCGACGAGTGGCATCCGATGGATCTCCTCATGGCGCCGATGCACTCCTCCGACGGAGAGCTCCTCGGCGTCATCTCCGTCGACAAGCCGCGCAACGGGCGGCGCCCGGGCGCGTGGGGGCGCGAAGCGTTGCAGATGTACGCCTTTCAGGCGGGGATTGCGATCAGCAACGCCCGGCTGCGCGCAAACATGCAGCGCGCGCTGGTCCGCCTGGAGCGTGAGCAGCAGGCGCTGAGGTCGAGCGAGGAGAGCTTCCGGCAGGCCTTCGAGTACGCGCCCAGCGGTATGGCGGTCACCGAGCTGGGCGGCGACCAGCACGGGCGGCTGGTGCGCGCCAACGACGCACTGTGCCGGCTGCTGGGCCGCCCGGCGGCGGCGCTGCGGCGCTGCGGCTTCTCCGACCTCGTCCACCCCGAGGACCTGACGACCCTGTTGCGCACCTCCGCGGAGGGCGGCCGGGCCGAGCTGCGGCTGGCGCGGCGCGACGGCTCCTTTCTGTGGGTCTCCCTGCGCAATTCGGTGGTGGCCGACGCCACCGACGGCCCGCGCTTCCTGCTCACCCATGTCGAGGACATCGAGGAGCGCAAGCGGCACGAGCTCCAGCTCGCCCACCGCGCCAGCCACGACTCGCTCACCGGTCTGCCCAACAGCGCCGAGCTGCGGGCGCGGCTCGGCGCGCGGCTGTGCGACAAGCCCGCGCCGGTGCCCGACGCCGCGCAGATGGGCCCCGGGGGAGCCGGCGGCGCGCTCGACGGCGGGTTCGGGCCCGAGGGCTTCGGCGCCGGCGGGTTCGGCCTCGACGGCTTCGGGCGGGACGGTTTCGGCCCAGGCGGTTACCGGGACGGCTTCGGGGGAGTCCTGCCGGAGCCGTCCGGCGGTTACGAGCACCACGTCCACACCGTTCCGCCCGCGAGCGACGATCCCTCGGAGAAGGGACTGGCCGTCCTCTTCTGCGACCTCGACGGCTTCAAGTCGATCAACGACCGCTTCGGCCACCACTGCGGCGACGCCGTGCTGATCGAGGTGGCCAGACGTCTTTCGAGTGGTGTTCGCGACAATGACACCGTCGCGCGGCTGGGTGGTGACGAATTCGTCGTCCTGGCGGACGGGCTGTGCCGCGGTGACGCCGCTGACCTGGCCGTACGGCTGCGCAACGCGATCATTCCGCCCATCCGCGTGGAGGGGCGCGCGGTACGGGTGGGAGCGAGCTTCGGCATCAGCTGGGCGGGGTGCGGGATGTCCGCCGAGGAGGTCCTGCACTCCGCCGACCAGCGGATGTACGTTGAGAAGCGGTCGCGGTCCAAGGCCCACCGCCGGGCCGGATGAGGCCTGGACGGCCCCGGCGCCGGGTGTGCGGCGGGACGCGGTGCGAGGGGTCACGGACACCGCGCTCTTTAACCCGAAAGAGGTAGGCTGCGCCGGGCAGGCACCCGTCATGGAGGAGCGCACGGAATGACCGCCGGTAACAACGGCTCGGGCACGCCGGAGAACGACGACCCGTTCGCCTACCTCTACCGCTCCGAGGGCGGTACGAGCGGTGACACGGGCGCCGCGGCGTCACAGCCCGGAGTGCCTCGCACCTCGTACAACCACGTCCGGGCCGTGGGCGAGCGCCGCTACGGCGGGCAGCAGGGCCAGCAGCAGGCGCCGCAGCAGCCCCAGCAGCAGGCGCACCAGCCCAGCGCGCACTACGCGGCTCCCGAGACCGTGCCCGGCGGCCGTGCCGCCGCGCGGCGCGAGGCCGCCGCGGCCGGTCCGGCCGGCCGGGGGCGGGGCCGCAACCACAACGGCCTGCTGGTGGGCGCGCTGGCGGTCGTCGCCGCCGTGGTCCTCGGAGTGGGTGCCGCGGTCTTCTTCAGTGACGGCGACGACGCGAACGCCAACCAGACCGGCGGCACCCAGGCCGCCACCTCCGGAGCCGGCGAGGGCGAGAGCGGCGGAGGCGACGGGGACGACCAGGACAAGGACGCCGAGAAGAACAAGGAGAAGAAGCCGGGCCCCCTCCCCTCCGAGGACGCGGCCAGCCTCCAGCTCGGCGGCGGGGCGACCACGGACAAGACCGTCCAGGGCGCCGAGTCCAGGAACGGCGCGTACGTCACCGGCTTCGACAAGCCCGGCACCTCGGCCACCTGGACCTTCGAGGTCCCCGAGGACGGCAAGTACACGCTGTTCGTCGGCTACGGAGTGCCGGGCAAGGACGCCGACTCCGCGCTCGCCGTCAACGGCACGCCCCACAAGGGCGGGCTGAACATGAAGAACTTCGCCAAGGCGGGCGAGGGCGAGTGGGAGAAGGGCTGGACCCGCACCTTCGCCTGGGTCAACCTGAACGAGGGCACCAACACCGTCAGGATCTCCTGCGAGGAGGGCAACCAGTGCGGGTTCGCCCTCGACCGGGTCTGGCTCAAGGAAGGCCACGTCCGCGGCTGACGCCGCCGTGGCAGGCCGCGACAGGGGCCGGCGGCGCGGGGCGGCGCGGGCGTGTCAGCCGCCGACCACCTTCAGGAAGGCCGCGACCGTCCGCGCCATCGCCTCCCGCGCAGGGGACAGGTAGCGGCGCGGATCGACGGCCCGCGCGTCCTGCGCGAGGAAGGCGCGGACGGCCCCGGTGAAGGCGGTGTTCAGCGCCGTCCCCACATTGATCTTCGTCATTCCGGCCGCGACCGCCCGCCGCAGCTCCCCGTCCGGCACCCCGGACGAGCCGTGCAGCACCAGCGGCACGGGGACGGCCTCGCGCAACTCGCCGATGAGGGTGTGGTCGAGGACGGCGGTGCGCTCGGTCATCGCGTGGGAGCTGCCGACCGCGACGGCCAGGGCGTCCACCCCGGTGGCGGCCGCATACGCCGCCGCCTCGGCGGGGTCGGTGCGCACGCCGGGGGCGTGCGCGTCGAGTGTCCCGCGCCCCTCCTCCGGCTCCCCGCTCCCCGGCTCCCGGTCGCCGGGCTTGCCGCCGATCCGGCCCAGCTCGGCCTCCACCCACATCCCGTGCGCGTGGCCGAAGCGCACGGCCTCCGCCGTGGCCGCCACATTGCGGTCGTAGGGCAGCTTCGAGGCGTCGAACATCACCGAGCCGAACCCGGCCTCCGGCGCGGCACGCAGCAGCTCGGGGCTCTCCACATGGTCCAGGTGCAGTGCCAGAGGCGCGCCGGAGGCCCGCGCCACGGCCGCCGCGGCGGCGGCGACGGGGGCGAGCCGGCCGCCGCGGAAGCGCACGGCGTTCTCGGAGATCTGGAGGATGGCGGGCATGCCGGCGGTCTCCGCGCCGGCGGCGATCGCCTCGGCGTGCTCCAGGGTGATGACGTTGAACGCGGCGACGCCGCGGCCGGACGCGCGCGCGTCCGCCACGAGTTCTCCGCTGCCGACCAGTGGCATGCCCGCCCCTTCTCCGTGCCCGTCCCCGCGCCCGTCTTCTCCGCCCGCCGCCGTCCGGCCGCTGTCCCGCCGTCCGGCCGCTGTCCCGCCGTCCGGCCGGGATGCCGGAGGATCCGCCGGGCGGCCCGTCAGACGGCCGCCATCTGCCGGTCGATCCGCACCCCGGGCAGCAGCTCCTCGTACAGCACCCGGTCGAACTCCCCCGCGGCCTCGGCCCGTACGGTCGCCGCCGACAGGGCGGCGGCACGGGCCAGCCGGTCCGGCCAGGGCAGGCCCTCCACGACTCCGGACAGCAGCGCGGCCACCACCGAGTCCCCCGCCCCCGTCGGGTTGCCCGCCAGCCGCCGGGGCGGCTCGACGCGCCAGACGCCCTCCGGGGTGAGGCCCAGCAGCCCGTCCTCGCCCAGCGAGGCGACCACCGAGTGCGCCCCGCGCCGCTGCGCCAGCCGTGCGGCCCGCAGCGGCTCGGTGGTGCCCGTTATCCCGGCCAGCTCATGGGAGTTGGGCTTGACGACGTCCGGCCGGGCGGCCAGCCCGCGCAGCAGCGGCTCCCCGCTGGTGTCCAGCAGCACGGGCACGCCCGCGGTGCGCGCGGCGCGCACCAGCGTCCCGTACGCCCCCACGGGCACCCCGGGCGGCAGGCTGCCGCACAGGGCGACGGCGGTGGCGTCGTGCAGCAGGCCGCCGTAGACGTCCAGGAAGCGCTCCCACTCGGCGGGGGCTATCTGCGGGCCGGGCTCGTTGAGCACGGTGGCGTCCCCGGAGGCCTCGTCCACGACCGTGACGGTGCGGCGGGTGTCCCCGCCGACGGCGACGAACGCGTCCCCGACCGGGCCCTCCTCCGTCACCTCCGACAGCAGCGCCCGCAGCCGGTCGCCGTTCGGGCCGCCGGTGAAGCCGGTCACCAGCGTCTCGTGGCCCAGCGCGCCCAGGACCCGCGCCACGTTCAGGCCCTTGCCGCCCGGACGCTCGGCGACCTCCCGGACCCGGTGGGAGGCGCGCGGCTCCAGACGGGGGACGCGGTAGGTGATGTCCAAAGCCGCGTTGAGCGTGACGGTCAGGATCATCCGGTACTCCGCCTCCCACCGGCGAGTGTGAACGTTCGGCATACGCACGGTGGCGCGGGGCCGCCGACCGTGCGAGTGATCATGCCAAAGCGGAGGCGGCCGGCCCAGAGGGCGGAGACGCCCGTCCGCGCTCGATGTGGGAACGAGACCGTAACGCAATCAGGCCGTCGCGCCGCCGCGTACAACCCCGGCGGGCTCCGCGGAGTCCGGGAGGCGAGGGGGCACCACCCACTCGCCCCGGCGCATGACGCCCGCGACCCGGTAGCCGCCGTCCAGCACCACCAGGTCGGCGTACTTGCCGGGCTCGATCGACCCCACCCGGTCGGCGACGCCCAGCAGCCGCGCCGGGTTGAGCGCCAGGGCCCGTACCGCGTCCTCGATGCGCAGGCCGTCCACCGTCACCGCGCGCCGCAGCGCCTCGTCCAGGGTGAGTGTGGAGCCGGCGATCGAGCCGCCCTCCACCAGCCGGGCGACGCCGTCGGTGACGCGCACCTGAAGCGGGCCGAGCGGGTAGAGGCCGTCGCCCATGCCGGCCGCGCCCATGGCGTCGGTGACGAAGGCGACCCGGCCGGCCCCGGCGCGGGCGAAGGCCAGCTCCAGGACGGCGGGGTGCAGATGGACGCCGTCGTTGATCAGCTCGACGGTGACCCGCTCGTCCTCCAGCAGCGCCGCCACCGGGCCGGGGGCGCGGTGCAGCAGCGGGGGCATCGCGTTGAACAGGTGCGTGGCGACCGTCGCACCCGCCCCGACTGCCTCCAGCACGGCCTCGTAGGAGGCGTCGGTGTGGCCGACCGCCGCGATCACCCCGCTGTCGGCCAGCAGCCGCACCGACTCCAGACCGCCGGGCAGCTCCGGCGCGAGCGTGACCATCCGTGCCGCGCCGCGCGCCGCCTCCACCAGCTTGCGCACGTCGGCCGGGTCGGGATCGCGCAGCAGGCCGGGGTCGTGGGCGCCGCAGCGGCTGCGGGCGATGAAGGGACCCTCGAAGTGGATACCCGCCAGGTCGCCCTGCTCCACCAGCTCCGAGAGCGCGGCGGCCTGCCGGGCGAGTTCGTCCAGACCGCCGGTGACGGTGGAGGCGGCCATCGTGGTGGTGCCGTGCGCACGGTGGGTGGCGATCACCCGCAGCGCCTCCTCGGCCGTCCCCGCGGAGAAGGACGCCCCGCCGCCGCCGTGGACGTGCATGTCGACGAAGCCGGGTACGACCCAGTGGCCGGTCAGGTCGAGCGTGCCCGCCTCCCCGGGGGCGTCGGCGGCGATGCGCGAGCCCTCCACCGTCACCCTGCCGCCCTCGGCCACGCCGTCCGGCAGCACTACCCGGGCGCCCGTCAGCACGGTGCGCCGCGCCCCGGCCGGCCGGGCGCTCGCCGTCGGCGCTTCTGCCGTCCGCGCCCCCGTCGTCTGCGCCGTCTTCGGACCGGTCATAGGCTCGCAACCTCCGCGGAGAGTAGGTCCCAGGCGAGGAGTCCCGCGCCCAGGCACCCGGCGGCGTCCCCCAGGGCCGCCGGAACGATCGTGGGGACGTGCTGGAAGGTGACCTTGGCGCGTACGGCCTCGCGCAGCGGCGCCAGAAGCGTCTCGCCCGCCTCCGCCAGCCCGCCGCCGACGATCAGCACCCGCGGGTCCAGCAGGGTGATCGCGGTGACCAGGCCCTCGGAGAGGGCGTCGACCGCGTCGCGCCAGACGGCGGCGGCCCGCGGATCGCCCGCCTCCACGGCCCGGGCGGCGCCGGCCGCCGTCGCCCCCGGATCCCCGCACGCCTCGGCCCAGGCCCGGCCCACGGCGGCGGCGGAGGCGAACAGCTCCAGACAGCCGCGCCGCCCGCAGCCGCACTCGGGCCCGCCGGGCCGTACGGTGATGTGGCCGATCTCACCCGCGCCGCCGTGCGCGCCCGGCTCCACCCGGCCGTCGATCCCGACGGCCCCGGCGATGCCGGTGCCCAGCGCCGTGAACAGGAAGCGGTCCACGCCCGCCCCCGCCCCGATCCGCCCCTCGGCGAGCCCGCCGGCGCGCACGTCGTGCCCGAGGGCGACGGGCACCCCGCCCAGCCGTCCGGACACCAGATCGCGCAGGGGCACGTCCCGCCAGCCGAGATTGGTGGAGTAGACGGCCGTCCCCGCCGCGTCGTCGACGATCCCCGGCACCGCGATCCCCGCGGCCACGGGCTCGGCGCCGTACCGCGCGACCCCGGCCTCCCGCAGCCTTTCGGCGAACGCGAGCACGTGTCCCACCACGGCGTCCGGCCCGTCCTCCCGTCCGGTGGGCCGCCGCGCCTGGTGCAGCAGTGTGTGGCCGGGCCCGACGAGGGCGCCCTTCAGCCCGGTGCCGCCCACGTCGAGGGCGACGACATACGCGGTTTCGTCATGCCGAGGAGTCACGGGGACAGTCTCACCTGTCACCCGCGAAAGGTCTAGTCCACTTTACCGCCGGTCGGAGCCGTGCCTGGGGCCCGGACGCCATGAGCAGGCACGCAGGGCCGAACGCTGTTCGGCGAGCTGTGGAAAACCCAACCCCCTCCATCCCCTCTGTTAGCGTCGGGCGAGGACCGGCAGGGGGATCATGGGGAGTCTGTGGAAACGCGGTCGGCTGCGTACCACTGTTCTGGGGGTGGCGGTCCTCGCCGTCGTGACGGCGGTGATCGCCTACTCAATGCGGGACGAGGAATACCTGAAAGCCAACCGTGCGCAGGTACGGAAGGCGTGCGCCGGCCTGCTGCCCGCCGCCCACCTCGACCCGTTCCTGCCCCGCGACTCGGCCGTGACGCACGGGCAGTACGGCATGCTCCTCGAACCCGGCCACGAGAGCCGCGCGTTCATCGACTGCCGACTCGACTGGACCGGTGACGGCGGGAACGGCGACCGCAGCGTCCACATGCGGGCGGAACCATGGGGCCCGGCGACGTACTGCCCTCCGCCGACGACGACGTGCTCCCCATCTCGGTCACGCCCGAACTCGGCCACCACCTGGATTCGGATGGAAGAGTGACGCGGCACGAGGAGGACGGGTCCGCACTGAGCAAGGCGGCACGCGAGGAACTGTCGCGGACGGCGCGAACCGCACTCGACCGTTACCTCGGTGCCCCCGGCGGCCGGCCCGAGCGAACGCACTGCCGTGACACCACGGTCCTGGGGGAGGTGGCGGAATGGCGATCCACCGACGACGAGTGATCGCCGCCGGGATCTTCCTCGGCATGGTGTTCACGCTTCCGATGGGGCGCTCCTGGTACGAGGAGAGGAGCGAACGGCAGGCCTCCGAGGAACTGCTGAGCGACGCATGCGGCGGAGTGCTTCCCGAACGCGAGGCGCGGGCGATTCTTGGCAGTGGCCCGCTGAGCGGGGAATCGGATTCCGCACGCGATGAGGAAGGCCTCGGCCGGAAGGACGAACCGCTGGAGACCGGCTGCTTCGTCGCCCGGAAGAGGCCCGAGAAGGCCTATGGCTTCGAGCAGGCATCGGTCGGAGTGTCGCTTCACGGCACCCGTGTTCCGGGTGGTGGGGAGGACGGGGAGAGGGAACGGCTGGACGACCCCTATCCGGCTCTCTATGCGAACGCACCGGCGCCCCTGCCGGACGGCTGGACCGGTTTCTTCTCGATACGTGACGCCGCCCACGAGGACCGCGGGACCGCCGCCGTGTTCCTGGACTGCTCCGGAGACCGCCGCGATCTGCTGGTCACCGTCAATGTGTCGGTGGAAGACGCCGACTTCGACGACCCTGCCCACCGGATCCGTACAGGACGCCTGGCCACGGCCACAGCGCGCAATGCCGCCCAGCAGTGGGGTTGTGAGGCACGATTCGGCGAACGGCTGAGCACGGTGCCGCTGCCCGTGGCCGACGACGAGGACGTCCCCCTCGAAGAGGCGGACGGGACGTGTGAAGGCGTCCCGGCGCGGGGCCGAACCTTCGCACGGGCCTGGGAGAGCGACCGGGGCGGTGCCCCGCAGGAGAAGTGCTCCGTCGGCAACAGCGGCGGCACCCCGCTCTACGCACTGCGGGCCTTCTACGGCCCGTACGCGACGAGTGCCCGCGCGGCCTGGGCGAAGCGGTACAGCTTCGAGGAGACGATCCCCGGACGCGCCCCCAGCGGGACGTTGCACGACGGCGGCATGTGGGCCACCGCCACCTGCCCGGCCCCGTTCGCCGGCGAGACCGCTCTCTTCACCATCGACCCCCTGGACAGGAAACGGGAGAAGTCGACGCGGGAGGAGACGGCGTACGAGCGGGCGGCGCTGAAGGCCTTCGCCGAGGCCTCGGCCGAACACCACGGCTGCTCCGCACCGCGACTCCCCTGACTCCCCCGCCCGGACGATCCATTCCGGGCGGGGGAGGTCCACTCGCCCTGCGAGTCACCGCAGTTGACGACCACTGTGCTCCGGTGCGAAACCCACTGTGATCATATGGATCCAATCCGCGCTCCCGTACACGCACGGGGAACGGCACAGCGGGCGGGACGCGGACTCCGACGGCGGACGAGGACGAGGGAGCGGGGGAGCACGTGTCCATCGAGGACCAGCGGCCCACGAGCACACGGTTGAACGAACTGGCACACCCGGGAGGCGGGGGAGGCCAGGGGCCCGGCGGTGATCTGGCGCACTCCGAGACGCAGAAGAAGAAGGCCGCCGGCTACATCGAGCAGCATCTGGGTCCCGACACCAAGAAGGCGAGCATCCTCGCCGAGGAGGACAGCGAGACCGCCGTCGGCGGCTCAAACGCCACCATCTGCACCACGGGGAAGCTGAACGGCTGGGAGGTGGCCAGGGGGCTGTCCCACCGGCTGAACAAGTGGAAAAGGAACTCCAAACGGCTCCAGGGGCGCCTGGACGCCGAGCTCACCGGACTCCGTCAGACCAACACCCTCTTCGGGAACAACGAGACCGACACCAAGGCGTCCTTCAACGGAATCTCCCCTCTCCACCGCAGTGCCCTGAGCGACTACGCGCCCGGCGCCGGTTCCTCGCCGAGCCTGGCCCTGGACCGCCCGGCGGCGAAGAGCCCGATAGCGGACTTCTGAGCGGAAGAGGGGAACCGGCATGACAGTCGACTACGAGACGATCATCAACACCGGCCTGTCGAGCCTCTCCGACGCGGCGACCGCATGGGAGGACATGGGCAGGCGGTTCGGCGAGCTGCACGACAACTACCGCGACCACGTCAAGGCCGCGGTGGAGGCCGACGGCTGGCGGGGCGAGTCGGCCACGACGTTCAAGAGCCAGGCCCAGGTCACGCTGGAGGAGTACGCGGGCGCGCGCGACGAGGCCAAGGCCGTCGGTGGGCTGCTGAAAGAGGCGTACAGGACGCTCAACTCCCGGCGCAACAAGGTCATCGAACTGCGTGATCAGGCCATTGAGGCCTGCATGACCGTCAACCCGTACTCCGGCCGCTGCACCGCGGACCTCGCCAGGATGGACGAGGACAGGGCGGAGATCTACCGCAGCAACCAGCTCGCCCGCCAGGAGCTGGAGGAATCCTGGACGAACAAGATCCTCGACGCGGTCAAGAACGTCCAGGACGCCGACGAGAACTTCCGCATGGCGCTCATGTCGGACCCGTCCGACGGCAACAAGGGCCTGCTGGACGGCTTCAACGGGGCGCTCAAGGGTGACGCGGGCGAGGCCAATGCCGCACGCGCCGAGGAGCTTTACGACAAGATCAGGCGGGGCGAGAAGCTCTCCGACGCGGAGCGGAAAGAACTCGACCTCCTGATGCGGGAGAACAAGTCCGACCAGGAGTTCAGCCGTACCCTCATCACCTCCCTGGGCGGCCCCGACGGTGTCATCCGCACGCACAACGAGCTGACCGACCGTGCGTACTTCGAGGAGACCGGCCGGAAGAGGCAATACCTGAGCATGGACCGGCACCTGGCCGACGTCATCGCCACCGCCACCAAGGTCGAGGGCAAGGGCAGGGAGAGGGAAGAGGACCAGAGGTTCTACGACAAGTGGATGAAGAACCTCAGGGAAGCCGGCCTCAAGGAGTACGACGCCGAGATCGTCAGCCAAGCCAACAACGACCAGAGGATGCGGGGCTACCAGTCGATCGTCACCCTGATGCAGAACGGCAGCGGCTACAGCGAGCAGTTCCTGCACGACCTCGCCGATGACATCCGCGCCGCCGAGGACTCGAAGCAGACAGGTGAGGACTCGAAGCGGAAGGGCGACCCCGACATCTGGGACCTCGACCGGGGGTTCGCGGGTACGAGGAAAGAGGACGGCACCTTCGCACGGGACGGGGACAGCTGGTTCGCCAACGACCCCTACGACGGTGTCCTCGGCATCATGAGCAAGACCCCCGACATCGCCACCGCCTACTTCGACCCTGACACGGCTGCCGGAAAGGACCGCCTGCACTACCTCCAGAAAGAACGTGACTGGGATCTGGTCAACACCTCCGATTACCGCAAGGTCGAGGTGTCCGGCCCGGACAAGGCCGACGCCGACAGCCACGTCGGCTTCGGCGCGGCCCTGGAGGCCGCCATGACCGGCCAGGTCCCCGGTGGAGGCTCCGGAGAAACCGGATCGGACAGTATCGAGGCGCGTACTGAGGAGGAAAAGGAGAAGGCCGAGCGCGACGCCAGAAGCCGGGTCCGGGTGTTTGAGGAGGTGGTGAAATCCTACGCAAATATTTCTGCTGTCGATAAGACCGCCATTCCTGAGAATGTCCGGCAGAACATGGCAAACACCATCGCCTACTACCCGAGTGACGTCCACGACATCATTGGCACGAATGCAGATTTTTCTCGGGACTCGGCGAAGACCGAGCCAAATGATGTAAGCCTCCACAGAACGAAGATG
The DNA here is from genome assembly GCF_002843305.1 of Streptomyces barkulensis. Classification (GTDB taxonomy): domain Bacteria; phylum Actinomycetota; class Actinomycetes; order Streptomycetales; family Streptomycetaceae; genus Streptomyces; species Streptomyces barkulensis. Next base: position 137,060 of record NZ_PGSG01000088.1, read on the forward strand.
CTGCAGTTCATTCGCGGAGTGTCTGAAGATGGCGGAGCGTTCAGGACGATTCACGACTCCCAGATGGCGATCGTAGCGAACGATATCGTTGGCCTGAACAAGGATGACCTTCAGGGTGGGAGTGGGGAAGCCCGGGAGGTAGCGCGGACCAGTGGCCAGACAATGGGTTCCCTGGACTACATACGCGCTGATGTTCTCGGCTCTCACCGTGACGATGAAATATCCCGGAATAATTGGGAGAAGGTATACAGGTATCACTCGACGGGCGCTCTGTTTACTAACATTCCAATAGTGGGTGACTCGATCCAGCGCTTCATCGACATAGGTACGGGAAAGCTGGCCGAGGACCTGAACGGGGAGATTGAGGGCAAAACAACAGAAGAGCTCATACGACACTACTCGACCCATGGACTTCCCCGCCTGGAGAAAATGTTCATACTAAGGGCGGAGGGTGTCGGTCTTTCTGAGTACGACCTGAGTGATGGCGGGTCCGACTTCCATGAATCTGTCCTGACGGAGGTTGAGCGTGACTACTCTTCCGCTATACATGGCGCACAGGGTGCGACGGGGACGAGGAGATGATGAATAGCCGGAAGGGCGGGGTGCTCAGGGTGTCGAGGAGGCGAACCTCGATCTTGGCTGCCGTGGCTGCCCTGGTGTTTTTCGGTGGATTGCTCTATCTGTTCGGCGAGAGGGGGGCGGGAGAGAGGGAAGAGGAATCCCTCTGTGGGGGGTATCTAAGTTTCGCAGATGTGTCGAAAATTGGGGGCGGGGAAGAACGGGGTTACGAATCATCCTTGGTGAACGTTCAAGAGGACCTGAGTGGCTACAGGGGGTCTTCATCGGGTGAGGATGGGGTGATATCGCGCTGCGGAATCTGGCTGGGGATGCAGAACCTTGCGGAGGTCGAGGTGTTCGCGGCCTGGGAATTCGGCCCTTATCAGGGGCGGAGGGTGCCGCCGGACTGGTATGTGGAGGAGGCCCCCCTCGGGTCTGGGTTGGCTGGGTGGACGGACGAGGGAAGGGCTGATGTTTGGCTGCCCGAAAAATGCTCAACTGTCTTCAAGTCCGACGGGGTTCCGATTCAGGTGCAGTTGGAATTGAAGAACCCCAGAGATGGATATCAGCATGACTCGGGCCGCACGCGTCGCCTCATGGCTGAAGTTCTTACTTCCTATGCCGAGAACCTTGCGAAAGAAAGAGGATGCGATTCCGCGGAATTCGGAGTTGTCGAGGAGGTCCCAGAAGTCTCTGTGGTCGAAGATCTCCCCGTGGATGGTCATTGCGGCCTTTCGGGATTTGAGGTTCTGCGTGTTGATTCGAGTCGGGAATTCATTCGGCAGCGCACAGTGGGAGACATCGAGGGGGACTGGAGTTGCGTACTGACTCGAGATGGCGAAGAGGGGGTGTATGCGCTTTCGGCTTTTGCTGTCACCAGCAATAAGCAGATTATATCCCGATATAAGAGTTCCAGCGAGGAGCCTTCCGAGTACTTCCATGCCGATCTCCTCTCGTGCGGTTCCGGGGAATACCTTGTGCAGACTGCGCATGCAGGGGTGGACAGGGAGAACCACAGCGAAAACGACAAGAAGTCTCACGAGTACGCAGAGGCTGACCTTCTGGCCGCTGGAGATCTGCACAGTAGATTTTTCGAAGCCTTCCAAAAATCCCTGAGATGCTCTTCGTGAAGAAGGGGAGGTCTTCGGTCAGTACCCGGCCGGGTACTGACCGAAGACCTCCAGGGTTCAGTCGCGGAGGATGTTTCCGAACTCGTCCATCACCGGGTGGAGCCGCATCGGCGGCTGGGGGTCCCGGTCCGAGGGGCGGGAGGTCTCGGGCCCGTCGGGGCCGACGCGGATCAGCCGTTCCACGCGGACGATCCGGAAGCACCGGCCGCGCACCCGCAGTTCGTCGCCGCGCGGGGTGCGGGTCACGTACTCGTCGGCCGCCCGTGCTTCCTCCTCGGCCTCGTCCGCCGGGACGTCGTAGAGCAGGGGCCGGATCTCCTTCAGATGGTTCACCATCGACCGCCGGGCGTCGTGGGGGGTGGGCAGGGAGGCGCAGACCGGCTCCCAGGAGTCCTCCTTCTCCTCGGCGAAGGCGAAGGCGGCGGGCAGGAGCACCACGCCGGGGTGGGTGTCCAGGGCGCGCAGGGAGTCGGCCCGCACTTCCTCCGGGTAGCGCGCGGCCCGGTAGGCCAGCGACAGCAGCTCGACCCGCTGGATGCCCGTCATGAGACCCACGGCGGCGGCGTGGTCGACGACGAAGCCCTTCGTCCGTGAGACCGACCGGTCGCTCAGTTTCCAGGAGAGCGGCCCCGGGGGCTCGGGGTCGGTGGGGCGGGGCGGTTCCAGCCCGTCGGGGCCGATGCGGGCGAACTCGTCGCCGCGCACGACGCGGTAGCGGGTGTCGCCCACCGAGACCTCGTCCACCGGCTCGGTCTCCAGCCGGGCGACGGCGGCCAGCAGCCGGCGGCGCAGCGCCCGGTCCTCGGTGTCGTCCCGGGCCATGAACCACAGGTACGAGTTGAGGCCGTCCCGGGCGAGCTGCGGGAAGCCGCTGTCCATGTCGCTCAGCAGCCGCCAGCGGGGGCCGTCCTCGGGCCGCTGCTCGGCGAAGCCGAAGACGGGCCCCCGGATCACGACATGCGGGTAGCGCACGGACGCCTCGACGGTGTCGTGCTCGGTGACCCGGGAGACGGGGTCGTCCTGGGCCCGTACGCGGATGGTCAGGTGGTCGGGTGACTTCTCACGGTGGTCCTTCATGCACCCACTGTGTTGGAGCCGCCCCGCCGCGTCAGCCGGTTCGCGGCGTTTCGGCACGTACAGTTCCCGGCTGTACGAGGGCTGTACGAGGGCTGTACGGGCTGTACGAGGTTTGTACGGGCGGTACGGGGGGCCGGTACGGGCGGCGGCACGTGGGCGGTACGAGCGGCCCCGGCGGGCCGCCGGCGGGCGCGTCAGCCCAGGACCACGCTGCGCGTGAGGTTGCGCGGCCGGTCCGGGTCCGCGCCGGAGGCCTCCGCCAGGGCGACCGCCAGGCGCTGGGCCCGGATCAGGTCGGCCATCGGGTCCAGCGCCCGCTCGCCCGTGCCCGGGCAGTCGGAGTCCGCCAGCAGCGCCCCGCCCACCCGCGCGATGTCGGCGGACAGCCCCTCCGGCAGGGAGCCCAGCAGCCAGACGGCACGGCCCGGGCGGGCGATCGCGATGGGACCGTGGCGGTACTCCATCGCCGGGTACGCTTCCGTCCACGCGCCGGCCGCCTCGCGCATCTTCAGCGCCGCCTCCAGCGCGAGCCCGTACGTCCAGCCGCGGCCCAGGAACGTCCACTGCTCGGCCTCCAGCGCGGCCGGGGGCAGCGGCTGGACGACGGCCAGCTCCGCGTCGACCGCCGCCTGCTCGACCGGCTTCACCCCGGCCGGCGGCGCGCCGTGCCGCTCCAGGCCCGCGCGCAGCAGCGCCAGCGCCGTCGTGGCGAAGCGGGTCTGGACGACCGACTCCTCGTCGGCCCAGTCCAGGACGGCGGTGTGCTCGGCGGTCTCCATCACGGGCGTGGCCGGGTCGGCGGTCAGGGCGGTGGTCGGCACGCGGCCCCGCAGGTGGGCCAGGAGGCCGAGCACCTCGGACGTGGTGCCGGAGCGGGTGATCGCCATCACCCGGTCGTACGCGCGCCCGGCCGGGAACTCCGAGGCCGCGAAGGCGTCCGTCTCGCCCTGCCCGGCGGCCTCGCGCAGCGCCGCGTAGGACTGGGCCATGAACCACGAGGTGCCGCAGCCCGTCACCGCCACCCGCTCGCCCGGGCGCGGCAGCGCCCCGGCGGACCCGGACCCCACCGCCTCCACCGCCTTCGCCGCCCGCCGCCAGCAGCCGGGCTGGGTGGCGATCTCGGCGGCGGTGCGGGACTGCTCTGCGGCGGTCATGCGGGGCTCCTCGTGGCGGGGGCGGGGGCGGGGGCGGGTGCGGGTGCGGAGGCGGGGTGGGGCGTGGAGCGCTGTGGTGCGGGACGGTGTGCGGTGTGCGGTCGGCGGTGGATCCCGGCGGGCGGGTACACGCATGTGGATAGCAGCCCCGGCCCGGGAGAGTGAAGCACCGTTGTCGAAGCGATACGCGATGGGGCGAGGGCCGTCCGGCGGCCGGGATGCGGTGTCCGAGCGCGGCAGTAGGTTGGAGGGGTGAGCACCGGCAGCGAGCAGCCGAGCGGCGGCGACGGCACCGGCGGCCTGTCCGAGGAGGACGAGGCCGTGCTCGCCGTCGAGCGCCGCGGCTGGCCGAGCCCCGGTGCCAAGGAGCGCGTGATACGCGAGCGCCTGGGCATGTCGCCCACGCGCTACTACCAAGTGCTCAACGCCCTGCTCGACGACCCGCGCGCCCTGGCCCGCGACCCGGTCACGGTCAACCGGCTGCGCCGCCGGCGCGACGAGCGGCGCGGGCTGCGGTAGGGACGGTGAGGGGACGGCCGCTGGGTATGGTCCCTGGCATGGGCAGCCACTCCTCACACACCTTCCCGGAGCAACTCCCCGTACCGACCACCCCCGCCGGACGCGAAGGGCTGGCCGCACTGCTGGCCGACCCCGGGCGGGCCGTGGTCGCCCTCGACTTCGACGGGACGATCGCCCCGATCGTCCCCGACCCCGACAGCGCCCGCGCCCACCCGGAGGCGGTTCCCGTCCTGGCCCGGCTGGCGCCGCTGCTGCGGGCCGTCGTCATCGTCACCGGGCGCCCGGCCGCCACGGCCGCGCGCTACGGCGGCTTCGCCGGGGCGCCCGGCCTGGAGCACCTGGTGGTGCTCGGCGCGTACGGCGCGGAGCGCTGGGACGCGGCCACGGGCGAGACCCGTACCCCGCCGCCCCACCCGGGCGTGGAGGCCGTACGCGCCGAGCTGCCCGGTCTGCTGGAGAGGACCGGGGCGCCGCGGGGCGTCCGTACCGAGGACAAGGGCCGTGCGCTGGCCGTCCACACCCGCCGGACCGACGACCCGCAGGGCGCCTTCGAACTGCTGCGCGGTCCTCTGGACGAGCTGGCCGCCCGGCACGGGCTGGCCGTGGAGCCCGGCCGCCTGGTGCTGGAGCTGCGGCCCCCGGGCATGGACAAGGGCATGGCCCTGACGGAGTTCCTCCGTGAGACGGGTGCCGCCTCGGTCCTCTACGGCGGTGACGACCTGGGCGATCTGGCCGCCTACGACGCGGTGGACCGGCTGCGCGGCGAGGGTGTGCCCGGGGTGCTGCTGTGCAGCGGCAGCGACGAGGTCACCGCACTGGCCGAACGGGCGGATCTGGTCGTGGACGGCCCCGCCGGGGTGGTGGGGCTGCTGGGCGCGCTGGCGGACGCGCTGGGGGCCTGACGGCCCCCGGGCTCCCGAGCCCCCCCGGGCCCCCGCGGGGCGCCGCCCGTCGGCCTGTTCCCGCGAACCGGTGGCGTCCCTCCGGATGCCGTCGGCCCGGTCCGCCGACCCGCCGCCGGTGCCCGCGCGGGCACCGGCGGCGGGTCGGCGGCCCCTGATACCGGTCTCGGGGACCCCGCCGGGTCCGTCACGGCCCCTTCCGGGCGCGCCCATGGGCACACCCGGAGGACCGGACGCCGGTCGGTGGTCAGTCGCGCAGCGCGTTCAGCTGGTCCAGGAACCACTTCGTGGGTGGCAGGGCCGTGGCCGCCGCGGCCAGACGACTGGTGCGCTCGGCGCGCTCGTCCGGGTCCATCGTCAGTGCCTGGTGCAGGGCGTTCGCCGTGGCGCCGATGTCGTAGGGGTTGACGGTGATGGCGTCCTCGGCCAGTTCGGCGAAGGCGCCCGCCTCGCGGGAGAGGACCAGCGCGCAGCCGCCGTCGGAGAGCACCGGGATCTCCTTGGCCACCAGGTTCATGCCGTCCCGGATCGGGTTGATCAGGGCGACGTCGGCCAGCCGGTAGGCCGCCAGGGAGCGCGCGAAGTCGTCCTTGAGGTGCAGCTCGACCGGTGTCCAGTCCCCCTCGCCGAACTCCGCGTTGATCCCCTCGGCGACGCGGGCGACCTCGTCGGTGTAGTCGCGGTAGACCGCCAGGTCCTGCCGGGAGGGGTAGGCGAAGGCGACGTGCACGACCCGGCCGCGCCACTCGGGGCGGTCCGTCAGCAGCCGCCGGTAGGCGAGCAGGCCGCGGACGATGTTCTTGGACAGCTCGGTGCGGTCCACGCGCACGATCGCCCTGCGCGGCTCGCCGTCGGGCCCGCGGCCGATCTGCCCGCGCAGCAGCGCGATCCGGTCCTCCACGTCCGGGCGCCGGGAGCGCTCGCGCAGGAACTCGGCGTCGGCGCCCAGGCCGTGGACGCCTATGCGCGTCTCGCGGCCCTCGTGGGTGACGATCATCTCGTCGCCGCCGTCGGCCACGGAGACCTCCGCGCCCAGCAGCTTCACGCAGCAGTCGGCGAAGGCGCCCGCCCAGCGCCGGGTGAGGAAGGCGGCCCGGTCGGCACCCAGGATGCCGCGCAGCACCTCGGCGGCCACCCCGCCGTCCGGGTCGTCCGGCAGTATCCGGAAGTAGTCCGGCGGCGCCCAGGGGGTGTGCGAGAAGTGGCCGATGCGCAGGTCGGGCCGCCGCTCGCGCAGCATGGCCGGGACGAGGGTGAGGTGGTAGTCCTGCACGAGGACGGCCGCGCCCTCGGCGGCCTCCTGGGCCAGCGCGTCGGCGAACGCCGCGTTGTAGGCCTCGTAGGAGCGCCACTGCCGCTCGAAGTCCGCGTCGAATACGGGCTCCGTCGGGGTCTGGTAGAGCATGTGGTGGACGAACCACAGCACGGAGTTGGCGATGCCGTTGTAGGCGTCCGCGAAGACGTCGGGCGCGATGTCGAGCATCCGCACCTGCTGGCCGCCGGTGTCCGCCGGGTCCAGCTCGCCGCCCGTGCGCCGTACCGCCTCGCGGTCGCCCTCGCCCAGCGCCGCGCAGACCCACACCGCGTCACCCTTGACGGCCGACAGGCCGGAGACCAGCCCGCCGCCGCCGCGTTTGACGGTCAGTTCGCCCCCCTCGCCGAGCGTGTGGGAGACGGGGCCGCGGTTGGAGGCGACGAGTACCTGGTGCCGAGTGACCATGAGCGGAACCTAGCCGCTGTCCGTACCGCTCAAACGTACGGTTCTCGTCACACGGAACCCGGGGGGACCTGGGGGACCCGGGGGACCCGGAGAGGCCGACCGGGGCGCATGGACAGGGCGCACGGACAGGGCGCACAGGTGGCGCGTGCGGCGCGGGTACGGCGGCGCACGCGGGAGGGCTCCCGTACCGGGCGGGTACGGGAGCGGCTGGAACGGCGCGCGCCGGGCCGGGTGTGTGCTTCACCGGCGCGCGCCGGGCCGGGGTCCCCCCTCCGGGGCCCGCGGGCCTCAGGCCGCCGTGCGGCGGGCGGTGTACTCGGGGACGGTGCACATCGGCGGGCGCTCCTCGGTGTCCACCGGGTGGGTGTGCGGGACGAAGCCGCCCCCGGGGACCCGCTCGAACTGCGTGAGCACCGGGCGTATCAGCGGGCCGCGCGCCTGCCGTACGTGGGCGGTGCGGTGTATCGCCGCGGCCATCCGTCCCAGGGCCAGCCCGTCCTGGTTGCGGTGCCTGCGCACGCCCACGTCGACCTGCGCGAGCGCGTCGAGTCCGACGGTGTGCAGCGCGTCCACCAGCAGGCCCAGCTCGACGCCGTAGCCGACGGGGAAGCTGAGCCGCTCCAGCAGGGAGCGCCGTGCCGCGTACTCGCCGCCCAGCGGCTGGACGAAGCCCGCCAGCTGCGGCCAGTACAGGTTGAGCAGGGGGCGGGCGACCAGCTCGGTGACCCGGCCGCCGCCGGCCGGGCTGTCGCCGATGGCGCGGTCGTACATCGCCTTGACCATCGCCAGGCCCGGGTCGGTCAGCAGCGGCCCGACGATGCCCGACACGAACGTGGTGTCGAACTCCCGCAGGTCCGCGTCGACGAAGCAGACGATCTCGCCGCTGGTGGCCAGCAGCGACCGCCACAGCACCTCGCCCTTGCCCGGCACCGTGGGCAGCCGGGGCAGCACCTCGTCGCGGTGCACCACCTTCGCGCCCGCGGCGGCCGCCACCTCGGAGGTGCGGTCGGTGGAACCGGAGTCCACCACCACCAGTTCGTCGACCAGTGGCATGTCCTCGGTCATCAGTTCGCGGCGGATGGCGGCGACGATGTCGCCGACCGTCGCCTCCTCGTTCAGCGCCGGAAGCACCACGCTCACGCTGCCCGCCGGTCCGGCGGCCCGCTTGGCGGCCAGCAGCCGGTGCGGCGGGCGTTCGGCAGCGCTCCATGAGCGTCGTTCCAGCCAGTGGTCGACCTCATCCAGCACGTGTGCCTCCCTGTCCTTGACGGTCCTCACCGGTCCTCACCGGTCCCGGCATTCCCGGTCGCCCCGGTGTTCCCGGTGGCCCCCGCCGTCCCGGCGGTCCCAGGCATTCTGCGGGACCGGGGTCGCCCGGGTGGTCTCGGTGTGTCCGCTGCTGTGGGTCACGGTGCGGGCCGGGTGCGAGTCGGGTGCCGGCCGGGAGTGCCGGCCGTGGTCGGACCGTGGTTGCCCGCCACCGGCCGTCCATGCCCGGTCCCGGGCATGTTTCCGGGGCATTTACCGGGCCCGCGTTCCGGAGGACGCCCGCGCTGTCCCCGTGTGCCTCCCGTCTCGCGGTTCGGACGGCCGGCCTTGCGGCCGAGGGCTTCGGTTACAGTCTTGGACAACGCGCGGGAGTTCCGCATCTTGGGGATCCCGTCGTGCACAAACGCCCCGGTCAGGGTATTGGCCGGTGCCATAGAGCTCATCCAGAGGGGCAGAGGGAACGGCCCGTTGAAGCCCCGGCAACCCTCCCGCCGGCACTCGTCGACAACAGTCCGAGGCCACGGTGGGGAAGGTGCCAATTCCGTCCCGCGGCGAAAGCCGTCGCGGGGAAGATGAGGAGAAAGGGCCTCGCCGACCATGGCTGTGCAGACTGTTGCGACCGACACCGACCTTTCACTCGGCCCCGCCGCCGCGCTCTCCTGCCGCGAATGCGGTGAGCGTTTCCCGCTCGGGCCGGTCTTCGCCTGTGAGGCGTGTTTCGGCCCCCTGGAGATCGCGTACGACCTGCCCGGGGGCGACCCGGAGGAGCTGCGGAAGCGGATCGAGGCCGGCCCGGACAGCATCTGGCGCTACGCCTCGCTGCTGCCGGTCCCGGCCGACGTGGCGGACAAGCCGAATCTGAACCCGGGCTTCACCAGGCTGGTCAGGGCCGACAACCTCGCCCGCGAGCTGGGCGTCACCGGCGGTCTGTACGTCAAGGACGACTCCGGCAACCCCACGCACTCCTTCAAGGACCGGGTGGTGGCCATCGCCGTCGAGGCCGCCCGCGCCTTCGGCTTCACCACCCTGTCGTGCTCCTCCACCGGCAACCTCGCCGGCGCGGTCGGCGCCGCGGCGGCCCGCGCGGGCCTGCGCTCGTGCGTGTTCATCCCGCACGACCTGGAGCAGGGCAAGGTCGTCATGGCCGCGGTGTACGGCGGCGACCTGGTGGGCATCGAGGGCACCTACGACGATGTGAACCGCTTCTGCTCGGAGCTGATCGGAGACCCGATCGGCGAGGGCTGGGGCTTCGTCAACGTCAACCTCCGCCCCTACTACGCGGAGGGCTCCAAGACCCTGGCGTACGAGATCTGCGAGCAGCTCGGCTGGCGTCTGCCGGACCAGCTCGTCGTCCCGATCGCCTCCGGCTCCCAGCTCACCAAGATCGACAAGGGGCTGCGGGAGCTGATCGCCCTGGGGCTGGTCGAGGACCGTCCCTACAAGATCTTCGGCGCCCAGGCCGAGGGCTGCTCGCCGGTGGCGCGGGCCTTCAAGGACGGCCACGACGTGGTGCGGCCGGTGAAGCCGGACACCATCGCCAAGTCGCTGGCCATCGGCAACCCGGCCGACGGCCCGTACGTGCTGGACATCGCCCGCCGCAGCGGCGGCGCGGTGGAGGACGTGAACGACGGGGAGATCGTCGACGCGATCAAGCTGCTGGCCCGGACCGAGGGCGTCTTCGCCGAGACCGCGGGCGGCGTGACCGTCGGCGTGACGAGGAAGCTGATCGAGGCCGGTGTGCTCGACCCGACCCTGACCACCGTCGTCCTCAACACCGGCGACGGCCTCAAGACCCTGGACGCGGTGGCGCCGACCACCGGACCGTCCGCGATCATCCGTCCCAACCTGGACTCCTTCCGAGAGGCTGGCCTGGCATGAGCGTCACCGTCCGAATCCCGACCATCCTGCGCACCTACACCGGCGGCCGGGCCGAGGTGCCCGCCGAGGGGGCCACGCTCGCCGAGGTCATCGCGGACCTGGAGAAGAACCACCAGGGCATCTCCGCCCGGGTGCTGGACGACTCCGGCAAGCTGCGCCGCTTCGTGAACGTCTACGTCGACGACGACGACGTCCGCTTCGCCGACGGCCTGCAGACGCCGACGCCGGACGGCTCGGGCGTCTCCATCATCCCGGCCGTCGCGGGCGGCTGCTGACCGGGCGGCCACCGGCCGGACGGGCTTCGGCGCCGTACGCGCCACCGCAGGCGGGCGGCCCCGCGTCCCCTCCCGCACGGAGGGGGCGCGGGGCCGCCCGCGTATGCGCTCCCGGGAGGGGGCGCGTAACCGCGCACGGTAAACGGAAGTGGTAATTCCGACCCTCGGGGAGCGGTAGAGTGAGCATGCCTCCCCCCAAGTGCGCGCTCAGCGCCCATGAGAACGCGACAACTTGCGCTCGAATTTATTGCGTGAATTGTCGTGTCGGTCCGTTATGCCCGGCCCGAGTTGCCCTGCTTTCCCGCCGTTCATGTGCTTATCGGCAATCCGGTGTGACCGGAATTCTCGTCCGACAGACCTGTTGCGGAGGGCGTCCGCCCAGATACATTCAGCCGCGGTCGACGCGTTCCGGCGCACGCCGCCCCCTCTCGCCGGGGGGTGGTGACTGACCCGGGTCCGCGGAGCGCGGGCCCGCGCAAGGGCCGGCAATAGGGGAGTTAGGAATGGCTCAAGGCACCGTCAAGTGGTTCAACGCGGAGAAGGGGTACGGCTTCATCGCGGTCGACGGTGGGGCGGACGTGTTCGTCCACTACAGCGCGATCCAGATGGACGGATACCGCACCCTTGAGGAAGGGCAGCGGGTCGAGTTCGAGATCTCGCAGGGCCAGAAGGGCCCGCAGGCGGACATGGTCCGCGTGACGGCCTGAAGCGCCGGACACACGCACCACGACGCACACCAGCAGTAGACGGCACAGGAGGGCCCGCGTCCCCGTAGGGGCGCGGGCCCTCCTGTTTCTGCGCCCGCGCACCGGCGTGTGCCCGCGGCCCCGTCCGCGCCCGCCTCTGTGCCCGTACCCGGCGGTACGGGCACGCGGAACACCTGCGCGCTTGCACTCGGAGGGGTCGAGTGCTAATCATTGGCGTTAGCACTCTGAAGGTGAGAGTGACAAAGCAAGGACCGGTTCGGTGAGGTCCGCAAGCCCGGTGGAGCAAGGAACCGCCGGGCCGGTGGGCCGTCCGTCGCGGGCGCCAGAGCGGTCCGGAGACATCCCAACCCGCCCCTGGCCTTCGGCATGGGGAACCCCAGGGAGGACCACTTCACATGGCCAAGACCATCGCGTTCGACGAGGAGGCGCGGCGCGGCCTCGAGCGCGGGATGAACCAGCTCGCCGACGCCGTCAAGGTCACGCTCGGCCCCAAGGGCCGCAACGTCGTCCTTGAGAAGAAGTGGGGCGCCCCCACGATCACCAACGATGGTGTCTCCATCGCCAAGGAGATCGAGCTCGAGGACCCGTACGAGAAGATCGGCGCCGAGCTGGTCAAGGAGGTCGCGAAGAAGACCGACGACGTCGCCGGTGACGGTACGACCACCGCGACCGTCCTGGCCCAGGCGCTGGTCCGCGAGGGTCTGCGCAACGTCGCCGCCGGCGCCAACCCGATGGCCCTCAAGCGCGGTATCGAGAAGGCCACCGAGGCCGTCTCCGCCGCCCTGCTGGAGCAGGCCAAGGAGGTGGAGACCAAGGAGCAGATCGCCTCGACCGCCTCCATCTCCGCCGCCGACACCCAGATCGGCGAGCTGATCGCCGAGGCCATGGACAAGGTCGGCAAGGAAGGCGTCATCACCGTCGAGGAGTCGCAGACCTTCGGTCTGGAGCTCGAGCTCACCGAGGGCATGCGCTTCGACAAGGGCTACATCTCCGCCTACTTCGCCACCGACATGGAGCGGATGGAGGCGGTCCTGGAGGACCCCTACATCCTGATCGCCAACTCCAAGATCAGTGCCGTCAAGGACCTGCTCCCGCTGCTGGAGAAGGTCATGCAGGCCGGCAAGCCGCTGCTGATCATCGCCGAGGACGTCGAGGGCGAGGCCCTGTCCACCCTGGTGGTCAACAAGATCCGCGGCACCTTCAAGTCCGTCGCCGTCAAGGCCCCGGGCTTCGGCGACCGCCGCAAGGCCATGCTCGGCGACATCGCCATCCTCACCGGCGGCCAGGTCATCTCCGAGGAGGTCGGCCTCAAGCTGGAGAACGCCGGTCTGGAGCTGCTGGGCCGCGCCCGCAAGGTCGTCATCACCAAGGACGAGACCACCATCGTCGACGGTGCCGGTGACAGCGAGCAGGTCAACGGCCGCGTGAGCCAGATCCGCGCCGAGATCGAGAACTCCGACTCCGACTACGACCGCGAGAAGCTCCAGGAGCGTCTGGCGAAGCTGGCCGGCGGCGTGGCCGTCATCAAGGCCGGCGCCGCCACCGAGGTGGAGCTCAAGGAGCGCAAGCACCGCATCGAGGACGCGGTGCGCAACGCCAAGGCGGCCGTCGAGGAGGGCATCGTCGCCGGCGGTGGCGTGGCCCTGCTGCAGGCCTCCGCGGTCTTCGAGAAGCTGGAGCTCGACGGCGACGAGGCCACCGGCGCCGCCGCGGTCAAGGCCGCGCTGGAGGCCCCGCTGAAGCAGATCGCGGTCAACGCCGGCCTCGAGGGCGGCGTCATCGTGGAGAAGGTGCGCAACCTGACCCCGGGCCACGGTCTGAACGCCGCCTCCGGTGAGTACGTGGACATGATCGCCGAGGGCATCATCGACCCGGCCAAGGTCACCCGCTCCGCGCTGCAGAACGCCGCCTCCATCGCGGCGCTCTTCCTCACCACCGAGGCCGTCATCGCCGACAAGCCGGAGAAGGCCGCGGCCGGCGCCGACGCCGCCGCCGCTGCCGGCATGGGCGGTGGCATGGACTTCTGATCCGCCCCGCGGATCGGTGGTTCCCACCGGGCGCGTACCGCGCGCACGGTGACGAGGGCGGCACCCCGCAAGGGGTGCCGCCCTCCCGCTATGTCCAGGATGTGAGATTTGGCACCGCGTCGCGGCCTGACCCCGGGGCAGCGCACCGGATAGCCTCCCGGGGGCCGCGTACGGGCGATCCCCTCCCGCGGCGCCTCCACTCTGTTTCCAGAGCCGAACCCACCCCACACGACTCCTGGACGGCACCTACGCGATGAGCACGCTCGAAACAGTGATCGTCGAGATCAACGACCACTTCTGGACCTATCTGCTGATCCCCCTGGTGGCCGTGGCGGGCCTGTACTTCACCGTCCGCTCCCGGGCCATGCAGATCCGGCTCCTGCCGGAGATCGTCAGGACGGTCAGGGAACGGCCCCGCGCCGGGGCCGGCGGAAAGAAGCCGGTCTCCCCGTTCGGCGCCTTCACCATCTCCGCCGCGGCCCGGATCGGCACCGGCAACATCGCCGGCGTCGCGGCGGCCATCACCGTCGGAGGGCCGGGCGCGGTCTTCTGGATGTGGGTGATGGCCCTGGTCGGCGGCGCCTCCGCCTTCGTGGAGTCCACCCTCGCCCAGCTCTACAAGGTGCGCGACCGTGGCAGGGGAGGCGAAGGCGCCTACCGCGGCGGCCCCGCCTACTACATGCAGCGCGGCCTGGGCCGACGCTGGGTCGGTGTGCTCTTCGCGGTGATCATCACCCTGACCTTCGGCCTGGTGTTCACGGCCGTGCAGTCCAACACGATCGCCTCGGTCACCGCCGGATCGCTGGGCACGGACGGTGACGGCGGCTCCGGCTGGGTCGCCCCGGTCGTCGGCGCCGCGCTCGCCGTGCTGCTCGGACTGGCCGTCTTCGGCGGGGTGCGCAGGATCGCCTCGGTCACCAAGGTGCTCGTCCCCGTGATGGCGGTGATCTACCTGCTGGTGGGCCTGGCCGTCGTGGTGCTCAACGTCTCCGAGGTGCCGCGCGTCCTCGCCGACATCGTCGGCGGCGCCTTCGGCCTGCGCGAGGTCGCCGGAGGCGGCATCGGCGCGGCGATCCAGCAGGGTGTGCGCCGCGGCATGTTCTCCAACGAGGCCGGTCTGGGATCCGCCCCGAACGCCGCCGCCGCGGCCGAGACCTCCCACCCGGTCAAGCAGGGCCTGGTGCAGACCCTGGGCGTCTTCTTCGACACCCTGGTGGTCTGCACGATGACCGCCTTCGTCATCCTCTCCGTCAACCCGGAGCTCTCCGGGCGCCAGGGCGCCGACCTCACGCAGTCCGCACTGCAGGAGACCCTGGGCGGCTGGGCCGGCCACCTGCTGACGCTGGTGGTCTTCCTGCTCGCCTTCAGCTCGATGATCGGCAACTACTACTACGGCGAGTCCAACATCGAGTTCATCACCCGCAGCCGCTCGGTCATGCTCGGCTACCGGGGGCTCGTCCTGGCCGCCGCCTTCCTGGGCGCGCTGGGCTCGCTGAGCGTGGTGTGGAGCCTCGCCGACGTCACCATGGGCGCCATGGCCCTGGTCAACCTGCTGGCGATCCTGCCGCTGTCGGTGATCGCCTTCCGGCTGATGGAGGACTACCTCGCCCAGCGCCGCGCGGGTCTGGACCCCGTCTTCACCCGCGACCGCCTGCCGGACCTGACCGGGGTGGAGTGCTGGGAGGCGGTGCCCGCCGCGCGCGGTGCGCGGGACGAGCCCGCACGGGCGGAGGTACGGAACGGCTGAACCGGCCGCCCGGTCCGGGCGCGGACACCGTCCGCGCCGGCGGCCCCCGGCGCGCACCATCCCCTTCCGGTGCGCGCCGGGGGCTTTTCGCGTGCGCGTGCCCGCCGCGCGGGCGGTACGGAGGTACGGGGCGGTGCGGCACCGCGCGTACGGGGGGCGCCGGACGACCGGGAGCCGCGCGCCGCCGGGCCCGTACCGGTCCCCGGTCCTCCGGCCCGCGGTCCTTCCGGTTCCGTGCACGGACGTGCCGCCGGGGTCTGTACGGGCGCGAGTGCCGCGCCGGGCCCGGGGCGGGGGCCCGGGAGGCGGGAACGGGCCCGGCGGTTCCGGACGGCCGTGGCGGTGCGCGCCGCGGGTCTCTCCGGCCGGGGGCCGGGAGCCTCCCGCGCACGGACGCGCCGTGCCTCGGGCCGCCCGTGCGGGGGCCGGTGCGGGCGGGGGCCGGTGCGGGCGTACCCCGCCGCGTCCCGCCGGTCGGGTGCGCGGCGCGGGCCGTCAGCCGCGTGCCGCCTCCAGGGCCGCGCGCAGCCGGCCGCCCGACTCCCTCAGCAGCCGCTCGGCCGTGGGGCCGTCCACCTCGCCCAGGATGGTGAGGATGGCCTTCTTCACCTCGCCGCCGGTGGCCGCGAGCGCGGACTCGATCCGCTCCTCGCCCGCCCCCGTGGCCAGCGAGACGATACGGCGCGAGCGGGCACGCAGCTTCTCGTTCGAGGCGCGCACGTCGACCATCAGGTTCCCGTACGTCTTGCCCAGCCGGATCATGGTGATGGTCGAGATCATGTTGAGGACCAGCTTCTGGGCCGTGCCCGCCTTGAGCCGGGAGGAGCCGGTGATCAGCTCCGGGCCCACCACGATCTCGATGCCGTGGTCGGCCGCCGCCGCCAGCGGCGAGCCGGAGTTGCAGGACAGCCCGACCGTCAGCGCTCCCAGCCGCCGCGCGTGCTCGACCGCGCCGACGGTGTACGGGGTGCGCCCGGAGGCGGAGACGCCGACCACCACGTCGTCGGGGCCCAGCCCCAGCCCGTCGAGGTCGGCCGCGGCGAGGTCGGGGCGGTCCTCGGCGCCCTCGGCCGCGCTGACCAGCGCGGCCGGGCCGCCCGCGATCACCCCGACGACCTGGGAGGGGTCGGTGTCGAAGGTGGGCGGGCACTCGCTGGCGTCCAGCACGCCCAGCCGCCCGGCCGTCCCCGCCCCCGTGTAGACCAGCCGCCCGCCGCGCGCCATCCGCTCGGCGGTGGCGTCGATGGCGGCGGCGATGCGCGGGAGCTGGGCGGCGACGGCGGTGGGGACGGTGGCGTCCTCCCCGTTCATGACCCTGGCGATCTCCAGGGTGGGGAGCCGGTCGATCTCGGACAGGTCGCTGCGGAACGCCTCGGTGGTGAGCGTGTCCAGTTCGGCGCGCAGCCGGTCGTACGCGCCGTCCGGACCGCGGGAATCGCGGGAGTCACGGGAGTCACGCGAGTCACGGGGATCGCCGGATCCGTGGCCGGCGGCGGTCGGGGAGGAGGTCATGAGGGTGCGGCTCTTTCCGTTCTTCCGGATGCCGGGGCCGGCCACCGGTGCCGGCGCCCGGGCGGGGGTGTGGGGGGTTGGGCGGTACTACTCGGGTGCTGCTCGGGTGCTGCTCGGACGGTCGAGGGGGCGGGTGCGGTCGCGGGTGCGGGGTCAGCGCTGCCGGGGGGAGTGGCGGTGGGCCAGCGCCTCGTAGGAGGCCGCCAGGGCGGGGGCGGCGGTCTCGTAGGTGCGCTGTGCCACGCCTATGAACAGGCAGTCCACGACCAGCAGCTGGCTGGTCCGGCTGGACATGGCCGCCGGGCGCAGTTCGCTCTCGCGCGCCGTGGAGGTGGTCAGCAGGTGGTCGGCGTACTGCGCGATCTCCCCGTCCGGGCGACCGGTGACGGCCACGGTGGTGGCGCCGTGGTCGAAGGCGACGCGCAGCGGTTCGATCACGTCCACCGTGCGGCCGGAGTGGGTCACCGCCAGGGCGACGTCCCCGGCGCGCAGCTGCACGGCACCGGTGACGGCCAGATGTGGATCGGCGTGGGCGTGGGCGACCAGGCCGATCCGCAGCAGTTTCTGCGCCAGGTCCTGGGCGACCAGGGCGGAGGCGCCGGCGCCGTAGAGGTCTATCCGGCGGGCGGAGGCCATGGCGTGCACGGCCGCCTCGACCTGGCCGGGATCCAGTCCGGCGGCGGTGTCGGCGAGGGTCTGCCGCTCGTCGTGGGCGAGCTTGGCTATGACGTCCTCGATGGGGTCGTCCACGGCGATGTCGGCGGTCACCGACGGGGAGGCGCCGGAGGCCTGCTGCGCGGCGAGCCCGGCCAGCGCCAGGCGCAGATCGCGGTAGCCGGGGTAGCCCAGCAGGCGCGAGGTCCGTACGACGGTGGCCTCGCTGGTGCCGGTGCGCTCGGCGAGGCCGGTGACGGTGAGCTGCGCGCATCCGGCGGGGTCGCCGGCGACGGCCTCGGCGACACGTTGCATGGAGCGGGTCATCGAGGGAGCCATGGTGCGCACCTTGGCCGCGAGGGCGGCGGGTTCCGGGGGACCTGGGCGACGGCCCGGCGCGGTGTCGCGGACCGCACCGGCGAAACTTTCCTTCACAGTGTTGTTCACACGGTGGAAGGTATTTTCGCCGTGCGGGGCCGTCAAGACGTCCGCCGCCCTTGCGGCCGTCTGCTCCAATGGAGGGGCTATGACAGAGCAGCAGCCCCCTTCCCCCGGTCCCGATCCCCGCGAATCCGGCTCCGGCGGCCTCGAACGCGCCCTCCACGCCGGCCGGGCGCTCGTCCTCGCCGACCTCACCGCCTGCGGCATCGCCGAGGCCGAGGTCGTCTCGCTGGTCGAGGACGCGGTCTCCCACCGCCGCTGGTGGGTCGAGCAGTGGCCCGAGGGCGTCTCGTTCGTCGCGGGCCTGATCGCCCAGGACGTCCAGGACGCCCTGCTGGACCGGCGGGGCCGCTGGCCGGGCTGCCCGCTGTGCGGCGGCGAGGAGGAGCACGTGCTCGACGTCGAGCCCGAACTGGGCCCGGACCCGCACTGGGTGTGCGGCCGGACGGCGACGGCGGTGGCGCCCGTCGGGGGGCTGGGAGGCGCCCGGTGACCGTCTACATCGACCCGCCCGAGTGGCCGGGCCACGGAATGCTGTGGTCGCACCTGGTCAGCGACGCCTCCTACGAGGAGCTGCACGCGTTCGCCGCCGCCCTCGGCTGCCCGCGCCGCGCCTTCGACCGCGACCACTACGACGTACCCGCCCACCGGTACGGGCGGGCGGTGCGGCTGGGCGCGGTCGAGGTGGGCAGCAAGGAGCTGCTGCGGCGGCTGACGGAGGCGGGCCTGCGCCGGCGCCGTCCCCCGCGCCGGGTGGTCACGGCGACCTGAACGGCTCCGGCCCGTCAGGGGTGCCCGGCCCGTCAGGGGTGCCCGGGCCGCCCCGGGAGGCGGGGACGCCGAGGGCCAGTACGGCGGTGTCGTCGTCCACCCCCTCGCCCAGCCCCTCCAGCAGGGCGCCGATGGCGGCGACGGCGTCCGCGGCGCTCGTCGGGGCCAGCCCGGCCGCGAAGTCGAGCAGGGCCTCCTCGCCGTAGCGCCCTCCGTCCAGCTGCCCGTGGCGGCCGTCGGCGTGGGCGGTGCGGGCCTCGGTCAGTCCGTCGGTGTACAGCAGCAGGGTGTCGCCGGGGGCCAGGCGCACGGTGGTGGCGGCGAAGTGGGCGTTCGGCAGCACCCCGACCAGCTGGCCTCCGGGGGTGTGCAGGTATCCGGCGGTGCCGTCGGCGCGCATCAGCAGGGCCGGGGGGTGGCCGCCGCCGGCGAGGGTGATCTCGCAGCCGTGCTCGCCCGGGGTGAGCAGACCGTGGATGACGGTGCAGAAGCGCGGGTCCTCGCCGTGGTTCTCGTGCTCCAGGACGGTGTTGAGATTGGCCAGCGCCCTGACCGGGTCGGGGTCGGAGGCGCTCGCGGCGCGCAGGGAGTAGCGGGCGAGGGAGGTGACGGACGCCGCCGCGGCGCCCTTGCCGGACACATCGCCGAGGAAGAAACCCCAGCACCCCCCGGAGACGGGGAACAGGTCGTAGAAGTCGCCGCCGACCTCGTCGATCGAGGCGGTGTGGTAGTGCGCGGCCAGCTCTGTGCCGGGGATGTCCGGCAGGGCGGGGGGCAGCAGGCTGCGCTGGAGGGTGGTGGCGAGCTGCTGGACGCGCTCGCGCTCGCGGTCGGCCTCCTGCCGGGCGCGCAGCAGCTCGGTCTCGTACGCGCGGCGGTCGCGGGCCTCGAAGACGGAGGTGCGCACCAGTGCCGGCCGCCCCCGAGTGCCCTCCCGCACCGAGGCGGCGACCAGCACCGGCAGCCGGCTGCCGTCGGCGGCCTTCATCTCCAGCGCGATCCCGCCGATGCGGCCCTGCATCCGCAGCAGCGGGGCGAGGTGGGTCTCGTAGTAGATCCTGCCGCCGACGCCGAGCAGCTCGGAGAAGGTCCGGCGGCCGACCAGTTCCTCGCGGCGGTAGCCGAGCCAGTCCAGCAGGGTGGCGTTGACCTTGACGATTCTGCCGCCGGGGAAGCTGGAGAGCTGGCCGCACGGGATGTTCTCGTACAGCTCCTCCAGGTCGTCCTCCGGGTTCCCGCCGTCCTCCGGTTCCGGCCCGTCCTCCGGTTCCGGCCCGTCCGGTTCCCGTTCCGGCTCCGGGGCCGGGGCCGGGCTCGCGCGGGAGGTCACCGCGCCCTCGCGAAGGAGGCGATGGCCTCGGCCGTCGGGCCGGGGCTGCTCAGCTGCGGGCAGTGCCCGTGGGCGTCCAGGGTGACCAGGGTGCTTCCGGCGATCTCGTCCCGGACGAACGCGCCCACCTCGCGTGGGGCCAGGGTGTCGTGCGCGCACTCGACCACCAGCGTCGGCACGGTCACCCCGGCCAGGTCCTCGCGGTTGTCGGACAGGAAGGTGGTGCGGGCGAAGACACGGGCCATGCGCGGGTCGGTGCGGCAGAAGCTGTTGGTCAGCTCCTCGCCCAGCTCGGGCCGGTCCGGATTACCCATGATCACCGGTGCCATCACCGCGGACCAGCCCAGGTAGTTGCTCTCCAGCGACTCCAGCAGCTCCTCGATGTCGGCCCGGCTGAACCCGCCCCGGTAGTCGCCCTCGTCGATGTAGGAGGGGGAGGGGGTGAGCAGGACCAGTTTGGCGAAGCGCTCCGGCTCGCGCAGCACCGCCAGCACCCCGATCATGGCGCTGACCGAGTGCCCCACGAACGTCACGTCCCGCAGCCCCAACTCGCGGCAGATGTCCAGCACGTCCTGCGCGTACCCCTCCAGCGAGGAGTAGCGCTCCTCGTTCCAGGCGGAGGGGTCCGAGCGGCCGGAGCCCACGTGGTCGAAGAGCACCACCCGGAACTCCTCGGCCAGCGCGGGCGCCACCAGGCGCCACAGGTTCTGGTCGCAGCCGAATCCATGCGCCAGCATCACCACCGGCCCGTCCTCCCGGCCGGTGACGGTGACGTTGTTCCTCCTGCGCACGTCCATCTCGCACGTCCTTTCACCCGTGTCCGCGGCCCTGGCCGCCGGAGGGCCGGCGGGCGGCGGCCGGAAACCCTGTCGCAGGTGGCCTGCGGGTGCACCGGCCACCGAGGGTAATCCGGTACCCCGGACAGGGCGCGTCGGAACGGTCCGGAACGGGAGGGCGGCCGCGGCGGCAGGCCCGGCCGGGCCGCCGCGGCCCGGCCGACGCCCGGACGGATCAGCCCGCGGCCTTGGTGACCGGTGCCGGGCCGCCGCGGCCCGGCCGACGCCCGGACGGATCAGCCCGCGGCCTTGGTGACCGGTGCCGGGCCGCCGACGGCCGTGTCCGCGGGCGAGCCGGCCACCACCCGGGAGGCGGCGGTGCGCCGGTGCCACCGGGAGGCCGCCACCGTCGCGCCGACGGCCGCGGCGGCCAGCAGCGCGCTGACCCAGGAGACGCCGGTGTAGCCCCAGCCGGCGGTGATCACCAGTCCGCCGATCCAGGGGCCGAGGGTGTTGCCGATGTTGAACGCCGAGGTGGTCGTCGCGCCCGCCAGGGTGGGGGCGGCGCCCGCCACCTCGAACATCCGGGCGTTGATGGCGGGGGCGGTGAAGAACGAGGTCACCCCCAGTCCCAGCGCCAGCCCGACGGCCGCCACGGGCAGGTGCGCGGTGAGCGCCAGCAGCGCCAGTACGGCGGTGGTGGCGGCCAGGCCGGCGTACATGGCGCCGAACAGGTGCGCGTCGCCGACCCGGCCGCCGAGCGCGGCGCCGATCAGCGCGCCGACCCCGTACAGCGCCAGCACGGTTGGCACCCAGCCCTCGCCCAGGCCGGCGGTGTCGGTGAGCAGCGGGGAGAGGTAGGAGAAGAGGCAGAAGGTGGCCGCGGCGTTGAGCGCGGTGATCACCAGCGCCAGCCACACCTGGCCGTCGCGGTAGATCCGCAGTTCGCGACGGAGGACGGGCCGGTCCGCGCCGGTGGCCGGCCGGGTGGACGGCACCAGCGCCAGCACCCCGGCCACCGCGACCGCCGCCAGCAGGGCCACGGCCCAGAACGCGGCCCGCCATCCGGCGTGCTGCCCCAGGAGCGCACCGGCCGGCACGCCCAGGACGTTGGCGACGCTCAGCCCGCCGATCATCACGGCCATCGCCTTGGCCTTCGCGCCCGCCGGGGCCAGCGACACGGCCACGGCGGCGCCCACCGCCCAGAACCCGGCGCACGCCAGCGCGCTCACCACCCGCGAGGCGAACAGCACCTCGTACGTCGGCGCGAGGGCGCCGGCCACCTGCCCGGCCCCGAAGACGGCCAGCAGCGACACCAGCGTGGTGCGGCGGGGCAGCCGCAGCGTCGCGCCGGCCAGCACCGGGGCGCCGACCACCATGCCGATGGCGAAGGCGGACACCAGCAGCCCGGCCTGCGGAATGGTCACCGACATGTCGCGGGCGATCGGCTGGAGCAGCCCGGCGATCATGAACTCCGAGGTGCCGAGCGCGAACACGGACAGCCCCAGGACGTAGACGGCCAGGGGCATGCGGGGGCGCTCCGCGCGGGGCGGGACGCCTCCGGACGGTGATATGTCGAGTGGCGGCATGTCCGGGCCCAACACCATCGCAGGGAAGAACATTCCTGGTCGGAGGCCTTGTTACCGTCCTTTCACCGGACGGCCGGCACCACCGTTCGGCCCGGTTTCGAATGCTTCCGCCCGGTATGGCCTGATGTCGCTGCCGCTGCCGCTGCCGCTGCCGCTGCCGCTGCCGCTGCCGCCCGCACCGCCGCCGACGCCGCCCGGGCGGATCAGGGGCGGCGGCCGAGCAGGGCCACCAGCCTGTCCTGGACTCCCGCGCCCTCGCCCGCCTCGACCGGTTCGCCGAACAGTCCGGCGCTGCGCAGGGAGTCCGCCACGGGGCGCACCGCCTCGTAGACGTACCGGGCCAGCCCCTCGTCCAGCCGGTCGTCGGCGCCGATGCCGCGCGCCAGGTCCCACGCGTGCACGGTGAGGTCGGTCGTCATCTCGCGGGCGTAGTCGGCGGCCGGGCGCGGACCGCCGCCGGTGTGCACGTCGCCGTCCAGGGCGCCGGGGCGGTGGAAGGCGGCCCGCGACTCCTCGGCGGCGCGCCGCCACGCGCCCCGCGGGTCGTCGCCGAGGACGTCGCCGTCGAACCGGTCGCCGACCTCCTCCAGCGTCGCGCCCCGCAGCAGCCAGGGCGCCCACAGATGCTCGGCGACCAGATGGCCGACCAGGTCGCGCACGGTCCACTCGGTGCACGGGGTGGGGTCGCCCCACTGGTCGTCGCGCACCGCGCGGACGCGCCGGCCGAACTCCGCGTATCCCCGGTCCAGGGCTTCGAGTCGTTCCATCGTCCCAGCCTAGGCGCGACTCACGCGGTGAGCAGGTCCAGCTCCGCGGTCAGGTTGCGGCGGGCGGTGTGCTCCCAGTGCTCCCGGCCGTAGTGGGTGCGGAACAGGGAGGGCAGCTCCAGCAGATGGCGCAGGACCTCGGCGCGTCCGGTGCGGAAGGCGTCGTCGGGGACGAAGCCGTACTCCTCGCGGACGGCGGCGGCGTAGGCCGCGTACTCCCGCGGCGACCCGGCCAGCACCGCGAGGTCGGCGTCGCAGAGCACCTCGCCGCCCGTGTCGCCGGGGGCCGGGTCGTGCCCGGCGGTGAGGCGGACCAGCCGGGCCACCTCGGCGGCCAGGGCGGGGGAGACGCCCGCCTCGGGCAGGGCGCGCTCGGCCAGGCGGGCGCTGCGCTCCTCGTTGGTGGAGCGGTCCGGGAGGTGGACCGCGTCGTGGAACCAGGCCGCCAGCGAGACGGTGGCGACCTCCTCGGGGCCGGAGCAGTGCGCGGAGAGCAGGCCGACGCGGTCCAGGACGGCGATCAGATGGTCGGTGGTGTGGTAGCGGCGGTGGGGCTCGGCCCAGCGTGCGAGGAGGTCGTCGGCGTAGGCGTACGGGGAGGGGGTGTCCGCGGGCAGGTCCGCCTCCGGGCGGCGTACGGCCAGGAGGGTCCGGGTCCAGCGCTCGCGCAGCCCGTCATGGGCCGGATGGCGGTTCTTCGGCGTGACCATGGCGCAATTGTGTGCCCCGTCTTCCCGGCGTGTCCCGCGATATGGCAGGCTCCGCTATATGTCTAGACCAATCCTCGAAGTGATCGCCCTCGATGCCCGCGACGCGATCGCCGCGCAGACCGGCGGGGCGGACCGCCTCGAACTGGTCGGCGACATGGCCGCCGACGGCCTCACCCCCGCCCGGGAGGTCTTCGCCGCCGTCCGCGGCGCCACCGACCTGCCGGTGCGGGTGATGCTGCGCGCGACGGGCGGATTCGCGGCGGGCGACGAGGCGGCGCTGGAGGAGTTGTGCGAGCGGGCTCGCGGCCTGCGCGCGGAGGGCGCCGAGGAGTTCGTGCTCGGCTTCCTCGACGACACCGGGCAGCCCGACCTCGCCGCGATCGGCGCGCTCCTCGACGCCGTCCCCGGCTGCCGCTGGACCTTCCACCGCGCCATCGACCACTGCGCCGACCGCGCCGGGCTGCGCAAACGGCTCGACGGGCACCCGGGTCTGGACGCCTACCTCACCGCCGGCTCGGCGGACGGCGTGACGGCGGGCCTGGCCGTCCTGTGCGCCGAGGCGGCCCGTACGTCCGCCGGGGAGCCCGGCTACCTCCCGCTGCTGATGGCCGGCGGCGGCCTGGGCCTCGACCACGTCCCCGCCCTGCGCGCGGCGGGCGTGGCCGCCTTCCACATCGGCGGCGCGGCCCGCTCCGGCGGCTGGGACACCCCGGTCTCCCCGGACGCGGTGCGCACCTGGCGCGAGACGCTGGACGGCTGAACGGGCCGTGCTGTGCGGGGTCGCTCTGTGGCGTTCTGTGCTGTTATGTGCTGTTCTGTGCGAGGCCGGGCCGGGTCGTGCCGTGCCGTGCCGTGCCGTGCCCCGCTCAGCCGTCCGCGGCGGGGACGGCCTCGTGCCACTCCACGCCCAGGGACCGCACCAGCTCGTGGCAGTTGCGGCCGAACTCGGGGGAGGGGACGTCCCGGAAGAGCCCGCCGAGGTCCCCCGGCCCGTCGCCCGGATCGGGCAGGACCATGGCCAGCCGCCGGAGCGGGGGAGAGCTGTGCGCCGCGACCAGTTCGCAAAACTCCCGGTACGTCACGTGGCGCGGTTCGCGCGCCGGGCCGAAGCGCCCCATGAGGTCGTCCAGCCGGGTCGGCTCCCGTTGCACCACGTGGAAGGTCTCGCCCAGGCGGCGCTCGAGCACCGCCGCCGAGATGAACCGGCCGACGTTGTCCACCGGGGTGAAGTCGCCCCGCGCGCCCGTCTCGAAGCGGACGCCGAGTTCCGCGCACGCCGTCAGGACGAACTCGGCGAGGCTGCCGCCGTGGCTGAGGACGCCGGTGCGCGAGTGCGGCATCACCTCGCCCATGCGGTACAGGCTCACCGGGAGGCCGTACCGCCGCCGGGCCTCGCGCAGCAGCGCCTCGGCGACCCACTTGCTCCGGCTGTAGCCGTCGCCCGGCACCTCCTCGGCCGCGGGGAAGGCGTTCTCGTCGAGCACCGAGCCGTCACGGGGAGCGCGCGGCAGGATGCCGAGCGTCGACAGGTGGTGCACGGGACTGGCCGGCCCGGGGCCGGTGCGGGCGAGCCGGATCACCTCGCGGGTGCCGAGCACGTTCACCGCGCGTAGACGGCGGTAGGGGTAGACGAGGTTCACCTCCGCGCCCGCGTGCACGATCGTGTCCGTCCACTCGGCCAGCTCCCGGAAGCCGGTCCCGGACAGCCCGAACCCCTCGGCGCCGAGGTCGCCGCGCACGACCCGGACCCGGTCGTCGCCGCTGCCGACGGGCAGGCCGTAGTGGCGGGCGCGGGCGTCGAGCCGGGCGCGGGCGGCCGCGTCGTCCCCGGCGTTGACCAGACAGGCGACGGTGGCCGCAGTGGACCGCAGCAGCTCGTCCAGCAGATGGATGCCGATGAAGCCGGTGCCGCCGGTGAGGAGGATGCGCCGGGGCGGGGCGACGGCCGCGGACCGCGGGGGAGGTACGGCCGCCGTGGAGGCCGGTCGCGGGGAGGCCGGTTGCGGTGAGTCCGGTTCCAGGGCGGCCGCGTCGGCCAGCATCTCCCGGTGTACGGCCGCCTCCTCGGCCTCCGGCCCGCCCCGGGCGATCAGACGGACCTGGTCGGCGACGGTCGGCGCCTCGGCGATGTCCCGCACCGACAGGCGCAGGCCGAACAGGTCGCGCAGGCGCAGTACGAGCCGCTGGGCGCCCAGGGAGGTGCCTCCGATCTCGAAGAAGCCGTCCCGGGCACCGGGGGTGACGCCCAGGAGCTCGGCCCACAGGGAGCGGACCGCCTCCTCCGGGTCGCCGCCGGGTGCCGGGTCGCCCCCGGCGGCGCTCCCGGGCGCCGTGTCCCGCTCCGCGGTGTTCCGCGCCGCCGTGTCCGGCCCGTCGAGCAGCCGCGCCAGCGCCCGGCGGTCGGCCTTGCCGTTGGGGGACAGGGGCATGTTCTCGATCCGCACGAACCGGTCGGGCACCAGTTCGGCCGGGAGCAGCCTCCCGGCCCGCGCCCTGGTGTCCGCGAGGTCGAGGCCCTCGCGGGCGACCACGGCCGCGACCAGGGTCTGGCCGTCGGCCTCGCCCCGCAGCACGACCCGCACGTCCTGGACCCCCGGCAGCGTCAGCAGCGCCCGCTCGACCTCCGCCGGTTCGATCCGCACCCCGCGCACCTTGAGCTGGTCGTCGCGCCGCCCCACGAAGTACAGGCGGCCGTCGGCCCGGTAGTGGCCGAGGTCGCCGGTGCGGTAGAGGCGGTCGCCGGGGACGTCGGGGAAGGGGTTGGGCACGAACGCCGCCCCGGTCCGCTCCGGGTCGCCGAGATATCCCAGCCCCAGGCAGTCGCCGCCGATGAGGATCTCGCCCGTCTCCCCCGTGCCCAGACGCCGCATCGAGGAGTCCACGACCACCGCCGAGGTGTTGTCGATGGGGCGGCCGACGGGTATCTCACCGCCGTCACCGCCGTCACCACCGTCAACGGCGGCGCCCGCGGTGACGGTGTGGAAGACACTGCCGATCGACGCCTCGGTGGGACCGTAGGTGTTGGTGATCGCCGTGCCGGGCAGCAGTTCGTGGAACCCGCGGACCGCCTCCACGTTGATCGCCTCGCCGCCCAGCAGGACGTGCCGCAGGGAGCCGGCCGCCCGTACCAGCGCCGGGTCCGAGGCGAGCAGGTCGACGAGCACGGTGAAGATCGACGGCACGAAGTCGGTGATCGTCACCCCGTGGCGGCCGATCTGGTCGACGGTGCGCTCCAGGTCGAGCAGCCCGTCGCGGCGCGGCATGACGACGCTGCCGCCCATGGTCAGCGGCCACAGCAACTGCCACAGCGACGAGTCGAAGACCGACCGGCTGTTCTGGAGCGCCACGTGCCCGGCGCCGAACCTGCGGGTCATGTAGAGGAACCGGTTGAGCAGGCCGCGGTGCACGTTGAGCGTGCACTTGGGCAGGCCCGTGGTGCCCGAGGTGAAGAAGCCGTAGGCGAGGTCGGTGCGGCCGGGGCGTCCGCCGGCGGGGGCGGCGTCGGTGCCGTCCAGCTTCCGGTGGTCGGCCACCAGCGCGCGGGCGCAGCCGGCCGCCGGGGCCGGGGTGCGCGGGGAGACGACGGCGATGTCGGTGCCCAGGCCCCGCAGCAGCGCGCCGATCCGCTCCCGGGGCCAGCCCGGGTCGAAGGGGATGAAGGGGACGCCGGCCTTCATCGCCGCGACCATCGTGAGCGGGAGTTCCATCCCGTCGCTCACCAGCAGGGGAAGCAGCGTCTCCCGGCGCGCGCCGTGCTCCACGAGCATCGCGGCCAGGGAGTTGGCCCCGCGGTCCAGCTCCCGGTAGCTCAGTGTCGCGCCGCCGTAGTGCAGCGCGTCGGCGTCGGGGGTGGCACGGGCCTGCTCCTCGATCAGGTGCAGGGTCGTCGCGGTGCCCCGCGGGTACGGCGCGCGGCGTCCGTTGGGATCGGGCAGTGCGGACGAGGAGGTGCTGGCTGGCATCGTGGACCCCAATCGAGTGTGGTTCCAGGCGTTTCCAGGCGTTTCCAGGACTGCTCTGCGGTACGGGCTGTGCGGGTGGAGGCTGTGCGGGCCGCCGCGCGACGGGGCGCGCGGCGGGGCGTGCTGCGTGTCGCGTGCCGCGTGCGGCGCGGGCTCGCGGTGGCGCGCGGGCCCTCAGACGGCGGGCAGGACGAGGGAGCGGGAGCGCAGCTCCTCGTAGAAGGGCAGGTGGTGCCGGAGGTAGCCGGCCAGCACCGGGCTGTCGTCGACCGTGACGGCGTGGCGCCGGCCGCTCTGCCGGAAGCCGGAGCTGCGGGCCACGTCCTGGTGCCACCGGCTGGTGCGGCTCCACTCGGAGCGCTCCCCCGACTGCCAGGACAGGGCCCGGTCGTCGTAGGGGATGCCGACGGCCTCGCAGTAGGCGCGGACGGTGTCGCCGGGGCGCTCGACGAGGACGTCGGCGTCGACCACGACGGGATCGCGCCCCGTCTCCCGGCGGACCCGGTCGAATATCTCGTACTGGTGCTCGAACCCGATCTCCGGGAGCCTCACCTCGGGGTTCACCGCGTAGTGCGACTCGATGGCGCGCCGGGGGTCGCGGACGATGAAGGTGTGCGTGACGCCCTCGGCCAGCGGCAGCGCGTCGAAGAGGTGGGCGTGCGGGTACTCGGTGGTGTCCTTGAAGAACACCGGCGCCTCCGCCGACTCCGCCGTGAACCCCCGCAGCACCTCCTCCGGCGTGGTCAGGCGCCGTCCGCCGACCTCGACACCGTGCCCGGCGGCCAGTTCGGAGAACGGCTCGTGGTAGGAGCGGAAGTCGCCGCGCTGCACCATCATCCGGAAGAAGGCCGTCGACATGGCCCGCGGCGGGGACCACAGGGCCAGCACCGCCGGCCGTACGGGGGCGCTCACTGCGACCACTCCGTCGGCTCCCGGTCCCAGCGGTGGGCGCGCAGTTCGCGCATCAGTTCCTCGGGCAGCTGGCGGCCGTCGCCGACCGCGATGTTGGCGGAGACGTGCGCGGGGCGGCGCATGCCGGGGATCACGGTGTGCACGTCGTCGTTGTGCAGGATGAAACGCAGGGCCAGTTCGGGCAGCGTCATGCCGTCGGGGAGGATCTTCTTCAGCGCCTCCGCGCGGTCCACACTGGCGTGCAGGTTCTCGGGCACGAAGTAGGAGGCCCGCCAGTCGCCCTCGGGCCAGGTGGTGTCCTTCGTCAGCGTCCCGGTCAGGGTGCCCTCGTCGAACGGGACGCGGGCGATGACGCCGATCCCCAGCTCGCGGCAGAGCGGGAAGAGTTCGTCCTCGGGCGCCTGGTCGAAGATGTTGTAGATGACCTGGACGCTGTCGATCAGGCCGGTCCGCAGGACCTCCGTCGCGTTCCAGGGCTCCCAGCGGTTGACGCTGATGCCGATCCCGCCGACCATGCCAGAGGACCGCAGCGCCTGAACGGTGGTCAGCCAGCGCTCGTCCCGCGCCCAGTGGTCCTCCCACACGTGGAACTGCATCAGGTCCACCCGGGGGACGCCGAGGTTGCGCAGGCTCTTCTCGGTGTACTCCATGACGTGGTCGTACGGGAACACGTCGTCGACGTCGGAATCCCTGGTGGAGGGGAACCGCCGGTCCTTGGGAGGGATCTTGGTGAAGGCCCTCAGGCCCTTGTCCGGATTGGCCGCGAGGAGCTTCCCCAGCAGGACCTCGCTGTGCCCGCGGCCGTAGATCCACGCGGTGTCGAAGGCGTCGCAGCCGAGGTCCACGGCGAGCTGGAGGGCGGCGAGACTCGTCTCGTCGTCCGCCCCCTGCCAGCCGCCGGGACCGGCGCCGACCCCCCACATCCCGTAGCCGATCTCCCCGACCCGCCAGCCCAGCCGGCCGAACGTGCGCTGAAGCATGTCTGTTTCCCCTGAGAGCGAGTGGACAGGTGTGAGCGAGTGCGCGGGAAGGCGCGGAAGCCGCCCGCGGGTCAGCCCGGGGCGGGCCCCGCGAGGGGCGCCGAGTCCCAGTTGTGGCCGCCTCCGCCGGTGAACCGGCGCTGCCGCAGGACGTCGGCGCCCGGGCCGATCTCCGGCAGCGCCCGCCCGATGACGCCGCCCTTGTAGAGGTCGAGCCGGACGGTGGCGCCGGCCGGGCCGGCGATCTCGGCCAGACCGGCCCGCGCCGCCCGGGCGGTACGGCCGTGCGCCGTCCCCTCGTAGACGCAGACCGCGAGCTGCCGGGCGAGGAACCGCGCGGTGTCCGCGGCGCCCCGGTCGGTGACCGTCTCGTGGGCGGCGCGCACCGCGTGCGACAGCAGCTCCATGCCCGGCGCCTCGTACACACCGCGGCACTTGGTGCCGTTGATGCGGTGCTCCACCACGTCGGTCAGGCCCAGCCCGTTCCGCCCGCCGACGGTGTTGGCCAGTTCCAGCAGCTCCTCCGGCGGCAGGCGGCGGCCGTCCAGGGCCACCGGGCGGCCGTGCTCGACGGTGACGGAGACCGTCTCCACCCGGTCCGGCGCCTGCCGGGGCGACACGCCCATCAGCCGTTCCAGGCCCGCGGCCGTGGTGCCCAGGTCCTCCAGGCCGGCGTCCTCGTGGGAGGTGCCCGCGAGGTTGCCGTCGACGGAGTGCTCCGCGGTGTTGCCCGGCATGCACACCAGGCCCGCCGAGGCGACGTGGCGGGCCATCGCCTCCCGGTCGGGCAGGGCGGCCAGCATCTCCGGGTCGCGCCAGGGGGCGAAGACCGCGAGGTCCGGCGCGAAGTGCGCGCCATAGCGCTCGAAGCGGCGCTGGTCGTTGCCGCCGCCGACGCAGCCGTGCGCCAGTACGCCGGCGCCGGCCCGGCGCAGCCCGGGCACCACGTGCTCGACGATGACGGCCCGGGACAGGCCCGTGGTGTTCCAGTAGCCCCCGTCGTAGTGGGCCTGGAAGGCGACGACATCGAGCGCCGCGTCGGCCATGGCGCGCCGGGCGTCCACCTCGCGCACCGGTATGCCGGCCGCGCGCACCGCGCCGGTGAACTCACGGAAGTCCTTCTCCGGGCACTGGCCGATGTCGAGGACGAACGCCTCCACGTCGTATCCGCCGTCGTGCAGCCAGGAGGCCAGCGCGAGGGAGGAAAGCCCTCCGGAGAGGCAGACTCCGATCTTCCGCCGCTTCAGTTCGGACAGCGAGAGGTCCACTCATCCTCCAGGGGAGATGCGCCTGCGCTCCGGTGTTCGCACCGGGCCGTGCGGTACGGGGACATGCTGTCCAACCCGCGTGGGCGGGGGAAGTGAGCACCGCGGGGCATGATGCTGCAATGCGTAAACCTGAAGGCGTTGTACATGGGTGGAAACCGGGCCAACCCGGAACCGCCCGGCATCCCGCGCCGCGCCTTCGGCGGCACACCGCTCAGCCGAACCGGGCGCGCTCGTCGGGCCGCTGGGAGTCCAGGAGCCCGGACCGGGCGAGCAGATAGCCCAGTTGGGCCCGGCTGCCGGCCCTGAAGTGGTCGGCGGCCCACTTGATGTGGTTGGCCACGGTGCGGGGACTCACGCCCAGCCGGCTCCCGATCGCCTTGTCGGTGTGCCCCTCCACCATCAGGCGCAGTACGGCCCGCCGGGTCTGCGAGGTGAACGCGTGCGGCTGCCACCGGTCCGTGCCCCGGAAGACGGGCTCTGCCCGGTCCCACGCGCAGTCGAAGGCGTTCACCAGGTGGCGCACGATCGCGGGGTGATGCACGGACAGGGCCGCCGGCTGGTGCTCCTGAGCGGCGGGTATGAAGGCGACGGCGCCGTCGAAGACGGTGACCTGGCTGAACGCCTCGGCCAGTGTGCGCACCTCGGCGCCGGCCGCGGTGATCTTCTCCGCGTAGGCGAGCGTCGGGCCGTGGGAGCGCACGGTGTGCTGGTACAGCACCCGCTGCCGCACCCCCCTGGAGCACAGGTCCAGCGTCTCCGGCAGGGTCCGGGTCAGCGTCTCCTCGCCCAGCCCGCCGCCCGGATGAGCGGTCATCACATCGCTCCCGCAGGACCGGGCGGCCCGGCGCAGGGCCCGGTCGACGGCCTCCTCGCCGAGCAGCAGGTCCGCGGTGCGGTCGACCTCCCGGCCGATCTGCCGGTACACCGCCTCCGCGCGGGCCAGCACCGACCGGACCGACCGCAGGGCCTGTTCCTGCTCCAGGATGGCCCGCTCGATCGGACGCGCGAGCCTGGCGGCGGCGATGTCCGGCGGCACGGGCACCAGCGTCCCGGGGCTCTCGGGCGACCGGCGCAGCAACCCCAGTTCGAGCAGACAGCCGGGTGCCTGTCCGGCGGGCACACAACCCCGGGTCAGCGCCTGCCGGTAGAAGGCGTCGCCCTCGTCACAGATGTCGGACCCCGGGCGGCCGGGCGCGGGCGCGGTGGCGGGCGTGCTGGTCGTGACGGTGCACATGGGGCGCTCTTCCAGGTCTGCGTCCCCGTACCGGGTCCGGCGCGTCCGCGGGGCTCCCGGTCGGTGGACGGCGGGGGACGGCGGGGGACGACGGGCGGGAGGACGGCCGCTCAGGCGATGGTGACCTTGGCGGCGAGGCCGAGGAAGACGACACCCGCGAGCCGGTTCAGCCAGGTGCCCGAGCCGGGCCGCCTCCGCAGCCGCTCCCCGATCCGGCCCGAGAGCAGCGCGACCACACAGTCGACCAGCAGCCCGATCACGGTGAACGTCGCGCCCAGCACCAGCAGCTGGAGGGCGGGGCTTCCCGCGGAGGGCGTGACGAACTGCGGCAGGAAGGCGAGGTAGAAGATGACGATCTTCGGGTTGAGCAGGTTGACGATCGTCGCCCTGCGGAAGACCGTCATCGGTGACGCGGCCGTGTGCTCGCCGTCGAAGGTGGTCCCGGAGGAGTCCCGCAGCGTGTGCCAGGCCAGGTAGAGCAGGTACACGGCCCCGGCGTAGCGGAGCACCTGGTAGGCGGTCTCCGAGGACTGGACGAGGGTGGCCAGCCCCAGCGAGACCGCGAGGGTGTGGCAGGCCATCCCGGCCGACATGCCGAGCGACGCCAGCAGGCCCGCCCTGGTGCCCTGGCTGATGCCGTGGGTGAGGATGTAGACCATGTCGGGGCCGGGGGTGACGCAGATGACCAGCACCGCCATGACGAAGACCGCGTAGGACGCCAGTCCTAACCCGAACATGTTCCCCCTCTGATCCGGCCGACCGTTCGGAACCTAGACAGCCGGGACGCCGCGCGCAACCGCTACCGGTCCGTCGGCGGGATTCCGCCCCCCGGCGGCGGAACGGGGGGACGAGGCCGCCCGGCCCCCGCGCCCGCGCAGGGGAGGGGGCCGGACACGCCCATGAGACGGCCGCTGGAAAGGCCGGCGGCACCCCTCCGCTTTGACGCGATGACAGTGTCATGGTGTCATAAGGGTGTGCTCTACGAAACTCCCGCCCCGGACGCCGACGACCTGCGCGTACTCGAGGAGATCGACCGGATGCGGCACCGGATGCGGCACGTGTTGCGGGCGAGTCCGCGCTGGTCGGGACAGCTCCGCCGGAACCTGACGGCGCGGGCGATCGCGGGTTCCAACACGATCGAGGGCTACGCCGCGACCGTCGACGATGTCGAGGCCCTGATGGCCGGGGAGGAGCCCCTGGAGACCGGGGAACGCACGCGTGCCGAACTGGAGGGCCACCGGCGTGCGATGGCCTACATCCAGGCCCTCGCAGACACGGGGACCGGGTTCCGCTACGACGCGGGGCTGCTGAACGGCCTGCACTTCATGATGCAGGGGCACCACCTGGACAAGCGGCCCGGCCGCTGGCGCGACGGCCCGGTGTACGTCACCAGCCCAGACGACCCCCTCGTCCCCGCCTACACCGCTCCCGGGGCCGAGCAGGTGCCGGCCCTCACGGACGAGTTGGTCGACTGGCTCAACGAGGGCGACCTCGACGCGCCCGTACACGTCCGCGCGTCCATGGCCCATCTGAACCTGGTCAACATCCATCCCTGGAAGGACGGCAACGGCCGTATGTCCCGGGCGCTGTCCACCCTGGTGTTCGCGCGTGAGGGCGTCATGCCGCCGGAGTTCTCCTCCATCGAGGAGTGGCTCGGGCGCGGCCAGAACACCTACGCCTACTACCAGGTCCTCCAGCAGGTCGGCGGCCCGTCGTGGAGCCCGGAACGCGACACCCGCCCGTGGATCCGCTTCTGCCTCCGGGCGCACCACCGCCAGGCCCAGCAGGCCCAGCGCCGCACCGGCCTGCTCTCGCGGGCGTGGGTCCGTCTCGCCGGGGAGGCCGAGACCGCGGGGCTGGACGAACGGGTGGTCCACGCTCTGCTGCCGGCCTTCTGGGGCTCGAAGGTGCGCCGGACCGTGTACCAGCAGGACGCCGGCATCAGCGATCAGCAGGCCATTCGCGACATCCGCGAACTCGTCCGCCTCGGCTGGCTCGTCCCGCACGGCAGGGCGCGTGCCCGCCACTACGCTCCCGGGCCTCGTATGGACACCGTCCAGGAGACCGTCCGCCAGTCCGTCGAGCCGTACACGGACCCCTATGACCGTTCCTGACGGGGACGCGCGCGGCCGGGAGGACGGCGGAACGGGTCCGTGTGGCGCCTGCGTACGGTTCCGTCCGGTGGCAGGCCCGTGCGCAGGCGCCCGCGCGCCCTACCGGACCGCGGCGGAGAAGGCCGGCAGGTAGCCCTTCTCGTGGCCCTCGGCCGTCGGGTGGATGTTGGAGGAACTGATCCACGGGTCGCTCGTGCAGATCTCGTGCCCGGCGAAGGCGGGACGGGCGTCCGCGAAGGAGAACCCGGCGGCGGCGGCGCGGCCGGAGATCACCTGGTTGAGCACGTCCGAGCCGTCGTTGATCGCCTCGCGCTTGCCCGAGCCCATGCTCAGGCAGAAGCCGCCCTCCTTGTAGAGGTGCGGGTAGCCCACGACGACGACCTCGGCGTTCGGCGCGCGGTCGCGGATGGTGGCGTACAGGGCGTCCAGTTCGCCGGGCAGTTCGTTCCGGGCATAGTCGGCGGCCTCGTCCAGTCTCTGCTCACAGGTCGACTGCGAGGAGAACATGCAGGTCAGCATGATGGAGGCGAATCCGGAGTCGTTGCCGCCGATGCTGATGCTCACCAGCGTCGTGCTCTGGTCCAGATACCGCACCTGGTTGTCCAGCACGTCCGGGATCTTCGCCCCGCCGCAGGCGGCGAAGGTGAAGGACGCGGGCGCGGACGCCTGCGCCCACTGGGCCGGGTAGGCGTTGCCGCTGCGGGTGCACAGCAGGTCGGAGTAGTCTCCGGCGCCGGTGCCGGAGGAGTAGGAGTCGCCGAGGGCCACGTAGTTCTCGGCCGCGTTCCGCGTGGCGTCCTCGGCGGCTGACGCCGGGGCGGCCGGTACGGCGAACGCCGTCGCCAGGGCCAGCAGGGCGGTGGTGAGGGCACGGGGGACGCGCATGGTTTCCTCCAGGGGCATGCACAGAAGGTGTGGGGCGTCACACCATTACCGACCCGAATCGCTCCTGAAATCGGTGAAATCGCCGGTCTCGACACCCGGTTGGGCGACGTGGCGAGGCTTCCTGTGATCGTGTGACGGTCGCAGGAAGCCTCTGAGGGCGCTCAGAGTGGCCGCGCTGACGGACGGCAGGCCGCCATGAGCGGCCTACCGTCCGTCCCGCCGCGCCGCCGAGAAGTAGGCGTTGGAGGCCGGGAGGAACATCATCACGATGGCCCCGGCGACCAGCAGGTCCGGCAGGACGTCGGTCAGCAGCAGGTCGCCGATACCGCCGTCCGCCGTCCACCGGAATCCGTCCGTGCTCAGGGTGTTGAGGAAGAACAGCCCGCTGAGAAGGCCTACGACGGTGAGCGTGATCCGGGCACGTCCGTCGCCCGCGCGCATCCTGAAGCAGAACAGCAGCCACAGGGCGCCGAGGACGGCCAGGAAACCGGCGGACGCGGCGAGTTGCCGGGCCGCGCCGTCCCGCCCCAGTTCGCCGCGGAGTTCCTCCAGTCCGGTGGGGGAGACGACGAACGCCCCCAGCACCCAGACCGCGACCTGCACGGCGATCGCCGCGAGCGAGAGCGCGAACGCCGCCTCCACCGTCCTCGGACGCCCGGCCCGCCCCACTGCCACATCGGTCATCGGGGCTCTCTTTCGTGGATACCCCGTCCTTTGGGGCGGGGAGGAAACGAAGCTCCTGCGGAGCAGGGCAGGGGACGCCGGTTCGCCGTCAGGGCGGACC
>NZ_PGSG01000089.1 GCF_002843305.1 Streptomyces barkulensis
CTGCCGAGGTCTACGCCCGCATCACCGACCGCAGGCGTGACCACCTGCACAAGCTCACCACTCGGCTCGTTCGTGAAAACCAAACGATCGTGATCGAGGACCTCACCGTCCGGAACATGGTGAAGAACCGGAGCCTGGCCCGCGCCATCAGCGACGCGGCCTGGTCGGAATTCCGGAGCATGCTGGAGTACAAGGCCCAGTGGTACGGCCGCGAGGTGATCGCGATCGACCGATGGTTCCCCTCCTCCAGGCTGTGCTCGACCTGCGGCACCTTGCAGGACAAGATGCCGCTGAACGTCCGCACCTGGACGTGCGACTGCGGGACGGCCCACGACCGGGACGTGAACGCGGCGAAGAACATCCTGGCCGTCGGGCTGACGGCGTCTGTCTGTGGAGCTGGTGTAAGACCTCAACGGAGTACTCCGGGCGGGCAGTCGGCGATGAAGCAGAAAACCCCACGGCGCGAGCCGTAGGAATCCCCCTCCTTCAGGAGGGGGAGGAAGTCAAGGAGAGTTCACCCGCCCTGCGGGACCACGTCGCGCAGTTCGCCGCCCTCCCCCGGCAGCGGCAGAACGAACGTGGCGAGGCCGAGATCGCCGTGGCGTCCGGCCACAGCGGAGAGCCCGAACTGCCCGGCACCTTCGTGGACCACGAACTTTGCCCGCGCGAGTACGAACTCAGCGTCGCCCAGACCGTGCTGCGGGTCCACACCCGCGTGGCGGACCTCTACAACAAGCCGATGAACCAGACCGAACAGCAGTTGCGGCTCACCGTCGAGGCGCTGCGCGAGCGGCAGGAGCACGAGCTGATCAACAATCCCGAGTTCGGCCTGCTGCACAACGCCGAGTACGGCCAGCGGATCCAGGCCCACGCAAGGGCGGCGGCGCTCCCTGGTCGGCGGGCCTGGTGGAGTTCGCGGCGGAAGCCGAGGTGCCCGGGGCGGTCGCGGCGAGCCGACCGGTCCGGGTGCTCAGGGATGCCTTCTCCGACGCGGTCCACCTGCGCAACGACCTCTTCTCCTACCAGCGCGAGGTCGAGGACGAGGGTGAACTCTCCAACGGTGTCCTGGTCTTCGAGACGTTCCTCGACTGCGGCACCCAGCAGGCCGCCGACGCCGTCAACGACCTGATCACCTCCCGGCTCCAGCAGTTCGAGCACACGGCACTCACCGAACTGCCGCCGCTGTTCGCCGAGCACGGTCTGGACCCGAAGTCCTGCGCGGACGTGCTCGCGTACGCCAAGGGTCTCCAGGACTGGCAGGCGAGCGGCCACGAGTGGCACATGCGCTCCAGCCGCTACATGAACGACGGCCCGGCCGGTGGTCCCGGCGCCCCGCCGCCGGGCGGAGCGGGCCTCCCGAGCGGGCCCACCGGCCCGGGCACCTCGGCCGCCCGCATCGCGGCGGTGCTCGGCAGGGCCCGCGAGGCGGCGCGGGCGCCGGAGCCGTGGGGCGGCCACGCATGGAACCGGGCAGGTGAAGCATCCGTGTGACATGGAGTGTGTGATTTACCGGGAAGAGGACGGAACGGCCCGGCAGGTCGGCTGCGAGCGGCCCGGCGAGGCGGGGCGGACGGTGCTCAAACACCTGCGCGATCTGGGCGAGGGGGAGTTCGGCTGGGTGCGCCTGGACTCTCCCACCGAGCGCGAGGTGGCCGAGCTGACCACCGAGCTGGGACTGCACCCGCTGGCGGTGGAGGACGCGGTCCACGCGCGCCAGCGCCCCAAGCACGAGCGGTACGGCGACGTGCACGCGGTGGCGCTGAGAACGCTGTGGTACGTCGAAAAGGAGTCGGACGCGGAGACGGGGGAGGTGGAGACGGGGGAGGTGATGGTCTTCCTCGGCCCCCGCTTCGTGATGACCGTCCGCCACGGACCGGCCGACCCGGCCGCCGAGGCCGCCCGCCGGCTGGCCGCAGACCCGGCGACGCTGCGCTTCGGCCCCGTCTCGGTCCTGCACGCCGTCCTGGATGTGGTGGTGGACGGCTACGGCGACGCCGCCGGCCGGGTGCGCACCGACCTCACCCGGCTGGAGCGCTGCGTCTTCTCCCCGTCCCGCGACGACCTCACCGAGGAGATCTACTCGCTCAAACGGGAGGTCCTGGAGTTCCGCGACGCGATCCGGCCCCTGGTCCCGGTGGCGCGGGAGTTCGCCGCCGAGACGCGGTCGAGGTGGCCGCAGGGGGCGCTGCCCTACTTCCGGGACGTGGCCGACCATCTGCACCGCACCGACACCGAGGTCCGGTCCCTGGACGAGCTGCTCAACTCCGCGCTCGACGCCCACCTGGCCAGGGTGGGTACCTGGCAGAACGACGACATGCGCCGCATCTCGGCATGGGCGGCGATCCTCGCGATACCCACCATGGTCGCAGGCCTGTACGGCATGAACTTCGAGCACATGCCGGAACTGGAATGGGACTTCGGCTATCCGCTGGCCGTGGCCTCGATGGCCGCCGCGGCCGGCTTCCTGTACCGGGCCTTCCGGCGCAACGGATGGCTGTGACGGCCGGCGCGGGCCACCCGAACGCCTCAAAAGGCGCCTTACGGGGGTTTCCGTCCGATCAGGGAGGCAACGCGGAACAGAGTCGAACCCTTCCCCGAACAAGGAGTCCCCCGTGGCTGTCGCCGCCTTTGTGATACCCCCTCTGCTGCTGTGCGTGATGCTCGCCCTCGGGCGGTACGAGGAGCGCATGCTGGGCGAGGCCGGCCCGGAGCCCGCCGAGGCCCCGCGCGAACGCCACCTGCGGGCCGTGCCGGACCTCCCGGCGGGCGAGCCGTCGAGGTCCTCCGTCCCGCGCGAGGAGGAGCGCGCCGCGTGAGACGCGGCCACCGCGGGACCGGGAAACCCGCCGGGCCCCGCCCCCCGTACCGGCACGAGCCGGCCGGCCGAACCGCCGGGTGATCCGTGCCGGGACAAGGCCGCCGCTTCCCGTGAAGCGGCGGCCTTGTCCCGTTCCGCGGCCCGCCTTCCCGTTTCCGGCCCCGTTTCCGACCCCGTCGTGCGATCGCCGCGGACCGGAGGGAGGCGCCGTTCTCCGCGTGTGGCGGGCGCCCGCCGGGAGATCCGGGACCGGAAAGGATCCGGGCATTCCCGGGCGTATGCGGCGACCCGACCCGGGCACGAGTTCTGTCATGGGAACGCTGAACCGATGGGAACGCAGGGTCGAGAGCTGGGAGCACTCACTGCTGGCCAAGGTGCTCCGCAGGGAACCGGTCGAACTCCTCGACGCCCTGCGGCGCGAGTGCGACGACCACGCCGTGGTGTGCAGCCACAGCCGTGTGGTGGTTCCCAACGCCTACGAGGTCGAGCTCTCCGCCGCGGTGCACGGGAAACTGGCGCGGCGCGGCGGTCGGACAGGGCAGCTCCTGGCGGACAGCCTGGCACGCCACGGGGAGCGGAAGGGATACGAGTGGGCCGGCCCGCTCACCGTCCGCGTCACCGTCTGCGACGACCTGCCCAACGGCCGCTACCGCGTGACCGGCAGCCCCACGCCCAACGTCCGCGCCGACGCGTTCGCCGGACACGGAGACCCGGTCTCCGACCCGGCACGCTGACCGTGTACCCGGCACGGCACCCCCGTGTGCCCGCAGGGGCGTGCCGCACCACCCGGAACCTCATGGCACACCGGGCGTGACCAGCAGAAAAGGGATACGGCGAGCCCCCCAGTAGAGCAACGCCTCCCAGCCGCACCCGGTCAGATGCTCCGCACACACTCTCAGCTCCCGTTCGGCCCGCTCGCGTCCGGCGGAGGCGGTGGGGCCCCGCCATTCCACGCGTACCGTGCCCGGTTCGCCGGAGTCGAGGACGCGGTACCCCGCCCGGGTCCGGCGTCCGCTCGTGTCCACCGCCGACGGCGGTACGCCCGCGGCCTCCAGGGCCAGGGACACCGCCCAGACCATCCGCGCCCGCTCCCAGGGCGCCGGGGCGCCCGGGCCGGTACCGGCGGAGCCGTCCGTGACACGGCGTATCTCCAGCAGCCCGGCCCAGGCACGGGCCACGGCGGCGGCGCGCAGCCCGGGGGCCTCCTGCTGCGGCGGTCCGTCACCGGTCGCCGCGGCGAACGCGCCGGAACCCGCGGCCCCGGCCTGCCCGGCGGGAGCGGCCGGAGCGGGCTGAGCGGCCGCCGCAGGCGGGGCTGCCGGGGACCCGGGCGCGACCGGAACCGATCCCTCGCGCAACTCCTCGCGCACCGCCAGCCCCGCCTCGGTCAGGTAGTACCTGCCCGCCGGCCCGTACGCCACGGCCAGGCCCCTGTCCCGCAGCGCGGCGCCCGTAGCCGGGCTCCCCGCCAGCTCTCCCGTCGCGGGATCGGACGCCACAACCGCCCGCCGCTGCGCGGGGGTGAGGGACTTCGCCGTCGGCCGCCGCGACACCGCACACCTCCCCACAGGCTCCCCGCCCGGTGCGGGTGAGCCCATGGGGACCAGTATCCGTGCGGGCGCCGGGAGGCACTCCACCGCCGCCGGCGGAGGCCTCCCCGAAGGCGTCAGCAGCAGCGGCTCTGCGGGTGCTCCTCCCGGTGCCGGGCGCGTCGCCGTTCGTAGTCGCGCCAGGAGGGGACCGGCTCGCCCGGGTGCTCACGCAGGTGCCTGAGGCGGAAGCGCTCGTAGTCCGCCTCACCGGAGAACTCGCGCAGATACCAGCGCACCCCCCGCAGCAGCCGGGCCGCCCTGCCGAGCA
Source organism: Streptomyces barkulensis (assembly GCF_002843305.1). Lineage (GTDB taxonomy): Bacteria > Actinomycetota > Actinomycetes > Streptomycetales > Streptomycetaceae > Streptomyces > Streptomyces barkulensis. The sequence continues at coordinate 4,679 of NZ_PGSG01000089.1, forward strand.
GTGCGGCAGTCATCGTTCGCCCGCCCCCACCGGCTCCCTGCCCTTCTCCTTCCCGTCGCCCGACGACCACGAGGCCGGGACCCCGATCCGGGACTCGACGTAGGGCGCCTCGGTGGTCGGCAGCGGCTCGGCGGACCGCACGGCGCGTACGCACACCACGGCCGCGTTGGCGATCACCGTGGCGACCACCAGCAGGAACAGGGCCATGATCACGCCGTCGACGGTCTGGTTGAGCACCACCGTGTGCATGTCGTCCATGTTCTTGGCCGGAGCCAGGACCTGGCCGGCGTCGATGGCCTCCGCGAAACGCTCGCGGTTGGCGAAGAAGCCCACCTTGGGGTCGTCGGAGAAGATCTTCTGCCAGCCGGCGGTGAAGGTGACCGCCACGTCCCACGCCAGCGGAAGGCCCGGCACCCAGGCCCAGCGCAGTTTCCCGGCCTTGATCAGCAAGGTGGTGGCGAGGGTGAGGGCGATCGCGGCGAGCAGCTGGTTGGCGATGCCGAACAATGGGAAGAGCTGGTTGATCCCGCCGAGCGGGTCGGTGATGCCGACGTAGAGGAAGTAGCCCCAGGCGCCGACGACGAGGGCGCTGGTGATCCAGATTCCCGGCTTCCAGGTGACCCGGCCGATGGGCTTCCAGACGTTGCCCAGCATGTCCTGGAGCATGAAGCGGCCGACCCGGGTGCCCGCGTCCACCGTGGTGAGGATGAACAGCGCCTCGAACATGATCGCGAAGTGGTACCAGAAGGCCTTCATCCCGGCGCCGCCGAACACCTGGGAGAAGATCTCCGCCATGCCGACCGCCAGGGTGGGCGCGCCGCCGGTGCGCGCGATCAGGGTCTCCTCCTCGACTGCACTGGCCGCCGCGGCCAGCTGGTCGGGGGTGATGCTGAAGCCCAGGTCCGCCACAGCCTGCGAGGCGCTCTCCACGGTGGTGCCCAGCATGCCCGCCGGGGCGTTCATCGCGTAGTACAGGCCCGGGTCGATGACACAGGCCGCGACCAGCGCCATGACGGCCACGAAGGACTCCATCAGCATGGAGCCGTAGCCGATCATCCGGACCTGCGACTCCTTCTGGATCAGCTTCGGCGTGGTGCCGGAGGACACCAGCGCGTGGAAGCCGGACAGCGCGCCGCAGGCGATGGTGATGAACAGGAAGGGGAACAGCGCCCCGGCGAAGACCGGGCCTTCGCCCGAGGAGGCGAAGGGGGTCACCGCATCGGTCTTCAGCGTCGGCGCGGCGATCACCACACCGACCGCCAGCAGGACGATCGTCCCCACCTTCATGAAGGTGGACAGGTAGTCGCGGGGGGCCAGCAGCATCCACACCGGCAGCACGGATGCGACGAAGCCGTAGCCGATCAGGCAGAACACCAGGGTCGTGGGGCTCCAGGTGAAGGTGTCGGCCAGCGAGGAGTCCTGGATCCAGCCACCGGCGAGGATCGCCAGCAGCAACAGGGCCACACCGATGACGCTGGTCTCCACGACCCGGCCCGGTCGCAGATAGCGCAGGTAGAAGCCCATGAACAGGGCGATGGGGATGGTCATGGCGACCGAGAAGGTGCCCCAGGGGGAGTGGGCCAGCGCGTTGACGACGACCAGCGCGAGTACCGCCAGCAGGATGATCATGATGGCGAAGACGCCGATGAGCGCTGCGGCGCCGCCCACTCTGCCGATCTCGTCGCGCGCCATCTGGCCCAGGCTCTTGCCGTTCCGGCGCATGGAGAAGAACAGGATCATCATGTCCTGGACCGCCCCGGCGAAGATCACGCCGACGACGATCCAGATGGTGCTCGGCAGATAGCCCATCTGGGCCGCCAGCACCGGGCCGACCAGCGGTCCGGCCCCCGCGACGGCGGCGAAGTGGTGACCGAACAGCACACGGCGGTCGGTGGGGTGGTAGTCGACGCCGTCCTCCAGCCGCTCGGCCGGGGTGGCGCGGCTGTCGTCGGGCTGGAGGACGCGCCGGGCGATGAAGCGGGAGTAGAAGCGGTAGGCGATGGCGTACGAGCCCAGGGCGGCGGCCACCAGCCAGATCGCGGAGATCTCCTCCCCCCGGGCCAGGGCCAACATGCCCCAGCCGACCGCGCCGAGGAGGGCGACGGCGGTCCACAGCAGAATCGATCTCGGCCTGTTCTCCGGTCCGGTCGGTGCGGCGGGTGCGGAAGGTTCGGGCATGGCGGCTCCTTGCCAAGTCGTAACCGGCTCGTAGCCCTGTGTACAGCGGTATCGCTTCATTGGGTAGAGCGGCTGACCGGCCGCCCCCTTCGGCGACGGCCGGTCAGCCGCCGCTGGAGGCCACGATCCCGCGGACGTTCTCCACGCTTCCGCAGTCGGCGTCCAGGTGTTCGGCACGCGCCTTCGCGAAGGCCTCCCCGAGCCGGGCGCGCCGGCTGTCGGCGACGTTCTCGCGGGCACCGTTCAGCAGGGTGCGCTCCTCCTCGTCCGCATGGTGGTCGACGGCGGTGACGAGCGCCTCCAGCTTCTCGTCCCACTCCTTGGAGGAGGTGTCCTCCACCTCCAGCAGGGCGAGCAGCGCCTCGTTGGCCTCGCCGTGCTCGTGCACGCTGTGCTCGACATCGTCGTCGTCGACGTTCTTGTAGCGCCGCAGGGCCGGGTAGACCTTCTCCTCCTCGGCCAGCGAGTGGGCGACCAGCAGGCCGGCGAACTCGCCCAGTGCGCCGGCCCGGTCGGCCTCGGCGTTGCGCATCGTGCGGAAGAGATCCTCCATCCTGCGGTGGTCGCGCAGGATCAGCTCGACGACGTCGGAGGCTGCGGACGGCATGTGAACTCCTCGGGGGGACGGAACGGACAGGAGGGTGAAGCGGTCGGCCGGTACGCCGGATACCCCGCCGCCCCGCACCGTCCGCCGCCCTCCGCGCGGCTGACGGCGCGGGATGTTCCGGAAGGAGTACGGCGGGCCGAAGACCGTCTTCCGGAGCCCCCCGCCCGGACGTGACGGGACCGGGACGCGGCGGAGGCCGGCTCGTGCGCCGGCCGGCCTCCGCCGCGTCCGTCACCGCCCCCGGCCGGCCCGCAACGGGCGGCGGCACCGGGCCGTCACGCCCCGGCGGCGCGGGCCGGCCCGTCTTCCGGGGACGGTGCATCCGAAGGAGTGCGGACACGGGACGACCGGGCGGACGGAGAGCGGTTCCACCGGTCCCGTCCGCCCGGTCGTCCCGGCCCCTGCGGCGGAGCAGGGCCCCTTCAGCGCGGCGGCACGGTCGCGCCGTCGCGCTCCCAGCGGTAGAAGCACCGCGCCATGGCGTCCTTCGGGCCCCGCCAGGTCTGGGGGTCGTAGGGCCGGACGTACGCCGTCAGCCGCTCGCTGACGGCGCGGAACTCCGGGTGGTCCACGGCCCGGGCGATGGCCGGTCCGGGATCCCGCTCGCTCTCGATGAGGTGCATGTACACGTCGCCGAACTGGAAGAGGCTGCGCCGGGCGACACCCACCAGGTGGGGCAGCTCGCCGCGGTCGGACTCGGCGAACACCTTCGCGATGTCCGGCGCCGCCCCCGGTTCCATCCGGGCGACGATCAGGGTGTGGTGCACGGAAAGGATCCCTTCTCAGTCGGCCATGGCCGCGGGCTCGCCGGCGCGCCGGGCGCGCTGCTCGATCCGGTCCCGGATGAGGGCCATCTGGACGCGGGAGTTGCGGTTGATGTTCCGCGTCATCCACGTGTCGTCGACCGGTGCGTCCGGCTTCATCGCGAAGTCCTGCGTCCAGCGCATCCTCACGCCCTCGGAGGTCTGCGCGTACTCCCAGCGGATGTCCATGTACTGGAAGGGGCCCGTCTCCACGCGGTGGGCCCGCACGGTGAGGGCGTCGCGGTCGGCGGTCCGCTGTGACACCCAGCTCCACACCGTGCCGTTCTCGTCCGGGTGCATGGTCAGACGGAAGGTGGTGGTGTCGCCGTCGCGGGAGAGGATCTCGACGGATGCGTACTCGCTGAACAGCCGCGGCCAGCTCTCGATGTCGTTGGTCATCTCCCAGACGAGGTCCAGGGGTGCGGCGATGACGATCTCGTTCTCGGTGTGCCCGGCCATCTCATGCCTCCGCTGTCAGAACGCCGTTGACGAAGTCGAGGAACTCGCGGGGAGTCCTGCACTGCTCGGCCCGCTCCGGCATGTCCCGGCCGTAGCGCTTCTCCAGCTCGCCCACGACGCCCAGCAGCCCGAGCGAGTCGAGGCCGAAGGCGTCGAAACCGGAGCCGGCCCGCTGCCGCAGGTCACCGGGGTCCACGGCGACACCCGCCGTCTGCTTCATCAGCGCGGCCAGTTCCTCGACGGTCACCTGGCCCGTCATCTGGTCGGTCATGCGGATGCACTCCTTCGGTCGGTGGGGGATTCGGCGCCGCGCCGCAGCACGAGCGCCGCGTTCGAGCCCATCAGTCCCCGGCTGAGGACCAGGGCGGTGCGCAGCTCCGCGGAGCGCGCCCGGCCGGTCACCAGGTCCAGGTCGTGACAGACGTCGAAGACGTTGGGGGTGGGGGGCACCAGGCCGTGCTCCATGGCGAGCACGGCCGCCGCGGCGTCCAGTACGGGTGCCCCGCAGTAGGCGCGGCCGGTCCCCGTCTTCGGAGCGGTGACGGGCACGCGCCGGCCGTGCGGGCCCAGGGCGTCGGTGATCGCCAGGGCCTCGGCCCGGTCGGCCTCGGCCGTACCGAGGGCGTCGGCGAACACGACGTCGACCTCCCCGGGCGCGCAGCCCGCCTCCGCCAGTGCGGCGCCGATCGCCCGGGCCAGCCCCTGGCGGGAGCACTCCCAGCGGGACGCCCCGGTGAAGGTGGCGGCGTGGCCGGCCACCACCGCCCGGGGCTCGGCGCCGCGGTCGACGGCCGCGCCCTCCTCCTCCAGCACGAGCATCGCCCCGCCCTCGGCGGGGACGAACCCGCGGGCGGACGGGGTGAAGGGGCGGTAGGCGCGTTCGGGGTCGCCCCCGGTGCTGAGTTCGGGGTAGCCCAGCTGGCAGACCATCGAGTACGGGGCCAGCGGCGCCTCGGCCGCACCGGCGACCACGGTGTCGGTGCCGCGCACCACGGCGCGGGCGGCGTGCGCCAGGGCGTCCAGACCGCCCGACTCGTCGGCGGCCACCACACCGCAGGGCCCCTTGAAACCGCCGCGGATGGAGATCTGGCCGGTGCTGGCCGCATAGAACCAGGCGATGGACTGGTATGGGCCGACGTGGCGCGAGCCCTGCCCCCACAGCTTCTGCAGTTCGCGCTGCCCGAACTCGCCGCCGCCGGACCCCGCGGCGGTGACCACGCCCACCGAGTACGGGGAGCCGATGTCGGCGCGGCCGAGCCGGGCGTCCTCCAGTGCGAGCGAGGTGGCTGCCATCGCGAAGTGGGTGAACCGGTCGGTCTGGACGAGGTGGCTGCCCTCGATCACGGCGGCCGGGTCGAAGCCGCGGACCTCGCCCGCGACCTTCAGCGGCAGATGGCCGCAGCCCTCCCGGGAGACGCGGTCCAGGAGGCTGTGGCCCTCCGCGGCCGACTTCCAGAAGGCGTCCGCGCCGACTCCGCCCGGTGAGACGACTCCGATGCCGGTGACGACCGCGCGCCGCGCGCCTGGCGGGTTCATGGTGTCCTCCAGCCCGGCCCGCTCAGCACCACCGCGGACTGGAAGCCGCCGAAGCCGCTGCCCACCGACAGCACGTTCCGCAGTCTCCGCTCACGCGCCGCGCGCGGCACGTAGTCCAGGTCGCACTCGGGGTCCGGGGTCTCGTAGTTCGCGGTGGGCGGCACCACCTGGCGGTCCAGGGCCAGGACGCAGGCGGCGACCTCGATGGAGCCGATGGCGCCGAGGGAGTGGCCCACCATGGATTTGATCGAGCTCATGGGCGTGCCGTAGGCGTGGGCGCCCAGGGACCGCTTGACCGCCGCGGTCTCGTGGCGGTCGTTCTGCCGGGTGCCCGAGCCGTGCGCGTTGACGTAGTCGATATCCGAGCCGTCCGTGCGGGCATGGTCCAGGGCGGTGTCGATCGCCCGCGCCATCTCCAGACCCTCACCGGTCAGTCCGGTCATGTGGTAGGCGTTGCCGTAGGTGGCGTAGCCGGTGATCTCGCAGTACACGCGCGCGCCGCGGGCCCGGGCGTGCTCCAGCTCCTCCAGCACCAGCACCGCGCCGCCCTCTCCCATCACGAAGCCGTCGCGGTCGGCGTCGAACGGCCGGGAGGCGTGCGCGGGGTCGTCGTTGTTGGGGGAGGTGGCCTTGATGGCGTCGAAACAGGCCATGCTGATCGGCGAGATAGGGGAGTCCGCCGCGCCGGCGAGGCAGACGTCGATGCGGCCCTCCTCGATGGCGTGGAAGGCGTAACCGAGGGCGTCCAGCCCGGAGGTGCAGCCGGTGGACACGGTCTGCGCCGGGCCGCGGGCGCCGAACTCCTCCGCGACCGCCGAGGCGAGGGTGCTGGGGGAGAACGCCCGGTGCAGGTGCGCACCGGCCCGCCGGTGGTCGACGTCCCAGCGCGAGCCGCGCTCGCTGACCAGGACGTAGTCGTGCTCCAGCCGGGTGGTGCCGCCGACCGCGGTGCCCAGGCTGACACCCAGGCGCCAGGGGTCCTCGTGTTCCGTCTCCAGACCGGCGTCGCCGACCGCCTCCGCGGCGGCGACCAGTGCGAACTGCACGTAGCGGTCGCAGCGTTCGGTCTGTCGCACCGTCAGGCCGTGCGCCAGTGGCTCGAAATCGCACTCCGCGGCGATCCGTGAGCGCAGGCCAGCCGGGTCGAAGAGGGTGATGCCCCGGGTCGCGGTGCGGCCGTTCGCCAGCAGGTCCCAGAAGGCCTCGGCGCCGATACCGCCCGGTGCCACCACGCCCAGACCGGTGACGGCCACGCGTCGCGTCACGAGGACGCCCCGGTGGGCTGCGCGGCCCGGTCGCCGGCGGCGTGGTCGTCCGCCGTGGTCTCCTCGGTGTCGACGTGCCCGAGCTCCGGACGGGGGGCCAGCGGCCCCAGGTGGAAGACGAGGCGTGCCTCGGTGTCGCCGACGTTGCGGAACCGGTGCCGTGTGTACGCGGGGATCATCAGCCCCTGGTCGGGGGCGAGGGGGTGGGGCTCCCCGTCCAGGTCCACCTCCAGGCGGCCGCTGACGACGTAGACGAACTCCTCGGAGTACGGGTGGTAGTGCTCGCCGATGCGGTCGCCGGGCTCCACGATGGCCAGGCCCATGAAGCCGCTGGTGGAACCGACGGTGGTGGGGGTGAGCATGGCGCGCAGATCGCCTCCGCGCCTGCGGTTGGGCGCGGTCTGGGAGAGGTCGACGATGCGTGGGGACTGCTGGGTCATGGTCGTTCGCTCCATGGGAGTGGAAAGGGGCGGGCGGTGTGCGGACGGGACCGGCCGGCGCCGCGGCCGGCGGGGGTCAGGAGTGCGGTGCTCTCCGGTCGGTGACCAGGCGCATGCCGGCGTGCGCCAGCAGGCGCAGGAGGTCGCGTTCACCGGCCGGGGGACGGTCGAGGCCGAGCGCTTCGAGGTCGAGCAGGCCGGCGGCCTCGGTGAGGGCGCCCGGTTCGCCGAGGCCGAGGACCCGGACGGGAACGGAGTCCGGTTCGGCCTCCACCTCGACCATCCGTACGACGATGTCGTCGCGCTGGAAGACGGTGACGGCGCGGACCGGGTCGTGCGGGTCGTTCGCGGCGCTCTCATCGCGCCGGGCGATCAGCCGCGCCAGGTCCGTGCCGCGGCCCTCCCGGGCCGGGTAGTACAGGGCGTGCCGCCGGGCCCGGGGCGACTTCGGCCCGCCGGACGCTGCGCGGTGCACGGCCGGCATCGCCGCCCGGGTGAGGAAGACCCGGGCGGACTGCGGATCGCCGAGGTCCCGTTCCCGCTCCAGGTGGGGGGCGAGGGCCTCCTCGACCGCGCGGACCTCGGGCCGGCCGATGGCGTGGCCGAGGGCGGCGGACAGATCGCCCCGCACCTCGACGGTCTGCACGACCCTGTCGCCGTGCAGGAACACCGAGGTGCGCAGCAGTCGGGTGGCGTCGTCCACATCGGGGTCGGGCGGGTCGAAGGCGGACAGGATCTCCGCGACCTTGGACTCGCTGCCGGGCCGGACGGTGTAGGTCAGGGCGTGGTGCACCGTGCCGTCGCCCAGACGGACGGGCGGCCGCGGCGTCTGCCCGCCCGGAGCGGCCGCGGCGTGCCCGCCGCCGCGGGTCTCCCTGAGGATGCCGAAACGCAGCGGCCGCATGGTGCGGACGCAGGCGCGCAGCGGTCTGACCGTCTCCAGGTGCTCCTCGCTGTTCACCCAGGCGAGGAAGGGCGGCGCGCTCTCCCACTCGCTGGTGATGAGCCACTGGGACGGGTTCTCGATGGACTGGCAGAGCTGGTCGCTGATGTGGCCGGGCACGGAGGCCACCTGGGCGCACATGCGCTCGTAGGCGTCGAGGAAGCGCTGCTGGGCTCCCTCCTGAAGGTCCACCAGCAGGACGGCCCGGAGCCGGGAGCCGTCGAACACCGACTGGGAGACACGGCCCGGCACCTGGGGCGCGCGACCCGAGACCGCCATCCTGGGAGCCTTTCCATTGGCGAACGGTGGGACTGCCGAGGGCGTTGACTCGGCGTCAGTCGTCATGAGAACTGATCATGTGATGCTCTTTCCGGACTCGCAAACCGTCAGAATCAACCGGGTGAAGGACGGGCGAAACGGACGCCTCGGTGGCATCCATAACCGTCCGGGACGCGCGTGTGCACGTACCGGCGAAATCGATGTGCTGGAGGAAAGACATGAACGAAGAAGCCGACCACAGGACCCCCGTCCTCATCGTCGGTGGTTCCCTGGTGGGCCTGTCCGCCTCGCTGTTCCTCGGCCGCCTCGGCGTGCGGCACACGCTTGTCGAACGGCATGCGGGGACCTCGACCCACCCGCGGGGACGCGGCAACAACGTGCGGACGATGGAACTGTTCCGGGTGGCGGGTGTCGAACCGGGGATCAGGGAGGCGGCGTCGGTCCTGTCCGGCAACCACGGCATCCTCCAGACCCCCTCGCTGACCGGGGACGAGGGCCGGTGGCTGTTCCAGGAGATCGAGCCGGGCGGCGCGCTCGCCCGCCTCAGCCCCAGCGCCTGGTGCCTGTGCAGCCAGAACGACCTGGAGCCGGTTCTGCTGGAGCGCGCCCGCGAACTCGGCGGCGACCTGCGGTTCTCCACCGAACTGACGACGTTCGAGCCGGACCCGGACGGGGTCACGGCCGTGGTCAGGAGCAGGGAGACCGGGGAGCACACCACCATCCGCGCCGACTACCTCGTCGCCGCGGACGGCCCGCGCAGCCCGGTACGCGAGCGCCTCGGCATCGGCCACAGCGGCCCCGGCGAGCTGTTCCACAACGTGAGCGTCACCTTCCGCTCCCGGGGGCTCGCCGAGGTGGTGGGCGACCGGCGCTTCGTCATGTGCTATCTGACCGGCCCGGACGCGGACGGGGCGCTGCTGCCGGTCGACAACCGGGAGCACTGGGTCTTCCACATCCCCTGGCACCCCGAGAACGGTGAGACCCTGGAGGAGTTCACCGACGCGCGGTGCGCCGAGCACATCCGCCGCGCGGTCGGCGTGTCCGGGATCGACGTGGAGATCACCGGAAGGGCGCCGTGGCACGCGGCGGAACGGGTGGCCCTGCGCTACGGGGCCGGCCGTGTCCTCCTGGCCGGCGACTCGGCCCACGAGATGTCCCCCACCGGCGCCTTCGGCTCCAACACCGGCATCCAGGACGCGCACAACCTGGCGTGGAAGCTGGCCGCCGTGCTCGGGGACTGGGCCGGGCCGGGCCTGCTGGAGACCTACGACGCCGAGCGCCGCCCGGTGGCGCAGGCCACCGCCGCCCGCGCCTCGGCGCGCTCCGCGGAGCACAAGCACCCCGGCTACACCCCGGCCCCCGGCGCGGAGGGCCGCGGTCCGCAGGGCGGCATCCTCGCCGTGGCCGTCGGATACCGCTATCCGCGGGGCGCCGTCGTGGGCACCGACCCCGAGGCGCCGCCCGTCCCCGGGGACCTGGGCCTGACGGGTGAGCCGGGCAGCCGGGCGCCCCACATGTGGCTCAGCCGCGCCGGGGAGCGGATCTCGACCCTGGACCTGTACGAGCGCTCCCCGGTCCTGATCACCGGAGCCGGCACGGCGGCCGGGTGGTACGAGGCGGCCGGCCGGGTCGCCGAGAAGCTGTCCGTGCCGCTGACGCCGTACCGGATCGGAGCCGGGACGGACGCCGACCTCGTGCCCGAGGACGGAGCGGACTGGGCGCGCACCCACGGCACGCAGCCGGACGGCGCGGTGCTGGTGCGTCCCGACGGGTTCGTGGCGTGGCGCTCGGCCGGGCCGGTCCCGGACCCGGAGGAGGTGCTGCGCCGGGCCGTCTCGGCGGTGCTGGCGCTGGACTGACGGCACCCGGTGGCGGGGCTCGTCCGCCCGGCCGGCCCGCAAAGATCACCCGGCGGGCCGGCCGGGCGGACGGAAGCAGGCGGTGACGGCCTTGCCGCCCGTGCAGGGCCGGGCCTCCCACTCGTCGGCCAGAGCGCCGACGAGGAACATGCCGCGCCCCGAGGTCCGTTCGACACTGGGGGAGCGGGGCGCGGGGAGGTCGGCCGAGGAGTCGCGCACACTCACGTGCAGGCACCGGTTGTCCCACGTCAGCACCAACTGGGCGGCGCTGTGGGCGTGCACGTGCGCGTTGGTCACCAGCTCCGAGACGGTCAGCAGCACCGCGTCCACCGTCTCCGGGGCCGACTCCGCCCACCCCAGTGACTCCAGATGACCGCGCGCCCACTCCCGTGCGGCCTTCACCCCGCTGGCCACCGGCAGTGACCGAGCCCACCCCACGGCCCGCAGCGACGACTCGCACACGACGGCCCACCTCCCTGCTCACTGCGGTACTTCTGCCCCCGGCGGGCCGGTGCAAAATGGCGCGGTGCCCGCGACATCGGCGGGACGCCGGCGGGACATGGCCGGTCTGCGCCTGTGCCCGGGGGGTGATGGCATGCCGCACGGCACCGGGGGGCACGAGCCCTCCATGCGTTTGGCGGTTGTGGACGTGGGGTCCAAGACGGTGCGGCTGGTGGTGGCCGACTGCGGCGGTGACATACCGCTGCCGGTGCACACGGCCAAGCGGCGGCTGAGGCTGTCCGAGCACGTGGGGCCGGACGGACGGCTCGGCGAGCGGGCGGTGGACGCCGTGGTGGCCGCGGTCGCCGAGGTGAGGGAGGAGTCCGCCCGCTGGGGGGTGGAGCAGCCCTTCGCCTTCGCCACCGCGGTCATCCGGGACGCGCCCAACCGCCACCAGATCCTGGAGGCCGTCCACGGCGGTACCGGGGTGCCCCTGTACGTCATGTCGGGTGTGACGGAAGGGGAGTTGTCGTTCCTGGCGGCCCGGCAGTGGATGGGCTGGCAGGCGGGCCCGATGGTGCTGCTGGACATCGGCGGCGGCTCGCTGGAGGTGGCCTTCGGCCGGGACAGGACGCCCGGCTTCGTGGCCTCCCTTCCGCTGGGCGCGGGACGGATGACGCGCGAGTACTTCGGGGAGGCGGACCCCCCGCCGGCCGGCGCGGTCAGGGAACTGAGACGCCGCGTACGCCACGAGCTGCGGGACGTCGCGGTCCGGATCCACTGGGAGCGTCCCCGTACCGCCGTGGCCGTCTCGCGCACCTTCCAGCAGTTGGCCCGGCTGTGCGGGGCCCCTCCCGGGAAGCTGGGCCCCTTCGTCACACGCCGCATCGAGCGCGGGGACCTCAAGGCGGCCGTGGAACGGCTGGCCTTGCTGCCCGCGGCCGCCCGCGCGGAGCTGCCCGGCATCTCCGCCGCCCGCGCCCGGCAGTCCCTGGCCGGAGCCGTGATAGCGCACACGGCCATGCGGTGCATGGAGATAGAGACCCTCACACTCTCCCCGTGGGGGCTGCGCGAGGGTGTCATGCTCAGACAGATCCGGGAACAGGCCCCGCTGTGGCACGGGGCCCCGGCGGACATGTGCCGGACGGACCCGTCCGGCGCGCTGCCGTCCCTGGTCCGGTCCCCGTCCGGCCGCCGCGGCCGGCCCGGTGAACGGGTGGTCAAGGACGTTGTGACCCGGGAAGGTTGAGGGGCCGGCGGGCCCGGCCGGGCCCGCCGGCCCTCCACGCGGTGGCTTTGGCGGCCTCAGGACACGTCGGTCCCGGCGATCGGGTCCTGGGCCCGCCTGCGGATCCCGCCGCGGGCGGGGCGTCCGGCATGTCCTCGACCGCGGCGGGGGTGATCCCGCCGACCGGGGCGGTCCCGGCGGAGCGGCCCCCCGAGCCGGTCGCCCCGCGCCGCTTCGCCCTGCCCTGCCCCGCCCCGCCCGGGCCGGCGGCCACCGGTCAGGGCAGGGGCGGTGGTGAGAAGCTGGAGGGAGAGGACGAAGACAGGCGCACAACCACCGCCGGTCGGCACACGGAGGAGGCCGTCATGGCATCCGAGCCGCAACCCACCGCACGGGCACACCGCCCGAACCTGACGATCACCGAGGCCGGACGCCGCCGCGCCGTGCTCAGCTTCTCCGGCCGACTGGACTCCGGAACACTCGGTGGACTGGAGGAGCGGCTCGTGGACCCGCGACTGCTCGGCGCCCACGAAGTCGTGCTGGAGATGGACGATCTCGATCACATCGACCTGTCATGTGCCTACGCCCTGCTCCGTGCGGCCACCGGACGGCCGGAGAACGCCGTACTGACCGTCCGCGGGGCCGGCCCGACCGTCCTGCGGACCCTGCACGAGGTCGGTCTGGACACGGTCGCGGTGATCGAGGAGTGACAGCGGGCACCCCGCCCGGACGCGCCCGGCACCGGCGCCCCGGACGAGGGAGCGCGCACGCGGGCCGCCGATCTTTACGGGCCGGGGGCGGGACGCTACCGTCGGCCTCGCCGTTGTCAGCCCGATGCCGCCCGCTGGAGTCCCCATGCGCCGAACCGTGCTCGCAGCGGTTCTGATGTCCTTATCCCTGCCCCTCGCCGGCTGCGGCGCGGGGGGCGAGCCGGCCCCCTCGGCCACCCCCGGCCCCTCCGCCCCGGCGACCGCCGGACCCTCCCAAGCCGCGTCCGCCGGGCCGTCGGCGGTGCCGACCGGGAAGACCTTCGCCTGGCCGGACGGCCTGGAGGCGACGGCGACGGTGCTGGGACGGCTGCGTCCGGCCGACCACACCGACGTCCAGGGCGGCACGGTGGACGAAAGGCGGCTGGCCGGGGCCCGCGAGAAGCTGCTGGGGCAGAGCGGCGAGCCGCTGGGGCTGCGCGTGCAGCTGACCAACAACGGCGATACACCCCTCGACCTGGACGCGGTGGAGGTCCAGTGGGTGGGAGTCGAGGTCGGCGGCATGGCCCGGAGGGCCGCCGCCGACGGCGGTTTCGAGGGTGAGCTGGCGCCGGGCGGGAGCGCGACGGAGCTGAGCGCCTGGGCCGTGCCCGACATCGTGGCCGTCGGCTACCAGGTGCTCGTATGGCCCGAAGGGGCCCGGAACGGCGCCGCCGGACAGTTCTCCGGCGCCGTGCCGGGCGCCTCCCTCCGCCCGCCGCAGGGCGATGACCACGGCCACTAGGGCGTGTCCCGGCCGGATCAGCTCCCGAGGAGCTCGGCGAAGCGCTGCGCGCCGACGTTGCCGCCGGAGACGATGACGCCGACGCGGGACGGCAAGGGGTCCGGAAGCCCGGCGAGCACGGCCGCCAGGGCGGCGGCGCCGCTGGGCTCGACGACCGTTTTCAGCCGTTCGAACGCCAGTCGCATCGCGTCGCGGATCCGGTCGTCGTCCACCAGGACGATCTCGTCGACCAGCCTGCGGTTGACGGAGAAGGTCAGCTCCCCCGGCCTCTCCGCGGCCAGACCGTCGGCGATGGTGCGGGGCACGGGGATCGAGACGCGCCCTCCCGCCTCCAGCGACCGCCTGGTGTCGTCCCCCGCCTCCGGCTCGACGCCGATCACCCGGATCCCGGGCCGCAGGGCCTTGGCGGCCGTGGCGCTGCCGGCGATCAGCCCGCCGCCGCCGACCGGGGCCACCAGGGCGTCGAGCTCGCCCACCTCCTCGATCAGTTCCAGCGCGGCGGTGCCCTGGCCGGCGATGACGTGCGGGTGCTCGTAGGGCGGGATCAGCGTCAGCCCGCGCTCGGCGGCCAGCGCCTCGCCCAGGGCGACCCGGTCGCCGGTGTAGCGGTCGTAGGTGACGATCTGAGCGCCGTATCCGGCGGTGGCCTCCAGCTTGGAGCGCGGGGTGTCCTCGGGCATCAGGATCACCGCGGTGGTGCCCAGCTCACGCGCGGCCAGGGCGACGGCCTGCGCGTGGTTGCCCGAGGAGTAGGCGGCGATGCCCCGGGCCAACTGCTCGGACGACAGGCGTGAGGCGGCGTTGTAGGCGCCGCGGAACTTGAAGGCCCCGATGCGCTGGAGGTTCTCGCACTTGAGGAAGACCTCCGCGCCGGCGAGGGAGTCCAGGGTGCGGGAGCGCAGCACGGGGGTGCGGTGGGCGACGCCCTCGATCCGCGCCGCGGCGTCGCGGACGTCCTCCAGCGTGACCGGCGGTGTGCTCGTCATGTCGATGTCTCCATCGGGGGTGTCGGGGACAGGGCGTCGGGGAGGGGGACGGGGGCCGTCGGCCCGGCTACTCGAACCGGGAGGTGTCGCCCGCTCCCCTGCGTACGATCTCCGCCTCGCCCCCGGAGAAGTCGACGACCGTGGTCGGCTCGGTGCCGCAGTCGCCCGAGTCCAGCACGGCGTCGACCACGTGGTCGAGCCGCTCCTTGATCTCCCAGCCCTGCGTCAGCGGCTCCTCCTCGCCGGGCAGGAGCAGGGTGCTGGACAGCAGCGGCTCGCCGAGCTCGTCGAGCAGGGCCCGGGTGACGACATGGTCGGGGATGCGGACCCCGACCGTCTTCTTCTTCGGGTGCAGCAGCTGGCGCGGCACCTCCTTCGTCGCGGGAAGGATGAAGGTGTAGCTGCCGGGCGTGGCCGCCTTGATCGCCCGGAACACGTCGTTGTCGATGCGCACGAACTGGCTCATCTGCGCGAAGTCCCGGCACACCAGGGTGAAGTGGTGGCGGTCGTCGAGGTTCCTGATCGACCTGATCCGGGCGATGCCGTCGCGGTTGCCCAGCCGGCACCCCAGCGCGAAGCAGGAGTCCGTGGGGTACGCGATGAGCCCGCCTGACCGGATGCCGTCCACCACGGTGCCGATGGTGCGCTGCTGGGGGTTGTCGGGGTGCACGTCGAAATACCTCGCCATCCCGCCGACCTTACGCGATCGGGTCACCGCGCCGTTTGTCAGTGGTGTGCGTCACAGTTGTCCATAGGGCCGCCCCCGGGCCGGGGGCCGGAGGCGGCACCCGAACGCGACCTCGGTTCGAGGAGGCGAACCCCATGGCACGCGCGTACGCGATCCAGGCCGAGGGCCTGGTCAAACGTTTCAAGGACACCCGGGCGCTGGACGGCGTGGACCTGGAGGCCCGCACCGGGACGGTGCTGGGGATGCTCGGGCCGAACGGAGCGGGCAAGACCACCGCCGTGCGGATCTTCGCCACCCTGCTCCAGCCGGACGCGGGGCGGGCCGAGGTGGCGGGCCACGACGTGGTCCGGGAGGCGGGGGTCGTGCGCTCCCTGGTCGGTCTGACCGGCCAGTACGCGGCGGTCGACGAGAACCTCACCGGCACGGAGAACCTGCTGCTGATCGGACGGCTGCTGGGGATCCCGAGGCGTGAGGCGAAGGCGCGGGCGGCCGAGCTGCTGGAGCGCTTCGGGCTGACGGATGCGTCCGGGCGCGCGGTGAAGACGTTCTCGGGAGGCATGAGGCGCAGGCTGGACCTGGCGGCGAGCCTGGTGGGCCGGCCCAGCATCCTCTTTCTGGACGAGCCGACGACCGGCCTCGACCCTCGCAGCCGCGGGGAGTTGTGGGACATGCTGCGCGGCCTGGTCGCCGAGGGCGTGACCGCGCTGCTGACCACGCAGTATCTGAACGAGGCGGATCTGCTCGCCGACCGGATCGTGGTGATCGACAAGGGCCGGGTCATCGCCGAGGGCACGCCCGACGAGCTGAAGTCGCAGGTGGGCGGCCAGGTGCTTCAGGTGCGGCCGGTGCGGGGGCACGACCTGGCGGCCGCGCACTCCCTGGTGGCACGGGCGGCCGGACCCCAGACCCGGATCGAGGGGGAGGTGGTCACGGCGCCGGTCGGCGACCCGGAGCTGATGCCCGCGGTGGTCCGCAGCCTGGACGGGGCCGGTATCGCGGTCGGGGAGCTGACGCTGCGCCGCTCGTCGCTGGACGAGGTCTTCCTCGCGCTGACCGGTCACCGTGCCGGGCCGGACGGAGGACGGCGGGGGGCGGGTTCCCGGGCCGGGGAACGGAAGGAGGAGGGGACGGTGAGCGTGTCATGACCGCCACGACAGCAGGCGCCCCCGTCACCGCCGGCGGCAGGGTCCGCCCGGGCGCCGGGCTGCGGCAGACCGCCACCATGGCGTGGCGCAGCCTCGTCGCCATCAAGCACAACCCGCTCGAACTGGTCGACTACAGCATCACACCGATCATGTTCGTCTTCCTCTTCACCTATGTGCTCGGTGGCCAGATGGCCGGGTCGCCCGATGTCTACCTGACGTACGCGCTGCCGGGGATCATCGTCCAGAACACCCTGTTCATGACCACCTACACGGCGCTGGCCCTCAACACCGACCTCACCAAGGGCGTCTTCGACCGGCTGCGCAGTCTGCCGATAGCCCGATCCGCCCCGCTGGTCGGCCGGATCACCGCCGACCTGGCCAAGCACGTGTGGGCGATGCTGCTGATGGTCGCTCTCGGTCTGGCGCTCGGCTTCCGCGTCACCGGCGGCTTCGGGGGCTTCCTGGCGGGTGCGCTGCTGCTCGTCGTCTTCGCGGCGGCGGTGTCCTGGTGCGCGGTGCTGATCGGCATGCTGGCGGGCGACGCGGAGAAGGTCCAGGCGTTCGGCTTCACCCTGATCTTCCCCATCACCTTCACCAGCAGCGCCTTCGTCATCGTCGACACCATGCCCGGCTGGCTCCAGGCCTGGGCGGACGTCAACCCGGTCACCCATCTGTCGGACGCGTACCGCGGTCTGCTGCTGGGCGGTGAGGTGGGCCGGCCGCTGCTGTGGTCGCTGGTCTGGGCGGCGGGGATAGCGGCGGTCTTCTACCCGCTGGCGATGAGGGCCTACCGGGCCAAGACCTGAGGAGCCGGGCGGGCCTCCCCGCCCGGCGCCGGTGCGCGGCCGGAGGAGGCCGCGCACCGGCGCCGCGGAGACAGGGAGGGGCTACTCGCCTCCGAGCGTGAACAGCAGGTAGAGGAAGAACGCGAAGACGTGGCCCGCGACTATGTAGGCGAACAGACGGAGAACGAGTCCGCGGGGGAAGCGGCCGTCGCCGCGTTCGACACCGGTGTCTTCACTCGGCATGGGGGTCACCTTCCAAAGATCGCGATGAGTCGGTGTGCCGCCGGGCGTCTCGCCGGACAGGCGGTTCCCCGCCGCCCGGACACAGATCGCCGATGTTGCTCCGCAGCAGCGTGTGGACGAAGAGAAGGTCGGCCCCCTCCGGGGGGACGGCGGTGATCCGGTGGGGGGTCAGACTGTCGTAGTGGGCCGAGTCGCCGGGGCCGAGAAGGTGCTCGTCGCTTCCCAGGGCGAGGCGGAGGCGGCCGGTGAGAACGTACAGCCACTCCTCTCCGGCGTGGGTGCGGACCAGGTCGTTCTGGGCGTCCGGGGGGATGTGCACGCGCAGCGCCTGCATGGCCCGCCGCGATCCGCCTGCCTGCCGGTAGACCCAGCCGCCTGCCTCGACCGGTTCCACCTGCCCGGCCCGGACGACCGGGTCCCTGTCGGGGGGAGCCTCGCCCAGCAGGTCCGCGACCGTGGTGCCGTAGGTCCGGGCGAGCGACAGCAGGAGCGGCAGCGACGGCTGGCGCTGCCCGGTCTCCAGACGGGACAGGTGCGCCGGGGACAGGTCGAGCCGCTCGGCTGCGGCCTCCAGGGTGAGTCCGCCCCGCCTGCGCAGGTCGCGCAGACGGGGCGCGACACCGGGCAGGTCCGTGCCCGTGTCGGGAGTTCTTTGGCCCATGCATCCATTGAGCCACGTCTGTGCCCGTGGGGCAAGTTATTTGCCTCGGGGGCAAGAGTGACTGCCGCGAAGACGGCTTTCCGCTCTGATTTCGGCCCGAGAAGGCGGAGCGCGCCACCGCGGGGGCTCCAGCAGGCCTCTTCCGCCTCGCCCGTCAGCCCGGAAGGGTTCGCAGAAACCCGGCCAGGAGGGCGTTGTAGGCGGCGGGGTTCTCCATGTTGGGGTAGTGGGCCGCGCCCTCGACGGTCTCGGCGCGGCCGCCGGGGACCGTGCGGACGAGGCGTTCGGCCATGGAGATGTGGTCGCGGGAGTCGATCGCGCCGTTGATGGCCAGGAGCGGCACGCCGATGTCCGCGGCCCGGTCCCAGGGGTCCGGGACCGGGGTGATGAGATCCGGCTCGTCCCCCGTGTGCTTGGCGGCGGTCCGCAGGGCCATCGTGCGCAGCCGTCGCACCACCTCCCGGTCGACGTCGTCGAGACCGCGGTGCGGCCCGGCGGCGAAGAGCAGGAAGGAGTTCAGCCAGCCCTCGACGTCACCGGAGGCGATCGCGCGCTGCTGCCCGGCCAGGAGCCGTCGGCTCCAGGGCGTCTCGAAGACGGGCCGGCTGGTTCCGGCGCCGCTGACGACCAGGGCGCGGACCAGTCCGGGGTGTTCGAGCGCGGTGTCGACCGCGGTGGCCCCGCCCATCGAGAGTCCGACGAGG
Source organism: Streptomyces barkulensis (assembly GCF_002843305.1). Taxonomy (GTDB): domain Bacteria; phylum Actinomycetota; class Actinomycetes; order Streptomycetales; family Streptomycetaceae; genus Streptomyces; species Streptomyces barkulensis. The sequence goes on from NZ_PGSG01000089.1 coordinate 23,420, forward strand.
ACGGCCGGCGCGGCGTCGAGGTGCCGCAGCAGTGCGGCGAGGTCGTCGGCGGGGCGGAACGGCCGGGTCGCGTTCGAGGAGCCGCCGTGTCCGCGGGCGTCCGGGGCGATGACGCGATGGTGCGGTGCGAGGGCCCGGATCTGCTCGTCCCACATGGTGTGGTCGAGGTGGCCTCCGTGGAGCAGGACCACGGTCGGCCCCGTTCCCTCGTCGCGGTAGGCGAGGGGGCCGTCGGAGGTGGTGAGTGTGAGCGTACGCGAGTGTTCGCCACGGTCAGACATGACAACCAAGGTGTCATTCCTTCGCGAGGTTGGCAACAGGGGTGTCATCCTGGCGGGATGACGGACACCCATACCCCCGACGAGCCCCTGCCGCCCGGTGAACTCGCCGACCGGCTGGCCGAGGTGTTCGCCCTGGTGGGACCGCTGTACCGGCGGGCCCACCGCAAGGTGGAGCAGATCGCGCCGGCCGACGGGCTGTCCGTCGGGGTGCGTGCCGTCCTGGACCTGCTGCGCGAGCACGGCCCCATGACGGTGCCCCGGATGGGCCGCGCCCAGGCGCTGAGCCGGCAGTTCGTGCAGCGGATGGTCAACGACGCGGTGGAGCGCGGGCTGGCCGAGGCCGTCCCCAACCCGGCTCACCGGAGGTCCCCGCTGATCCGGCTGACCGACCGGGGCAGGGCGGCCGTCGGTGCGCTGCACGCGCGCGAGCAGGCGCTGCTGGGTCAGGTGGGAGGCGGCCTGACCGGGGCCGACGTGGACGCCTGTGTGAAGGTCCTGACCCGTATGCTCGCGTTCCTGGACGATGTCGGCACGGACTGACGGGTGCGCGCCGGCGTCGCGACTCTGCCCATCCGGCGGGGTGGCGGCGCCGGTCCGTGGAGACTCCCGGCTCCACGGCGGCGCGGAGGTGCCGAGGGCCGCCCCGGCCGCCGCTCGCCTACGATGTACGGCCGGCCCGGCCGATGTGACGGGGGCATGGCTGGAAGGAGACGGCAGGGTGGACCAGGAGAGGACAGGGCGGCCCCGTGCGCGCCGGCGCGGCCAGGGCGAGCTGGAGGTACAGGTGCTGTCGACGCTGCGTCAGGCGCCGGGACCGGTGGACACCGCCTGGGTGAGGGAGCGGCTCGGCGGCGACCTGGCGTACACCACCGTCATCACCATTCTGACCCGGCTGCTGGCCAAGGGCGCGGTGGTGCGGGAGAAGACGGGACGCTCGTTCGTGTGGTCGCCGACGGCGGACGAGGCGGGGCTGGCGGCGCTGCGCATGCGGCGGGTGCTGGACGGGGAGAGTGACCGTCAGGCGGTGCTGGCGAGTTTTGTGACCTCCCTGCCGCCGGGAGACGAGCGGATGCTGCGGGAACTGCTGGAACGGGCCGAAGAGCCGGGGGAATGAGGCGGTTGTGGGGGTCTTCGTCTTCCTGCCGCTGGTGCTGCCGCTGACGGCCTGGCCGATCGCGCGCCTGGCCGAGCAGCATCTGCACCCGCGCACCGCCACGGTGCTGCTGTCGGCGGCGGCCGGCGTGCTGGCGGTGTGCAGCACGGTGTGCCTGGTGCTGCTGATGGTGGTGGGCACCGCGCAGCTGCCGGGCAACCCGCTGCCGGACGGCTGGTCGGACGAGGAGGTACGCGAGGCGGTCCCCTACGACGAGGTCGCGGGCCGGGCGGCCATCCCCGCACTGCTGGCGGTCGTGGCGGCCTGCGGGCGGACGCTGTGGGTGCACCGCCGGGTGCGGCGCCGGGCGGTACGGGCGCTGACGGGCGCGCGCGGCCGGTCGGTGGCGGTGCTGCCCGACGGCGAGCCCTACGCGTACGCGCTGCCCGCGGGCCGGGGCCGGCGGGGGCGGGTGGTGGTGTCCACGGCGATGCTGTCGTGCCTGGGAGGCGGGGAGCGGCGGGCGCTGTTCGCGCACGAGCGGGCGCATCTGGCCGGCCGGCACCACCGGTTTCTGCTGGCGGTGCACCTGGCCGCGCGGGCGAACCCCTTCCTGCGGCCGCTGCGGACGGCGGTGTCCTACACGGCGGAGCGGTGGGCGGACGAGGAGGCGGCGGAGGCGGTCGGCAGCCGGCGGGCGGTGGCCCGGGCGGTGGGCAGGGCCGCGCTGGTCCCCCGCGGTACCGGCCCGGCCGCGGCACTCGCCCATTTCGCCGCGGCCGGGCCGGTACCGCGGCGGGTGGCGGCCCTGCTGGAGCCGGCTCCGGTGGCGCGCAGCTGGCCGCCGGTGTTCACCACGGCGGGGCTGGCGGCCTGGACGGCCGCGGCGGGCACGACCGTCTCGGCGCTGTCGTCGGCGAACTCCGCCGTCACCCTGTTCTTCGTGCTGAAGGCGGCCACCCCGCTGTAGGACCCGGCCGCGGCGGCCTCGCGGACCACTGCCCGCATCGCGGCGGTGGCGGAAGCCCGGGCCGCGCACCACCGCGGCCCGGACACAGGCGGTACGGATCAGCCCTCGTCGCCCTCGCCCTCGTCCTCGCCCTCGAAGGCGTCGCCGATCTCGTCGACGACCTCGGCCGCGACCATCCCGCCGGCGACGCCGACCGCGAGCCCGGCCGCGCCCGCGGCGATGGCGGTGCCCATGCCCGGACCGGAGCGGTGGCCGCCGTGGTGCTCGCCGTGGTGCTCGCCGTGGTGGTGTCCGTAGGGGTCGGCATGGCCGTACCCGCCGTGCGCGGCACGGTGCTCGACGAGCTGCCGGACCCAGCCGTCCACCTCGGTGTTCCAGTCGCGGACGTCCTGGTGCCCGACGGCGAACCGGGTGAGGGCGTCGTGCCCGCCGGAGAACAGGCCGCCGCGCTTGTCGGCCTCCAGCACCACCTCCATGCCACCGGGGTGGGCCAGGAAGGTCACCTCGATCTCGTTGACCGCGTGCGCGTACTGCGGAGCGGGGGTGAGTTCGACCTCCTGGTAGAAGGGCAGGGCCTGGCCGGTGCCGTGGATGCGGCCGTACTCCAGGTCGGCGGACTTGAAGCCGAACCCGAGCTGCCCCAGAGCCTGCAGGATCGCCTCCTGCGCGGGCAGCGGGCGCACCGCCAGCGGGTCGAGGTCGCCCTTGTCCTTCGCGCCGGCCACGGCCAGCTCGGTGCGCACCCCGAGGACGATACCCAGGGGCTGGCCGTACAGCTCGGTGACCGGGGTCTCCCACGGCAGCGTCACGGTGAACGGAACGGCGCGCTCCTCGCCCTCGGCCAGGCGGAAGCCGCCGGCCACGGTGAAACGCTCGAAGACGATCCCGCCCTCGGACTCGCCCTCCTCGTGCTCGACCTCGACGCGGGCGATCAGTTCCAGGGTGATGTGCTCGATGTCGAAGTCGGCGCTGCCGCCCTTGAGATGCACCTGCCCGGACAGAGGGCCGCCCGGCAGGGCCGCGCCCGGGTCCAGGACCGTGTCCACGGTGGGGCCGCCCACGCCGAGCGAGCCGAGCAGCCGTTTGAACACCATCGCGGCGTTCTCCTTTACGTGTGCGTGTGTCTGTGCGTGTGAGAGCCGCGCGGCGCCGCGGCGGGGGAGCGTGGGCTGTGCCGTACGCGGCGCCGCGCGGCCCCGGGGCTACTTGGCGGTGGTGTCCAGCGCGGCCAGCGCCTGGGCCCGGCGGACGTACTTCAGCCCGGCCAGGTCGGCCACGGTCTTCACGCCGAACGCCTCGTCCAGCAGTTCGCCGTCGCGGTCGGAGACACCCTTGAGGGCGGAGACGGGTGCCTGGAGTATCTCCGGCAGGGCCTTGTCCGCCCACGCCTTGTCCAGCACCTTGTCCAGGTCGATCGAAGCCACTTACGCCCTCCCAGGCTGACGGTGTGTGAGTGAGGTGCGGGTCCGGGCGGAACCGCGCAGGCCGGTCCGTGCGTTGACCGATCGGTCCCGCGGCCCGGTCCCTTCGGGGCGTGGATCGCCGCGGTGTGCCCTCGCGGAACGCGCGGGCGGCGGGCGTCGCACACGACCTCCTCTTTCTTCTACATGACTGTAGAAGAATAGGGGGTGCCGACCCCTGATCAGGGCGCACCGAGTCGATCAGAGCGGGAAAGGCCGAAAACGACCCCTGAACGGGCGTCACCTCTTCCCTCCAGCCGCTGTTCATCCCTCACGGCGCCGACACCCTCCCGGGAAGAGGCTGGGGAGGAGATGAGCGACACCGTCGCATTCGGCCACTTCCGGTGGTCTGTTCGCCGGTGGTCTGGGCATGCGGCAGAGGACCCCGACGCGTGTGACGAGGAGAGTTACGGATGCTCGCAGCCTGGACCGGATCGTGGAGCCTGGGCTGGAGCATCGTGATCTTCCTGGCGGCCGCGTCCGTCACCGTGGTGTGCAGCGTCCGGCTCGCGGCGCTGGGCGACACCCTCGCCGACCGGACGGGCTGGGGCGAGGCGCTGTTCGGCGCGGTCTTCTTCGGGCTGATCACCTCCCTGTCGGGCATCGTGATGACGGCGGTCAGCGCGGCGGACGGCCAGCCCACTCTGGCCTACGGCAACGCGGTGGGCGGCATCGCGGCGCAGACCCTGGCGGTGGTGGTCGCCGACGCCTCCTATCGGAAGGTCAATCTGGAGCACGCCGCGGCCTCCCTGCCCAACGTGCTGTTCGGCTGCCTGCTCATCGCCCTGCTCGGCCTGGCGCTGATGGCCTCCTTCGGCCCCGAGGCCACGGTGCTGGGAGTGCACCCGGCCTCACTGGTGCTGGCGGCCTTCTACTGGGGCGGGATCCGGCTGATCCGCGATCAGGACGAGCCGATGTGGCGGGCGGTCCGCACCCGTGAGACCGTCCCGGACACGCCGGACGAGGAGCGCTTCGCCGGACGGGGCGACCGCGGCCTGTGGGGGGAGTTCCTGGCGGTCGCGGGCCTGGTCGCGCTGGGCGGCTGGGCCGTGGCCAGGGCGGCCGAGAGCCTGCTGGAGGTGACCGGGATGAACGCGGGTTTCGTCGGCGCGGTCCTGATGGGCGGGGTCAACGCGCTGCCGGAGACGGTGACGGCGGTCGCGGCGGTACGGCGCGGGGCGGTGACCCTGGCGATAGCGGCCATCGTGGGCGGCAACTGCCTGGACGTACTCAATCTCGCCATCGGTGACCTCTTCTTCCGCGGCGGCTCCCTCTACCACGCGGCCGGCGCCGACCAGCTCTTCCTCACCAGCGCCGCCCTGCTGATGACCACCGTGCTGCTGGGCGGCATGCTGGTGCGGCAGAAACGCGGCTGGCTGCGGCTCGGATTCGACGGCATCGTGCTGCTCACCGTCTATCTGGGAAGCGTGGCCGTCCTTGCTCTCTGACAGGGAGGCTCCGGCGCAGGGCCGCAGGGCCGCGCGCCACGGTGTGGCACCGCATCGCGCCCCTTCCGCAGGGCTCAGCCCGTCGCGCAGGCGGCGCACGCCGTGGCCCGCTGCGGGTCGTAGCGGCGGCCGCACGCGCACCGGGGCCAGTCCAGACAGGACGGGCACATGGTGTACGGGGCGGCGACGGGAACGCCACAGGTGCCGTTGCGCCCCTCGCACTCGGGCATGGGCCGGTGGGTGACGGCTTCGGCCGGGGTGCGGTCGGCGGGCGTGGCGGCGGGCGCCTCCCCCTCGTCGCCGCCCTCGGCGGCGGGCCGGGGCCGGGCCCGGCTGCCGCAGTGGGGGCAGGGCAGGTCGGGGTCGCCGGGTGTCCAGCCGTCGTCGCAGCGGGCCGGGCAGCCGCTGGGCGCCAGCAGCCAGACGGCGACATGGTCGGGCCGGTAGCCGTCCCCGTGCTCGTCCGCCTCCCCGCTCAGCGGGCGGGAGGCCCAGCCTCCCCACCAGCGGCGTTCGATGCGGGCGGTGAGCTGGGCGGTGGTGTGGTACCGCAGTTCGGTACGGATGGTGTCGACGGCGGCGGGAGGGGCGGTGCCCCCACAGGCGCGGATGACCTTGTCCGGCAGGGCGGCGAGGACCGCGCGGACCGGGTCGGCGGAACCCGGGGCGTTCCGGCAGGCGTCGCACTGGCCGTCCAGCCAGGTCCTGGGGAGATAGACCCGCTCCCGCCGTGTGGCCCCCTCGCCCGGCCTGCCCGTTCTGCCGGGCGCCCGCGACCGGAGATCCCCCCGGGCGGCCCCGTTCCCCGGACGCGCGGGGAGCTGGGCGTGGCAGGTGCGGCACAGGCCGCGGCAGGCCCGGCACCGGCCGCCCTGGGCGGACGGTGCACCGCAGCCGGGGCACTCGCGGCGGCACACGTCGCACAGGTGGTCGTCGGGGTGGGGGACGGGCAGGGGACGGCTTCTGTCCTGGCAGCGCAGGCACTTCCCGGTGTCGATGTCACAGGGGGTGGGGAGGAGGGGCATGCCGGGGCAGGTGCCGCAGCGGACGGCGACGCGCTCTTCGGTACGGCGAAAGATCATGCCGTGCTCTTGTCTCCTGTGGGCGGTGATCGGTCCGGTGCCAGAATGCCACGCCGCACCGACACCGGGACCGGCCCGCCCACCAGGGCCTTCCGGTCCGGCCAGAGCGTACGATCACGCGAGGAAGCCGCACAGGGCGGTGGACGTGCCGAGGCGGCGGGGAGACGAGGTGGTGGGCGGATGTGGCCCCGGGTGGACGGCATGCGCGCTCTGGAGCTGGGCACGCCCGGGGGTTTGCGGGCCCGGCTGAACGCGCTCGTCCTCGCGGGGACGAAGACCGCCACGACCGGCCTGCTCCAGGAGTACGCGCAGGAGACGGAGGGCCTGGAGTACGAGGGTGAGAGGCTGGCGCTGCTGGACGACCACGGCCGGCGCGTCGCCACCGTCGAGATCACCGGTGTCGAGATCAAGCCCTTCGGCGAGGTGACCTGGGAACACGCTGCCGCCGAGGGCGAGGGGGACGCCTCCCTCGAGGAGTGGCGCGAGGGCCACCGCCGGTTCTGGGAGCGCATCGGCACCCCGGTCACCGACCGCACCCCCGTGGCCTGCCTGGCCTTCCGGCTCGCGGGGTAGGGCCGACGGGCCCGGCGTACGGCTCACGACCGTCTGCGTCGCCGGCCGCCGCGGGGAGAGAGGGGCCGCGGGCGCCCGGGAGATCGACTTTCGCAACCGCGCCGGGTGAGCGACCCTGGAACAGGACGTTCGAGGGACGGGGCCGTACGAGGGCGGGCCCGACCGCCGTGGAGTTTCCGCCGGGCGTCCCCGGCGGTGCGGGCTCCCGTGCCGAGCCCCTCGCCCGCGAGCCGAAGCCGCTCGACCGCCCCAGGGCACGCGGCCGGGGCGGCGCGGAGGCGAGAGAGGAGCTGCGATGCGACGCGGCGGACCTTCGGTGCTGGGAATCGTGCTGGCCGGTGGAGCGGGCAAGCGGCTGATGCCGCTCACGGCCGACCGGGCCAAGCCCGCGGTCGTCTTCGGCGGAACGTACCGCCTGGTCGACTTCGTGCTGTCCAACCTGGTCAACGGCGACATCCTGCGGATCTGCGTCCTGACCCAGTACAAGTCGCACTCGCTGGACCGGCACATCACCACCACCTGGCGGATGTCGAGCCTGCTGGGCAACTACGTCACGCCCGTGCCCGCCCAGCAGCGTCTCGGCCCCCACTGGTACCTGGGCAGCGCCGACGCCATCCTCCAGTCGCTGAACCTGGTCCAGGACGAGCGCCCCGACCACATCGCGGTCTTCGGCGCCGACCACGTCTACCGCATGGACCCGCGGCAGATGCTGCGGCAGCACATCGACGGCGGCGCCGGGGTCACCGTCGCCGGCATCCGGGTGCCGCGCGCGGAATCCTCGGCCTTCGGCGTCATCAAACCCGGCCCGGACGGCCGGACGGTCGAGGGCTTCCTGGAGAAGCCCACCGATCCGCCGGGCCTGGAGGACGATCCCGACTCCGTCCTCGCCTCCATGGGCAACTACGTCTTCACCACCAGGGCGCTGGTGGAGTCCCTCTTCAAGGACGCCGAGGACGAGAACTCCGCGCACGACATGGGTGGCTCCATCCTGCCCATCCTCACCGAGAGCGGCGAGGCGCAGCTGTACGACTTCAACACCAACCACGTGCCCGGCGAGACCGCCCGCGACCAGGGGTACTGGCGTGACGTGGGCACCCTCGACGCGTACTACGACGCCCACATGGACCTGATCGCCGAGCGCCCGGCCTTCAACCTGTACAACCGCGACTGGCCGGTCTACACCCACTCCTCCCAGCTGTCGCCCGCCCGGTTCAACGCCGGGGGCATCGCGGGGGAGTCCATCGTCAGCGCGGGCTGCCTGATCCGCGGCCAGGTGACCCGCTCGGTCCTCTCACCCGGCGTGGTGGTCGAGGAGGGGGCGGTCGTGCAGGACTGCGTCCTCCACGACAACGTGCGCGTTGGGCGCGGCGCGATCGTCAGGGGCGCGATCCTGGACAAGCACATAGAGGTGCCGCCCGGCGCCGCGGTCGGGGTCGACGAGCGAAGCGACCGGGAGCTGTACTCCGTCTCGGAGAACGGCGTGGTGGCGCTGGGCAAGGGGCAGCGCGTTCTGTGAGACGCGCGCTGCCCCGGCCCCGGGCGCGAGCCCGCCCGGGGCCGGGGTGGTGACGGTCAGGCAGTGGTGCCGGTGACCGAGTCACCGGACTTGGTGACGTGGTAGGTCACCTTCGCTCCGCTCCAGTAGTGGAAGGTGAGCGTCACACGGGCGCCGTCCCTGACCTCGGCGAAGAAGTCGGACGTCAGAGTGGTGGCGCCGCCCGCGTAGTCGGGTGCGAACGCACGGTCGAACTCCTTGTAGGGCGTCCAGTCGTGGGGGCCCGCGTTGGTGCCGTCGGCGTACCTGGCCTCCATCGTGGCGAGTCTGTCGCCGCGGAATTCGGTGGGAACGGCGAAGGAGTCCGTCGTACCGGTCGCGTCGCGCAGGACGGGCGTGTCATGGGTGACCAGGTCGATCCGCCAGGGCACGCCGCGCGAGAACCGCGCGTGCAGCACCGCGTTGGTGCCGTAGGCCCGGGAACCGCTCAGCCGGGTGAGCGCGGCTGCGGTGATGGTGAGCCGGTCGCCCCGGAGGGTGTAGTCCCTGCCGCACACCAGGGCGGTGGAGCCGTGGCGCAGCCCGGTGAAGGAGGTGCCGTTGAGGTTCAGGGTGAGCGTCTTGTCGGTGACGGCGTCGCCGCGGGCGCTGAAGACCTGGTCCGAGGAGGCCGTGCCCGACCGAGTCCTCCAGCTGGACCTGATCCGGGCGAACAGCTCCGGGTCGTTCCAGCGGAAGTCGGTGCGCCGGAAGTGCTGGCCGTTGTCCCACAGCATCGTGGTGATGTTCCTGATGCGGGCGTGGTACCCGAGGTGTTCGAAGAACTTCAGCTTCTCGCCCTGCTGGATGGTGCCGGTGTGCCGGTCGAAGCCCAGCAGGCCGTACTCGCCGAGGATCACCGGGACGCCCCGGGCCACAAAGGTGTCGTGGACGCGGTCGAACGCATCGGTCAGGTCCTTCTGCGCGGTGGCGTCGAAGCGCGTACCGCCCGCCACGTTCACGCTGAAGGGCCAGTAGCCGTAGTAGTGCACGGTCGCGGCGACGCGGGGGTCGCCGAGGGCGTCGATGGTGTCGGCCAGTTCGTCCACCCGTGCCTGCTCGGCGGAGGTGTGCAGGGTGGGCAGGACGAGCAGGCGGTCGGCGTTGCCGCCGCCGGACCGGCGCACGATGCGGTGGAACGAGGTGTTGAGCTCGTCCAGCAGCTCCGCGTTCCGGGCGTCGTCCTGGCCGCCGTTGAACTGCGGTTCGTTGACGCTTTCGAACACCAGCCTGGAGGGGTGGTCCCGGAAGGTACCGGCCAGCTGCTCCCAGATGGCGTTGTAGCGGGCGAGCACGCCGGCGCGGTCGGCCGGCATGTCCGCGATCCACTGCCAGGAGTCGTGATGAATGTTGATCATGACATGGAAGCCGTCGGCCAGCGCCCAGTCGACGACCTCCTCGACACGGTCGAGGTATTCCGCCTCAAGGGCGTGGTCCGGCGCCGGGCCCTGGTGCCGGCTCCATGTCACGGGAATGCGAATGCTGTTGAATCCCTGTGCCCTGACATTGTCGAGCAGCGTCTCGGTGATACGGGGATTTCCCCATGAAGTCTCGTCGTCGCCGATGGCATCGAGGGAGTTTCCGAGGTTCCAGCCGGGCTGCATCGCGGCGACCTGGGACATCGCGGCGCTCGAGGCGCGCTTTCCGTGTCCGGCTCCGGACGCCGCCCGGGCGTCGCCGGTGGCCAGCACGCTCAGCCCGGCGAGCAGCATGACCATGCCGCTCGCCAGCAGGCCGGCCCACCGGCCGGTCCTCCTTGATCTGTCGCGTAAACCGGACATCGCACTCCTTGCGTTCGCATGGCGGGGTGGTGGGGAAAGGGGGCCGAGTGCGGTCGCTTTCACCCGCAGAGGCCCGCGGGAATACCGCTTGGTCGTGATGCTGACAGCGGTGGATCAACGGCGCAAGGGCCGGTGTGCGAGGCCGGGGGAAAAACCGTTCAGCAATATGGACTTCCGGGCAGGAATCCAGACGTTCGACCACCGGTGTTCGACGCGTGGTGAATCGTCGAATGGAATTCGACGGTCGGGTCGGCGGCGTGACCGTCGAGCTCTCCGACGGCACCGGCGGGCGGTTCGACGCGGTCGTCCTGGCCGGCGGGGGCCACCTCGGCGACCTCGGCCGGAGGTTCGGCGTCCGCCGTGTGGTGCAGGCCAGCCGCGGACACAGCTTCAGCGTCCCGGTGGAGCCGGCACCGGCGGGCCGGTCCACTTCCCCGCCCAGCGGGTGGCCTGCACACCGCTGGGGGACCGGCTGCGGGTGGCGGGGATGATGGAGTTCCGCCGCCCCGAGGCGCCGCTGGACCGCCGCAGGATCAGGGCCGTCACCGATGCCGCGCGGCCCCTGCTGGAGGGCGCCGACCTGGAGGCGCGCCGGGATGAGTGGGTCGGCTCCCGGCCCTGCACGGCCGACGGGCTGCCGCTGAGCCGACGGGCTGCCGCTGATCGGAGCCACCCGCTCGCCGCGCGTCTTCGCCGCCGGAGGCCACGGCATGTGGGGCATCACCCTGGGGCCGGTCACGGGCCGGCTGCTCGCGGAGCGGGTGGTCACCGGCCGGGAGCCCGCCGAGCTGGCGCCGTTCGATCCGCTGAGGTGACCTCCGCCGCACCGCGGCTGAGGGGAGCGGGCCGGGCCCACCGGCCCGCACAGGCCCACGGCGCCCGGAGCGGGCCGACTGCACACCGCCGCCCGGTGGAAATGGGGCCTGCCCCCGATGGCCGGGGACAGGCCCTTCGGCCAGGATGAGGGCGACGGCCAGTGATCCGCCGCGCCGCGGCGGCGCCGTACCGGCGACTGCCCGACGCAGGCCGGGTTCTGTTTCCCCGGTGCCCCGCGGGGGTGTGGAGGGTGAGGTCGTGAACCACCAGGTCGCCGGCAGCGGTGCGGTCCCGCCCACGGGCCGGGGGGACGCGGCGGTGGCCGGTTCCGAGGCCACGATGCTCTCCGCCCACCGCTTCCCCGCCTGGCCGGTGTGCCGGCGGTGCCCGGGAATCGCCATCGACCTGGGCAGCGCCCGTACCCGGGCCTGGACGCAGGGCCGCCGCAGCGTCATCGACGCGCCCACCGTGACCTTCCCGGGCAGGGGCATCACCCACCCCGTCCAGCGGGGCACCATCGTCGACGCCGACGGCACCGGCCGGTTGCTGGAGCGCCTGCTGGGCGGCCGTACCCCCCGCCTCGCCCGCCCGGTGGTCGCCGTCACCACCCCGGTCCTCAGCGACCGGCGCCACCACACCGCCGCGGCCGAGGCGCTGGGAGTGCTGCGGCCCCGCACGGTGCTGTCCGTCGAGAGCGTCAGGGCCATCGCGCTGGGAGTCCGGGCGGATCTGTCCCGCCCACTGCTGGTGGTGGACATCGGCGCGCACATCACCGAGGTGGCCCTGCTGGTCGACGGTGCCGTGAGCGCCGCGCGCAGGGCGCCCCTGGGCACCAGCGACCTCGACACGACCCCCTCGCGCGAGCTGGTCGCCCGGACCGTCGCGATGGTCACCGGCATGCTGCGCGGCAGCCGTGTTCCGCACCTCGCCGACGCGCTGGAACGCGGTCCGCTGGTGGGCGGCGGGGGCGCTCTGCGGCCGGAGGTGACCTACCAGCTCTCCGTACGGCTGAACACCTGTGTACGGCCCGCTCCCCAGCCGCACATCGCGGCACTGCGCGGAGCCGCCGAGGCACTGCGCTCCACGCATGCGCACCACCGCTGAACGGGGCCGTCCCGGCCGTGTCCGCCGGGACGGCCCCCTTCCGCACGGGCGGCCTTCCGGGGACGGGCAGGGCCCGGCACCCCGCTTCGGGGTGCCGGGCCCGTGGAGGCGCCGGGGTCAGGCGGGGCGGATGTTCTCCGCCTGCGGGCCCTTCTGGCCCTGGGTGACGTCGAACTCGACCTTCTGGCCCTCGTGCAGCTCGCGGTAACCCTGGGCCGCGATGTTGGAGTAGTGGGCGAAGACGTCGGGGCCTCCGCCCTCCTGCTCGATGAAGCCGAAGCCCTTCTCACTGTTGAACCACTTCACGGTGCCCTTGGCCATGACCGTCTCCTTCTCCTTGAGGGGACCGGGCCCGCCCTGTGGGCCCGGGAGGTGATCGCCCTGGTCCGGAGATGAGCTGAACAGCGAGAACGCCCGTGATCGTGACCACGGGCGAACGAGACTTCGGAACCACGACTGCTGTTCACGACGCTACACCGCGCGGTGGGCTGCCGCTACCGACGCGGCCGGGCGTGTCCCGATGGTCCTGCGGGCCCGGCCGCCCACGCCGAGCCCTCCGGCGCACCGGCGGCCGGGCCTCCACATCGAGGACGGCCGCCTGCCGGAGGCCCGCCCGCCCTCCCCCGCCCGCCTTCCCCGGTCACCGGGACAGGGGAGGGCGGCCTATGGCGAGGGTGGCGACGGCATTGTCAGTGACCGCACCTATGTTTCCGGCCATGTCCCGCCGCTGTGGTGTGGAAGGCCCCCTGAAGCATGGGAGACGGTGCGTTGTCGGACTGGGAGAGGTCGAGCACGGCACGGGTGATACCACCCGCACGGCCGCGCAAGCTCGCCAAGGTGCCGTTCGTCGAACTGGCCGACGGACGCCTGCAGGGAGTGGTGTCCAGCGGCTCGGACGTCGGACGGGTCTACGTCTCGTCAGTCGCCGCGGCCGACTACGCGTTCGCCTGCAGCACCAACAACAACCGGCCGTGCGGCGGAGCGCACTGCTCGGATCCGTCCACGACGCGCTGACGGCCCGTCTGCGGGAGGCGACCGGCCGGGCCCGCTTTGCGGAGACGGGCCTCACGCCCGGCGGACAGCGGACGGTGAACCTGCTCGCCGCCGCCCGCTCGTGGCTGGTCGACCTGGCGCGCGCCGGATGGCGGGGCATCGACCACGATGTGGTCTCCGCGTCCGCGCAGGTCGTCTCCGCGATGCTTCCGGATCCGTCCCTGCGCCGGCCGGCCGCCCTCCTGGACGGCTTCGCCGCCGAACTCGCCGCTTCCTGCCCCGGTGCGACGCTGGAGCGCGTCCCGGTACGGCGGTGGGCCGACCTGTGGTCGCGCGCGATGCTGCTGACACTGCCCGGCGCGGCGGACGCACCCGCGGCCGGTACCGTCACCGGACGCCTCCTGCCACTCGGCGTCGATGCGCACGAGCACGCCACCGCCGTACAGTGGATACTGCGCCGCCTGATGCCGCACGGCGCCGCACGGCCGATCATGGGGGAGCGGAAGCTGGGGGAGCGCCCGATTCAGGAGTCCTGGGATCTGGCACTGGGCACCCACCAGCGTTCGCTCATCGAGCTGGGCTACGAGGGCGTCAGCGTCGAGCAGGTGCTGGAGCAGCGTCTGCGCCGCACGGCGTACGACTCACGGGCCACCGCGGCGACCGTCCTCGGTGCGGTCGAGGACACCGTGCTGTATCTGCGCGGCCACCGCCTCGCCGGCGAACTGGGGACCCACGCCCTGAAGGTGCTGTCGGCCGAGCGCAGCGTGGACGGCGCTCCGGAGGTGCTGCGCCGGGTGCGGCGGCTGCTGGCGTACTACCGCACCGGCGAACCGGTCCTGCCGCCGTGGATCGAGTCCTTCGTCAAGGCGGGATACGCGCACTACTGCACCCTGCTGCCGACGGCGTTCACCGACGACGACGCGGGCGTGCGCCAGGTGGCGGCGATGCTGGGCTTCCTGTTCGGGATGGAGAGCCTGGCGCTGTCGCTGGGGTGCGACCGGACACAGCTGGAGCTGGCCCTGGCCCAGTCCCGTCCGCGGGACCCGGCGAAGACGGCGCTGCTGTGGGCGGCCCGGACGCACCTCGGGCAGCTGACCCGCTAGCAGCTGCGGACCAGGTGCGACGAGATGCTCGGCAACCCCATGGTGGTGCCCGTCTACCCGCGCCACCTCAGTGGTTTCCTGCACGCGCTGGAGCCCTTCCCCGGTCTCGCCGACTTCGTCGTGGAAGCCGTGTCGAACGCGTTCGCGCGGCTGCCGGACCATGTGCTCCTGCCGTGGCTGCCGACTCTGATCACCACCCTGCGCTCGGACGGCGCCGAGCTGGCCCCGCTGCTGATCCGCGAGGCCGGGCGGACCTTCCCCGGACGGCTCGCGGCACTGGACGCATGGGTGCCGCCGTGGCGGGCGCGAGCGGAGCCGGAAGCCGCACGTCCGGCACGGCGTGCGGGCGCGCGGGCGTCGGGCGCGGCGCTGCTCGCCGCCCATCCCGCGGCGTGCGACGCGGTGGCCGGTCTGCTGGGCTGCGACGGCACGTGGCAGGGCGCGGAGCCTGCCCCGCCGGGCGCGGCGCCGGCCGACCGTCACCCGCGGACGGCGGTGGCACTGGAGGCGCTGCCGGCCGCTTCGTGAGGCCGATCAGGGGGCGCGGCGGCAGCGGCCGCCACCGGCCGGACCGACGGGCCCCGGCCCCTTGCCGGGCCGGGGCCCCACAACCGTGCTGCCGACCGTCGTCGCACCCCCGGTGAGGGCGGTACCGCGTGGGTGATCAAAATAAGGGGTGTTTAACATATGAGCACCGCCTAGCTCGAAAGATGAACCTGTGACTACCACCGTGGACTCGTTCACCAACTGGAAGAACCGCGAGGAGATCGCGGAGTCGATGATCCCGATCATCGGGAAGCTGCACCGGGAGCGGGACGTCACGATCCTGCTCCACAGCCGCTCCCTGGTGAACAAGTCGGTGGTCAGCATCCTCAAGACCCACCGGTTCGCCCGGCAGATCGCCGGCGAGGAGCTCTCGGTCACCGAGACGCTGCCGTTCCTGCGGGCTCTCACCACGCTCGACCTCGGCCCCTCCCAGATCGACATCGGCATGCTCGCCGCGACGTACAGGGCCGACGACCGCGGGCTGTCGGTGGATGAGTTCACCGCCGAGGCCGTCGCCGGCGCCACGGGCGACAGCAAGATCAAGTGCCGCGAGCCGCGCGATGTGGTCCTCTACGGCTTCGGCCGCATCGGCCGCCTCCTCGCCCGTCTGCTCATCGAGAAGACCGGCTCCGGAAACGGCCTGCGGCTGCGCGCCATCGTCGTCCGCAAGGCCGCCGGCCAGGACCTCGTCAAGCGCGCGTCCCTGCTGCGCCGCGACTCCATCCACGGCCAGTTCCAGGGCACGATCACCGTCGACGAGGCGAACAACAAGATCGTCGCCAACGGCAACGAGATCCAGGTGATCTACTCCGACGACCCGACGGCGGTGGACTACACCGCGTACGGCATCAAGAACGCCATCCTCATCGACAACACCGGCAGGTGGCGCGACCGGGAGGGGCTGTCCAAGCACCTGCGCCCCGGCGTCGACAAGGTCGTCCTGACCGCGCCGGGCAAGGGCGACGTCCCCAACATCGTCCACGGCGTCAACCACGAGACGATCAAGCCCGACGAGCGGATCCTGTCCTGCGCGTCCTGCACCACCAACGCGATCGTGCCGCCGCTGAAGGCGATGGCCGACGAGTACGGCGTCCTGCGCGGCCACGTCGAGACCGTCCACTCGTTCACCAACGACCAGAACCTGCTGGACAACTACCACAAGTCCGACCGCCGCGGCCGTTCGGCGCCGCTCAACATGGTCATCACCGAGACCGGCGCCGCGTCCGCCGTCGCCAAGGCGCTGCCCGGCCTCGACGCGAAGATCACCGGCAGCTCGATCCGCGTCCCCGTGCCGGATGTCTCGATCGCGATCCTCAACCTGCAGCTCGCCCGCGAGACCACCCGTGAGGAGGTCCTCGACTACCTCCGCAACGTGTCGCTGACCTCGCCGCTCAAGCGCCAGATCGACTTCATCAGCGCCCCCGACGCGGTCTCCAGCGACTTCATCGGCTCGCGCAACGCCTCGATCGTCGACGCCGGCGCCACCAAGGTCGAGGGCGACAACGCGATCCTCTACCTGTGGTACGACAACGAGTTCGGCTACTCCTGCCAGGTCGTCCGCGTCGTCCAGCACGTCTCCGGAGTCGAGTACCCCACCTACCCGGCCCCGGCGGTCTGACCCCGGCGTTCGGTTTCCGCGCCACGCCCGCCCGGTCCGGTGACCGGGCGGGCGTGGCGTGTCCGGTCCCTCTTCTCGTCCGGAAGGAGGGACCGGACGCGCCTGCGGCGCCGGGCAGGAGTCCACCGCGCCGAGATCCGTGACGCCGGACGACGGCACCCGCACCTCGGCGGTCTCCGTCCCCGGTACCCGCCCCCGCCCCCGGCGCGCCGCCCCGAGGTCCGCCGGGGGCGCCGGAGGGCCGGGCGTGTTCCGGGCGGGGGCGGGGCG
The DNA here is from genome assembly GCF_002843305.1 of Streptomyces barkulensis. Taxonomy (GTDB): domain Bacteria; phylum Actinomycetota; class Actinomycetes; order Streptomycetales; family Streptomycetaceae; genus Streptomyces; species Streptomyces barkulensis. The sequence continues at coordinate 40,092 of NZ_PGSG01000089.1, forward strand.
GATTCCGGGCGTTGCCGCCCGCATCGCGCATCAGCCCGTGCGGCGGCCGGGAAGTGGGCATGATGGCGGGGGAGGGATGACCCATGAGCGATGCCGACGCCGAATCACCGTCCGCCCGGGCCGCGACCGCCCTGGCCCGCACCGCCGACTGCGCGGTCCCGCTGCCGCGAACCTTTCGGAACACCCCCTACCAGGGCATACGGGGAACCGAACTCGACGGTGAGATCGCCGGGTTGGAGTCCCTCCTCGAAGAACTGCCGGAATCCGGCACGACCGCGGCCCGCCTGAGGGCCAGACTCGGGACGCTCCGGTCCGTCAGGTTCGTCCTGGACGGGGCCGCGGAGGACCGGAACGCGGCCGTCCCTCTGCTGCAGGAGGCCCGGGGCTCGGAACGGCTCTGCGCCGAGGAGCGCACGGCCGCCTCCAAGAGCCTGATGCTGCTGCTCGCATCCCGGGTGGCTCCGCTGGGGCAGGCCGTGAGCGAGGCGGAGGCACTGACCGTGGACCTGGTCAGGGCGGTGGCGGGCGCGGGCACTCCGGAGGACCGGGGAGGCGACGGGACACTGGAGGACATGCAGCTGCTGCTGCGATTGGGCACCGAGGCCGGTCTCCTGGCCGAAGCCCCGTTTCGGCAGGAGGACATCCTGCGGCTCGCCGGTTTCCTCATCGATCCGGGGAGGATCGGCGACCCCGGATCGATGGCCGAGGCGGCGGAGCTGGTGCGGAGGAACGCCGGTCTGCTTCCGCGACCGCTGCGCTCTCTGCTGGACGGGGCACTCTCGATGCTGGGCACCTTCTCCGACCGCCCCGCCGAGCCGGGCGCGCCGGAGCGGTCCGAGATCCCGTCCGACGAGGCTCTGCGGGACGCGCTGCAGCTCATGGCGGTCGTCGGGGTGTCGGACCCCGGGGCGGTCGGCAGCGAGGAGCTGAGGAAGGTCATCGGCCGGCTGGACAGCGGGCCGGAAGCCTCGCCGTCCTCACGCATGATCGCCGCCATGCTCCACATCACGGAGGGGATGCGCACCCGCGACAGGGAGGCGTTCCGCTCGTCGCTGCGTATCCTGCGGCAGCTCGACGAGGCGGGCGAGCTGCGGGAACCGGCCGACAGGGAGTGGCTCCGGGCCGTCACCGCGGGCAACCTGGAGGTGGCCGCCGCGACGGGCGGCAGCCTCCAGGACGAGGAGGCCGCCGTGGCCCTCGTGGAGAGCCTGCTCTCCCGGGCCGTTCCGGACATCCCCGTGCAGGCCGAGCTGAGGGCCGGGGCCGCCTGCCTGCGGATCAGGAACCGTCTGACCGCCGCGCAGGAGAACCGGGACGTCACGGCCGTGGACAGGCTGATCGAGGAACTCCTCGACCTGGACCAGGAGCTTCCCGAGCCGTCGGTCTGGGGCGGCGCCCTCGTCCCGTTCATGCTGGCACTGGCCCATCTGACCCGTGCCTTCCTCACCAGGGACGTGCGCGACGTCCGCAAGGCCGGGGTCCACATCGAGGAAGCCCTGGAGGCACCGGTGGAGACCCCGGCCATCCGCGACCTGCTGGACTCGGGCTGGGCGGCGGCGTTCTCCCTCAGCGGCGCACTCGAGTCCGATCCCGGCCGTGTCGCCGAGGGGATCCGGCGCACCCGGTCCGTGCTGGGACGGGCCGGAATCTCCTTCGACTTCGAGGCCAGAACCCGCGGCCTGGTGGCGAGCGGTCTGAGCCTGCTGCACCGCCTCACCGGTGATGTCGCGGCCCTCGACGAGGCCGTCGGGGAAGTGCGCGAGGCCCTGGCCGCCCTTCCGCCCGGGGGAACGCCCGTCAGCGCCTCCCTGCACTGGGACCTCGCCTCGCTGCACGCCGACCGGGCGGCCACCCGCCCCGGCACACCGGAGGCGGACGAGGACCTGCTGGCCGCCGTGGCCGCCGCGCGCGAATCGCTGCGCGCGACCGCCGCCGACGTCCTGCTGCAACTGGGGGTGCGGCACGGACTGCGTGTGGCACGCCAGGGAGCCGACCACGGCCGCGTCGCCGCCTCCTGGGCGCTGCGCGTGGGCCGGACGGACGAGGCGCTGGCCTGCCTGGAGGCCGGCCGTTCGCTGGTGCTGGGCGCCGCGGCCGAGTCCAGGGACGTCGCCGACCGGCTCGAGGCCCTCGGCGCGGCCGACCTCGCCGCACAGTGGCGCGAGGCCGCTCCGGCACCGCCGCCCCTCCGGCAGGAGGATGCCGACTCACCCCTGGAAGTCCTGTCCGCGCTCACCGGCGGCACCCCCCGACTCCCCGGCGACGTCCGCAGCCGCGCCCTGGAACTGCTGCGCGGGCAGCAGGGCTTCAGCGACGAGCAGTCGCCCTCCGAAACGGTCGCCGGGCTGCGCGCCGGTCTGGCGCGGGCGGGTGTCGACGCCCTCGTGCACCTGCTTCCCGGAACCGGCGCGGAGGACGGCGCGCTTGTCGTCACCACCCCCGCCGGGCCCGTCCGGGCCGTGCCCCTGCCCGCGCTCTCGCAGGAGGGGCGCGAGGCGGTCGACGCCTTCGTCCGGGCCGGCGCGGAGCAGCAGCGACTGCTCGACACGCCGTTCGACGCGGTGTCGCCGCAGGAGCGGAAACGGGCCGCCGGACGCCGCCGCCGGGCATTCGAGGAGGTGTGCCGGTGGGCGGGGGAGGTGCTGTCCCCCGTACTGGACGCCCTCGGCCTGTGGGAACGGGCTCTGGCCGAATCGGGCCTGGGAGCGGAGCCGGGCGGTGGCGGGACGGGGCCGGGCGGTGGCGGGACGGGACCCGAGGCGGTGCGGCTCGTCCTGGTCCCGTGCGGGGACCTCGGCGTGGTGCCCTGGCCGGCGGCGGTGCTGCGCCCGCCGTCCGGGCTCGCCGGCCCGGACACGGTACGGGCGTGCGAGGTCGCCGTGGTCTCCCACGCCGCCTCCGGCCGTGAGTTCCTCCGCTCCTCGGCCCGCAGCCGTATGAGCCCGAAGGAGCGGCCCGCGCTGGTCTACCACGGCGACGACGGGCTGGCCTGGGCCGAGGACGAGATCAGACTCCTGCACCAGGTCTACTACCCCCGGGCGGAGCGCCACCTCGACGAGGACGACGCCGCCGGGCCGGCGACGCCCGAAGCCGTCCTGTCGCTGCTCGGCGGCCGTGCCGAGGCGCCCGCCTCCATGGTCCACCTCTCCTGTCACGGCATCGCCGGCCCGGACCCGACGACCTCGGCGCTGAGACTGGCCCCTGCCGAGGGGGCCGGGGAGACGGACCGGCCGCTGACCCTGACCACCCTGCTGGAGGCCCCGCACGACGGTGAGGCGTACCGCTCCCGCGGCCCTCTGGTGGTGTGCGGGGCCTGCGAGACCGACCTCACCACCCGCGACCACGACGAGGCCCTCACCGTCACCTCCGTCCTGGTCCACCGGCTCGCGGCCGATGCCGTCGGAGCACGCTGGGCGGTGGACGACGGGGAATCGGAGATCCTGATGCTGGTGCTGCACGACCGGATCACCGCGGGGCTGGCGCCGCCGGACGCGCTGCGTGCCGCCCAGCGCTGGATGCTCACCGAGCCCGGCAGCCGATTTTTCGTCCGTGCCCTGGAGAAGGTCCGTCCCTCCCGGTGGAACAGGGACTTCCATGACACGGACACCTGGGCCGCGTTCGTCCACCACGGAAACCCGGCGGGAGGAGCCAGGCCGTGACGCCGAAGGAACTGATCGCGCTACTGCTGGCCCACGGCGAGTCCGTGGCCGCCGCACTCCGGGACGACGAACGGGAGGAGGCCGCCGGCGCCCTGCGCGAACTGCGGGCGGCGGCGGGCGACGACCACGCCGCCCGGGCGGCCCGCGCCGCGCGCCGGCTGCGCAGGGCGCTGTCCGCTCTCCCGCCCGAACACCCGCTCTCCGAAGCGCTGGTGGGCCACCGCTACGCCGGCGGCGCCGGCGGCCGGGAGCTGCCGGCTCCCGCCGCCGTCGACACGTTGCTGGACCTGCTCGACGGCCCTTCCGCGGAGCCGGCCCCCGAACAGCTGCTGATACTGGCCAGAGAGCGTCTGCTCGCCGCTCCCGCTCTCACCGAGCGGGAGCGGCGCGGACTCCTCACCGGACAGCGGGGCGACACCGGCCTGATCCGGCTGCCCGACCCGCGCTCCGGCCCGCGCTACCCGCGTTTCCAGTTCCGGCCGGGCACGCTCGAACCCCTCCCCGTCGTGCTGCGCGTCAACGGGATCCTGCGCGCCGACGCGGACCCCTGGGGGGCCGCCGACTGGTGGCTGGGCGGGAACAGCTGGCTCCGGGGCGTTCCGGCGGAACTCCTGGGCGACCTGCCCGACGAGGAGATCGAACTCGCCGCCGCCGAACTGGTGGAGGCCGACTGATGGCGCTCCAGATCCCGCCCGACGGAGTCACCATGGCACCGGTCCTCACCGCGCTGCCGGCCGGCACCCTCCTTTGGCGTCTCCACAGCGACCGCTACGGTCCGGCCGAGTTCAACCCCCGCCTCGCACACGGCTACTTCAAGGGCAACCGCTTCGACGCCATGGAGCCGGACGGATACCCCTACCTCTACGCGGCCCTCGAACCGATGGCCGCTCTGGCCGAAGTCTTCCTGCGGTCCAGGGAGTTCGAGAACCGCACCGCCGTCCGGATGATCCCCTGGGCACAGGCGTCGCGGTACCGCCTCTCGGCCGTACGCACCGCGGCCGACGTCACCCTCGTCGACCTCACCACGGCCGAGGGGCTGGCCGCCGTGTGGCAGGACGAGTGGCTGGTGGACTGCGAGGAGCGCGAGTACGACAAGACGCGCTACTGGGTGCAGTTGATCCGCACGCACAGCGCCGCGGCCCAGGGCCTGTGCTGGACATCCAAGCGCTGCCGGCCCCGCAGGGCCCTGCAGCTGTTCGGCGACCGCTGCGCACCCGGGACACTGGCCCGGACTCCGGAAGAGAGCTACCGCCTGGAATCCGCCACCGACGTCAAGGAGGTCAACCGGCTGCTGGCGCCGCTGCGGGCACAGGTGTCCGTGCCCGAGGGACTCGGAGGCTGACGGGCGCGACACGACACCCGCCCCTGCCGCGCCCCTCAAGGGGCGCGGCAGGGGCGGGTGTCGGCCGTTTCGTCCCCCCTCCCCGGGGCTTCCTCTAGAAGGCCGGCCCCTGCCGGGTCGCCGGCAGCAGAGGCCACTTGCCGGACAGCCGCATGGCCGCCTCGGTCACCGCGGGGTCCGCGGCCTCCAGGCTCACCCCGTCCAGGTAGGCGTGCGCGGCGGCCTCGTAGAGGTCGCGGGCCGCCCGGGCACGGTCCTCGGCCGCGGCTCTGCGCTCCTCCCGCCGGGCCTCGGCCGTGTCCGCCGTGCTCTGCGCCAGCTCCGCCTCCACCACGCTCAGTTCACGCTCCCGCAGCAACTCGGCACGGCGTTCCACCGCGGTGCGGTACGCGTTGAGGTGGGGGTGTTCCCTGCACAGTCCCAGCAGGAAGCCGATACCGCCCGAGAGCAGGAGCAGGGCGACGAAGAGCCAGGTGACGGTCTGCGGCGCCAGATCCAGCCGGTCGATCAGGCTGGTGGACGCCGCGCCGCCGGCGGCGGGGTCGGTGAAGCCCTCGGGAGTCCGGGGCGCCCCGGTGTCCTCCTCGGTCTGCATCACGTATCCGGCGCGGACCGTACCCAGCAGGGATGCCAGCGCGGCCCACACGGCCAGCAGGAGGAACGCCGGGACCCATGCCTGCCGGACGGCCCCCGTCTCCGGGCGCCGCCGCAGGACGTGTCCCGCCAGATGCGGCAGAAGCACCATCAGGATCGCGGAGGATACGGCCAGCATGCCTGTCTGGGCGTCCGCGCTGATGCTGCCGATGCCGTGGAAGGGCTGGTAGGCCACCCAGTAGATGGGGAGCTCGACCGCGAAGATCACGCCGAGCAGCGCCCAGGTCATCCAGCCGGGGATACCGGGCCGCTTGTGAAGCCCCTCCCACGCGCGGGCCAGGCCCGTCTCCGTGTCCGGGATGTTCCCCGGAGGCTCGGAGCGCCGTGGTGGTTCGGGAGCTCCCTGCAGGGTGACCCAGTCGGGGTCGGCGTTCGCCTGCCGGGCTTCGCCGGTGTCCGGGGCGGCGCCGTCGCCGGGCCCCCGGGGGGCGGGGACCTGTGTGGAGGGAGCGGGGAAACGGGCGCGCAGCCATCGCTCCTCGAGCCGGGTGCGGACGGAGTCGCGGAAGCGGCTCCACCGGGACGCGCGCATCGCCAGCAGGTCCAACTGCCTTGTGGTGGTGGCGATCTGCTCCTGTGTCTCGGCCAGCCGCCGGTCGATCAGTTCGGTCTCCCGCCGCAGCCGCTCGGCCTCGGCCTGCGCGTGTGCGTCGTCGAACCTGGCCTGTTCCTCGGCGTGGTGCGCCTCTTCGGCGATCTCGCGGATGACCCGGTCCCGTACCGACGCCAGTTCGGCGAAGTGGGGGACGCGGTCGTCGCCGTGGAGCACCAGGGGGTCCAGCCCTCCGTGCCCGGCGGCCTCACGGCCCCGCCGGCGGGAGGCTTCCAGGAGCTTTCGCTCGGCGCGCTCGTCCAGCACCAGGGGACGTCCGGTGCTCGGCGGCGAGGGGGCGCCGCGGAAGCGCGGGGCGCTCCCCTGGCTCCGGCGGCCGGCGGAGGGCAGAGCCGGAAGCCGCCGCCGCCTCGGCCGGGGCGGCTCACTTGTAGTCGTGGTGGACACGGGCCCTGGCCCTCCCTTCGAGAACCTCCGTCCAGAAGGCCTGGAAGTCCTCGGCCTCGCCCGGGCGGGAGTCGTACTGCATGCCGAGGCCGACCGGGTAGATGTCCATGCCTTTTATGGCGGGTATCCCCCGCTCCTCGACCAGGGAGTCGATGGTCTCCTCCCGCTGCCGGGCGGTTGAGAGGTCCGCCCGCGAGATCCGGAAGTCCGGGTCGGTCTGGGCGAAGTCGCTCACCACCAGCAGCTTGGCCGCGGGACCCTTCGGGGGCATCTCCTCGCCGATGCGGTCCAGAGCTCCCCACACATCGGACCCGCCCTGCGTACGCGCGCACTCGAGCTCTTCGAGGGCACGGCCCGCCGCCGTGGTGCGTGCGCGGGCGCGCAGGCTCTTCTGGTCGGTGGTCTCCTTGTGCGGAGGGTCGAGATCGACGCGCTCCACCCGGCAGGACGAGCTCTGTGACGATCGTGTGATGGGGGCGAACTCGACGGTGCCGCAACCCTGTTCCTCGAGGAAGGGCAGAAGGGTGCTCTTCAGCTTGGCCTCCGCGTCGAACCCCTTCTCGTTCGAGGCGCCCGACCCCGACCCGTCGACCACCACTCCGCACGGGGTGGTGAGGGGATCGGGCTGGGAGGTGCAGGAGACCAGGGCGGTGAGCAGCCCCAGCGCGGGAGCCAGGGCGGCCGTGCGGCGGGCGCGGTGCCTGCGCCGGCCGGCGTGGACTGAGCGGTGCACGGTGACCTCACTGTTCGGCGGGGCCGTCATCCCCGGCTGCCTTGATGCGTGCTGGTGCGGGCGGTGCCGGCCGTTTGGCCGTCGAGGATGGCCAGCGCCTGCCGGAGGGCCGACCGCTGTGCGGCCGGGGCGCTTCCCGGCTGCCGGTACCAGCGGTCGGTGTCCAGCCAGTCGTCGACCCGGTACCAGGTGGGATCCAGACGGATCCGGCCGGGAAGCCACCGGGTGGGGCGGCGCTCCGCCGGATCGGCCGGCACGCCCTCCTCCGCCTGTCTGCGGGCCCGCTGCCAGGCGGAGTCCCAGTAACAGGCGAGCAGCCAGTTGGCCCGGTCGACGAGTTCCTGCGCCATGGTGCGGTGGACGGCCGCCGTACTGCGCCAGCGGGCGACCATCTCGCCGTACCGCGCCAGTGCGGCGGGGGCCGGCCGGCCGCGTTCGGCGTACTGGATGACGATGCGCACCGATTCGGCCTGTATACGTGCGCTCAGGCCGCGGTTGGCGGCCAGCATGCGCGCCCGCAGCCGTGAGTTGCCTCGGTCGGCCCGGGACCGGAGGCCCAGTACGTACGGAGGCAGGGGCGGGTCCGGCGGAGCTTCTCCTGCCCGGGCCTCGGCCAGGACGGTCTCCAGGTCCGCGGCGTCCCGTCTGCCGTGGTGGCGGGCGAGAGGCGCGGAGAGGAATCCGGTTCCCGTTCCGCGGACGCGGCCCGCTGTCCGGCCGGAGTCGTTCATGAGAGAAACCTCCCTTCCATGCGGGGGAGTTCGGATGAGATCCGTGGTGATGGGGGAGAGAGTAGCCCAGGGAAGGCGGGGTTCGAGGGGAAAAGAAGGGCGGAACAGATCGTTCCAGGGGGTGTTCCCGGAAAACGCCCTGACTTCGCCCGGGCGGCGCCCGGTTAACGGCATTACCGCGATTGCGGCAGGACGGCCGCGCCGTCGATACTCCTTTCCGAAGTGAGTGAGGAGATGTGATGGAGGCCAGGATCAGCGCGACGCATTTCCCTCTGGAGACCCTCGGCCCCGGACGGCGACTCGGTATTTGGTTCCAGGGGTGTTCGCTGGCTTGCGCGGGGTGCATGTCGCGGCACACCTGGGACGCGGGCGGGGGGAGGCCGAAGGGGATCTCCGACCTGCTGGAACTGTGGGAGGCGGCGCTCCGCGAAGGGGCCCAGGGGCTCACCGTCAGCGGGGGCGAGCCCCTGGAGCAGGCCGGCGCGCTGGCCGAACTGCTGGCCGGCGCCTCCCGCCTGCGGGGACCGGCCCGCCGGGACAGGGGCGGATCCGGGGACATGCCGGACCTGCTCGTCTACACCGGCTACGAGCCCGCGGAACTGACACCCGTACGCCGGCGCGCGCTGCGCCATGCCGACGCGCTGATCACCGGGCGGTACCGGGCCGGGCAGCCGACCCGGCTGGTCTGGCGGGGCTCGGCCAACCAGCGGCTGAGGCCGCTGACGCCGCTGGGGGAGGCGCGCTACGCGCCCCACCTGGCCAGGGAGAGCACCGGAGGAGGGCTCCAGGCGGTGGTGGACACCCGGGACGGCCCCGGCGTGCGGATCTACGGGGTGCCGCTGAGAGGGGAGCTGCGAAGGGTGGAGCGCGGTCTGAAGGAGGCCGGAGTGGTTCTCAGGAGGCCGAGTTGGCGGCCGTGAGCAGCCTGGCGTGCTCGGGCCGCGGGGCTGCCAGGCACACCGACCAGTCCGGGTCGCGCCGCAACTCCTCCCGCACCGCCCAGAGCAGCCAGCGTGCGGCGGTGCCGGCGGGCAGCCCGCCGCGCCCGGAGCCCAGCAGGGGGAAGCAGATACTGGACAGGGGCAGGCCCAGGGTCCGGCGCTCCTGCCTGGCCAGCGCGAACGAGGCCCGGACCGCCTCCGCGACCGTGGCGGGGGCGACATGGTAGTGATCGCTGCCCTCGACGGGCGTTGCCACGGCCGCGTGGTGGACGCGGCGTATCCCGCGCCGGGCGAGCGCGCCCGCCGAGGTGCCCACCACCGTGCCCGGCCGCACGGGCAGCCCGGTCCGGCCGTGTATCCGCAGCCATACGGCCAGTTCCCGGGTGAGGACGTCGTCCACGATCTCCCCGGAGGAGTCCCGGATCGCGGCGGCCCTGCGGAGCGCTCCGGACACCGTGGGCCGGAAGGTCTTCGACATCTCCAGGTACACGTTCTCCGAGGAGACGAGGATGTCGATGTCGCCGACCAGTTCGATCGGGCTCGCCAGGACCGTGATCCGCTCCTTCGTGCCGCGCGGGAGACTGCGGGATGGCGGTGGCTCGGGCGGTGGCTCGGGCGGCTGCGCACCGCCGGCCCCCGCCGCCGGTGCGGAGTCCGCCGCGGTGCCGGGCTCCGCGGGCCGGCCGGCTTCGCGGGCCAGGGCGAGCAGCGCCGACGCGATCCCCTCCACCACCTCACGCTCCTGGCTCTTGCGGAAGCGCTCGGTGCTCACGCCGTAGACGGCCGCCGCGGCCTTCCTCCGGTCGGCCGCGGCCACCCCCCGGCGTTCGGCGAACAGACCGAAGGAGTGCGCGGCGGCACGGGCCAGCGGGTCGCATCCGGCGGTGTCGTGCAGCGGGCCTCCGCCCGCCAGTCGTCGAACGGCAGCGCCCAGCAGCCTTTCGACGCCCTCGAGTTCGTCGTCCGCCCCGGTGCAGAAGCCGGCCGCGACCGCGATTTGGCCCAGGGCCTGCCGGGGGCAGTGGCGGAGCCGGGGCAGACCGCGCTGCCTGAGGTGCCTCAGTTCGTCGACCAGGTCCCGGTGCGGCGGCAGGGCGGACGTGGGATGCATGGGGTGCATGGTAATCCGGTCACGGAAACGAGGGGAGGGTGGATTCGAAAACATCTTCCCTCCACTTCCTTGATTCGCACGCAATTCGAAAAAGAGTGCAGAGATCCGGGCCCCCCGGATACGCTCTGGCCTCCCGCGTCGGTCGGCGACCGCTGGGCGGACGCAATTCCCGGAGGGGCGGACGGTGTCGACGACTCTTCCCACTGATTTCCTGCCTCCCGAGGACGGCGGTGTCACCGATGCCCGTCTGGTCGAGACCAGGGAGGTCACCGCTGCCGTTCCACCGGGGCTGGCCCACAGATTCGTTCTGCTGCGGGTTCTCCGGGAGGCGGAGACGGCTTCTCAGGCCGTGGTGCTGCGGGTGCGGGATCTGGAGAGCGAAACGCCCGATGTGCCGCTGGTGCTCAAGTGGTACCACCGCATGCACGCGCCTGACCGGGAGGTGAGCCGGGTGCTGCGCGAGGAGGGGGGACCGCACGTCGAAAGGGTTGTGGAGACCGGGAAGAGCGACGGGCACCCGTACCAGCTCTGCCGCTCGCACGGCGAGAGCCACCTCGGCGACCACCAGCGGCAGTACCCCGGCGCCACGCCCGCCCGCCGACTGGTGCGGTTCGTGCGCCAGCTGCACGCCGCCGTGTCGTTCCTGCACGAGCACGAGATCGTGCACCGGGACATCACTCCGGACAACATCATGGTCGAGGCCCGCACGGACACCGCCGAGATCGTGCTGATCGACTTCGGGGCGGCCGTACACCGGCCCGACGACGAGGTACGGCGGTTCGACTGGCGGGGCAAGCCGCTCTACCTCGCCCCGGAGGCCGGGTCGCGGCTCCAGAGCGTCTCGGAGGCCATGGACTGGTGGTCGGTGGGCATGGTCACCACGCAACTCGCACTGGGCCGGCACCCGATGGACGAACGCGAGGACGAGGCGGTACTCAACGCGCTCGCCACCCGCGACCCCGACCTGAGCCGAATCGGCGACCGGCGCGTCCGCATGCTCTGCGAAGGGCTGCTGACCCGTGATCCGGAACACCGCTGGGGAGCCGTGGAGGTCGCGGACTGGCTGGCCGGCGGATCACCGGCGACCGCGCCACGCGGCTTCGGCGAGCCGTCCGCACCCCGGCCCGAGCCCGCGATCCGCCCCTTCGCCTTCGCCGGTGAGGAGTTCACCCGGAGAGAGGACCTGGCCCGGGCACTCGACCACTACCACGAGGCCGCCCGCCGGATGCTGGCCGAACCGGAGAGCCGCGCGGCACTGGCGCGGTGGCTGGGGCAGTTCGAGACCACCCGCGCGCACGACTCCGGACGGAGCGCCCTCGCGGCGCTGCGGGAGGAACTGGCCGCCGGCCCGCCCGCACCCGAACTCGTCGTCCGTCTGATCAACTGGCTGGGGCCCCGGCTCGAGGCCACCTGCTGGGGCATGCCGATGACCGCCCGCGGCATACGGGAGCTGAGCGCACTGGCCCAGCAGGGCGACTCCGGCGCACTGGAACTGGTCGAGCACCTGCGCGATCACCCGGAGATCCTGACCGCTCTGGCCGAACGCCCCTTCGGACAGGGACTGGACGCGGTCGCCGAACGCTGGCTGGCCCATCGGCGCCGCTGGCCGCACCTGGTCCGGGAAATCCGCCGCAACCAGGACATCGACCGCCTGCGCAGGGTCCGGCACGTCCTGACGCAGACGGCCGCCCTCGACGCCAGGCTCCTGGAACTCGCCCGCGAGCCCGACCGGACGGCCACCCGGCTGGCCACCGAGACCCTGACACTGCGGGACGGCCTCCCGGCGGCCGTGCCCTGGTTCCACTGGCTGCTGACCGTCCCCGACGACCCCCTGCGGCTGCTCGCCGCCGGGCTCCTCGCGCCGCCTGCCGTCCGGGAGGCGAACGCCCGCCATGCGCGGTTCCTGGAGGAGGAGGCCGAGCGGCTGATGGCGCAGGACCAGGACGGGGTGATCGCCGTCATGCGGCGCCTGGACCGGCTTCCCACCCTGGGCTGGGCGCTGATGGGAGCGACGGTGCTCACCGCCCCCTGGTGCTTCCTCATCGGACTGGCCGACGTGCTCGGCAGGGCTCCGCAGGAGGCGGTCGTCATCGGCTGGCTCCTCGCGCTTCCCGGGGCCGCGGCCGTCTTCGCCGCGGAACTGCTCACCGCGACATACATCGGCCCGCCCGCCTACCACCCCCGCCGGTCCCTGGCCGGCCTGCTCATCCGCACCGCCGAGCGGCCCGCGACCGCCGCCCTCGGCGGATGGCGCGCCCGCCTCCTGGCCGCCCTGGGCCTGGCCGCACTCTTCCTGCTCGGATTCGAGGCGCTCACCGCCGTGCCGTGGCTCTGGCCGGCGGCGACGGTGGCGGCACTCGCCGGCTGGAGCCTGTACCGGTGCCACCGGTGGCGCGCGGAGAGACGGGAGCGCCGGGGCCGTGCGGCCCCGGGGCCTCGGACGCGGGGCCGGGGAGGAACGGCCGGCACGGCACACACGACACGTACGACAGGAGCCGATATATGAGCGCGGGCCTCGCCCTGCCCATGGTGGACCTCGTGGCGCCCGGTGCGGCCTTCGCCCCGCCACCGCCGGTGGAACCGGGCGCCACCCCCCACACCGGGGCGATCCATCCGAACGACACGGCCGGCGAAACGGCCGCGGACACGGCCGGCGAGGTCTCCGCGCAGCTGGCGGAAGCGGCCGGGGAGGCCCTGCTGCAGGCGGCCGACGCGGCCCTGACCGTACTCGGCACGCTCAGCGGAGCGCTGCTGGCCGGACGCGCCGCGCTCGCGACCACCCGGGTGCTGGCCTCCGCCGCGGTACGAGCCGCCGGGGAGCAGCGCTGCCTGGAGCGCCAGGAGGAACTCTCCGCGCTGGCCGCGCAGCAGTGGCGGGACGCGGCGTTCGCCGCCGCCCGGGCCAACGCCCGCAGGACCGCACTGCTGGCACGTGCCTCACGGGCCGCCCGGACCGCGCCGAGCGACCCTCCGCCGCGTCCCGGCCTGCCACCGCCGCTGAACCCGGCCGGCTCTGCCCTCGGCGACTTCCGCGGCGAACTGGCCCGGTTCGAGATGGCGCTGGAGAGCGCCGAGGCGGCGCAGGAGACATGGGAGGCCGAAGCGCTCACGGCCTCGCTGTGCCGTGCGGACGGCGCGGACGACTGGCAGGACGCCATGCGGGCCCGCCGGGACGCCATGCTGCGGGAGCACCGCGAACGTGCCGCTGCGGCCGGCCGGCGGGACTCGCCGCTCCCGGTGCCCGTGTCCGCCCCGCCCGGTGACGGGGCGGACACGGCGGCCTTCCGGGAGCGGGGCGCCGACATCCTGGCCGCCCTGGACCCGCGGGCCGATCCACGGATCGCCGAACTGGTCGCGGAGGCGGTGGGGAACGCCACCCGCCACGCCGCCGCCCACCCGCGCCGCGCCCGCCTCCATCTCAAGGAGGCCCGCAGGTTCGCCGAGCGCGCGAACGGAAAGGCCCGGCAGCGGCGGCAGGACGAGGAACGCGCGGCCCTGCAGCTCGACTTCCTGACCGCGCCCCTGCCCGAGGACCCGGAACTGCCCGGCCACGACCCGGAAGCGGAGGACGCCCTGCGAGGCTTCCTGGAGGAGGGCGTCCCGCTCAGTCCCCGGCAACAGGAGACGGTGCGGCAGCGGGTCGAGGAGCGGCACAGCGCCCTCGAAGCCCTCTACGTACGCGCCCAGTGCGCCGACGTCCTGGCCCGGCTGGCCCGGGACACGGGCGAGGCCGTCCACGTCGACCGCCTGGAGAACGGCGGTATGAGGCTGGAGTGGACCCCAGGAGACTGGGACCCGGAGCACTGGCTGAGGGCGACCCTGACGGGAGACGCCTTCCGCGTCGTCACCATGCGCACCGAGACGGGCGCGGAACGGCTTCCCGGGGAGAAGGCCCTGGACGACCTCCGGTGCGCCCAGGCCCAGGAGCAGCTGGCCCGGTTCCGGGAACTGGCCCAGGACCTCGGCCTCACCGTGCGGTTCGAGATGGAGCGCACCCACGGCGCGGTGGCCGGCACCCCGGCGGGGCAGGGCGCCGCGGCCGCCGGCCGCTCCGGCGCGCGCACCCGTCCCGATGAGCGCACCCGCCCCGGGCACCGGACGGTCGACGGCGCCGGCCGGCACTGACCACCTGCGCCCCGACCCCCGGAAGGACTCGCGATGGGATCCGCGCAACTGCACAAGGGCGACCGGCACCCGCTGTTCGTCGAGGAACTGACCGGCACACTCAGCGTGCACGCGCAGTACGTGCTGCACGGCAACATCCACGACCTCCACCTGGTGCACAGGAACGGCCGGGACCACCACCGTCCGCTCCTGGAGGTGCTGTGGAACCCGCTGCACCGGCTGGGCTACCAGGTATTGGTGGCCTGCGACCAGATCCACGGCTTCCGCCTGATGTACGCGGACCCCGAGGTGGCGGAGGCGGCGCGGACCCTGCTGCAGCCCTGCGAGTTCCCCGGCACGAACCCCGCTCAGCAGCGGAAGGCGGTCGAGCAGTTGCGGGAGATCGCCTCGGGCTGGGCGGAGAAGCGCGGCAAGGCCCGTCCCGACCACGTCGAACTGCCGCCGCTGCGTGTGGTGCTGGTGGTCGAGCACGCCTCACGCCTGGTACAGGACGTCACTCGGCTCACCGCCGACGAACGGGACTTCTTCCTGGCCTGCCTGCAACTGGCCGACCGGGTGCGGCCGGTGCCGTCCCCGGGGGCCGTCCCCGGGGGGCGGCCCGCCACCGCTGTGTTCAACCCCGTGATCTGGCTGGCCGAGGGGGAGCGGGATCTCCCCGGCTGGCTGGTCGCCGGCAGTGAACGGATCCGCGCGGTGGCCGTCCCGGAACCCGACGCGGACGAGCGGCTGCGGATGGCCCGCCGACTCCTGCAGGACGACCGGGAGCGGACCGCCCCCACCTCGTTCCGGGCCGGCGTGCTGACCCCGAAGGACGAGGAGGCCGTGGGGGCCTTCGCCCGGGCGGCCGCGGGCATGACGCTGATGGCCATGCGCGAGAGCGCCGGCCTGGCGGCGGCGCGCGGCATCCCCTTCGGCTCGATGCCCGACGCGGTCCGGATCTACCGGCTCGGGGTGGAGAAGAACCCCTGGAGCCGCCAGGAGATCCGGCAGCGCGTCCTGAGGGGGGAGGACCCGGACGAGGAGAGGTCCGTCTCCCGGCGGGTGCTCGGCCAGGAGGCCGCCGTGTCGATGACCCTGGACATCCTCAAACGCGCCGCGCTGGGGCTTTCCGGCGCCCAGGCGACCAGCCCCGGGCACCGCCCCCGCGGAGTGCTCTTCTTCGCGGGCCCCACGGGCACCGGCAAGACCGAACTGGCCAAGGCCGTCGCCTCCGTCCTCTTCGACAGCGACCAGGCGTACCTGCGCTTCGACATGAGCGAGTTCTCCTCCGCGCACGCCGCCGACCGGCTCGTCGGAGCGCCGCCGGGGTACGTCGGATACGAGGCGGGCGGGGAACTGACGGCGGCGGTGCGGCAGAACCCGTTCCGCGTCATCCTCTTCGACGAGATCGAGAAGGCGGACAAGGGCGTGCTCGACAAGTTCCTCCAGGTCCTGGAGGACGGCCGGCTCACGGACGGCCAGGGCGTCACCACCTACTTCAGCGAGTGCGTCCTGATCTTCACCTCCAACCTGGGCGTGCAGCGCACCGATCCGGAGACCCAGGCACGGCAGTGGATCGTCACCCCCGGCACGCCCTACCCCGAACTCGAGGCGACGGTCAGGAAGAACGTCAAGGAGCACTTCGAGCAGGTCATCGGCCGTCCGGAGCTGATGAACCGCATCGGCGGCAACGTGGTCGTCTTCAACTTCATCTCACCCGAGGTGGCGGAGAAGATCTTCGACCTGCAGACGCGGAACATCCGGCGGCAGCTGGCGGCCGGGCACCGCGTCGACCTCGAACTCACGGACGACGCGCGCGCCACCCTCCTCGGCCACTGCACGGCGGACCAGTGGAACGGAGGACGGGGCATCGGCATGGTGCTGGAGACCCATCTGATCAACCCGCTGGCCCGGGTCCTGTTCGCCGCGCCCGACCTCGCTCCGGGCACGACCGTCCTGGTCTCCGGCGTCAAGCAGGCCGCGGACGGCCGCGTCGAACTCGTCGTCGACTTCGAGAAGGGGGCGGCGGGCGTTGGGCGTTCACTCTGACGGGGACCGGGACTGGATCCCCGTCCCGCTCGACGGTACGGCGCCCCGCCGCGCCGGTCCCGTCCTCCCCTCCTGCCCGCACTGCGCCGGGCCCCTGCCCGGAGTGCTCTCCGCCTGTCCGTCGTGCGGCGCCCGCACCGACGGCGGTGACCGCCCCGCGGCGGCGCGGCCGGCCGGTGGCGGACTGCGGCTGGTCTTCCGGGGCATGGGACGGCATCTGGACGTCGGGAGGGGAGAGACGGTGCGTCTGGGCCGCAGTGAGGAGTGGGCGCCGAGGGCGTTTGGCATCCTCGCGGAGGAGACCACGGTCTCGGGGCGGCACGCGTGCGTCGAGCACGCCGAGGACGGCACCGCCTGGGTGACCGAGGTGAGGGAGGGGGCCAGCAACGGCACCCTGGTCAACGGCCGGGTGCTGGTTCCGGGAGTCCGGGAGCGGCTGAGCGAGGGGGACACGGTGGGACTCGGCCCCCGGGTCGGCTTCCTGGTCCGGGGTCTCGCTCCGCGGCCGGGCGCCGCCGGGGAGGAGCGACCGCGGGATCTCGGTGTTCCCGGGGGAGACCAGGGGGATGCCCGGTCCTCCGGCGTGACGCACACCACGACGCACACCACGACGCACACCCACACCGAGCTCGACTCCGATGGATGGATCCGGTTCTGAGCAACCGTTTGTCGAACGTCTTCTCCTCGTTCCTTCTATTGACCTGTCAGGTGCGCGCTCTTAGCGTGGCAAGCGCTTTCTTCCTCTCGTGTCGAAAGCCACACCGCCATGCCTGCCGAGCAGGTGCCCCCCACGGAAGGGCGATGTCCCGATGAGACCGAGAACCCCGCTGTCCTTACTGGCCTGCGCCACCCTGGCGGCCGGCGTCGCCGTGGCACTGCCCGGCGCCACGGCGACGGCCGCGCCGGTCCGCCACGAGGCCGAGCACGCCCCCGCCACCTGCGACGGCACCATCGACTCCGAACACGCCGGCTACTCCGGAACGGGCTTCTGCAACGGCCGGAACGCCGTGGGCGCGGCCGCCCAGTTCACGGTGGACGCCACGCAGGCCGGCACCGCGACGCTGTCGGTCCGCTTCGCCAACGGAACCGCCGCCGCACGGACCGCGGACATCGCGGTGAACGGCTCGGTGGTCGCGGCGGCGTCGTTCGAGAGCACCGGTGTATGGGACGGATGGACGACGAAGACGCTCACGGTGCCGGTGAGACAGGGCGGCAACACCATCCGGCTCAGCCCCACCGGTACGGATGGTCTGCCCAACATCGACTACCTCGACGCCGAGGTGGACGGCACCGGTACCACACCGCCGCCCTCGGGATCGGTGCTGCACGTGGCGCCGAACGGCAGCGCCGACGCCTCCGGGACGGAGGCCGACCCGACGACGCTCACCTCGGCGATCAGCCGCGTCACCCCCGGCGGGACGATCCGTCTGCGCGGCGGCACCTACCGCTTCTCGCGGACGGTCGCCATCCCGCGGGGCAACGACGGCACACCGGGCGACCGCACGGAACTGTCCGCCTACCCGGGCGAGACGCCGGTGCTGGACTTCTCGGCGCAGAGTGAGAGCTCGTCCAACCGCGGACTCGCCGTCAACGGGTCGTACTGGCACGTCAAGGGCCTCGTCGTCCAGCGGGCCGGCGACAACGGGATCTTCGTCGGCGGCAGCCACAACGTCATCGAGCGCACGGTGACGCGCTTCAACCGCGACACGGGTCTGCAGCTCTCGCGGATGTCCTCCTCGACCCCCCGCGACCAGTGGCCCTCCCACAACCTCGTCCTGAGCGCGCAGTCGCACGACAACGCCGACTCCGACGGCGAGGACGCCGACGGCTTCGCCGCGAAGCTCACCTCCGGCCCCGGGAACGTCTTCCGCCACGCGGTGGCCCACAACAACATCGACGACGGCTGGGACCTCTACACCAAGGACGAGACCGGGCCCATCGGCGCGGTGACCATCGAGGACTCCCTCGCCTACGAGAACGGCACCCTCAGCGACGGCACCCAGAACTCCAGCGGCGACCGCAACGGCTACAAGCTCGGCGGCGAGGACATCGGGGTCGACCACGTCATCCGGCGCAGCATCGCCTACGACAACGGCAAGCACGGGTTCACCTACAACAGGAACCCCGGCACGATGACGATGTCGGACAACATCAGCATCGACAACGCCCAGCGCAACTACTCCTTCGACGCCGGCACCTCGGTGTTCCGGAACAACGTCTCGTGCCGCAGCGGCAGCGGGTCCAACGACAAGACCGTCGGCGACGCCGACGGCTCGAACCAGTTCTGGTCCGGCTCGAACGGCTCCCGGTGCTCCTCGTACGCCGGTGCCATGAGCTGGTCCTTCGCCTCCGACGGGCGCCTGGTCGTGTCCTTCGGCGGCAGGACGGCGATGCCGTGACCGCTGCCCGCCGGCCCGTCGGCCGGGTGGGGTGAGCCGGCAGCCCCCACCGGCGGAACCCTGCGGCAGGCCGTACGCGCACGGCCTGCCGCACAGCCTGCCGCACGGCGGCGTCCCTCCGGGCAGGGACGCCGCCCGCGGCCGGCCGCGTCCTCAGCCGTCCGCGGCGGCCGCCAGCCGCAGATGGGGGCGGGCCTCCTCGTCGCGGCCCTGGCGCTCCAGAGTGCGTCCGTACAGCATCCGCAGGTACAGATCGCCCGGGAACTCCTCGACCAGGGACTCCAGGACGGCCCCGGCCCGGTTCAGCTGGGCGGAGGCGAAGTAGGCCCGGGCGGCCAGCAGCCGGACCCCGCGGTCCTCGCCGAACTCCTCCAGCAGCGGACGCAGCATCACCAGGGCTCCCAGCGGGTCGTGCCGGTCCATGAGCGACTCGGCCCACCGCATCCGTTCGACCTCGGCGGGAACGGGGCGCTCGCGCCCGCCGCCGCGCAGGAAGTCCGCGATCGCCTCCGGCGACTGGGCGCCCGCCAGGGCCCGGCCGCCCACGACGAGGGTGGGCGAGGTGCGCACCCTCCGGGCCCTGCCCTGGAGCAGCAGCTCGCGCACGAGGTCCTCGCCCGCGTCGCCGTCCAGCAGTCTCGCGCCGAGGGGGAAGCCGGCCGCCGCGGCCACCTCGCCGAGGACCGCCCGGTCGCCGATGTCCAGGCCCTCGACGAAGTTCGCGCGCATCACGCCCTCGGCCACGGCGTCCTGCGCGGACGGGCCACCGTGCTCGTGGGCCAGGGCGATGAGCCGGTGGGCGTCGTGGCTGCTGACGCGCCATCTGGAGCCCCAGGTCGGCCCCAGGCCCTCGCGGGCGGCCACCTGCGAGACCCGCGCCCGGTTCCGCTCCGGGGACAGCCCCGGTGCGCAGGCGCGCAGCGCCTCGTCCACGAGGGGGTCGCGCAGTGCCTCCTCCAGCGGAACGGCCCGGGCCGGAGCGGTCGGGTCGATCCGGAAGGGCCGCCAGACGACCTCCGCGTCGCTCCGGCCTGCCAGCGCACGCTCCAGGCGCCGCTTGCCGATGTACGCCCACGCGCAGACGACGTCTGCCCAGATCTCGATTCGCATGCCGCAAGGCTAGCCGACAGCAGTCATCTAAGCAACGTGTGTTGTTTAGTCGGCTCCGGATTCGGTTCCGGCTCCGGCTCCGGAAGCGGGCCCGGCCACTGGGCGGCACAAGTCGCTTAAGCGCCGCTTGTCGCTCGATCGATATGCTGGCGGGCATGCCGAAGCAGAGGACGCTCCCCGCCGACCGTGTGGACCCTCGTGTGCTGCGGACCCGCGCCCTGCTGCGGGAGGCGGCGCTGGCGATCGCCGCGGAACGGGATGTCGAATCCATGACCATCGCCGACATCGCGGAACGCGCCACGGTCAACCGCGCGACCGTCTACCAGCACTACCGGGACCGGGACGCCCTGCTTCTGGACGCCATGGAGGAGGAGGTCGGCCGGCTCGCCCGCGCGGCCGCCCGGTGCCCGCTCACGCATCCGGCGCAGTGCACCCCGGGCGAGCTGGCGGAACTGTTCCGCCACGTGGAGACGAACGCGACCCTGTACCGGCGGATGCTCGGCCCCGGGGGGTCCGCGCGTTTCGTCAACCGGCTCAGGGAACTGCTGGCCGAGGAGGTGGCGGCCCAGCTGGGCGCGGCCGGCGGCGACGGCGGGGACGGCGGGGACGGGCGCGGGGCCACCGCGCTGCTGGAACTGCGCGCCCACTACCTGGCCGGGGCGTTCGTCGGGGTGTTCACCCGCTGGGTCGCCATGACCGGCGGGCCCACGGCGGAGCAGGCCGCCGAGGAAGTGTGGGGACTCCTGCGCGGGGCCTCCCCCGACCGCGGTGCCGCGGGCCCGCAGTAGACGCTCCCGGCGCCGCAGCCGGGAGCGTTCGGCGGCCGGTCACCCGGAAGCGGTGACGGACGAGGCGGGCAGGCCGGCGGCGGCCATCTCCTCCCCGGTGAGGGGAGGCCCGTCAAGTTTCGGTCGGCGGGGCCCGCGGAGCGCGGCGAGGGACAGCCGGGGGTCGCCCAGAACGGACGCCGGGCGTTCGAGGGAGGTGACGTCGGTGACGCGGCGGGCCACCCAGCCGTCGCCGGTCGCGGTGTGGAGCAGCCGGCTGACGTAGGCGGACGCGAGCTTGTCCCGGAGGGTGGGACCGTGCTCGGTGGCGCCCGGGTAGAGCACGTCCTGACCGACGGCCAGGATCCATGCGGCGTCCACCGGCCCGGCCACGGCCCTCTGGACGTGCCGCGCCAGCCCCGGGGCGTCCCAGCCGCGGCGCCCGACCGTGTCGCGCAGGGCGACGGCGCTCTGGGCCGCGGTGGACATCCCGTGTCCGTAACTGGGGTTGTAGGCCGCCAGTGCGTCGCCGAGGACGGCGAACCCCTCGGGCCAGCGGCGCATCCGCTCGTAGAAGCGGCGGTAGTTGGCGGTGCTGCGGGTGAGGGTGACCTCGGTCAGGGGCTCGGCGTCCGCGATGAGCCGGCCGACGACCGGATGCCGTGGCGCCCGCAGGGCGAAGTCCGTGAAAGCGTCGCCGCCTCCTGGGGGTTCGCCCCCACGGGTACCGAAGAGGGTCACGATCCAGCGCCCGTCCTCGATCATGATCAGCGAGGCGCCCTGTCCGGGAGCCCTCCGGGGATCGGCCTGGACGATGACGGTGGGGAAACGCCCCAGGGCGCGCACGGCGGCGGGAGCCCGGAAGACACGGCTGGCGTAGACGAGGCCCGGGTCGATCCTCCGCTCGGCCGGAGCGGGCAGCCCCAGCTCCCGCAGCCAGGAGGACGCGCGCGAGGCGCGGCCGGTGGCGTCGACGACCAGGTCCGCGGTGAGCCGTTCCTCCCTGCCGTCCGCCCGGCGGACACGGACGCCGGTGACCGCGTCCGCGTCGCCGAGCAGACCTTCGGCCGTGGTGTTCTCCGAGACGGTGACGCGCTCATGGCCGAGCACCTGCCGGCGCACGGTCCAGTCGAGCAGCTCACGGCTGCACAGCAGCGTGTGGTGGGACTCCTCCCAGCGCCTGAACCATCCCCGCGGGCTGAGGACGACCATGTCGGTGGGCACCGGCACGTGGTGCGCTCCGCGCTCCCCGAGCAGAGCCGCGGTACCGGGCAGCAGCTCCTCGACGGCTCTGGCGCCGCCGGACCACAGCACATGGGTGTGCTGCGCCTGGGGCAACCCCCTGCGGGGCCCGGGCCCTTCGGGCAGGGTGTCGCGCTCCACGACGGTGACGGCCGCGAAGTCGGCCAGCGCGCGGGCCGCGAGCATGCCGGCCATGCTGCCGCCGAGGACTATCGCGGTTCTCGCGGTTCTCGCGGATCTCATGGGGCGGGGGTGTCGTTCCATGCGGCGGGTGTGCTCTCCGACCTGGCGGCCGCGCTGCGGCGGACCGCCTCGACGAGGCCGGGGCGGCGCAGTGCCCCGGAGACGGCTTCGACGTCGCGGAGCAGACTGTCGGGACTCCTCCACTCGGAGCCCCTGCCGGGATCGTCCGCGCGGGCGGCGATGGCGGCGGAGACGGCCACGGCGCCGGCGACGCCCTCGGCCTCCCGGGGTGTGAGCCGCCGGCCCAGCGACTCCCCGAGCACGGGATCGGGGTCGAGGGCCGCCCGGCGGGCCCGGCGGTACAGCTCATGGTCCAGATAGGGGGCCAGGGTGTACAGGCTGTCCCGTATCTCCTTCTCCCGGATCGTCAGGGAGGTGTGGATGTCCGGCTTGCCGACGAGTGTGGAGGGCCCGGCCGGGACATGCTCCTTCAGCAGCCGGCACAGGGGCAGGAGCCTGCGGTGACGGAGGGCGGCCCGCCAGAACTCGTAGGCAGCCTGGCCCGCGTGGGGGACCAGGAAGCCCGCGCCGACCAGGATGGAGCCGATGGCGCCGGCCAGCGGGGCGGCCTGGGTGCTCAGCCAGTCCAGGTCATGGCCGCTCCACCGGCCGACGACCGCGGTGAGCTTGAAGCCGTTGAAGGCGAGGGTGGCGATGTAACCGGTGCCCATGAGCAGCAGTCCGGTACGGAGCCAGGCGTCGACGCGGCGCACCCGGCGTTCCCATGACCACAGCAGCACGAAGTTGACGGTGTTGGCGACGGTGTGGGCCACGATGTAGAGCGTGATCATCTCGCGCAGATACGGCTCGTCGGCGTAGTACGTGTCGAAGTCGCGCAGGCGCTCGACAGCGGGGTCACCGAGGGCGAAGAGCACCCACAGCGCGACGATGACCAGCGAGTACACGGCGATGACCCATCGCATCACGCGGCCGGCCGACGCGGTGGTCCCGTCCCGCCACGCGGTGAGCATCAGCAGGCAGCAGGCGCTGAACGCGGTGAGCAGGCTGTAGACCCAGGGCGCCGCGATGTTGGTCACGCCGGTGGTCCGGTTGATCAGCGCGATGCTCTGGGGCGCAGCGGAGGCGAGGACGAGGAAGGCCATGACCAGCAGCAGACTCGCCATGCGGAGCAGCGACTCGCGCCGCGCGCGGATGGTGGAGCGCATCTTGAGGAACAGGGGCAGCAGCGCCACGACCGCCGCGAGGTAGTAGATGTGGGGGATGACGTCTTCGGAGGCGTCCATGGGTGGTCCGGCCGCCTCACCGGGGACCGAGAGTGGTCCGCAGCCGGGTCACCACCGCGTCGGTACGGGCAGGGCGGGGGACGGCCAGCGGGTCGTCCACGAGCCATCTGCGGAAATCCCTGTACAGGCGTACACCGAACGCCTCGGCCTCCCCCTCCTCCCGGGCGTCGCAGTGGCTGCGCGCCGCGGCGTACAGCACCGCGCCGTCGCCGGGCCGGTCCGCGGGGGACAGCATGCGGGCGGCGGCGGTGCCGCCTTCCACCTGGCCCGGGTAGCTGCTGTGGCCCTGGTGCAGGTGCCACAGCTCGTGGCCCACGATGATCGGCTTCTGCGGGGCGTCCACCCTGCGTTCGACGAGGATCACGTCCCGTTCCTCCAGGGACAGCATCAGGCCGGTGATGCCGCCCGCCTCGCGCGGCAGTTCCTCGACCCTCAGCTCCAGAGGGCGGCCCCGGAGCGCGCCCATCTCCCGGCACAGTGCCCGGCACAGCGACTCCGCGTCCGTCGGCACCCGCAGCCCGGGGTCGCGGCTGAGGCCGTCCATGAGCCGGCGGGCGAGTTCGTCCATGGCCTTGCGGGTGCTCCTGCCGATGCCCCTGCGCCCTCGGCCCTCCCTCCTCATCGTCCGGGCTCCGAGTCCGTGACGAAGTCGACGACGAACCTGGCGATGGCCTCCCGCTGAGTACGGGTGAGGGCGGGCCCGCCGCCGCGGGCGGCGATCGCCCTGGCGCCGTGCTCCCCGACGAGGGCGGTCAGGGGGTCGTCGAGCTCCCTCCCGGCCGGCTCCGACTCCAGCCGGCCCACGACCGGTCGCAGTTCACGGGTCAGCGCGTCGCGGGGAGAGTCGGTGAAGAAGGTCAGCGGCACCCCGAAGTAGTCGGCCAGCGCGGCGAGATGCGGCACATTGGGGCACTTCCCGCCCTGGAGGAGGCTGCGGGCCCAGGCACCGGTCACCCCCAGGCGGGCCGCCACCTCGCCGACGATGTCGGCCGGCCTCCTTCCGCTTTCCCTCACGAGCCGCTCGTACAGGAAGTTCACCCGCCGGGGGGCGGTCTCGCCCACCTTGCGCTCCCGCACCCTCCCGCCCCTCAGCAGGGTGCGGATCTCCCTGGCGCCGAGGCCGGTGGCGGCCGACAGCTCACCGAGGTCCAGGACGTCGTCGCGGGTGAGCCCTCTGCTCTTCGACAGAGCGTCCAGACGCTCCAGAACCTCGTCCAAGGGGTTGCGAGAGGCCTCGGTCACCATGCCCTCCGAACGGTCGTCACCCGATGGTAAGCCGAGACTACGGCCTCTGTCGCGACCAGGGCCATTCTTCACAACGATCGTTGCCGGAGCGAGAACTGACGTTGACGTCCGCGCCGCCGCCCGTCCGGGGCCGGGGAGTACCGGCCCCGGACGGGCGGCGGGGTGTGCCGCTATCCGGCGTAGGTCTCGAACTCGGCGACCCTCGGGGTGCCGGACGAGCCGGTGATCTCGAAGGTGATCTTGCGCAGCGAGGTCTGCGGGAAGGTGATGACGCCCGCTCCGCTGCCCGAGGTCAGGACGGCGCCGGTGTCGTGGTCGACGACCCGCCAGGAGCCGATGTTGCCCTCGGAGCCCGCCGCCTCCCTGATGTTGATCTTGGAGACGGTGGTGGCGGAGCCCCACTTGATCGAGATCGACCCGGTCGATCCGGTCGGCGACCAGTACGTGCCCATGTCACCGTCGCGCACGTTGCCGTAGCTCGTTCCGCTCGCCTTGCCGGAACCGTCGGAACCGGCCCCGATGCTGAGATTGGTTCCGCCGGGCTGGGACGGCGTGGGCGTGGGGTCGGTCGGCGTCGGTCCGGGGTCGGTCGGCGTCGGGGTCGGGTCCGGAGTCTGCGGCGAGCAGCTTCCGTCCGACACCCTCAGGCCCTTGCCCGCCCCCGCCGTCTGGCTCACGACGCCCGGCACGCAGTCGGCGCCGTCGAGGTCGTAGGAGTAGGGGATGCTGACGGTGGTGTTGGACTGCGGGTTCGGACCGGCCGGGTTGTTGTCGCCGCTGCGGCTGGACCAGGTCACGTTGTCGAAGACGTTGCCGCCGACCTGCCAGTAGCCGGCCTCGTCGGTGTAGAAGGTGCCCAGGACGTCCTTGGAGTCCTCGAAGTAGTTGTTGTCCACCTTGGCGCGGGCCCCGGCACGGGAGTTGATGCCGGACTTGCTGATGCCCACGTAGTGGTTGTTGTAGATGTGGGCTATGCCGCCGCGCAGCAGGGGAACGCGGGAGTCGATGTTCTCGTACAGGTTGTGGTGGTAGGTGATGAAGCCGTTGGAGCGGTCGCTCTCACTGGAGCCGACCAGGCCGCCGCGGCCGGAGTTGCGCAGGACGCTGTAGGACAGCGTCACGTACTTGGTGTCGTCCTTCATGTCGAAGAGGCCGTCGAACCCCTCCGATTCCCCGCCCGAGGCCTCCAGGGTGACGTGGTCGACCCAGACGTTGCGGACACCGCTCTCCATGCCGATGGCGTCACCGCCGTTGGACGTGGGCGAGCCCGACTTCTTGACGTTCTTGACCGTCACGTTCTGGATGATGATGTTGCTGGCCTCGCGGATGTGGATGCCCAGCTGGTCGAAGACGGCCCCACTGCCGACCCCGACGATCGTGACGTTGCTGATCTGCTTGAGTTCGATCCTGTCGTCGTCGGTGTTGCAGCTGTCGCCCGACACCTTGCTGGTGTTGCCGTGGTTGATGGTGCCCTCGACCTGGATGGTGATCGGGGTGCTGCTGCTGGCCCGGCCGCACAGGGCCTGGTGGATCGCGGTCCCCGTGGTGGCCCTGACCGTCTGCCCGCCCGCGCCACCGGTGGTCCCGCCGTTCTGGGTCGCGTAGCCGGTGGGGCCGCCGGGTGCCGCCGACGCCGCGGGCATCGTCAGGACCACACCGGTGGCGGTCGCGAGTCCCATCGTGGCCAGTCCCGCGTAGAGCCGCAGTGCGACTGCTCGTCTCATCTCGTCTCCCACTTCCTCTTCGAACACTGAACGCTGTTACGTAATGTCGTGCGCATGACATTCAACTGTCGGTGCCGTCGGTCTGCCGGTCTGCCGGTCTGTCGGTCTGCCGCCGGGCAGGCCGGAGATCGGCAGACCGGCCCGGGGATGAATCCTCTCCTTCGGGGTGGGGGGTTCGGTGGTTCGCCGCGGAGCGCGGGTCCCGGGGCCGCCGTGGCCGCACTCCCGGCCGCCCCGTCGGGCGGCGTCCGCGGGGTGCCGCCCCGCGCGGGGTGACTGCCCGGGTGGGTGGCGTGGTCCGTCATCCGCTACGGGAGGCCGTCGCCGTCAAAGCCGCTGCGGACGGCGCGATGGGTCTTCATCGTGGCGTATGCCCTTTCGCTTCGTGGCGCGTCGACATCCGGGTGAAGTCTTTGCGGCGGAACGGTGGCGGCTTGCGTGCGAGGTCGCGGCAGGTGCCGTGGTGGCCGCCTTCGGCGGAGCGGACCCCATGAGCGGAGAAAGCGCTTTCTTTCGGTGAGGATAGGGTGGCGTCCGCTGGAATGGCAAGGCTCCGGAAGGTTGCGGAGTACACCCTTCCACCTCGTCCGGCGGTCGTCGCCCGCGATCACCGCCGAAGGCCGGGCCGAGACCCGCGCATGGCTGGACCCGCGCGTGCGGGCACGGCGCCGGGTCCAGCCAACCGCTTGACGGGAAAAGGGAGTTCGGGCTCCGGCGAGCGGGCTTCCGGGCGAACGGCTCCAAGTACTACATCGGCAACGGGAACGCCGCCGGCCTCGTCTCCGTCTTCGGCCGCCCCACCGATGCCGAGGGCCCGGACGCCTATGTCCTCTTCGCGGCCGACAGCCGCCGTCCGGCCTACCGCCTGGTGAAGAACGTCGTCGACTCCTCGAAGCACGTCAGCGAGTTCCGCCTCGAGGACTACCCGGTCGGCCCGCCGGACGTCCTGCACACCGGGCGGGCCGCCTCCGACGCCTACGCCCACCTGCCCAACGCCGGATGCTTCCGCGAGCAGGTGGTGGACGCCCTGTGCGAGTTCGTCGCCACCGCCGCCCCGACCAGGAGCAGAGCCGCGATCTCGATCTGCTCCTCGCCGTCGGCCGGCTGTTCGCCCTGGTCGTCCACGGTCAGCTGATCCTGGAACAGGCGGGCCTGACGGACCTGGACGAGGACGTGCTCGACGAGATGTTCGCCGTACTCGTCCGCGACTTCTCCGCGCACGCCGTCGAACTGCACGGCAAGGACTCCGCGACGGCCCGGCAGCAGGACTGGGCCCTGGGCGCGGTCCGGCGTCCCTCGCCGACGCCGCCCGGTCGGCGCGCGTGTGGGAACGGGTCGAATCTCTCGCCGGGGCCTACGAGATGGCCCTGTAAGCGGTACGGCGCCCGACCCGGAACCGGCCGGGCGCGTCCGGGCCGGGGCTCCAGGACGGTCCTCCCTCCCCGCACGTGTTCGGTCGCGGTGTGCGCTGCCTGCCCGGAACAGCACCGTTCCGGGCGGCGTACACCACCGGGATCGGCGCGGACGGGTCCGGGTGGCCACCGCCGTGCGCCCTGTCCGCGAGCGGCCCTGCGGTGAGCGTGCTCATGCCCCCTCGGTCACGGGTGCCCGACTCCGCGCGCAGCGCTGTCCTCGGTGTCCTCGGCGCCCCCGGGCTCCCAGCGCAGCAGGTCCCCCGGCTGGCATTCGAGCACCTCGCAGAGCGCGGCGAGCGTGGTGAAGCGCACCGCCTTGGCCCGTCCGTTCTTGAGCACCGCCAGATTGGCGGGCGTGATCCCGACCCGGTTCGCGAGTTCACCCACGGACATCTTCCGTCTGGCCAGCATCACGTCGATGTCGACGGTGATCGGCATCAGATCACCTCCTCCAGTTCGGCCCGCATCCGCGCCGCCTCGACGTCCCGTGCCACGGCCTGGGCGAGCAGCATGCGCAGCACGAGCACGACGAGCGCCACCCCGAAGACCGCCAGACAGCCCCCGCCCAGCAGAAGGACTACACCCGGAGCCACTGCCTCACCCGGCGCGAGGAGCACCCCGAGCGCGAACACCAGGAGCGCGGCCGCGACGAAAGCGCCGATCACGATGTGCACGTACCGGAAGGCGGCGTGGGAGAACACCGTCCCGCGCCGCACCATCGTCACCAGTCGCCACACGCAGACCAGGACGACCTGGACCGTCACGATGCCCAGGACCGTGATCAAGAGGAACGGGGCGCGCAGATGGGCGAGTTCCGGGCCGAGCTCCTCCAGGTCGGCGGCCAGCAGCGGCACCATCACCGCCTGTACGAACACCGAACCGGTGAGCAACGCCGCGAGTACGGCACGCAGTGCGAGCACCGCCGACTTTCCCATCACATCTCCTCCTGTCGAGCAACGACAGGAATCTATCGAAATTCGATAGGGGTGGCAAGATGCTCCGCCCTTGGATCCCAATGCGCCCGGGGAGCGGATCCAGGTGATCCGCTCGGTGATCACACCGGTGAGCCCGGGCATGCGGACCCGGTGGTGCCGGGGCGCGCGGGCGGACGGCCTCCGGATCGCGGAAGCTTCACGGCGATCGCACATCACCCGGCGCGGTGGCGCGCACCCGGCGTTTCAGCGATCGCCACGCCCTGCCCGGCCGCCACCGTCGCCGGGTGGTGGCCGGCGGATCCGCGGGGACGGAGGACGCGCCGGCGATCAGAGTGTGGCCGACGACGGTCGGCAGGATGCGGTGCGAGGGGTGCGCTGGGCGGGTTCTTCCGGAAGCTGACATGGATTCAGCTTCGCCGGACTTCCGGGGCCGGGTCCAACACCTGTTCGCCGGTCACTCAGGCGGTGATGTTGTGAATCGCGGGCGGTGGTGGGCAATGGACCCGTGCGCGGCGACGCCAACCCCCGGTTGCTGCGGTCCTTCGTGGCCGTCGCGGAGGAGCTGCACTTCACCCGTGCCGCCGCCCGCCCTGCCCCGGGTGCCTCTGGACGCACTGGCCGGTGAGACGGTGTACGCGGCGGCGGGCAACGAGGACACCACCGAGTGGACGGATCTGGCGCGGACGCTGTTCGCGGGGCACGGCATCAGGCTTGCCCCGCCCTTCCCCGAGATCGAGGGCGAGGCGGAGTTCGGCCGGATAGTCCGCAAGCAGGGCTGGTCGGTGCTGGCCAACGTGGAGTTCTCGGACGTGCCGGAGATGGCCCTGCGCCCGTTGACCGATCCGGTGCCGCCGGCGCCCGTCTCCATGGTCTGGCGCCGTGGTCTGCGTCATCCGGGCCTGGGACACCTGATCGGCGCGGCCCATGAGCTGGGCGCCGCCGAAGGCTGGCTGGAGCGTCCCGCCGGCTCCTGGCTCTCCGAGGACGATCTGCCGGTGGTGGCCGGGCGTGGCGCAGGCGGTGCCGCCCGAGCCGGATGACCGTCCGGCTCAGCGGACCCGGTCGTAGACGAGGGCCAGCGTGCCGTGCTCGCCCGCGGCCTGGCCGGCGAGGGCCCACCGCCCCGCGGGCAGGCCGTCGTCGAACAGGCGCGGCCCGCCGCCGAGGAAGACCGGGAAGACCGTGAGGGCCAGCCGGTCCACCTCGTCGGCGGCCAGCAGCGCCTTGATGACGCTCGCGCTGGAGAGCACCAGGATGTCTCCGCCCTCTGTGGTCCTGAGGTCCGAGACCACTTCGGCGGCAGGCCCGTCGACGACCGCCGTCCGCTCCCACGGAGCCTCCTTGAGGGTGGAGGAGAGGACCACCTTGTCGGCGTCGACGAGCCACTTCGCGAAGGCCTCGTCGCGCGGATCGGCGCCCTCCATGCCGATGACGGTGGGCCAGAAACCCAGGAATCCCTCGGCGTTGACCCGTCCGAGCAGGGCCGTCGTCGCCGGCTCGCGGAGACCGGCCATGTGGTCGCGGGCGACGTCGGTGTGGGCGTAGGGCATCACCCAGCTCATGTCCAGGGGGTTGTCCGGCGCGGCGTAGCGGCCGTCGAGGGAGAGGGCCATGTTGGCGACGACCCTGCGGCCGGAGGTCTGCTCGGTCACTTGGTACTCCTTGTGTCGGTGCCGGTGGTTTCGTGTGTGTCCGCGGCGAGGGCCGCCGCGAGTTTGCCGAGGCTCTGGCCGAAGCCGATCTCGATGCCCGCGACGAAGTCGGCGGATTCGACGGTGCTGTCGGTGATCCGGTAGTGGACGTCCAGGTCCGTACCGGTCCCGGTGGGCCGCAGGCCCAGGTCGATGTGGGCGGTGAAGGCGAGGCCGCCGTCGGGAAGCAGTGGGGAGAGCCGGTAGGCCAGACGCTCCCCGGGGCGCACATCGTCGACGACGCCTTCCGCGCGTCCGGCGATCGGGGCGGATCCGTCGGCGTCCTCGGCCTCGCGGTACTCGTGGACGATCCGTCCGCCGGGCCGTGCCTCGAAGACGAGCTCGGAGACGCGGAGGTCGTCGGGCTTCCACCACCGGGCGAGCAGAGGGGGCTCGGTCAGGTGGCGCCAGACCAGTTCGGGGCGTCCGACCAGCGGCTGGAGGAACCGGAACGAGCGGCCGTCGGCCCACCCCGGCCCCTGCGCGGCGAGCCGCTCCGCTCGGAGGCTGGATCCGTAGCGGTCGTAGGTCGTGCGCGGGCCGCCGGCTCGGTCCGCGGTGTCGGCGAGCCGGCCGAGCTCGGCCGCCAGTTCCCTCAGGGGACCGGGGCGGAGCGCGTAGATACGGCGCCGGCCGGAGCGCTGGGAGATGACGATGCCGGCGCGTTCCAGGGTCTGCAGGTGCTTGGTCGTCTGCGGCTGGCGCGCCTCGGCGAGCTGGGCGAGGACACCGACCGAGCGGGGCCGCTCGGCCAGCAGGGTCACCAGCCGCCTGCGGGCCGGGTCGGCCAGCGCGGTGAGAAGTGCGTCCACGGGAGGAAGTATTCTCCGAAGGGAATATTCGTGTCAAGGAATATTCCGGAGACCGGCCGGACCGCACCGGAACCCGGCCGCCCTGCTGGTCGTGGAGCCGGCCCCGCCGGCTCGCCCCCGTCGGGCGGGATCCGTCACCGCCGCGTGAGACCGCGACGCGGTCCGTCGCGCCAGGGCGCGTAGGGACCAATCTCCGGTGGACGGGGCGGCGGACGGTACGGGTCTGCCGTCGGAGTGTGTGAGGAGGCCGTCCGGGTCGGTATCAGGGGCGGTGTCCGTGGCATGCCGGATGCCGGCGGGCCCCGGCCCGGTAACCGTGAAGGCATGACTCAACGCACTCGTGCTCGTATGCGCCTCGGCCTCGTCGCGCCGGTGGCCGCCCTCGTGCCGGTCCTCGGACTGCTTCCCGCGGCGGTGTTCCCCGCCGGGGACGCCCCGACCACCGTCTCCGCGTCCCATGAGCCTCCGGCGACCGGCTCCCAGCGTCCGGCCCGTGTCGTCGGCGAGGAACGGATCGGCCCTCGTCTGCTCGATCTGACCATCCGTTCCCCGGCCCTGGCGGGCACCGGAAAGGTACGGCTGCTGACCCCGGACGGATGGGACTCGCGCCGTCCCGGCGACCGCTGGCCGGTGCTCTACCTGCTGCCCGACGGCAGCGGGGACTACCGCACCTACAACGACGACTACCGCATCGAGGAGTGGCCCGAACTGCGCGGGACGCTCGTCGTCGTGCCCCAGATGCCGTTCTACGGCTTCTACAGCGACTGGTGGAACGGAGGGGAGGGCGGCGCGCCGGCCGTGGAGACCTTCCACCTCGACGAGGTGGTCCCCATCCTGGAGCGCGACTACGGGGCCGGACGGCAGCGGTCGATCGCCGGGCAGTCGCAGGGCGGGTACGGGGCCGTGAAGTACGCGGCGCGCCGCCCCGGGATGTTCGAGGCGGCCGCCAGTTTCGGCGGCTTCCTCCACCCCCTCCAGTACCCCGAGGCGGTCGGCGGCGGCGCAGAGTACCTCGGTGTGCCGTGGCGGAGGATCTGGGGCGACCCGGTCCGGCAGCGCCACGTCTGGGAGCGCAACGATCCCTACCACCTGGCCGAACGGCTCCGCGGTACGCGGGTCCACATCGCCGCCGGGGACGGCACCCCGGGCGCCCTCGACCCGCCGGGCACCGAGCCGGACCCGGACATCCCCGGACTGGCGGACCTGGCGCCGCTCTACCAGGACGAGGTGATCTCGCTGACCGAGGCCGTCATGGGGGACGAGTCCCGCACCGTGGCCCGCCGCCTCCAGGAGGCCGGAGTCGACGTCACCACGCACTTCTACCGGGGCACTCACAGCCCGCCGTACTGGGAACGCGAACTGCGCCGGGTCCTGCCGGTACTGCTCGACCCGTGAGGCCGCGCCGCCCGTCCGGCGCTCCGGGTGGAAGGTACGCCGGCGGCCGGTGGCGAACCCCCGGTCAGGACCTGCCGGACGTGGTGATCCAGGCAGGCCCTGACCGGCGCGCCCGCCGTCGGTGATCGGAGACGGCCCGCGCCGCATCCCGGACAGGGGACCGCGTCCCAGGAGCCGCGCACCGAGCACGCTCCCTTATGGGATAAGCCTATTGCCTAATGGGTATAGTTTTTTGCATAATCGCTTCAGGGTAAGGAGGGGAGACCATGGCGAGGGCAGGACTGACCGGGGAACGTCTGGTCCGGGCGGGAGCGGAGCTGGCCGACGAGGTCGGTTTCGAGCATGTGACCGTCTCGGCGCTCGCCAGGCGGTTCGGCGTCAGGACCGCGAGCCTGTACTCCCACCTGGAGAACTCCCGGGAGCTCAGGACCGGGATCGCCCTGCTGGCCCTGGAGGAACTCGCAGACCGGGCCGCCGACGCCCTGGCCGGGCGAGCCGGCAGGGACGCCCTGGAGGCCTTCGCGAACGCCTACCGTGACTACGCACGGGAACACCCCGGCCGCTACGCCGCGGCACGGCTGCGACTCGACCCGGACACGGCGGCCGCGAGCGCCGGGGGCAGACACGCGCAGATGATGCGCGCGATCCTGCGCGGCTACGACCTGGCGGAACCGGAGCAGACGCACGCCGTCCGGCTGCTGGGCAGCGTCTTCCACGGCTACGTCAGCCTGGAGGCGGCCGGCGGCTTCAGCCACAGCGCCCCCGGCGCGCAGGAGAGCTGGGCCTGGGCGCTGGACCGCCTCGACGCCATGCTGCGGGGCCGGTCCGCCGGCTGAACACCGCCGCCGGCCCTCACGACCACCTGTGCGTGACCGTGAGGGGTTCTGTACCGGCGCACGTACAAGCCCTGGACAACCCGACCGACCCCGACCGACGGACTGCGCCATGAACAACACCGAACACGACCGGATCGCCACCACCGTCACCACACCCGTCACCGCGGACCTCCTGCGCGGAGCCCTCGACCTGGAGCGCACCGCGCGAGGCGTCCTGCCGCACCGGCTGCCCGCCCGGGCCCGCGCCCAGTGCACCGACGGGCAGCTGGCCATGGCCGAGTCCCAGCCCTCCGGGGTCCGGCTGGTCTTCCGCACCCGTGCCACCGCCGTCGAGCTGGACGTGCTGCCCACCAAGCGGGTCTACACCGGCGCCCCGCCCCGCCCCGACGGCGTCTACGACCTGCTCGTCGACGGCCGCCTTGCCGGCCGGGCCAGTGTGGCCGGCGGCGACACCCTGACCATCGACATGGCCACCGGCACCGCCGAGCACCGGCCCGGCCCGGTCGGCACGCTTCGCTTCACCGGCCTGCCTGGCGAGGCCAAGGACGTCGAGATATGGCTTCCGCACAACGAGACCACCGAGCTGGTCGCCCTGCGCACCGACGCCCCCGTTGAGCCCGCACCGGAGCGGGGCCGCGCGGTGTGGCTGCACCACGGCAGTTCCATCAGCCACGGTTCGGACGCCGCGAGCCCGACCACCACCTGGCCCGCGCTCGCCGCGGCCCGCGCCGGGGTGGAGCTGGTCAACCTGGGGTTCGGCGGCGGAGCCCTGCTCGACCCGTTCACCGCCCGCACCCTGCGCGACGCCCCCGCCGATCTGATCAGCGTCAAGATCGGCATCAATCTGGTCAACAGCGATCTGATGCGTCTGCGGGCCTTCGTTCCGGCCGTCCACGGCTTCCTCGACACCATCCGCGAGGGCCGGCCCACCACACCGCTGCTGGTCGTCTCGCCCATCTGGTGTCCCATCCACGAGGACACCCCCGGTCCCAGCGTCCCGGACCTCACCGCCCTCGGCGCCGGGCGGCTGAGCTTCCGGGCCGCGGGCGATCCCGCGGAACGCGCTCAGGGGAAGCTGACCCTGGGCGTCATCCGGGAGGAGCTGGCCCGGATCGTGGCGCGGCGGGCGGAAGAGGACGCGAACCTGTACCACCTCGACGGCCGCCGCCTCTACGGCCGGACCGACGCGGCCGAACTGCCGCTGCCCGACCGGCTCCACCCCGACGCCGCCACTCACCACCGCATCGGCGAGCGCTTCGCGGAGCTGGTCTTCGCCGCCGGGGGCCCCTTCGCGCACCGCGGCGCCGTCGCCGAAGCCGGCCCCGCCGCCGAAGCGGCCGGCTCGTGAGCACCCGCCGGAGGATCGCGGCGGGGTGGGCCGTGCTGTGCCTGGCCGGCCTCGCCGCCACCTCCGCCCTGGAGGCCGAGCCGTCCGCGGACACACCGTCCTCCCCGGGCAGGGAGCCGGCGCCGGCCGCCACATACACCGTCGACTGCCGGGAGCTCGCCGGCGACATCGCATGGGCCCGCGCCGAGGCCGAACGCGGGCGACGCGAAGCGCTCGACCCGTCCGCGACCCCGGTGCGCCCGTCCACGACCCTCAGGAGCATGCTGGTGCCGCGGGAGTGCGTGGACGAATTCGAGGATCGCGGCCTGATGACACGGTGAGCACGGCGTGTCCCGCGATCCCGCCCGTCCGGTCTGAGGCGGCGCTGTGGGGCGGTGGGACGTGGGCCGGGGGCGGAACAGGGCGGGTCTCCCCTCGCCCCGGTTCATCCCTGGGCGAGGAAGTACTCCATCAGCCGCGCCGCGGTCACCGCGCCCACCGTCCGCGTCCGCTCACCGTCGTTCTCCACCACCGCCACCAGCGGCGTGTGCGTCGTGGCCATCAGCGCGGCGATCCGGACGGCGCTGGTGTCACGGCCCACCACGGCGGGGACGGTGCCGTGCCGGGGGATCCACTGTGCCACCGTGAGCCCGTCGAGCCTCTCCGCCAGGCGCTCGACATGGTCGTCCCGCAGGACGTCCACCAGGACCGGCTCGTTCAGGACGAAGTCCGGCACGGCGGCCCTCAGCAGCTGTGACCCGGGCACCACCGCGTACGGCTGCTCCTCGGGATCCACCACCAGCAGTGCCGGCAGGCGCCGCTTGGCGAACAGCCGGGCCGCCGCCATCGCGTCGTCATCGGTCGACACCCACGGATAGGGATCAGCCAGATCGTAGGCACGCACAGCTCGGCCACCTCGCTTTCCCGGTCGGCACAGGCGCACAGGAGGGAGGCCGGGGCTCGGGCGCACGACATGCGCTTCGCGGCCTCCAGGTCTTATTGTCCCGTCTCCGTGCCGGTAACGGCCGGCGAGAGAGCGGTGCCCCGGCATCGGCCGGCCGCCCGGGGAAGTCCCGGGCGGCCGGCCGGGCGGACACGAGCCCTTTGAGGCGGGACCTAGAAGGCCGACACCCAGTACGGCTCGAGCGTCATGGTGCCGTTGCCCCGCGCGCCCCTGAACGAGCCCGCGCTGTTCCGGGCGAGGGTGTACCAGGAGTCCACGTAGTCGGGATCGTCGGTCCACCAGTGGTCGGGCATGGCGTCCAGTACGGCGTTGACCAGGGGGGTGTAGGCGCCCATGTCGATGATGGTGAGCAGGGCGCTGGCGAGGGCCTTGGCGAGCGACCGGTAGTTGGTGCCGCTGTCCTCCTCCATCATCACGACGTCGGCGAGGTTGTACTTGTAGTACGACCAGTTCACCAGGATCTGGTTGGGCTGGTAGGTCCTGCCGTCCTCCTCCAGGTACGGCATGTCGACCGGGTCGACGCGTACCCTGCCGTCCGGGCCGAAGCCGGTCACCAGCGAGAAGATCTCGGCATCGCCCTTGATCCAGGGCTCCTCGTCGTCGGACAGCCTCACGGAGGTGATACGGCTTGTCCAGAAACCGTCGCTCGCGGTGCTCACGGAGTCCACCGGGCCGGCTGTGGAGAGGCCGTGCCGGGCGAGTTCCTCGCGCAGGACGGCCATGCCCGCGGTGACGGCCCGCTCGGCGTCGACGCCGACCACGTAGACGGGGCGTTCGGGGAGCCGGTGCGTGTCCAGCGTGTGGGTGCGGCCCGCGCTGTCGTAGGCGGTGACCGTCGTGGCGCTGTCGTCGGCGGGGGCGGCCGCCACCAGCGGTTCGGCTCCGGCCTCGAGCGCCTCGCGCATCGACTCGTCGGCGAGGCGGAGCCGCAGCAGGGGGCCGGTCTCGGTGCCGAGGCCCTTGGCCGCCGCCAGGTCCCGGTCGGCGTCGGCGACCATCGATCGGAAGTCCTTCGCGACCGGTGAGGAGGCCTTCCTCGCGAGGTCGCCGAGACCGACCCCGTCCGAGGCGAGGGCGGCCTCCTCGATCCGGGCCTGCCAGGCGGGGTCGGAGAGGGAGGCGGCCAGTGAACGGGCGGTGCCGTCCTCGATCGCGGTGACGGTCGCGGGGCCCCGGGATGTGGCGGGCGGCGGGGAGGCCGAGGCGGCCCCCTGGACGCCGCCGAGGCCGAGGGCGAGGAGGGCGGCGCACACGACTGTGTTCCTGAACCGGTGTCTGACCACGCGGGTCTCCTGTGGAGGGACGGGGTGGGTGGGTGAGAGGCGGTGCACGGACGCAGACGGCCTCTTCTATGCGGGTAGAAGCCGCCGCGTGGCCCAGAATGACGATGACATGCCAAAGCGACAAGGGGTGGGATCAAGACATCCCCGGCCCGGCCGGGAGACCCCGGATGCGCCGCGAAATCCCCGCCGCCCGCCCCGCGGTCCCGTGCCGGGGCCGCGGCGAAGGCATGTGTGTCCACGGGGGGACCGCTGTCGCGCGGTGCCCTGTGTATCGTCACCGCAAAGCGCTCATACGCCTCATAGCGGATGTGGAGGAGCGATCGGTGCCGACTGGTGTTGCGCACACAGGACGGGGTGCGCTGCGCGTGCTCGTCCGCGAGGTGCGTGACGGCCTGCACGGCAGGCAGGTGGCCCTGGTCGCGGCGGGAGTCTCCTTCTTCGGAATGATCTCCGTCGTCTCCCTGGCACTGCTCCTGCTCCGGCTGTGCGCGTTCGCGACCGGCGCGGACGGCACCCGGCAGGCCGTGGCGCAGATCGCGGACGCGCTCCCCCACGGGCACGGGGTACAGACGGGACTGCGGACCCTGGCCGAGGCGGCGGTCGGGCTGTCCTGGCCCGCTCTCGCCATCGCCCTGGTGCCCGCCACCGTGTACGGCGAAGGGCTGCGCCGGGGATTTCTGCAGCTGTCCCCGACGGCGGCGGAGGAGGACACCTTCACCGGCTGGCGGGGCAGGCTGGGGCTGGTGCCCGCACTCGTGGCGGCCCCGCTGCTGATGGGCGCCGTCCTGTACGCCGGCCCGGCGCTGGCCCGGCTGGCCGAAGCCGGCGGCCGGCCCGCCGCCCTGTCCGCCTTTCTCGCCTTCCACCTGCTGTGGGTCCTGCTCTCCACGGAAGTCCTCCTGGTCTTCCGGTTCGTCGGCGTCGGCGCAGCCGCTCCCCGGGCGACCGTCCCGGCCGCGTTCGTGACGGGGGCCTTCCTGTGCGGTTTCCTCGGCGGCTTCGTGGTGTTCCTGGCCATCCCGGTCGACTGGAGCCTGCCGTTCGGAGGACTCGTCGTCCCCGGCGTCACCGTGGCACTGGGTCTGTGGCTGTACCTGCTGCACGCGGTCCTGCTCGTCGGCTACCAGCTGATGCTCTGTCTGGACGGCCGCACGGAACCCCTTCTCACGATGTTCCGGCCCCTCCGGAGGGGCCGGGTACCGGGCGACCGCCCGGCCGGTGAGCCGGCCCCGCGGCCGCGGGCGCTTCGGACCGCGGCCGCGGCCGCGAGGCAGCGCTTCCGCGGCCGCGGGGCGGTGTCCACAGGGTCCGGCACGCGCGGCCGCGACGACGCCCTGGCCCGGTGGGCCGAACTCCATGGAGGGCACGATCCCTCCGGCAGCGCTCTGGCCTCGGCGTGGGTGGTGCTGGTCCAGCGCTGCGCCTCCACACGTCCGCTCCGCGCCCTGCCGCCCGACCTTCTCTCGCTGGCCGGGCCCCTCGCGGTCACCGCCGCCGTGGCACTGGCGGCCGAGGGCGGCCGCTGGCCGCTGGCGGCCTGCGCGCTCGTCGTCCTGTCGGGCCTGTTCGACGGGCTGGACGGCGCGGTCGCCGCGATCACCGGCCGGGCCCGCCCGCTGGGCGCCGTGGTGGACGCCCTGGCCGACCGGGTGGCGGACCTTCTGCTCGTCGCGGTCCTGTACGTCCTGGGGGCGCCGGCCTCCTGGTGCCTGGCGGCCGCTTTCCTGACCCAGCTGCACGAGTACGTCCGGGCCCGGGCCAACGCGGCGGGAATGCGCGGAGTCGGAGCGCTGAGCATCGCCGAACGGCCGCTGCGGGTCGTGCTGTGCGCGGTCGCCTGCCTGGGCAGCGGCCTGCTGCCCGACGGCACGCCGGGGACGGGGTGGGACTGGGCGACGGTGTGCGCGGTGTGCTGGACGGCGGCCGGAGCCGTCGGCTTCGCACAACTGGCGGCCGGGGTGGCGCGGGCGCTGAGATAGCGGCTCCGCGCGGTCAGGCGCCACCGATCTGGGCCGCGGCGATCTCCGCCGACAGCGCCACCAGCGGAAGGCCGCCGCCGGGGTGGGCGGATCCGCCGACGAGGAAGAGCCCGGGGACGGGGGAGCGGTTGGCCGGCCGGAGAAGAGCGGCGCGGATGCCGTTGGAGGAGGTGCCGTAGATGGCGCCGCCCGGGCTTTCGGTCTCGCGTTCCAGGTCGGCGGGGCTGCGGGCCTCGTACCACAGCAGGCGCGGGCGCACGTCCGCGCCGCGGGCGGCCATGATGTCCAGGATCCGCTCGGCGTAGGACTCCTTGAGTCCCGGGACGCTCCAGTCGACGGTGCCGGGTGCTCCCCGCTGTCCGTGCCGGGGGGCGTTGACCAGGACGAACCACGCCTCGTGCGCGCCATCGGGACGCAGCGCGGCGTCGTCCGGCGCGCTGATGTACACCGCCGGGTCGGCGGCGGGACGGGCCCGGGCACCGAAGACGGCGTCGAACTCCGCGTCGTAGTCCGCCGGAAACAGGACCCGGTGATGCGGTGTCCGGGGATCCCGACCGCGCAGCGCGAGCAGGAGGACGAACCCGGACAGCGAGGGCCGCGCCCGCGTGAGGGCGCTCAAGGGCCGGCGACCGCGCCGGTCCGCCGCCAGACGTCCGTAGAGGACCGCGGCGTCGATGCCGGAGACGACGACGTCCGCCGCCGCCGTGGCGCCGTCCGCCATGCGGACCCCGGTGACGCCCCGGCCCGAGGTGTCCACCGCCGCGACCTCGCAGCCGTAGCGGAACCGCACCCCCAGCTCGGCGCAGCGCCGCTCCACGGCCTCGGCCAGCAGGCGCAGACCGCCGGGAACGTACCAGCTGCCGTAGTGCTGCTCCACGTACGGGACCACCGACATCACGCCGGGCACGCGCCGGGGATCGGAGCCGCTGTAGGTGGCGTAGCGCTCCAGCCACATGCGCAGCCGGGGATCGTGCAGATACCGCCGGCCGGTGCCCCGCAGGGTGCGCCAGGGGGCGACGGCGGCCAGGCCGCGGGGACGGACCGAGTGGCGCAGCAGTCCCGCCGGGCCGCCGAGCGGCCGCCGCAGCACGTCCTCGCCCACCAGCCGCCACAGCTCGCCGGAGGCCGCGTGCAGCCGGGCCCACTGCGCTCCGGCGCCTTCGCCCAGGGCGTCGTCCAGCGCGCCGGGCACCAGGCGCGGATCACCGGGCATCGCCAGACGGGTCGCGTCGGCGAACCGGTAGACGCAGGCCGACTCCACCGGCCTCAGCGGTACGCAGCGCTCCAGGGGCGCGCCGGTGTCCGTGAACAGCCGGCGGTAGACCTCGGGCATGGTCAGCAGCGACGGCCCGGTGTCGAAGACGAAACCGTCCCGGCGCACGGTGCCGAGCTTCCCCCCGCACACGGCCGCCCGCTCGTACACGGTGACCCGGTGCCCCTGCCGGGCGAGCCGGGCGGCAGCCGCCAGGGCGCCCATGCCGGCACCGATCACGGCGACGCGGGCCACCTCAGCGCCCCCCTCGCAGCGGTCTGCCCTTCCACGTCAGCGTGGAGCGGCGGTGACCGAGCCAGGACCGCGCCGTCAGTGCCACCAGCAGGCTCACCGAAAGCGGGTGGGCCAGCGCGTCCGGCCAGCACCGCCCGCCCGTGCGCCGCGCGGTCAGCGCCCGCCCGGCCACGGCCGCGGCGTATCCGGCCGCACCCCATCGCGACCCCCGCAGCGCCGCCAGCGGGGGCACCACATAAGCCCAGGCCAGGAGGGCGCACACCGCCGCAGCGCCACCGCCGGACCCGAACGCCGCCCACAGGGACTTTCCGTACCCCTCACGCAGATCGCGCCAGTCGTCGTACATCCGGCACCGCGCGATCCGGCTGCCGTCCACGATCCCGCCCCGGCCACCGGCCCGCTTCAGTGCCCGGATGAGCGCCATGTCCTCCAGGACCTCGTCCGTGACCGCGGCGAAACCGCCGCAGCCGTGCAGGGCGGCGGCGTCCACGACGAGGAACTGGCCGTTCGCCGCGGACAGCGCCGGCCGCGGCGAGGTCTCCGCCCGCCGCAGCGGCAGCGCCGTGAGCCACGACCACTGCAGCAGCGGCTGGACGAGCCGGTTGGCGGATCCCTCGGCGATCTGGCGGGGGAAGGGGGAGACCAGATCGAGTCCGGCCGAGCGCAGCAGGGCGACCGAGGACGCCACCGCATGCGGCGCGAGCACCACGTCCGCGTCCACGAAGACCAGTACGCCGCCCCGCGCGAGCGACGCGAGCTGGTGGCAGGCGTGGGCCTTGCCCGGGGCACCGGCTTTCGGCGCCGTGCCGCGCACGACCCGGGCGTGCCGGTACGGTCCGCACAGACGGCGGACCACGTCACCGGTGCCGTCGGTGGACTGGTCGTCGAGCACGATGACCTCTGCCCGGGGCACCCGTTCCTGCGCCAGCAGGGACCGCAGCGCGGGGCCGACACGCCCGGCCTCGTCGCGCACCGGCATCAGCAGGGACACATGCTCGGCCGCAGGCGGCGGATCCACCGGCGGGGTCCGCAGGGCCCTGCTGTTCCAGACGCTGTGCACGGCACCGGCGACCGCCAGCACCGACCCCGCCGCGACCGCCGCCCGCGCGAGACCGGGCCGGCTCACCCCCGTCTCCCGGCGGCGCCCACCATCCGCAGGGCCAGCGGCACGGCGACCAGGCCCATCAGCACTCCCCCCACCAGCGCCACCCGCGGGCGGCCGAAGAAGACCAGACAGGCCGTCACCGAGGAGGCGTAGGTCCACAGGTACAGCACGACAGCCGGGCTGCCGGGCGTACCGTTCCGGGCGGGCCGCCGCACCGGGCGCCGGGAGACGGCGTCCACGGCGGCGACCATGACCACGGACACGGCCACCCACCCGGCGAAGTTGGTCAGCGGTACGCCCTCCACGCCCGGTAGCCCCGGACGGGGATGCGACCAGACCCAGTGACCGGCGTCGACCATCTGCGGATCGAGGAAGACGTCCCAGGACGCCAGGGCCCATCCCCCCACCACCGCCGTCCGCACCCGGGACGCGGGCGCACCGGCACGCCCGCGGTTCCCGGCCAGTACGCGCCCCGCCTCCAGAGCGGGCCAGGCCATCATCATCCAGGCGAGAGGCACCACCACCGGCACCCCCGCCACGCCCGGTCCCAGGGAGCCCGTGTAGTGGTAGGAGCCGAACGGAAAACCCGTACGCACCCCCACGGCCTCCACCGCCAGGCCCCCCAGCCCCGCCACCGTGAACAGCGCCAGCGGGCCCCGCACGCCGTGCCGCAGCGCGGCGGCCGCGAGGGACGCCAGACAGAAGACCGCCACGCCGGCGACGGTGAGCGCATCGCGCCACGGACCGGATACGAGCGGGTAAGGAATCTGGCACAGCACGGCGGCCGCGGCCAGCGCCCAGGCGGTCCGCCGGCCGGCTCCGGGCCCACGGCGCAGCGCCGGCCGTCCCTGTACCTGAACCATGCGACGAGCATAGGGAGACGGACCGGCCCCACCACCGAGGCGGCGAGACCGGCACCGCGGGCTTCACCGGTACGGACCACACGACGGCGCGACGCCCGCGACCCCCTCAGTAGGCGCAAAGGCCCGCGCGTACGAGGATGCCGATCGCGTGTCGTGGTGGACGTGTCCGGCGGCCGGCCGCGCCCGGGTATCCGGCAGGAGCCGGCGGGTATCCGGGCACCGACGCCGCTGCTCTCCCGGTCCGTGCGCGCCGGTGCCGGTGCCCGGGGTCTCCCTGGGTCCGGCAGAGGCGATAGAACTGAGACAACGGACAGAAGCAACAGAACCGGCAGGCCCGACCGGCCCCTTGGGAACCTGTCGGCCCCCGGCCGGAGCGAGCGGCGTCGCCGAGGCCGGGAGACGCGGAAGGCCCCTTGCCGGCGGCCTTCCGGGGCGGGAGAGCGAGAGGAGTGACCTGATGACCGCCGAGGAGGACGGCTTCGCCGCCCGTCCTCGGAGCATCCGCTGCCCGGCGCGGCTCCGTCACCCGGCCGGTTTCCGATGCACCACTCCTCCCACCCTGTCGCCGTCCTGCGCGTAAAGGAGCAATTGATCATGGTCCAGCAGCCACCCGGCACGGCCCCGCCGCATGCCCTCGAACCGGTGGCCGACGCCCACCTGCGCGATGCGGCGCAGGTGGCCGGGCTCCTCGGCGTGGACCCGTCCGCGGGCCTGCCCGCGCAGGAGGCGCAGCGGCGGGCCGCCACCTGGGGCACCAACTCGCTGGCCGAACCCGCCCGCCGGTCGCAGCTGATGCGCCTGCTGGACCAGTTCCGCAGCTGGCTGATCGGCATTCTGCTCGCCGCCGCGGTCATCGCCGGCGTCATCGGCGAGATCAAGGACGCCATCGTCATCACCGCCGTCCTCTTCCTCAACGCCGTCATCGGCTACCTGCAGGAACGCCGTGCCGAGCGCAGCCTGGAGGCACTGCGGCAGATGCTGGTGCCCACCGCCCGGGTGCGCCGTGACGGACGGGTGCAGGTGGTCCAGGCCCGCACCCTGGCGCCAGGTGACGTGGTCCTGCTCGAAGCCGGCGACCGCATCCCGGCCGACGGCCGCCTGGTGGTCGCGGAGTCCGTCGAGGCCGCCGAGGCCACACTGACCGGCGAGTCCCACCCCGTCGCCAAGTCGACCGCCCCCGCCCCGGCCGATGACGAGGACCCGGTGCCCGTCGCCGAACGCACCGGCATGCTGTTCATGAACACCGCCGTGACCCGCGGACGCGCCGAGATGGTCGTGACCGCCACCGGCATGCGCACCGAGGTCGGCCGGATCGCCGCGGCCCTGCGCACCGGCACCGAACCGCCCAGCCCGCTGCAGGTGCAGATGGACAGCCTGGGCCGGCGCCTGGCCCTGATCAGCGGCATCGCGGTGGCCGCCTACGCGATCGCCTCCCTGGTACGCGGAGAGGACCTGGCCGACCTCGCACTGCGCGCCGTGGCACTGGCGGTCGCCGCGATCCCCGAAGGCCTGCCCGCCGTCCTCGCGCTCACCCTGGCCCTGGGCGTGCACCGGATGGCCCGCCGGGGTGCCATCGTCAAGCGCCTGGCCTCCGTGGAGGCCCTCGGCTCCGCGACCGTGGTGTGCAGTGACAAGACCGGCACCCTGACCCTGAACGAGATGACCGCCCGGGCCCTGTGGTCGGCCGGGCGCTTCTACGAGGTGACCGGCGACGGCTACGGCACCGCCGGCAGCGTGCGCCCGGCCGGCACCGGGACGCCGACCGCGGACCCGCGGGAGGCGGCCCTGCCGTTCGCGCTGTGCAACGACGCCCGTCTCAACGGCGACGGCATCATCGGGGACCCCACCGAAGCCGCCGTGCTCGTGCTCGCCGCCAAGACCGGCCTCGACCCCGAGACGCTGCGCACCCGCACACCGCGAACCGGTGAGGTGCCCTTCGACCCGGCCGCCAAGTACATGGCCACCTTCCACACCGAGGCCGACGGGTCCACCCGCATCCACGCCAAGGGCGCCGTCGACGTCCTGCTGGACCGCTGTACCCACCTCCTGACCGAGCGGGGTCCCGTCCCCATGGACGACGAGCGGCGCCGGGAGGTCATGGCCGCCGCCACCCGGCTGGGCGGACAGGGCCTGCGCGTCCTGGGCGCGGCCACCGCCACCCCCGGCCGATCGCAGCCGCACCAGGTGGCGGGGCTGACCCTGACGGCGGTCGCCGGGATCGCCGACCCGCCCCGAGCCCAGGCCCGCGACGCCGTCGCCCTGGCCCAGGACGCCGGCGTCACCGTCAAAATGATCACCGGGGACCATGCCGACACCGCCGCCGCCATCGCCCGCGAACTCGGCATCACCGGCGATGTCGTCACCGGCGCCGAACTGGCCCGGATGAGCGGCGAGGAACTCGCCTCGCGCGTCGAC
This sequence comes from Streptomyces barkulensis, assembly GCF_002843305.1. GTDB lineage: Bacteria > Actinomycetota > Actinomycetes > Streptomycetales > Streptomycetaceae > Streptomyces > Streptomyces barkulensis. The sequence goes on from NZ_PGSG01000089.1 coordinate 84,917, forward strand.
GGGATCGGGATCTTCGCCCGCGTCGCCCCCGAGCACAAGGTCACCATCGTCCGCGCCCTCGCGCAGCGCGGCCACATCGTGGCCATGACCGGAGACGGGGTCAACGACGCCGCCGCCCTGCGCGCCGCGCACATCGGCGTCGCCATGGGCATCACCGGCACCGATGTCGCCAAGGAAGCCGCCGACATGGTGCTGACCGACGACGACTTCTCCACCATCGTCCGGGCGGTGCGCGAGGGCCGTTCCATCTACGACAACATCACCACCTTCGTCCGCTTCCAGCTGTCCACCAACGTCGGCGCCATCCTCACCCTGCTCGCCACCGTGCTGGCCGGGCTGCCCGCCCCCATGAACGCGATCCAGCTGCTGTGGGTCAACATCATCATGGACGGGCCGCCCGCCATGGCCCTGGGCATCGACCCACCGCGGGACGGCATCATGCGCCGCCCGCCCCGGCCGCCCGGCGAGCGCATCCTGGGCGCCCGCCGGCTGGGCGCCGTCGCCCGCGCCGGCGCGGTCATGGCCACCGGCACGCTGGCCGTCTTCGCGGCGGCCCGGGACCTCACCGATTCCGCGACCGCCGCGACCATGGCCTTCACCACGTTCGTGCTCTTCCAGTTGTTCAACGCGCTGAACGCACGCAGCGAGGACGGCCCCGTCCTCGGCCGCCACCAGCTGCGCAACCGCACTCTGTGGGCCAGCCTGGCGGCCGTCCTCGTGCTGCAGATCGTCGCCGTGCAGGTTCCCTTCGCCCACGGTGTCTTCGACACCGTCCCCCTCACGCCCGTGCAGTGGGGCGTGTGTCTGGCCACCGCCTCCACCGTGCTGCTGGCAGAGCACCTCTGGCGCGTCCTGCGGGCGGGGCGGAGCCACGCGGCACGGCGGGTCGGGTAAGACCTCTGCGCCGGGCCCGGCCGCGGACACGGCCGGGCCCGGCACAGAGGCGCTCCGGGCTCAGCCGGCCAGCGAGCCGGCGAAGATCTGCCAGGCCAGAAGCGACTTCGCCACGAGGCTGAGGACCAGATAGGCCTTCTCGCCGTACGCGTAGTCGGACCACCGGCCGACTCCGCGGTACTGGAGCCACTGGTTGAGACCGAAACTGAAGAACAGGGCGGCCTGGACGAGGACGATCCCGTAGACGAAGCCGGGGACGGTCTCGGCCGCGACGATGTTGTACGCGATCGAGATCCACGGCGTCACGCCCACCAGCGTCCCGAACCAGAAGGGAAGCATCGTGGTCGCCGCCCGCCCCGGCGGGTTCGTCATCTCCTCGACCCAGCCGAACAGGATCATCCCGACATTGGCTCCGATGACGGCGATGACGGCGTTGACGTTGGTGATGCCCGAGTAGAAGCCGATGAGGAGCACCATCAGGGTGGCGCTCAGCGCGTACTCCAGCCACCGGAACCGGTTGATGCCGCGCCTGAGGTCGCGTTCGTAGACGCCGCGGAACACCGTCGCCGTCAGCAGGTGGTCCAGTGCCGCCAGGGCGAGGAAGACGGCGACGGCCCAGCCGATCGGCACGTCGAACAGCGCTTCGGGGGCGGGCGCGGCCGTCCCCGGCGGCCCCTCGGGTACGGAGGAGGTGACGGTGATCGAGAAGCTCCCGGCGAGGAGCACGACCGCCGCGGCCTGTGCCAGGTGCAGCAGCGTGAGCCCCAGATTCCACGCGCGGAGCCCGGCCAGGCGTTCGGCGGTGACACCGGTGGCCACCGCCGTGCCGTCCTGTCTCCTCATGGTCTCTCCCGGGCTCGACGCCACCGCACCTCTGCATGGTCGTACCGGCCCGGGCGGGAAGCACGGCAGTCACGGCACCGCCCCGCCGGAAGTCACCGGAGTGGCCCAGGGACCGCCGGCTCCGTCCCGGCGGGGCGCCGGGACGGGCGGAGTCCGGGGAGCGACGGGGTTCTGAGGCGTCAGAGCATGAGCAGCAGCCGCGTGTTCGGTACGAGTTTCCGGTTCACACTGGTGCTCTGCACGAAGATCGTGAAGTCGTCGTTGTGGTCCGGCTTGACGCGCACCTCCACGTCAGGCAGGCCGAGCAGGGCCCGGGCCTCGGGTCCGGTGTACACCCGGTCCGTCTTCTTCTCCAGCACCGCGATCTGCTTTTGCGCCTGGATCTTCTCCGACTTGCTCAGCTGGTAGAACGCGCCACCGGTGCGGTAGGTGTGCCCGCATTCGACGACCCAGTCCCGGATCGCCGCTTCACGGGCCACCGGTATCAGCTGGTACTTCGAAGCGTCCACCGGGGTGAGGCCGGCCGCCTTGATGGTGTCCTTGTTGACCGTCTCCGCCCCCGTGGAGAACACCGCCCGCGACCCCCGGATACCCCGGGCGCGGCCCACCATGAAGTTCTCGGTGGCCTGCCGGATGACCTGTCCGGCCTCCTCCAGGCCCTGTGTGCTCGTGGCGTCCCAGATGGCGATGTTGTCCTTCGGGAAACCGCACTGCATGGCCTCGCGCCTGCCCATCTGGTCCGGTACGAGGACGGCCAGTGTCCAGTTGTCCTCCTGCGTCCTGATCATCTCGGCCACGGCCCGGACCAGCTCCCGCGGATTCCTGTCCGGGGCGTCCGGGCAGCGGTGGCTCGCGTTCTCCTGCCCGTCGGTGAGCACGAAGGTCAGGAAGCTGTGGTCTCCGTACAGTTGGGCCGTCTGCGCCAGCTCCCGCTGCGACTTCAGCGCGGCCGCCAGCAGAGCCGTCATTCCCCCCACCCGGTACAGCTGCTTCAGCGACGGCATCCGCAGCACGTCCTTGTCGTAGATGACGCACTCCACCCTGTCCGCGAAGACGTACACCGTGACGCGGGTCTCCTGGTCGAGCTCCCGCGACCGGCGGGCCAGGTAGGCGATCTGCTGGTCGGCGACTTCGACGACCTTGTGACTCAGGTGCGACATGGACGAACTGGCGTCCAGCACGAGAGCGACGTGGTTGATGTAGTTCTGGCTTCCGGACATGACAGCTCCCCCTCTTCTTGCCGACTGGATGCCATCACCGTCTCACCCGCCACTGACAGTCGATCATGGTTCTCCGGCCGGAGTCGCGACAGCGGTCTCGTCTGCGGCGGCGTGCAGCCCAACCACACACGGCAGGTTGCCGCCGTCAGCACCCGCTGTGTCACCTGGCCGCGCGCCTTTGCCGAGGCCCTGGCGCTCCTCGCGTCGGCGCGCGAGGTGGACGGTGATGTCAGCGACGATCCCGAGCGTCTCGGGCAGCACTCGCGCGATCCGGCTGAACACCTGCTCGTGCTCCGCGTCCGGCAGCACCCACCGTCAACCGCCTTTCGGTGACGGACTGCCGGACATCGGTGAACGATGGGGAGCGCCGGAGTTCCGTGCCCGGCCACCGCATGGCACATCCCGAGGGAGTCCCGTCGGGGGAGGGGACCTCGTCGTTCCCCAGGAACGGTGCCCGCGCCGTTCCGGCTGCCGGTGCGGCGGAGCCGCGGTACGGCCGGGCCAGGCATCGGACAGTGCGGGCTGCGGGCGGCGGTCCCGTGCCGCTTCGCCGGGCCGACGCGCCTGCCCCGGGCCGATGCGGGCGCGTCGGCCCGGGGCGTCAGGCGGTCGTCCTCGTCCGGCTGTCCGGCTGTCCGGCGGGCCGGCTGCCGTCGGCCCGCCGGAACAAGGCGAGCCGCGCCCTCCGGTCCCCAGTGGTCAGGCAGCCAGGAGGCGCACCGGATCGACACCGGCCGTGGTGTGCCGTTCGGCCCAGCTCTCCAGCGCCGAGCGGCAGGCATGGTCCAGGTGGTGCAGTCCGGACAGGTCCAGCTCGATCGGACGGTCCTGGGGAAGGGCCTCCAGAGTGTCGAGGATCTTCGGCAACCGCAGGAAGGTCGCGTTTCCGGACAGGTGCGCCTGGACGGGGCCGGCGCCCTTGTCGACGACCTCCAGCTTGATGTGCGAGGCGTCCCAGGCTGTCTTGACGACCGACAGCACCAGACCGATCAGCACGCCCTCGAACATGTTCACGGCCACGATCGAGACGGCCGTGACCACGAGGATCAGGGCCTCGCCCCGGTTCCCCCGCCACAGGGCGGCGACCCGGCGGAACGGGATCAGTTTCCAGCCCGCGTGCACCAGGATGCCGGCGAGGGCGGGGATCGGGATCAGTGCCAGGGCCGAGGGCAGCAGCGCCGCGAACACCAGCAGCCATACACCGTGCAGCACTCGTGACGCCTTGGTCCTCGCACCCGCCCGGACGTTGGCCGAGCTGCGCACGATCACCGCGGTCATCGGCAGTGCGCCGAGCACGCCGCACACGGTGTTGCCCGCGCCCTGAGCGATCAGTTCCCGGTCGTACCGGGTCCGCGGGCCGTCGTGCAACCGGTCCACGGCCGCCGCGCTGAACAGGCTCTCCGCCGAGGCGATCAGGGTGAAGGCGAGGACGGTGCCGACGAACGCCGGATTGGCCAGCTCGGCGAAGGCGTCCGCCCCGGGCGGCTGGATCACGCCGAGCAGGCCCTGGACCTCCACCGTGGCGACCGGCAGGGAGAAGACCGCCGAGGCGGCGGTGGCCAGCAGTACCGCCGCGAGCGCGCCGGGCACGGCCCGCGCCCTCCTGGGCATCCGCTGCCACAGCACGACGACGGCGACGGTGCCCGCGCCGACCGCGATCGAGATGAGCGTCGAGGCGCTGCCGAGGGCGTCGACCAGAGCCTCGGGCATGCCCAGGATCTTGTCGACGCCGCTCTCCGGAGCGGTGGTGCCCGCGGCCGCGTACAGCTGGCCGGCGATGATGACCAGGCCGATGCCGGCGAGCATGCCCTCGACCACGGACAAGGAGATCGCCCGGAACCAGCGGCCGAGGTTGAGCGCGCCCATCCCCAGTTGGAGCAGTCCGGTCGCCAGCACGATCACGCCGAGCGCGGGCAGCCCGAACTGGCCGACGGCACCGAGGACCAGCACGGTCAGGCCTGCGGCGGGGCCGGACACCTGAAGGCTGCTTCCCGGCATGAGACCGGTGACGATGCCGCCGACGATCCCGGTGACCAGGCCGAGTTCGGCCGGAACCCCTGAAGCGACCGCCACGCCGACGCACAGCGGGAGCGCCACCAGGAAGACCACCAGGGAGGCGGTGAAGTCCTGCTTCAGGTGGGGGAACCCGGTCGTGGCGCGCTTCCCGTCCGCCGTGCCCCTACCCGCCCTCACAGCGCCTCGAAGGTGTCGGTCTGCGGACGGTGCGCCAGGACCGCGCCGGTGTGCACCTCGTAGTACCAGGCGTGCAGGCTCAGCTCGCCGCTGCCGAGTCTCTCGGCCACGCACGGGTAGGACCGCAGGCGCAGCACCTGGGTCAGGACGTGGTTCTGCACTCCCTCGGAGACGGCCGGGTCCTGAGGGTCTCCCTTGGGGCAGGGAGTGGCGTGGTGGAGCCAGTCGCGCACGGCCGACACGGCGTCCAGGTCGTCGCCGCGGACCAGAGCGCCCACCGCGCCGCAGTGCGAGTGACCGCAGACGACGACATCCTTCACCCCGAGCACTTCCACGGCGTACTCGATGGTGGCCGCCTCGCTGGTGGGACGCTCGAACGTGTGGGGCGGAACGATGTTGCCCGCGGTGCGCAGTTCGAAGAGTTCGCCGGGGCCGGCGCCCGTGATCAGGGCCGGTACGACCCGGGAGTCGGCGCAGGTGATGAAGAGCACCTGCGGGGTCTGGCCTTCGGCGTGTGCGGCGAATTCCTTCGAACGCTGCCCGAACACGCGGGCATGGTCGATGAAGGGTTGCATGTGGTGAATCCTCCTGGCGCGTCGTGGGGGCGCGTCGGGCACGCACGGTAGGGATCGGGGCGTCTCTCGCCCGTGTCAGCGGCGGAAGGCCTGAAGAGCCGTCGGCGGCATGGAGAGACGTGAGCGTGAGGCATCGGACACGGCCGGCTCGTGGCCGGTCACCGGGTTCCGGGTGGGAAGCGTGTGTCCGAGTGCCGGGTGTGCGGGGGCGGAGACGCGGTACCGGCCGCAGGGGTGGAGCGGCTCGGGCGGCGCTCCGGAACTGTCACGGAAGCGAGAAGTCGCGCTGTCGTTGCGTGAGGTCCTTCCGCTCACGCGTTCTCCGGCTGCGATGCCTTGGCCTCGGCATGACCGACGGTATGTGCGGAAGCGAACGACCCGAAGAGGGGATGAGGAAGCGGGGGGTGAACGGGGCGGCGGTGATGGACGCGACCGCACCCCATGGCTTCACACCTCGCAACATGGGCTCCTCTCCGGGTGACGCGTACTTCTCGTCCAGGCCAAGCGTTGGTCAACGACCATTCAAGAAAAACCATATCCCGGTAAAGCGGCTTGCATGAGCAAGTCGACACTTCCGGCCCAAGAGAGCCCGAAAACCGAGGGTCCGATGACGTGAATCCGCCCTGTCGCCCCTCGTGCCGGGCCGCCGGGTCCCCGCCCGTGGCCGCCCGCAGGGGGCCACGGCGATTCCGGAGCACCTGAACATGCTTCATGCGCAAGCGATGAGTTCGTGCGCCGATTCGGGTCTGCCCCGGCATGACCCGAATCATCGCCGACATCTCGATCTCTCTCGACGGCTTCGTCACCGGGCCCGAGCCCGGCCCGGACAACGGTCTGGGCACCGGCGGCGAGGCCCTGCACACCTGGGCGTTCTCCGAGGACCCCGCCGACCGCCGGATCCTGCGCGAGGCCACCGCCCGCTCGGGCGCCGTCGTCCTCGGCCGGCGTCTGTTCGACATCGTCGACGGGCCGAACGGATGGGACGACACCTCCGGCTACGGCGCCGGAGAGGTCGGCAAGCCCGCGTTCGTCGTCGTGACGAGTTCACCGCCGAAGTCGGTCCGGCTCACCGGCCTGGACTGGACGTTCGTCACCAGCGGTCTGCCCGGCGCCGTCACCGCCGCGCGCGAGCGCGCCGAGGCGGCGTCCTCGGACAACGGCAGGGACCTCGACGCCGTCATCATGGGAGGCGGCGCAACGATCGGCTCGGCGCTGGCCGCCGGACTGGTCGACGCGCTGACGCTGCACCTCGCGCCCGTCGTGCTGGGGGCCGGGACGCCACTGTTCACCGGCGGAGCGCCACGCACGCTGGTGAACAGTGGCGTGACCGCGACATCGACCGCGACGCACCTGACCTACGACGTCCCGCGGTGATCCGATGACCACCGTCGACGTTCATGGGATCAGCCTGGGCATCGAGTCGTTCGGCGACGACGGCGCCCCACTCGTCCTGCTCGCGGGCGGGACCACGATGCTCTCGTGGCCCGACGCGCTGTGCGAGCGTCTCGCCGCCGGCGGACGCCGTGTGGTGCGCTACGACCTGCGCGACAGCGGGGAGTCGGCGACGGCGGAACCGGAGGCGCCCGCCTACACCCTGCGCGACCTCGCCGCCGACGCGGCGGCCCTTGCCGGAATGCTCGGCGGCGGGCCGGTGCACCTGGCGGGGATCGGCGTCGGCGGGATGGTCGCCCAGGTGGCCGCGCTCGACCATCCGGGCGCGTTCTCGGCGCTCACCCTGGCCGGTACCCGCGCTGTCGCACCCGGCCCGGTCGACGACGACCTCCCCGACCACGACCGGGCGGCGATGGGCCGGCTGTTCGCCCGTCCGATGCCCGACTGGACCGACCGCGAGGCGGTGGCGGAGTTCGCCGCAGGCGGCGCGGAGATCCTCGGCGACGACCCCGCCGCCGCGCGTGCGACCGCCGCACGCGTCTGGGACCGCACGCCCGGCACCGACCCCTCGGTCCAGATGGCCAATCAGATGGGCATGGTGTTCTCCAGGCTCGACTGCGGACCGCGCTGGCGCGAGCGTCTGCCCGGGATCAAGGTCCCCACGCTCGTCGTCCACGGTCGCCACGACCGGTTCTTCCCCGTCGGAAACGGCGAGGCGATCGCACGCGAGGTGCCCGGGGCGCGACTGCTGGTCCTCGAGACGGCCGCCACCGCGATCCCGCAGACGGCGGCCGGCGAGGTCGCCGAGGCGATGCTCGCGCTCGGATAGAGGGGGCGGCGTGTGCCGCACACAGGCTGCGGTACAGGTCACCGCGGGCGCCCCGCTGCCCGCGGTCGCGCACCTCGGCTGTCCCTGCGCCCGTCGGGCTCTCCAGGCCGTGCCGGCATCGTCACGCCCGGCCCGACCGGCACCCCTGCTCCGGGTCGGGGGATCCCGGCCCGGAACAGGCCGTACAGCGCCGGCGCCCGGGAGCGGACGCCCGGCGCGGCGACGCGGAGGCGGGCGAACTGCTCGGCCGCGGTCGGCACCCGTTCAGCGATTACGTGCTGCGACGCCGCGAGTGGGAAGCCGGGCTGGACGACTGGGCCCGGGCCGGTGCCCGTCACGGGCCCTGCCGATCCCTTCCGCCGCGCTCAGCCCTCTTGGACGAAGCAGGCTCGGCAAACGCGAGACGGCGCGGCGCGGACAACCGCGGCGCTTCCCTCCGCGATCGGCTCGACCGGCTGCGGCCCGCCGGCGCTACGGCCGCCCTGTGAGCAGCGGCAGTCGGTAGCCCCGGTCCCCGCCTCCTTCGCCGTCTCGCGGGGAGTCAGGGGGAGTCAGGGTGCCGGAGACCTGCCCGTGCCGATGTTGAGCGCGGTGTGCAGCACCGCGCCCGGCGCGCCGCCCGAACGTTCACGGAGCATGCCCTCCAGGATCCGGCGGACCTCGGCGGCCTGGCTCCCGGTGAGGCCGGTGACCCACCGGGCGCCGAGAGGATGACTGCTGCGGACGGTGTCCAGCAGTTCCGCGGCGGACGCGAAGAACGTGTCCGTCACGGTCCGGTGGACGCTCTCCCCCACCAGCCCCGCCTCGCGCAGCACCGCCGAGAACCGGTTCGGGTCCGCGAGCCGGAAGGGCAGGGGCGGCGGGTTGGCCGGCATGCCGGCGAATCCGGGGACGGCGGCCCGCAGAGCGCCCAGCGTCCACGCGATGAACTCGGCGTCCTGCGGTGAGCCGAACGCCGCGACCAGCACCGTCCCGCCCGGCCGGGTGACCCGGGCCATCTCGGCGAGACCGCGCTCCAGGTCGGGGAAGAGCGACACGCCGTTGAGCGAGGCGGACAGATCGAAGGCGTCGTCCTCCAGGTCCAGGTGCTCGCCGTCCATGACAAGGGCGCGGACGTGGTCCAGCCCTTCCTCCCGGGCGCGGGCGGCGAGCCGCTCCACCATGGCCGGCGCGATGTCGACGGCGACGACGCGGGCGCCTCGGCGCGCCGCGGGCAGAGCGAGGGCACCGCTGCCGGCCGCCACGTCCAGGAAGCGGGTGCCGGGGCCGATGGCGATCTCGTCCAGGATTTGTTCGCCGTACCGCAGGGTGTGCGGCGTGGTGTGGCGGTCGAAGCCCGGGGCCAGGGCGTCCCAGGCGGTACGGATCTGCTCCGCGGGGTGTTCGGTCCGGGTATTCATGACCGGGTCCCTCCATGTGCGGGGTGCGAGGCGGCGCGGAGGGCCGCCACAAGGGCGCCGGGGTGTTCGAGGTGGGCGTCGGCGCCGCAGTCGTCGATGACGTGCAGCGGCCACCCGAACCGGGCGGCGGCGGCCTCGCCGTACCGGAGCCTGGTCTCGGGGTTGTGGCGGCCCCACACCAGCGTCGTGGGGACGGGGATGGCGGCGAGGTCGGCCGGCGGGATCGCGAAGAGCGCGAACTCCTTCATGAGCGTCCGGCTCCCGGGCCTGACGGCGGGAGTGCGGGCGCGGTCGAGCACGTAGTCGGCGATGCCGTCCCAGCGCTCGCCGAGGTCGTCCCGTACGCCGTCGTAGTCGACCATGCAGCGTCCGAGCATGCGGTCCCTGGACCGTGCGGTGGTGTGCACCTGGTACGTCGCGGCGGTGACGGCGAAGCGCGGCTTCGGGCGGAACGGGCCCAGGCCGAAGGCGTCGACCAGGACCAGCGCGGCGAGCCGGTCACCGTGCGCCGAGGCGAAGCGGGCGGCGACGGCACCGCCCAGGTTGTGGCCGACCAGGACGGGCGGAGCGGGACAGGTGGCCGTAATGAGCTCCGCCAGCCACTCCATGACCCGGCCCGTGGTGAGCGGGATGTCCCCGGGGACCTCGGAGGCACCCTGCCCCGGCAGGTCCGGTACGACGAGTGTCCAGGACGACACGAGGTCCGGGATCACCCGGATCCAGCCGAGCGAGGTCTGCCCGAGGCCGTGCAGGATGACCATCGGCGGTCCTTCGCCGCCCTCGAGTACGGCGGTGGGGACACCGGCCAGATCGCGGTGGTGCTCGGTGAGCGGGATCTGCGCGAGGAGCCGCTGCCGGGCCCCGGCGCCTACGGTGGACGTGCGGTTCATCTCCGCCTCCTCTCCTCGGGTCCGCAGAGCTTCCGCTTTTACGGACTGCGGATCCGCAGGCCTGCGGATCGGGGGATCCGCGCTTCTACGGAGAGTGTGGGCGAGGGGGTGCCGGCGGCGCATCGGCCGGAATGTGCATGTCGGGGACCTGGGGCGAGTGGGTGGAACGGCCCACACGCCTCAGACGAGGTGGTGCTCGTACGCATACGCCGTGGCCGCCGCCCGCGAGCAGACGTCCAGCTTGTGGAACATGTTGTTCAAGTGACGGGCGACGGTCTTCTCGCTGATGACGAGCGCGGCTGCGATCTCGCGGTTGGTGGCGCCGGCCGCGACGTGCCTGAGCACCTCCGCCTCGCGCGGAGTGAGGCCTCCCGGCAGCCGGTGGGCGTCGCCGCGCCGGGACAGCCGGTCCACGCGGGTGAGCTGCGGGGCGGCTCCGAGCCGCTCGAACACGGCGCGGGCGGATTCCAGTTCCATCCCGGCCGAGTCGTGGTCGCCGAGCGCCCGGAAGACCTCGGCCCTCAGCAGGCGCACCCGCGCCGCCTCGTACGGGACCTCCAGCTCCTGCCACGCCGACCAGGCGTCGCGCAGCGCCTCCCCGGCCCTCTCCACCTCTCCTTCGGCGAGCAGGACGGCGCCGCGGGCGCCGGCCGCGACCGCGCGCAGGTACGGCGCTGCCAGATGGTCGGCCGCCCGGGCGAGCTCGGCGGCGGCGTCGCGGGCGGTGCCGGTGTCGCCCGCCGCGAGGGCGATCTCCGCGTACGCGGCGAGAACGCGGGAGCGTCGCACCAAGTCGTGCTCGGTCTCGGCCGCGACCCGGCGGACGGCCGCCAGGGCGTCTTCGGTGCGGCCCTGAGCCAACCGCAGGAGGGCGAGCCCGGGCTGCGGGGGGTGCCCCCACCGGTCGGCCTCGCGGTACGCCTCCTCCGCGCGGGCGAAGGCGCCACGCAGGCGGAGCAGTTCGGCGCGCTGGTAGTGGGCCATGCCGACGGCGGGATCGCCGGCCGGCGTGTCCATGTGGGCGCAGGCATGCTGTGCCTCGGCCAGGGCGTCGGTCCATTCACCGTGCAACTGCATGATCTCGGAGCGGTGAACGAGGCACTGCCCGCGATAGGGCCTGAGGTCGGGCTGGGCGGCGCACCAGCGGCTGAGTGCGGCGGTCCACTCGGCAGCCCGGTGGATGTCGAAGGTGTCCCGGCACGCGGTGATCACGGCGCAGTAGACGATGCCTGCGGTGATCGGGGAGACCTCGTCGGCCGTGACCGCGACCATCGACTCGTCGAGCAGGACCCGGCCCTCGACGACGTCGCCGTCGGCGATGAGCGCCTGTCCCCGGCCGAGGCGGCCGAGGGCGGCGAGGTCGGGGTCGCCGAACCGGTCGGCGGTCCGTACGGCCTCGGCGAACGCGGCGCGTGCCGCCTCGTGGTCGCCGGCGGCCATCGCCCGGAGCCCGGTCGGCACCAGGAGATAGCCGCGCTCCACGTAGTCGCCGCCCGCGTCCTCCAGGAGCCGGGTGGCGCGGCCGAACCAGCCGTCGGCGCGCTCGTGGTGTCCGTGCCGGGCCAGGGTGAGGCCGAGCCAGAAGGCGCAGCGTGCGGCGGGGCCGACCGCGCCCACCTCGTGCAGCGCCAGGTGGGCCCGCTCCCAGAGCTCCTCGGCGCGCTCCTCCCGACCGGTCAGGTACGCGGCACGGGCGAGGAGGTCCAGATCGTGTGCGGGAAGCGGACTCCGGGCCTCGGCGGTGGCGAGGCGTCCGTACGCCTCTGCCCAGGCCCGCCGCCGGAAAGCTTCGCGGCCCTCTTCGAGCAGGCCGTCCTCTTCGAGGAGACCGTCTTCGCGGAGTGTCTCTTCGCGGAGTCCGTCGGCCGTGGCGCCGCGGGGCACGGCCGATGTCCTCTGTGCCGTCCTGCGTTCCGCCATCGCATACTCCGTGAGTCGGGTCTGCCACCGGGCCGTACGCACGCCGCCGCCCGGCTCCTCGCAGTCCGTCAGTAACCCCGGCCACCGTGGTTACACCACTCGTCCGGCCCTGTCTCGCATCAGGCGGTGACGGAAAGCGAGAATTCGACTTCCTGACCTCACGGAGAGTTTCCGTGGTGCTCCGGCCTCGATGATCCGAAACGGACGGCGATGCATCGAGGTCGCCGGTCGCCGGGACTGTCGCGCGGTCCTCGCACGGACGTACACCGAACCGGCCGACCGGCCCCGGGGAGCGACTGCTGTGGAGACCGTGACGGGCAGGCACGGCCCGACGCGGAAAGCACGGGCGAAGAGCGGTCCGGTGAACGGTGGCAATGCCGGCGCCCGGGGCTGCCGGGGTGATCGGCCTGCCGGGGAGCGCGGCCGCTGTCCGCCCCGGGGGGGCGGACAGCGGTCATGGCTACGGGAACCTCAACACGGCCGGAGCGGGGACAGCAACGGTGGCGGTCGCCCCGACCTGCTGATCGGCGCCGCGGGCGAGAACGGCATGCAGGGCGCGGTCTGGGCGATCCCCGGCGGGGCGCCCCACCCGCTGTACTCCTCCGGCACCATGCTCCGGTGACACACTCTCCGGCCGGCCGCCGTCCTCCACCGCACCGTCCGCAGGGCTGCGAGGAAACCGTCGAGACCTACGGCGGGAGTCGCCGGGACGCCGGAGCGGCTGGAGGAGCACAGGTTGAGCCCTCGTCCGCCGTTGAGTCTTTTCGGAATGACGACCGACGTTTTCCCTCGTCGCGCGGGCAAGAGCTCCGACCGGACCTCCGTCAAGCCGACCGGAGCGCGGCCTCGAGGGCGAGGGGCCCGTTGTCAATCACCGACCGTGATGTGAGCATGACCTTGCTCGATGACCGTCGCAGCCGGCGGGGAGCGGTGCGTCGACCGGCCGGTCCCTTCCGTCGCGCTCTACACGAGGAGCCCGTCACATGAAGCGATCGAGGACTCGTACGGCCATCACGGCGGCGGCCGGTGCGGCAGCGCTCGCCCTCGGCGGCCTGGCCGCCGCACCGGCAGGAGCCGCGACCTCCGCCGCACCGCCGGCGCAGAAGAGCGTGACGGCGGCCTCCGGTTTCTGGGCGTGCACCGTCCCGGCCGGAAAGACCTACACCGACACCGACCGCCGCTACCGCGGCAACTGCAACCCCAGCGGATGGGGCACCAGCTACTACGTCGTCGACCCGGCCGACGGCATCTGGGCGTGCACCGTCCCCTCGGGCTACACCTATACCGACACCGACCGCACCTACCGCGGCAACTGCAACCCGCAGGACTGGGGGACCGCCTACCTGCTCGCCGTACCCCGCACCGGCATCTGGGCGTGCACCATCCCGCCCGGCTTCTCCTACACCGACACCGACCGCCGTTACCGCGGCAACTGCAACCCGCAGGACTGGGGAACCAGTTACCTCCTGGTGGGCTGATCACCCGCGCCCGTGTCCCTGCCGTCGCAGCCTCCCCGGGGCGTCCCGCCGGGGCGTCCCGCCGGGGCGTCCCGCCGGGGCGGGACGCCCGCAGCGCCCTCTTCGGACAGGGCGTTGCGAGCCCAGGGAGCCGCCCGGGGCGTCAGGTGGCGATGATGGTGTGGAAGAACAGGACGGCGCCGGCGAAGGCGGCGCCGCCGGCGAGGAGCGCGGTGGCGGTGTTGTGCTGGGCGAGATAGGTCAGCACGGCGGTGCCGGTGGCGGCGAGGGCGCCGAGCAGCGCAGGCGGATCTTCGTCCGGCTGCGCTCCGCCGAAGGAACGGCGCTGCTGCCGATGGCACGTGAAGACGCCGTCGCCTTCCTCGACGCCGGCGCACCACTGGCGCAGCAGGCGACCACGGCCGCCCCGGCGGACACCCTCGACGAGTGGGAGAAAGAGCTGACCAAGATCATCTGCCCCCGTTCCGGTGAGTGAGCGCTCTCCGGCCTCAGGCTGATGTGGACGGTGCCGCCCCGCGATCCGCGGGGCGGCCGCCGGGACTTCACGATGGCCGCGGTCTGCTCACCGAAACCGAAGGCGCGGATGCGGACGTGGGAGCGTTTGCGGGCCCGCTGCCCGGTCGACGACGGTCGCTGCGGCGGGTCCGGTGATCCTGCCGTCGCACCGCTCGGGCACCGTTGACGGTCCGTGTCGGTTTATCGGTGCGGTTCTGATGGCGATATGCCGGGTTTCCGTGGTGGTGCCGCTTCGGGTAGGAGCGGTCTCCCGGCCGGCCGGCTGTACCGCGCCCAGCGGGACGCCGGGCCTTTGGACACGGCTTCCGGTTCAGACCGTGCTCTTCTCGGTCTGGACGTACTCGCCCATGGAGCACACCCCGCCCCCCGTCTGCCAGAATCATGCCGGTGTACGAGACGCATGTGACGGTCCGGTGCCGGACCGAGAGGGAGGCGGCCGCGCTGGACGCGTGGGCGGCGGCTCACGAGGTGAAGGTCACTCACATTGTTCTGGCCCGGGGACGGATGACCTTTCAGCCGATGCTGACCCTGCCGGACCGAACCAGCCACCCGTCCGTTGTCACCGGGCTGCGGGACGCCGGATTCGAGCCGGTACGGGTCAAGGTGGAGACGGTGCCGTGGAGCAAGGAGCCGGCAGGCCCCGGCGGGGGCTACTTCGAACACCATCTCAAGCTGGCGCTGCCGGCTGACTATGACCCGGCCGCCCTGGAGACCCTGGTGGTCCCGCATGGCGCACATGTCTCATGGAACGCCCGGCGCGTCCTGCCGGGGCCCGGTGCCGGACACGAGCGTTTCGTGACCCAGCGGCATCGCGGACCGGTGGATGCCGCGGGCCGGGCCTGCGACGAGCTGATCTCCGCGCTCACCGCGGCAGACTACGAAGTACTGTCGGAGGAACGCGAGTTTGTGCTGTCCGACAGTGATCTGTCGGTGGACGAGGGGTGGCTGGAGGAAGCCGTATGAGCAGTACGCCGTGGACGCCGTCCACCCCCGGCGGACCGGACGGTGACGAGCCGGCCGCTGCCAGGATCCACCGCAGGACGGAACTGCCGTACACCCTGACGGCGGGCATCGGTGACGCAGCCGCCCGGCACCGCGTCTTCGATCCGGCCCTGAAGCACTTCGACGATGCCTACCGGCCCACCGACGACGTGGTCCAGGACCCCGAGGTGCGGGCCCGCTGGCAGGCGACCCGTCGCACCGCGCTGGACCTCGTGCTCGCGGCCGTCACCGCATCACCCTGGGCGGACTCGCTGGTGCTGCGCGGCAGCATGCTGATGTCCGCCTGGTTCGGCCCGGCCGCACGCGCCCCCAGGGACATCGACTTCGTCGTCGTCCCGGACACCTGGCGCATCGAGGAGCCGCGGACACGCACCATGCTGGACGGCATCGCCGAGGCCGCCGAGCGGCTGGCCCGTGAGCGCGGCAACGGCCTGGTGGTCTCCGCCTCCGGCGCGGTCTCGGAACACATCTGGACCTACGATCGGGTGCCCGGCCACCGCCTGGTGCTTCCATGGACGGCTCCGGGCCTTCCCGGTGGGCAGGTGCAGCTCGACTTCGTCTTCAACGAAGGGCTGCCGACGCCCGCTCTGCCGACGGAGGTCGCGGGCGTGCGGATCGCCGCGGCAAGCCGTGAACTCTCGCTGGCCTGGAAGTTGATGTGGCTCAGCTGCGACGCCTACCCGCAGGGCAAGGACCTGTACGACGCCGTCCTGCTCGCCGAGAGCTGCACCATGCCGCTGGGGCTCCTGGAGACGGTCCTGCGGGAGGCGGACGAGTGGCCCGGCCCCCCGGGCGAGCCGCTCGGCCCCGATCTGTTCCGGGCAGCCCTGACCGCGGTGGACTGGACCGGCTTCCTCCGGGACCACCCGGAGGCGGAAGCCGCCACCCGACACCTTTCCACCAGGCTGCTCGCGGCGATGGGACCTGTCTTCGAGGACCGCTGAGTCTTCCGCTCGGTGCCGAGGCCTGTTCCACTGGTGTTCGCCCCCTGGGGGACACCTTGGTGTGCGGTGTGCTGCGGTGTGCGGGAACGGCGGGAGACACATCGTCGGCTGCACACGCTTCATCGGGCCTCGGACGGTACTTGCGGCATCCCCGGCATCCCCGGCATCACTGCCGAGATCCGGGAGAACGGCCAGGTGGCGAAACACCGACCACGCCGGCCGAAGCCGCACGTCCCGTGTTCGGGGCCAGGAGTCAGGCCCCGCTCGCCGCTCGCCCGCATGCTGTCTTCCGGCGACTCCTCAGGAGAGCGGTTTCGTAGTCGTGGAGGGTGCGACCGGCCACCCACCCCTGAGACCGGGCCCTGGAGACGTCCAGGACCACGGAGTGCGCCAGCTGGTCGACGGCGTAGCGGGTGAGCGGCGGTTCCGCGTGCGGGCGCAGCCGGGCCAGCGTCTGGGCGGCGCCCGCCACGGCCTGGGCCACCGGCAGCGGGATACGGCCGATGCGCGCCCGTACGCCGTGGGCGCGCAGGACCGTCCGTATCGCCTCGTCACGTTCGTACGGCGCCGGGTCGGCGATGTTGTACGCGCCCGCCGGCCAGCCGGCGGCCGCAAGACAGGCGTCGGCGAGGTTCTCGACGGCGGTCAGGCTGAGCCGCACGCTGGGTCCCGGCAGCATGAGCAGACCGCGGCGGACGCGGGACAGCAGCCGGGGCACCAGGTGCGGGTCCCCGGCGCCGTAGACCGCCCGCGGCCGCAGCACCACGGCGCCCGCGGCGAGCGCCAGCGCCTCGCCGGCGGCCTTGGTGCGGCCGTACGCGTTCAGGTGCCCGCGTACCGGATGGTCCTCGGTGATGCCGGCGCGCCCGGCCCCGGGCGCGTAGACGCTGGCGCTGCTGACCCACACCACCGGCCGGCCGGCGGCTCCCTCCAGCAGCCGTGTCGTGCCGTCGACGTTGACGGCGTGCATGGTGGCCTCGGCCGGGGAGCCGGGCACCGGGTCGCCGACGGCCGCCGCGCAGTGCACGACGAGGTCGGTGCCGGACAGGTCCGGCACCTCGTGTGCGGCGTCCCAGGGGATGTGCCGGCCGACCGGGCCGGGGCGCCGCCCGACGCACAGGACGTCGGCGCCGCGGGCGGCGGCCGCGGTGGCGACGTGCGAGCCGCAGAAGCCGCTCGCGCCGGTGACGGCGATCGTGGTCATCGGTCCTCCGGGGATCGAGGGACTTCGGTCGCCCGGACGGTGAGGGAGCGCCAGCCGGGCAGGGCCGCGCCCCGGTCCACGCGGGCGCGCTGGACGGTGGGGCGGTGAGGGGCGAGCGAGGCGAGGGTGTCGTCGAGCTGGGCACGGGCCAGGCGCGCACCGGGGCAGGTGTGGGGGCCGGTACCGAAGACGAGCCGGGCCAGGGCGGTCGGGGCCGGGCGGTGGACGTCCGGTGGCTGGTCGTGGGCCCGAGCGGCGTGCCGGGCCACCAGGATCAGACGGTCCCCGGCCCGTACCGGGCAGCCGTCCAGCTCGGCGTCGGCCGCCGCCACGCGGGGCAGCAGCGGTGAAGGGGCGGTCACCCGCAACAGCTCGCCCACCAGCGCCGGACGCAGCCGGTCATCGGCGGCCTGTTCCCACAGCCCCGCGTCGGCGCACCAGGCGGCGGCCCGCGGGAGGGCCGCGACAGTGGTGTTGACGGCGGCGACCGCGAGCATGGCCCGCAGGGCCGGCTCCGCCGCTTCGCCGTGGGCAGGGGCGAGCAGACCCTCCAGCCGTGCGGCCGCCGCGGCGGCCGCACGTGCGCTGCCCGGCCTCCGTGGGCCGGGCAGGTGGTCGCGCACCGTGGCGGCCGCCGCGGCGGCCGCCGCCACGGCGATGTCCTCCGGTTCGCCGGTGGCGTGCAGCAGCGCGCGGACGGTGGCGCCGGCCACTTCGCGGGCCAACGGCACGAGGTCGACGTCGCGGCCCGCCCCGAGCGGGGCGAGACGGCGGGCCAGGATCTCCCGCCACACCGGGCGCAGGCGCTCCACCCCGGCCGCGCCGAGTTCCTCGGCGAGCGCGCGCCGGCCGGCGCGGTGGCCGGCGCCCTCCTGGTCGAACAGCGTGCCGCCGTAGGACAGTTCGCGGGCGGCGCCCCCGGTGGTGCCGGCCGCGGTGCGGTCCAGCGGGAGGCGGGTGAGGGCCTGCCGGTAGGGCTCGGTGCCGTGCACCAGTACCGCGCCGCCGACACGGATGACCGCGCGGTGGCGGGCGGCGGCGAGGAGGGCGAACAGCACGGGGTGGGAGCGGGTGTAGACGCGCCGGTCGCGGCGCCGGGCGGTACGGAGGGAGGATGCGGTGGGGGTGGCGGGAACCGTGGTCATCCGGCGTGCACCTGCTTCGGGTCGGCGGGGCGGCAGCGGCGGTTCCGGTACCACAGGAGGGTCCGGCGGGCGCCCCGGGCCCGCGGCCGGCGCAGGCTGCTGTGCACGACGGCGAGGGCGAGGCCGGTGTCGGTCTGGGTGGCGAGCGCGGCGCGGGCGGCGCCGGTCCCGGTCCCCTCGTCGCGGGCGGGCACCACGACCCACGGCGCGGGCGCGCTGCCGGGCGCGGTCATCGCCTGCTCCGTGCCGCGAGGCTCCGTGCCGTGAGGCGCCGGGCGGCGAGCTGTGCGGTGGCGGCGCGGTCGGGCTTCAGGGAGCGGCCGGACAGCGGGATGTCGGCGAAGAGCACCGCGTCCGGCCGGGCGGAACCCATGCGCTCCAGCGGTCCGGCCAGGGCCGCCCGCAGCGTGTCGCGGTCCGCCCCGGCGTCCGGCTGGACGACGGCGACCAGACGCTCGTCGCCGTCACCGGCCGGCACGCCCACGAGCAGGGCGAGTTCGACGCCCGGTACGTGCAGCGCCGGCTCGTACAGCCCCGGGTAGATGTTCTCCGCGCCCCGCAGGATCATGTCCTTGCGCCGACCCTCCAGCACGATCCTGCCGCCGTCCAGGCGTGCCCGGTCGCCGGTGGCGACCCAGGGGCCCGGCTCCTCGCCCAGGTAGCGGTCCCGGGCGGCGGGGCCGGACAGCAGCAGCTCCCCCAAGGCGCCGGTCCTGGCCGCCACGCCGGGGAGCGGGGCGCCGACCAGATCCCCCTCGCCGGTGAAGCCGGCCTTGTCGGCCTGTTCGACCGCCGCGGCGGGAAACAGTTCGGTCAGCGCGTAGACGCCCCACGCCTCCGTGGCCCCCGCGCGCTTGACGCGGGTGAGCAGCCCGGCGCTCGCGGGAGCCGATCCGGTCCACACCCGCCCGGTGAACCGGCCGCCCTCGGCGAGCAGCCGCCTTGTCTGCGGCGGCGTCAGATAGGTGGCCTGCGGGGCGAGACGGCGCAGCTGACGGGAGAGCACGCGCGCGGAACGGGCGGGCAGCGCGACCGGCGCTCCGCTCGCCAGGGACGGCACCAGGACGAAGAAGGTCCCGCCGAGAACGGGCCGCCCGGCCTCGGGCCGGACCAGCTCGGCCACCGCGGCCATGCCGGCGGCGAGCGAGGAGCGGGTGTGCACCACCGCGCGGGGCCGGGAGGTGGTGCCCGAGGTGAACACGATGACCGCGTCGCCGTCCCCGTCCACCGGGGGCGGCAACGCGGTCCGCACCCCGGTGTCCAGGGCGGGGGCGCAGCCGGGCAGCCGTGGCCCGACCGTGGCCACCGGTCCCAGCTCCGCGAGGTCCGGCAGGGCCAGGCGGGCCCGGCGGGCGAGCGGCCGGGCCCAGCCGGCGACCGCCTGGGCGGCGGCGTCGGCCAGGACGATGTCGGGACGGGCCAGGGCGAGACGGGCGCGCAGCACGTCCGGCCCGGCACCCGGGTCGAGCACCGCGGCCCGGGCGCCGAGGCGGTGCACGGCGAGCATCACGGCCAGAGCCCGGGGCCCCGGCCGTACGGCGACGCCGACGGTGCCGCCGCGTGCGACGCCCCGCGCGTGCAGGGCGGCGGTGAAACGGTCGGCGAGGTCGGCCAGGTCTCCGCACGTGACCCTGGTGCGTACGGCGCCGCTGCGGGTGGTGCCGAGGACGGCGGGCCGGCCGGGGTGGCGCCGCAGGGCGCCGGCGAGAGCGTCGAGCATCAGCGCGGATCCTCCCCGTGGCGGCCCGGACCCTTGTCGAGGTACCAGCGGGCGGTGCCGACGAGGCCGTAGGCGCGCAGCCGGCGGGTGGAGTTCTCCACGACCATGTCGCGGGCGTGGACGATGGCGGTGGTGTGGCGGCGCACCCGGTTGAGGAAGAGCCGGTCGGTGGGGGAGGGGCGGCGCGGCATCCCGCCGGCCGCCTCGTACAGCGCGGCGGTGATGGCCATGTTGTTGCCGGCGTGCATCCGGTAGGGGGCGAGATAGCCATGGCGGCGGTGGTGGGCCGGGCGGACGCGGCCGAAGAGGGCGGCGACGCGGACCAGCACGCGGAAGACGGCCCGCCCCAGCGGTCCGTGCTCGTCGCGGCGTGCCTCGACGCGCCCGCACACCAGGCCCGCGCCGCGCCGCAGGGCGCCGCGGGCGCCCGCCGTCCAGCCGGGCCGCGGCAGGCAGTCGGCGTCGGTGCGGGCCAGCAGCGTGGCGCCGTGTCCGATCGCGTACCGGAAGCCGGTGTCCACCGCGCAGCCCACGCCCTTCTCCGGCTCGCCGATGACATGCACCGTAAAGGGTGCCCGGCGGGCGAAGTCGCGGGCGAGGGCCGCGGTGTTGTCGGTGGAGGCGTTGTCCACGACGAGGAGGGTGAAGTCGCGGTCGCGCTGGGCCGCGAGCGCCTCCAGGGTGGCGCCGATGCGCGCGGCCTCCTGGTGCGCGGGCACGATCACCCACAGGACGCTCATGCCTTCTCCCAGACCATCGTCATGATGCTGACGCCGCCGCCCAGGCCCACGAACAGGACCCGGTCGCCAGGAAGCAGATGCTCGTGGACACGGTCGAGCTGCACGCCGAGGGTGGCGCTCGCCATGTTGCCGAGCTCGGGGACCGTGACGACGAGCCGGTCCCGGGGAACGCCGGTGAGCTCCGTGAAACGCTCCAGGTACGGCACGGTGACCTGATGCACCAGGATGTGCCGGAAGTCCTCCCACGCCAGTGAGGTGCGCTGCCGCATCCGGTCGAGCACCGATGTGCCGACCTTCTCGAAGACCTCGCGCAGCTCGCCGCCGTCCCCGCGGAAGTAGGTGTGCTCGTCCCCGCGGGGGTGGCGCGAACCACCGCCGAAGATGCCGCCGACCGACCAGTGCTCGGAGTGCGTCTCGGTGTCCACGTCGAGGATGCCGCCCCGGTCCACGGCCTCCAGGACGACCGCGGCCCCCGCGTCGCCGAAGGTGTAGCCCGCGAAGCCGTCCCGGAGCTGGCCGGAGTCGGAGGGGTCGTGCCGCACGGCGCGGCTGGGGGTCTCCCCGGTGACGACCAGGGCGCGGCGGGCACGGCCGGCGAGGATCATCGCCCGCGCCGTGTCGATGCCGTTGACGAAGCTGTTGCACGCGTTCGTCACGTCCAGCGCGTGCGCCCGCGAGCCCAGCTCGGCCTGGACGATGTGCGCGGTCGCCGGTTCGGCCACGTCCCGCGTGGCGGAGGCGAACACCAGCAGATCCACATCGTACGGAGCGAGTCCGGCCCGGCCCAGCGCCGTACGCGCCGCCCGTACCGCGAGGGTCGAGGCGTACTCGTCCTCCGCGGCCGCCCGGCGCGAGGCGATGCCGGTGGCCCGTTCGAGCATGCGCGCGGGCAGGGGCAGCCCGGAGGCGGCGGTGAGGCGCTCCTGCAACTGCCGTGAGGTCACTTCGAGATCCGGCAGGCAGGAGGCCACCGCGGTGATGCCCACCCGGCGGCGCACCTGCTCGGGAGCAGCATGGTCTATGTGCATGGGCCGGACGCTACGAGCGGACCATGACAGCCCGCCTGAGTGCCGGTACTCAACTGGAATAGGCAATCGGCCGGTCACCGGCCCGCTCTGGCCACGTGCACCGTGGCCGGGCAGGCCGCCCGGAAACCGGCAAGACCGCGGGCGTGCCCCGGTGTTTCACTGCGCCGGCCGATGCCACGCGCCCACCCGCACGTCACCGTGCGGAGCGTCGCGGCGGAGACCCTGGCGGCCTCGAGCGACCGCAGCCCGGCCGCCACCGCCGCCCTGTGGGCACTGCTCGACGAGGAGCACCGGCATCGGTCCCGGCCGTGCGGCCGCGCGGCCGCACGGCGAGCACCGGGCCGATAACCGGTTGCCGCCCGCTGCCGGGGCCACCAGGGTGGTGCCTTCGTGCGCCGAGACGAAGGAGGGCCTGATGGCGGAGGACGCTTCGGCCGGGACGGGGCTGTGGGCGATGGCGGACCTGGTGACGCCGATGGCGCTGCGCGTGGCGGCGACCCTGCGGCTCGCCGACCACATCACGGCGGGACTGCGGACGGCACCGGAGCTGGCCGCCGCCACGGACAGCGACACCGACGCGCTCGACCGGACGATGCGCCACCTCGTCTCCGTGGGCGTGCTCGGGCAGGACTCCTCGGGCGGCTACACCCTGACGGCACGGGGCCGGGAACTGCGCGGCGACCACCCGTCCGGCCTCCGTGGCGTGCTGGACCTCGACGGCGCCATCGGCCGCGCCGATCTGGCGTTCGTCCGACTGCCGCACAGCGTGCGCACCGGCGAAGCCGCCTTCCCCGCGCACTTCGGCAAGCCCTTCTGGGAGGACCTGGCGGAAAACCCCGCGCTCACCGCCTCCTACGACGCACAGATGGGCGCCGACGCAGCCGCCTGGGCCGAGGACATCGTTCCCGCCTACGACTGGGAGTCGCTGGGCAGCGTGGTCGACGTCGGCGGCGGCAACGGCACCCTGCTCACCGCCCTGCTGCGCGCGTATCCCGCACTGCGGGGCGCCGTCCTCGACCAGCCCGACACCGCGGCCGCCGCCCGCAGGGCCCTGGCGGCGGCCGGCCTGACCGACCGGGGCGACGCCGTACCCGGCGACTTCTTCGAGACCCTGCCACCAGGCGCCGGAGGCTACCTGCTGTGCGCGATCCTCC
This sequence comes from Streptomyces barkulensis, assembly GCF_002843305.1. Lineage (GTDB taxonomy): Bacteria > Actinomycetota > Actinomycetes > Streptomycetales > Streptomycetaceae > Streptomyces > Streptomyces barkulensis. The sequence continues at coordinate 108,004 of NZ_PGSG01000089.1, forward strand.
ACGACTGGGACGACGATGCGGCTCGCGCCATCCTGCGGCGCTGCGGGGAGGCGGCGGGAGAGCACGGCCGTGTCCTCGTCATCGAGATGACCGGCCCCGACGGCGTGTCGCCCGATACCGGGATGGACCTGCGGATGCTCGCCTACTTCGGCGGCCGGGAGCGCGGTGTCGGTGAACTCACCGCACTCGCCGCCCACGCGGGTCTGCGCACCGTGGCGGTACACCACGCCGGCCGCCTGGCCATCATCGAACTCGCCACTGGCTGAACGCCGCTCGGGGAATCGGGAACAGGCACTGACCGCGAGGGGCGGGGGTGCCCGACCACTGGTCGACCCGCGCCCTGCCCTTGCGGGTGGCCGAATCGGGCCGGCTTCCCGACCGCCGGGGAGGCCCGCCCTGCGACGGCGGTCGGTGACCCTCCGTAACTCCACAGCGGTCCAAACCGCCTTCGGGGATTGATGGGTGGTGCGGGACGGGGTCCGACGACGGAGCAGGCCCCGGTGAAGGTACTCAGAGAGTCGGACCGTCGTGGCTATCGCGTACGACCAGGCGAGCTGAGCGGGCAGGCCTCTGGCCCGGAGAGGGCGAGAGGCCCGGGTTCCTTCAGATACGCAGCAGACCGGACGACTCCGGGATGTGGGGGCGCCCGGCCGCCATGACCAGGCGTACAGCGCGCAGGGCCTGGAGGTCGTCGGGGGCTGTGCCGCCTGGTCCACCGTGGACACCCCGCGGATATCCCTGTATCCCGACACCTCACAGACGGTGACGATCCGTTTGGAGTCTCCGTGCTCCCCGGTGGTGTGGTCGTTCACCGTGGCCGCCGGCGACGCGCTCCGCGTCGCCGGCGGCCTCTGAGTACCGGAGCCGTGGACAGACACCCTCCTGCCCGTCTTCCCTGCCGGCGCGGAAGTGTTCTGTGGGGGCCCGAGCCGACCACCGTCGGCACCTCCACCGCGATGGAGGTGCCGGGCGGTTGTTATGGGTAGGTGCGTTCGTGTGAAACCGCCTGTGCGGCCTGTCGTACGGCCGCGACGGCGGGGGTGTCGCGGTGTTCGGCCGTCCAGGCCAGGGCCGAGGTGCACGGCGGCAGGCCGTCGACGTTGGTGTAGCCGACGCCGGGACGGTGGAAGAGGTCGCGGGCGGCGGCCGGGAGGAAGGCCATGGCCTCGCCCTGTGCCACGGTGTGCAGTAGGGCTTCCAGGTCCGCGGCGACGGGACCGTACCGCACCGGGCTGCCGTCGGGGCGCGGGTCCACCGCCCAAAAATCCCACCACACCCGCGGCACCTGAGGCGGGACGTCCACCACCGGATACCCGGAGAGCTGGCCGAGGGTGATGCGGGACCGGGCCGCCAGGGGGTCGTCGCCGGGCAGGCAGGCCACGCGGGGCTCGGCCGCCAGGTGGTGCACCTCGATGCCGTCCGGGACCGGCGGACGCAGGAAGACCACATCGACTTCCCGCCGGTACAGGGCGCCCCACTGGTCGGCGAAGTTCAGGCCGAGGACCTCCACCTCCAGATGGGGATGCCGGCGGCGCAGCGCCCGGAGCACGGCGCGGGTGTGCGGCATGGCCGCCTCCGCACCGACGGCGCCCACCCTCACCCGCCCGGACAGATGACGCCCCTGCGCATCCGCGGCCCGCCGCAACCGCATCATCGCCTCGACGGTCGCCCGGACCTCGGGCAGCAGCGCCCGGCCGGCCTCGGTGAGGGCGACCGCCCGGCTGGAGCGCTCGAAAAGCGCCACGCCAAGACGCTTCTCCAGATTGCGAATCTGCTGGCTGAGAGCGGACTGCGTAATGAACGACCGGGCCGCGGCGTGGCCGAAATGCAACTCCTCAGTGAGGTTTTCTCAGCGAAATGATCTCCGCGAAGTGGGCTGATCGGTGCAGGTCCGGGTGGATCGGGCCGGGCGGCCCCGGCTCTGGACAGACGTAAAGCCCCTGGTAGGACAGGTCTCACCACAAGATCATGTCCGTAACCACCAGAGGCTTCACGTTGGTCACCTATGTTGCCACGCTCGACGTCCCACGCCATGTCGTGGAGTACCTGTCCCGCCTGCTGGCCGCACACCGACGACGCATCGGCACGCCGCGCGGCTCGCGGGCGCTGGGCCCGTTCCGCCAGGCCGTACTGGTTCTGCGCTGGTTCCGCGAGCGCGGCTGCGTGCACTGCCTGGCCCGTGACGCCGGAATCTCCCAGGCCACCGGCTACCGCTACCTGCACGAAGGCATCGACGTCCTCTCCGCCCAGGCCCCGGACCTGCACGAGGTCCTCTCCCGCTGCCGAGGTGAAGGCATGACACACGTGATCCTCGACGGCACACTGATCGAGTCCGACCGCCTCGCCGGCCTCCGGGACAACGGTAACGACCTGTGGTTCAGCCAGAAGCACAAGGCGTTCGGCGGCAACATCCAGTTCCTGTCCGCTCCGGACGGCACCCCCCTGTGGGTCTCCGACGTCGAGCCCGGCAGCGTCCCCGACATCACCGCCGCCCGCCTGCACGCCTTGCCCGCCCTTTACAAGGCCGCCGAGGGCCTTCCGACCCTGGCGGACAAGGGCTACATCGGCGCGGGCATCGGCATCCGCATCCCGGTCCGCCGCCCAAAGGGCCAGTCCGAGCAGGCACTTCACGCCGATACCCGCATGCTCAACATGCTGCTGCGGCATGTCCGGGCCCTGGGCGAGCGCACTGCCGCCGAACTCAAGCAGCGATGGCGGGCCCTGCAGCACGTCACGCTCAGCCCCAACCGGATCGGCGACATCGCCAGAGCAGCTCTCGTTCTCAACGGGATCTGGAAGTGATCACCGATGAGAAAACCTCA